>CAJYJH010000055.1 GCA_913775265.1 uncultured Mucilaginibacter sp. | reverse complement strand
CATTACCACCCTGCTGACCAGGGTACCAAGCCATAATAATGGCATCCACATAAGGCTCGATACTGCTTACATCCACATCGCTGCCACCTGTGATAACGGCAATAACAGGCTTTTTAGGGTTGCCCTTGCGCAAAGCTTTGATAAAGGCAATATTGCCTGCAGGCAAATCCAGATTAGGTTTATCACCACCGGTTGGCGATAAAAACGCATCGCCAGCTTCGCCCTCTAATACTGGCGATAGGCCAATGACAGCCACAGTCAGGTCACTGTTTCCGGCTGCCCAAATGCCACCAAAATGGGTGGTGTCGGTATAATTAGACCCTAAATCATACTCTACACGAGTGGTTAAGCCTACCGCACCGGTAATCCCTTCCACAAAATCAACCATGCGGCTGTTAACGCCATGGTAGCTGCCGGCCATTACATCCATTGATGAGGCATTGGTGCCCAACACGGTGATGCTGGAATAGGTATTCGGTTTAAGCGGTAACAAATTGTTAGCGTTTTTAAGCAACACCATGCTTTGAGCGGCAACCTTGCGCGATAGTGCGGTATGGGCTTCGTTCGCAACGCTATCTGCCCCATAACTGTAGTATGGGCTGCTACTCTTATCATCAAAAAAGCCCAGCTTAAATTCGGTTTTTAAAACTTTAGCCAAGGCGGCATCCACTTCTTTCTCGGTAAGCAGTTTTTGCTTTACAGCTTCTTCTACATCTTTTTGTAAGATGCTGGAGCAATCAAGATTGATGCCCGCTTTAATAGCCGCCGCAGCAGTTTGTACAGCATTCGGTAATACTTTATGGCGCAGGTAAACATCATCCAAAGCACCACAGTCGGTAACCACATGACCTTTAAAACCCCATTCTTTCAGCAATATTTGATTTAATAACTTTTTGCTGGTAGAGTTTGGTTCGCCGTTAACGCGGTTGTATGCCGTCATTACCGATTCTACGCCATGGTCAACCAGATATTTAAAAGAGTAGAGGTAAGTTTCGCGCAGGTCTTTCTCGTCGGCCAGGGCATTAAACTCATCACGGGTAGCTTCGGGGCCGCTATGGGCCACAAAGTGTTTGGCGGTTGCCGACACCTTTAAATGCTGCGGATCATTACCCTGCATGCCATTTACATAAGCCGCGCCCATGCGCGAAGTTAAGAACGGATCTTCGCCGTAGGTTTCTTGTCCGCGTCCCCACCGTGGGTCGCGAAATATATTAATGTTGGGCGACCAAAACGTCAATCCCATATACATTAAATGGCGGTCTTGCTTCATGGCCAGGTTGTACTTGGCCCGCGCTTCGGTTGATATAACCGTGGCTACTTGTTTAAGCAGATCTGGATTAAAGGTGGCAGCCATACCAATAGCCTGCGGAAACACAGTGGCTTGTCCGGCCCTGGCCACGCCGTGTAAACCTTCGTTCCACCAATTGTAGGCGGGTATATTGAGGCGTGGAATGGCTTTGCTGTTGTAGCCTAACAGGTTAGCTTTTTCGGCCAGGGTAAGCTCAGATAATAAAGATTTTACCCTGGCATCAACCGGTAAACGCTCGTTAAGATAAGCGGGTTTGTTTTGAGCGTAAAGCGCAGGTGATGCGGTTAAACAGGCAAAAAAAAGCGCCTGCGATAACGCCCGCTTCTTTTTACACAATGACATAAACTTCATTCAAAAATAGTTAGGTAGCTATATTATATTATTTAAGATTTAGTGTTTGTGATAGGTTGTATACCTGCTTTTTTTAAAGCAGCAATTAAATAATCGGCAATACGAACACCTTGCTCGTAGCCATTGTCAATAGAATCGCGGAAGTGAATACCACCGTACAGTCTGGAAACGGCAGCTTCTTTAGCCGCCTGCCTGAATGAGGTAAAGTTGCGCGCGGGCACATCATAAGGTACTTCCGAATCATCCAGGTAAGCCAGGTTATCACCTAATAAATAAGTTAATACTTCGGCAGATGCTGCGGAAATAATACTGTGACCGCTGGTATAATCCGGAAACGGAGGCGTTTGCAGCAGCGGGCTCCATTTTAAATCAATGTATCGGTTAATATAAGTTTCGGGGCGGATGCGGTTACTGGCATACTTTTCTTTCCAGCAGCAAATAAAGGCATCCATTAGGGTAGCTCCTTCCAGCGCAAGTAATTCAACCGTTTGGTCGAAGTTGAGGCGCTTTTTGGCAGCGGCAATTAATCCAATATTCATCCAGTGGCCGCCTGGGCTTAACTTTTTAAAGCCAATCATCATGTGGCCTGATGTTACCACGGTAAACGGATTACATTCCCAAAAGTTAGCGATGCTGATTTGCTCTGGTGTTGCGGTTTTAGATACAGCATAAACCTCGTTGGCCAGTTTATAAAACTCGCTATTTTTATCTTTACTGAAAGGCGCAGGAGTAATCGCTTTAAACTGGCCACTCGAATCGATCATGATGGGTTTAATTGTTGCCCAGTTAGGTTCTACCGCTTCCATATAAGTGGGTGGGGTAGGGTACCAGTAAGCCTCGCCCTTTACCGGCGTGTAACGCAGGCGGGTGCTCAAACCAAAATAATTGTCGGTTTTAGAATAAGCCAAAATTTGTGCTGCCATATCAACAGCCTCGGCAACGGATTGCTTGATGACTTCCTCTTTGATTTTTTGCTTTTTCAGCAGGGCAACATACTTATCCTGTTCCTCCTGCAAGGTATAGCCGGATGGCAATAACAACTTACCAGCTTCCAACACGCAGTAGGCAGCGGCAACCTGGTAATCAGCATCGGGGTATTTGTCTTTGTTAAATGTGGTGTGAAAGTTTTTGGTAAACTTGGATGCATCAGGTACCGTCTCATTATAAGCCGAAACAATCTGGTAAGCGCCCAGCATGGTATAAGCATAATATCGTGCGGCTACCGGCGGACTAATTACATCGTGCATCATCACCATCGAGATGGCATGGATGGGGCGCTGCATTGATAAATGCTCGGGCAGGCTCTTATTACGTGCAGCAAAAACCGATGACAGCAAATTTAAACAAACAAGAAAAGATACAGCTAATACTTTCATGGCTCCTGATAAAAAGTGAGAGGCTGACCAGAGATACCGATCAGTAGATATTTTTTGCCATTGATGGCGATTTCTGTTGTAGATTTTACATCACCTTCAACATCTAAGCCGCTTACCGGCTGACTGATGTAAGTAAAGTTGCCTTTGCCATCTCCTTTAAGCAGGCAACCATAGTTGGCGTCAATACTGCCAATTTTTAAGCGGTTGTCGGTATGGTTACCTAACAGTAAGATGTCGGGCTTTTGATCATGGTCAAAGTCTTTCACCATAATTCTGCTCACCATCGAAAACTGTGCTTCTACCGGCAGTATGGTTTTGCTGAACTTGCCGTTTTGATTGATGAATACGCAAGTATTTACTTCGTTAGCCGATAGTTTGCCTGCTTTTTCGAGCTTATCGGCAGGGATGATATCCTGCAAAGTAGCATCAGCATATGCTTTGTACGATGTGAATTTACGACGCATGGGGTACATCTGCTCATTCAGCTCATCACGGCTTACAAAAGGATAGCTCTTGCCCTGCACGTAAAAACTAAACATCGGATCGATAGAACCGTTGCCGTCAAAATCGGCATAATACATTTCGGCAGGTTCTTTAGCCGAAGCCTGGATTACCGAGTTGCAGCCTAAATTACCGGCGACCAAGTCCTCTTGTCCGTCTCCGTTAACGTCAGCTACTGCAAGCGTGTTCCAAAAGCCAGCCTGCGGGGTAGTAAAGTAAGTATCGGTTTGGTCGGTAAAACCATTTGCCGAGTTGATGTAAACCTTAATCGGCATCAGTTCGCCGCAAACTATCAGGTCTTTACGGCCATCCCGGTTCAAATCGCACCATTGGGCATCAGTAACCATACCCGCGTTAGCAAAAAGCGCATCTGCAATGCTGAATTTGCCTTTGCCATCGTTAACCAGCAGGTAGCTTTTAGGCGTAACAGGATATTTGCCCGGAATAACGCGCCCGCCTACAAAAAGGTCGATGTCGCCGTCTTTATCAAAGTCGCACGGGCTAACGCACGATTTGCTGCCAGCATTTAGTACAGGCAGTGCATTAGTGGCTAAATTAAAATGACCTTTACCATTGTTGATGTAAAGTTCATCCTGCAGGTTTTCGCTATCAGCATCATATAAACTGTAACCACCTTTAGCCAGATATAGATCCGGTAAGCCATCACCATTAGCATCAAAAAATGATGCGGCTGATGTAGTGCCTACGGGCGTTTTGCTATTTTCTACGGCTTCGGCTACAAACTTGCCGCCGGGCTGCTGCAAATAAACATTGCCTTGCAACTGCGGACCGCCGCTCACAAATAAATCTTCCAGCCCATCTTTATTTACATCGGCTTTCGCAATAACCGGTGTGGTTTTCGAAGACATGAAAAGCATCAGCAGTTGGCGTTTAAAGTCGTTAATGGCTTCTTCAGGTGCTTTGTAGTCAATGAACGGCTTAGCGGCTGTAAACATCGGCTTAATAGCTTTGGGTGCGGTGTTAATCGTTGTCGGCTGGTAATTAACTTCGAGCAGTTGATTGGCTGCTACTTTCAGCATCTTCTGTACTTTATTATCCGGCCAGATAATTTTCACCGAATCTACTGTAGTGGATTTCCCCAAACCGAACACAACCTGTGTGCTCACAGCTGATAAATAGCCCCGCGCTGGGTTTACTTCCTGGTACTGTACATTGCCGCTATTGTATACGTATATTTTGCTGCCTAAAGCCTGTGTGTTTTTATTATTACCCTTCAGTTTAAAACTAAGGTAGTTGGTACCATTCAGCTCCCGGGATTGATTTTGGTATATGGATGCCGGTTGGTTAATGTTATTAATGATGAGATCCAGGTCGCCGTCGTTGTCTAAATCAGCATAAACTGCGCCGCTGGATATGCTGGCATCGCCCAATCCCCATTCTGTTTGTTTATTGGTAAAGGTAAGATTGCGGTTATTTTGAAATATATAGTTGGGTAGGGTAGTAGAGGGCATGGCCTTAATTAAATCCATCAGCAAGTACGGCTCTCTATCCATAGCCTGCTTGATTTTATAATCGCCCCAGTACCTTAAAAAGTCTTTGTTGGTGTAATCGCGCAGGTAGCCATTGCTGATAAAAATATCTTTGTAACCATCGTTGTCAAAGTCGGCAATTAAGGGGCACCAGCTCCAGTCGGTAGCCGATATACCGGCCAGTTGGGCAATCTCGCTGAACGTGTTGTTGCCGTTATTAAGCTGCAGCATATTACGCATGTACTGCTTGTATAAATCCTGCTGCTGCATCAGCTCAAACGACTCATAATTTTCTTCGAGCTGCAGTGATTTTTGGCGATGATTATCGCGCGGCAGCATATCCAGCGTTAAAATATCCGGAAGGCCATCGTTGTTAAAATCGGCAATATCCACACCCATTGAAAAATGGGCCATATGCCTTACGTATTGTTTAGAACGTTCGGCAAAGGTGCCGTCGTGATTGTTGATGTATATATAGTCGGGTTCGTTGTAGTCGTTGGTTACATAAACATCGGGCCAGCCATCAAGGTTAATGTCGGCAATGGCAATGCCAAGCCCGAAGGTTAAAGGATTTTGGATGATACCGGCTTTTTTAGAAACATCAGTAAAGCGGTTACCGGTGTTTTCAAATAGTTTATTTCCGGCGTACTCGTCGGTTTCGCTTTTGTATTTGGCAAACTCCATATTGTCAATTTTCTTAACATTATGGTTCAGCAAAAACATATCTAAGTCGCCGTCATGATCGTAGTCAAAAAAGGCGGCTTGCGTGCCATAGCCCGGATCGTCAAGGCCGTACTCTTTTGCTTTTTCGGTGAAAGTAGCATTACCGTTGTTAATAAAGAGCTGATTACGTCGTTGTTCGGGATCAGCTTTGCCCGAGTAACAAACATAAATGTCTAAGAAGCCATCGCCGTTTACATCGGCCATGGTAACGCCGGTTTTCCAGCCGTCGGTACGGTTAAACAAAGCAGGGCAGGCCTGTTTGGTAATATCTTTAAATTTAAAATGACCTTGGTTAAGGTATAATTTGCAGGATTGCTTGTTGGCCGTAAAAAAAAGATCGGTCAGGCCATCGTTGTTGATGTCGCCGGCCGCAACACCGCCGCCATTGTAGAAGTATTCGTACGAGAGTACGTTGAGTTTTTCGGTTTCGTTAATTGCGTTTACAAAGTTAACGTTGGTTTCCTTGTCGGTAAGCAGTTTAAATAACGGCTGTTGTGCACGTAAGGATGCTGCCGAAAAGCAGCAAAATAACAGGATACCCGAAAAAAGCTTAGGAGCAATTAAGCGACAACCGGTTTGCATGAAAAATAGTTTAATTAATTAGGTTATATAGCAAGAATACAGCGCGTTACCGTGCTGTATTCTTGTATAAAAGTAGCAATTATTGCTTATCCCACCAAACGCGGGTAGCAAAATTGTCAGGACCCATATTAGATACCGCTGCTTGGTAGTTAGCCCCGTTTGTTTGTGGAAGGGAAATAGGGTAAGGCATACGGCGTGGAATTGAACCAGTGATATACTGGCTCGGGTAGGTTATAGGAGTTAACACCGGATAACCTGATCTTCTCCAGTTAGCATAAGTCTCATTGAAGTTAAAAGTAGTAGAGGTTACTACATAATACTCCATATTGATTTGCTGTAATGCAGTAGCCGAGGTTCCACTTAACGGATTGCTGGATACGTAAGAGGCAATATCATTATCGCTCACAACAGCTTGTGGTGTAGCATTCAACTGTGCTAATGATCTCATGTCTGCTGCTAAAGCGTTAGCGTAGTGAGTAGCTGCTGACCCGGTATTCCAACCTCGAATGGCCGCTTCGGCTAATAATAACTCACTTTCACCATAAGTGTAAAGGATGTTTGCGCTGCTACGGTCAGCATAAACTAGTAACCTTGGGCGTGAGTATTTACCATCAGGAGCTGCGGCGTCATTTTTAACGTTTGGATCTGCCGGGCTGGTGCCAGGATAGTTAGGTGCTTTTGATATATCAGTAGCACCGCCATTTTGATCATAACCGTTAGGCATACCAATTTGTAGACTGGCCGTATTTATACCGGCAGCAGTTCTGTCTTCATTGGCGGCTTTACCTGTGCCTGCAGTTATTTCAGCAATTGCACTAATACGTGGGTCGTTGCTGGTTTTCATAAAATCAATCAGTGTTTTACCCCAACGTACTTCTCTAAAATCATCAGTAACTAATAATGCATCAGAGTTAGAGTTTGAGTTGCCGTTAGCATTGTCGGTTAAAACTTTGGCGTTGTCGGCCACACTCGTCATCGTACCTCCTGCATATGCTTTCTCTGCGTATGTTTTAGCGGTCGCCGGGTCCACTTTAGTTAAACGCATGGCAGCTTTAAGCATCAGTGAATAGCCTAATCTTTTCCATTTGCTGATGTCACCACCATAAAATAAATCAGATGTTGGCTTGTCTTTACTTACGTCTAAAGCGGCGCTTGCAGCATCTAACTGAGACAGCATCGCTTTGTAAATATCCTGTTGTTTATCAAATACCGGTGTTGAATTACCTGCTTTAGCCTGACCTTCTTGCGAATACGGCGCATCGCCGTGTAGGTCGGTGATACGCTGAATGAACATCACACGTAAGATAGTTCCGCAGGCATCCAGGTTGCTATATTGAGTTTTGCCTTGAATAAGGCTTTTCATTTCGTCAACCAATGTCAAAGCCCCGTATCCTCTGTTCCAAGTTCTATTATAGTACCCTGTTCCGCTACCTCTTAATACATATTTATCTCCGTTAGCATAGTAATCATAAGTAGACGCAAGGCTTTGTGTCCACATGCTTTGAAACAGTAATTGGTCGTAGCCCGTTTGTGAGAACTGAAGCTGGGCTTGCGACATAAAAAAATTAGGATTAAATGTTTCGGGTACAAACTTATAAGGGTCCGTATTAACCTCATCAAATTTTTTGGTACAGCTGCTTGCAAAGGTGATACCCGCCATTAGCAAGCCGTATATATAACGTCTTTTCATGTCTTTTAATTTTTAAATTTAAAGTTTACATTAAAACCATATGTTCTGGTTTGCGGTAAGCTGGTACCTTCTATGCCGGTATATCTAACGTCGTTAGAGAAACCTGATTCCGGATCAATGTTATCTGTATGTTTCATAATAGTCCATAGGTTACGTGCTACAAATGACACATTTATACTGCTGAATGGTGTACGGCCCAGTATATTTTTAGGGATATTGTAACCAAACGTTACCTGACGAAGCTTAATAAAGCTGCCATCTAAAACATCTAAAGCTGAAATTCTACGTGCTAAATCCTGATAATAATCTTGAGCAGGAACAGCTTTGTTATTTGGCGCTCCGCTCGCGGTTACTGAATTAGGAGCAACTACACCTCCTTCACGACCAACCAATGTCATCTGGTTTAAACCACGGAAGATGCTGTAATAATTAGTAGCAGACAGAATTTTGTTGCCGAAGCGATAATCAGTTAGGAATGATAGATTAAAAGATTTAAAGTTAAATGAGTTATTTAAGCCTCCATATATCTTTGGAATAGTTGAGCCCATAGGCTTTAACGCACCTTGCACAGGCTTACCGTCTGAGTCAACAATTATTTGGCCGCTAGAATTACGGGCATAATCGTATGCAAGAATTTGTGGGCCAGGCATGCCTACAATTAAAGCAGTAGAGGCGTTTTGCGGGCGATAAGTACCAAAAGATACGTTCGCATTAGTTGGATCTGTCTGTAAAATTTTATTTTTTACATAAGTAAAATTGAAAGACGGAGTCCAGCTAAAGTTACTTGATTTTACTGGAGTTCCATGAATCTCAAGCTCTATACCTCTGTTTTGAGTAGAACCGGTGCCTAAGTATTGGTTGTTGTAACCTGAAGATGGGTCAATATTAGTGTTGATGATCTCATTGTTTGTTTTACGCGAGAAAGCAGCAACGTCAAAACCAAAACGGTCATGCCAAAACTTCATCTCTAAACCAGCTTCTAACTCTTTTAAAGTAAACGGTTTTAAAAATAAGTTTGGTAGCTGTGTGCTGAAACCACCTGCCGGAATGCCATTGATTGAGTTGTTTACTGTATAATAAACTTGGTTGGCGTAAGCTGGTGCGTCATTACTGGTTTGCGCATATGATAACCTCACTTTTCCTAGATCTACATTTTTGATTTTCATCAAATCAGAGAAAATAAAGCTACCCGAAACCGAAGGCGAAAAAATGCCGCGGCCTACAGAATTAGATATACTGCTGTAGGTATCGTAACGTCCGGTAGTACTCAAAACCAAATAGTCTTTTATAGAAAAGTCAGCGGAGTAGTAGGCAGAGTTAACATGCTTATTAGTATAGTTGTCGGGTAAGCGAGTTACGCGGCTTGCAAAATTGGTAATAGTGTAGAAATACGGAATGATAAAACCACCATTGCCGCCAGCGGTAACTAAACCGTCATATCGACTTTGGCGAATGTTGCCACCCACACTTAAGTCTAAGTTTAACCAGTCTTTAATAATGTCGTGCTTGGCATTAATTAATGCGTCTGCGTTAAACTCAGTTGTTTGAGTGTTGTACAAAGTCATTGTACCTAAATCATTACGATAGGCCGTGCCGGTAGGCTCAATGCTGGTACGCTGGTCTATAATATTATCATAACCTAAACGACCTTGAGCATATAACCACTTTGTGAAATTGTATTTGGCTGCCAGCGACGAAATCAAACGTTTTCTGAGCGTGTTATTTTGAAAATCGTAAGCAGCAAAATATGGATTAGTTACATAAGTGTCATTAGTAAAGCTTTGCTCTCTGCCGCTTGCACTAACACGATTAGCCAAGATACTTTGATCTTCGTTAGGCGCTAAAAACTGAACGTTGTTAGGGTTACCAGGACCGTCGCTCAATGAAGACCGGTTTTTGCCGTTTTCAATTAAATAGTTAGCAATAACAGTAATGTCAAGCTTTTTTGTAACCGATTGCGTACCATTAAAGTTGAACGTTTTTCTATCTAAATAACTGTTAGGCACGATAGAGTTTGCCCTTAAATCAGATAATGATAAACGGAAGCTACCTGTTTCGCTACCACCAGTGAAAGATACAGTGTTAGTAAAGCTTGGAGCAGTCCGGTAAAATTTCAAATAACTGTTTTTAACCGGTGAATAAGCATAAGAGTTACCATCAAACTGTATCACTTGTGATCCGTCCATTTTAGCACCCCAAGCTAAGTTACCTGCGGCTAACGCATCGGCTGCAGTTGCGGGCTTTGCACCATTCTGTCCCTGGCCATAAACCTGTTGAAAATCAGTGTTATTGTAAGCTTTATCAAATTGAATATTAGAGTTATACTCAACGCCAAAATTTGAATTCTTTTTACCTGATTTAGTGGTAATTAAAATAACACCGTTTGATGCACGAGAACCGTAAAGAGCTGATGCTGACTGACCTTTTAACACAGTCATAGACTCGATATCATCAGGGTTAATGTTAGAGATACCATCACCGTAATCAGCACCACCCCATTCGCTGGCAGAGCCGCGTTGCGTATTATCCATAGGTACACCGTTAATAACGTATAAAGGCGATCCTGCAGTAAAACTGGTTAAGCCTCTTAACAATACGCGAGCAGATGAACCCGGACCACCGTTAGATGCACCAACACTTAAACCTGCAACACGACCTTCTAACGAGAGAGCCACGTTAGTTTCACGCGCTTGATTTAAATCGTTACCATTTACGGTAGATACCGCATAACCCAGTTTTTTCTGATCTTTTTTGATGCCTAAAGCCGTTACTACCACTTCATTAAGTGAACTGGTTGAAGGAGAAAGACTAATATTCAATTCAACCTTTCCATTGGTCGCTATCTCTTGAGTTGTATAACCAATATAGGTAATTACAAGAATGGCATTGGTTGGAGCTTCAATATTATATACTCCATTTACATCAGTAACGGCAGCAGTTTGGCGGCCTTTTACCTGAACAGTTACGCCTGGTAGGGGCTGGCCTTTTTCGTCGGTTATTTTACCGGTAATTCTGCCATCGGCGGCAAAGCGATTAAAGGTTAATGCCGAGGCAATGTGCGCCGGTGAGCCGGCATTGACATGAGTTACTGTTGCTGCAGCAGCGTCAAGATTGATGACCAGAGTGCCGGCTAATATTAATTTTTGAGCGAGAGACAGTTTGGGCAGATTAAATCTGTTCCTTTTGTCTATCAGGGGCTTCGTAAATTTCATACTTATACATTAATTGTTTAATGACTTGAATCAACTTAGTTAAATAGTGGATGGCCATCTAAGGCTTGCAAGAGGTTGCTGTACCAAGCTTTACTAATGCAGAAGGTAAGTTAGGGTTTGTTCATACAAGGCTACTTTGAGTTGTTTATTTATTTGGTTTGTTGATAGTTGTGCTTAAACGTTTTAGTAACTCGTTGAAAATAAATAGCAGTTTTATTTTTTAAGCAAAAACGAATGTCCTGGCAAGATCGAAAATAACTATTGTTTAGTTTTGTATCTAATTTGTTACTTTTTATAAAAAAAGGAGCTATCGGTCTCTTTTAAATCAACGTTTGCTAACGTTTGATTATCAAATAATTAATAAAAAAAATTTGTTTATTTAACTTAAAAATTACGGCTGTCTATAATGGTCTAAGTAAAAGAAATAGTTTATGAAAACAAAATATCTTTTAAAAAAAATTAAAAAGTTTTTGTTTTATGAGTCTTTTTTAAAGTAACCGACGAATAATCTTTACAACGATTTTAGTAAAATTAGACGTAAAGTGTTAATGACATACTTTTTAGTGTTGAAAATTGGACGAACTGTTAAAAAATGAGAAAAATTTTTTTTTCTCGACAGTTTGCAGTGCTGTAAAGTCAGATTTAAAGCAATAAATGAAAAAATAATGATTAATGTGAATGTATTTTAGTGAAATTTTAAACAATTAATGACTTGAGTAGTGCTTTTGTAAATTATACTGAAAATTTCATTGATTGTTTACTTAGATAAAGCATTTAACTTTTATAGCAGTAATTGCATTACAAGCAATGGGTGAATTTATAATTCTTCTAAATCTTTGATCATCTATTTGCACGACCTAACTGAAGCAAGATTAATTAAATTTTGACTCGCGAGTTGTTTATAATTGTTTATTGAAATAAAACGTGTAAGGTGTTTAGTCGCTACTATCAGCACCTTCATTTGATGATAATTTATCGTACATGAAAAGATATTGTTTAACACTTGATTTAATAGATGACGACAGCTTAATTGCTGAGTACGAAGATCACCATCGCAAGGTATGGCCCGAAATATTAGAAAGCATCACCACGTCCGGAATAGTGCAGATGGAAATTTACCGGTTCAAAAGCAGGCTATTCATGATAATGGATGTCAGCGATGGTTTTTCGTTCGAAAAAAAAGCAGATATGGATGCCAGCAATGCCAAAGTACAGGAATGGGAAAATTTGATGTGGAAGTATCAGCAAGCCTTACCGGGAGCTAAAGAGGCAGAAAAATGGATGTTAATGGATTCTATATTTAAGCTTAAATAGCTTCCATTTTAGTGTTTGCCAGTAAAAAGTGATTCCGGTTACTGTTGTTAAAAACGTTTTCATACAACCCCAGTGAAGATTAGTCGTTTATTATTCCTGCTCCTGCTGTTCATGTCTTCAGTAATGCTGGTGCTGGTAAGGGCTAAAGGCATAGCGATTGTAAACCTGCAGTGCGAGCATTTAACTAATCCAATAGGATTAGATAACCCCTCTGTTCGGTTGTCTTGGATATTATAGGATGCCCTAAGCGGCGCGCAGCAAACAGCTTACCAGCTAACGGTTGGAACTGACGAAAAGCAAGTTAAAGCCGGGCGAGGCAACATATGGCAAACGCAGAAAATGAAAACGGATGTTAGCTTGGTTACTTACGCAGGTCAGCTATTGCAGCCCTTTACTAAATATTACTGGGCTGTAACTGTTTGGGGCAAAAACGGCAAACCGATTCAATCACCCATTGCCAGCTTTGAGATGGGTATGATGGGCCAGAGCTTCTGGCGCGGG
Organism: uncultured Mucilaginibacter sp.; assembly: GCA_913775265.1. Classification (GTDB taxonomy): domain Bacteria; phylum Bacteroidota; class Bacteroidia; order Sphingobacteriales; family Sphingobacteriaceae; genus Mucilaginibacter. Next base: position 22,939 of record CAJYJH010000055.1, on the reverse strand, counting down.
AGCTGGATTAGCGATAATAATAGCATCGGCGAAAAAGCTGCGCCTTATCTCCGTAAAGCATTCAGCGTTCAAAAACAAATTACTTCCGCAAGGGCATACGTATCCGCTGCCGGTTTGTATGAACTGTATATTAATGGTAAAAAAATTGGCGATCATCGCTTGGATCCGATGTATACCCGGTTTGACCGGCGCAATTTATATGTAACCTATGATGTAACCCGCCAACTGCAGAGTGGGAATAATGCGGTAGGTGTATTGTTAGGTAATGGCTGGTATAACTTCCAGTCGCGCGCCGTGTGGGATTTTGAACGTGCGCCTTGGCGAAACCGGCCTGCGGTATGCCTGGATATGCGTATTACGTCATTGCGATTTCTATGGTTTACACAAGAGGTTGTGTATAATTTTTTTGATAAAGTCTGTCTTGGTTCACGCAGGCAAAAACACGATGGACAAGTTTGTTTCTCACGGCATTGATAACTGACATTTTGTTTTTGTTTTGCGCGAGTTTTCTTTGATAAAAAGCGTTCAGGTCCTGGTTATAGCAGATGGCTACCATAGCAGCAAGATGAAGTAATGTTTTCATGGGTTTGTTAGCCTGATGTGATACCCTGGACCTGCCTCTGATACTGCTGCCGGAGAAATGATCGAAAGGTGCGATGCCGGCGTAGCAGGCAAACTTTGAAGCCTGGCTGATATCCTTAAATTCATTGGTGCACACAACCATGGCCGTTGCCGTGATCTTGCCGATGCCCTGAACGGAAGTAACCACATCAAAAAGCCTTTTCAGATATTGGTCGCCGCTAATGAGCTTGTCTATGGCGCCAACTACTTTTTTAATGTCCGAGGCAAGCGCTTCGGCCGTTGCTTTACAGAGCTTTGATGCCTGTTTGGCTATTTCCTGGTCAAACAGAGCGGTTTCTTTGATGGGTACGGATAATTGTTTCTGGGCATTGAGTAGCCTGCTGCGCAAGGCCGATAGTTCTTTGAGTTGTACGATGACTTGTCTTTTAGGCTGCCAGAGCTTAAGCGTTTCGCGGTTCTTGTAAGCGTACTGTGCAATTCTTAAGGCATCCACCTGATCATTTTTTCCTCTTTGCAGACCTGCCGAGCGTTTAATGTGAATGGCAGGTTCTAAACAGACAGCTGCTTTTTTAGCGTGCAGAAAACCAAGCAGGTGCTGATTATAAATGCCAGTATGCTCCATAAAAAAACAGCGCGTTGCAGCTCAAAGCAGGGTTGTGCTTTGAGCTGTTTCCAGCATTGCCTGATGCCGGCCAGGTCATTGGAGGTCTGGAGTTGGAACTGCTTTTCTTTGCCGGCAAGTAAAGTAAAATCGAGTGTGCTTTTTGAAACATCGATACCAATAAAAAAATGATAATCCATAGCTTTGCTTAATTGTTAATAACACTCAGGTTAACCGTTTAAACACTGGGTCAATACCTTACTAATGAGCCTTCGAAACTCTAATTTCTATTTGACGCTTGTTTAAACAACTGACAGAGGATTGAATCGCAAGATAGGCCTGAATGCCTGGAGGTACGAATAACTCGCCTCTGTCAGTGTTAACCTTTACCACAAAAATCAACCTTATTCACAAAGAAAAAGAAACTGAAAGAAGACTTCCATCAATGTAACAAGCGCCAATCTTTTCATCCCTGCAAACCTAAAGGACGGTACGACAGAGGTCATCAGTACAGATAAAACGTGGAAGACAGCGTTAAGCCCGGTAATATTTAACAGTATTTATACCGGCGAGCATTATGATGCGCGACGCGAAATACCTGATTGGAATGAGCTTGGTTTTGACGATAGGATATGGAGTGAGGTTATTATCCGTCAGGCTCCATCAGCTAATATTACGGCGCAGGCTATGGTGCCGGTTCGTAACGTGGAAGAGATTGCACCCGTAAGTTTTAAGAAGATTAATGATACAACCTACTTATACAACTTAGGACGTAACATCGCTGGCGTTAGCCAGATCACTTTAAACGGCGATGCTGGCACCCGCGTTAAGCTGGTGCATGCTGAGCGCTTAGATGCTCAGGGCATGCCCGACCAATCAAACGTAGATTACTTTTTAGCTGAAGCTACAAGACTGACCGATCCTTTTGCAACTGATATCTATTATTTAAACGGTAAAGGTGCAGAAACGTTCATGCCCCGGTTTAACTACAAAGGTTTTCAGTATGTGGAGGTGGTTAGTAATAAACCCATCAAACTAACAAAGGAAAGTTTAGTGGGCTGGTTTATGCATAGCGATGTGTCTAAGGTAGGGCATATTAACACTTCAAACCCGTTGCTAAACAAATTATACACTGCTACCAATGCGTCTTATTTGTCTAACCTGTTTGGCTACCCAACGGACTGCCCTCAGCGCGAAAAAAACGGCTGGACCGGGGATGCACACATAGCGAGCGAGGTTGTCCTGTATAATTATGATGTAATTACGATTTACGAAAAATGGATGGCCGACCATCGCGATGAGCAGCAGCCGAACGGCGTGCTGCCATCCATCATACCCACCGATGGCTGGGGGTACGAATGGGGTAACGGGCCTGATTGGACCAGTACAATAGCAATTATTCCTTGGAATACTTACCTGTTTTATGGCGACCAAAAAATATTGAAGGATAACTACAACGTCATAAAACGCTACGTAGATCACATTAACGAAAAATACCCAAGCGGATCAACCACCAGGGGTTTGGGCGACTGGGCACCGGTAAAATCTAAAACGCCGGTTGAGCTTACCTCGTCGGTATATTATTTTGTTGACGCGAATATCCTGGCAAAAACAGCTCGGGTCTTGGGTATACAATCCGACTACAACTTACACAGCACTGGCCGAAAAAATAAAAAAGGCTATCAATGCCAAATATTTAAACAGTCAAACCGGCCGGTATGCGGATGGCTTTCAAACCGAGCAAGCCGTGCCTTTGTACTGGGGGATAGTGCTCGATCAGCTTAAGCAAAAAGCGGCAGCAATACTTGCTCGTAAAGTAGCAGCCAATAATTACCATCTGGATGTGGGGATACTGGGTGCGAAAGCAATTTTGGGAGCACTGAGTGATAACGGTCAGGCATAAACCGCATACAAGTTAGCCACGCAAGATACTTTTCCGTCGTGGGGATGGTGGATAGCCAACGGGGCTATCACTTTATACGAGAAGTGAGATTTGACCTTAAAGCGAGATCTGTCTCTCAATCACATCATGTTTGGCGAGATTGGTGCCTGGATGTATAAAACCTTAGGCGGTATAAAACCCGACGAATCAACGCCGGGCTTTAAGCATTTCTTTCTGCAGCCTTCTTTTGTTAGTGGTTTAGACCATTTCGAGGCGCATTATGCCGGTCCGTCAGGAAACGTTATATCGTCTTGGAAGCGCAGCGGACAGCGTATTGCTTACCATATCGTAGTGCCTGCCAATTCATCAGCAACCATTACCTTCCCGATTGGTAAAACCGTTTATGAAGGTAAAGCAATAGTCAACACGGTTAAATCTGTGAAAGTCGTCGCCGGGATGCACAATTATGTGATTGAATAATGGATTATCAACAAAGGTTTTAACTCCTTAGTATTGTTCAATATCCATTTGTTTGAGCAGTCCATCTTCAATGGTATAAATGTGTTTTACTTTCCCATCAAACACAATGTTGCCTTCCAAATCTTTTACTACCTGGTCAACTTCAACTTCTAAAGTCCCGTTGGGTTTCTCATTAAAACCAACCGGCGTTACTTTGGGATTAATCTCTTTCCATTGCCGCTGCCAATAGGCCCTCACCTCATCATGCCCTTGGGCGTAATCGCCTTCCCATGCTCTCGACCATTTGATGTCCGGGTGCATCATCTGCAGGATGGTGCCAATATCTCGATCGTTAAATGCCTGGTAAGCTTTTTTAATCAGTTCCTGATTGCTTTTGGTGTTGCTGTTCATAAATGGTGTTCTTGATGATATCGTTTACTTATATAGGTGTAAACTGACCCATGAATATCACCTTGCAAATTTAAATTGACACAGTCATGAGAACCAAAATTCTTAATAGTAACTCAATCAGTTGGCGTCTATCCGGCGTGCTTTTTTGAATAAACTTCCGGATTGAGAATATCGGGCATAGGTTGACCTTTAATAGCAGCAATTACGTTCTCAGCTGCTTTCACCGCCATGTTATTCCTGGTTTCAACTGTTGCCGAACCTATATGTGGTAAAACGCAAACATTCTGCATGTGCAATAATGGATTATCTTCTCGCATAGGTTCAGGGTTGGTAACATCCAGGCCAGCACCCCAAATTGTTTTGTTTCGCAGCGCTTTAATTAAATCTTCTTCTTGGTGGATACCACCGCGTGCCGTATTAATGAATATAGATGATGATTTCATTTGCGCAAACGCAGCGTGGTTAAAAAGCCCCTTGGTTTCTGCAGACAGTCCGGCATGTACCGACAATACATCACTTTGCTGTAAAAGCTCATCGAAAGAAACATAGCGCGCGTCGAGTTGCTGCTCGGCTTCGGTGCGGGGTTTCCGGTTATGATAAATAATGTTCATGCCGAAGTAGGCTTTGCATTTGGTTGCCAGGTCAAAGCCAATCCGGCCCATACCAAAAATACCCAACGTTTTGCCGTATAAGTCCAATCCTAAATTTGCTGTCGGATCGTAAAAATGCCATTCGCCCTGTTCAATGCTCCGGCTCATGGCAAATGCGTTCCGCGAAACAGCCAGCATCAGTAAAAATGCCGTGTCGGCAGTGGTTTGGGTAATTACGTCGGGCGTGTTACTTACTGGTATACCATAACGCGTAGCGCCCTCCAGATTCACTTTGTCATGCCCCACGCTCAGCAAAGCAACACCTTTTAAGTGGCCGCAGGCTTTTAAAAAGTCTTCGTCGATATGGTTAGGTCCAGAACTTAGTAATATATCCTGTCCCTGGCATAGCTCAATTAACTGAGCAGGAGAAAGTTCCCGTTTTTCGGTATACTGAGTCACGTTGCAGCCTGCAGCCTTTAATAAGTCAAGCCCTTTTTGCGGCAGTGACCGTGTAATTAAAACATTCATCGTCAAAAGTAATATGGAACAGCTGTGCCTGCAGATTATTTTCTGCTTTTTACAGTGGCCTGTTAAATAAATCCAATACTTAACTCGTAACCGGTTTGCAGGTTTTAAGAACATCTGCCTATGCTTTAGGTATGCTCATTTTAATAATCTGGCTTGTGGCCCTGCACATCTAAGCTGTAAGGTTAGTAACGAAAAAATTTTAAGTGTGGTGCTTTGAACATTTATGCTCTAAACATGCACAAACGTATTAGCAACGCTTGTTTCATTGAAATTACTTTTGAGAACATAGTTTAACGCTATTTAAAAGTTAGGTTGAGCACCTGAAGATATTTTGGTGATCAACAATCAACACAACTGTTTTTATTACATCATCATTTTACTAATGACTCATAAAATAGGCCGTTCCTTAATATGCCTCGTTGCGCTTGTACTGTCATTCTCGGCATCGGCGCAGCTGCCAAACGCCAGTGATAAGGCTTTCCATCAATCGGTAAAAACTTACGTCAACCCTGTGCTACCAGGCGACCACCCCGATCCGACTCTACTTAAAGTGGGCGATGATTTCTACCATTGTGGCTCTACATTCCATTTCAATCCGTATTTGCCTATATATCATTCTAAAGATTTAGTGCATTGGGAAATTATCAGTCGGGTTTTACCAGCCTCCAAAGCCAAATGGGTAACAGATCGTCCATCTGCCGGTATCTGGCAAGGGGCCATCACTTATTTTTATGGTTCGTATTGGATATATTTTTCGGCCGGCGGGCAATGGTTTAGTAAGGCGTCATCGCCAAAAGGGCCATGGTCTGATCCGGTTCAGGTTAAAACTAACCCGCAAACCGGTCCGCTGGGTTATGACAACTCCATTTTTGTGGATGATGACGGCAAGCCGTATATGGTAATTAAAAACGGCCAAAAGGTAAACCGTTTGCAAGCTTTAGGTAAAGATGGTCAACTGACGGATAACGTGATTAATCTGGATTGGATCAACGCTAAGTTGCAATACAGTTGGGCCGAAGGACCGGTGATGTGTAAGCGCAACGGTATTTATTATTACTTTCCGGCGGGCGATGTGTCGGGCGGGCAGTATGTGCTCAAAGCATCGGCCTTAACCAGCGACTCGACTAAATGGGAACGCCTGGGTAATTTTTTTAAACCAATTACTGATAACGAAGTTGGTTTCAGGAGGCCTAACCATATTGCAGCACCTGTTCAATTGGCCGATGGCACCTGGTGGACGATAGGGCAGAGCTATGAGAAATACGACGGTAATGACTGGGCCGGAATGGGCAGACAAACTGCCCTTTACCCCGTAATTTGGGAAGGTGACCGGCCATGGGGAATGGCACCAACTACGCAGCCCATTATAAAGCCAAACCTGCCCCAAGGCGGCATCCCATGGCGGCACGGTGCTTCCGACGATTTTGAAAAGCCGGAACTGGATTTAAACTGGCACTTTTTGACTAAAAAGGCGTCAACCCAATATTCGCTTACTGAGCGTAAAGGGTGGCTTACCCTAATGCCCGATACCAGCCGCAGCCATTTAATGCAGAAAGAATTAGATCATTATTACAATGTGATAACTAAGGTAGACCTGGATGCCATAAAGCCTGAAGAGAAAGCCGGAATTTATCTGACCAATGGCGACCAGAAAGTGATGGTGCGATTTTATACCGGATTTGATCAGGGTAAAAAAATCATGTTGCAAATGGATACTGCTGTAAGATCAGTAAACAATCCTATCGGTAAAACAGTATGGCTCAAACTGCAGCGTTACGCACATCAACTCACCGGCTATTATAGCAATGATGGAAAAACGTGGACAAGTTTGGGAGCGCCGATAAGTTCGGTAAATTTAGACAAGGCACAACCCAATTTTAATTCGTGGGTGGGCACCAGTGTAGGCTTATTTGCCGAAGGTAAAAAAGCCGCTTTTGATGGTTTTACTTATAAAGATGCCTTCTCCGAAATTCCGGCAATCAGCATGAACAACTTTTTTGGTATAAAGAAAATGGCAGATCAATCAGTAACCAACATCAACCAACTGGGAGGGTGGTTCATGCTTGCCGGCGCTGATTTTGGCAAACAAAAACCTGCTAATCTCACTATACAGGCCTCTTGTCAAACAGCAGGTCTGGTAGAAATATGGCTGGACGACCTGCAAGGCGGCAAGCGCATCGCTAAAATGCAAATTAAGCCCACCGGCAAAGGTGATTACCAAACATTTTCGGTACCTGTAAGTGGCATCACCGATGGGCAGCACGATGTGTTTATCAAATTTCCAAAAGGTGCGGCACAAAACATTCAAATAAAATGTCTGCAGTTGGTGGCAAAGCCGTCGGCAACAAATTTAGCTGCAAGCCTGAAGAATTAGAACTATGCTGATTTTTTGGCTCTAAGAATACTTATGACAATGAGTGCAATAAGCGGAGTTGCAAGAACAGATAGTAAAACAGAACCACTATAACCGAGGGCTGTGCGTTTGCCGTAGTTGCCAATGGCCACTATTACAGTGATGGTAATAGCTAACAGAATTACTATTTCGACGGGGCCAAGATTTAAGAAAGCAAGAGTCATGATTCAGGTTTTAAAGCTAAGTTAATGATTGCGAGCGGATAATTTACTTAATTTAACATTTTAAGTGATTAGTCTATAATTCTGTAATTGATTGCAGAGTTTAAATAAATTTAAGTGTAAATTTTTTTGTGTTGTATGAAAAGATGGATAGGATTAGCGTTTTTGTTTATTGCCAACGTTGTATACGGGCAAAGCATTTTAAAAGCCAAGTATTCTAAAAAGCACCCATCAAGTCAGCTGGTCAACTATCCTAATTTTTTCAAGTTGGCAGGCTATAAGCAGGCAGACATTGACCGTAAACTGGCCAAGGCTTATGAGGATGTTTTTGAAGGTCCTAACAAGGTCTACTTTGTGGTAGATGATACCACGGCTTACATAAGTGATGTTAAAAACCATGATGCTCGTACCGAAGGACTGTCTTATGGGATGATGGTAGCCGTGCAACTTAACAAAAAGCAGGTTTTTGACCGGATATGGCGGTGGTCTAAGAAACATGCTCAGCACCAAAGCGGTCCGCGCGAAGGGTATTTTGCCTGGAGTATTAACACGACTACGTTTAAGCGTAATTCGGAAGGCTCGGCATCTGATGGCGAATTATATTACGTTACCAGTCTTTTATTTGCAGCTAACCGTTGGGGCAACAATACCGGTATTAATTACTACCGTGAGGCCCGCCGCATATTGGATGCCATGTGGAAAAAGGATGGCACGGGCAATATATTTAACCTGATTAACACCCAGGCTAAGCAGATTAGTTTTGTGCCCGAGGGCGATGGTTACCGCTGGACCGACCCATCTTATCATCTGCCCGCATTTTATGAGGTTTGGGCACTTTATGCTAAAGATGGGCACGAGCAGTTTTATAAAGACTGTGCCGATACATCGCGTGCGTTTTTGCACCGTGCCTGCCACCCGGTAACCGGTTTAAATGCAGATTATACAGAGTTTAGCGGCAAGCCGCATTCTACCCGATGGATGCCGGCCGCTTTTAGGTACGACTCGTGGCGGGTATCCATGAACATAGCAATGGACTATGTTTGGTTTGGTAAAGATAAAGCCTGGCAGCAAGCTTATGCCAAGCGTTTTCAAGGCTTTTTACGCTCCAAGGGGATCGATACTTTTGAAGATCAGTTTAATCTGGACGGCAGTAAGCCAGAATTTATACTGAAAGCCGGAAATAATCCGCCTAAGCTAAGGCACTCTCTTGGGCTGGTAGCTACCGCAGCCGCTGCATCAATGGTCAACCCTGACCCGGCCAGCAAAGACTTTATACAAGCATTATGGAATGCCGAGTTGAAACCCTACGACGACGGCTACTTTGATCCTTACTATGACGGCCTGCTGTACCTTTTCAGCCTGATGCATTTGAGCGGTAATTATCGTGTAATTCAGCCAGCAGCAAGATAGCCTAATCTAATTAATCGAGTTTATTAACAAAACAAAATGTAAAATGCCGCAGTTACTTTAAATAGTCTGCGGCATTTTTATTTGTTTATATTTTATAGATTGAAGTTAATTGACAATAGCTTTTTAGTAGTTAAGTAACACTTCTTAACTACTATCAATTACTATTCAAACTTACGATCTGATATTTTATCGCTGATGCGGAAAAAGTCAAAATCAGCATAGCCACCGGTAGTTTTGGTAGCGTAGTCAAAGAGACCAAAGCGGTATCCCATAAAATGCGGAATAGTATAAGCCATATGTAAGGTGTTGCCTATTGGTTCCCATGTTTTGCCATCTAAGCTATAAGCAAATCCGGCTTTATCGGTACGGTTTCTGAAATCGCATTCGGCTTTCAAATAAACTGTTTTTTGTTCAAGAGGTATACGTTTTACCTCGGTGCCTGCACCAACCTCGCCGTTTACCATCACCAGGTATTTGTTGCTGCCCTCAGCTTTTACGCCAACCCATCCAAACTTCTTTTGCAGCAATAGTAAACCTGCACAGTCTCCGTCTTTCATGTTGGTTACATCAAGAAAAGTAATTGCAGAACTAACCGGGCCGATGGTGCGCTGTGTAAGTGTATTACGCGCTAAAAATATACTGGTATCAACACGGCCGGTGATTAACCGTAAATAGCCTTTGCGTTGGCTAAGCGACCATAGCGCGTTGTCCGGATTGTGATTCCATTGCCAAACTAACGGTAAAGCCGGCTCGCCGCTTTTGCGGGTAAACTCATCCGAATTTACAATTCCCGGTATCAGGCTTTTGTTAGCAGGTAAGTCTAACTCCATAGGCACTTTTCCATCTACACCAATAACAGGCCATTCATCTTTCCAGGTTAACGGTACAATGTATGGAATGCGACCAACTGCACCATTATCCCGGAAAAGGTACGCATACCATTCTCCCTTGGGCGTATTCACTAATCCGCCTTGGGCAACGCCTTTGTCCTGCAAGGCAATACGACCCTCATACGGGCCTGCAATGTTGTTTGCACGGTGGATAAGCACGGTACGCATGCCGCCGCGTGGCCATGAAATATTGAACAGGTAATATTTGCCATTTACTTTAAAAAGTTGCGATCCTTCTGCCGGTAAACCTACATTTGGTCCTCCGGCCAGGCTGGCGTTGGCAATAATTTCTTTAGGTGTGGTTCCTGCCTTAATGCCGCTCAAATCATCATTAAGTTCGGCCAGCATAATACGGCCACCACCGTAAACCATGTACACCTTGCCGTCATCATCAAAAAACAGTGAATGGTCGTGCAGGGATGGTTTAAAGGAAATCTTTCTCCAGGGGCCTTTTTCTATGTTTTTGGTGGAATAGATATACGTTTTACCGGTGGTGCCGGCAAATGTGGATACATAGTAAGTGCCGTTATGAAAGCGCAAACTACTAGCCCACGATCCACGTCCGTAAGTGCTTTTGCCATTGTTCAAATTGAGCTCATCAACATCGTCAAGGGTATCATAAGCGTAGCTTACCAGTTTCCAATTCACTAAATCGGTCGATTTCATGATGGGCACGCCGGGGCTCATGTGCATGGTTGTACTACTCATATAATATACATTACCCACCCTGATCATTGATAAGTCGGGCACATCGGCATACAAAACCGGATTAGTAGCCTTTTGTGCATGCAAGGTTTGTCTCGACAATATGGCAGCAGCGAAAAGTATCAGTATTTTTAGTATCAGTGTTTTTCTCACAGTAGTTTCTTTAGGTTACAGAGTGAAAAGCTTAGTATTATAGATAATGGAAAGCAAAAGGTACGTTAAAATTTAACTACCTCCCAATAAGCCTTTTTACGATTTAAATTGGCATCAAAAAGCAAAGGGTAATTTTTGCGGCCCCGTCCGTTTAGCCAAGTATAGCGGTCTGATACGTTCCAGAATGTCACGCCGGTAATGTTTTTACGGTACTTTCTAAATACTTCGAAAACCATTTTGTACTTCTCCAATTGTTGTTGCTCCATCTCGGGCGTAAACTCAGATTGTACCTGCGGTTGTTGCCGGTTAATCAATTGCCCACCCTGGCGTCCGGCATAAACTGAGATATCCAATTCGGTAAACTGAATTTTTAAGCCCAATGATGAGAACATCTGAATAGATTTTTCCAACTCTTCGCGGCTCGGTGTACTAACCGACCAGTGAGCTTGCAAACCTACACCATCTATAGGGACACCTGCTGCCAGTAAGCCTTTTAATAATTTATAAATCTTTTCTCTTTTGGCCGGTTGCTCTGTATTGTAATCGTTGTAAAATAATGCGGCTTTGGGGTCGGCAGCGCGGGCAGCTTTAAAAGCTTCGGCAATAAAATCCTGACCGGTAATCTGGCTCCATTTAGTTTTGCGTAAAAAGGTAGTATCATCTGCGATAGCCTCATTCACCACATCCCACGCATAAATTTTGCCTTTGTATCGAGATGCTACAGTCGTAATGTGATCTTTTAAACGTTTAAGTAGCACTTCTTTGCTCACGTCGTTTCCGGCAGTATCTTTAAACATCCAAGCGGGTGCTTGAGCATGCCAGCATAAGTTGTGCCCGCGTAGCTTAATATGATTGCGCTCCGCAAAAGCCATAATGCTGTCTGCGTCGCGCCAGTTGTAGCGGTTCTCTTCCGGATGCAGCGGGGCCATCTTCATTGCGTTTTCGGCCGTAATGCTGTTAAACTCTTTAATGATGAGTTTGCTTTCGTCGCTGTGCAGTTCACGCGGTGTAACGGCACAGCCAATTGGGAAGTACTTTTTGTAATAATCTTTGAGCCCTTTATCGGTATCCAGCTTAGCTGGGCGCCACGCAATACCGGCCAGACATAATGCCACAGCACTTGCGCAAAAAATAAAAGTTTTTTTATGCATGTTGTTTAATTTATAGTGTGATGTATATAATGATTTTTTGGCGCGGTAAACATGAACATGTAGTGTCGCCAAAAGTTGAGATAAAATTAAATAGCTTGAATTTTTATAGAGGCGTAATTTGTTGCTGAAGATTATAATAATGTTCACGCTAAATAAGAGTAGGATGTTTTTAAGTATTATGTGTGTTACAATCCAACTTAGGATGCTGAAAATGTCGGGTGTTAGAAGTTACTGCGCCCGACATGAACATACAATGAACATAGCATTTGCTTCGTATCGCTATACTCACAAATGCCATTCAGACTTTAAAGAATACTGAAAAAATGCGTTGATTGAACTTATCATGCTCTTTATTGTACAAATGTTCCATCCTGTACACTATTGATGATGCTATATTTGTTCAACCAAAAATTATAAACATCATTTCCGGGGTTAGTTTCTTTGCCGGCCAAAGCATCTCTTGAGCAGAAGAGAGTTGAAAAGGTTATGCAAAAAAATACGACTTAAAGGGTGTTTAATAAACCTGTTTTATGCTCTTAAATTTTACAAAGAAAGCCTCTGTACTGTATGTTCTGCTGTTAGTAAACTGTTCGCTTTTCGGGCAAAATTCTAACTACCAGTTCACTGCTATAAGCTCGAAAGACGGGCTTTCGTCTAACACAGTAAACGCTATTTTAAAAGACCGTTTTGGCTTTATATGGTTTGCTACCGAAGATGGGCTCACCCGTTTTGACGGTTTGAATTACACAGTATACCGCCACAATGCTAAGGATAGTACCAGTTTGTGGTCTAACGAGGTTACCAGTTTGCACGAAGACCGTCTGGGCAGGCTTTGGGTGGGTACAAGTGGTTCTTTGCATTTGTTTAACAGGCAGAAAAACAGGTTTCGTCACTATCACTCCAATAATGAGGTTAATGGATTTAGCAGTGCCGTAATTAAAGGCGTTTACAGCGATTCAAAAGGAGATATTTGGGTAGCAACCTTAGGTGGTTTAAACCGGCTTAGTCCCAATACCGGGCACATCACCAGATTTGGTGATATGCCGAACGTGCCCGATGATCTGGGGCATCAACCGGTTTTAACTGTATTTGAAGACAAACAAAAACGTATTTGGATTGGTGCCAAAAGCGGCTTGTACCGGTACGAGCGTCAGGAGAATAAATTCACTGCATTTTTACCTAATATTAATGATCCGCAAGCTATTGCGGGTGGTACTGTAAAAGCTATAACCGAAGATGCTCAAGGCAATTTATGGGTTGGCACTAACGGTGGCGTATGCAAATTGCTGCCGGATGGAAAGCATTTTGCGACAATTAATAACCAAGGCCCAGTAGGCAAGCGCCTATCTAACAATTTTGTTTATACTATGGCATTTGCGGCATCCAATGTATTGTGGATTGGTACCGAAGATGGTTTGAATATACTTGACCTGCAAACCGGAAATATTAACACCTATTTACCCGATGGACGCGATAATTACAGCCTGTCGGGTAACGCCGTCAGGTCTATCTTAGTAGATAAGCAAGGGATTAGCTGGTTGGGGCTTTATATGGCCGGGGTAAATAAATATGACAGCAACCTTACTTTTTTTAACCTTAAAAAAGCTAACCCATATGATGCCTATGGGTTAAGTTCAAGATTTGTAACAGCTTTTGCGCCCGGCAATGGTAACAGTGTTTTTGTTGGTACCGACGGCGGTGGCTTGTCGTTATATAACAAGCAAACAGGGTTGTTTAAACGCTTTTCCCTCATTTCGGCCCGTAAGAAAAATGACGGGCGCTTAAATATCTTAACGCTTAAGCGCACCCACGATGGTAACTTGTGGATCGGCACTTATAAGGATGGCTTATTTAGGCTTAATCCCTCCACCGGAGCTGTTAAGCAGTATTTGAGCGGCTCAGGAAATAACACTATTAATCACAATGAGATATTTTGCCTGGAAGAGGATCATTCAGGAAGGTTGTGGATAGGTACAAACGGCGGTGGTGTCAATATTTTAGATCTTAAAACAGAAATTTTTAAGTATTACTCACCTTTTGTAAATGCCGGAAACCAATTTAGTTTACCGCTAAATGGTTACATCCGCGATTTTAAGGAGGATAACGCCGGCCGAATGTGGATTGCTTCGCACGGAACGGGTATTGCCATTTTCGACCCGCGTAATAACCATTTTACGTTAATGAGCCTGATAGCTAATAACTTGCCGAGTAATTTGATACAAACGTTGTTTAAAGACAATAAGGGAGATATCTGGGCGGGAAGCAGTGACGGGCTGCTGAAGATCAATGCGCTGAGCAAGCATGTTGAAGTTTTTGGCGAAAAACAAGGCTTGGCCGATGGTATTGTGCATAAGATACTTCAAGATAAGCAAGGCCGCATTTGGTTTAGTACCAATAAGGGAGTGAGTTGGTTAGATACCAAACTTAGAGAAGTAACCAACTACACATCTTTTAATGGTTTACAAAGCGGCTCGTTTGCACAAGGCTCTGGATTTATGGATGCCAATGGCACATTGTTTTTTGGCGGAACTGACGGCTTTAACTACATAGACCCACATAACGGTATACGATATAATAGAAACCCAACTCCCATAGCGTTTACTAGTCTTAAGGTAGGCGATAAAGAAATTACCAGTGCTGATTCAACTGTGCTGCAATCCGATATCTCGGCAACAAGCGATGTACGTCTGGACTACAAACAAAACTTTTCGATCAGTTTTGTAGGGCTCAATTTTACCGGCACCCGGCAAAACCATTACTATTACCGCCTTAGGGATTTTGATAAAGATTGGATTGATGCCGGAAATAAAACTACGGCCTATTACACTAATTTGAGTCCGGGGAAGTACGTTTTCGAAGTTAAGGTGAATAACAATGATGGTATCGCCAACAGTACTATAAAATCATTAACTATAAATATCCAGCCGCCCTTCTGGATGACCATTTATGCCTATATATTTTACGTAGCAGTATTTTGTGCATTACTGCTTTACTTGCGTTATCGGGGTATCAATGAGCTTAGCCGCGTTTTTAAAGAGGAGGAAGCCAAGCGGGAGGCCGAACGGCTACGCGATCTGGATCGGTTGAAAATTAAATTTCTGACCAATCTGAGTCATGATTTTCGTACACCTATTGCACTTATTATGGCACCGGTGGATAAATTATTGGCTGATGGTTTTGAAGACGGGGTAAATGCTCAGCTTTTAGTGATCAGACGCAATGCAAGGCGCTTGCTGAATATGGTTAACCAATTGTTCGACCTGCGTAAAATAGAAGAAGGTGAAATGAAGCTTAATATGGTTAAGTCAGATATTATTGCTTTTCAGAAAGAAGTAAGCGAATCGTTTACCGAGCTGTCGGAAAAGAAGCAAATTGCTTTTGCTTTTAAATCGTCAATTAGCTCGCTGCAAACCAACTTTGATCATGACAAGTTGGAGCGAATTTTATTCAACCTGTTGTCTAACGCATTTAAATTCACGCTGGCCGGTGGTAAAGTAATGCTTATTACCTATGTTAAGAAACAGGTTTCCGATAACGAGCAACCTTATTTGGTGATAGAAGTTACTGATACAGGTATTGGTATTGACAAAGAGCAGCAACAGCAAATTTTCAAGCGTTTTTACCAAAACCGAATGACTGGTAATATATTGGAAGAAGGTAGCGGTATTGGTTTATCTATCGTAAAAGAGTTTATAGAGTTGCACGGCGGTACTATTGAGGTACATAGCGAGCCTGGCAACGGCAGTACCTTCTGTATTTATCTGCCGGTAAAATCAGCAGAAATCGAGGCAATTCCGACGGTGTCAACCGGGGATTTGCCGGTAAGTGAGCCTAAAGTGGCTGAACTTGGAGAAGAAACCACTGAGCTGTCAACAATTGGTAACGAAATTAAAGTGGCTGAAACCCGGCCGTTGGTTTTAATTATAGAGGATAATGATGATTTTAGATATTACCTGCGGGATAATTTAAAACAGCACTACCGGGTAATAGAGGCGGCTGATGGCAAAGAAGGCTGGCAAAAAGCCTTGTCTGCTCACCCGGAGCTTATTGTAAGCGATATTATGATGCCGCACATGGATGGTATACAGCTTAGCCTTAAACTTAAAGCCGATAAGCGTACCAGCCACATCCCAATAATTTTGCTAACAGCGTCAACCCGAGAAGAGGAACAAATTAATGGCTTGTCATCGGGTGCTAATGACTATCTGACCAAACCATTCAGTTTCGAAATACTGACCATTAAAATCAATAACTTGCTGTCTTATAACCGCAACTTAAAAACCACTTACACTAAGCAATTTAGAGTGGAGCCTGCCGCCATACAGGTGGAGTCTTTAAAAGAAAAGTTCCTGAAAACGGTAGTTGCTTATATCGAAGAAAATCTGCATAACTCGCAGCTTTCTGTTGAAGACTTGAGCCGGCACATGGGTATGAGCCGTGGTTCGCTTTACAGCAAATTACTGGAGGTTACAGGTTTATCACCTGTAGAGTTTATTCGGTCGATGAAACTCGAAAAGGCAGCCAAGCTGATTGAAACCAGCGAACTTAACATTGCGCAGATTGCTTATGCTGCCGGATTTAGTACCCCTAATTATTTTGCAAAATCGTTTAAAGCCAAATATCAGATGTTGCCATCAGAGTATATGAGTAAGAACCGTAAAGCTGCGAAGCAATTGAGCGAAAGTGAAGTATAGACTGGATACTTGAAAAAAGTAAAGTGGTTTATAAAGATTGCTTTAATAATGCCGCTTTAAATAAATAAGGACAGCCTCGCGCTGCCCTTAAAACCAAATTATAAATTTCCAGCCTAATGCATAAAGCGTTGTATAAGATGAGAAACTCCTGAACAAATATGAAACTTTTAGCATCGGGCAAATGGTACTAAAATTCAATTATATGTTACAAATGTTGAAATGCAGTATAATTAAAAGTTCGGCTTTCAATGTCATGACCACTAATGGCATTCTCTAAAGGGACCGTATTGTAAAACTATAGCACAGCAAATATTTCGGCAAACACGGGCTATAGCGTAACCAGGAACGGTTTTTAGTTAATAAAAAATACCTGAGACAAGTGCCTTGAACATAAGTGTACTATTCTTTGCGATTATTATAACTGAGCAGATTTCGGTGGATATACCTTTGAAAAACAACCAGGCTAAAGCAACTTAGCCAATCTGTAGTGTAAACCAATTTTTTATATACCTCCAAGGCATTCAATATATCGTTATGAAACAAAATAATTTACCTGAGATGAGATCGCTCTGTTTTTTTAATTATAAGCCGATTGCCAGAATCATATTAACGCTGTTGGTGATAACCACCATAGCAGGCAGCGCTTTTGCGCAAGGTGTGGTGCAACCGGCTGCTGCAGGTTTTGATGTAGTGCGTTCTAATATAAAGCATGGCAAGATTGATACCATCAGCTACGCATCTAAAACGGTTGATACCGTGCGGCGGGCATTAATTTACACACCGCCCGGCTATTCAAAAAAGAAAAAATATCCGGTACTTTACCTATTGCATGGCATTGGTGGCGATGAAAAAGAGTGGTTAAACGGCGGGCACCCACAGGATATTTTAGACAACCTGTATGCTGATGGAAAAATTGTACCCATGATAGTGGTATTGCCAAATGGTCGCGCCATGAAAAACGACCGCGCAACAGGTAACATTATGGCTGCCGATAAAATAGCAGCATTTGCCAATTTCGAAAAAGACCTGCTTACAGATTTGATTCCTTACGTCGAAAAAAACTTTTCTACTCTTACAGATCGTGAACACCGCGCTGTTGCGGGTTTGTCGATGGGTGGCGGTCAGTCGCTTAACTTTGGTTTAGGTAATTTAGATAAGTTTGCCTGGGTGGGCGCGTTCTCGGCTGCCCCTAACACCAAGCAACCTGAACAACTTGTACCCGATCCTGAAAAAGCCAAAAAAATGCTGAAACTGCTTTTCATCTCGTGCGGTGCCAGTGATAACCTGATTTATAACAGCAAACGCACTCACGATTACCTGGCATCCAAAGGCGTGCCTCACATATATTTTATTGAGCCGGGCGTACACGATTTTAAAGTTTGGAAAAATGGTTTGTACATGTTTTCGCAGCTCATTTTTAAACCGGTAGATACGTCTGCTTTCTCTAAATATACAGTAGCCGCATCTAATTAAAGTCAGGGTAGTTAAGTATTTGAGATACGATGAAATATAAGATATTACTTTTTTTATTATTAGTGTCAGCCTCATTTACCGGCTTTGCGCAGGATAAAAAGTTTTACATCTTTTTGTGTTTTGGTCAATCAAACATGGAGGGAAATGCCAGATTTGAGCCGCAGGATACCACGGTAGATAGCAGGATGAAGGTTTTGCAGGCGGTTGATTGCCCCGAGCGTCATTTTACAAAAGATACCTGGCGTATAGCGGTGCCACCCTTAGCCCGCTGCAATACCGGTTTAACCCCAGCCGATTACTTTGGCCGCACTTTGCTGGCTCACTTGCCAGCCAACGTAAAAGTAGGTATCATCAACGTTTCGGTTGCAGGTGCAAAAATCGAAGTCTTTGAAAAAGACCAGTATCAAGCCTATCTATCAACCGCGCCCGATTGGATGAAAAACACTGCCAAGCAATATGGTGGTAACCCGTATGCACGATTAGTTGAACTAGCTAAAATGGCTCAGAAAGATGGCGTGATTAAAGGTGTGTTACTGCACCAGGGAGAATCTAATACTAACGATACATTATGGACAAAAAAAGTTAAAGGCGTTTATGATGGTTTACTGAAAGATTTAAATTTAAAAGCTAAGTCTGTTCCGTTACTGGCCGGTGAATTAGTGAATGCCGACCAGAATGGGGCCTGCGCATCCATGAATAAAATAATTGCTACGTTGCCACAGGTCATCCCAACAGCTCATGTTGTATCATCAGCAGGTTGTACTAGTGCTAAAGACCGGCTGCATTTTACTGCTGAAGGTTATCGTAAACTGGGAAGCCGTTACGGAGCTACAATGCTGGCACTCATGGGGTATAAAAATTTTACGGTTGATTGAAGCAAACAGGCAACTCATGAGCAAAGTAAATGGACAAAAATGTAGTGGCGCTTTATTGAAATGCATCGGCACAGCGATGATTGTTATCGTGTTACTGCCTATCAAATTGCTGGGTCAGGATACGCTTGATCTATACTCAGGTAAGCCGGTACCAAACGCTCGTCAGGGCAAACTTTCGGCTTTGCCCGCTAAACCAGCGCCCGGCATGGTTTACCGGGTAATTAGACCCTCGCTCGAAGTTTACTTGCCGGCCGAGGGTACTTCTATGGGTGCCGCTGTAATTATTTGCCCCGGCGGGAGTTATAAAGTACTTACCTATGCCGGCGAAGGCATTGCTACTGCTAAAGCATTCGCAAAAAAGGGAGTTACAGCATTTGTACTCAAATACCGCCTGCCCGACGATGCTATAACCAGCGATAAAACTATTGCACCTTTGCAGGATGCACAGCGGGCCATTAAAATTGTGCGTGAGGGGGCAGCTAAGTGGAATCTGGATATTCATAAGGTTGGAGTTGCGGGCTTTTCTGCAGGCGGACATTTGGCGTCAACATTGGCGACACATTACCGCCAGCCGGTTATTGAAAACAATAACAACACCAGTCTACGACCTGATTTTTTAGTGCTCGTTTATCCGGTTATCAGCATGCAGGATTCTCTAACGCATGCCGACTCAAGACGTAATCTACTGGGGAATAATCCCACCACTGAACTAAAAAACCTATACTCCAACAATTTACAGGTGGATGCGGAAACGCCGCCAACCTACATTACTCACGCAGCAGATGATAAGTTGGTTGATGTAGACAATACTATTGTATTTTTTGAAAGCTTACGGCATCATAAAGTACCTGTCGAAATGCACATTTATCCTCAGGGCGGGCATGGTTTTATTTTTGGTATGCCCGATTGGACAACGCCTTTATTTGCCTGGATGCAAAAAGCCACCTGGATAAATAAATAGCTTCACCAATAACGATCTCACACGCTAAAATATCACTATGAAATTAACAATACGTTCGCTCATTTTAACTTGCCTTTTGTTTCAGGCGGCACTGGTAAAGGCGCAAAACCCATTAATCACCAATCAATTTACGGCCGATCCATCTGCACGGGTTTTTAACGGCAGAGTATACGTTTATCCGTCCCACGATATTAAAGCAACGCCCGGGCATGGCCGGGCTGGCTGGTTTGTAATGGAAGACTATCATGTATTTTCGTCTGATAACCTGACCGACTGGACCGACCATGGCATGATTGTAAGCCAAACCAAGGTGCCTTGGGCCGACCCTGCTTCATACAGCATGTGGGCACCCGATTGTATAGCGCGTAATGGTAAATACTATTTCTATTTTCCAACCACAACTAAGCCCGACGCACCGGGTGGTCGCGGCCATTTCGCGGTAGGCGTAGCGGTAAGCAATACTCCTGTCGGTCCGTTTACACCAGAAACTGAACCGATCAAGGGTGTGGTAGGTATCGATCCAAATGTGTTCGTGGATGATGATGGTCAGGCGTATCTATACTGGTCGCAGGGTAATATTTACGCAGCTAAATTGAAGCCTAACATGCTCGAACTTGACAGCGAGGTTAAAACACTTGGTGACTTGCCGACAAAGGGTTTGAAAGAAGGCCCATACATGTATAAGCATCAAGAGACTTATTACCTGACTTACCCTCACGTTGAAAAAAAAATTGAAAGGCTTGAATACGCCACCAGTAAAAGCCCGTTAGGTCCGTTTAAATTCACAGGAGTGATTATGGACGAAAATCCAACCGGTTGCTGGACTAATCACCACTCCATTATTGAGTTTAAAGGGCAACACTATTTATTCTATCATAGCAATGATTTGTCGCCCAACTTTGATAAGAACCGTTCAATACACGCCGATAGCTTGTTTTTTAACACTGATGGTACGATTAAGAAAGTGATCCCGACTTTGCGTGGTGTTGGCCTTACCAAAGCAAACACTAAAATACAAATTGACCGATATAGCGAAAAGGGAGAAGAAGCCACAGTAAGCTTTATAGATACAGCCAAAAAGTTCGACGGTTGGAAAAGTACAATTCCGGCATCTGCTCAAGGCTGGATAAGATATAACAAAATTGACTTTAGCAAAACCGGTACCCAGCGTGTAGTGGCAAGGGCATGGTCGGCCGCTGGTGGTGAGTTAGAACTAAGAACCGGATCGCCAACCGGAACAGTAGTTGCAACTATTAAAGTTCCGGAAGGGAAAGATTGGAGTGATTACAGCACAACTATAAAAGGCAAATTGTCTGGTGTAAAAGATCTTTTCTTTACCACTAAAGGTCAAACAGTGCAAGTGGACTGGGTAAGCTTTAAATAATATAACAACGGATCAGTTTAACGGAGAATTAATTCATACTTAAACTTACAAGCTATTTGTTTGTACATCCGTGTCATCTCAAAGATGTAACAAAGTCTACTTTCGTCTTTCATCAACAGTAAACAATTTAGGCTTATTGCTAAATTGTTTACTGTTGATGCGCTTTTACAATGACTCTATAAACTTAGGTGTACTCAAAGGTTTTTGGTTACAAACTTAAATTTTGACTGGAGATAATTAACCTGACTTACATCGAATACTTTGACGATAGCATGCGTGAAAAAAAACTTCTGTTGTTAGCCTCACTGGCATTAATTACGATATCTGGGGCACTCAAAGCTCAAAATCCAATTATACAAACCATCTACACGGCCGACCCGGCACCAATGGTTTATAAAGACACTGTGTTTTTATACACCGGACATGACGAGGATAAATCAACCTGGTTTACCATGAACGACTGGCACGTTTATTCGGCCACCGACATGGTGAACTGGACCGACAGGGGAACGGGCCTATCACTTAAAAACTTTGATTGGGCTGTGAAAGATGCCTGGGCTGGGCAGTGTATTCCGCGCAATGGTAAGTTTTACTGGTATGTGCCAATTAATGCCAAAGGGTCGGGTATGTCAATCGGTGTAGCAGTGTCAGATCATCCTACCGGGCCGTTTAAAGACGTTTTGGGTAAACCCATGATATCAGGCGGCTGGGGTTACATTGACCCATGTGTTTTTATTGATGATGACGGACAGGCGTATTTATATTGGGGTAATCCGCAGTTGTATTATGTGAAGCTTAACAAGGATATGATCTCTTATGATCAAAAGGTAGGGATTGTTAAAGTACCATTAACTGATAAAGCTTTTAAATTGCGTATTCATAATGCAAAAAGCACCTTCAAGTGGGCAAGTTCTATTGATGGCTTGCAATCTCATAGCATCAAAAACGTTGCTGATGGTAAGTATTACTGGTTTGTTAGTGCTTTATACAAAGCCACTAACCGTAAAGTAATTGCTGTAGCCGTAGGCGACAAAGCTAACGGGCCATTTACGGATGTTTTAGGAAAACCATTTATCACGGAGCATACTGATGCTGCAAATAGTAATCCGACAGTGATTACAGATGCTGATAAACAAGCCTGGCTTACCTGGAACAATTCGAAGTTGTGGCGGGTAAAACTGAATTCGAATTGGACATCGTTTGATCAGCCAGCAGGCATACAGCAGGTGCCGGCCGATCAAGAGAAATGGTTTGGTGATAAAATTAAAGGCACCTTTAGCTCAACCGAAAAAAGATTCACCACTTACGAGGAAGGCCCATGGTTGTACAAGCGTAAAAACTTGTATTATCTACTTTACCCGGCAGGAGGTGTACCCGAGCACTTGGCTTATTCTACCGCACCAAGCGCAACCGGTCCGTGGACTTACCGCGATACAATCATGAACGTGATTGGAAAAGGCGGCGCATTCACCAATCATCCCGGCCTGATTGATTTTAAAGGAAAAACTTATTTGTTCTATCATAACGGCGCTTTACCTGGTGGCGGCGGTTTCACCCGTTCGGTTTGTGTAGACGAAGTGCATTTTAATGCAGATGGCTCCATCCAGCGGGTAACA
>CAJYJH010000054.1 GCA_913775265.1 uncultured Mucilaginibacter sp. | reverse complement strand
TAAGTCCCGTAAACCAGTGCACGGTATCAATCTGGTGACTCATCCATTGGCCGGGCAACCCCGACGAGTAAGGCCAGAACAAACGGTACTCGAGGTATATACGCGGGTCAAACTTTTCGTAAGGGCGATTCATTAAAAAGCGCTTCCAGTCGGTATCTTCTTCTTTTAATATTGGAAGCAACTCAGGGCGGCGCCAGCGGCCCGGCTGGTTCACGTTCCAGGTAAGCTCAACCATGGTGATGGGGCCGAACTTACCCGACTTGATAAATTCGTTGGCTGCATGGTAGTTAGCTCCACTGCGGCGCTGCGAACCGATCTGTACTATTTTATTGGATTCTTTTACCGCTTTGAGGGCCGCTTTGTTATCCGCCATGGTTTCGGCAAACGGCTTTTCTACATAAGCATCACATCCGGCCTTTACGGCCTCTATGGTGTGCAGCGCGTGCTGAAAATCGGCCGTACTGATAAAAACGGCATCCACCATTTTACTGCCGTACATTTCTTCGTTGTTGCGGAAAGCTTTTACCTCATTTTGCATCTTGCCTTTCCACATGGCTGCACCATCTTCCCGCCGTTTCTTCCAGATGTCGGACACGCCCACCACTTCGAAATTCAGTTCTTTATAATGGTTCATGAAACACGGCATGTGCGAACTGCGGTGCCTGTCAGAAAAACCAACCACACCAACACGCACCCGGTCGTTTGCGCCTATGATCCGCTTGTAACTTTTGGCACTCCAGCTGGTTTTAGAAAGCATTATCCCGGCTCCGGCAATAGTTGCCTGCGCAATGAATTTACGACGTGAATTCTCCATCATATTTTATTTAGGTTAACTACAAGAAGTATAATTGGTACGCCCGGTTTATGAAACAGGCTTAAATCAAATATCTGTGAATTTACCTCAAAAGCAAGTAACTTATTTGCGACAATGCGTATGATTGAACAATTTGTAGCGGGTGTACTTCTCGTAATAATTTTTGTTCTGGGCTTGCATTACCATTAAAGATTGTTCTCAAACAACACTACTCAATCAAAATAAAGACCATTGATTCAATTCAAGATTAGCTGAATAATTGCTAATACCAACCAGTTATTACCATTTTGCCACCTATTGAAAAACAAGATTTATATTTACTTTTTAAAACCAAAAAGCGTTACACCTATCGCTTTCGCTGTCGCTAACACTAAATTACAGCTTACCGTCAATGCTACCCATAATAAAAAAAACGATTCTTGTAAGCATCATTACGGCCGGACTTTTCGTACCCGCTTATGCACAATCCTGGCAGGCTATCGAAAAAAAGCCATCTACCCTGCACCTCGAACAAGGTACCCGTCAGTACCAAACCAAGTTGTTTAGCCTTAAACTGGTTAACTCGTCGCAAACCGTAGCGGCGCTATCGCCACTGAGTGACACCAGCTTTAATTACACACCTGGAGACCGCCTGCAGCAGCGGGATAAGGACAGCTTATATCATTTTGGTGATATACACCTTAGGGTAAGGTTGGGTGATGGTGCATGGAAAAATTATTCGACGGCTCATAAGCGTCAGCCTGTAAAAGCCTTACCTGTAAATGCGGGCGTTTTGGCAGCCGCCGATTTAAGCGCAACTCTGCCGTCCGACATCCCTGTAAATATCAAGCGTTACTGGGAAACCGAAAACGGCAATTTGGTTTTGCGCTTTTTGATCACCAACAATTCGTCGTCTGATGTGGAAATTGGCGCTTTAGGTATACCACTTATTTTCAACAACATCCTTGAAGGTAAAAAGCTGGAAGAAGCGCACCGCAATAACGTGTTTGCCGACCCCTACATTGGTGCTGATGCCGGTTACCTGGAAGTAAACCGTTTACACGGTAAAGGAGCAAGCTTATTAGTGTTGCCTTATCAAAACACACCACTGGAGGCCTACAACCCGCTAAACGATGATTTAACACCAAGAGGTATTGCTTTTGAAGGCTTCCATGAGTGGATGGTTAATACCAAAGCTTATGCAGAAAATGAGTGGAAACGGGCAGACCAATGGAACGTACCTACTTCAACCACACTTAAACCGGGTGCTGCTAAAAGCTTTGCACTGAAATTTGTACTGGCTCCATCTATCAGAACGGTTGAAGCCGAGCTTACCCGCCAGAAACGGCCGGTAGCTGTTGGTTTGCCCGGCTATGTTTTACCCCTAAATGAAACCGGCCGACTGATGATTAATTATTTCAGGCCTGTTAAAAGTATATCGGTTTATCCCGAAAATGCATTGAGCATCACTAAAACTACTAAAACCAGCGGTGGCTATCAGGGCTATGAGATAAATGGCAAAGTTTGGGGCAGGGCACGTGTGAGTATTGTGTATGATGATAATACTTTGCAAACCATGAACTATAAAGTCATCAAATCGCAGGACGAAGTAATAAACGATTTAGGAAATTTCCTGACTACCAAACAATGGTTCGACGAACCAAATGACTACTTTAAACGCTCACCATCGGTTATCAACTACGACTACCAGATGCAAAGACAGCTTACTCAGGAGCGCAGAGCATGGTTTGCGGGCTTAAGCGATGAGGCTGGGTCGGGCAGCTGGCTGGCCGCTATTATGAAACAGTTACTATCGCCTAAACCACTAGAAACTGATAAATTGAAGCGCTATGTTAACGAAACTATATGGGGTCATTTGCAGGTAGATTCAGGCGCTCAAAAATATGGCGTTAAAAAAAGCTTGTTTTATTATGAGCCTAAGCTGGTACCACCGGGCACATACGCCGATAGCATTAAATTCACCGGCTGGACAGCATGGCCTAAAAAAGAAGCCGACAATCTGGAGCGCTCATACAACTACCCCCACGTAGCGGCCGCGCATTGGGTAATGTACCGCCTGGGCAAATACCACAAGGTTAACGGCATCGACTGGAAAAACAGTTTGCGAAATGCCTACCATACGGCTATAGCCATGGTTAATATTGCGCCATACTATGTTCAGTTTGGGCAGATGGAAGGCTCGGTATTTTTGTACATACTGAAAGATCTGCAACGCGAAGGTATGACCGTGATGGCGGCCGACCTGGAAAGCAAAATGAAAATGCGTGCACAGCATTGGCGCACCTTACAATACCCTTTCGGCAGCGAAATGCCTTGGGACTCGACCGGACAGGAAGAGGTTTACATATGGACTAACTACTTTGGATACAACGAGAAGGCCGACATTACCTTAAATGCTATATTGGCCTACGTGCCATCCGTACCACACTGGGGATACAATGGTAGCGCCCGCCGTTACTGGGACTTTTTATTTGGCGGAAAACTTGCGCGTGTTGAACGCCAATTGCACCATTACGGCTCAGCACTCAATGCCATACCGTTACTAACTGCGTATCGCAAAAATCCGGCGGATTTTTACTTATTGCGTACCGGTTATGCAGGCTCGATGGGAGCACTGGCTAATGTTACTCAGGATGGCTTCGGGCCGGCTGCGTTCCACTCTTATCCGTCAACCCTGGCCAATGACGCTTATGCGAGCGATTACGGTCCGGGATTTTATGGCTTTGCTGTAAACTCTGCTGCTTATATTGTTAAACACCCCGATTTTGGATGGACGGCCTTTGGCGGCAACGTTACCCAAAATGGCAGTTGGATTAAAACAGCAATAACGGCAGCAGGGCAAAGCCGGGTGTTTTTAGCAGACCGAAAATTATGGTTGACTACGGCGTCTGGCCGTATTAAGCAGGTAGATTATAACCCACAAACAGGAGAAGTAAAACTTGATTTAAACGGGGATACCTATTTAAATGTGGAAGCCCCTGCCGGTAAAACTTTAAAGCTTGCGCCACGATACCAAAAAGGAACCGATGGTTACTACTTCATCCCGGCAGCTGGCAAATCCAATACCACCGTGACATTAAAGATAAGCGGAAAGTAATCAGGCTTACGCTATAATAAAACACCCCGTACCTTTATCTCTAATACGCTCAGAGATTAAAGTACGGGGTGTTTTATTTGTATTAAAAAGACCCCATACGCTTAAACAAGCTTAAGTTGCAATAAGGTTACTTATTTACTTTCTCCCCACTCTTTAAGTAACGCTTTTTCTTCCTTACCAGTGATCGGCATCACTGTACCATGGCGCGGATGAAAATCCATACTTACTTCGTTATCAATCAAGGTAAAATTTTCGAGGTCGGTGCTTTTGGTGAATTGATATTTGCCTTTGGTATACACGTCGTACATCAGGATATAGCCTTCTCCGTTGTTGAGCTTAAACACACCTGCACCCTCCACCGGGTCTTTGGTTTGCTGCACGTACTTATCCCGCAGCACGTAGCCACCGTTTACCTCGTCAGATACGGCAACCTTGATGCCTGAGCCCGAACCTTCCGTTTTAAAAAACAGGTAGTACTTGCCGTCTTTATTAACAATATCGCCATCAATGGTAGCGCCATTATCCGGTTTAAAAAAGAGCTGTTTAGGCTCCGATTCAAAACCCGTAAAGTCCTTATTCGCGTAAGCGTAGTAAATTTTATCAGGTTCCTGCCCTGCACGCATCGACCAGTAAATCATGTATTTGCCGGCTTTGGCATCGTAAATGGTTTGAGGTGCCCATACACGGTTTACTTTAGCAAAAGCCGGAAAGGTGGTTGGAACGTTGATTTTGCTCGAACTCCAGTGAATCAAGTCTTTTGACTTGAGCAGCACCATGCCACGGTTAGAGTCCCACCCGTTGGCCGATACCATGTCGGTAGCCACCATGTAAAAGGTTTTGCCGTCGGCACCACGCAAAATATGCGGATCGCGTACGCCGCCTGTGGCACTAATTTCGGCTGATGCAATAACCGGCTGATCGTGGTTTAAAGCTTTGAAGTGATAACCATCATCACTTAAGGCAAAATGAATAGCTTCTTCGTTTTTGCTGTTGCCGGTAAAGTAAGCAAACAAATAAGCCGAATACGGCTGCTTACTGCCCTTTTTTTGTGCCGATGCATTAAAGCTTAACGCACCTAACAGCAAACAGGTTAATTTGAGGTTTTTAGTAATCATAAACAGATGTTATTATTCAGGATCTAATTGAATATAATGGTAGTAACCGACCGTGGCTGTAAACTTACCGAACCGTTAAGCTTTTGTTCGGCCGAAGGTGTCAAATTATTAGTCGCGCCGGCAGAGGTAACATAAGTACGGTACTTTTTAACTGTCTTAAAGTTTTTGAACTGCGGATTAACAGTTCTTACTTGGTTAGTGTAATTAACAGCTACGATCACAAGCTTATCCTTTCCACCGGTAAAAGCCGACAACATGACGTCCTGGCAAATTTTCTCAGGGCTTAGATTATCATTACGGTGTATGTTAACACGCTTCATGCCGGGGCGCACAAACAGGCTGTAGTTACCCATAGCCCATAAGTTTTTGGTTACAGTAAATTCGCCGTCGGTATAAGCCGGGGTACTTGGTTTTAACGCAATCAGGTAATAGCGGGTATCCCACTCGGCACTACCGGGCTCCCACGAATTCCATAACTGCCAGGCAGCAGCGTTACCTACGGTGATATCCTGATTAATTATTTTGGCTAAAAATAAGGCACAATCCATCTGGCTGCGTCTATCTTTAGTACCCTCTCTAAAACCGTCGCCTAACATGGAGTATTCTGATTGCCAATATTCAATTCCATACTTTTTGGTAGTATCGGCCAGGTGCTGCCTAACCGATACAATGCTGCTGTCGCCGCTATCGGTAAAATAGCTATGTCCGGCCACAAAATTCGGCACATGTTTCAGATTCTTAAATGAGTAAGCGCTTGTATCAGCAAAAAAACGTTGAATTTGCTTTGACGAACGAGACTTACCGTCATAGAGATAAGTAAGCATAGCCGCCTCAGTGGTTAATACCTGAGTATTAAGTTTCTTGCTTTCTAAAGAGGCATCTACCGCCTTGGTCACTTTGTAAATATCCTCGTTGCCCCAGGGACTACCTTCCTGGCTGGCTTGCCCGGGTTTGTTCGACCAATCCCACTGCGGCTCGTTTACCGGGCTGATGTAATTAAAATGCAGCCCTTCTTTATCAAAATGCTTAATCACCTCGGTTAAAAAATCAGCATAAGCGTCATATTGATCTGGCTTTAAATTGGCCTTATAATCTTTTTCGGTTTTAAAGCCCCGACCATTTTTAGTAAACTGTACCGGTGGCGTGTTGGAGAAGGCAATCAGATTTTCAACGCCGTAAGCTTTTGCCTTACGTAAAAACCACTGGTAACCGGCTTGCTTATTCCAATCGTAAGTGCCATCAGGAGCTAAAAAGCACTCAACCCGTTTACGAAAATCTTTTATACCGCTGCTATCGCCCTGCTCGGCTGTACCGCCTCCAATGTTAAAACGCCAGGCCGACAGGCCTATACCTTTTGGGTTACCTTTAGCATCCTTCTCTTTACTAAAAAGTAACTCAGCCATCTTTTCGCGTTTGACAACAGGCCAGCATTTGCCTATCCCCTCCGAAAACCAGCAGCCCGAAGCACCAATGTTGTGCATGGTTTGTGCTGTGCTTTTGGCATCAATGGTAATGATGAGTGAGTTATTGGTGTTGGTTTGGGCGATTGATGCGTTAGCTAAAAGTAATGACGACAGGGTAAAAACAGCTTTAATAAATTTCATTAAGGAAAGATGAATTTTGATCGCAAATTAACATAAATAAAATAAGCTGCCAGGACTCGCTCCCAGACAGCTTAACTATTAAATTAAACAAATACTCTCGATGTTATAAAAGAAAACAACGTTTTCTTTAAGTAACCAGCGGGTGTAACCACACCAGCAGTTGGTTATTTTTGTGATAAAGCCGACTTTATCATTCAATTACAGTACATTTTTGTAAATTTCCGTCCTCCCTTTACAAGACAAATTGCCTGTAAAAAGCAAGAAAAAACCAACCTATTCTCCTTCTTTTAGCTTAATAAACAGACTGTTTAGCTTTAATTGACTTACGTAAAATTACTGTTACTATGCAGGGTAGCCTATACAGATTTTCGCTATGTATTAGCAAATCTTAACCGCATCAAACTATTGCATATTAAAAAAGAATAAAAAACGACTTAAGATTTTATTAGAGTTTGATTCGAGTAAAGCAGAAAGTATACTTCGCGGTTTTTTTGAATTGCTTGCGATCATTTTTCTAAAAGACGTATCAATGTTTGAAAGTCTGGGTAGCTTAATATCCCGATCAGCCTCTCGTTTAAATTATCGTCTTCAAGAGTATAGCAACAAAAAAGCACTTTGTTAGAATGTAATAAAACTATCTTAACAACGTGCTTTTTGCTAAAAAGACGGAACAGATTTAATTAAATCTGTTTGGATCGAACTCGGAGATATTTACTGAAACTTTAGACTGGGCAGCTAATTCGGCTACCAATTTACCTGTTGCCGGGCCCAAACCCAGGCCCATCATGCCGTGGCCGCCGGCCACAATCATATTGTTCCATTTACGGCTGTAACCAATGTACGGAAGACCATCCGGCGAACACGGACGGAAGCCATACCAAACATCTTCCACTTTCGGTAATTGTACCTTATGATCTGGATAATAGTTAGGCACGGCATCAACTATACCTTGTACCCTGTTCATGTTAATTTTATCGTTTACCGGTGCAATTTCCATAGTGCCCCCTATGCGTACCTGACCGTTCATTGGGGTAATGGCCACACGGGCTTCAAGTAGCAGCGATGGGTGAACGATTTTATGATCGGTGTTGGGTACCATAAAGGAATAACCTTTACCCGGCATTACAGGCACATTCATGCCAGCCTGGCGGGCTAACTCAGGCAGCCAAGCGCCGCCGGTCATCACGACAACATCAGCCGAAAACTGACCGGATGTAGTTTCTATATACTGAACTGTGTTGTTTTTGGCAGTTACACTAAGCACTTTGCAATGGGTTTCAATCTTAACGCCGTTATTGGTTAAAAAGCTGGTTAGCTGTTTTACCAATGCGTTAGGATAAATATGGGCATCGCAACGATAATGTACTGCGCCCTTAACGTTTAGCTCCGTATGTGGTTCTAAATTTTGTACCTGACCTTTACTTAATACCTCAACATCCAACCCAAGATTGCTGGCCTGCTTGGCCACGTGAATTTCTTCGGCACCGGCCTTATCCGTTTTGTAAAGCATCAGGATGCCTTTGTCTTCAAAGCCAAAATCTAAGGCAGGATCTGCTGCCATTTGATTATACAACTGCTTGCTTAGCAAATGCAGGTCGCGCAAATGCGGGGCAACTTTGTTTACCTGGGTATCGTTGGCGTGCTTAATAAACTGCAGCCCCCACGATATTAGTTTAGGATTAAGTGATGGTTTAACATAAAAAGGACTTTTGCTGTTAAACATCCACTTAATACCCTTCGAAACCATACCCGGTGCTGCCAGTGGGATAAAGTGGCTGGGCACAATCATTCCGGCGTTACCCGAAGAGCAGTTATCAGCTAAGTTGCCTTTATCTAAAATGGTGACTTGCCAGCCCGATTTTAAAAGGTAATAAGCAGAACAAAGACCAATAATACCTCCGCCAATAACAATTGCGGAACGAGGAGCAGACATAAGTTTTATTTAATATTTGTTTAAATGAAGCAGAAGATTGCAGTATTTTTAAATAACCTGAAAACCGTGAGCGTACGGATCATCATCATCGATAAAAATAGTGTTGTATCCAGTTACCATGGCCCACCCTTCAATGCCGGGAACGATAGCCGGTTTACCGTTTAAGGTAGTTTCTTCTTCAATAGTACCAATGAATTTAGAACCGATGATGCTTTCGTGAACAAAGCGGTCACCTTTTTTTAATTTACCTTGCGCATACCACTGTGCCATACGGGCTGATGTACCGGTTCCACAAGGCGAACGATCGATAGCCTTGTCGCCGTAAAACACAGCATTACGTGCTGTGGCATCGTCAGATAAGGTTGCACCAGTCCACAAAAAGTGGCTCAGGCCTTTAATATGCTCATTTTCGGGATGCACAAAGCTGTATAACTCGTTCATTTGCTTACGGCAAACGCGGCTCCAGCTAATTAACTGGTCGGCCGTGTAATGTTCTATGCCTTTAAAGTTTTCCTGCGGGTCAACAATGGCATAAAAGTTTCCGCCGTAGGCTACATCGACCAATAAGGTGCCTAAATCGGGACACTCTATGGTCAGCTTTTCGGCAGCCAGAAAAGATTTAACGTTGGTTAACTTTACCGATTTAACTTTTTTACCCTCTTGGGTGTAATCAACCAACACTAAACCGGCCGGTGTTTCTAAACGCAGCTTTCCGGGTACTTTAGGAATGATCAGGCCTTCTTCAATAGCAATAGTAACCGTGCCTATAGTACCATGACCGCACATGGGCAGGCAACCGCTGGTTTCGATGTATAAAACACCTACATCATTGGCTGGGTCGGTAGGCGGATAAAGTATGCTGCCGCTCATCATGTCATGGCCACGGGGCTCAAACATCAATCCTTTACGTATCCAGTCAAACTCTTCTAAAAAGTGCAACCGGCGCTCCATCATGCTGTTACCCTTTAACATAGGGCCACCACCCGAAACAACCCTTACCGGGTTGCCGCAGGTGTGAGCGTCAATACACGAAAACGTTCTCTTCATTATATAATACAGGATTAATTGGCTTGAACCGGATTAACAGACTCCATCGTCAATTCGTTATTCACGGTGCGCCATATCTCTAAAGGATTGTCGTTTTTTAATTCGTCGGGCAAAAACTCATCGGGCCAATTCTGAAATGACAACGGACGGGTGAAGCGTTTAATACCATCAGCACCTACCGAAGTAAACGCGCTGTTGGTAGTAGCCGGAAACGGACCGCCGTGATGCATAGCCAAACAAACCTCAACTCCGGTTGGGAACTGATTAAAGATGATACGTCCGCAACGCTCCTGCACTATGGTGCAAAGCTTTTCGCTTTCTTCCAGGTCTTTACCGGTAGCAAACAAAGTTGATGTTAGCTGCCCTTTAAGTGACTGCGCAACCCGGAGCATTTCTTCAGCATCGCGGCAAACCACCAGTAACGAGTACGGACCAAAAACCTCTTCGTGCAACGCCGGGTTACTGATAAACTCAACACCGCTTACGGTGGCCAATACTAAGGCACCGTGATTTTCGGCTTGTTCGGCTCCGGTTTTAGCCAGTACCTCTACCCCACTTTGCTCCAAAGCATTTGCTTTAGTTTTTTCGAAGTTTTTAGCAATACCTGGGTGAAGCATAGGTGCTGCAGGTGTATTTGCAGCTACCTGCTTAAGTGTTGACTGGAAAGTATCCAGATCTCTGCCTGCTACAACGATTATAACTCCTGGATTGGTACAAAACTGACCAACGCCTAAGGTTACCGAGTTAATAAACTGCCCTGCAATTTCTGCAGCGTTTTGCTTCAGCTTGTCGGGCATTAAAAATATGGGGTTGATACTGCCCATTTCGGCAAACACCGGGATCGGTTCATCGCGCTCAGCAGCGAGTTCGGCAATGGCAGTACCACCTTTAAATGAGCCGGTAAATGCAATGGCTTTAACAGCCGGATGCTTAATCAGCATTTGGCCAATCTCGTAACCTTCGTCAAATACCTGGGCAAAAATACCCTCAGGCATACGGCATTTTATTCGTGCTTTTTCGATAGCTTGCGCCATTAACGCGCAGGTTTCGGGATGACCGGGATGTGCTTTCACAATAACCGGACAACCTGCTGCTATGGCACATGCGGTGTCGCCACCGGCTGTTGAAAATGCAAACGGGAAATTACCGGCACCAAAAACCACCACCGGACCAAGCGCCACCGATGTTTTACGAACATCAGGTTTTGGCGACGGCATAGCAGTTGGAAAATCTATCCTTGCGTCGAGCCAGTTGCCTAACTCCGTGTAATTAGCATAACTGTTCCACTGCCAAACGGTGCGGGTGCGTTCGCCCAACAGGCGGGCTTCCGTCAGATTGCTTTCGGCCATGGCTGTTTTGATGAGCACATCGCCCAATGCCTCAATTTCTGTAGCCACCGTACGCATAAAAGACGTACGCTGGCGGATAGAATATCCTTTTAATACCCTGTATGCTTCTTCGGCTTTAGCCAACACGGCCTTAACCTCATCCGGGCTTGCATTTTTAAACATATAGTGAGTTTTACTTTAGGTAGTAAAGATAGCCTTAGGCTACTACTTCTTCAGTATTGATTTTTGGCAATGCAGGGCGTATAGCAACTGCGTCGCTGATTACTTTCATAATACGGGTACGCTCTTCGCCAACCAGGGTTAAACGTGGTGCGCGTACATACTCGGTGCCAATACCGGTAGATACCGCAGCTAATTTGATATACTGCACCAGTTTAGGATGAATATCCAACTCCAGCAAAGGCGTAAACCAACGGTAAATTTCGAGAGCGGCTTTATACTGGCCAGCTTTTACTAAATTATAGATAGTAACAGTTTCTTCAGGGAAAGCATCAACTAAACCAGCTACCCAGCCGTCAGCACCTGCTGCCAGGCTTTCGTAAGCCAGCGGATCAACACCTGTTAATATTTTGAAGCGATCGCCGAAACGATTTTTCATACGGGCAATGTTCGCAATGTCGCGGGTAGATTCTTTAACCGCTACTACGTTCTCATATTTAGCCAGTTCTTCGAACATCTCGAGGTTAATGAAAATTCCGTAATCAACAGGGTTGTTGTAAACCATGATCTCGAGGCTGGTAGCTTGAGCTACAGAAGTCATAAAAGCAAGCGTTTCGCGGTCATCAGCTTTGTAGCGCATAGGTGGCAACAGCATTAAACCAGCAGCGCCAATTGCTTCAGCACCTTTAGCTAATTCGATGGCACCTTTGGTTGTTGGCTCAGCAATATTTAATATTACCGGAACGCGGCCTGCAGATGCTTTGATAGCAAAAGTAGTCAGGTCAAACTTCTCTTCGGTGCTTAATGTACTGGCTTCGCCTAACGAGCCGGCAATAATTAAGCCATCTACTCCGGCAGCAATCTGCGCCTCGATATTTTTTGCAAAAACATCATAATCAATCTCCTCGCTCTCTTTGAACGGGGTTAACAATGCAGGGTAAACCCCGTACCACGATATTGTATTCATATTACAAAATTAAGTTGACTGTTACTGTTTATATTTCCTTGTATTAATCAATAGTTATTAGATATTACCCCTTTTAACGTACGTTGCTGCGATAACTTTCCAGATACTCGCGCGGCGAATTACCCATAACGCTTTTAAATACCCTGTTAAAATTAGTAATACTGTTGAAGCCTGTGGTGTAAGCCACGTTTGAGATACTATCGCACCTGCCGTTGGCCAGTTTTTTACAAGCTTCGTTAATGCGCATCTCGTTTAAAAAGGTAACAAAGGTGTGGCCGGTGTGCTTTTTAAAGTAGCGGCAAAAAGCCTGCGGTGTCATGTGAGCTTCGGCAGCCACGTCTTCCAGTGATATCATGCTGTCGTAGTTTTGCATAATATAATTATAAATAGTACTGATGCGCACCCCCTCGCTCTCACTTACCTTATCAACAGGAGTCATTGATAGCGGCACCAGGTTTTCGCTGATGTTGTGCAATGATTTAAGCAGTTGAAAAAATTGCATAAAGCGGTTGATGCCCTTAGTTTGCTGCATCTCTTGAATGCTTCGCGATACCGATGTTACATGTTGTGAGGGCAGTTTAAACCCGCCCGTATGCTGGTTGATCATATTTCCCAAAACTTTAACCTCGGGCAAATCAAACAGCGACGAAAGTTTGCCATGCGGGTTAAAAAAAACCATCATGGCACGTACTTTTTTGCCGCTGTCGGCCACAAAGTACTCAGGGTTATTTTTAAATAAATGAGGTTGATTAGCACTCAGAAAAAAAACATCATTGGCTGCAAAAGTGTGCATACTTGTGCCTGCCACTAAGGTTCCCTCTCCTTCCTGTATCCAGGTAAGCTGCGCTTCGTTATGCCGATGTAGGTACGGATAAAAATGCGGAAGCTGCTCTTCCTGAACAATCACAGACTTATCGTGTGTAACTGGTAAAGTAAATTGCAAAGCTTTCATTAATCGGTTTGTATTAGGTATTATAAATATACCGGATATTAACCGACATTTTCATATAATAACTCAAACTGGTTAAAATACGGGCAATGGTGGTTAAATTCATGTAAAACAAAAAGCGCATTTAGGTAAACCTTGATTAAAATATAGCCATTAAGAGTTAAGAATGACATTGTTGCCGCAGCATGCTTAACCGTATATTTACAGCATTTAATTAATTATTGGAAGTTCAATTAAAATTAAACGATATTTTCATCAATAAATAGTGAGGCCTACCGTTGTAAATACTTGATGCAGCACTAGATACTTGAAAGCACAAAAATGACATGTAAGGAAAAACTTGCCGGTATACGCCAGGCCATGAAGAGAAACGGCGTAGATGTTTATCTCATTACCTCGGCTGATCCGCACATCAGCGAGTACGTACCAGAGCGCTATAAATGCCTGGCGTTTACTTCGGGCTTTACCGGATCGGCCGGGACGTTGCTGATTACGCAGGAGCATGCACAGCTCTGGGCCGATTTCAGGTATTTTGTACAGGCTGATGAACAACTGGACGGCACCGGATTTGAGCTGGTAAAACTCAAAGTACAGCATGCCCCCGAATACATAGAGTGGCTTGGCCGTGAGTTTCGGGCAGGCACAACTGTAGGCTTTGATGCTAATATTATTTCTGTACAATTGTGCGATTTGTTGTTCGAACAGCTGTCGCCTAAATCGTTTAAATTTAAGGCGGTCGATTACCTTGACAGCCTGTGGGAGGCGCGCCCTGAATTACCCTCAGCCGCAGCGTTTACAATTACTGCAGAACATGCGGGTGCTTCGGTAGCACAAAAGCTCAACGCGGTACGCACCCGATTACAGGAGCAAAACGTAACTCATAACCTGGTTTCGGCGCTTGATGATGTTGCCTGGCTATTTAACCTGCGCGGTAACGATGTATCTTATAACCCGGTTGTGCTGGCATTCGCACTCATTAGTGCAGGCGAGGCGGCATTATTTATACAGCCTGGCAAACTCAATCAGACCGATACCGATTTACTGCGCGAAAACGGCGTAGAGGTTTTTGCATACGATGCTTTACAGCAACACCTTCATGCACTTCCTGACCTGGCCACTGTATTGATCGACCCCAAGAAAACATCATACGCAGTTTTTAAATACTTTAACGACCAGACTACCATTATACGCGGCGCTGCGCCAAGTACCTATCTCAAAGCTATTAAAAACCGTACCGAGATAGAAAACACCCGCACGGCAATGATTAAAGACGGGGTAGCTTTAACCCGCTTTTTTAGATGGATGGAAGAAAACATTGACCGAATAGAGATTACCGAAATTTCTGCAGCCGACCAGTTAGAAGCGTTCCGGGCTGAGCAAGACGGTTTTGTAGGTAAAAGCTTTAACACTATTGGCGGTTATGGCCCGCATGGTGCCCTTCCGCATTATGCTGCTACTCCAGAGAGCAATAGCACCATTAAAAACAGAGGATTATTTTTGGTAGACTCGGGCGGGCAGTATGCTTATGGCACTACAGACGTAACCCGTGTTATACCCATGGGAGAACTGACCGACGAAGAACGCACTGACTATACCCTGGTACTGAAAGCAATGATTGATGGCTCGATGGCCCGTTTCCCAAAAGGAACCTGCGGTTACCAAATTGATGCAATAACCCGCCAACCACTTTGGGAACATGCCATTAATTATGGGCATGGTACCGGCCACGGCGTGGGCTATTTTTTAAACGTGCACGAAGGCCCCCAAACACTTAACCCCACCAATGTGCCCGTAAGTATTGATTTAGGTATGATTACCTCAATCGAACCTGGCATATATCGCCCAGGCAAACACGGTGTCCGTATCGAAAACCTGGTGCTTACCGTTACCGATATGGTAAACGAGTTTGGTGAGTTTTACGCTTTTGAAACGCTTACGCTCGCGTTGATAGATACCAGCCCTGTCAAATTTAGATTACTCGAGAGCCGCCATATTAAATGGATTGCCGCCTATAACCAAACGGTTTTAGAAAAACTCGGCCCTCATTTAGCCGACGACGATTTGCAATGGCTGCAACAAAAGTGCGGTATGGCTAATGTGGCATCCGCATAATTCGATTAGTTAACACAGACACAAAACAAAGTACAAGAGGCCGGATGTTTTAACATCCGGCCTCTTGTACTTTTATAAAATAATAACTTATTGATTACGGGACGGCGGATCAACATTCATCAAATGCTTTACAAAAAAGTCTCGTAGTTTGCGGCGTCCGTACGGGCCACCGTCACTGTGCCCCATGCCGGGAACTGTCAATAAATCAAAATCCTTATTAGCCTTAATTAAGGCATCCACCACACGGTAAGTTGACTCGGGCGGTACATTGGTATCGGCCTCGCCTACAATAAGCAACAGGTTACCTTTAAGCTTGTGTGCATTAGTTACGTTAGATTGCTCGTCGTAATGCGGGCCAACGGGATATCCCATCCACTGCTCGTTCCACCACTTTTTGTCTACCCTGTTATCATGGCAGCCACAGGCAGATACGGCACAATCGTAAAACTCGGGATGTGATAACAATGCCCCGGTCGAACTTTGTCCGCCTGCGGAGGTGCCGAAGATACCTACCCTATCGGTATCTACATAAGGATATTTTTTAGCCAGTGCTTTCATCCATAAAATACGGTCCGGAAAGCCAGAATCGGCAATGTTTTTCCAACATATATCATGAAATGCTTTAGAGCGATTAGCTGTGCCCATGCCGTCGAGCATCACAACCATAAAGCCCAATTCGGCAATACTCTGCATCTCGCTCCAAGCACGGAAGCTTTTAGGCACAAACGAATCGTGAGGACCGGCATAAATGTACTCGATAACCGGATATTTTTTCTGC
The DNA here is from genome assembly GCA_913775265.1 of uncultured Mucilaginibacter sp. Classification (GTDB taxonomy): domain Bacteria; phylum Bacteroidota; class Bacteroidia; order Sphingobacteriales; family Sphingobacteriaceae; genus Mucilaginibacter. The sequence continues at coordinate 122,576 of CAJYJH010000054.1, read as the reverse complement.
GCATCGAAATTTGACGGGCGGCATAATATGCCCCAACAATCTGTTACGCCGTCACGGGCTTTGGCCACAAATATTTCAGGTAATTTAATACCCGTGGCTACCAGTTTACTTACGTCGGCCTGCTCTAAATCCATTAGCTTTATGCCGTCGGCAGTGCGGTGCAACTCGGTTATCGGGGCTGTGTTAATGGTAGAGTAAGTGTCGGTGTAAAAGCGCTTATCTTTCGAAAATACGACCTGATGATTACTTTGCTTCGGCGTCAAATCGATCAGATTTTTACCGTTGAAACCGATGCGGTAGTAATGGATGTGATAGGGATCTTCGCCATTGTTACGACCGCAGGCCGTAAACCAAACTTCTCGCTTAACCTCATCTACACTATCAATATTACGTACCACCCAATTGCCTTTAGTGATAGCGTTTTTAATTTTTCCGGCTTTAGTATCAACCAAATACAGGTGCCGCCATCCATCTTTTTCCGAAGACCAGATGATCTCGTCGGTTGCCGGCAGGTGTTTCATGTAAATGCGTTGCTCGTAGATGAAGGTTTTTGTTTTTTCGTCTATCAACGTCCGTGTGGCGCCGGTTTGGGCGTCTGCTTCCATGATGCGGTAACGCTGATGGCCGCGATCGGCTTTTTCGTATATAAAATGCCTGCCGTCTTTTTCCCAATGCAGGTAAGGTACTTCTAAGTAGTTATTATCATCCTGCACCAATTGTCCTTTTAGCTGCGCCAGGTTAAAGGTGTGTAACTCGTATTTGGTCAGCTCATCTCCGGGCTGCGCGTAAGGCTGCGAGCGCAGTTCGCCACGGGTGGTATTTGGCAAAGAGGAAAGCACATAATAAACCTTTTTAGTTTCATGCGGCTCCGATTTAAAGCCTACTAAAAAATTGCCCACCGGCGACCAGCGCCACTCTACAAACGGGTTATCTTTAGTACCGGCGCTGCTTAGTTTTACAGGTTCCCCGCCGTTGGCAGGGCGCACATAAATATTATAGTCCTGTACAAATGCAGTCCATTTACCATCAGGCGATTGTGCATCCCATGGCGAACGGCGGTTTCTGCGTTGAGACGACTCGCTACTTTGAGCTTTTTTAACCGCATACGAGGTTAAATCAGCCTCATAGTAATTGTTGCGATACTTAAAGCGCAATGCTTTGCCATCAGGCAGCCAGCTCACATCATATATTAATAAGCGATCAGCCGTAACAGGAGTGCCACTTGCGGCGCTCAAGGCCGCTGCCATTTTTGCATTACTAAAAGCCGTTCCACGTGTTTTGCTTTCGGCATCAATGTACACGTACTCTGCCAGGCTATCTTTATTGAGGATATTCCTGTATAAAAAGCCTTTACCATCCGGCTTCCACACCGGAAACACACTTGTTTTAAACACGGTATTCCTCACCGCAGAGTCGGTTGCATTTGCACGGCTGTAACGTTGCAACATTTCATCGCGTGTAGGCAGGTAGGCCGTATTCTGCTGCGCGTTTGCTTCTGTGCAAGCCATAGTACCCAAGGCCACTGCAAACGTCCTTAGTGGCTTGCTGATATGATTAAAATATCTCATAAAATCAAAGCGGCTTTATCAAGAAACTGTATTCATAACTCTTATAAGGCAACTGGTACTGCGCCATTGGCCTCGACCTCCAGCTATCAATACCACCCACGCCCATCTGCTTGTAATCAATATTCCATTGCGTTTGCGGGCGCTTAACCAAATCGGCCGCGTGGCGCTGATGTCTTTTTGCACCATCATCTAAATCGCTGTCGTAGTAATGCAACGCACTGATGCTTAACGGCACTGTAGAGGTTACCTGCAGCCCCTTACCCGAACCGTTGGTAACGCGGTACCATCTGACGTCGGTTTTGTTACCTGTTTCCTGCGGAGTAACGTACGGGAAATATTGCGCGTCTACGGTTTGTTTATAAATGCCTAAGTTGGTGCCAAAATTACGATCCTGGTAATTCTCCTGCGGACCGCGGCCATAATACTCTACCCGGTTAAAACCCGCAGGTAAAATCCATTGCATACCAAAGCGTGGCAGCATTTCCACTTTTTTTGAGGTATCGGTTACTATCAGTTGCTGATGAGTAAGCAATTCGCCTTTAGCATTGATGGTATACTCCAGTTTTAATTTTGAGAAAACTTCGGGCAAATCATACTCAGCTTTCACTATAGCCAGGTTATTTTCTACTACCGACGATAGCTTTTTAAGCACTGGTTGGGCAGTGGTGTTTTTCCAGGCTTTAAGCTTATTTTGCAGGTCGGCACCAAAGTCGTTATCGTTAGGCGCACGCCAAAAGTTAGGGCGTAATGCCTTACCCGCATCAATGTATTGCTGTTTTTTAACTGCATAGCGCGTTAAAAAGCCCGTTTTCTGATCAAAGGCTACATTTACAGTTGGCGAACTAATGGTGATTATGCCACCGCCTTCTGTTTTGGTTAATGCTGAGCCTGGTTTAACAGCCAGATCATTTTTATAAGATCCACCTAAGCTTAATTGCTCGGTAGCAATCTCATAACCGGCAGGTACCAGCGGCTGCGTTTTATTGGTTTTGAAAGATAAATTAAGGAAAGCTTCGCCTGCAGGGAGTGATTTAATGGGCAGCGTAATCATCCGTTTTTGGCGTGGTAACACGTTAACATCCTTCATCGAGCCTGACTGTACTTTTTTACCATTCACTATTACTTCCCAATCCATTTTGGCATTAGCCAGGTCGGTAAAAAACTTTTCGTTATATATCTCCAGGTTTTTTCCACCTGTTAGTGTGGTATGAATATCCTGGTACACCTTTTTCATTTCGGCTGCATGAGGATATGGTGTACGGTTTGCGTAAAAAATACCTTTCGCGGCGTAGTTCCAATCGGTAATGGCTTCTTTAGTTTCGTAATCGCCGCCGTAGGTGTATACCGTATCGCCTTTGCTGTTAACGCGCTGAAAGCATTGATCCACAAAATCCCAAATGAAACCGCCCTGAAAATGCTTAGGGTTATCGCGTATTACTTTCCAGTAATCGGTAAAATTACCTAACGAGTTACCCATGGCATGTGCATACTCGCACATGATAAATGGCCGCGCCGGCTGAGGGTTATTTTGCACGTAAGAAAGCATAGCCGCAGGCGACGGATACATCGGATCAATGATATCCGAATTCCACTCCCAGGTCAGCTTACGGTAATCGGCTACGGCACGCTCGTACTGTATCGGGCGGCTCGGGTCGCGCTGTTTCATCCACAGGTAGCACGAGTAAAAGTTATATCCGTTACCGGCCTCATTACCCATGCTCCAGATGACGATAGACGCGTGGTTTTTGTCGCGCTCTACCATGCGTTGCACACGTTGCAGGTGGGCCTGAACCCAAGTTGGCCGGTTAGCCATGGTTTGGGTAATATCATATCCCATACCATGCGACTCTATATTGGCCTCGCCTACTACATAAATACCATACTGGTCGCATAAGTCTAACCAGGTTTCGCTGTTTGGGTAGTGGCTGGTACGTACTGCATTGATGTTAAATTTCTTCATCAATTGTATATCGCGCAGCATGGCCTCGCGGGTGATAGTTTGTCCGGTAACCGGATCAGTTTCGTGACGGTTTACACCTTTAATCATAACCGGCTTACCATTGACCAAAAACTGGCCGTTTTTTATTTCGCACTTGCGGAAGCCTACCTTTTGGCGGATAACCTCAACCACTTCGCCACTGGCATTACGCAACCTAATGATCACATCATACAAATTGGGAGTTTCGCCAGTCCATAACTTAGGTGCAGTTACCGGGATGTTAAAAGCTTCGGTCGCCGCGGTATCAAAACTAACTTTACGGGATGTGATCAACCGCGTGCTATCTTTAACTTCTATATCAGCCGTCATCTTCGCCGACGGTTTCTGATTGAGCGTAAGCTTGGTATTCAGGATTGCATTTTTGTACAGGCTGTCCAGATCAGGTATCAGTTCCACATCATAAATATGGGCAGGATTGCGGGCTACCAGGTAACAATCGCGGGTAATGCCGCTTAGTCGCCACATATCCTGATCTTCAATATAATTGGCATCGCACCAGCGCATAACGCGCATAACAATCAGGTTTTTGCCTTTAGTTAAATATGGCGTCAGGTTAAATTCTGAAGGCAATTTGCTATCCTCGCCGTAACCTACATATTTACCGTTTACCCAAACGGTTAAGTTAGATTTAGCTGCACCAATGTACAACACCACCTCTTTGCCCTGCCACTGCTCGGGCAAGTTAACCTCGCGACGATAAACACCGGTGTTATTCACCTGCATTGGCACCATTGGTGGGTTAACTGTTTTATTAGGCATCAAGTACGCAAACTCAAAACCCGATGTGGTATAAATAGGAAAACCGTAACCATTCATTTCCCAGTTACCCGGTACTTTAAATGTTTTCCAGTTGCTATCGTTAAACGAGGTTGATTCAAATTGCTGAGGTAAACCGGCAGGTGCTTCGGCCCAAAAAAACTTCCAGTCGCCGTTAAGGCTCTGATAATTGGCCGATTGTTTCCAGTTGTTTTTAGCCGCTTCGGCATCGTTAGCATAAGCTGTATACGATGCATGCATTTTCATGCGGTTCTCTTCAGTCTTGGTTTCATCAAGCCAAGGCACGGTTTGAGCACAAACAGATACGCTGCTTGCTACAAGCAGTGAGGCAATTATACTCTTTTTAAATTTAGTAAACCCAAAATGACTTTGCATAAGGGTTAAAAGTAACATTAACCAACTTACCTAACTATAAAAATATTGGCAGGCAGTAATATCATTTTAACCCTGTTATCGATTGCATTACTATATTAGCAGCATACGCTCCTATATAGTTATATAGTTGCTTGATTTGACTCCCGGTTAATTAACGTTGAAATCAGTAAATCCTTGAAATAACTTGTTATCCTTATGTGTTAGATAGCAGCTATTTTTCAAACTTCCAGTAATTCAGATTAAACAGTTCGCGTCCGGCTGTAATGTTCTGCCCCTTAAACACTAAGTAAACATCGTGTGTGCCGGTTACAGGGTTATCTACCGGTGCTGATAACAACTTCCAAGATTGCCAGCCACCTGTACGCGGTACATTAATCACGGCAACAGCCTTGCTCTTTACGCTATCGGCATGTACTTCCAATATGCCGCCATCTAAACCGGCTGCTATCATAGCCGAATACTTGTTGGGCGATGTACTGCCGAAATCGACATTGCGCAGCTTAATGTACCCGCCCGTGCGCGTTTGAGTAACATATACTCCTACTTTGTCATTCTGATCAATCTTACATTTTTCGGACCATGCTGCGGTTTCGGCTTCTATCCTGTTATAAGGGTTGAGCGTGGCTACCGGTTCAACACCAGCTTTAGAAATATTGATGGCAGGTATAGTACCATCAGCGTTGTACTTAAACTCTTCGATTGCGGTTGAGCGGCCATAGCTACCACCGCCGGGCAGCAAACCGGTATGGTAAAACAGGTACGATTTGCCTTTAAAATCAATAATCCCGCCGTGATTGGTAAAGCTGTTGGTAGCCTGCCCCGTCATAATTTTGCCCTGATATTTCCATGGGCCAACAGGCTTGTCGCTCATGGAATAAGACAAGCATTCGGCGCCTTTACTAATACCGGCATACATCAAATAGTACTTATTATTACGCTTATAAAACCAAGGACCCTCCACATACATATCTTTCACCGGTGGTGTTCCCAAATTATTGGCGGTATTACTGTTGTTTCTGGGTTGCCTTACACCGCCAAAAGTTTCTTCGGTTTGGGGTATCTGAACAATGTCTCCCGCGTACGAAACCATGTCTTTATTTAATTTAACGTAATAGCAGCTTCCATTGCCCCAGTACAAATATGCCTGTCCGTCATCATCAATATAAACGGTGGGGTCGATGTTAGACCAGTTGCCGGTGCTGATGAGAGGCTTACCCAAAGCATCTTTAAAAGGACCTGTAGGTTTATCTGCCACGGCTACGCCTACTGCCATGTTGTTATCTACCGTTTGGGCACAGACATACCAGTAAAACTTGCCGTTACGCTCAATACACTGGGCTGCCCATGCCCTATCGCGTGCCCAGGTGAATGACTCGAGCGAGATGGGCACGCCATGGTCCGTCCAGTTCACCATATCAGCCGATGAGCTTACCCGCCACTTGGTCATGTAATAAAAATCCGTTCCGGGTATATCATCGCCACTATAAGTATACACTACGCCTTTATATACCATAGGCGCTGGATCGGGCGAGTAATGAGTTTGGATAATAGGGTTTTGGGCGTGCAGCTTGCCAGCTCCTAAATACAACAAAGCACAGAGTGAGTAAAGACTTTTTTTGTTCATAAGTATTCGTTATTAAAGCAGTATTTAAAACTACCGGCATAACAACAATGTCGGTGGTTGAATAAAAATAAAGCAGGTTTGACAACTATCTATCAAACCTGCTTTTAAATAACATAGCCAATAAAATTGTTACCTTCTTTCTACACTAAAAGTCTCCGCTTTAATACCCCTGTCGCGTACAACGAGTGTATCTTTAGTGGCATATTTTATGTTTAAAAGCTTAGCGTTAATCGTATAATCAAGATAGATGGCGCTTCTGTCTTTGCCGCCTAAACTGTTTTTTTCTCCGTTAGACACAAACTTACCGGTGCCAGCAACATCAAAGTTAGCAGAGTTGCCGGTTACCGTACAAGTGTTGTCATCGGCAAAAGTTAAAATCAAATCAACCGATACATTGGTACCTGTGCTATTTTTAATATTCACAGGCAATCTGGCTATTTTTAGCCCTATAGTTGATGCACTTACTACCTCGTTGTTCTCTACAAATGGCGTACGACGGTTAGCAGATGTAACCGTACCGGTAGCCGCTGTAATCTGATCTGCACCTCTACGTAAATAATTTGCCTGCCATGGGTTGGCATATTTAACAGCATAAAGAACATAGTCTTTAGGCAGCGTAGCCCAGTTGCTTCCAACCACACGTGACGGATTGGCCACAAGCGGAACACCCTTAAGAATGGAATCCACACCGCTCACGTTGGTCATCACCAAGGGTATCACATAATTTCTGTTAACGGCGGCTGGATCGGCAAAAAACGCATCGGTTAACTGGACTTCAACACCTCCAAGTATACTTCCGGATGGGATAGTGATTTTGTTGGAAGCCAACTGGTAATACTGTGCAGGCATAGCATTTATTTTAGCACCACCAACGTAGTACAAGTTAGATAAAAGCGACTCGTCAACTCTAAAATCAATGGCTACATCTTTTTTGTTTTCATAAACCCCACCCATGGTAGCTTTAATAGATATTTTGCGCTGATTATCCAGTGAGTTATCTACGTTCAAATCCTCACCAAGTTCTACCGTTCTTACCGGATATTGCGTTGCAAAATAAACGGCTGTATTGGTAAAATCGGGAAACGGGTTATCGCTGTTTTTGCAGGAGGCCAGCAAACCTGCTGCTACTGCCAGCCCCATATATATCTTATTCAGTTTCATTTTTGTAAAATTATTTCTTTTCCTGTAAGAACTTTGTTATCTCCAACCCTGATTTTGCAACAGCTGGTTATACTTTTGCACTTCGCTGATAGGAATTGGGCCGTAATACATATAGCTTTGGAAAGAACGGGCTTCAACGTTATCTAAAGGTGTAATTGTTGCACCATTTACGTCTAACCCTCTGGCGGTTTCATTTAATTTGCTTAAATCCACTTTCCAGCGGCGCAAGTCCCAAAAGCGGAAGCTTTCAAAACTTAATTCCAACCTACGCTCATTACGTATCAATTCACGCATCTTGCTTTGATCTGATTTACACTCTTCCAGGTAAGGGTCTGCAAAAGCGGCATTCGGGCTCAGCGCTCTTTTGCGTATCGCTTTAATTACATCATAAGCAGAATATGATTTACTACCTGTACCTGTTGGTCCGTAGGCTTCATTAGCAGCCTCCGCATAAGCCAGGTACATTTCTGTAAAACGCATGCGTGGTATGTAGTGGTTTTTTGGATTGAGCGAACTCGGGTTACGATTTACATCCATGCGTAAACGCTTTTTCATGTAGTAGCCTGTACGGGTAGCATTTGGCTTATTGATAGCGTCGGCTGTTGTAGAACTGCTTCCGGTCCTTATTACAGCATTACTCACGCCTGCAGTACTGCCATCATAAATGATGTAATTTCTTAAGCGCGGGTCTCTGCTTGCATAAGGATTTGCAGGGTTGTATGCCGCATTAGGGTGATTAATAGGATAACCATTAGCCATCGGGAAAGCATCCACCAGATTTTGTGTAGGATTCATAATGCCCAACCCGAACAATGACGGCGGGAAGTGCTGAGCCTCCTGCTGGTTGGATAGATCACTCGAACTCAAGTTTGCTCTCCAGATCATCTCGGGCGGGTTTGATCCGTTGCTTTGATTATCTACATCGGTTGCATAAAAGGTACCGCCGGTTGCCGGCAAGGCGTTAACACCGCCACGGTAATCAATCAGTACTGATGCAGCGGTAGCAGCATCCTGCCATTTAGCTGCAGTTGATGTAAAAGCAGGGCTGGCAGCCAGTAAAGCAACGCGGGCCCTTATTCCTTTTGCAATTAACCCGTTAACAAACTGGCGGGCAGCCGTGCCCATTACCCGGTTGTAATTATCAACGTTTTGGGTATAGCTTCTGAAAGCCGCCGGAATTTGCGCTGCTGCACTTATATCATTGTACTCAACCGGCAAATAAGTTTCAGCGCTGTCCAAATCGCGGTATACTTGTTTTACACAATCGTCAAAGGTGGCTCGCGGCTGGTTAAAATCATCGGCACCAGTTTGATACTTGGTAACCAAAGGCACGCCCATTAGCTGGCCGTTGCTGGCCACACCGCCATGATTACGAAGTAAAAAATAATAGTACAATGCACGCATACCAAATGCTTCGCCTCTAAGCCGTCTGTTAAATAACGTGTTTACCTCAACGTTTGCAGCCCATTTCACCTTCGCCGAATTTTCCAGAAAAAGATTGACGTACTGAATGGCTTCATAACATTGATTCCAAAGAGAGACAGGGTTGTTTGACGATGTCCAGGCACCGGTGGCCAGCTGCTGATACGCTGAACCTAACTGGTTGGTTACCGCATCGTCCGTAGCTTGCTCTGAGTTATCATAATAGTTAGGAATATTGTTATATGTATTGATTAAGATACCCTGCGCAAAGGTTGCATCTGTATAGGCTTGCTCTATAGTTTTCAAGTTTTCAGGCTCAGGATCTAATATCTTCCTGCAGCCCGATAAAGCTATTGCCGCCAACCCTAAAATTGCTATATATAATTTCATGTTGTCTACTATTAATAAAATTGTTTAAAAAGCGGTTCTAACACCCAGGTTAAAGAAGCGTGTTTGTGGTGCAATACCTATGTTGGTTTCCATCAGTCTGCGCTCTTTGGCAATAACTAACAGGTTATCTCCTTGTGCATACACGCTCAGGCCACGAACAAATGATTTTTTAAAGATCTCGTTGTTAAAGTCGTAAGTAACTTGCACCCGGTTCAGGTTGATCCGGTTTGTCTTGTACTGCCAGAAAGTTGAATTGCGGTAATTGTTGGCAGTACTGTTGGTACTTAAACGCGGATAAGTGGCTGTAGCTGCTGTAGCGGGGGTCCATCGTCCTAACACTTCTTCAGAATATTTACCCGATGCAGTTGGCCAGTAGTAAGTGCTGTTTTTGAATGCCATGGCACCAGTGTTTCCTGATGCTAAAGCAAACAGCGTAATCTGCTTCCATTTAACTGTAAGGTTAATACCAAAGTTGAAAGGCGAAGCAGCGAAGCCGTTTTTGCCCAGATTTACCTGGTCACGGGTGTCAATCACGCCATCGCCGTTTATATCCTGGTATTTGATATCGCCTGGTTTAACCGTACCAAAGGTTTGACGTGGAGAGTTATCAATATCGGCTTGGTTTTGAAAAAAGCCCTGGCTTACATAGCCATAGTTTGCATCCAAAACGGTACCGGTTCTGGCTAAATAACTTTCGGCAGGCGTTTCGTCTCTACGTAATATTTTAGAGTTATAAAACAACCCGGTAACACCCAATGAGTATTGAACTTCTCCTACCTTTTTGTTCAGGTTAACAGCAAAGTCAACACCCCTGCGTTGCTCTTTCCCGAAGTTTAACCAAGGCCTAAAATCGCCCGAACCCGAGAAGTAGGATGGATAAATACTTTGCCCTTGTGTCAGCAAACCATCAGTTGTTTGATTAAAATAGTTGGCATCAAACGTAATAGTATTGTTAAACATGCCACCTTCAAGGCCAACTCTGATTTCGTTCCTTTTAACAAAAGTAAGGTCGGGGTTACCCCCCCCTACTGAGCGGGTAGTATTTGCCCCGGCTGCACCATCACGCCAGTTATAAAGATTGGCAACGGGAGTACGATTAGTATAAAATCCTTCGTATAAATAATAATCAACTGCAATACTTCTATCATTAGACCTGCTACCGGTTACATCCAGGTCTTGCTTAATAGACGAATACGAAGCGTTAATCTTCAAATTATTGAAAAATGAAAGGTTGTTTTTGAAAAAACCTTCATCACTCAGGCGCCATCCTAACGTAACCGTAGGTGAGATACCGTCTCTTTTTCCGGGAGGCAGCTTTGCAGAATGGATAAACGCACCCGAAAAATCTACGTAATACTTTTTGCGGAAATTATACCCAGCCTGCAAACCTAAGTTGGTGTTTTTTAAAGGCTGGTAAGTGCCGCTGCCGTTATCACTATCGCCCGAGTACTGACTGGTAAACCACCAACCCAATGCGGTTGCCGTAATATTATGGTCATTGGCAAAGGTACGACGGTAATCAAACTGAGATTTAAACGACATGGTTTGCGTGTAAATAGAACGCCCTACAAATTCGGAAGTAGAGTTTTGATCTACGCCAAACTGAGTTAAGCCTGTAATAACATCACTACCATTAATAGTAGACCAGGTTGGCTGGTAAGTAGCATAAGGCCGATTGTATGCTTCAGAGTATGTTGTGTTAAAATCTAAACTGGTACCCGTGGTAAACGATAACCCCTTGGTAACGAATGCCAGATCAGCCTTGGCGTTAAGGTTATAAAGGAAGGAACGCGATTTAGTTTTAATGTACCCGGCAGCCAGCATATCCGATAAAACGTTGGTTTGAGCGGTTGACAAACCGCCCAATAAATACTGTCCGTCAATAATATTGTTACTATTATTAGCTAAAGCCAGTGCCTGAGCATTGCTTGGATCAATTGCGCTGATTGGAATAAGCGGCGAAAACCGGTTAAAATTTGGTGGGATAGTAGCACTCGCTCCCCAAAAGTCGCCCCGGCCTACGTAATTGTCAGCCATGTTAGCCACCGCATTTGCGGATGCCGATAGCCATTTAGCAATGTTCATATCCACATTTCCTCTTACGTTAAAGCCAAAATCATAATTGTTTTTTTGCTCACCGTAATTGTTTAAGCTATTGTTATAGTTTAAACCAATATTGGTATAATACCGTGCAAATTCGTTACCGCCTGAAACTTCGGTGGTTACATCGGCCCTTTTAGCAGTTTTTCGAACGTAATCTGAGCTAAAAAAATCGATATTGGGGTAACGGAATGGGCTTGTGCCTGCCCTGGTAATATCAATTTCGCTCTGTGTATATCCCGCCGATCCCTGCCTGATGGCGATACCATCATTAGTTAGGGCCTCGTTATAATACGTCATGTAATCAGCAGCATTAAGGTATTTAGGGTACGCTTTCGGCACAAATAACCCGGCATTGCCACGTACATCAATACGCAGCGGACTGATTTGTCCTCGTTTAGTAGTAATTAAAATTACTCCTTTTGACCCATTGCTGCCGTATAGCACTACAGCCTCACCACCTTTAAGTACAGTAATGGTTTCTACTTCGGTTAAACGTACATCAGTGGCGCGGCGGGGTATACCATCAATTAAAATAAGCGGTGCCTGCCCCCATATATTGGTACCTGTTACGCCACTTACCAGGCTTTGCAAATTGTCTAAACTATTAGCGCTATAGCTCTTCTTTAGTAGTTCAGTAACATTAACGGTAGAAACGCCGCCCAGTAAATCCTCTTTGGCTACCGTTCGGAAAGCTACGTTTACCAGCGTGTCTGTTTTTCCCTGACCGTGAGTTTCTACCACACCTGCAAAAAATGCGGCAAACAAAACACAGCAGGTCTTTATATATCTTCTTTTCATTGTTATCGAATAATTAAATTACCAACCCGGATTCTGTTTAAACTCAGCATAAGTGTTCACGTCATCTCTTAAGAAAGGTAACCAGTAATGACGATCTGTAAACTGCCTTTCAAATAGAACCGTTTCCCTGAAATTTCTTACCCTTGCATTTCTTGGATCTGCGTAAACCTGGGCATTTGTAAGAGCACGGTCAAACTCGATAGCTTTCTTTTGCGTGTACGGGCGCTGTGTCAACAACAACCAGCGGCGTAAGTCGTTAAACCGGTGGCCTTCAAATGACAACTCTACTGCTCTTTCGCGGCGCAGTTCGCTCATAAAACTGGTAGTTGATCCTAAAAATTTAGCATTTATACCAGGCATACCGGCACGGGCACGCACTTTATTTACCGCAGCTACAGCTGTTAATGAATATCCGGGAGCAGTACTCTGAGGTGTGCCGTAACCGTTGGCAGCAGCCTCAGCATACATCAAATACACGTCGGCCAACCGCATTAAGCTTAACGCAAATGTGTTATTTTCGATCAAAGCGAGACCCTCCACGTCGTTCATGTTCTTGGCAACCACTTTAGAGTTCATGTACCCGGTCCAAACCTTATTGTTACCATCAGAGGTGCGCATTAAGCCATTGGTAAATAAACTTGCATACTGCCTGAACTCATTATTACCAACAGCCCCTCCATTGGTAACGCATTTTTCGCCATCAATCAAAATATCATTATAAAAGCGGGGGTCGCGGTTGCGCCATGGATACTCCGGGTCATAACCACTCTCAGCATCTGCTTTTTCAGCATCAGGAATAGGTAATCCATTGGCCATGCCATAATAGTCTGCGTAATTAGCAGTAGGGTAAACTTTAATACCAGTAGGATGAATAACCAAAGGACGGTAATCATTTACCTGGTTGCGACGCCAGCGAAAATTGACGCCTGCCATGTTTTCGTGCATGATATTTTCCTTTAAACCCGGAACCAGACCACCTTTATTCCAGGTGTAAAGTATATCCCGGATCTGTGAATAAGGAGCTAACTCATAACGCTGGGTAGACTCTGCGCTCTGCAGCAGTTGCGCAAACACATCGGCTGCCTTTTTACAGTAATCTGCGTTATAGGTACTACTCCCGGTTGATTCGCGGTTCATGAGCGGGCTACCGGCAAACAGGTAATTTTTATCCAAAAACCCTAATGCCATCCACTTGTTAATGCGATCGTTATTGTTACCCAAAGTTTGTTTACCTGCAGTTGTCTCGTCCCAGTTTGAAGGCAACAACTCCGATGCTTTCTTTAAATCGGCCGCAACCTTGTCGGCTGTAGCCTGATAACTTAAACGTGGAAATTTAATAACGTTGTTGGTAGGTACCACCTGGTCTATATAAGCTAAGCCACCCCAGTATTGCATTACCTGGAAATGAAGAAAGCCCCTGAAAAAATAAAGCTGGCCGGCTATTAAATCTTTCTCTTCCTGGGTAGCATCGGTCATTTTATCAAGGTTGGCCAAGCCAAGATTGGCCTTTCGGATACCATACCAGCACAAGCCCCATAAATTACCTTTGTTGGTAGGATCAACGTTGGAAGCACCAGATCCATCAGTGCCTAAAAACGTATAAAAAACCTGGTTAAAGGCAAAATAATTACCATTATCAATATGATAAGAGATAAGGCGTTGTTCAAGAGGGTTCCAGAACTCATCTTCGCCAAGGTTAATTGAATTATGATTCTGATTTACGCTTAATAGCGGTATACAATTATAAATCTCTTCGGTAAAACCCTGAAAGTTGCGAAAGTTTTTGTAAGGATCAGTTTCCTTGATATCAGTTAAAGGAGATCTTTCCAGATATTTTTTGCACGAACTTAGTGCACCTGTGCCCAACACAATCATCAAAGGCAACAGTATTTTTGTAAATAATTTTTTCATCTTTAAGAAATTTACAAGGTAATATCAATACCTACGTTAAAGCGCCTTACGGTTGGATATGCACCGTTACTACCATCGCCTGCACCGCTAAAATTAGACTCACGGTCATCAGGCATTTTGGTCCACAACAGTAAATTGTTGCCGTTTACATATAAGCGGCAGGTTTTTAGACCAATTTTTTTGATATAATTTACAGGTAGAGTGTATCCTATCTCGGCATTCTTTAAACGCATATACGAGCCATCATAATAATAGCGGGTACCGTTAGCGCCAGAAGCATTTTGTACAGAGTATCTTGGCAATGGCACATCGCCTTCTCCGGTTTTAGCAGCGTAGTACGGGCGCTCAACAAAAATCACGTTACTTGAACCTTGAAAATTGTTGAATTGTATTTGACGCGTTACATTATTGACGCCATAAAACTGAACGAATAGGCTTAAGCGTTTCCATTCAAAACCAATGGTGGCATTGTATGTATTTTGAGGGTTACCTGTAAAGCCGTAGGGAGCCGAATCGTTAGCGTTAATGACACCATCGGCATTAAAATCAATAATGTTGTAATCACCCGGCAGCTTGTTCTGGTTGCTGGCATCTCGGGTAGTGCTTCCGTAAAGGTCATCCCAACTGTTGATGAAGCCTTTGTCAATAAAAGTATTTGATTGACCTATTGCGTAACCAGCTCTCTGTTGATAAGCAGGAGTTAATTCCCTGTCATCACGGAAAATGGTTTTATTTTTTGCATGGGTAACAGCTGTATTTGCATAAACACGAATGTTATTGCTAAAAGAGTGGGTTAAATTAAGCTGAATCTCATAACCGTTGGTTTTAACCTCTCCCAGATTTACGCTGGGAGCACTGTTTACAAATCCGTAAAACGTAGGTATTGCACGGCCATTGCCAGCAATAACAATTCCTGTACGCCTATCGTTAAAAACATCTACACTACCTGATATTTGCCCCCTGAAAAAACTATAATCAGCGCCTAAATTTCGCTTTTCTGAAGTTTCCCATGAAATATCTGGATTGCCTAAAACTCCCTGACGATAAATAGTGTAGGGTGAATATTGAGGTGTATTAACCGGCTGGTTAGTTGCCAACTGTGCATTGCCTCCATATAAATATGAATCGCGGAATGTAAAGCGGCCGCCAATACCAATAGCATCATCACCAATTCTACCCCAAGAACCGCGAAATTTAAGATTGTCGATAAATTTCACATTCTTCATGAAAGGCTCCTGAGCGATATTCCATCCCGCCGATAATGAAGGAAAGAAAGCAAAACGATTATCAGGTCCAAATTTTTCAGAGCCGTTGTATGCGCCGTTGGTTTCAAAAAAGTACCTGCTTTTGTAAGCATAAGTAGCTCTGAAAACCCAATCCTCACGAAAACTTGCAAAATCGCTGCCGGTTGTACGGCGGTTACGTTGCAAAAGCGCCAAACCGGTTACCTCATGCACACCGAAGCTGCGGTTGTAATTTAAACCTATCTGGTAATTCATTTGCCTGAAGACAGCATTTTTATCTACCGCGCCCGGGTTAACCTGCCACGATACGGGATCGCTAAAGTCTACCTGAGAGCCTGCAACAATAGGAGAAACTTCGAACGCAGGTAAACCGGTTGATGGGCTGATCCACTTACGCTGTGCTGTATTGAAACGGTCATCAATACCGCGGTTTCTTTCTAAAAAACTATTATCTAATGATATGCTCGACCTAAAACTAAGTCCCTTAGTTAACATATCTAACCTTTGGTTCAAGATAAAATCGGTGGTAAGCTGGGTGGCTGTACGCTCTTCAATACCCGAGTATGCCAGCCAGAAAGCAGCATTTGGCTGATCTTGAGTAGAAGTCGGATACCAACCATAAGATCCATCAGAGTAAATTGCCTGAAAAGTATCCGGTGCGGTGCGGTAAGCAGAAGACCAATACGCACCATCGCCATCGGTAAGCCCATAAGGCAGTTTACGAACACCCTTCGAACCAAATAGCTTGGTAGAAAAAGTAGTTGTTTTGGTTAAATTGAAGTCGAGATTGCTTCGGAAATTGGTACGGGTGTAACCAAAACCCGGTTTATAGCCCCGGTTATTTTGAAATGTTTTAAACAAATCGCCTTCTTTTACCAAGTCTATCCCCGCGAAATAATTCACAAATTTGGAACCGCCCGATACATTAATCGATGTGTTGTAAGACATGGCCTTGTCCTTAAACAACTCCTTTTCCCAATCTACGTTTGGATATCGTTCGCGTTCTGTAGCATTAGCCGGATTACGGTATTTATCAATAATAGACGCTGGTAAGTAGGCAGCCCATACACTTTGGTCCACTATAGATTCTCTTTCTATAAACTGATTTCTTAGACTTAAGGCATCGAATGAATCATACTTTTGAGGTAACTTAGAGGCTATTTTAGTAGTAACGTTTGAGCGAAACTGTATCTGCGGTTTGCCTTCAACACCTTTTTTGGTTGTTACTAAAATTACACCGTTTGCACCACGTACACCATACACTGCCGTGGCCGATGCATCTTTTAAAACTGAAATACTTTCTACCGAAGATATATCCAGCGCACTGATGGAACGCTCAATACCATCTACGAGTACCAGCGCTGAGCTGTTATTCCATGAGCTTCCGCCACGAATAGTGATTTGCGGATCCTCGCCGCCAGGCTGGCCCGAAGATGACTGAGTTACCAAACCAGGCAAATTACCGGTTAATGCCATACCCAGGTTAGTTACACCGCCCGTACGTTCAAGCACCTTACCGGTAGTTTGCACAATTGCACCAACCACACTGGCCTTTTTTTGCTGTCCGTAGCCTACCACTACTACTTCACTCATGTTCCTGGTTTCGCTTTCGAGCGTTACAGTTACTGGCGTACCCGGAGTGGCTGGTACCTCTTTGGTTATCATACCTAAAAAAGAAACTACCAGTACTACATTATTGCCGTTAGGCACGCTTAACGAAAACTTTCCGTCCTTATCAGCTATAGTTCTGCGTGGGTTACTTCCCTTTGTAGAAATTACAGCACCAATCACTGGATCGCCGTTTTTTTCGGTAACCGTACCCCTTATGGTTACATTGTTCTGCGCATATGTTGACGTCACTGCAAAAAGCATCGACAACAGCAGGAATAGATATCCCGCATATCGCTTTTTAGGATTAATTATCATTTTTCTTGAGAATAATGAATAGTTGGTTTATTAAAATGGTTATATATCTGCTACGGGGCTAAGCTTCAGTACAATTAATAGCATATTAATTAATTGCTTCATTACAGCCTCGCAGCTCAGCTTATCTCACTTAAAGTGTGACTATCATTAATATCACTGAGATTACTTGCTAGTATTGTTTACCATATTACCATACTACTGATACTTCTCCGATAGATCCTTCCCAGGTTTGGGCAGCTTTTAGAGACGTTGTTAGCGTAGGTAAACATCTTTTCATACTTGTTAATTTATGTTGTGAGTATTTTTTTTGATAGTAACCGGCGATCAACTGATCAGCCGGTATAGTGATAGATTAGGTGGGTGCTTTCATCTTCTTCTTTGGTTTATATGGTGTATAATATTGGTTCGAAATTCAAGTCAAAAAGCAATTTGCTTTGAGTAATTATAGTATTTGTAGCGACACGCATTTAGTCAAGTCAACGAGGCTTCTTCAAATCATATAGTTGAACCTTTTTATAAGATTTAGCCTTACAATCAAATATTCGACAAACGCTTATCAGCTGCCTGAACAGCTCAGTAAGAAACAAATAATACAGTTATAATTGGTTGGCATCAAACCAAATGAACTTTTGATTGTGATGCAATAAATTAGTATTCCAAAGCTATGTTTGTACACCATTTTGCAAGTGTACAATTGTTTAATTCTATTATCCGTTTGTTTAAAAAGAGGCTTTTTTAACGATTTCAATCGATTACAATCGAGTTTTAGATTTATACAATTGTTAAATTGAATTTTATTAAATCATCTTAATGTTCAGTCGAATAGCAATGATGTTTAAGCGCACCAAAGGCTTAGCACATCATCAGATTGGCCGGTACAAAATTATCAGTCAATCGAGTTTAAACTTATTTTAGAGGTTATTGGATGGTTGATAAAAGGAGTTGATCTGCGATTGGTGACTCAGCTACAATACCAAAAAGGAGTAACAAAAAAAGAGGCCGTCGCATAGCAACTGAGCCTCTCAAATCTTAAACTATGATATTTATTTAATGGATACTACAGCAATGCAACAACGGTGAGACAATAGCTTATCTTTATATCTATTTCAGTTTTGTAGTTAGCTCTTCCCCTGAATATTTAATATCAATGGAATTTGATGATTTAGATTTCTGTTTACTTCTGCCATTAATTAAACGCACCGAAAACACACGGTTGCTTAGCCGCCCCGGAAAATGTCTACCAGGGAGTGGTTGAATAACCAACTTTTTATCAATATCATTCCACGAAAAACGAATAGTATTATACAATCCTTTCTCGTAATTATAATTATCGCCTTCATCTTCGTATAAAGTAAAACTGCCGTTAGCACCGGCGTATATTCTAATTTCCAGCGTATCGGCCCGCTTTTGCCCGGCGTATTGCATCGTTGGTCCGACGGGAATAATAGAACCGGCTTTTATGAAAACTGGAATTTTGTTAACAGCATCAGCTTTAATTAATTGGCCTCCGGTATATTTTTGTCCGGTATACCAACTATACCATGCTTTAGCTTTAGGCAGGTAGACATCCTGTTGCGTAACGCCTGGCTCAGTAACCGGCGCAATAAGCATAGATTGGCCAAACATATATTCATAAGGCTGGTTTACAGCTTTATTGTCGGACGCGAAATCCATCACCAGCGGCCGCATCATGGTAGAATTATGATGTGACACCTGCCAGGCGGTAGAATAAATATAAGGCAGCAGTTGGTAGCGTTGGTTAAGGATACTGCGCATCTGGTTCTCTACCCTTTCGCCATATTTCCAGGGTTCAGTTTCTGACTGGTAGCCGTGTATCCTGAAAATTGGATTAAACGCTCCCCACTGAAACCAGCGCATCAGCAGGTCATGGTATTTTTCGTCGGTATATTGAGAACGCCCCGGACGGAAAAAGCCGCCTATGTCAGTTGTCCAATATGGCATGCCGGTCATGCTGTAATTTAAGCCGGCCACAATTTGTCTTTTATATGCATCCCAGTCCCAGCCAATGTCTCCGGACCAGTTAATGGTGCCATATCGCTGCTGCCCGGCGAAAGCCGAACGCGTTAAAATAGCTACCCGTTTTTGCGGGTCGGTTTGCCGCTGCCCATCATAGACAGCTTTACTTACAAACAAAGGATACACAAGCCTGTAAAAATCTCCCGGTCCTAAATAAGTTTTCTTACCGGCAAGGGCATCATTTTCAGGCTCGGTAGCATCCATCCACCAGGAGTCTACCCCGTAAGCAAACAAATTTTTGTTGAGCGCGTTCCAATGCGTTTTCTGCGTTGCCGGATTGAAAATGTCAATCCAAGGGCTATTAGCAATGTAAAAGTTTTGATCAATGTAAGGTTTAGCTACCTCAGAGCGTTTGTCCAGGTTTTCCCAAACAGAAACGGATAAACGTGCGTGTTGCTGGTGCAGTTCGCCAATAAACTTTTGCGGATCAGGGTAATTGGTCTCATCAAACTTAGGTACGCCCCAACCATACTTACCCCAATACTGCCAATCCTGTACAATCACATCCATAGGCAGATTGCGCTTCCTGAATTCCTTCACAGTTTCAACCAAATGATTTCCGGATGTATAACGCTCACGGCATTGCCAAAAGCCATAAGCCCATAATGGCAGCATAGGCACCTTGCCAGATAAATTACGATAGTTACCTATTACCTCGTCTGCATTTGCACCATTAAACACTGTATAATCCAACGCTTTTGCATTGGGCGACCTAAAGGTGGTCACATTATCAGCAGGTTTCCATGTAAGTTTAGGTTTATTGCTTGCTTTACACAACACTTGCACAGTATGTATACCAGCCTCTAAATTCACAATCTTCCCTACTGCGGGCGGGAGCCACAGGTTAGATTGATCTATTACCGGCTTGCCGTCAATTACCAGCAAGTGCCGGTTATCCATATCGCCTAAATCTAAAAGAAACGAAAAAGCACCTGCACGGTCCAGTTTAAAATTACCTTGGTAAAGTGCCTGTTGCTGTGATACCTTTTGCGTACCAGCCGTTGTGGTTACCTCTACCTCGGCTTTACCATCGGTAACAGAATCTTTTTTTGTTAGTGCAACAACACTGTCTGACGGATTATAATACGTTAGCCCATACTGATACCATAAAACACCGTAGTTTTTGTTGGAGTATAAAAAAGGAATAGCAATCTGCGTGTTTACCTGTGTGAGTTTACGGCTAACATTCAATAGATTGAAGATACCGTCCTGAAACTGCCCTAAACCCAGCAGTGTTTCATCCGGAGATGAAACAAAACTTTGTTCGGCTGTAAAGCATGGCTCTCCCTGAATATTACCGTGTGTCAATTTGCGACTATCTGGCTTTTCCTGCAAGAACACTTTACCGCTGGTGTTTGAGAAAGATAGAGCTCCACTCGTTTTTGTCAGGCTCACGCTAAGCTCTCGCGTGTTTATTTTAATTGCTGATGGTGTTACGGTGACTTTAAATTGGGGTGCGGTGATTTTGTTTACAAATACCAATTCCTGCGTTTCTTCAATCGCACCGTGATGGTATTGTATTCGCACAGCCTTTTCACACAACGGGATTATGTCTAAAACGCCTTCGGAAAGCCGAACGGAAAGGCGATCTGATTTTATAATATGCGACCGATACGACTGCCCGAAAACAGGTATAGTAAGCCAAATAGTAAAAAAAACAAATAGCGCTTTCATTATTGAGTTTACCAGTTATTGTTTAGCTTTTAATTTGGGTCATTATATAAAATATATACCCAGGCCAATCATCAAATCTATAACTGGATTTGCATTATAGACTATATAATTTGTCAATTTGATGAGCCAAATGTTCATTTAGCTGCCGAAACTGATGTTAACCCGTGGTTGTAAATAGTTGGGCAACAAACAAACTAAAACTACTTGGGTATAAAAGTATTTGCTTTAAAACTATGCCTAAATTACTATTTACCTGTTCCTGCTCATCAGTTCGTATATTAAGAGCTTTGCGCAAGGCCTGCAATCAAGGCAACCAATTTATTAAGGCAGGAAAATAATTCCGGGGACACATGATGCAGGTATATCTATGCTTATCGGTGTTTGGAGCCGCTACAAACGATATGTAAACAAATGCAATATGCTAACGCAACTCTTCAATGCCAGTGAACAACTTAAAGGAGGTGTCAGGATGTTTGATATTCGCTTATGTGTTTTTGACGGTAGTTTATGCACCGGCTGTTTGCATGAAAGAATCTAAAGGAGGCTGCTGGGGTGGAAAGCTGGATGATATATTTAACGACACTAAAAGCTTTTTAAATAATAACCGAAATGAGTTTGTGATTCTAAACTTCTCCCACTTTTGTAATCACCCTTTATCAGTACGCGATCAGGCATCGCAAGTAGCCATCACATTTGGAGACAGTTACATTTATAACATGAAGAGCAACAACCTAAGCGGTACAGCTTTACGAGACCTTGCCGGAACGATGGTTTTATTAATTGAGAAAAACTTTTTCCCGGAGATGAAAGTTTTTTCATCAACTACGTCCAAGCAATCATCAGCAGCAGCAGATCATTTTAAGCGGGAATAGGAAAAAACTAATGACCCGAATAAATTGATAGAAAAAAAGCAGGTACTTTTAAAGATCTGGCTATTACACAAAAGATTCGCAACAATGATTTAGTCCGCCTGGCTTGGCAACATACCGACCGCATTGAATTTTGCTATAAGTGGCAATAAAAACTTAATCCCACAGATAATTTTTGGATGAATTAGCAGATCTTTACTACCCTCGTCCGAATGGCCGTTGGTATTATATATCACCATAATATATTAAAGCGCATAAACTTAACTAAACTTTCGTTTCCAGTCCTATCTCCATTTAAAGTTTAATTCTCGAGCGGTTGTTATACCTAAAAAAGCTATTTCAATCAGTACAAAAATAAAAATCCTGCATTGTAGCTCATGCAGGATTTCATATAAGTCGGAACTGCAAAGCAGCTATATAATTACATTGATATCGCCGGTCTGAAAATCTCAGGGGTTGAGTATTGAGTGGTGGCTTGGGCTTTATTTTGAGTGCTTGCGTCAAATAACCGAGACATATTGCGCATTAGTCCTAAAAAGTTTTCAATTTTCGAACCTAAATATTTAATATTCTCAACTTGCAAGGGCATTCCATCTGCTTGTTTCCAATTACCCTGCTCATCTATAAACAGGTTAGCAGCAAGCTTATTATTTATATATACCTCATAATCCGTATGATCCAGGTCTTGAGGTTGAGCCGGCTTGATCCAGCATTTAGTCTTAGTTTTGGTCCAAGGCAGGTTAAATTCTAATGGATTCATGGCAAGTTAGGTTTTTTCTATATAGGTAAATTTTAATTTTTGATTAATAGAGAAAATCTCTTATATGTTAAATTAATAGACAAAAAGAATGCCATGAGCATAAAATGCTAGTTAATTCACACTCATGAATCCTATACACATTTTTTTGATGTCTAGAAATAATTTATAGGGGAAAATAGGTTACTATTAGAAGTTTTTCGTGTACATTATTCCCCACGACAAAAATATTTTCCCCAAATTTTGCTTTTTTTAAAACATTAACGATCAATTAAATCCATTTTTAGTAATACTTCTATTATTTGCAAATTTTAAGATCAAAATTCCAACGAACCCTTCATTTGAATAAAAGATTAATAACTGGAACAACATTCATGAGCATTGTACGTGGGTATCCAGATTATAATTCAATATAATTTTTATATTAAGCCTTCAAAGGTCAATGCATAAATTATTTTGTGAGCAACAATTTCCTTACAGCAAATCAACCAATGAAAAAAGTTTTCATATTAATACTCTTATGCTTACATACTTTCGTCGCAACTGCCCAAAAGCTTACAGGGCGGGCTCGACCTTATGTGTCAAAAGTATGGAGTCCCGATTTGGGGAACGGGCAGTATAAAAATCCTGTTATCAACGCCGACTACTCTGATCCGGACGCGATTCGTGTGGGCAATGACTTTTATTTAGTATCATCAAGCTTTGAAAACATTCCTGGTTTGCCAGTTCTGCATTCTAAAGATTTAGTGAACTGGCAGATCATAGGGCATGCACTCACTAAACAGCCTCCGTTCGAACACTTTTATATGCCCCGTCATGGCGACGGTGTTTGGGCACCCGCTATACGCTATTATAATAAGGAATTTTTTATATACTATCCCGACCCTGATTACGGCATCTACCTAACCAAAGCTAACAACCCGGCAGGCCCTTGGAGCGAGCCGGTATTAGTGATGCCAGGCAAAGGGCTAATTGATCCTTGTCCGCTTTTAGATGATGATGGCTCCATGTATCTGGTACATGGGTTTGCAGGTAGTAGGGCTGGTATAAAAAGTATTATTGCAGTAAACAAACTCAATAAATCGGGCACGAAGGTAACCGACGAGGGCGTGATTGTATACGACGGACACGAGCAAGACCCAACGCTGGAAGGCCCCAAATTTTATAAGCGCAACGGTTATTATTACATTTTTGCCCCGGCAGGCGGTGTTTCTACAGGTTGGCAGCTGGCGTTGCGCTCTAAAAACATTTATGGCCCTTACGAACGCAAAGCGGTAATGGACCAAGGCAAAAGCCCCATCAATGGACCGCATCAGGGTGCGTGGGTAAACACCAGTACCGGCGAAGACTGGTTTCTGCATTTTCAGGATAAAGACGCTTACGGACGAGTGGTACACCTGCAACCCATGACCTGGAAAGACAACTGGCCGGTAATTGGGTTAGATAAAGATGGGGATGGAAAAGGTGAACCCTTGCTTACGTATCGCAAACCTAATGTGGGTAAGATGGCCTTAGAAATAGCAAACCCGGCAGAAAGTGATGAGTTTGATAATAACCGTTTAGGCTTGCAATGGCAATGGAATGCCAACCCTAAAGCATATTGGAGCTACCTATATCCTGCCAAAGGTGTGCTACGCTTATACAGCGCCAAAGTGCCGGACGAGGCAAAAAACTTATGGTTTGTACCAAACCTGCTAATGCAGAAATTTCCGGCTGAAGAGTTTATGGCTACTGTAAAAATGGAATTTAAACCCAACACTAAGTTAGAGGGCGAAAAAGCAGGTCTGGCAGTGATGGGCTTAAGCTATGCCAACATCGGCATCAAGCATAAAAAAGACGGCGACTACCTGGTATTTGGCATGAACAAAAGTGCGGATCGTGGAGATGAAGAAAACGAGCGGGAGGTTGCTAAATTAAGTTCCTCCTTAATTTATTTGAGAGTTATAGTACGGCCGGGCGCTTTGTGCAGTTTTGCTTACAGCACCGATGGTAGTAACTTCCAGATTGTTGGCGATGTTTTCAAAGCTAAACCCGGGCGATGGGTGGGCGCTAAACTGGCTTTATTTTGCATACGCAATACACAAATTAACGACTCGGGCTATGCCGATATTGACTGGTTTAGAGTTACACCGCTTAATTAACATATGTAAATATACTTATAGATATTGGGACAAGGATTAATCAAACTCACTGCAATAAAAAGGCCCACAACATCTAATTAATGTTAGATGTTGTGGGCCTTCAATGTTATATTTAAACGCCGTGCTTATTTATTCACCAAGGTAAACTGACTTTCTTTAACATCGCGCGAGTTAGGACCGATGAATACTTTAAAATCCCCAGGTTCAGCTACATATTTTAAAGCCTCGTTGTAAAATTTAAGGTCATTTTCGCTGATGGTGAAAGTCACCTCTTTGCTTTCACCGGGTTTTAGGCTGATTTTCTGGAAGCCTTTCAGCTCTTTAACCGGACGGGTGCTGCTGCCTACCAAATCGCGGGTATACAATTGCACCACTTCTTTACCTTCAGTTTTGCCAGTGTTGGTTACGGTTACTTTAGCTGTGATAGATTGACCAGGACGGAGCGAGTTAGAGCTCAGTTTTACATCGCCATAACTAAAAGTAGTATAGCTCAAACCAAAACCGAATGGATACAACGGGTCGTTGCTCACGTCCAGGTAGTTAGAACGAAACTTAGTAAACCATGCCCCTTGCGCCAACGGGCGACCGGTATTTTTGTGGCTATAGTATAGCGGCACCTGCCCTACGTTTTGCGGAAAGGTCATGGCCAGTTTGCCCGATGGATTAACATCACCAAACAATACGTCACCTATAGCATTCGCTGCCTGCGTACCACCGAACCATACATTCAGGATAGCCGGTACATTTTCGGATTCCCACTTAATGGCTAACGGACGTCCGGTAAACAATACCAGCACTACCGGTTTACCGGTTTTCAACAAAGCCTCCAGCAAGCGTCTTTGTACCTCCGGAACTTCAATATCGGTACGGCTCGAGCTTTCGCCACTCATCTCTGAGCTTTCGCCTAAGGCAGCTACTACCACATCCGCTTTTTGTGCGGTTGCTACAGCCTCTTTGATAATGTCTTCTTCGGGGCGATTGTCACGCGGAATATCGCGACCAAACATCGTCGCATTTTTTTGCAGCGTAGCGTCGGCAGTTAAATTTGACCCTACACTATATAATATATTAGCCTTATTACCTACTACATTTTTCAATCCCTCAATTAAAGACATCGTATTACTTAAATCGGCGTTTACGCTCCAGGTACCTGGCATATTGGCTTTGGTATTAGCCAGCGGACCAATAACTGCTACAGTGCCCGATTTTTTAAGCGGTAAAATATTGCCTCCATTTTTAAGGAGTACAAAGGTTTGTCCGGCAACGTCTCTGGCGAACTTGAGGTGCTCAGGCGTTAAAATCTCTTTCTTTGCACGCTCCTCGCTGCAGTATTTATAAGGGTCATCAAACAAACCTAATTTATATTTAGCTTCTAAAATTAAGCGGCAGGCGTTGTTAATATCTGCAATGGTTACTTTGCCGTCCTGCAACGATTTTTTAAGCGTGGTCAGGTAGCCTTCGCTCACCATATCCATCTCCATACCAGCTTTTAACGAACGGGCCGAGACCTGTTGTAAATCACCAAGGCCGTGTTCAATTAATTCGCTTACACCGGTGTAATCAGATGTTACAAAACCTTTAAAGCCCCATTGTTTGCGGAGCACATCGGTTAGCAACCATTTGTTAGCTGTAGCCGGAACACCATTAATGTCATTAAACGACGCCATTACGCTACCTGCACCTGCATCAACAGCTGCTTTGTATGGCGGCAGATAATCGTTATACATCCGGTCCAGGCTCATGTCTGTGGTATTATAATCACGGCCGGACTCGGCAGCACCATAAAGCGCGAAGTGTTTTACACAAGACATAATTGTATTGTTCTCAGTCAGGTCATCGCCCTGGTAACCTCTCACCATCACTTTGGCAATCTGCGAACCCAAGTAAGTATCTTCACCGCTACCCTCTGAAACCCTACCCCACCGGGCATCGCGAGAAACATCAACCATAGGCGAAAATGTCCAGTTAATACCATCAGCACTGGCCTCTGTCGCGGCTACACGCGCGGTTTTCTCAATCAAGGGTAAATCCCAGCTGGCAGCCAGTGCTAATGGGATCGGGAAGGTTGTTTTATAACCATGAATTACATCCTGCCCAAAAATGAGCGGAATTTTCAGTCGGCTTTTGGTTACCGCTATTTGCTGCGCCTGGCGCACACGGCCAGGCGTGGTTAAACTAAAAATACCGCCTACCTGGCCTTGGGCTATTTTACTTTCAACCCCATTGCTTACCGCTTCGCCGGTTTTAGCTTCGCCGCCGGTAACCAGGTTTAGCTGACCTATTTTTTCGTCAACCGTCATCTTAGCCATCAACTGGCTTATAAAGGTATTCATTTTAGACTGCTGAGCAGTTACGGCGGGCTTAGGCTGTGCCTGAGCGACGCCGGTGCAAAAGGCAGCAATATATAGTAGCGTAGTTGCTTTCTTCATTATTTTCAAATTAATTTTTCATTAAATAAGGAGTGAGTTCTTTGATCCATATCTGGTAGCCGGCAGGTTTCATGTGCAGCATGTCCTCCCTAAACAGTTCGGGGCGTAACTTGCCATCAGCCGTATGCATCTTGCTATCTACATCAATAAAGCGGGTAGCATTATAATGGCCCAGATACTCTTTAATCAAGACATTGGCATGAACAAAGGTGGCACCGTGCTTCTCGCGCGACGGACTTTGCTTAATGGAAATATAAATGACAGGTACACCCGGCTGCTGATTACGTATATTGGTAAAAAACGTGGCGAAACGATTTAACACTTCCACCGCGCTGGCACCGTCGGCAATATCATTCTCGCCGCTATAAATTACAATTTGCCGGGCCGCATAAGGGAATACAATATCTTTAGCGTAATAATTAGCCTGAACTAAATTGCTGCCACCAAAACCACGGTTAATAGCACCATAGCTTTTAAAAACCTGTTCCAGATCAGTCCACATCGTGAACGATGAACTGCCTATAAATAATATTCCACCTTTGGCTGGAGCGTTAACGCTGTCTTTAGCTTTAAATTTTTGTATATCCTGCCAAAATGCAGGCTTTTGCTGTGCGAAGCCCAAAGTAGATAAGCTTACCAAACAGCTTAGTATAAATAGCTTAATTTTCATTTATTGTATTTTAACAGGTGTAGATGATTTACTGATGCCATTTTCGTTGAAAGCTTCAATACTTAAGTAGTAAGTCTGGTCAGTGTTAAGGCTTTTTAAATCGAGTTGGGTTTCGCCATACAGCAGCCACGAACTGTATAATTTATCGGGAGCTATCCCCCATTTCACGTTGTAACCCTGGCTGCCTTTAACCGCGTTCCAAACCAGTTTAGCATCGCGGCGGTCGGCGGCGCGAATAACTTTAACGTTTGATGGCGTTTTGGGTGATGCGCCTTTACCCTTACCAAACACCCGGAACCCAGAGATAGCCAGGTTAGCAGGTACACTCACGTTATTGTACCTGATGTAACGCACTGTTGCCGGAACTTCGAGCGCTACGTAATCATTGGGTGTATCCACAAAACTTTCTTTTTTATCAATCAGCGTTTTCCAGGTTTTGCCGTCGAGGCTGCCCTCTACCGTATAGCGGTGATAAAGTCCGGGTACGCGACCGTATAAGTCGGCTTGGTAATCACTGTAATTGATTTGCACGGCGTAAACGGTTGCTGCCTGTTGCATGTCAACCTGCAACCATTGCTTGTCATCATTTTTATCGGCCAGCCAAAAGGTTTTTATATTTTCATCCAGTGCTCTATCTGCAGCATATTCGGGTGCTTTAGTGCTCGATGCCGTTACCGGCTTTTTGTACGATAAAAGCATCCAGCCGGCAAACTCTCCTTTTTTAAGGGGCATAGATGGTGCATAGTGCGGGTAATCGCCATATGAGGTATTGGTGTACATCAAACCATCTTTGTCAAACCCTGCCGGAAAGGCGCACAGGCGGCGTTCCCAGTTTACATTTACTGATACTGCCATTGAAGCGTAATGCCAGTATTGGTTACCCGGTCCGAGCACTGTACTACCATGCCCCGCCCCGTTAATAAAACCTCCGGGTTTGTAAGAAACAGGGTTGTTAGATGCATAAGTGTACGGCCCCAGCGGACGATCACTTACATAAACGCCATCGCCGTATACATTAAACTCGGTACCCGGCGCGGCATACTGCATATAGTACTTGTTATTATGCTTGGTAAGCCATGGTCCTTCAATATAGCCCTTTTCTTTACTGGTGTGGTTTTCGCCGAAGCGTTCCCAACCGTGTTTGGCAGCATCCAGGTTAAAAAGCTCATGGATCTCTTTGGTAGGCTTAAAGTTTTTGGTACGATCTAACTCACGACCGCGGATGGGATAAACGTTGGATGATCCCCAAAACATATAAGCCTTACCATCATCATCAATAAACAGATCCGGGTCTTGCAGATCATTTAAAATAAACGGAACGGCTTTCCAATCACCCTTTTTAGGGTTATCGGTATATAACACGCTCATAGAGCCTGACGGATCACCGGTTACATACAATACCGAGTCTTTGTAGTTGTGCGCTGCGGGTGCGTTACTTCCCTGGAAGTACCATTTCTCTGGCGTGATAAATTGCCAGTTGGTCATATCTGTAGAATGCCAGTATCCAAGTGAACGGGTAACAAACATGTAATACTCGCCGCGGAACTTCACTACAGCCGGGTCAGCCCCCGAACGGTAAGACAAACCCTGCGCCGCGTTATAGATCATGTAGGTATAATCTATGTTCAGCGGGTTACAGTAGGTGGTGTTTTGATTAAGCTGTGCCCAAGCTGGTGTACCAAGTAATAAGCCGAGCAGTATTGTTAAGCTTTTTCGCATATTACTTGTAGTATTCAGATTTAAAATCGAGCTTATTTAAGCCGGCTTTTACTTCAGGGCAGCTCATAAAAAGTTTCCATAGCAAGCCGGAACGACCGTTTTCAATCATCACGGCAATTGGTCCTTGGTCGATACCTAAATAGCGTTTAGGGTACCAGTTGTCGGTTTCGCTGAAGGCATCGTAAAAACCGTATTTTCCCCAAACCTTGTCGCCCAAGTCTTCATACAAATGTCGCATCATTTTTAGCGAGTATGCCGGGGTGTAAGGATAAGATGATAAAGCAGCAGTTGGAGAAATTACCCCCAAATCTTCGGATGGGCTGTGCCCAGCATAACCTTTGACAGAATAACTGGCAGTCAATCCCCAGCAGTCGTCGCCGTAACCTTTATAATGTTTAGGGTTAGCTATGCAATAAGCCCGGTGAATGAGGGTATGATTTTTTACCTCCGTCCAATAATCGGCATAACGGTCGGTTAACCCTTTTGGGCTTAACCCTAAATAAGAGTATTGCGCCCAAAACAGAGGACCGACGCTTCCGGGGTTACCGTTGTGTTTTAAACGGATGGGATAACCATAAACTTTAACATTAGTATCAATAGCGCCCGAACGTGCCCAACCTTTATGATAAGCAGCGGCCGGTATGCTATGCGTGGGTGATGCCGCCGCCATGATATACATAATGAGGCACTCGTTATAACCGGTTACGGCAAAATTCATCTTCCAGCCTACGTTGGGCGACCAGTGCCAATACAACACATCTTTACCATTGCGATACCAATCCCAGTCAATTTCACGCCACAGGCGGTCAATTTGCTTAGCCAACTTTTGTTCGGCTGCGTTGCCGTTCTGAAAATATTGTCTCACGCAGAGTAGTCCTTGTGCCAGGTAAGCGGTTTCGACCAGATCTCCGCCATCATCGTTTTTACCAAACGGTTTAACCTTTCCGGTTTTGCCGTACATCCAATGCGGCCATGCGCCGTGAAAACGATCTGCTTTTTCTAAAAAGTTAACTGCTTTTTGCAGACGAATAAAACCGGCCTGCCGGGTAATGTAATGCCGCTCTATACCGGCAACAATGGCCATTACACCAAAGCCGGCTGCTCCGGTAGCTACTATGTTTCTATCATTCTGCGGATATTCGCCATCCACATGGTAGCGCTCGCGGGCCAAGCCAGAGTTTGGTTCGGCACCATCCCAGAAATAATTAAATGTTTGTTTTTCGACCAGGTTGAGCAATTGTTCGTCGCTTAGGCGCGGTTTGGATTTTACAGCCTTAGATACAGTTTTTGCCTGCTGACCGGATGCCACCTGAGTACAAAGGGCAGCAGTGCTGAAGATGATCAATTTTTGAATGAATTTCATGTCTTGTGGCAATGATGTCCTGAACAGGAGAATTAAAGATTAGGCGTGAAGCATTTTCAATAAATAAGCAACAATGGCCTCCTTGAGCAATACAATTGCAGTACCCTTAAATGCCTGCTTCCGCCAAAAAACTAACTGATCAACCGGCAGCTGACTCCTGCCGGTTGATAGTTAATTGAGTATTTGTTTAATTTTGAGTATGTGTAAAAAACATACTCAAACTAAAGGAATTAGGACTTAGTAGCCCGGATTTTGAGTTAGCACTCCACCACTCAGGTCAATCTCGTTTTGAGGGATAGGCCAAACTTCGTTTTTGTTCGCTTTCCAGCCTTTCGGTCCGAATACCTGAGCACCCCTACCCTGACGGATCACGTCGAAATAACGATCATACTCCATAGCCAGTTCTACGCGGCGTTCTTTCCAGATGGCATCACGTAAAGCAGTTTTATCGGTAGTAGTTACACGAGGCAGTATATTCGCATTACCCTGACGGGCGCGTGCTCTTACCATTTCCAGAGATGCTAAAGCTTGAGCGGTATTGCCTTGCTCATTTGCGGCTTCTGCATTCATCAGCAATACATCCGAATAGCGAATTACCCTTACGTTCTGCTGGGCGCCTTCGTTAAAACCTGATACCCATAAACTGAAAGGCACGTACGATTTGTAATTATACATTGGGTTATCACCCTGAGCCGGGATAGCATCCCCCTCAAAGGTAGTAGTACCGCGGAAGATGATTGTACCACTACGGCGTGGATCGCCGGCTTCATAAGCATTGGCTAAATCTTGGGTAGGAACATGGAAGCCCCAGCCACCACCGGCAACACCTCTAACACCTTGCACTTGCGAATACTGTGAGTTTGATGCAGCAGCATTACCCGGGATCAGCGCACACTGAATCTCAAAAATAGATTCAGAGCTATTTTCATTCTCTAACCTGAACACTTTTTCATAATTAGGTAGCAAAGAGTAACCTAATGCCATTACCTGATTAGTGTAGTTAAGCACATTGCTCCATTTTTGCTGATACATTGAAACTTTAGCTAACAATGCCAGAGCAGCACCTTTGGTTATACGGCCAACATCAGCAGTCGGATAGCTTTGCGGCAACACAGCTGAGGCATCAGTCAGGTCTTTTTCGATAGCCGCCCAAACAGTAGCCTTAGGAGAACGCGGCAGGTTATAAACACTGGGGTCTGCCGGCACATTTAAGCGTAGTGGCACGTCTCCAAAAGCGCGTACCAGTCTGAAATAAGCATACGCTCTGATAAATTTGGCCTCGGCCAGGTAACGGCTTTTAAGCGCATCATCCATGGTAATACCCGGTACATTATCCAATACCTGATTGGCAAAGTTGATAGTTTGGTACTCCCCTTCCCAAAAAGACAACAATTGTCCTTCGGTCGAAGTCACTGTAAACTGATCGTAGAAGTTAAGGTAAGTGGCATCATTGGTACTACTGCCTTTTTCTGAATCGTCTGACCCTAAACTTTCTACAGCGATGGGTGCAAAGGCTATATTATTCCAGCTGCGTAAGTTAGCATACGCTGCGTTAACTGCTTTTGTAGCATCATCGGCTGTACGCCAAAACTGGGCAACCGGCGTTTGTGCCTGTTGCGGAACGTTTAGAAATTCTTTTTTACAACCGGGAGCTACTAATGTAGCTGCCGCCAGCAAGCTTACACTTACTGATTTATATATATGGTGTTTAATATTTTTCATGACGGTTTAATTAAAATGTAACGTTTAAACCAAAGTTATAAGTAGCAAATAGAGGGTAAACACTGGCATCTAAACCTGCATTAGTAGGTGTACCACCAACTTCAGGGCTAAAGCCTTTATAACCAAAAACGTTAATGGCGTTTTGGGCGTTGGCATACAATCTTACGCGCTGCATTTTTATTTTATTAGCAATTACAGATGGTAAGGTGTAACCCAACTGCAAGTTTCTTACCCGGAAATAAGCCGCGCTTGACACGTAGAAAGAGTTTGGTGCGGCGTTATTGGTTGCACCCAGGTTAACTGATGGGTAGGTATTTGATGTACCTGCACCACGCCAGCGGTTATCATAAAAATCTTTAGTGAAGTTTTCATTACCAAAACGGTAAGCCAAGTTTGTATTGTAGATTTCCGCTCCGGCTACACCCTGAAGGTCAATGGTTAAATCGAAATCTTTATAGCTAAAGTTGGTGTTTACGCCATAATTAAAGCGAGGGTTCGGATTACCTAACACTACACGATCGCGACCATCAATAAGCCCATCACCGTTGGTATCAACATATTTAAAATCGCCCGGTTTAGCAGTAGGTTGAGCTGAAGAAGAAACTTCGGCCGCTGTTTGGAATATGCCCGCTACCTGGTACCCGTAAAACTCGCCGATAGGGCGGCCTACCACTGTTCTGGTTGCCAGAGCACCATTTGATAGACCACTGCCACCTGCATAAATTGGTGTACTGCCAGATACTACCTCAAGCACTTTGTTTTGATTATAACCTAAGTTACCGCTGATAGAGTATTTAAAATCGCTTTTACCATTGTTACGCCAGGTAACTACACCCTCAATACCACGATTACGGATAGTAGCCTGGTTACCAACCACAGTACCGGTTGTACCTAATGAGCGAAGCACCGGGATACCGAAAACAGCATTTTGATTTTCGCGGTTATAAAAGTCGATATCGAAAGACAAGCGATTGTCTAACAAAGCACCTTCCAAGCCGATATCAGTACCTACTGACCGCTCAATTAAAATTAGCGGTGGTACGATAGTGTTGATACTTGTACCCACATAAGGTGTTTGATCAGGCCCGAAGATGGCTGTTAAAGCAGGTGAAGTAGTTGTAGCCGGAATAGTGATGTTAAACGGCACACCTGCATTAGCTACCTTACCCCAGCTACCTCTCAATTTCAAGGTGTTAAACACTTGCTGATCTTTCATAAAGTCTTCCTGAGTAATTACCCAACCAGCACCAACTGATGGTAGATTGGTATAGGTGCTACTACCGTAAAACTGTGAGGCACCGTCTCTACGGATAGAAGCATTCAGCAAATACTTGTCTTTATAGTTATAATTTACCCGTGCAAAGTAGGACGCGAAGGTATTTAGCGTGCTACCGTTATCGGTAATGTTACGGGTGTTAGGAGTACCTAACGAAAAATAAGCATTCTCAGAACCAGCCGGTACATTTTGTGCAGACAATGTGTAGGCATACAACTGCTCACGCTGCGCGGTTTGGCCTAATAATACAGTTACCTTATGATCACCGATCTTTTTGTCGTAGGTTAGGGTATTTTCTGCAATCCAGTTGCGAGTTTCGCCACGGTAACGGCTCAATGAGCTAACAGTAGCCAATTGAGCAAGTGTGGCGCGGTAAACCGGCGTATAATTCTGGTTTTGACCGTTAGTGAATTCGCCACCAAACGAGGTGCGGAATTTAAAGTCTTTCAGGAAAGTTAATTGTGCAAAAACATTACCTGTAAACTGGTATCTTTCTGTACGTTGATTATAAAAATCAATGGTAGCTTGCGGATTAAAGTTGCTGCCACCACCTAATCTGAAACCTAAGCTACCATCGTTAGGATCACCATAGGTACCGTTGCTGTTAAATACGGGCACTACTGGCGCAGCACCGTAAAGCTGGTAAAAAATAGAATTGTTGATATCTCGTGAACGGCTGTATGATCCGTTTAATTTAACACCAACTTCAAGGTTTTTTATAGGAGATATATTGTTGCTAATGCTTAAAGTGTAACGTTTAAAGCTGTTCGTTTCAACAATACCGTCCTGGTTTAATAAACCCAATGAAATATTGTAGTCTGATTTTTCACTTCCACCGTTTAATGATACCTGATGGTTAGTAGTAAAAGCAGAACGTAATACTTGTTTATACCAATCTGTTCCGGTGCCGTAGCTGTTAGGATCAGCAAACATAGCTGTACCACCATTACCAACAGTCAGTTCGTTAATAGCTGTTGCGTATTCAGTTGCATTAGCCATTTTAACCTGGTTGGTTACGCGTTGAAAACCTGCATAACCATTGTAATTGATGGTGTTTTTACCCTTACGGCCGCGTTTAGTAGTAACAATGATAACGCCATTTGAAGCACGGATACCGTAAATAGCAGTGCTTGATGCATCTTTTAACACACTGATGTTGTCAATATCTGCCGGGTTCAGGAAGTTGATGTCGTTGTACCAAACACCATCTACCACATATAATACGTTGGTATTTCCGTATATCGTACCTGTACCGCGAATAGTTACACGTGGAGATGAACCAGGCGCACCGCTGTTTACAATGTTAACACCAGCTACTTTACCTTGTAACGCACTCACCGCATTGGGTGAAGATTGCTTGGCTAACTCCTCGCCTTTCACGGTAGCTACCGAGCCGGTAACGTCAACTTTGCGTTGTGTACCGTAGCCCACTACCACTACCTGTTGCAAATCGTTAACTGATGGCGCCAGTTTTACATCTAAGTTGGCACCAGTAGCTGCCAGTGTTTGGGTAACGTACCCGACGTAAGTAAAAGTTAACTGAGCATTGCTGGCTGCACTGATTTTGTAATTACCGTTTACATCGGTTTGTGTTCCGGTGGAGGTGCCTTGTACACCTACACTCACGCCTACTAAAGGCTGTCCATTGGTTGCGTCAGAAACTTTTCCGCTGACTGTAACATTCTGCGCGAATGTAGCGTCATAGAAAAAAGTTAATAGCAATGCCAATAAGGAGACTGCGTAAATTCTCTTCATAATTGGTTGATGAAATTTTAAAACTTAATAATTAGGTCCCGAAGGTTCAGCAAAGTTGGGGAGGATCGTGCCGTGTAACAAATTTCGTTACACTACATAACTACATCATCTTAAAAATGTTTTTCAGAGCATTCTCTTACGAAATTTAAACCGTTGATTTACAGACACATTTTATTCAACACACTACTACACAAGCCTTATCAAAAAAATGATTGCTTTGCGCTTTAGCCACAGGTGATGAGAGGTAATGATGTAGTGTTAAAGCTCAATAAGAAACTCTACCAGGTTCTTATCATGAGGAATATTCAACTTTTTACGCAATCGATAACGACGAATTTCGACGCCTCGTAAAGATATATTCAATAATGAAGAAAGTTCTTTACTACTCATATTCATCCGCAGGTATGCGCACAATTTTAAATCGTTTGGTACCAGTTCGGGGTGTTGCGCTTTCAATCTTTTAAAGAAATTTTCGTGGGCTTCATTAAAGCTTTTCTCAAACAGGTTCCAGTCTCGTTCATCATTCCGACCCTCATTAATTACTTTCTGTACACGACTTATCTGCTCTGTAGGTAATTTCTTACCGTTCTCGTCTTTTAACTTCATTAACTCGTCGTTGAGTTTTTGAAGCAGTTCATTTTTATATGCTAACGATAACGCTGAGTTAGACAGTTCCCGATTTTTAGAGTCCAATTCAGCTTGCAAATTTTCGGTTCTAAGTTTCTCTATTCTGCGTTCGTTAGCTTCAGTTTCTTTTTGCAAGATATCTTCCTGTTCCTGCCTCAATTTACGTGCAATGGCCGCGCTATCCCTTTTAAGTTTTAATTCGTACACTTTCTTGCCAATGTATAAAATCATGCCTAAGAGGATGATGTATACTACCCAAGCTCTTTTACGAGCATACCATGGTGGCAACACTTCAAATTCAAAGCTGGTTACACTACTCAATGCGCGGTTATCAATACCGGCACGTACTTTAAAAGTGTAGGTACCAGCACTTAGATTGGTGAAATCTTTTTGAGTTGCTGTGCTCCAATCCGACCAGTCTTTAGAATAGCCTTCTAAAAAATACTGAAATTTAATTTGAGCCTGCCGGTAATAAGGCAATGCATATAATATTCTGATATTGTTCCGGTTATTTTCGACATAAACTTTGTTACCGGATCCGTTGCCCTCTGTAATTACTTTGTAACGGTCGGTAATGTCGTCTACCCGACGTATTAGTACCGCAGGAATATTTTGCAATGGGTTATGAGCAGCACCCAAATTTAGATCGTAGATCACAAAGCCGTCATCAATACTCACCAGATAAATGGAATTACTGATGCGGTTAATATTTTCATAATACTGCACCATACGACCATCCAGCATACTGAAACGACTATAATCAATCTTAATCTTCCCGGATTCTGAAAAATCGACTAAGGCAACTTTACCATGGTTGATGAACCAATACAGATGCTCGCCCGCATTAATGATGCGGTTTGCAGCAGCAAAGCTACCCAGCTTGTTGTTGAGCACATTGTATTTTGAAAAACGATTGCTCAACTCATCGTAAGTGTAAAAGCCGGCGTTCGTGGCAAATACAATCTTTCCTTCCAAATCGAAAACGTTGACGTTATAAATGCCCGGCAAGCCATCTTTTTCGCTAAACGACTTTTTGGCTATAACGTTTTTATGATCGGCACTTAAGGTAAGTTTGGTTAGCCCTTTGTATGGGTGACTTACCCAAATATTGCCTTTATTATCTTCTTCTATTAAACGGGATGGCTCTTTAAAACCGGCAATGCGTTGTACCAGTTTCCATCCGTTATCCTTTTTATACAGCGCCAAGCCATTATAAGTGCCCTGAATAAGATAATCAGGATTTGACCGAAGTGTTTTGATGGTCCAGCCACCGCTTAAATCAGATATTTTTTTAATTTGGTTACCAAGAACCTGATAAGTACCGTTATTATGGCCGCAAAGTAATTCGCCGTTTAAAACAGTCAAATCCCATACCTGTCCCTGCGAATTGGGGATCATTTCAAAATCGAATGCACCGTTACGCAGCGGCCAGTTACTGTAATACAAGCCGTGATTTGTACCTAAATAAATTTTTCCCTGATAAATGATGCTGGAATATACTGTCCCAAACTTGCCGGTTTTATCCATGTTAAAATACAGCGGCGAGTTAAGCTCAATACGGTCTATACCATTGTCTAAACCGGCCCACAAATTGCTGTTATTATCAGCATACAGGCTTAAAACGGTGTTGTTTTGCAAGCCCTTGCCTTTGTTAATTTGCTGAATTACGTTTCCGTTTTCGTCCAGTATAATAATGCCATTAAGTATTGTACCGTAGGCATAATATTTATTGAGCACCTTAACACCATTGTTTAACTGGTAGCTTTTTAAAAAGCTATTAGCAGGTGTATTGAAGGCAGTTAACTTTTGCCCGTCATAAACAAATAAACCTTGGGCATCGGTACCGATAAGCAGGCTGTTGTTTTTAAATGGTAAAATAGAAAGAATACCCCTTATCCCGGCACAGCCCGGCAACGGTACCAATTTGTCATTAATCAACTCTGTCAGCCCTTGCCCGGCAACCTCTGCCAGTATGCGTCCGTTAATTTTGTGCACAAAAAACAGTGAGCTATCTGGCCGTACTACCTTGAGCTTTTGGTTTTGATAAATGTAAATGCTAGTGAAGGACTGGAAAATTACGCGGTT
Source organism: uncultured Mucilaginibacter sp. (assembly GCA_913775265.1). Lineage (GTDB taxonomy): Bacteria > Bacteroidota > Bacteroidia > Sphingobacteriales > Sphingobacteriaceae > Mucilaginibacter. The sequence goes on along the minus strand of CAJYJH010000054.1, from coordinate 84,154 downwards.
GTCATCACTGTAAATACGCCATATCTCATCGGCTAGCTTGGTTTTTGTTGGCAGTAGGGATGTTAACGAGGTATAGGCCATCCGGTTGTTTTGGTACGACCAATAACCCAACTCTCCAAACCCGCCGGCATAAATTCGGTTGTTTTTACCTGCAGCCACGGCTCGCACAATTTGCCGGTTAGGTAAGCTGTATTGCTGCCAGTAACGCCCATCATAAACTAATAGGCCTTCGGCATTACCAAAGTACATAATGCCTTTGCTATCCTGCGTTACCGACCAGTTTTGGTTACCCGATGCATAGGTTGCCTTTGGAAAGTTTTGAATATATGGCGTACCCAAACTTTGTGCATAAGCAGCTGCACAAAGCTGAACAATGATGCATAATAGACTTATAAAAAACAGATAAACGCGTTTAAACATTCAGGGTATTAGTCAGTAGAACTACAAAGTACGTAAAAGTATAGCGAAAGATGAAAGGCGTCGCCAACACCTGACCGCTAAATAGCAAACATCCGCAGTTGAATGAACAACTACGGATGTAATGCTTGGTTGACACAGGCTAAAAGATAAAGACCAGTTTAAAGACGCACACCTTGATATATTTGAATAATTAATTCAGTAAAAAGCCCGTTTTTGCTTTAATATCTGCTGAAGAAGCGCCAATTAATGCTTCAAACTTTCCGGGCTCTGCAACCCAATCATGCTTGGCAGCATCAAAAAAGCTCAGTGCAGATTTATCAACTGTAAAGGTTACGATTTTTTGCTCGCCGGGTTGTAGTGAGACTTTCTCAAATCCTTTAAGTTCTTTTACCGGCCGTGCAACTGATGATTTAGGGTCGCTGATGTAAAGTTGCACCACTTCCTCCCCTGCCCTACTACCTATGTTTTTAACTGTTACAGTGAACGTGATTTTATCATCTGCTGATATTGAGGCTTTATTTGCAGTTACTTTGCCGTATTGGAAAGTAGTATAACTTAAACCATGACCAAATGGAAACAAAGATTTGATTTTATGTGTATCTGCCCAGCGGTAACCCACAAACACACCTTCTTTGTAAGTAACGTCCGTTTTAGTACCCGGAAATGCATTAAGCGCGTGTGCACCGTTATCTGTTAATTTAACCGGGAATGTGAATGTTAATTTGCCCGACGGATTTACGTCGCCCATTAACACTCCAGCCAAAGCGTTGCCAGCCTCTGAGCCCAAGAACCAGCCTTGCACAATAGACGGCACCTGATTAACCCATGGCATAGCCACAGCATTACCGGATATGTTTACTACAACCAGATTTTTATTCACTTTAGCCAGTTCGGTTATCAATTTATCCTGATTATAGGGGAGCGATAAGGTGGTGCGGTCATACCCTTCTGCATCCTGACGGTCGCTTTTGTTCAGGCCACCTATAAAAATAACCACATCAGCCTTTTTGGCGACGTTTAAAGCTTCGGCCATCACCTCAGCCGATGAACGTTTATCGGCCAAATCCTGACCGGTTTTAACGCCGTTATAGTTACCGGTGGTATCGCCAATATAACCACGGGCATAAACTATGTTGGCTTGATTAGCTACACGTTTACGAATACCATCCAAAGGTGATATTTCATATTGGGCTTTGAGCGAAGAACTGCCACCACCTACGGTCATCATTTTGATGGCGTTTTCGCCAATAACTGCTATGGTTTTTGTTTTATTTAAATTTATCGGCAAGACCTGTTTGGTGTTTTTAAGTAAAACAATTCCTTCTTGCGCAATTTTGCGGGCAGCAAGAGCGTGCTCCTGCGTGGCAAACGATCCATAAGGCCGGTTTTTGTTCATGGTAGTGAGGAAAGCCAAACGCAATACCCGGCGTACCTTATCATCTAATTCCTTAGTTCCTACCTTACCGGCATTAATCAAATCCAGATACGGATCGGCCAGATAGTAGCTATCATAAGCATTGCTTTTTCCCTGGCTTAAACCATTAGTCCACGATCCAAACTCCATATCCAACCCGTTGGTAATGGCTTGTTTGGTATCGTGCACACCGCCCCAATCAGATACCACTACCCCTTCAAAACCCCACTCCTTTTTGAGAATATTGTTGAGCAGATATTCGTTTGTACAACAATGCTGCCCCTTATACAGGTTGTAAGAACCCATAATGGCCCAGGCGCCGCCCTCTTGCACAGCAGCCTTGAAGGCGGGTAAGTATATTTCGTATAGTGTACGGTCATCTACATCTACATTAACCGTATGGCGGTTGCCTTCGGAGTTGTTAAGCGCGAAATGCTTTACACAGGTAGCTACACCATTTTGCTGAACGCCTTTAATATAAGGTACTAACATTTTGGAGGACAGGAACGGATCTTCACCCATGTACTCAAAGTTTCGTCCGTTTAGTGGTGACCTGTAAATGTTGATGCCTGGTCCTAACAGTATGTTTTTGTTGCGATAGCGTGCCTCTTCGCCTAACGATTTACCGTAAAGCATAGCCATATCTTTATTCCAGGTTGCAGCTAAACAGGTAAGTGCAGGAAATGCTATGCATGAATCATTGGTCCAGCCCGCCTGCGACCACTCATCCCACAATACTTCCGGACGTATACCATGAGGCCCGTCGGTAGTCCAATTTTCTGGAATACCTAAACGCGCCACACCCGGTGAGCTGAATTTAGACTGCGCATGAATCATGGCAATCTTTTCTTTCAATGTCAGGCGCTTGAGGGCATCTTCTACCCTCTCTTTTATCGCTTTAGCGTCGTCCATATAAACCGGCACGGGGTTTTGTGCATACAGGTGCCCGGCATTTAATATTAATGCAAGGGTAAGCCCTTGGACAGCTTTTAGTGCGTTGGCAAACGCTTTTCTCATAACACAAATAATAGTTGGTTTAAATTTAAGCTCTGGCACTGTATTGCCACGAGCAGCATAAGAACGTAAACTTAATATTTGGTATGGATGCTTTTATCTTATAGAATAGCAAAAGTAGAACACTTTAACAATCAAATATTTGACTTTCAGATATTTAAAAAACATCAGCAATTAAAAAAAGTAGCTAAATATAAAGATGTTATTAAACGGTTACAGGCAGCAAACCAATCTTCATAATTCGTTTCTCGAATTCGTCGCGGGGTACGGCCGACTTGTTGCGGGCGCGAGTGCGGTAATTATAAATGGTGCTTAATGAACATCGTAAAAAGGCAGCAATTTTTACGCTATCGCTGATACCTAGTCGCATTAAAGCAAAAATTCGCAACTCTGTATTTAGTAAAGCTCCGGGTTTTGTTATGATCTGCTCATCGGGTAACAGCAGGGCATTAAACTCGCTGATAAAGCTGGGGTACAGGTTTAAAAAGATGCTATCAAAAACGTTGTATAATTCGTCCAACTCGTTGTCGACAACCGTGGTTGAACGCAACATTTTAAATAACTCCTCTAAACGGTTTTCAGTTGCTTTTTTGTTAAGCGACTTTCTGTAATCTTCGAGCTTAGTAATATAGGCCGAGCACAAGTCAAAAAACTGTGCAATGTAGGCCTCTTTTACCTGGTTAGCTTCGTAAAGCTGCACATTGGTTTCGCTGATTTGCTGATTTAGTTCAGCCAGTTGTTTACCGGTAAGGTGTAGCTCATCTTTAATACGCGAAACCTTTTTCATCTGCCTGTAGATGTATATGATGGTAACTACCAGCCCCACGGTAAGCACACTGATAAGTACCAGATATAACTGCAGTTGTTTTTTTTGTTTAGCTTCCTTTTCGAGGTAAGCAGTATTAATAATGCTGTACAGCTCGGACATGTGCAGGGTACGAAACTTCACATTACTAAAAATAGCATCCTCAATAGCCGACTGGGTATATAAATAAGCCTGGTCAACATCACCTTTCTGATAAAACATCAAAGCGAGGTTTTGCAACGAGGCATTGTCTTTAATGGCATTCTTCAAATCGGTTAAAGCCGAAAGCATGTAGTACCGCTTTGCCGATTCCGGTTGCTGTTGACGCTGATAGGTAAACGCCATCAGATACGTAACCATTGCATAATCTCCGCTTTGTAAATGAGAGGTTCGCATTAGGTTTATCAACTCTCTTTGTGCTTCAGGATAGCTCTGCTGGTAAATCAGCGTTTGCGCTAAGTTGATTTTATACCGCGCCGTTGATGCATCGAGTAAATGAATCAGAGAATCACGATAAACACGTATGAGCTTAAAATAGCCTACATCAAAGCTATTAGTAGCATAATGTTCATAAAACTGTATACATGCATCATAGTAATCTGCCAGTAATGATTTATCAAAAGCTTTTGGATGCAGGGTTGCCAGGATTCTTTCCGACTCCAAAAACTTCCCGGACGAAGAATATAAATTAGCCAGTTGAATACGGGCAGCAACGATTAACGTTGCGTTGTTTAGCTTTTGGGCTATCTGTTGGTTTTGCAACGCATAATGTACAGCTGTGTCAATCCTGAACTTTTTATACTCATCATATAACCGGCTGTTAATTTGGTATTCGTCTGCTGATGATGTAACGCCCACTTTCAGCTTTTTAAGCGAATCGATACTACGCTGTTTTTGATGGGTATACTGTGCCTTGTTTTTAATAGCATGGTTAAGTTCGTCCAACGGCAAAACCGCCTCCGCACAAACCCAAGAGGAAATAAATAAAAAAAGAAAATTCAGTAAAATGCTTTGCTTCACTACCAGGCGCTGTATTCAAGATGCGCAAAGATAGTATTTAATAAAAAAGCAGTACCGAAATATCGAAACAGCACTTAAAACTACACCAAACGGCTGGCGCCTAAAATAGCGGCGTCATCCAAATTCAGGCTGCTATCTAATAGTTTGATCTGGCCCTTATAAGATTCTATCAAGTGTTCTTCAAAACTTTGCTGGGCTGGCTTTAAAATTAAATCACCGGCCCGCATCACACCACCGAAAAGCACAATAGCTTCGGGTGATGAAAACAAGGCGAAATTAGCCAACGCCTCACCCAATATGGTACCTGTAAATTTAAAAACCGATATAGCAAGCTCGTCGCCTTTCATGGCGCAATCATACACAGCCTTTGAGGTTAGTTCGTCGCCTTTATACTGGCTTAGCTGGCTTTCAATTTCGGCATTTTCAAGCATCTCCTTAGCTGTAATAGCAATACCGGTTGCCGAGCAATAACTCTCTACCGTGCCTTTCAATCCGGTTGACCAATGTACGCGTCCGTTATGCCTGATCACGGTATGGCCCAATTCGCCGGCGTTACCTCTGCAGCCATATAATATATTACCATTGATGAAAATGCCACTGCCCACACCGGTACCTAATGTGATCATGATAAAATCGGTCATGTCTTTGGCCACGCCGAAGGTATGCTCGCCTAAGGCAGCTACCTTAGCATCATTGTTCAGCACACACTTTACACCAAATTTGTCACTCACCATTTTGGCCAATGGTACTATAGCTTTCCATTTCAGGTTTACCGCATGCTCTATGTTTCCGGTAAAAAAGTTAGCGTTAGGGGCACCAATGCCAATACCTTTCAATTTCCCCTTGGCATTGTGCTTTTCAATGAGGGGTAACAATTGGTCATACAAACCATCAACAAAAGCTGCGGCATCGGGATAGTCGCCGGTTTTAATGCGGCCTTTTTCCAAAATATCACCATCTGCGGTAATTAAAGCATATTTGGTATTGGTGCCACCTAAATCTACGCCTATCCTTAAATCTGTATCTTTTGTATCTGTTGCCATGACCGGTATAAATTAAAGAATCTGAAAAAAATAAAATTGCAAACACTTTGCTGTGGTTGATCAACTTATGTTGAGACCAGCCACAGCAAAATGCGCTATTATAAAATTAAAATTAAACTGATTGCAGCTGACTGGCGGCAGCTTTATCTACCAGCCAGGTAATGTCGCCCGTTTCGGGTTTCAGCATTTGTGCAGGATACAACTCAGGATTAGGTTCGCCTTCCAGCACTTCATGTAAGGCAGGTGCTTTGTTATCGCCATATAACGTCACTACCAAGTGCTTGCCTTTGTTAATCAACGGGGCCGTCAAAGTTATACGATACATATTCTGCGAATCCAGATGATAGGCCGCTACCAGCTTCTGCTTTTCCTGTAGCACGGGTTGGTGCGGAAAAAGCGATGCAGTATGGCCATCCGGCCCCATCCCTAATAAAATAAGGTCGAAACTCAGGTCGACACCTAAATGCTTACGGATTTCGTCCTCGTATCTGGCAGCATAATCTTCGGCACTAATACCGTCCTGCCACATGTAAAATACTTGATTTTTAGGTACAGGCACTTTGCTTAGCAAGGTACGATCGGCCATTTTACCATTACTCTGCTCGTCATCCAGCGATACCCAGCGTTCGTCTCCCCAAAATACAAATACTTTGCTCCAGTCTATCTTGTTTTGATACTCAGGCTGTGCCAACAAAGTATACAACTGCTCGGGAGACGAACCACCTGTGAGAGATACCACAAACTTTCCGTTTTGGCTAATGGATTGCTGAGCAATCTGTACGAACAGCTCTGCCGCTGCTACGCTTATTTCTGACTTGTTATCAAATACTTTAACCATTACTTTAATTTAGTGTTATTTTTTATGGACGGCCGAGCTCCAAGTGTGACCTTGGCGGGCTATCAGTGCTTCTGCACTTTCCGGTCCCCAGGTGCCTGCACTGTAGTTAGGAAAATCAAGCGAATCGCGTGATGCCCAGGCTTCTTGTATAGGGGTTATAACTCTCCAGGCTTCTTCAACCTGATCGCTGCGCATAAACAGGGTAGCATCGCCCACCATGGCATCCAGCAACAGGGTTTCGTAAGCCTCCGGCGAGTCTTTCCCGCTTGCGTAATCAAATACCATCTCGGCAGGGTTCAGCTCCATTTCCAAACCTGGCTTTTTTGCAATAAATCTCAACCTGATGTCCATTTGGGGTTGGATGTTGATTGTCAGGCGATTCGGCGATACGCTGTCTGCCTGCGAAGCATCAAAAGTTAAGTGCGGAACCGGTCTGAATTGTATGGTAATTGATGAAGTTTTTTCCTGCATGCGTTTACCTGTACGCAAATAAAACGGCACACCCTGCCAGCGCCAGTTTTCGATAGAGAACTTTACTGCCGCAAAAGTTTCGGTATTTGAGTGTGGATCAACACCCTCTTCCTCACGGTATCCGGGTACTTTTTCGCCCTGCATCCATCCGCCGCCATACTGGCCACGCACTGCATTGGCATGTACATCCTCCGGTTTTAGGCGGTGCACGGCACGCAATACATCAATTTTACGGTTACGGATTTCTTCGGCCTCGAACGATACCGGCGGCTCCATGGCTATCATACATAACAGCTGCAGCAAGTGATTCTGGATCATGTCCTTTAAAGCACCGGCCTCCTCGTAGTAACCACCGCGCTCTTCTACCCCTACCTGCTCGGCAACGGTTATTTGCACGTAGTCAATAAAATTACGGTTCCAGATAGGCTCAAAAAGCGCATTGGCAAAACGGAACGCTAATATGTTCTGTACCGTTTCTTTGCCCAGATAATGGTCGATACGATAAATCTGCTTTTCGCTGAATTTGTCGGTAAGCAGTTTATTTAGTTCGATAGCACTATCAGTATCATGACCGAATGGCTTTTCAACCACAATGCGGTCGGTATCGCAGTTTGATGCTAGGCCACTCTCGTTTAAATGAATAGTTACAGCGCCTATTAACTGCGGTGCAACCGACATGTAAAACAAACGGTTAGCTCTCGCTCCCCACTTCTCGTCAATAGCATCCAGCTTTTCGGCAAGCTCTTTATAAGAGTTACCGTCATCGATGTTAGATACAAAATAGCTGATGTTTTCTTTAAACACGGCCCACTTATCGTCAGCAGGTTTACCGCTTCTCGAAAAACTGGTTAAACCATCATATAGTCGCTGGCGGAAGTCGTCATCGTTTAATTTAGTACGCCCCAAACCAATGATAGCAAACTTATCGGACATCCAGCCATCTTTAAAAAGATTGTAAAACGCCGGTATGAGTTTACGTTTAGCCAAATCACCGGTACCGCCAAAAATGACGATGATGGTTGGTGGTGCTTTTTTTTGTGTTTTCATTACGCTGTTTTTATAATATTCAGGTTCGGCTAAAAACTATTCTTCCCATTTGGTATGGAACACGCCTTCGCGGTCGGTACGCTCATAAGTGTGCGCACCAAAGTAGTCGCGTTGCGCCTGTATCAAATTGGTTGGCAGTTTGGCGGTGCGGTACGCATCAAAATAGCTCACGGCTGATAGTAATGCCGATGCTGCAATCCCTTTATCAATGGCAAACTTGGCGGTAAAGCGTGCGGCCTCCTGGGTATCTAATAAAGTGGTAGCAATTTTATCGTCCAGCATGATGTTAGGCAGTTCCGGATTTTTAACAAAGGCCTGCATAAAATCTTCTAACGAGGTGGAACGGATAATACAACCGCCTCGCCAAATTTTAGCAACCTCGGCCAGGTTTAAGCCGTATTTATATTCTTTAGATGCCAGTTGCAGTTGAGCTAGGCCTTGTGCGTAAATGGTGAGCATGGCAAAGTGGTATGCTTTTTTAACGTGCTCAACTAAACCGCCATGTTCGTCGCTGTCATTGGCACTGTTATTCCAGGCCAGTTTTTCGGATGCCTGTAGACGCTCATTTTTATATTTGGATAAATCGCGCATGGATACCGCTGCATCAATTACCGGCACAGGTGCCTGTATATCCATAGCGTTTTGCGAGGTCCATTTACCGGTACCTTTAGCACGGGCCACGTCCGATATCATTTCAATTAATCGTTTGCCGGTTTCGTCGTCGTTCTTTTTCAACACCACGCCGGTAATCTCCAGCAAAAAGGATTTTAGTTCGCCCTCATTCCATGATTGGAAAGTTTGCTGTAACTGGTCGTCGCTGTATTTTAAACCGCGTTTAAGCAGGTCGTATACTTCGGAGATCAACTGCATAATGCCATACTCGATACCATTATGCACCATCTTCACATAATGCCCGGCCGATCCTGTACCCATATAAGCTACGCACGGCTCACCATTTACTTTAGCGGCAACGGCTTCAAATATCGGTTTTAAGCGGTCATAAGCACCTCGGTCGCCACCCGGCATCATGCTGGGGCCGAAACGGGCACCTTCCTCGCCGCCCGATACGCCCATGCCAAAAAAGTGGATGCCTTTTTCGCTTAACTCGTTAAAGCGGCGGTCGGTATCAGGAAAATACGAGTTACCACCGTCAACAATAATATCACCTTTTTCTAACAACGGAACCAGACTGGCAATGGCACCATCTACCGGTTTACCCGCAGGCACCAGCAGCATTATGGCGCGCGGCGTTTTAAGCATCTTAACAAACTCATCTACCGAGGTGGTACCTTTTACCTTTTGCTTTTCGGTAGCCTCGTTTTGCAAGGCGTCCACTTTACCCTGGTCTAAATCTAAACCTGCTACATTGTATTCGTGATCGGCTATGTTAAAAAGTAGGTTACGGCCCATTACACCAAGGCCCACCATACCAAAATCATATTGCTCCATGTTGTTATAAAAGTTTTATTTTTGAATGTTTTTTTTCTTTTAAGGTAGTATCAAACCGAAACCGGCCAATTGCTGCTGTGTGGACGTTAAACTCGTGTGATGAATAGCGTTGATACCAAGCTTAGCGGCTATTTCGGTGTAAACTTTTCGGTCGTCAATGTACAAAGTTTCCTCCGGTTTAGCCTGCATCATGTTCAGCGCCAACTGGTACATCTTTGGGTCGGGCTTGCGCATATTCACATAGCAGGATGAAACAAACACATCAATAACCTTTTTTAAATGAAAAGTATTGATGCGATGCTCATTAAGCTCAAGCGGCTCATTGTTCACCGTTGCTATCGGAAGATGAAATTGTTGCTTTAGCTGTGCAATATATTCGATAGTATCAGGGTACGGCTTTGACTGCGCCATCATAAACTGTTTGAACTCTTCACGCGAAAATGATCTTTCTTCGTAAAAAACAACAAGATCCAGATACTCGTCCAACGTAATCTTGCCCGACTCGTACGCATCAAAGGTGTTACGGTGCCGCTGGTTAACGTCAACAGTATCAAGGGAAAAAAGCTCAGCGGCTTCTTCCCTTGATTTTGTTTCCCAGCCATCTGTTAAAAGTACGCCGCCTATATCAAGCAGCAGTAATTTAATGGGTGGGGTCATCACTTATTTACTTACTTGCTGGCTTTTCTCGCCAATTACTTTCATCAAACTATCAAAAGGCTTCACAAATTTTTGGATACCTTCTTCTTCCAGTTGCTTGGTGATGTCGTTCAGGTTAATGCCCAAAACATCATCTAACTGATATAATTGATAACGGGCCTCTTCCAATCCATCTTCCAGGCGCGAAGCCGGATCGCCATGATCACGGTAGGCATTCAAAGTATCTTTTGGTACAGTGTTTACCGTATCAGGGCCTATCAAGGCCTCTATGTACATTAAATCAGGATAGTCTTTGTTTTTCACACCTGTACTGGCCCATAGCAAACGCTGTGGTTTAGCACCTTTGGCTGCTAAAGCTTTAAAACGCTCTGATTCGAATACTTCTTTATAAATGGCATAAGCATCGCGGGCGCTGGCTATAGCTATTTTACCTTTCAATTGCTTAGCTACCGTCGCATGGCGGTGATCTGCCTCGGCGGCTTTATCCAGCAGCGGATCGATAGCTGTATCAATACGGCTCAAAAAGAAACTGGCCACTGATGCTACATGGTCGATTGGTTCGCCTTTAGCAGCTCGTTGTTCCAAACCTTCCACGTACGTTTCGGCTACCGCGCGATACCGGTCTAAGCCGAATAATAACGTAACGTTGATGTTGATACCTTCGCTGATCAATTGCTTGATAGCCGGCAAACCAGGTTCGGTTCCCGGAATTTTGATCATGACGTTTTTACGGTTCAACGTTTCCCATGATGAGCGGGCTTCTTTAATAGAACCCTCGGTGTCTAATGCTAAACTTGGCGATACCTCTAAGCTAACATAGCCATCCAAACCATCGGTTTTTTCATATACGCCTTTAAAAAGGTCGGCTGCGGCTTGTACATCTTCAATGGCAATTTTCAAAAAAGCATCCTGCGGCGATAAATTTTGTTTGCTCAGCTCAGCCAGTGTGTCATCATAGTCATTGCTGTGGGCAATAGCCTCTTCAAAAATGGCCGGGTTAGAGGTTACGCCTCTCAAGTCATCTTCGTCAATCAGTTTTTTAAGTTCTCCACCCTCGGTAAAAGATCTTTTTATATAATCAAGCCAAATACTTTGGCCAAACTCCGGAATTCTTGCTAATGGATTTTTCACGATTTTGTGTATTTATGTTCAATTGCAATTACTTTATCCAAGCGGCGCTGAAATCTTTCACCACCGTCGTAACTTGCTTTAAGGTAGGCTTGTATAATTTCCCACATCAGCACCAGGCCAATCACCCGGCCGCCAACGCAAAGCATGTTCATGTCATCATGCTCCACGCCCTGGTGTGCAGAGTAGGTTTCGGTAATTAAAGCTGCCCGTACGCCCGGTATTTTGTTTGCCGCTACCGACACACCCACGCCGCTGCCGCAAACGGCTATGCCACGGTCTACCTCACCTTTGGCTATGGCTTCTCCTAACGGTAGCACCACGTCCGGGTAATCGTCTGTAGCCTCGTAGGTAAAAGCGCCATAGTCTTTAACGTCGTAGCCGGCATCAGTAAGCATTTTAAAAAGCTGTTGCTTGGGCTCAAAACCGGCATGGTCTGCAACAATACCTATTTTCATAGCCTTATTTGTTTAAAAGCGCTTTGGCTTTTTTAACTACATTGTCGGTAGTGAAGCCAAAATGAGCCATTACCGCATTACCTTCGCCCGAATCGCCAAAGCTGTCTATACCTATAATGTCGCCTTCGAGGCCAACATATTTATACCAAGGCAGTGTTACACCAGCCTCAACCGCCAAACGCTTGGTAATATTTTTTGGCAGGACCTCGTGCTGATAAGCTTCGTCTTGTTGAGCAAAAATCTCGAGTGATGGCGCGCTCACTACACGTGCGTTAATGCCTTCGGCAGCCAGCTTTTCCTGAGCTTCGAGGATTAAGTGAACCTCAGATCCGGTTGCTATCAAAATAATATCAGGGGTACCGTTTTTTGCTTCACTTAATATGTATGCACCCTTCCACACGTTAGTAGCCGGTGCATATTTTTCCTGATCGATGATCGGTAGCTTCTGTCTTGATAAAATCAAGGCTACCGGGCCGCGCAGGCGGCTCATGGCTACTTTCCAACCTTCTACAGTTTCGTTAGCGTCAGCCGGGCGTAATACGGTTAAGTTTGGTGTTAAACGCAATGATGTTACCTGCTCTACCGGCTGGTGCGTTGGTCCGTCTTCACCCAAAGCAATACTATCATGCGTAAATACATAAGTAACCGGTGCATGTGTTAAAGCAGCCAAGCGGATGGCACCACGCATATAATCAGAGAAAGTTAAAAACGTACCGCCGAATACGCGTGTACCACCGTAAGAAGCCATTCCATTCATAATAGCGCCCATACCGTGCTCGCGCACACCAAACCAAATGTTACGGCCGCCATAATTGCCCGGCTGGAAACTATCTGAACCATCTTTACCTGGTGTTTCTGTTGAGCTTGACAAGTCGGCCGAGCCACCTACTAACCACGGAATTGTTTTGCGTAAGCCCTCGATCGCTTTACCCGATGCTTGGCGGGTAGCTAACTGCTCGCCGGGTTTAAAGGTTGGCAATTCGGCATCCCATCCTTCAGGTAATTTACCGTCTTGGGCCGTGGCAAAATGCTGAGCCAATTCGGCATTGCTATTCTTGTATTCTTCAAACTGAGCCTTCCACTCATTGTGCAACTTGGTACCTCTTTTGATAGCCTTAGCAGTATGCTCTTTTACACCATCCGGTATAAAGAACGTCTTATTCGGATCCCAACCGAAAAATTCTTTAGTTTTTTTGAGGTTCTCTTCGCCCAGGGCACTGCCATGCACTTTGTTAGTGCCTTCTTGCGGACTACCGTAACCAATGATAGTTTTTACGGAGATCAGCGTAGGGCGCTGTTTTTCTTCCTGTGCTTGCAAAATGGCATTTTCAATAGCAATCAAATCATTGCCATCTTCAACTGTTAAGGTTTGCCAGCCGTAAGAATCAAAACGGGCAGCTACATCTTCAGTAAATGCCATGTCAGTTGATCCATCTAACGATATTTTATTGTCGTCATATAAATAGATCAATTTACCTAACTTTAAATGACCGGCTATTGAAGCAGCTTCGGAGGCTACACCTTCCATCAGGTCACCATCGCTTACTAAACAATAGGTATAATTATCAATGATTTTATGACCGTCCACATTGTATTTAGCAGCCAAAAACTCTTCGGCCATACCAATACCTACAGCATTACCAAAGCCTTGGCCTAATGGTCCTGTAGTTACCTCGATACCCGGTGTATGAGTTGACTCAGGGTGACCCGGAGTTTTTGAGCCTAACTGGCGGAAATTCTCCAATTCGGACATGGGCAAATCATACCCGTATAAATGTAATAGTGAATATAAAAGTGCAGAACCATGACCGGCCGATAACACAAAACGGTCGCGGTTTGGCCATTTTGGCTCTTTGGGATCAAACCTTAAAAACCGGTTCCAAACTACGTACGCCATTGGCGCAGCGCCTAAAGGTAAACCTGGGTGACCGGAGTTTGCTTTTTGCACCATATCGGTTGATAAAAAACGAATGGTGTTGATGGTTAGTTGTTCAATGTCTGATGACTGGATTGTTGACATAATCTCGATTTAAAAAATGAGCAGCATAATACCGTTTGAGTTTCAACTACATTTTTAAGAACTTGTTTTCAATAGTGCACGGTTTTAATGAGAACTTAATCAGTATACTGTCATACTTAGCAGCCATGTCCCAACTCCCCTACGTTGTAAGCAATCGCCCTTAAACAAAAAGCGGCTACCCTTTTATAGGAGCCGCTTTTGCTAAAAATACTAATTTCAATACTATGCAGTTGAACGCCTTTAACGATAAACACTGTCGTTACCAATGTAGACTAAATTGGTAAACTTAGCCGTATTAGTTGTTTCTTTACCATCAGACGTCACATACATGGCATATACACATCCAACGAATCCGCCAGCGGTATGCGTACTTAAAAATTTCCCATCTACATTATTCTTTAGCGTAACCCACTTACCGGCTGTTGTAGCATAATCAAATGCGTAAGTTGCACCGTTTGCTCTTATGCGTAGCTGTAATTTACCTTTCGGATTATCAGTCAATGGCCGTTCAATAAGCAACTCAGTTTCGCCGGCTTTCCCACTCTTATACAGTTGTACTACCGGTTGTAGCTGCTCGTTTACAGATTTACATATGTAGTAGTAATGCTCCTCATTCTGAAAAATTACCAGCCCGGCCTTTTCATTAGCTTTATCTGTGGTGAAACTCATTTCGGCACTTAGGCTACCATCCAAGTGCTGCTGCCTTTTGGCAATAAATGCGGGGTTTCCTGTACCAGCACAAGTTTCCGGCTTCAGTTTCATAGTCAGGCCGTCTTTAGCTATGGTATACCACGATGGGTCATAAGTTCTTAAAAATAAGAAAGAGTAGTCGAGCGGCTTATTCAGCATTACCGAATAACTGAAATTACCACTTTGCGGACTAACGCCAAGGGTTTTGTTTTCTTTGATGCTGGTGTTGTAGCTATACTGAATTTCTTTAAATTCCGAATTAATCACTGGCCATTCGTCTTTCCAAGTCACAGGTGCGATGAAAGTCTCGCGGCCGGTATTATAATAATCGTCTTCGTAAGGGCGTACGGCTAAAAATATAGCATACCATTTGCCGTCAGGTCCTTCTACAAAATCGGCATGACCAGCAGAAGTTACCGGGTTTTTCCGGTCGGCAGGCAAGCCGCGCTGCGTCAGGATTGGATTGTTCTCGTAAGGTAGAAATGGTCCTGTAGCCGATTTGCTTCTGAATACTACTTCGGAGTGGTTAACCGAAGTCCCGCCTTCGGCTGCATATAAATAATACCAGTTTCCGACTTTCATAATGTGCGGCCCTTCTATCCAAACAGGCTTTTTACTAATATCCACACCGCCGTTAACCAGAATTTGATTTTCAGCAGAAGCGGTCAGCTTAACCGGATCAAACTCATTCATGCGAATGGTGCGATGACCTGAATACAGAGGTTTATAATCGGGGGCGTCTCCGTTATAAATAACGTACGCTTTATCTTTATCAAAAAACAAAGAAGGGTCGATTCCTCTAACCGACGGTAAAAAAACAGGATCGCTCCACGGACCAGCTGGGTTTTTAGCAGTCACCACAAAATTACCCTTATGGTCAATTTGGGTACAGGTAACGTAGAATGTGCCGTTGTGATAATTTATAGCCGGAGCAAATAAGCCACGGGTTACCCTATCGCCCATAAAATTCATTTGCGAAGGGCGATCTATCACGTTGCCAATCTGCTTCCAGTTTTTGAGATCAGTACTATGGAAAATGGGGATCCCCGGAAAATAAGAGAATGTCGAATTTACCAGGTAATAATCTTTCCCTACCTTGATGATGCTTGGGTCTGGATAAAAACCAGCCAGTATAGGATTAACCAAGCGCGAAGTTTGCGCATGTACCAAATTTAAACTCAGACAAAACGCAGCTATTAATAAAAATACTTTTTTTGACATACAGAGGTGTATTAATTTCCTGATTGATTGACAGATATAATATCTCAACTTAACGATTGATGATGCTTGTTTTGGCTTGCACGGCCCGGATGCGCTCTGCCACATCAACCATTGGGGCTATCCAAATCTGCTTTTCATTTTGTTTTAAAAACTGAAGCAGCTTCTTGTGCTTATCCAAACTTACATTGATGCTGTGCCCACCGCCTACGCCATGAAACAAAAACACGAGCAAACTATGATTAGCCATGGCTTTTTTAACCAAGTCAATCATTTGTTCGGCAGACTCGTTAGTGATAAAGTAGCTGTTAATATCATCCAGGTTTATTTGTGTGGTTTGTTTCATGCCAGCCGTTACGCCACGCGCACCGGCGAAGTCATTTCTGAGTTGTGAATAAAAGTACTCGTTGCCTATCTTTAAATCGCCGCAGGGGTAAGCAAAGGTTCGGCGGTCTTTACCATCAATGGCTTTGAGCAATACGTTATTAATACGTATCTCATCTACCGCACGTGCAACAGTGTATTTACTCAGATCATGATCGGGTGATATAAAACTGCGACCGGGCAAGCTACCGTCGCAGGGATGAAATAAGGCGTGATTTCCTAACTCGTGACCATTTTTAGCAGCCTTACGCCATTCGTTAATTCGCTTGGCTACCACGGGCGACGATCCTATTAGATAAAACGTTGCTTTAATCTTCATAGAATCCAATGCCGGAATTACATTATCCAAGTCAACATCTATGGCATCGTCGTAAGTTAAAACTACAGCGCATTGTTTATCATTCCAGGTGCTTGTGTATTGTGCCTTCGCTACAAAGTTGGTAGCCATCAAAATAACGATTACCAAAAAGCAATTTAAACTCATATTATTTAACTTTCAGACAATCTGATTTAAGTTCTGTTACGGTTTACTTATCAGTGCGGAAAGGAGAAGCCGGTAATCCTTCTTTATTATACAGGTTAGCCCCATCCGGGTTATCGGCCCAGGCATAACGTACATATTTAGGTTCGGCAATCTCCGGACTCGATACCATAACCTTGTCGCCTTCAATTTGTGCATCAGCCCAAACATATTGTTTGTCGGCACCTGCAATAGCAAATCGCATAAGCTTTCCGCCTTTTGCCATTAAGCCTGAACCTGTGTTACTGAAAGAAACGACTATTTTATTGCCGGTAACGCTAGCCGACTCATACAGGGGACCAGAACTTACTAATTTAGTATCACCATAAGCCAGTTTTTCGGCTGCTAATGCCACACGGTCGCCTACATCTTTTTTATTGAGTGGATG
Source organism: uncultured Mucilaginibacter sp. (assembly GCA_913775265.1). Taxonomy (GTDB): domain Bacteria; phylum Bacteroidota; class Bacteroidia; order Sphingobacteriales; family Sphingobacteriaceae; genus Mucilaginibacter. The sequence goes on along the minus strand of CAJYJH010000054.1, from coordinate 67,170 downwards.
AATATCATTCCATTCGCCCAAATCAATGGTTACAACCACAGCTGTTTTGGGGACTTTTAATGACTTTAACTGACCATCACGCAGTTCGGCCCATTGGCTTTCAACCGGCGAATACTCAGTGTCACCATAGTTAGGCAATTGTATGGTGATGAACGGCAAATCGTCATTATTCCATTTGGAACGCCAGTCGCTGATCAACGCTTCTAATAACGAGGAGTATTCTTTGGCATTACCGGTATTAGATTCGCCTTGGTACCAAACAAAGCCTTTGATACTATAATTGATAGCTGGTTTAACCATGGTATTATACAAGCCCGTTGGCTCGTTTTGTGCCGAAAAGGCAAAACCGCCTTCACTGTCGCCCATACTGCGCCGAAGCGGTTTAAACACCTGCCCTACTTTGTACAACCAGTCGCCGCGTAAGTCTATTGTAGTTTTACCGTCGGTTAATTCGTAACGCTTATCGGGCACAAAGCCTCCCTTACCAAAAGTGTTGGTTACCCGTACCACAATGGTATTTTTTCCGGCCTTTAATAAACCTGCAGGTATTTCATAACGGCGCGGCGGATACTGGTAGGTGATATTGCCTACTTTAACCCCATTCAAGTATGTCTCGTCGGCATCGATAATGCGACCTACAAAAAGCTTGGCTGGTTTGCCAGCCATCGATGCAGGTACTTCAATTTCTTTACGGAACCAAACCACGCCGTTTAGACCCCTTACACCCTGGTCGGCCCAATAGCCGGGTAGCCAGAATTCATGCCAACCGACGGGAACATAGGCACTGTCAAACCATTTTATCGGTTCGGCCAAACCTTGATCCTGTTGCACAAACGGCCGTGATACAGTAGGTTTTTGCTGAGAAGGTTTATTAATTTTATTAACAAAAGCAGTATCCGAAAACTGCTTTAAACGATTGGCATAGGCAGGCAACTCACGGTAGCCGTCTTTACTTACCCAGGCTTGTATTGGTGTACCACCTACGCTGGCGTTGATAATACCAATAGGCACGTGGTATTTTAAGTGCAGCTGCTTAGCCATAAAGTAACTAACCGCACCAAAATTTAATACGTTGGCCGGCGTTGCAGCCATCCACTTGCCGGGCGGCAAATCATCGTGCTCTTTAGTAACGTCAGAAGCTGTTGCAACAAAGAAATTTCGAATTTGCGGATAATTGGCGACAGCGATTTCGTCCGGGTATTTTTCTTTCACCCGCTCCATAGGGGTAACCATGTTTGATTGCCCTGCACAAAACCACACATCACCAATTAAAATGTCTTTGATTTGGATGTGGTTGCTGGCGTCAATATTCATGGTATACGGACCGCCCGCTTTTATCGCTGGTATTTGGAGAATCCATTTACCATCCTGCCCTGTAGTTGCTTGGTAAGCTTTTCCTTTAAAATTAACTTTCAGTTTCTCACCGGGCGATGCCCAACCCCAAATGTTAATTTTTTGATCGCGCTGTAGTACCATGCCATCACTCACCAGTTGTGGCAGCCGCACCTGTGCCGCTACCGAAAGCGCTAAAACGGATAAAAGTGTGAAAGGTATTATTTTAACATATTTCATAAATGTTTTGTAGAGGAGAGAATAGTGTTGCTTATGCAGAGATTATCCAATGAGCTTGTCAGGTAGATTTTAACTTTATATGAATGATCGAAAAGATGCAAGCTAAAGCAATAAGGAATTAAACAAAGTATATGTAGCAGCAGAATTTTTAAACAAATAAAGGGCTATGCAATGCATAGCCCTTTAATAAAAAAATTAATAACCGTTGTTTTGTGGATATTTTGGACCTGATAAAACGTTGTTAATTAAGTTTTGCGGAATTGGCCAACGTGCATGATAGTCCTGAACATTAGGGCCACCATTGGTGTTATACATTTTGTTTCTACGTACCAATTGCTGAGTTCTTACCAAATCGTACCAGCGACGCGGATCACCGTAAAACTCACGGGTATACTCATCTAAAATTAAGTCCATACCACAAAGTGATGCCGGATTGCTTGTATTGTTTGGTATAGCTAACTGGGCTAATTGTGTAGAATTTAAAACCATGGCAGCAGCGTTGGCAGCATTCACACTTGCCATAGAAGAAGCAGTTACCGAGATAGCATTTTTTGCAACATTTTGAGCATCATCAGGAGTACGGTAAGCCGAACGACGTCTGATTATGTTTAACATATCAGCAGCAGTGCTAACGTTACCTAACATATAATTAGCTTCGGCATTCATCAAATAAACTTCAGAAAAACGCATCATAGCGATTGGTCTTGACGAAAAATCGCCCGTTGCATTACGTTTTGGATCGTCAAACTTTTTAACCGTCGGAAAAATAACGTTATTGAACTGCTTAGGAGTAACAATTAGCCCTTTAAATGCATCGCGGCGTGCCATGGTAACATCTACGCTTGGCATTAAAATAGCTGTATCACCATCTATAGGTTTGATGTAAGCACTTGTTGATGGACTTGATGTTGGTATAAGTTTATCTTTTAAAGATCCGTCACTTTTTGTACCGGCAGCCACATTGGTGTTACATATCCAAAATGTTTGAAAGGTCGCATCATAACGACTGTCACTTACTTGGTTGGCAAAAGCAACGTTCATGGTGTAACGCACGTTTGGAGCCAGACGTACATAAGGGCGACCATTGTAAACGTCACGGAACATACCTGACTTGGTTGTTAATCTTTGTGGCACACCGTCAATACCCGCAATATTATCTATACCGGGACCAACATAGTTCATACGGGCTAGTACATAAAGCTGGTTTAAACCATAACCACCCGAACCTTGCAATGTATAACCTGTATACTGCGGATCTGATGCACCGCCGTAGTCAATACAAAACATATTTTCCTTACCATAATCATTGGCAGGCTTGTGCACATCCATGTAATCCTGCCACAAATCTAAACCGTAAGTGCCTTTATTATTAATTAATGCAGCTGTTAAATCAGCAGCTTTTTGAAAGTCTCCAGCTTGCTTAACCTCGCTGTAACCTCTGGTCAGGTATACTTTTGCCAAGTAAGCGTTAGCAACAGCAGCAGTGGCAGTTTTGCCAACACCACCTGCCGAAAACGGATTGGTACTGGTAATTGTGTTAGGCAACTCTGCAGCAGCTTCAGTTAAGTCTTTAATAATAAAAGCATAGATATCAGCCAGCGGCGCGGGTGCGTCAGCAGTACTGGCTGAGGTGATGTATGTTGAATGTAAAGGAATACCACTTTTTTGAGTAGCTGTTGTACCCCCATAGGTTTGAACGAGGTAGAAATAGATAAACGCACGTAAAAATTTGGCCTGTGCCACAAACTGCGTACGTGCTGTAGCGTCTGTAATGGCTGTAGCATATTGGAATACACCGTTTAGGGTATTAATATCCACATATAAGCCGGTAATATCCGGACCATTTGATGAGTTAATACCATTGAAAGAGTTAAACAGAGGTGCTACTGTACCAGCACTGCCACCAGGGATATTTTCGTCTGTACCGTTGTATGCATAAACAATACCTTCACCAGAGAAAGTTCCCCGCAGGTCGTTGTATACACCTGTAACTGCGGCCTGTACGCCACCTGCTGTGGTAAAATACTCCGGATATAATTGAGCTCTTGGCTGCTCATCTAATATTTTTTTACAACTGGTAGCTGACGATAAAACGGCTGCCGTTGCTATGATAATGCTTGTTTTATTTAGAATCTTCATGTCTCTTAGTTTTAAAAGCGGGCGTTTATACCAAAAATGAAATCGCGGGTAGTGGTACCGGCACTGATGGCCAAACCACGATAGTTATTAAAGTTACCATCCTGACCGCCCAAGTTACCGCTGGTAGATGAGTTGATTACCTGCTGATTGTAAACCGATTCGGGATCTGTTACCGAGAAACTGTGGTGCATAATTGGTGCGTAAATAATAAACGGATTGGTTACGTTAGCATAAACTCTTAAAGAGCTCATACCTAAGCGACGTACAATGCCAGCCGGAAGATTGTAACCTAAGTTTATACTTTTTGCGCGAATAAATGAACCGTCATAGTATTGCAGGGTTGAATAATAATTACCCTGAATCTGAGCGTTCGGCATCGGAAATGCATTTGTTGGGTTAGTCGGTGTCCAATAATCAATATAAGGCTGATTATGACGACCTAAGTTAAGATATTGCCATCCTACGTAAGCTGAGTTTGCCGATGATACATATGGCACTACCGTAGTAAACTTCATTCTACCTTGTATAACAATACTTAAATCGAAGTTTTTATAAGCAAAACGGTTAGTCATACCAAACTGGTACTTCGGTTGGAAGTTGCCGATAATCTGGTTATCGTTGTTGTCAATTTTCCCGTCACCGTTTAAATCCTGAACACGAATCTGGCCGGGGTACTGCAATGTACCAGCCTGACCTCTTACCGGTTGGTAAACCGGGCCGCTGGTTTGTGGTTTTGAGTTATCAATACCAGGCGAGTCGCCTAACTGCCAGATGCCTATTTTTCTTACATCATAAATAACACTCAATGGTTGACCAACAAATTGACCAGCACCAATATTAAACTGAGCACCATTTGGTAATTCTTCAATACGCTCACGGCTAAATGACATGTTGTAATCGGTTGACCAGGTAAAGCCACCTAAGTTTTGAATATTTACACTGCTCAGCGTAATTTCTAAACCTTTGTTTGATGATGTACCCAAATTCGAGATCTGCGAAGACGCGCCGTTAGTTACAGGCAACTGGTTTGGTAAAATGATACCGGTTGTACGTTGTTTATAAACTTCTACCGAACCTGTAATTCTGTTTTTTAACACACCAAAGTCTAACGCAATGTTATACTCATGCGTTCTTTGCCAGGTTAAAGTTGGGTTGGTTAAAGATGTTACCCGCACACCCTGCGCATTACCTGTAGACGCACCACCGTATTGATACTTAGATGAACTTAAAGCACCTAAAGTTGCATAAGGATTTATGGTAGCGGTAGTTGATGTTATACCGTAACCTGCCCTCAGTTTTAGGTTATCAATAAATGAATATTTTTTAATGAAGCTCTCGTTACTTAATACCCAACCTAAACCGATGGACGGATAAGTAGTGTATTTGTTTCCGGATGCTAATGCAGAGTTACCATCAGTGGTTACTGATGCAGTTAAATCATACTTATTATCAAAAGCATAGTTTAAGCGACCGATGTAGGAAATAAGGCCTTGCTCAATAAAAGTACCATTTACACCAGTGATCGTGTTTGCTAAACCGAGGTTGCTATTGCGTACAGCATCAAAAGGGATACCTGTGCCGTCAATTCTTGAATTTTCATTGTGTTGTTTCTCATTTCTAAAAACGGCAACAAAATTTACTCTATGCTTATTAGCGAACGTATTATCGTAAGTTAACAGATGCTCTTGGGCTAACCGGTATTGGTAGTTGTTAATTGTACTGGCAGTAGTACGTGCAGCGTTTACAATATCAACATTGTTTATACCACGATACAACCCTTGTAACGACTGATTAAAGTTGTAGTTTAAGGTGTAGCGATATTTTAAATGATCAACCGGCGAAACTTCTCCGTAAACGATGTCGTTGTGTGTGAATCCACGCGTATAATCGTAGTACTGGTTTGGACTTTGGCCAGGAAGCAATGGGTTTAAAAAAGTTGCATCAATCTGGTCTGATTGCGGCGTAGGGTTTATACTGCCATCTGGCAAATAAGGATAAGTAAGCGGACTGATATAACGGGCGCTTAACAATTGATCGCCACCACCATTGTTAATTAGACGTACAGTAGTTAAAGTAGTTAAACCAAATTTTAAATACTTGTTTATTTTGTGATCAAGGGTAGCATTCAACGAAATACGCTTGCTATCATTATTTGGCTGCAACGTAGTATTTAAACGGTAACCGCCGCCAACAGTAAATTGAGTTTTCTCAGTACCGCTCGAAACACGTAAACTCTGATCCCAAATCATTGATGGTTTGATTAGCAGTTTTACATAATCTGTGCTAATTCCCTCAGCTAACGCTTGTTTTTCGATTGCTGTGAGTGCGTAAGGATTTGAAGGTGTATTGTTAGAATAACCTTGCAACACGGCGCCTTGTAGCGCATCGTTTTGTAGCTGGGCAAATTCTTGTCCGTTAAGCATTCTGAAGTTACCTTGCAGCTTGCTCACACCTACATAAGTATCATATGCAGTAACTGTTTGGCCTACCCTGCCGCGATTAGTTGTAATTAACAACACACCACCCGAAGCACGTGAACCGTAAATTGCCGTCGCTGAGGCACCTTTTAATACATCGATACTTTTAATATCAGAAGGATTGATATTTTCGATCGAGTTATAATAAGGCTGACCATCTAATACAATCAGTGGTCCGTCTACACCAGGAGCAGCGCCTATAGTACGGTTGCCACGTATCGAAATAATAGGCCCGTTGCTGCCGCTCACTACGTCAACACCAGCTACCCTGCCTTTAAGCTGCTCTGCAAAGTTGGAAGCCGGTATCTCTTGCAAAGTTTTTGCGTCAACCGAGGCCACAGTACCTGTAACATCCTGCCGGCGAAGTGTACCGTACCCTACCACAACTACGTCGTTTAGGTTACTGGCACTTCTGGTTAAGGTTAGCGTGCCCAGATTAGTGGTTCCAGACGCAACGGTTTTCACAAAATCATTATAACCGACAAATGAAACGGTCACGCTGCTGGTTCCTGCCGGAGCATTCAAGGTAAAGTTACCATTTACATCAGCGACTGCAGCGGTAGTACCACCTGTTACTTTGACTGTGGCTCCCACCAAGGGCTCATTTTTTTCGTCAACAATTTTACCTTTAATAGGCACGCTTTGTGCAAAAAGCACGGATGAAAACATAGTTAGCACAACTGCTGCTATATATGTTTTCATGAATTTTGAAAGTTGAAGTATTCTCATATAATTAACTTAAGGCTGGTTTTAATTTACAATTGTTTGTTTTTTTCTTTCTGGATTGTTGTTAAATTCTAATATTCATTTATGTTTATAATTTAGTTCTTATCTGTAGAATTAGCTTTTGCGTCTGTCTAAATCATCGCTTTAAGACACCACTTTGCATAAATTACAATCGATTGCATAGGTGCTGATAAAAAAAGGGCATTCCACCCTTCAAGCGCTTATTGACACTTTTATAATAGCTGATCGGCCTGAAAAACAAAGATTGACAGACTGTACAAAAACGATCGGTTTTATTGGTTATTACAATGGTAAAGGTATAGGAGTAATTTACGCACCCCAAGCAATTTTGTACAAAATATATACACAAATGTTCAATGCAGGCGTTTAAAAGTTGCTATTAATATCCCTTAACCAATACTAAGTCAACAGCAATTTTCAAATATTAACAATAAACCACCCACACTCATACATTATAAATAATTATAAGAATAATTCATTAAAATAATCTCAAATTGTGCCTTTATTTCCGTTTATAATGTTTGAGCTTTATACGAAATCAGTGAGTTACAATTCCGTACAAATACTTCGACCGCTTAAAATTATGTTACACTACGCTCTTCTACAAATTTACCCTGGTTTTTAGTAAATTTTGCTTACCTTAATGTAACGACCTATGCAAACAAGATGTAGTGGAGGGATTAGGAAACAGATCAATACAGAAAGCATTGTTAGATAAGCCAAGGAAATTTATGCCTATTTTATTTCAAATGTTTTTCTTTTCAGATTGAGGTATTCTGATGGTAATATGTTGTACTTTGACTTAAATGATTTTGCAAAGTAATTGGGAGTAGTAAATCCTACGGTATAGGCAATCTGCGCAATGTTCATATCACTCTTTTCAAGCAGCAGGGCAGCTTGTTCCAGCTTCATAGTACGTATAAACTCTACAGGAGTTTGTCCGGTCACTTCTAATAGTTTGTTATACAATGATCCACGGCTCATGCCTACATGACGGCTCAGATCTTCAACCGATAACTGAGTATTATTCAGGTTCGATTTAACGTAATCTACAACTGTCTTAATAAAACGCTCACCAGCCTGTTCAATCTCTACTTCTGGAGACGCGACACTTAGTTGCTTGGAGTAGGCCTTTTTGAGGCTTCGGCTAAAGGCCAGCATATTACTGATTTTAGCGTTCAAGACATTGAAGCTAAAGGGCTTGGTTAAATAATCATTTACGCCTGATGTTAACCCCTGCATTTGTTCGCGTTCGCCGGTAGAGGCAGTCAACAGGATAACCGGGATATGAGAGGTCCGTTTATCGGCCCGGAGCTTTTTACTCAACTCTATCCCGTCCATAAAGGGCATCATCATATCGCTGATAATTAGCTCCGGATGATGAGCTAAGGCCTGCTGCCATCCTTCTTTGCCATCAGCCGCCTCTATTATATTGTAATTTGCTTTTAGATGATCTTTAAGATAAAACCGAAACTCCTCGTTGTCATCAATAATTAATAGTAATGAATGATCACCCGGTTCAGATGTTCCGGCAATAAAGCCATCGGATGAACCGATTTCTTCCGGCACATCATAGGGTTTCGATGATAACGGGAGATGAACTGGTTCATAAGGTAGCTCAACTGTAAACGTGCTGCCCAATCCAGATTCACTTTTTACAGCTACGCTTCCGCCATGCATGCTTACAAATTCTTTTACGATGGACAGGCCTATACCGCTGCCTTGGTTTAGTATAGCCGGAGACTGATCACTTTGGAAAAAGCGTTCAAATATTTGTGCCTGTTGGTTTGCGCCAATGCCTATACCAGTATCAGTAACTTCAATCACTAAACTGTCTTGCTGCGAACCTTCTACTCCTGTGCGTAAATAAACGGCCAGCATCACTTTCCCTCCTTCCGGCGTAAATTTAAAGGCGTTTGATAAAAGATTAAATAAAATGCGTTCTAACTTATCATGATCAAAGCGCATCAGCAACCCGTCTAAACCACTGTTAAAAACAAAGGTTATTCTCTTTTTCTCCGACAAATCCCGAAACGATTCGCTTACTTCTTTTAAAAACGCAATGACATCACCTTCTGCAACACAAAGTTTTAGTTCCTGCTCCTCAAGTTTACGGAAATCAAGCAGTTGGTTAACCATGTTCAGCAGTCTGCGCGCGTTGCGTTTAATGATGTTAATCTGCGCCGAGGTTTGTATATCTACCGGTTGGTTTAGCAATTTATCTGCCGGAGCCATAATCAATGCTATAGGCGTTCTAAACTCATGACTCAGATTAGTCAGGAATTTAATTTTGCTTTGATCCAGCTCGCGCAGGCGTTCCTGCTCGCGTTTTTCCTGCTCGTGTTTAAACTCTTGTTGCAACTGGCGTATGCCACGATGCCTGATATATAACAGCACACTAATCGCCGACACAATATATATCAAATAAGCATACCAGCTAAGCCAAAAGGGAGGCTTTACCACTATTTTAATTGATTTACCAGTATTATTCCAAACGCCATCATTATTGCAGGCCTTTACTTCAAACAAGTACTCTCCCGGATTTAAATTGGTATAATAAACTGTAGTGTTGGTACCTGCGTCTATCCAATCTTTCTCGAACCCTTTGAGCCTGTAAGCATAATGATTTTGCTTAGGGCTGGTATAATTAACGGCTACATAGCTCAACGCGAAGCTTTGCTTATAATCTACCGTAAATTTGTTAGCTACAGATATATCTTCATCGAGATGATCTTTATCTGCCGAAGTTATGGCTTTACCGCCTATAGTTAAGTTGGTAATCAGTACAGGCGGCACATTATTGTTTATTTTTACATCAGTTGGCATCAGGTAGTTAAACCCTTCGTTGCCACCAAAGTACAGTTGCCCATTGCTTGCGGCAAAGCCGGCACCTTGTATAAATGCATTATTTTGCAAACCATTAAACGAGCTATAATTAACAAAGCCTTTTCTTGCATCATCCAGCGCACTTACACCTTTGTTGGTAGTCACCCATATTTTACCTGTTCGGTCTTCAATAACTTTCAAAATAACATTATTGGGCAACCCGTTTCGCTCGTTAAATACCCTTAGGTGTTTTCGGCTTGCATCTATACTTACCAAACCTTCGTCACTGGTACCTATCCAAACCACGCCTTGCCTGTCTTCATGTATAGTATTAATTTTATCGCTCGGGAAGGTTTTATTACTCCGCTGAAGAATGGTATAGTGTTTTGTTTCTGGATTATAGATGCTGATACCTGCGCCATTGGTACCAACCCAGATGTTGCCGAGATGATCTTCTTCAAAAGCACGTATAAAACCGTTATGCAAGGTTTGCGGTACCTGTCCCAAAATCTCTTCCGGTAGTTTACGATCAACCGTTTGGGTTAACGGATCGAGTATATTAACACCGGCGCCATTGGTACCTATCCAAAGTTTGCCGTGTTTGTCTTGCATCAAACAAAAGATATCGTTGCTGCTTAAAGAAGCCGTTGAGCCATCTTTAATAAACTGCTGGCAGGCTCCTGTTTGCGGGTTGTAACCGAAGAGCCCATTTTGATAAGTGCCTATCCATAACCGGTTATTTTTTGTCTTGGCTAATGTTAAAATAGACAGGCCTGACGTTGGATTGTCTATCTTAGACCTGATGGCAACATGGTGCAATAAACGAGTTTGCGGATTAAAAACGTTTAATCCACCGCCATCAGTACCTACAAAAACATTACCGTTGGCAGCTTCGGCAAATGAGGTTACAAAGGGCGCACTTAAGCCATACGGATCAAACGGGTTACTTCTTTTTAGGCTGAAAAAAGTTAAGTTTTCATCATATTTGTTTACTCCACCCTGGTAGGTTCCTATCCAGCAAATGCCTTGCTTATCTATCAACAGACTCCTGATGGATTTGCTGGTTAAACTAAAGCTGTTACGGCTGTCCGGATTAAAACACTTAACGTTTCCCGACGAAATTTCAATCAAATCCAATCCGCTCTCCGTGCCCACCCATAGCTCGTTTTTACTTTTGGGCGCTACAGCGTAAATTACGCTACTGCTGATGGTTTGTCCTTTTGTACTTGATGAATACTTATAGTTTTTAAAGCCCTGCTCATTAGATTGAAGCATGCTCAAACCATCTGTTGTACCAAACCACAAATTGCCTGAAGCATCCTGAGTGATAGTCTTTACCGCGTTACCTGCAATACTCAAAGCATCAGCGTCGTTGTGTAAAAAGGTGATGAAGCGCTTCGAAACATCATCGTACCTGTATAAGCCAGACCGCGTACCTAACCACATCCGGTTCTTGCTATCCCGATAAGCACTCAGCATTACACCGCTTTTTAGTGCAGCCGGCAGTTGCCTGTTATTTTCGAATCGGTTTAGTCGTGAGGTGGCCGGGTCATATATACTCAAGCCCGCAAAGGTAGCCAGCCAAAGTTTGCCACTCCTGTCACTGGCTATCGACTTAACATTGATAAGATTATAAGGCTTGTTATTTAATGTAGCATGTATGCGTTTAAAGCAATCGTGCTGCCGGTCGTACTTATGCAGCGAACCGCCAACCGTTCCGATCCACAATTGCCCTGTGGCATCCTCATACAACGCCGCTATCTCATTAGTTTCCAAACTGGTGGTATCTCGTGCCTCGTGCCTGTAAGTTTTAACCCGTGTACCGTCATATCTGTTCAGACCGTCCTCGGTAGCAAGCCAAAGCAGTCCGTATCTATCTTTTAATATAGCGTTAACAGTGTTAGATGACAAGCCATCTTTTGACGACAATGATGTGAACTGGATATTGGGAGTTTGAGCCCAAACCGGAGCAAGAGCAACCATACTGATTGCATAAATCAGCAGCACACGCAAAAAAATCAGACATCCATTCATCATTATTCCGGCATTCGAGACGCCTTCAACACGGCAGGTTTCATAGCATAAGCTTTGAGTACGCTTTGCTGAAACCAATCCTTGCTAAATAACGCAGACGAAAATTTTATAATTTGGTTTACAAATATAACTATGCAGTATAGAATTTTGGCTTATTGTGTCAAGATTACTTGCCTAAAATCAATCTCATTCATAACGAAAAGTTGCTAAAACGTTTTCAACGGCCAAATTTGAACTTACTAAGTTAAGCCTCAAAAAAGCAAAGTTTATTATTATTGCAATCGATTGCAATTTAAGGATTTTTGTCTATAATTGTCGTAGTAATAAAGATATTACGAATACTTATAAATGTCTACTAAGCATTTATTCAGGATTTATCATTTCAAAACTTTATCTGTCTAATAATTATTCAGTAGTTTATCTATGACAAGAAAAAACCTTACTTCACTACAATTTAGTATTATACTGTCTTTATCTTTTTTAACGTCCAGTTTTAACAATGTTTGGGCTCAGTCAACGGTTAAAGGCCTGAAAGATTATTACCGCAATTATTTCCCAGTTGGTGTTGCAGTAGCTCCCAGGCATCTGGCAGGTGTTGATGCTGAATTAATATTACAGCAATTCAATAGTTTGACGCCCGAAAACGCCATGAAGATGGGCCCAATTCATCCGCGCGAAGACCGCTACTTTTGGCGTGATGCTGATTCTATCGTAAATTTTGCGCAACACCATGGCCTTAAAGTGCGCGGCCACAACCTTTGCTGGCACGAACAAACGCCCGCTTGGTTATTTGTAGATAGCTCGGGTAAACAGGTAACTAAAGAGGTATTATTAAAGCGTCTGCACGATCATATATTTGCCGTAGTTGGCCGCTACAAGGGTAAAATATATGCCTGGGACGTAGTTAATGAAGCTATTGATGATAACCCTGCCAATTTTCTGCGTAACTCATTATGGTACCAGATATGCGGCGAAGATTTTATAGCTAAAGCATTCGAATATGCCCATGAGGCAGATCCGTCGGCTGTGCTTTTTTACAACGACTACAATACCGAACGTCCCGAAAAAACCGAACGTGTTTATCGCCTGCTCAAAAAATTAAAGGCCGCCAAAGTGCCTATACATGCAGTTGGTTTGCAGGCGCATTGGTCGTTATGGGAACCATCGGCAACTGAATTGCGGAATACTATTCAAAAATTTGCATCTTTAGGGCTTAAAGTTCAATTTACCGAACTTGATGTATCTCTTTATCCGTGGGAGAAAGAGCGCAGGCCGCTGCGTGAGGGTGAAAAAGGAGAATATACTCCTGAGCTTGAGAAAAAACAGGCCGACAAATACAAAGAAGTTTTTAAAATATTTAGGGATTTTAAAGGCACGGTAACTGGTGTAACGTTTTGGAACTTAAGCGACCAGTACTCCTGGCTGGACGAATACCCAGTGCGGGGACGGAAGAATTTCCCTTTACTGTTTGATGAAAACCGCAAGCCTAAAAAAGCGTACTGGGAAGTGGTAAAATTTTAACTTTAGACCCGTAAATGAGACTATACATTTTATAAAAGCATATCAATTCAGAAATCAATCACATACATAATGAAGTTTTTTATTGACACGGCGAATCTTGCACAAATTAAAGAGGCGCATGAACTGGGTGTACTTGACGGTGTAACCACCAACCCTTCACTAATGGCCAAAGAAGGCATTACCGGTGAAGAAAATGTTAAAGCTCATTACAAAGCTATTTGCGAAATTACCGACGGCGACGTAAGTGCCGAAGTAATTGCTACTACTTACGACGAAATGATTAAAGAAGGCCTGGAACTGGCTAAATTACACGAGCGTATTGTAGTAAAAGTTCCGATGATTAAAGACGGCGTAAGAGCCATCAAATATTTTACGCAACAAGGTATTAAAACCAATTGTACGCTGGTATTTTCGGCTGGCCAAGCTTTGTTGGCTGCTAAAGCAGGTGCTACTTACGTATCGCCGTTCATCGGCAGGTTAGATGATGTATCTACCGATGGTTTGCAACTAATTGAAGATATCCGTTTGATCTATGATAACTACGGTTACGAAACTCAAATTTTAGCGGCATCAGTACGTCATGCTATGCACATTATTAATTGTGCTAAAATAGGTTCTGACGTGATTACCGGCCCATTATCGGCCATTACTGCATTGCTTAAGCACCCATTAACAGATAATGGATTAGCTCAATTCCTGGCCGATCACGCTAAAGCGGCTGAAGCAGGGAAATAATCTTTTAGTTGAGTAGTTGATGGGTTGAATTGTTGGCAGTTAAAGTGATTGGCTTTTATGATGTGATAGATCTGTCATTTTTTAGAAGCCCCTCACCTCAATCAACTACTTAACCCAGTCAACTACTCAACAAATCAACCATTCAACTACTCAACAAAATCAACTAACATTCAATGACACAAGACATACAAGAGCTTAAAGGTATTGCCTCGCAGGTGCGCCGTGATGTAGTGCGCATGGTGCATGGCTGCCAAAGCGGTCACCCGGGCGGCTCATTGGGCTGTACCGACTTTTTAGTGGCCCTTTACTTTTCGGTAATGAAACATAATCCTTCCTTTTCGATGGAAGGTAAAGGCGAAGATCTATTCTTTTTATCTAACGGCCACATTTCTCCCGTATTCTATTCTGTTTTAGCACATTCAGGCTATTTTGATAAAGCCGAGATGTCTACTTTCCGTAAACTGGATTCACGTTTACAAGGCCACCCTACTACACATGAGGGTTTGCCTGGTGTGCGTATTGCATCCGGTTCATTAGGCCAAGGCCTTTCAGTAGCTATTGGCGCTGCTTTAGGTAAAAAGCTGAGCGGCGACGACCGTTTGGTTTTCACCCTGCACGGCGATGGCGAATTGCAAGAGGGTCAAATTTGGGAAGCTGCCATGTTTGCGCCACACAACCGCGTAGACAATCTGATTGCTACCGTTGACGTTAACGGCCAGCAAATTGACGGCCCTACCAAAGTGGTACTTTCATTAGGCGATCTGAGAGCTAAGTTTGAGGCTTTTGACTGGCAGGTAATGGAAATGCAAGGTAATGATATGGCTGCCGTTGTAGAAGGCTTACAAAAAGCCATCAGCCTGAGCGGACAAGGTAAACCGGTAATGATTTTAATGCAGACAGAAATGGGTGCAGGTGTCGACTTTATGATGGGTTCGCACAAATGGCACGGCGTTGCCCCTAACGATGCCCAATTAGAACAAGCTTTAGGTCAATTAGAAGAGACGTTGGGAGACTATTAGCCCCCTGGAGAGATAGAGTATAGATTATAGAATCAAGAGTACAGAGTTAGACTATTAGGCAACATCATGGTGCGTCAGCAGTGTAATATATTATCATCTATTTGGTTAATTAATTATTCCCTACACTTAACAACTAAATACACCAATAACTTAATAACTAAACCTCACTCATTAAATTACAACCGTGACTAAGTACACATATACAGAAAAAAAAGATACCCGCTCGGGCTTTGGAGCGGGACTGCTGGAGGCCGGTAAACGCGACCCCAAGGTAGTTGCCCTTTGTGCCGACCTGGTTGGCTCGCTTAAGATGCAGGACTTCATCAATGCCTTCCCTGAGCGCTTTGTGCAGGTAGGTATTGCCGAAGCTAACATGATCGGTATTGCCGCCGGTTTAACTATTGACGGACATATCCCATTCACCGGTACATTTGCCAACTTCTCTACCGGCAGGGTTTATGATCAGATCCGCCAGTCGGTAGCGTATTCGGACAAAAACGTTAAGATCTGCGCTTCGCATGCGGGTTTAACTTTGGGCGAAGATGGTGCTACCCACCAGATTTTAGAAGATTTGGGCATGATGAAGATGCTGCCAGGCATGACGGTGATTAACCCTTGTGATTACAACCAAACCAAAGCGGCTACTTTGGCCATTGCACAGCATCATGGCCCGGTTTACCTGCGCTTCGGCCGCCCGGTGGTGCCTATTTTTACCCCTGTCGATCAGGTATTTGAAATTGGTAAAGCCTGGATGGTAAGCGAAGGTACTGATGTAACCATTATTGCTACCGGCCATTTGGTATGGGAAGCCATACAAGCCTGCGAACAACTGGAAGCCATGGGCATTTCGGCTGAGGTGATCAATATCCACACCATTAAACCGCTGGATGAAGAAGCTATCCTGAAATCAGTTACTAAAACGCGTTGCGTAGTTACTGCAGAAGAGCACAACCGTTTAGGCGGCCTGGGCGACTCAGTAGCGCAGGTATTGGCCCGTCATCTGCCATCTCCGCAAGAGTATGTGGCCGTTAACGATTCGTTTGGTGAGTCTGGTACGCCTGAGCAGTTAATGCAAAAATATAAGCTTAATGCACCTGCTATTGTTGAGGCTGCTCAAAAAGCTATCCAACGCAAAGGTTAAGTATACCTTTTTGTCATAACAAAACGGCCCGCTTCAATAGAAGCGGGCCGTTTTGCATTTAAGTATTTCCTATAGTGTGGCTTATTACTTCGCCAGTGTTTCGGGCGGACCAAGGTAACTTGGCTTAACACCACCAAAATCCAGAACCAGCTTTTGCAAAACCAAGCCGTTACTCACCATCCAATATTTCAGGGTATGCTTACCGGGACTTGTAATCTTATGGTTCGATTTTTTAATGATGATGTTGTTGCCAACCCATCCACGCCACACATTCACATTAGTATCGCTGTTTACCGATACCAACTGAGGTTGCTCATCATCAACCGAAACTGCATACTGAAATCCGTTTTTATCATTTCTGAAGTTGAGCGTTGGCGAAAAATAAGTTTGTACAGCAAAATCGCCTTTATCATAAGTATAATAATCATACTCCAAATGCGGGGTATTTTTACCCGGAACCACCTCCCCTGCCGTAACAGGGAAAGTACTTACGCCGGATGCTGTCCTGCCAATGTCAGGTATCACTTTCCATTGCACGCCATTAGCGTTGATAGCGCGGGTGTAATGATTAGCTTCTAAAGCAACATAGCCATCTCTTTCAAAAAACGTGCGGTTTACACCTTTCTGTGTTACCATCGCTTCGGCACTTTTACTGCTGGTTTGCTCCGGCATAGCTGCTTGTTGAGCAGCGTCGGCACTAACATAAGTTAATCTTGGCATACGGTTAACGGGCGGATCGTTCCATGAACGGTAACCAATGTGCACCTGGTCCATCATGTGGTTCCATTTGCCGCCTGCCATTACCGAATTATACTGAACTGATAGCAGCGAATCTTTTCGGTAAGCAGTTTTGGCTTTATCAGCATAAGTATTTGCCCGGATATCGTTTTTAGCAGCATACATTTTATTGTACGCTACATCCTCATACATCTCGTGCAAGTTAGCCGTTGCTTTTAGAGGATGTAATACCACCTGGAAAAACGCATCGCGATAGCTGCTATCCAGTTTACTATTCATACTTTCCGCCCTTTTTAAAAGGTTATTCCATTCACCGACTACCCTGTCAAACTCCTGGTAATTCTGCAGGCTGTAAGTGTTCTCATCCAGCAGTTCGGGTTTACGACGGGCAGCATATTGTGCGTACAACCGCATAATATCACCTATCTCTTTGCCATACTTACTGCCAAAGTTCTCCCTTCCCCATTGTGTGTAGTAATTATTCAGGTTATCCTCAGTCCATTTGGTAGGATCCCAGGCGTAATCCAGAAAAAATGAAATCGGGAATTCCATTGGCTTAATATCACCAACGTTTACAATCCAAACCTGACGGGCTTTATATTCCCAAGCCTGGTGCATTTGCTCCCAAACACGAGCAATATTGTTGGTGTTGATCCACTTATAATTTCGTGGATCGCCTACATAGTCGAAGTGATAAT
Source organism: uncultured Mucilaginibacter sp. (assembly GCA_913775265.1). Classification (GTDB taxonomy): domain Bacteria; phylum Bacteroidota; class Bacteroidia; order Sphingobacteriales; family Sphingobacteriaceae; genus Mucilaginibacter. The sequence continues at coordinate 49,523 of CAJYJH010000054.1, read as the reverse complement.
AAATACCGAAGCCACCGGCACGTGGCTTTTCGCTCAAGGCAGGCAACTTTCGTAAATCGCCCCAGTTATCGTCAGAAAGCAATAGCGTAACATCATCCGGTACGCGCATGCCCTTGTCATAATAATCCTGAACCTCTTTGTACAAAGCCCAAATCTGCGGGGTTTGCGAGGCCGGTTTGCCCGTTACTTCTTCAATTATTTTCCGCTGATCTTTTACAATGCCTTCCAGCAAAGCAGTTGCGGTACCTTCAGTCATCGGCTCATCGCCGTCGCCACGCATACCTATGGTTACCAAGCTCTCGTGCTTGCCCATATTTATAAGACCCTGACGCCAGAAACTTCTTAACGTAGTATCGTTTTTGGTATAATCCCAGGCACCTTTACCATATCGTTTCCATTCTTGCTGGGCGCGTTGCATAGGCTCATGGTGCGATGTCCCCATTACAATACCCCATTTATCAGCCAATACCGGGTTCAGCTTGTCATCATCGTTAAAGGCATTGCCCCACATGGCTGGCCACAGGTAGTTACCCTTTAAGCGCAAAATGAGCTCAAACACCTTTTCATAAACTGAATGGTTAACACCGCCAAATTTTTCCTTGGTCCATTTTGAAAAAGCAGGGGCTTCATCATTAATAAATATACCGCGATATTTTACCTTTGGTGCATCGGTAACCGGTGTAGCAGTGCTCACATAAATCGAAGTCTTTTTTTGCACAGGTACATCTGCCCACCAATACCATGGCGATACGCCCATTTGCCTGGATAGCTCTAACAATCCGTAAGCTGCGCCCCTTTTGTCGCTACCAGCAATAACTAACGCTTCGTCTACACCTTTGTAGGGTGCTTTAACCAACTGAATCTGGTATCTTTCCCAGGCTCCGGCAAGTCTGCCCGCCTGTAGTTTTTTACTTGCAATTAGTTCCTTAATAAACTTTGATTTGCTAACCGTACCTACAACAATCAGGCTTTTGCCCGCAGGTTTGGCGTTGACTAATTGTGGCAGCTGGCCGCTTACGCGTTGCACATCTTCGGCAAATAGCTTACCGGCAATGGCAATTAGTTCATCGTCTGCACTGTCAAACAACATTGGGGTAACCTTACCTGCCTGCGCTACTGCAAAGCTACCCGGAGTTTTAACGCCTGATACAGTTTGTGCTTTAAGCACAAAAGGCATGGCGATCAAAACGCAAAAAATTAGTTTTCTCATATCAAGTTTAAAACTGCTGGAATTTAAATTACCGGGTAGAAAAACAGGCTCATTCTTGTTGCACAAAGTGACAAGAATGAGCAGCCGGACAATTAATTCTGCAGTATGCTTATTTTACATGCTCGTTGATGGTTGGTATAGTACCATCAGCGTTATATTTAAGTTCGGTTACCTTTACGTTACGCAAATGAGTTTTGCCCGATAGTTGCGTATCATGATAAAACAGGTACCATTTGCCTTTTATTTCAACAATAGAATGGTGCGTGGTCCAGCCTTCAACCGGCTCTAATATTACACCCCGGTAAGTAAACGGTCCGTAAGGGCTTGTACCTGTGGCGTAACAAAGGCGGTGAGTGTCACCGGTTGAATAAGTGAAATAATACTTGCCGTTGTATTTGTACATCCACGATCCTTCAAAAAAACGACGGTCATGATCTTTGCCTAAAAGCGGCTTTCCGTTTTCATCCAAAATAACAGCATCTTTTGGCTTTTCGCTGAAGCCAAGCATATTAGAACTCAATTTCACCACTTTGGCAGATAAGGCAGGTTGGTCGTCTTTCTCCAAGTCGGTTTTTGAACCATTAGGACCTGAATAGGTACCGGTTGCCCAGCGCTGCAACTGTCCGCCCCAAATGCCACCAAAGTACATGTAGTAGCTACCATCGGTATCTTTAAACACACATGGGTCGATGCTATAGCTACCTTCTATCGGCTTAGGCTCTGCTTTAAACGGGCCAACAGGCGATTTACTGGTGGCTACACCAATATGAAACACATCACTTTTATCTTTAACCGGAAAATACAGGTAGTAAGTACCTTTCTCAAAAGCGGCATCAGGAGCCCAAAGCTGACGACCAGCCCAGGGTATGTCTTTAATATCTAAAGCCACGCCGTTGTCGGTTACTTTTCCTCCTATGCTATCCATGGATAACACGTGGAAATCTTTCATGTTAAAATGGTCGCCATTATCATTTTGCGGTATGCCCGATTCAATATCGTGCGACGGATAAATATAAATCTTACCGTTAAACACATGAGCTGATGGATCTGCGGTATAAATAGATCTGATCAATGGCTGAGACAGATACTTTTTAGTACTGCTATCCGAATGGGCTACGGTATCTTTTTGATGTGCTGCCTGCTTTTGCTTATCAGACGACTGGCAGGCTACCGCCATACTTGCCCCAAGCAACAAAGCGATATTAACTTTTAGGTTTGTTTTAAACATGATATGAGGTCTATAATTTTGGATTTTTTAAATATTGCCGCCAATGCCCGGCGCAAAGTGAAACTGCTGATCGCGGTAGTATGACAGCGGATGCGCCGGCTTTTCGTAACCCGCAGGTATGGGTTGCTTTGAGAAAGTTTGAAAGTAAAGTACACAAGCATCCCGCCAGCGTATGGCTTCTTGTAATTGTATGGCAATTAACTGTTTTACAGAATTGAATTGTTCTTGGTCTACTTTACCCTGCATGCCATTCCACACCGTTTGCAAACGTCTAACTGAATCTACACCTTCATAATAATGGTGCACCAGTTCGAACCAAAGCGTTTTACCCGAGCGCATCTTATAAGTCCAGCTTACATGATGAAACCACAACAGATTGCTGTCGGGACAGGTAGCAGGATTATCAAACATTTGCTGCACTTGTGGCGCATATTGCGAAGTGGCTTTACTGCCTGTGCTGCTGCGGTCGAAACCAATACCCAGGCTATCGGCCTTATGATAGTGTACAGAGGTCCAGTCGGGGCGTTCGGCTTTATTTACCCAGGGGCCGGGACCATAGTGGGTATTAATGCCCATAATATGATGTAAGCCCAAAGGCGTCATATAATTCACGGTATTTTCGCGCGATTGCAGCATTTGCTGCACCATAGGTTGCACAAAGCTTTTGTTGTTAGTAAAAGTCATACGCAGCCAGTCATCAGCTATTTGGGCTGATGACTGCTCAGGGTTCCAGGCCATCCGGCCAAAGGCATACCAGTTGCTTTGCGCAAACGGATGCCCGCACCAGTTTCTGTCGGTACCAATGTTGGATACCCCGGCAATACCAGTTACTGCTTTGCTGTGTGGCTTTTTTTCAATTACTTTGGCTACGGTAGTTCCCTTACCTTCAGCATAAGTATCAGCACCTAAAACTTCTTTAAATAAAGGACCTTCGTAAAACAGGTGGGTAGAAAAGCCGGTATACTCCTGCGTGATCTGAAATTCCATCATCAGCGGTGTCTTTTTCATAGCACCAAATAGCGGATGAAAAGGTTCGCGGGGCTGAAAATCGATAGCGCCGTTCTTCACTTGTACAATTACATTATCAGCAAACTTGCCGTCCAAAGGCTTAAACTCGTCGTAGGCCTGTTTAGCCCGATCGTTGAGCGGGTTGCTGTCGTACACAAAAGCACGCCACATCACAATACCATTGTGCGGCGCTAAAGCTTCGGCCATCATGTTGGCACCATCGGCGTGGTTGCGCCCGTAAGCCTGTGGCCCGGGTTGCCCTTCAGAATTGGCTTTCACTAAAAAACCACCAAAGTCGGGCACGTATTTATATATTTCGTCTACCTTATCTTTCCACCACTGGCGCACTTCGCTGTTTAACGGATCGGCAGTTTTTAACTTACCTACCTCGATGGGGCTACTAAACTTTACAGATAGATAAACGCGGATGCCGTACGGCCTGAACGCATCAGCCAATGCTTTTACCTTGACCAAATATTCGGGGGAAAGCATCAGCGCGTTGGCGTTTACATTGTTTAAAACGGTGCCGTTGATGCCAATAGATGCATTTGCACGGGCGTAGTCAATGTACTGCTGTTCAATGTAACCGGGCAGTTTATGCCAGTTCCAGATGGATGCCCCGGCATAACCACGCTCTACCGTGCGGTTCAGGTTATCCCAGTGGTTGAGCACCCGGCGTTCTAACCTCGGGTATTCATTGATGTTTAGTGTGCTAATAGGTTGCTGCGTTTGCAGCAATCTCAGAAAGTTGAACACACCATACAGTACGCCGGTTTGGGTTTTGCCGGCTATTACCACCTGCTTGTGGTTATTAGTGGTGATAGTTTTGATGACGTAGCCTTCATCATGAGTTACAGCCGGTAAAGTTTTAATAACACTGGCAGGAAGAGTTTTTTGAGTACCTATCAATAATCCGGCATCCCCGGGCTTAGTTACCTGTGGGGTTAGCTGAAGCATAGCTGCCACGCCTTTCATCAGTTCAATGCGGGCAACATTATTACTACCTATACCCTCAGCAAAATATATTTGTTTTAGTTGCTGGTTATATTGAGCGGCAAAAGCCCGGTCACTGATTTTAGCGTAACTTAACCAAAGCTTGTAACCATCGTCTGCAAAACAGTGATTAGCCCACGTAAACATCCATACAAAAGCCAGTAAGCCAAAAACTCTAAACTGTTTCCGCATTATTCTTCAGATTTATTGGTTTGAAATGGTTGCCTGATGCATCTAAAGATAATTTATAAAGCAACTCAGACACAGATTTATGCAATCGATTGCAAGTTTAATTATATTTATATAGATTTACAACACAAACCAATTATATACTTTGTCTGCCGAAAAAATTTTACGGCTCCTTTTATCAACCTTAAAACACATTTAATTTATTAATCATTCAGCATGAAAAAACTGAAGTACACTTACCTTGCGGCCCTGCCCATATTACTATTGTTATGTTTTGCCTGGAAACCCCGGCACGAAGAGTATACCTTTAAATTTCAGGATCCGTCCTTATCTATCGAGCAACGGGTAACCGATTTAGTTTCGCGCTTAACCTTGCCCGAAAAGGTTGGTCAAATGCTTAATGCAGCCCCCGCTGTAGAGCGTTTGGGCATTCCGGCTTATAACTGGTGGAACGAAAGTTTGCATGGCGTTGCCCGTACACCTTACAAGGTGACCGTATACCCGCAAGCTATTGCCATGGCAGCAACTTTTGATACCAACAGTATGCACCTGATGGCCGAGCAAACAGCAGACGAAGGCCGGGCAGTATATAACGAAAGCATCAAAGCTAATCACCGTGGTATTTATCTGGGACTAACTTACTGGACGCCCAACGTAAACATATTCAGAGATCCACGCTGGGGCCGCGGACAAGAAACTTACGGCGAAGACCCCTACCTTACGGCCAACATGGGTGCCAACTTTGTAAGAGGTTTACAAGGTACCGATCCGGTTTATTTAAAGGCAGCAGCCTGTGCTAAACACTATGCTGTGCATAGCGGCCCGGAGCCATCACGGCACGAGTTTAACACCGATGTATCTGACTACGATTTATGGGATACCTATTTACCTGCTTTCCGTAAACTGGTGGTAGATAGTAAAGTGGCCGGGGTGATGTGTGCCTACAATGCATTTAAAGGTCAGCCTTGTTGTGGCAGCGATTTATTGCTGAATAATATTTTACGTAACCAATGGCGTTTTACCGGTTATTTAACATCCGACTGTGGTGCCATTGACGATTTTTACCAAAAACATAAAACCCATGCCTCGGCCGAGGATGCGGCTGCAGATGCCGTATTGCACGGCACCGATTTGGAGTGCGGTAACATCACCTACCAATCACTGAATGATGCGGTTAAACATGGTAAGATTACGGAACAACAGATTGACGTCTCTTTAAAAAGACTGTTTACCATCCGTTTCCGCTTAGGCATGTTTGATCCGCCAGGCAAAGATAAGTATGCGGGTATCGGTACCAGCATGCTGCAGGCGCCGTCACACAAAGCGCATGCTTTAAAAATGGCACACCAAAGCATTGTATTGCTTAAGAACGAGCAAAACCTTTTGCCGTTGAGTAAAAAACTGAAGAGGATTGCAGTAATTGGTCCGAACGCCGATAACCCGGTGAGCGTATTGGGTAATTATAATGGTATGCCGTCTGAGATCAGCACACCTTACAAAGCCATCAAAGCAAAGTTAGGCGCCGATGCTGATGTATCTTATACTCAAGGTATCAATTACACCAGCGACAAATACACCCGTAATGTTGACTTAGGCGAATTGGGCCAGGCTGACGGTAAAAAAGGGTTTAAGGCAGAGTACTGGCAAAATAACAGTCTGAGTGGCACACCAACAGTAACCCGCCAGGAATTCGGCATTAATTACATTTGGCGCGACGGCACTTTTGTAGTAGACAACATCAGCCAAAAGAATTTTTCAGCCCGCTGGACCACCAATTATACCGCAGCCAACAACGATGAAATTACCTTCGAGCTCACCGGCAACAAGCCTTACAAGCTCATTATCAATAATCAGGAAAGAAGCCTGAACGGCGAGCCTGACGGTTTTGGTCCTAAAACTTATACCCTGAATACGCAAAAAGGCGGCAATTATCAAATTGTGATCGAATACCGCCAAACCGAAGGCCGGGCTACTTTCAACTTTAAATCGGGCGTAGCAGTTAAAGCTGACTTAAATGCCATTGCAGCAAGTGTGAAAGATGCTGACGCTATTATTTATGTAGGTGGTATATCACCGCAACTGGAAGGTGAAGAAATGCGTGTTAATCAGCAAGGTTTTAACGGCGGCGATCGTACCTCAATCATGCTTCCTAAAGTACAGACTGATTTATTGAAAGCCCTGAAAGCGACCGGTAAACCTGTGGTATTTGTAATGATGACTGGCAGCGCTGTTGCCACACCTTGGGAGGCTGATAATTTACCGGCCATTGTTAACGCCTGGTATGGCGGACAAGCCGCGGGTACTGCTTTAGCCGATGTGCTGTTTGGCGACTACAACCCAGCTGGCCGCTTACCGGTAACTTTTTATCGCAGCGACAGTGATCTGCCATCGTTTGAGGACTATACCATGAAAAACCGTACTTACCGTTATTTTAACGGACAGCCGTTATTCAGCTTTGGTTATGGTTTGAGCTACAGTACTTTTAAATACAGTGGTTTACAAGCTCCTGCTACTGTACAAAAAGGCAAAGCCATTACTATTACTGCTAAACTGCAAAACGCAGGCAAATTAGATGGCGAAGAAGTTACCCAACTTTACATCACTCACAACGATTTAAAAATACCGGTGCCGCTGAAAGCGCTAAAAGGTTTTAAACGTTCGATGATTAAAGCAGGTGCCGTACAAAACGTTACGTTTACGCTTAAACCCGAAGACCTAATGGTAACCGCCCCAAACGGCGATCAGAAGTATATGCCGGGTAAAATTACTATTAGCGTTGGCGGTTGCCAGCCTGATAAAGCAACAACGGCATCTCAAAAAACTATCAGTAAAACGATTACGCTTTTATAACAAAAGAATAGCAGGTTACCTGGACATTTGAGGAACCCAACCATCTGAGCCGGTCAGTATATTTTTTACAGTATACTGACCGGCTTCTTTTTTGGTTAATTGCCGCGACCATCCTACACGTGCAGCCGGGTTTGCGCCGGGCCCGGTATTTTTATATTCCGCAAAGCGAGCCGTCTTTTCGTTATCCAGATTTGACCAGTTGTTCCACCCACCCGCAATGATATGCGGACCAATGTTGCAGCGGATGTAAGTGACGCTGGCATAAGGTTTCCAGGGGCGACCGAGCGACACACTGTGCAATGCGGTATCCGCAGTAAGCTTGCAATCCAGAAACACATACCCATATTTCACATTTTCGGGCGTTGATGCCGCAGTTACATGAGAGTTCTTATTACTGTGAATGTGGCACCGGTCGAAAACAGCCGTCGAGGGTCCGAATATAAAATCTGTTGTACCTTCAATATAACAGTCGCGATAATACTGGCGGCTTCGTACTCCCTCGGTATATAATACATCCTGGAAACCGATAAAATGACAATGATCAAAAGTTAGCCGGTCGCCATGAGCTAAAACAGCTACTGCCTGCCCGGCTGTAAAACCGGCATCGTTTTGAAACGTGATATTCCGCGCAATAAAATCGTGCGCATAAATAAAAAACGATGCCGACTCCGGTGTTCCCATCCTTTTACCTGATGACATGGTCATACCTGCATGATTGTTGAAGGTGATGATAGTTCTATTCTTATCCTCCCCTATCAGCCTCACAAAATTTTTAGTTGAGTCGAGTACCACACGTTCCTGGTAAATTCCGTTTCTGACAAATATTTCTACAGGCTTTGTATTATGTGCAGGCACATGGTCTATGGCTTCTTGTACCGTTTTGTATGTACCGCTACCATCCTTCGCAACTGAGATACGCATTTGTGCGTTAGTGATGTGCCACAGGCCACTACACAAAAAGAATAGTAAAACTTTTTTCATGTTATATATCAGTTTTCTTCAAACGTAAAATCAGCTTGAAAAGAAAAGTACAGATTGCTTTTTTTCACATCAAATGTAAGTGTTAATTTAACAATGAAGTACTTGGACAAAACAGATTTGTCTGTTACCTAAAATAGTGCCGAAGATCACTTTTTGCATTGATGAGCATCATGGGCCGGCTCGTTTGTGAACGGCATCTTTGTATCAACAAACAAAGATAAATCGTAATCATCATGGCAAACTTAAAAACTATAGCACCTGCAACCTGGACCGTAGAAACCCCAAGCATCAGCTACAATACAACCAACTTACGCGGCAAATTTTTGCAGTTTGCCGATGGTCAGAAAGATAACCGTACCCTTTGGTTTTTTATAAACCTGGTAGTTCATGGCGTATTATTTTTGCCATTGCCAGCTGTGCTGATGTATTACTTTGATGCACCCGGTGCTGTGTTAGCTGTAACTATGGCTTGCTTTTTCACTAACCTGATAGCCAACATGGGCGGAGCAGGAATTCGTGCCACGCTGGGCCTGTTTTTTGCCAGCATAGCTATTCATGTAATCATGATACTTATTGCCATCCTTTAAATTGTTATTCATATCTATATTTTAAGCGGTTTCCCATGCCGCTTTTTTTATGCTGTTACATTTTTATACAAAATCGTATGAGTCATACTTTTCATATCCCGGTACTGGGCCTTGCTTTTTCGGTTGATACACCTTTAAAGGTTGCTCGCTACGGCATTACTTCCACCGTTTCCATAGTTGACGACGAATTACTTGAACGCATGCGTCAATACCATAGTGCTAAATACCATCTTCGTTTTGAACCTATCGACAAAAAATCGCCCGATAGCCGTGCACGTCGTGTAACTGCATATTTGAATTTATTAAATGATTTGGTTGATGAGCAATTTGAGCAAATTAAGCAACTACCTTTTGGTGAGACGAATGACTTAGAGCGATACTTTGACCTATTGCCTCAGGAGTCACAACTAAAACAAGGTTACGATTTGATGCAGGAATTTCCGGACCCTACCGGCAAGCAGATATTTCAAAACCTATTACGAGCGCATTTGCAAAAAGGGAGCATTGATGTCAATATCATGGCGAAGGTAGATAAAATGAACTTTGACGCGGAGGGCCGTTATACCGGCGATGAAAATACCGATGCCCTCGCCGCTTTGCGGGGCTTTGCACAAAGCAATCTGCAATCATCCATTATCCTTTCGGCAGGTATGAACCCACGATTATACAGTTATTTGGAACAATTTAAAGATTTCTTTCCGGATACAGAAGGGCAGTTGCGCAAAAAGGTAATTTTGAAGGTGAGCGATTACCGCTCAGCCTTTGTACAAGCTAAATATCTGGCTAAAAAGGGCATTTGGATATCGGAATTCAGGGTAGAATCGGGCCTTAACTGCGGTGGCCATGCTTTTGCTACCGACGGATTGTTGCTTGGCCCAATACTTGAAGAATTTAAACAGAAAAGGCAGCTTATGCTTGCCGAACTATTAACGATGTACAATGAAGCCTTAGCTCAAAAAGGTATCAATATAACGGCGCCCCCAATACAACGTGTTAGTGTGCAAGGCGGCATAGGCACAGCTAACGAAAACCGCTTTTTGATGGAATATTACCAGTTGGACGGCACGGGTTGGGGAAGTCCGTTTTTGCTGGTGCCTGAAGCAACTAACGTTGATGACCAAACCTTGCAACACCTGGCAACTGCCACCGCTGATGATTATTATGTCAGTGATGCTTCGCCGTTAGGCGTATTATTTAACAATTTTAAAGGCAGCAGCATTGAGCAACAGCGCCTACAGCGGATTGAGAATAACCGTCCCGGCAGCCCATGCACTAAAAAGTATTTGTGCACCAACACCGAATTTACTGAGCTGCCTATATGTACCGCGTCACGCGAATATCAACACCTCAAAATTAAGCAATTAGAGGCAATAGCCCTTCCTGCCGATGATTACCAAAAACAATACAATAGCGTTACCGAAAAAATATGCTTATGCGAAGGGCTTTGCGCATCAGCTTATGTAAAGAACGATATGTTGAAGCCCAAAGAAAGCGCAGCTGTTGCCATTTGCCCTGGCCCTAATTTGGCATTCTTCTCTAAAACTTACTCCCTTGATGAGATGGTTAAGCACATTTACGGTCAGGTAAACCTACTTGAAAATGTGCAGCGTCCTAACCTTTTCGTTAACGAATTGAACCTGTATATTGAGCACCTACGCAAAGACATTAATATCCATTTAAAAAGATGGAGTGAGAAGAAAGAAAAATACCTGCTAAAATTTAATCAGCAATTGCAATCGGCCATTGGCTACTACAAAAATCTGTTGCCACAAATAACCAATGAAACCCAAGAGTACCAGAATAAAATATATACAGAGCTCATCATAGCCGAAAAACATTTGCAAGCTTTAAACGAGAGATTAAGATTAACATAAAATCTGTTACAACAAAAAAAAGCGGTTACTCAGCCGCTTTTTTTGTTGTAGTTGTTAAACTTACCTACTCTAATTCTATAATTAAATCGGCGAAACACTTTTAGCCACCCGGCAATTTTGAGCACAGATGCAAGCCTTGCCCACGCATTTACTCTGTTGCCACTGGTCAAGGTTTTTGATAGTTTGATCAGCGACTTGTTGCATCACATCCCGTAGCATATCATTTATCTCTGCATGATGATTTGCCACTGCTTCGACTAAATGTTTGGTTTTGATTTGAGGTAAGTAGAAGGGCACGTTGGCCAGTTTGATGCTGCGCTGGGCAGCAGCATCTTTGTCAATATGGTCGGTACAGGCTGAGCGGGTGCTTATATACTTTACACCCAAGTCGGCCAGTTGGTTGATGACCCAAGCCGAAACCTCATCATTAGTAAATACCACAACAGCATCTTTACCATGAGCATAAACAACCGTTTCGGGGCTTAACGGATTTGATATAAGCGTAATGTCGTGTCTTTTTTGATTGGCTCTGGCCAAAAACTCTTTCTCAAACGACCGAACACTGTAAACTACCACTTTCATGAATTAGGGGGTTGATTGATTACAAAAGTACTCCTCCCCTTATGGCCCTGCCATGAGGCAGGTCAGTACAAAAAGTGATGTTAATCAGTTTTTCATTTTAGTAAGGCGATTTAAATCCAGTACTTGTACAAGGCTGCCCTTCTTTTCAATCAAACTTTCATCTTTAAAGTCGCTAAGTGTGCGGCTTACCGTTTCGGTAGCCATGCCCGCCATTGCAGCAAGTTCATCACGAGATATTTTAAATTGCTTTGGGTTATCAGACTGCCTACTCAATCTTACCAAGGTTTGCGCTAAACGTTTGCGCACGGAATGATATGCTAATTCTATCAGTTGCTCTTCTTTTTCGCGTACGTTATTAGAGAGTATTTTAATAAATTGACTGCTCACCTCGGGATAATTGTTAATAAGCGCCAAAATGTTCTCCTTAGGTAACAAACAAACCAACGAATCTTCAATAACTTCAGCAGTTTCGTTATAGTTCTCATCAGCTAATAAAGCGGCCACACCCATATAATCTTCGGCTTTAAACAAGCCTGTCAATAATTCTCGGCCGTCATCCGCTAACTTAATTGTTTTAATGCAGCCTTGCAACACCAAGAATAATCCCTGCGGTTGGTCACCGTCGTAATATAGTATCTGCCGCTTTTTCAACGGCCTCACTTTACGGCTGGCAATTAATTGCTGAAGTTCGTTTATACCACTGCCTGACTTTTGAGCTAACTGCTCAATATTTTGCAATGCTTTACTGTAAAAGGCCTGCTGCTTCTCTCTTTTGCCTAAGCGGCCTTCAATCGCACTGAGCAATTCTACATCATCGAAGGGTTTAGTCAGGTAATCGTCCGCTCCCATTTCCATACCCTTTCTAAAATTCAATCGCTCAGCTTTGGCTGTTAGAAAGATAAATGGTATTGCAGCCGTCTCCGGATTTTTGTTCAGCAGATACAATACTCCATAACCATCCAACTCAGGCATCATAATATCACATAGAATTAAATCAGGCTGATATTGCCGTGCCAATTCAAAGCCCGTTTTGCCATTATCGGCTTCTTTGACCTCATAGCCGACCAGTTCTAATATCTCTACAGTACTCTCACGAATATCGTTGTTATCCTCAATAATCAGAATCTTGGTTTTCATGCTTTTATCGGAAAAGTTATGGTAAATGATGTTCCCTGGTTTACTTTACTTTCAAATTTGATTTTGCCATTCATCAATCCCACATAGCGGGTAACAATGTTTAATCCTAAGCCCGTGCCCGGGATGTTGCCGGTGTTATGCGCTCTGAAAAAAGCTTCAAACAAATGTTTATGATCGCTTTCAGGGATACCTATACCGTTATCTTTTACTGTAACGACGAATTGCGATGCCCTGATTTCCGTATTGAACTCGATAAACGTGTTTTCTCCCGAATACTTAATGGCATTGCCAATGAGGTTAATGATACAATTTTTTAATAATGCCTGATCGAGCGTTATTAAACTTTCTGTACCGGTGTGCTGGTAAATAATATGCTGGTTCTGCTTGGCTACCAGTTGCATTTCTTCAGTAATCTCTTCAGCAAACGTCACCAGGTCAAACCGGGTATATACAGGCTCAGTTTTGCCCGCTTCAAGACGTTCCAACGATAAAAAATCATTCAATATACCGGTAAGGTTACCCACCGAATTTTTGATCTTCCCAATATGCTTAGCGATGTTCAAATTACGAAAAGGCTCGGCATATTTATTAATCAATGATGCGGAAAGTTGTATAGAACTTAGCGGCGTCCTAAACTCATGCGAAGCCATGGAAACAAAGCGACTTTTAAGCTGGCTTAGTTCTTTTTCTTTTATAAGCGACTGGCTGACTTCTTCTTTAGCCTGCTGCAATGCAGCCACAGTTTCCTGTAATGACTGGGTACGCTCAGCTACCTGTTGTTCTAAGCGGCCGGCATACTCTTTTAACCTATCCTCTGCCTGTTTCTCGCGAGTTAGATCATGTATAAAGCCTGTATATATTTTACGTCCTGAATATTGTACTTCGCTTACCCCCAAACGAAAGGGAAATGTACTTCCATCTTTGCGCAAACCCTGCACTTCACGACCGATACCAATAATATGCGCCTGCCCGGTGTGCTCGTAGCGAGATATATATTCATCATGCCGGTTACGGTCGGGCGGGGGCATTAACATAGCAATATTACTTCCTATTACTTCCACAGGCTCATAGCCAAAAAGCTTACAGGCCGAAGGGTTTATAGACTCTACCACACCACGGTCAGTAATAGTGATGATACCATCAATCGCATTATCTATAATCGCATTCAGTAAAGCAGCTCTTTCCATAAAACTTCTGCAAGTTAGATATTACTTAAAGTTTCAGCAAAAAAGCTATCCTATAAACAATTAATTACTGTTTGAACATGTATATTTTTCAAAAAAAAATAAATGCTGATACACAACCTTTAAGAATAATCAACAGCCAAACATTTAATTTAGAGAGATGTAATTGATATATTGACCTGACTATTATGTAAACAATACCTAAACGCTATTTTATGACCACCTGTTACATTATTGATGATGAAAGTCATGCCATCAATATTTTAAACAGCTATATAAACCAAACACCGGGCTTAGAGCTGATAGGAAGTAACGACAACCCGGTAAATGCCCTGCACGAGATTTCGGCTTTGCAGCCAGATATCGTATTTACTGATATTGAAATGCCCCTGTTATCAGGCACAGAGGTAAGTAAGCATTTTAATAAAAAAATTAAAGTAGTTTTTACCACAGCACACCCTGGCTTTGCCCTTGAGGCTTTCGACTTAGGCAGCTATGACTACCTTCTCAAACCCATTAAATATCAACGATTTTTACAATGTGTACAGCGGCTGAAACCGCAAGATCCCGAGCCTAAAAAAATTGTTGCTGCCGATGAGCCACCTAAACATATTTTCGTCCAATCAGGAGCTAAAGGGCAAATGGCTCGGATTAAGTTTGATGATATCTTATACATCGAAAGCTTAAACAATTATATCATTATCCATTTGCCTGATAATAAACACATTGTTTACCTTACTTTAAAAGAAATATTACTTAGTCTGCCTGAGCCTACCTTTAGTCGTATTCATAAGTCTTTAATTATCAACGACGATAAAATACGCTTTATTGAAGGTAACCAGGTCATTATCCATGATAAGATAAAGCTTACCATAGGTAACAGTTATCGAGAATATTTCTTTAATAAAATTTCAAAGAGTATACTTAAAAGGCGGATAGTGAATTAGAAAGGCAGCCGTTTAAATAGCCTGCCGCCTTTCTTAACTAAAACTAACTATGAACTAATGGGTAACAGTAATAGTGGTACTCGTTGTTGGATCAACTGTAACGGTAGTTGTAGGTACCTCCGTCGGGAAGAAAAACTTGGGACCGCTATTTAACTGTTGATTTTTAAATTTAAAAAGCGTTTTGGTTTTAAGCTTTAATGATTGTGATAGTTGCTTTTTCATAGATTTAACTTTTAGATAAATCTATTTTTACTTTACATCCCTTTTTATTTTATTACGTGAAGGCGCTTTTTAGCGAGCCGTACAACCTTTTGGAGAGGGTTTATAAATCTGAAATAATGGTAAAAAAACAAACAATTTTAATACACAGCATAGTGTGGCTAATGTTTGTGGCCTATGAAATTTCCTTTGTTTGGTCAGTTAGCGGATATGTATCCACATTTTTGGATTACTTTTTACACTACTCTGCAAACGCATTACTATTTTATACTAATGCCTGGTGCTTAGACTACAGCATTCGCACTAAAAACAAAGCGTTTTATTATTGCTGCCTCATAGTAATAGTAATCATCTGTTATTTTATGCTTCAGTTCCTCGTCAACGAAGTATTAATTATGAAAGGGATGTCAAAGCCTATAGCATCTTTAAAACATTTTTTTTTATTAGGTGGATATCGTGCTTTTTATATATTATGCCTGAGCTTTGGATATTGGATTTTTACGCATTCAATTGAAACGGGCAGTAAGATCAATAAACTTAGAACACGACAGCTTATTCAAAATAAAAAGAAAGCCGATCTTGAAAAAGCATTATTCAAAACCCGCAATGCATATTTGCAATCTCAAATTAATCCACATTTACTATTTAACACGTTAAATTTCCTTTACAACTCTGTATACAACGTATCAGAAAAGGGAGCAGAAGGCATCATGTTACTGTCTGACCTGATGCGCTATTCACTTACAGAATTGGGCGGAGACGGCAAAGTAGAATTAACAAAGGAAGTAGAAAATATTGAAACTGTTATTGCTATCAACCAACTCAGGTTTGATCAAAAACTGCAGGTTCAGCTTATCACTAGTGGTGACTTTAGCGACAAACGAATCATTCCGTTAATTTTGTTGACTTTTGTAGAGAATATATTTAAGCACGGCATTATTTTAAACACTAACTTTCCGGCCGAAATTAAAATAGCTATTAGAGATGGCGACTTATACTTTTCGGCAAATAACCAGGTAAACCAAGCTGGCAAAAACAAACAAGGCTTCGAAATTGGTATTGTAAATGCCCGTACAAGGCTGAATGCCACTTACCCTGATAAGCACAAACTAAAAGTAACTCAAACAGACCATCAATACACCGTTGACCTGTTTATACAGTTTGACTGAAGTATTTACCTGCTTTTTCATATTTCAAAAGCAGGTAGTATAAAGTAAATTCCTGCTCGCGCGGTTGGTCATTAAAAATGCGGTTCAGATGCATATGAATGACGTCGGCCAAGTGTTTATATATGGTTGAAACCGGTAATGCACCTAGTTGCTTAATGTAAGCAGCCAAATGTCTGCAATTTTCTTCTCCTATTTTTTTGAGTTTGCTATTAGCATTTAAAGCCGGGGCATCTTTTAAGCTTGATAAAAATAACTTGTGCTTTCTGTAGGTTAAGTCTAACTGGTATTTTAAGTTGGGTATATGGCTAAATTCGTTCATAAAGCTATCAACTACGTTAGTCAGGTAGGTTATTTTTTCGTCATTTGAAGATCTAACAGCATCGAGCAGCTTGCGGGTTGTTGAAAATGCGAAAGCCAAAGAGTCCTCTTGTTTAAGTTGTTGCCATGTACTATTTAAGTAATAGCCTACCCAAACACTGCTATAATAGAAAATATTTTCAACCGCATCAATATCAGGGTAACGTTCTAACTCCCGGTTGTAAGTATCAATTATGATACTACTTAATAATCCTTGCTTCTGATATAGAGCGACAGCCTGATTAAACACCTCAATAACATTCTCGTATTTTCCTGATTGCACTTTCAGTCTGAATCGAATATGTTGATCCGGATCATTGTACCGAGTAAAAAACCATTGTGTAATTAACTCGGCCTTTAAAGCGTTTTTTGCTACTTTGAATAGTACGTTACCAATTATTTCATTTGTTCTGGCCGAATGACAGTATAGTTTCAAATACAACCATTCCGTACCGGGCGTAAACTTGCGGGTTGATTGCCGTTTAGTTACCGGCAGATTAAAAACTTTGGGCTGATAAACTCTCTCCTCATGATACAGGGTGGCGATAAACTGACTGACTATTCCCTCATTGTTATTATTGTATAACAAAGGGCTATTAATAGTGTCGGTAAGTACCTCCCTGATAACAGTTTTTTTTAAAGGCCGGATGGTTTCCAAAAAAAAGTCTACATCAGCAGGCTGATCCAGATCAAACAATAACTGATTGTCATGTTGAGTAAGGGCTACATATTTGCTAAACTGCAGCCGTTGCCGTAAATGTTTGAATGCATCTGTGAGTTTTAGCTTGTCCTTTTCGGTTAAAACCGAGGCAAATGTTTCTGCATCTAAATGCCATTGTGCACAATGCAATATAGCCTGCTCAAATTCTACACGCGGGTAGTAATCTAATCCTGGAAAAAAATTTTCAATAGTAAAATTGAAATTGGTTTGTACGCCAATATGTTGCAGATCGCATAAAAAGCGAAAAGCTGCCAGGTCGTCCCGCTGATAATTAAATGCTGAACTTAAACGCGGTACAACTCTTTTTTTAAGCCTTGCCGACCATAATATTGGCTCATGGTTTTGTACAGAAACATATAAATCAGATAAAAGTATTTGGAAGTGCTCGTCTAAAGTTGATGGTGTAAGTATTACAATTTCATAAGGATAAATATGATTGCGCCGGTCAATATTAGCCGTTTGCTTATGGCAAGTGTGAACTATCTCTGCATAAATGATATCGGGATTACTATCTGCTTCATGCAAAGCAATATCCTGTGCTAACTTGTCAATCATAGCATTTACAGGCGTAAATCTTCCAATGAGTGATGTAGCAGTTACTCCAGCCACCTGTTCGATTAATACTTTTGCGCCTGCCGGCCTGAACATCACCGATAAGGCAGATGGTAATTTAGTCGGCTTAGATTTATAAAAATGTTTAAGATCAGAATTGTAAAGTTTTATAGGCTCATACTTCCCTCCTGTCGTCCATTTGGACAAAATAAGTCTTTGCAATTGCCCCCAGTTTACGCTATCTGAATCTGCCTGCGCTTGCTTCCACCCAATATCATCAGCAAAGTTGAGTGATTCACTATAGGTTGTTAGTTCGCCGTAACCAACACCTGCTTCAGGATCGAGCGCAAGCAACAACGGAATAGTTTGCCCTTCAAATTTTTTATTGAATTGTTGAACAAACTGGCTGATGGCTTTTGGCATATGCGGCTGATTAACATGTGTTAAACCATTCAAACCATCCAAAATAGCATTTTGGTATGCAGAGTTGATGCAGCCATCTTCAAGCTTGCTTACCAGGTTGATATATAAGTCGTTTTTTTGCAAACGGGTACGATTCAATCTTAAATATTCGTTTAAAGTTGAAGCGTTAATTATGTTGTTTAAATCATTGTAAACACTATTATCAAAAGCTAAGGAGTACTTCCCAATACTTTCCATTAACTTATCCAGATAGTCTACTCCGGTTATATTAAACGCGCTTAAATCTACTAAAATTTGCTCGTTTAAAAGAGACTGTAAGTAATCAGCCGCCTCAGGTCCGGTACAGTCTACTTTTTTAATAACAAATGCTTTGACCTCGTCAATAGCTCGCGGCGAAGCGGCAAAATTTAAAATTTTGTTCAGCAGGCTTGATATGTCTGAAGATGCTATGCAAAAGCTTATTTTATCGGTATCATCGGTTAAGCTTTTAATATACCGTATTTGCTTGCCTGTTTTGTACAAGGTAGCGTTTGCCATAACCCTTGACTGGGCTTCTGCAGCACCTACTATTTTGGCTGCTACCTGTAAACTTTTAGCATAACTCAGTTTTACGAGGGGATGTAAAGCCACCTCATCAAACAGGATTGCATCATTGCTTTCAGACCAGTTCACTGCACTCACCGCTGCACACAGAGCAAATGGTGTGGGTCGGTAGCACATCCGGTTAAAATATTTTAGAAGCGTATTTTTAAGCTTAGCATTAAGTTTAGCGTATTCAAAATCGTTCTTTTTTAATTCATCAAATACGGTTGGGCTGCATAAATAGATAGCGTTTCTGAAAAAATGATCCTGCAGTATAGTGGCTAAGTTTTGTTCACTAAATTGCTGAAAACTATATACCGGATGGCGCAAAACAACGGTATTGTGAAACTTGTACAGGTTCAAAACAATTTAATTATTCGACTATAAATGTAAAGGCTGCAAAAATTAATTTAAAGCCTTCGTTAGTATGATCTAAAAAATCTTCCTTTTCCAGTACCTGAGCTTAAACAATTGCAGCTTTATAACCGCTTTAATTTTTTCGCTCGTTGGCAAAGGGGCGAGTTTATTTCGCCAGAAACTAGTTACCCAATTAAAATGCTCGCCCGAAAACCTGACTTTCCGAGTGTCTATGTTGCTTAAAATATCGATACCCTCAGTGATCCATAATGTTTCTTTAGCAGCATTACTGATATTGGTATGATACCATCTAAAGTAATTGAGCTTTTGGTTAGTGAAAGCCAAATCGCATTGTTGTAACATGCGTACATACAACACCCAATCTCCGCATGCCCTGTAAGTCTTTAAGTTTTTGATACTGCTTAAAAACTTCTTGCGGTTAAATAAACAGGAACTGGCATTTTGAATTGTGCAATGCTTTACCATCTCTTGGCCTACCTCAACTGTGCCCGAACGTATAAATGACTGATGGTAAATAGATAGATCTTCCTTGATATTTCCGTTTGCATCTACCCAATGCGAACCGCAAAATGCTATACCAATTTCTTCATCAATTTTTATAAGCTTTACCAGCTCTTCCAACAAATTACATTCAGCATAGTCATCGCTCTCTGCTATCCAAAGCCACCTGCCGGTGGCAGCCTGTGCTCCACGCTCCCATTGGATGAATGTGCTGCCGCTATTTTTATCATTATAGATAATCCTTTTCACTTTTGGGTGACTTCGATAAGCCTCAATAATGGCTACGCTATCATCAGTAGAGCAATCGTCGAGTATAATCATCTCGAAATTTTGAAAGCTTTGATTGAGTACGCTATCAATACGCTGTGTAAGGTATTTGCCATGGTTGTAATTTGGAATAATAACGGATACCTCAGGCATGAAACATCTTTTTTAATGTACGTAATGGAGACAGCAGCAAATTACCGATACGGTAATCGCGGGTACATCTCAGCTTTTCCGCTTCTTGCATACGCGCTTGCTCAATATCGGTTAGCGCCTGTTTCCTCATTAATTCAGCCTGGTCGGCAGCATCTTTCTGAATCTTCCCGAAATAATCAGCAGCTTGTTGCTGCATAAAGGCCATTATTTGCTCGCGCACGTCATCAATTTGTTTCTGTACAATTTGCTGCCCATTAAACAAACTTATTTTAAACTGCGGCAGTTCAAGGTCTGAAGCCAAAGCGACTAAAAACTGAGCTCCCATATCGCCCTGTTTTAACTCGTCATAATCCCCATCGTACATATTTACCGAATTATTATCTGTTTGATCTAGCCGAGGGATGATCAATGAGCCAACAAAATTTTTTTGACGGCTGTAACTAGTATGCTTAAAGTATTGGGCTAGTAAATCTTCAAATTCCTGCTGATAAAGTTCTTTTACGTGAAACGGATTTTTGTAACCTGTTAAATCACTATAATATTTTTTATCGGGCGACGATATCAGCAACATACCGCCGGGTTTAAGCACACGTTTTATTTCGGCCATCATTTCGTGATGCCGGTCGTGATGCTCGATGGTTTCAAAACTTACGACCAAATCAAAACAATCACTTTTGCAGGGTATAGCATCTGCCGACCCTGTCTTAAAACTTAGATTTGATTTTGTGTATTTTTGTTGAGCGTTTGCTATAGTTTCCGCATCAATATCTACCCCTACTACTTCGGTAGCTACTGCGGCCATCATGTTGGTACCATAACCTTCGCCCGACGCTATGTCAAGTACTTTTTTACCGGCTGCCAGTTCCATAGCAATGGCATAGCGGTGTAAGTGCTCAATAGTGTTCTCGTTAAACACAAAAGTTTCGAGCCGTTCGCCAGTCCAAGTACTTTCTTCGGTGGTCATACTAAAATATGTAAATTATATAAATAGTTGTAAGCACGCTCCGCCAATCACGAGCAGGCTGGCTTTTTGCAAGGATATTCTTGATAGCGGCTGCAACGGTGAGTTTGAAAAATAGCTTGCAACCTGACTGGAAACTTTTATAGATACCAAATCAACATATTTGTAAAACAGTTTGGCCATCAGTAAGCACGCGCCTAAAGTTGACGCAAACAAAAAAATCATGTTAAACCAAGTATGTGGGAAGCTTAAATAAAACCATGAAGTGTAAGCGCACATAAAAGGCCAATGCAACACATACAACCCAAACGACACCCGCCCTAACCAAGTAAATGCTTTAATTCCGGCTAGTCGGTTTACTGCATCCAGCCTAAGAGAGATGAATATCACCAAAAAGCTCAAAATGCAATTCACCATATCCAGATCATCCGGATGCTTATATAAATAAGATTTAAAAGCTACAAATACAAAAACAAATATGGCCAACGTAGCCATCTGGTAATTTGTTGCAAACCGATTTACTGCCTGAGCCCACTGATAAAGTTTACCGTTACGATTCTCGTCCGAAAAATCGTAGTCAGCTAAAAAATAGCCAAATAAAAAACTATTAAGCCAGAACATTTTTAAAGCGAACACGCAACAAAATAGTACAACATATAAGATGCTTCTCCTTTTTGCCTTACCAATTACACCAAACAAACCAAAGCAGAAAATAGAACCCATAAACTCGCGTTGGATGGTCCATAACGGCCCGTTATAGCTGTTAAAGTAATCGTAATCAAATAGGTTATTCCAAAAAGATGTTTTAATGCTATGAATTATAGAAGGCGGAATAGCGTACAAATTTTGCTGAAGCACATGTACATGTATTCCCCGGACATAAATCAATCCAAACTTGAAAAGAAAATAGCTAAAAAATACCGATACGGTACAAGGTATCATTAGCCTGACGTAACGCTTTATGCTACTTGCCGGAAGTGTTTCACCACGGGTGTTATTTTCGAAATATTTTTTTAAAAGCACGTAAGCACTCAAAGCCCAAAATATATGCAGAAACATGTTACCATTGATAGACATATCAATCATATATACCATGAATCTGCTGATGTTACCGGGTAACCGGGGAGTTAAATGCCCCAAAATGCGGTCGTAAAATGCCGGATAAAAAACGATTTGAAAGTGACATACAAATACCAACAATGCCCCAAAACCGCGTACTCCCTCAAGCTGATAGATCTTTTTCATAATGATTGTCTTGTTTGATAGTGCGATTAATTAGTGAAGCTTCGTTCAACAAAATCCCCCCCCAGCTTGGGTGCCATTTCGGAAACATAAAATGCTGTGGGGGTTCGGAAGCCAGAATCATGAAACTCGGATAGTCCCACACTACATCTTCATTATTTAACCTTTCATCCAGAGCTATGGCAATAATAATTTTATAGTTACCCGGAACCACATTAATTAAAGGAAGCTTTATTAGCAGATTGTTGATACCCTTAACCAAGCCTTCCTCATTTTTTAAAAGGGTAGAACCAACTTTATTTTCATAGGTATCTTTAATGGTTATACCTATAATATATTGTGGCTGAGGGTCCTCTGAGTACACTTCGCAATTAAGTTCCAAAGATTCGTTGAACGCTAAAAATGACTTGCGCAGACTGAGTTTTTCGAAGTAAATTTTTTTATGGCTACTTGAATGGAAGCCATCACTCTTTCCGTACAAATCTGAGGCGTATTCTTCGCAAACCGTTTCTATGCTACCTTGGGTAACGAGCTTACCCTTTTTAAGATAAATACCAGTAGTACAAAACGAACTTACCGCCTCCAGGTTATGGCTCACAAATAGTACGGTACGGCCATCAACACGACTAATCTCATCCATTTTGGCGATGCACTTTTTCTGAAATTGCGAGTCGCCAACCGCTAAAACTTCATCAATAATTAAAATTTCGGGTTCGAGGTGTGCTGCTACCGCAAAAGCAAGGCGCATATACATGCCGCTGCTGTAACGCTTAACTGGGGTATCTAAAAACTGCTCTACTTCGGCAAAGTCGACGATCTCATCAAATTTCCGTTTGATTTCAGATCTTTTCATCCCTAATATAACCCCATTCAAAAAGATATTTTCGCGACCGGTGAGTTCAGAATGAAATCCAGTGCCTACTTCCAATAAGCTTACCACCTTACCGTTCACTATCATTTGCCCCGACGTAGGCTCAGTGATTTTACTGATAATTTTCAAAAGCGTGCTTTTGCCTGCACCGTTACCTCCGAGTATACCAACACGGCTGCCCTGCTCAATATCAAAATTGACATCCTGCAATGCCCAAAATTTCTCGCTTTGTATTTTAGCTTGGTCTTCTTTGACTTTGGATTTAAACAGGCTGCTTACCTTGTTGGTTATCACATCTCGTAATGACGATGACGCGTCGTTATTATGCTGAATAATATAGGCTTTTGATAGGTCGTTTACTTTTATTGCCGATTGCGCCATAAGAATTCAGTTTGATTAAATTTCGTCTACAAAAGTTTTCTCCATTTTTTTGAAGAATTTTACGCCGCTCCATAACAGGATAAGTGATACCAGCAATGAAACTACAGCGCCGGGTAAATAAACACTGTCCCCAAGCAGCGTCCACCTAAAGCCATCGATTACACCTACCATTGGATTTAAATAATAAAGCAAGCGCCACTTTTCGCCGATGTTTTTACTGCTGAATGCGATGGGTGTTATGTATATGCCTATTTGCAAAACAAATGGTATTAAATGTCTAAAATCGCGGTATTTAACGTTGAGCGCTGTGAGATAAACGCTTACACCCATAGTAGCAATGAGCATAAATAGTACAGCTACCGGAAACAACACTACCTCCCAGCCAGGCAGGTGTTGATACCACACCATAAATCCAACAATAATTACTACCGATATCAAAAAATCGATGAGACTGGTAAATAATGTACTAGCCGGTATTACTAACCTAGGGAAGTAAATTTTTGAGATTAACCCTGCATTATTAATTACACTGTTTGATCCGTCGGCCACCGCTGTCGAAAAAAACTGCCATGGAAGCATACCTGCGGCAACCATTAAAGCATAAGGTGCAGCCGACGGATTATCGATATGCGCAATGCGATTAAATACGATATTAAAAATAAGTATAGTTACCAGCGGCCTGATGATACTCCATGAGGCGCCAATTACCGTTTGTTTGTAACGTATTTTGATGTCGCGCCAGCTAAACATGTAAACCAGCTCGCGGTGCATCCATAAATCTTTCCAGTAGGTATCTGTCATTTTTTTATTCTGTTTAATACATTTCTAACGCGGTAAAGCTGATATTTTACCTGCTGTTTAGATTGCCTGTAAGCCAGGCTCATTAAACCCTGAAAAGGTTTAGCCTGAAATTCTTTGTATTCTTTATGATCAAAATATAAAGCTCTTAATGCCCGGCCCACGTGCATGGGGTGTTTGCCCAAAACGTAGCTGTAAGCACTATCTAAATTATCGCCTGTATTTTTAGTGGTGATCATTGATGTATTCACAATACGGTAATCATAAAGCGTTTCGTTAACGTACTGAAACTTAAAACCAGCCTTACCTGCACGTAGCCAAAAGTCCCAATCTTCAAACCCACTCACTAATTTGTTAGCATCAAAACCGCCAAGGGTTTCCCAAACAATTCTTTTAATAACTGCACAAGCGTCAATGTAATTGGTAAGCAGCATGCTATTCATCTCAAACGGACCTGTATGGAACCTCGGCTCGCTTGAATCACCGAAAAAATGTGGATTTCCATGCACTATATCAGCTTTGCCCTTTTTTAAGTAGCGTAGGGCGATGCTGATAAACCGGCTTCGTATACGGTTGTCAGCGTCCAGAAATAAAAGGCAATTGCCTGAAGATGCTTCAATACCCACGTTGCGCGCGGTAGCCAAACCTCTATTTACCTGATTTATAATCTTTAAATTATCGCGGTTTTCAAGTGCTTCTAAAATGAGCAAAGTATATTTGTCTGTAGATCCATCATTAACAATTACTATTTCATAAGTAATTTGGTCCAAACCATCAGATGCGTAAACGCTTTCTACCGCCTCGAGTAAATAGTTGCCAGGATTATAGCAAGGTATGATTACTGAAATATCCATTTTAACTTGCTTTTGGTTCGTTTAAATAGCATCAGCGGTACATAGTAACCGTACCACCAGGCTGCATTTTTGTAACGGTTAGCTAACTCACGCTTATTGGCAAAATGATTAAGATATTCGGGGTGCTGCATCCAGTTCCCACTGGCACCACCCAAATCAAACCTGGCAATAATTCGGTTCACATAAATTGGATTGATGTTGTCATCAAAAATTTTAAGATTAAAATCCCAGTCGGCACAAAGTTTAAATTGTACATCGTACTGAGCATGCTGAAATAAAGACCGATGATAAAATATTGACTGATGGCAGATGCATCGATCCATCAACTGCACATAGGTGTAGTTACAATACCGTTCTAAGACATTGGTAGAGGTTAACACATCGCCATATATAAATTTGCTATCTGAATGCTTCTGAATGGTTTTATATATTTTAGATAAGATGGTGTCTGCATATATCTCATCGTCGCTCCCCAAAAAATACAGCCACTGTCCTTTAGCTAACTTAATACCTTTGTTCATGGCATCATAAGTACCATTATCAGGTTCGGAAACAACTCTAATATTTACAACGCGCTGATATTTGCTTATAACTTCAAGAGTGTCATCTGCAGAAACACCATCCACTACAATGATTTCGTACGCGTCAAAATCTTGCTTGATGATACTTTGCAGACACCGATCTATGGTTGAGCTGCTGTTGTACGTAGGTATGATGATCGAAAAAAAGCTCATGTTATAATTTGTATCCGAATTTTTCGATAAAGGGTTTCCAGAATGGGAGATTATAACGCCACCAGGCGTGGCAACCGGTAGGCAACTGGTGATTATTTAATTCAAACAGAGCTTCGGGCTTTACCTCAAAACTGAACTGCATTGCTTCTTGAATTGGAGCCAGCCTAAAACCTGGTGTATGTTTGGCTATCAGTTCGGCAATTACCCAGTCTTCGTTAAGTAAATCAGCATCCTGCAGATACACATTTTCGATGGGTAGCAAACGGGCCAGCCAAAAACGTAGCTTACGCCATACATTTGTATGGTAGTTGCCAGGCTTTGTCGGGTCGTAATAATCTACCATGCTGATGCCCTTTTGCATAGCAGAAACAGCTCTTAAAGAAAAACCTGAATTACCAACTCCCATCAAATTATCACTGGGACATTCATTATAACCTTCAAACCAAGGCGCACCAATGTAGTCGTACCCCTTATTACACCACAATTGCAAGTCGTTTTTAAAAGCAAAGGCGTCTAATTCATAAGTAACAAGATATTTGTAGCCGGCAAATAATCTGTAGAAATACTGGCTTAATTTGAGCTTGTTGTAATTGAGCAAGCTACTTAAGCAACAGGCCGGCAAATATTTAACATTGATATACGGTATGATTTCCTGATACTTTTGCAGACTTAAGCCTTCGGGGGCAACCAGATAGATAGGAAACTTGTGAAACATACGATAGGCCTGCTCAAAAGAGATCAACTCGTAATAGGAAGGTTCGGATTTATGCACCGGGATAACGATTACGCAATAATAGGCCGTCATCAGGTTAGCTATTAAATTCATAATCGGATGAGCGAAACATACCTGACAATTTAGCGAGGCTAAAGTTCCAGCTTGCCGAAAGCAGCTTTTTGAAAACCGTTATCTTATTTTTAAACGTAACTTTATCAACCCGCCTAAGCCAGTTGAAACCAACCCGCAAAAAAGTATAAACCGAAAAATTAACTTCGCTATAATTGATATTCCTGATTACGTCAACCCCTTCAGTAACCCAAAGGCCGTTCTTTTTGGCAGGCCGCGACACATTGCCTGCATGATCTCTAAAATAGTTCAGGATGCTATCCTCGTAAGCAATATTAGTGTGGTGCAGTATGCGGGTATAAAATATCAAATCGCCGGATGCTTTGTATTTGCCTAAACCAGCTACCGCACACAAAGCGCAGTCTCTTTTTAAAAGACAGGCACTTACATTAGGTAAGCAGTAGCCAGAACTTAGCGTATTCTTAATTTCTGTAGGGCCAAAAGAGAATTTCCGGTGGTTATATGAGTAATTGATCACCTGATCATTTTCATCAACTATTTGTGAACGGCAAAAAGCAATACCCACATTAGGATAATGCTGTATCAGGCCAGCCATTTTTTCTAAAAAGGTCAGGTCGGCATAGTCATCGCTCTCGGCAATCCATACCCAAGGGCTTTTGGCTAACTGCAAACCCTTTTTCCATTGATTAAAAGTACTGCCGCTGTTAGTTTCATTGAAAACAATGTGGCTAATACGCGGATCAGAACTATACTTGTTGATGATCTTTTGACTATGATCTGAAGATGCATCATCTAAAATGATTAACTCTTTAATTGGATAGGTTTGGTTCAAAACGGTTTGAATACGTTGTTCCAAGTACGAAGCATGGTTGTAACTTGGTATTATAACCGATATTTCTATAAAATTATTCATATAGTCGTATCTAAGTTTATAATGGCCAGCAACACGGATAATCATATTTGCCGGAACTCATTTTAAAGTCTTCTCCTTTTGTAACTTGTATTTATCCCCTTACGTACAACAACTGCAAAGGCACTAAATTAAACTTATAAGAAAATAACTTTACAAACACTCTTGCCAGAAACAGCCGTTTCGATGTTACGATAAACATTCAATGTGCTGAAATGCCGTATACCTGTTAACATCAGTTACTTATAATGCTGCCCCTTGCTTTAAAAATACCTATCAAATAATTTTTAGTTGCCTTTTTTACGTCAACGAGGATTTTCAAATGCTCAAACTACCTTATAAGAGGGCGAATTGATTTATAGTTAATATTAGCATTTTCCTTTCCCTTAATAAAAACATGGATTTGAGACGGATTTTAGCCTTTTTTTGACTCGATTAAATAATTTAACTCTTAATGGCATCACTTCTACAGATGAAAAACATAAAAAGTTGAACGCGTTTAAAGGGGAACGCCTTGGTGCGAAAGCTTATTTCTTGGCGTAAGTAAGCAACAGCCAAAACCGTCCAGATGATTAATGCATTGACAAATTGGGCAGGCGATGGTACAGTCCATCATTATTAACCTGGTGAGATGTAACAATTTATTGCTTTGTCAAAAGCATAAATAAGGGCATTGCCTTGATGATAGAATTACTGCAGATTGAGAATATGCATAAGTCAACTCCGATTAAGAAGAAAATAATATTAACTCACAAATATTTACTCTATTTGCGCGATACTATTAGTATAGATGACGGAACCTGCACGGGAGAAGTACTTGTACATAGATGGATCGCGTAGTTTTACAATCAGTACGCCTTTACGTGTGCTGGCATGTACCAAATATCCGTTTTGTAAATAAACACCTACATGGCTGAATTTTTTACCGTCAAAATCAAAAAAAACTAAGTCGCCCTCTTGTAGCTCGTCCTCATACTTGCGTTTGATGACATTGATTTGTTTACCAGTATTACGAGGCAAGTTTATCCCATACACTTGTTGTTCCAACAGTAGAGTAAAACCTGAGCAATCCACCCCGTCATGATCCAGTCCGCCAAATTTATAAGGCGTACCATACCACTGGTCAATAAAGTTGTAAAGCCGGCCGTTAGTTATGTCGCGGCTGTCGACTTGCAACATCTCAGCATATTTATCTGCAATAAAGCCCTGCGGTTTTACCACTTCGCCCGGCGCGCCTTTAAGCACTGCCCTTTTAGACTTACACGAAGCCGCCAAAGCGCACACTACGATCAACAACCAAATTAACCGGGGGATAGATTTAAACATCATTAAAATAAAGGTAATGGGTTTACCGGCATCAAACAATGCTTAAAATTATTTTGCCAATGCAACGGTTTACCAACAGACTCATACGAAAAAGGCCGGCTTGCGTTGCAAACCGGCCCCATTATATTTTAAAAGTTTTTACTTAGCCGAGAACTTATAAATAGTAGTGGTTTTATAAGTTTGTCCGGGCTTAAGCTCTGTGCTTGGGAACGAGGGCTTGTTAGGTGAATCTGGGAAATGCTGAGTTTCTAAAGCCAGTGCAGTACGTAAATCATCTTTAATATCGCCTTTAAATTTAAAGTCACCTTTCATAAAGTTACCGCTGTAAAACTGGATGCCTGGCTCCTCGGTAAATACCTCCATCACAATACCAGTTTTATCGCTTTGCAGTGTAGCAATAGGCGTTTGCAGGGTGTGTTTGTTAAGCACAAAATTATGGTCGTACCCTTTACCAAACTTAAGCTGCTCATCGCCTTCATTAATACGTGCACCAATTTCTGTTGATTTTCTAAAATCGAAAGGTGTATTCTGTACTGAAGCCAATTTACCGGTTGGAATCAGGGTACTATCAACCGGGGTGAACTGATCGGCATCTAACTGCAGTTTATGTTTTAAAATAGAACCAGCACCATTACCATTTAGATTATAATAAGTGTGGCTGGTTAAGTTAACCACAGTTGCCTTATCGGTAGTAGCATTGTAAGAAATCTCAACGGCGTTTTCTTCAGTCAGTTTGTAAGTCACTGTAGTTTTCAACGTACCCGGAAAACCCTGCTCACCATCTGCCGAGGTATAAGACAGTTCTAACGTATGATCATCAATAGGTTTAACATCCCATACTTTTACATCGAAACCTTCTTTACCACCATGTAAGGTGTTAGGGCCGTTATTAGCAGGCAGCTTATACTCTTTACCTTCTAAAGTAAATTTAGCGTTGCCGATACGGTTGCCATAACGACCAATTAAAGCGCCGTAGTAATTACCTTTAGCTTCTTCAAAATTTTCAACGCTGCCAGGTCCGGCAATTACGTCAACCATTTTGCCATCTTTATCGGGCACCATCAGGCTTACCATACGGCCGCCATAGTTAGTTAAAGCCAGTTGTACCCCTTTGCTGTTTTTTAATATATAGAGTTTGGTTTGTTTACCATCAACGGTTTTTTCGAAATTGGAAGCTGCCGGGAGTTGTCCTGCGGCCGTGGTACTGTCGGTCATATTAGTGGATTGTTTGTTGGATGATTGGTTGCAAGCGGTTACCGAAAACAGGCCGGCTGCCAGCATTGCTGCAAAAAAATTTTTGCTCTTCATGTTAATCATAATGGGTTATTGGTTTAATGTTTACAACCGGCTGCAAACGTATGCCTTAGCTTTTAACGCAAGCGGCAGTCAGCCGGGACTAAAATGTGTAAAAAAAACAGCATTCACAATAAATGTTTAATGTACGTTTATCAAGCGCATAGCGTTAAGCCTTTGTAATTTAATACGGTTAGAGCAATTTGTTTTAGAATAGGTATGTTTGCCTAAAACCCGTAACAGCTTTTAGTGTTGATGTTGAAGTTCGTAAACGCTCATAGTTTTTACATACCATTTACAAACTACCAGCTTAAGTTTAGATACAAATGGCGGTTACTAAAAAATATGCTGTAATTTTACCAGCTTATTAATGGATACTCAAAACAGCACAACAGCCCCGGCAACTAAGGCAGGCCCTTCTATCAGTAAACGCTTTACTCAATTTTTTGTAGACGTTTATGATGTTTTTGCCTTTATTGCCCGTTTCTTTAAAGAAGCTTTTGTTCCGCCCTACGAATTTAGGGAGTTAATTAAGCAAACCTGGGAAGTAGGTGTCCGCTCGTTACTGCTAATTACGGTTACCGGCTTTATTGTAGGTTTGATATTCACCAAGCAGTCGCGCCCATCGTTGCTACAATTTGGTGCTACCTCTTGGATACCATCACTGGTTTCGATAGCACTGATGCGTGCACTGGCCCCTTTGGTTACGGCACTTATTAGTGCCGGACGTGTAGGCTCGAGTATTGGTGCTGAAATTGGCTCTATGCGGGTAACTGAGCAAATTGATGCCATGGAGGTATCGGGCACCCACCCATTTAAGTACTTAGTTTGCATACGCACGCTAGCCACTACCATTAGTATTCCAATCTTAGCTATTTATAATGGCTTAATAGCCATGTTGGGGGGTTACCTAAACGTAGCCGTAAATGAGGGCACTAGCTTTAGTACCTATATTCAGCAGTTTTTTCAGCCCCTAGGGTTTATCGATTTTGAGTCATCGCTTATCAAGTCAACTATTTTTGGCTTTACTATTGGTATTGTAGGCACTTATAAAGGCTGGAACTCATCAAGCGGTACAGCAGGTGTGGGTAAAGCGGCAAACTCGGCGGTAGTAACAGCCATGTTTTTGGTGTTTATTGAAGAAGTAATTATTGTACAGATAACCGGCTGGTTCCGTTAACCGAGATACTGATATGGAAAAACAACCACAATCCATAGATTATAACGAAAAGGTAATCAGCATTCACGGCCTTACCAAATCTTTCGGTGATTACCATGTATTACGGGGCATTGACTTGGATTTGTTCCGAAAAGAAAACCTAGTGGTATTGGGCCGCTCGGGTACAGGTAAATCGGTGCTCATCAAAATAATTTCGGGTTTGCTTAAGGCGGATTCTGGCACGGTAAACGTATTGGGCAACGAGGTAACTACTATTACGCCACAAGATTTGCAGCAATTACGTACCCGCATCGGTTTTTCTTTTCAGAACAGTGCCTTGTACGATAGTATGACCGTGCGAAAAAACCTGGAGTTTCCGCTGGTGCGCAACCAAAGATCGCTCAAGCGCAAAGAAATCAATGAGATGGTGGAGCGTGTGCTCGAAGCCGTAGGCCTGAGCCAAACCATTAACCAAATGCCGGCTGAGCTTTCAGGTGGTCAGCGTAAACGTATCGGCATTGCCCGCACGCTCATCTTGCGCCCCGAAATCATGCTGTATGATGAGCCGACAGCCGGCCTTGACCCCATCACATCGATGGAAATAAACAACTTAATTAATCGCGTACAGGAACGCTTTAATACATCATCAATTATTATAACTCACGATCTTACCTGCGCTAAAACTACCGGCGACCGGGTAGCTATGCTACTCGACGGACAGTTTCAGCGTCAGGGCACTTTTGACGAAGTGTTTGAAGGGGAAGACGTGAGGGTTAAACAATTTTACGACTATAATTTTATCAACTGAGATAATGGATCTTAAAGAAAATAAAACCGCTTTTTGGGTAGGCCTTTTTATCGCCGTAGGCTTGCTGATATTTGTTGTAGCCATATTTACCTTGGGTAATCAACAAAAAAGCTTTTCGAAAGGCGTACACTTGCAAGCCCGCTTTGATAATGTATCGGGCTTAATTAAAGGTAATAACGTTTGGTTTTCGGGCGTTAAGGTAGGCACCATTAAAGGCATCAAATTTACTGGTATTAATCAGGTTGATGTTGAGTTTAATGTAGACCAGGCTATACAGCAGTATATTCATAAAGATGCTATCGCCAGTATTGGATCTGAGGGTTTTATTGGGAACAAAATTATTACTATTGATGGTGGCAATCCGGCTTCGCCAGTTGTTGAGAATGGTGATATGCTGAACTCTAAAGGCATGCTGTCAACCGACGATATCATGAAAACTTTTCAGAAAAACAACCAAAACCTGTTGGAAATTACTTCTGATTTTAAAGCCCTGAGCAAAAAGATGGTAGAAGGCAAAGGTTTGGCGGGCTCGTTACTGGCCGACTCTAACTTGGCTATGCAGTTTAAAGCGGTGGTGCAAAACCTGCAAAACACTACTGCACGAACTTCGGCTATGGCAGACCAATTGAAAACTTTCAGCGCTAAAATTAATACTAAAGGTGGCCTGGCCGACAAGATGTTGACTGATACCGCAGTATTTGCTAAACTGCAACAGTCGGCTAATCAGTTACAAGAGGCAACTGCTAAAGCCAGCACACTTACGGATAACTTAAACCGTGCCAGTGGTAAACTGAATACTACAGATAACGCTTTAGGGGTGCTTTTAAACGACCAAAATAGTGCTGTTCAATTAAAAAGTACATTAAATTATTTAAACCAAAGTTCAATAAAATTGAACGACGACCTTGAGGCAGTGCAACATAATTTCTTGTTGCGAGGATTTTTTAAGAAACGCGAAAAAGAAGCACAAAAAACGACAGAAACTAAGCAAAATCAATAACGCCGAATTGGGCCTACAAATGACCACTTTATAACTTGTTTGAGTAGTATACGTATAAGCAGGAAATTGCTCCTTAGTTAAATACGATTTTACTACTAAAACATGCTTATTGATTTCCCAGGCAAAACAGTACTCATTACGGGCGGCTCACGCGGTATTGGCAAGGCTTGTGCCCAGTTGTTTGCTTCGCTCAATGCCAACGTGGTAATTACCTATTTAAATAACGTTGTCGAAGCCGAACAAACGCTGGATAGTCTGGGTGGTAAAGGCAAGCATGCTGTTTTTCAGTTAGATCAGAGCAAGCCAACCCACGTACATCGTTTTTTTGAGAAGTTATTGTTAAAGTACTCCCGTCTGGATATATTGATCAATAATGCAGGTATTTACCTGGAGCATAAAATTAACGAAGTTAGTTACGAGGCCTGGCAGCACAACTGGGAGGAAACTATAAATACTAACTTAAACGGTGTAGCCAACCTTTGTTATTTCGCTTCCAGGCACATGGGAAAGAAAGGCGGCGGTAAAATCATTAATATTTCATCACGCGGTGCTTTCAGAGGCGAACCCGATCATCCGGCTTATGCAGCCAGCAAAGCCGGTTTAAATGCCATGAGCCAATCACTGGCAGTAAGCCTTGCCCCCCAAAAAGTAAGTGTACATATCATTGCTCCCGGTTTTGTAGAAACCGACATGACGTCTGATATATTAAACGGCCCTAAAGGTGAAAATATAAAACAGCAAAGCCCGTTTAACCGGGTAGCAACAACCGAAGAGGTAGCACGCCTGGCAGCAGTTTACGCCTCACCTGGTTTTGAGTTTACCTCCTCGGGAATTATAGATATCAATGGTGCTTCTTACTTGCGTTCCTAAATTTTCGCATTTAACAGTTTAATCTTTAGTTAATTCACAGCAATTAATCTTAGGACAAAACGCCGTATGGTGTCAATGCAGCATCCTGCTTCGAGTTAGTGACACCGTTAGCAAAATCGTCGCCGTTGACAAACAGCTTTTCGTTGTCGATAATAATACGATGACCTCCTACCCTAAAATCACCGCTGATTTTAAATACCGCCAATGGTTGTTGAGCTTCTACCTCATTAACGATATGGCTCGATAATCCGGAAATATCATCTTCGGTCAACTGACGTATAAAGAATACAGGTTCTTCGTGACCTTCACGGAATAATTTGACAGAATCATCAGTTGTACTTACCTGAACTGGCGAGTTACCTTCAAACTGGCTGCCACGCCAAACAATAGCCTCATCGTGCGAGGTAGCTATGTCCAAATCGATCGCCAAATGCTTATCTGAGTTATTGTTGCTTGACTTACGATAAGACAATATTTTAAGGAATGGAATACGTGTATCTGCATCGGCATAACTAACGGTATTTTCGGTACTTAAAAAAATGTTGGTTCCAAATATGAATGCAAATTTCATGACGCTTAGATTTAATATCTATGTGAATAAGCGAAACCCTAAATTTGTTTGTTTTACTCCTGATTTTTAACTTCATTCCTATCGGACAACGCTTTCCAAAAAACGAAGAACCGTATAAGTAGACAACTGCCCTCCTGGCCCGTTTAAATGATAGTCGAAGCCATGCGTAGCCCAAGGCAATTTTAGCCAGTAAAACGGCACCTGATTTTGAATTAGCTTGCGGCTCAACCGCTCGCTGTGCCCATAAGCCACCAGCACATCATTAGCGCCATGTATTATTAAGGTAGGCACGGTTTTACGATTCGCAAATTCAATAGGCGAACTTTCGGCATACTGTTGCGGCACTTGATCGTAGTAGCCGCCTAAATAATTGGCCATCACACGCCGCGAGTCCATCACCAGTTTAGATGCCGGCAGGCTATATCCCCAAACCATATCGGCGGGGCCGTAAAAATCAATTACCCCTTTAATGCCCTGCTGTTTCAAAGTATAAGCGGCCAGCAAAGCAATCTGTGCTCCGGCCGAGCGTCCTAACAGAATAATGTTACCGGTATCTATTCGCAATTCGTCAGCGTTTTGGTGTAAGTAGCTTAAAGCAGCAGCCACATCCTGCAAAGGCGCCGGGCTTTGCCATTTGGGCGATAAGCGGTAATTGATGCTTATTACCTGGTAGCCGGCCTGACTCAGCACAGCGTTCAATTCTGGCAATTGCTTACTGTCACCACTACTCCAAGACCCGCCATGAATTACCATTACACAAGGGCGCTTACCAATTACTACAGTCGGATAGTAATCAAGCGTTAAAGCAGTATCGGTATACGTGGCGTAAGTGAATGTTTTATAATTAGCCTGCTTAGGATATAGTTGGAGTAGCTTAGCGAAACTGAAAGGTTTTAATGCAGCCTGACCTTGAGTATGAATACTGAGCGAGAAATTTTTACTGATGTCATCATTTAACTTTTCGCCAATTAAATAGGCGCTGATAATTGGATACGAGTACAGCGCAATAGCAAGCAAACCTAAAACTGTGCCTTGCCATACATATCTTCCGGGTAAAAAAGCAGCCAGCAAGGCTACAATAATGATTCCAATAAACAACAGGCCATACTCACCTACTAAGACAGCCAATAACCATAAATGATAAGTTGGCGCTTTAAATACTGTAAGCAAAGAGGCTAAAAGTAAAATTATAATGATGATTAAACGAAGCATGAGAAAGACAAAATAAAGCATCTATTCTGCATCAGCAATCTTACCAACAGGAAGCCGACAGTTTCATAGCTACGCTCGGCAAACAGCCCATAAGCATTATTTACTAACATAGTAGAACTTTAGTTGCTATCAATTGGCAATTCGAGATATAACAGAAAAGAAACATGCATACTAAGCAAAGCAAATTGCCAAGCACGTGCAGAAAAAGCAACAAGAAAGACGGTTTCTATTAACTAATAAAAACATGTTATTGTTAAAGTAGTATTTTAAGATAAAAGCAAACCAAGCTTTAACAACATAAAACGTTTAAGCCGTCTCTTTACCTAAACGGCTGTTTTTATAACCATAGGTAAAATAAACCACCAAACCGATGATCAGCCAGATCAGGAAACGCAGCCAGTTAATATAGCCTAACTCTGTCATTAGGTAAAAACAGCTTAATAAACCTAGTACCGGTATCAGTGAAAGATTTTTCATGAAGGCCAATACAGTTAATGTAGCCGAAAGCAGAATGAATAACACAAATGGAAATTGCTCGTGGCTATTTTCTTGAGAAAACATAGTTATCATGGGCTTCCAGAAAGCAATCATTCCACCAATAAATAATACCGGCACAATCCACTTAGCATTGATGTAGGGTATACGGAAACGCCCCTGTGTAGCTTCCGTTTTGGGTAGCAGCAATACACCACCACAAACCAGTACAAAGGCAAACAGAGTACCAATACTGGTTAAATCGGTTACCTCGGTCAGGTTCATAAACAGCGCCGGTATGGCTACTACAAAGCCGGTTACAATAGTCGAAAATGACGGTGTTTGAAATTTAGGATGGATGCGCGAAAAAGCTTTCGGCAGCAACCCGTCACGGCTCATGCTCATCCATATACGCGGCTGCCCCATCTGGAAAATTAATAGCACACTGGCTGTTGCAATAACTGCACTGATTGATATTACGTAGCTGATTTTAGTAAGGCCTATCCGCGCAAATACAAATGCCAGCGGGTCACCCACCTGTAGCTCTTTATAATTCACCATACCGGTAAGCACCAGCGCTATCAGGATGTATAAAACAGTACAAATAATCAATGAATAGATCATACCGCGAGGTAAATCGCGTTGCGGATTTTTGCATTCTTCGGCAGTGGTCGAGATGGCATCAAAACCAATATAGGCAAAAAACACTCCCGATACACCTTTCATCACACCGCTAAAGCCGTTGGGTAAAAAAGGGTGCCAGTTGGCTGGTGTAACGTAAAAAAAGCCCAAGGCAATAACAGCCAACACCACGCCTATTTTAAGCAGCACCATGGCATTGGTTACCTTTTTAGTTTCGCGAATACCGATATAAACCAGGTAAGTAATCAGTATCACAATGAGCAAAGCAGGAAAGTTAGCAATTAGTTTGATGCCGCCAATGTTAGGCGCCGTGGTCCACGCTAAAGACTCCGCCTTGATGCGTTCAGTTATTTCAGATAGATGGCCCGATGCGGTTAACTGCTGTAACTGCTCATGCCCTTTATAGGCGGAGAAATAATCCATCGTCAGGTATCGGGGCACGTGCAAATGAAAGCCTTCGAGCAGGTTAACAAAATACTCACTCCAAGATATGGCTACAGCAATGTTGCCTATCGCATATTCCATCAATAAATCCCAACCAATAATCCAGGCAATCAGCTCGCCAAATGAGGCATAAGCATAAGTGTAGGCACTGCCGGCAACTGGGATGCGCGAGGCAAACTCGGCATAACACATGGCCGAAAAACCGCAGGTAATAGCAGTTAGCACAAAAAGTATAGTTACACCCGGTCCGCCATTAAATGATGCCGTACCAATAGTCGAAAATATACCGGCCCCCACCACGGCGGCTATGCCCATTAAGGTCAAATCTTTGGTAAGCAGTTCTTTTTTTAAGTGAGAACCCGAATGTTCCCCGTCGCCAAAGCCGCTTTGAACATCGGCCAGAATTTTATCGAGAGATTTTTTTCGAAATATACTTTTCGACATGCAGAAAATTAAAGTTAGCAGTACCAAACATAACCATTTTTTACGTGATTACTGATAATGTACTTAATTTGTAACATGATGAATACCCGTATTACTGATGTTTTATATAAGATCCGCCTGTTTTTTATCCCTTACCTTGTTGTTCTAATTGCCTGTCTGATTATTAAAATCACTTACACCCGCGAGGAAATCTACTTTTCGGTCAATAAATTATATACCCACACCGGCGACTTTGTATTTCCATACCTTACCGATTTGGGCGAAGGTTATATGGTAATTACCCTGACGCTGATTATGCTTTGCCTTAGTTATCGTAAAGCGCTGTTACTGGCAACAAGCTTTGCCATCAGTGGCATTCTGGTACAAATTGTTAAACACATTTATCATGCACCTCGTCCGGTGATTTATTTTGAAAAAGACCTTAGCCTGATCCACTTTGTTAAAGGCATCAGGATGATGGAGTATAACAGTTTCCCTTCGGGCCACACTGTCACTGCCTTCTCAGCCGCCGTGGTATTGTCTTACGTTTCGGTAAACAAGCGATACGGATTCATTTTCTTACTATTGGCTATTGGTGTAGCTTATTCGAGGATGTACTTAAGTCAGCACTTCTTTGAGGATGTAACGGCCGGATCGATCATAGGCACTTTCAGCACAATTATGTGGGTAACATTTTTAGACAATAAAGGCTTCATGCACTCACAACGCTGGGCCAAGGGCTTGATCAAGAAAAAATAGTATTTGATACAATTCACAAATAAAAAACCCGTTCACGCTAATAGAGCTGAACGGGTTTTTACTTTTAAAAAGAGGTTGATCTTCCCGGCAATTAAACTACCCGGTTAATCACTACGCTTTCAGGGTCAGTGAGCATTAGCGGCACTTTTTCTACTGTCACGAAGCTTAAATCCAAACCAAAGCCGCGCTCTTCAGATATGCTTACTTTTTTAAGCTGTCCATAGATGGCCATAATTATACGTTCGTAAAATGAAAGATTGTGCGAGCGCGACAAAACCTTTTCGATCACCACAAAACGGAAATCTCCCACAATTTTACGCTTATTGAGTGATTGGTATTGGCTGGTAATATCTACCTCGCCGTTTTTTACCAGATCTTCAACTACCTTCCGGAACAATAAATTAATCTGCTGACCTACCCTAAAGCCCAATTTAAAATCTATACGAATAACTTTATTAGGCACTAAAAAGTCTACCTCGTAATCGCGGGTATAAGGCTCGTCCATTACATCAACGTGTACCAACCAGTAAATATCCGCACGCTTAGGTTGCTTTTGTAAGATTGAGTAGATGATTTTCGACTCTACCTCGGAGTTGAAGTTAGCGCTGGTTAAATACACTAACTGCGATGCATACTTAGGCACAGTCTCGTCTTCGCTCAACTCTTTTAAAATATCGTAGTACTCCTCGACCTCCACAAATTTCACGTAACGGTTACGGATTTTGCGGGCGGTGTGCCAGGTCCACATCACACTAAATAAAACAAAACCTATGGTAAGTGTAAACCAGCCGCCTTCGG
Source organism: uncultured Mucilaginibacter sp. (assembly GCA_913775265.1). GTDB lineage: Bacteria > Bacteroidota > Bacteroidia > Sphingobacteriales > Sphingobacteriaceae > Mucilaginibacter. Next base: position 10,096 of record CAJYJH010000054.1, on the reverse strand, counting down.
TAAACTTACCCAAGTTACTGGATAGGAATATACCTTCAACCACCAAATAGACCAACAAGAAAAGGTTGATAAGGTATGATGGAACTTTACGACGTTTCAAAAATTTAGACACCAAAATGGTTGTCATCAGCATGGCCACAGTTATACTCAATCCGTAAGCGGCTTCCATTTTTGCAGAATGCTGAAACAGCAACACCACGCCAATACATCCGGCACACATAATCCAGTTAATACTGGGCACGTACAGCTGTCCTTTTTGCTCAGACGGATAATTGATCCGCACTTTAGGCCAAAGGTTTAAGCGCACTGCTTCTGCGATAAGGGTGTATGATCCTGATATTAAAGCCTGACTGGCAATGATGGCGGCAACAGTAGCTATACCGATACCAAAAATCAGGAACCACGAGGGCATGATCTGATAAAATGGATTAAACACATCCAAATTTAACTCCTGCCCTTCGCGCTGCATCAGCCAAACAGCCTGCCCCAAATAATTTAATATTAAACATGTTTTAACGTAAATCCAGCTTACACGAATGTTAGAGCGACCACAGTGACCTAAGTCTGAATACAATGCCTCGGCACCTGTGGTACACAAAAACACAGCACCTAATATACCGAATGCTGTAGGGTTAGCACTGGTAGTTAATAAATGGTAAGCATAATATGGGTTAAGCGCTTTAATGATGCCTGGCATCTGCACAATATAAGAGATACCCAAAACGCCCATCATAGTAAACCACAAAAACATAATAGGGCCAAATGCTTTACCCACCAACGAGGTACCAAACTGCTGGATGAAAAACAAAGCCGCTATAATGGTAATCACCACACTCATGGTAGGCAACTGAGGGTACTTGGCATGCAAGCCCTCAATGGCAGATGATATGGTGATTGGGGGTGTAATTATCCCGTCGGCTAATAAGGCGCAACCGCCAACCACCGCCGGTATAATTAACCATTTGGCGCGCCGGCGTACTAATGAAAATAAAGAGAAAATACCACCTTCGCCTTTGTTATCGGCCTGTAGGGTGATCATTACGTACTTGATGGTGGTTTGCAGGGTAAGCGTCCAAAAAATACACGAGACGCCGCCTAAAGCGAGAGACTCCGTAATGGCATGATCGCCAACAATGGCTTTAAAAACGTATAAGGGAGAGGTACCTATATCGCCATAGATAATACCTAAACTGATCAGCAATCCTGCGGTGGTCAGCTTTTGTAGGTCTTTATTGTGTGATGACACTTTTAATTGTAAAAAAGTTTGTAAATTATGATGCTCGGTTGCACCGGCTTAACCGGCTGTTTACCTGCAAAAAACAAGTTATTTTAAGTATAACTTGTAAAATCAATTTTTGTTAAAAATTGTTAAAATTTGAGTGTAAAATCTTTACATCGTAACGTTTAACTTCTTTTATTAGTACCTTTGTAACTCGAAGTAATATGGGGCAAAGATATACTTTTAAATTTCTATGGATAATTTTTATTGCGCAAGCGATAGCAATATCCTTTGCCTTTACTTTAGGTACCAGCAAATACGTTAAAGCCGATACCATCTTTAATAAAAAAAACAAAAAAACGTCTTATTTCAAAAATGGCTTAACCGTAGGTACGCTACCCCCACTGAAGGCCTCGCCTTATTTGCCTGTTAAGCCTGCGGTGCAGACTACTAGCGACAAGCTGCTGAGTAATGTACAGGTTTATCCTAATCCTATTGTGGATCAAATGAACCTGAAGTACATGGTATCACGCAATACTAACGTTACTATCAGATTGATGGACGTATTAGGCAACAACGTGGCCACCTTGTATTCAGACCGTGTGGAAACCGGCGAGGTAAAACTGGTACACGATTTAAAAAGCAACCGCCTTACCAGTGGGTTTTATTTTTTAAAAGTAACCGCCGGTACCGAGTCCATCATCAAGCGAGTTACTATCCTGTAATTTTACGCCTTTCCCCTGTTTTTGCCCCCAGTTATTTGTAACAATTTAGCGTGATTAGGTTGGCTACATAGTGATTTGTACAAACCTTAACTTGCTCAAAACCATCCACACCGTTTATCAGCACTTAAATTTAAGTAAACACTTGCTTTGAAGCTGTTGTTATGTGTTGACTTTCCCAACCGGAGCAACGTTTGGGCTCGTAGGTCAAAATAAATATTTATTAGATTTGGCCTTTTACATAACCTTGCTATGAAAATTATTGCCATAGGCCGTAACTACGCCGAACACGCTAAAGAATTAAATAATCCGGTTCCGACAACACCGGTAATCTTTATGAAACCCGACACGGCGCTTTTAAAAGATAACAAGCCGTTTTATCACCCCGATTTTTCGGAAGATATACATCACGAAATCGAATTGGTTCTGAAGATTTGTAAAGAAGGCAAGCACATTAATGAAAAATTTGCAGCCGACTATTACGATGAGATTGGCTTAGGCATAGATTTTACCGCGCGCGACGTACAAAGCCGCCACAAAGAAAAAGGCTTACCTTGGGAACTGGCAAAAGGTTTTGATGGTTCTGCTCCTATCAGCAATTTCTTGCCTAAAGCGCAGTTTGAAAATTTATACAACCTCAATTTAAAGCTGGATGTAAACGGCCAGACCCGCCAGAACGGTAACACCAAAGATTTGCTTTTCTCATTCGAAAAAATCATTGCCTTTGTATCGCAATACATCACGCTTAAAAAAGGCGATTTAATTTTTACCGGTACGCCGGAAGGTGTGTCGGCCGTAAAACCAGGCGACCATTTGCAAGGCTATCTGCAGGGTCAGAAATTACTTGATTTCCAAGTTAAATAATAGCGAATGGTTAAAGTACTTTTTTGCTACATCTGCCTTTTTGTTTTGATGCTGAGCCTTAAAGCTCAGGATATTGTTCAAAGCAAAACTTATCCTAAAGGTGTATTCCAATATCCGTTAGATTTGCCGCCAAGTACGGCAGGCTCTTTCGGCGAGTTGCGTGCTAATCACTTTCATTCAGGGCTCGATTTTCGTACTAACCGACGTACCGGCTATCCGGTGCATGCAGCCATGTATGGTTATGTATCCCGCCTACGGGTGCAAGTGGGCGGTTTTGGGAATGCGGTATATTTAACGCACCCTAACGGCTACACTACCGTTTATGCACACTTAGATCATTTGATACCTGAACTGGCCCAGGCCGTACGCAAATATCAGTATGAGCATGAAACTTTTGAAACTGACTTTAGGTTACAGCCTTTTCAGTTTCCGGTAACTAAAGGGCAACTGATTGCCATATCCGGTAATACCGGTGCATCAGGCGGTCCGCATCTGCATTTCGAGATTCGGGATTCACTTACTGAAGAAACCATTAATCCGCAGCTTTTCGGCTTAACCATAGCCGATCAGATACCACCGGCAATAACCGGCATAAGCATTTATCATTTAAATGGCAAACCATTTAGCGAAAACACGCTGCGCAACTCATTTGCTGTTGCCGGTTCGGGCGGTAGCTATCGGCTTACCCAACCACAAACGCTTAACCTGAGTGGCGAGATTGGCTTTGGCATCACCGCTTATGATCAAAACAGTTCGTCGGTTAACCATAATGGCATTTACTCTTTAGAGCTCAAGCTGGATGGCCGAACGGTGTATACTTTTGCCGTCGAACGCTTTGCCTTCGACCAGACCCATGCCATCAACGGTTACATTGATTATCCCGAGTATTTGAGATCGCGCCGGTGGATACAAAAGTGCTTTATTCCTCCGGGAAGTCATATCTCGCTTTACCCCCAATCTGAAAACCGCGGCGTTATGACTTTTAACGATACTCTTCAACACGACGTGGAGTATTTAGTTAAAGACATTGCCGGCAATACTTCTTCGTTAAAACTTAAAGTGCAATCAAGCATCCCTAAAGATCGGCCGGTGGCAACCTTTGCCGGCACCCGTTTTAGATACGATCAACGTAACGAGTATAATAATGGACCGGTTAAAGTGGTTGTTACACCTGGTAATTTGTATGATGATGTTGATTTTATGTACAGCCTGCTGCCGCAAAAACCCGGCACCTATTCTGCCACCCATCGCATCCACAACAAATACACACCCATACATGCCAATTACGACTTATGGATCAAGCCTAATGTGAGTATAGGCAGCCTGGCCGGCAAAGCCGTTATCGTAAACGCTGCAAGCGGTTCAGTAGGCGGTATTTACCAGGACGGCTATGTAAAAGCCAAACCTGCTGCCTTCGGCGATTTTTACATCCGGGTTGATACCTTGGCACCGGTAATTACGCCTATCAACATTCGTAACGGTAGTAATTTAGCTGCCGTGCGTAGTATCATGCTCAGGGCAAGCGATAACCTATCGGGCATTAAATCATACCGGGCCGAGATTGACGGGAAGTGGGTTTTATTAGAACAAGATTATAAAACCCGTGTATTTAGATATACCTTTGATGACAACATTGGTAGCGGCGAACACCAGTTTAATTTTACTGTTACCGATGGTAAAGACAACACATCAACTTATACAGCAACCTTTAATCGCTAATTAACCTATTTATAACATGGCAACATTAAAAGAAGGCGACAAAGCTCCTGAATTTACCGCCAAAGATCAAAACGGCGAAACCGTATCACTGACCGATTACCACGGCAAAACGGTAGTGTTATATTTTTACCCTAAAGACGATACACCGGGTTGTACCGCCGAAGCTTGCGATTTTAGAGACAATTACGAGTATCTGCAATCGCAAGGTTATGAAGTAATCGGTGTAAGTACTGACGATGAGAAATCTCACAAAAAATTTGAGAGTAAATATAGCTTGCCCTTTACTTTAATTGCCGACCACGACCAGCAGATTGTGAACAACTATGGCGTTTGGGTAGAGAAAAACATGTACGGTAAAAAGTATATGGGTACCCAGCGCACTACCTTTATTATTGATGCCAATGGTGTAATCAGCCACATTATTACTAAAGTAGATACCAAAAATTCGTCGCAGCAGGTGCTCGACCTGTTAAAGGCCTGAAGTGGCAAGTTTGCAAACAATTAATTACTTTAGCTTATATTAAACATGGCCAGCGGTTAAACCTAAGCGGCTATAAATTATCAAATAGACAGATAGAATAGATGTCAGCATCCGTTAGTGATACCGAGATACTCAGCAAATTTCAGGACGAACGTACCCGGAACGAAGCTTTTAACTTATTGCTGAAAAAATATCAGCAAAAAATATACTGGCATGTGCGCCGCATGGTGATAGACCATGACGATGCCGACGACCTGGTGCAGGATATATTTGTGAAAATATGGAAAAACCTGCCAGGCTTTAGGAGCGATGCACAGCTGTATACCTGGATGTACCGGATTGCCACTAATGAGTGCATTACATTTTTGAATAAAAAGAAGCAAAAGAATAATATACCGCTCGATGATGTATCTTATGAACTGGCCGATACTCTGGCTGATTCGAGTTATTTGAGCGGCGACAAAATACAGTTAAAGCTACAACGTGCTTTACTTACTTTGCCGGATAAACAACGTTTGGTTTTTAATATGAAGTATTACGATGATATGAAGTATGAAGAGATGTCGGAAGTGTTAGGGACGAGTGTAGGAGCATTAAAAGCATCTTTTCACCTGGCCGTGAAAAAGATTGAAGCCTACTTAACGTCGAACGATTAATTTGATTTTTATTTTAAACCTTATTGTTTTAATTTCATCTAACGTAAGATATGAAAATCGATATAGAACATAAAGAATGGCCCGAGGATGACTCCTGGCGTCAAATGTTACCGCAAGGTAACCCCTTTGACGTGCCCGAAGCCTACTTTGATGACCTAAGCGAGCGGATTATATCAGGCGTACATCTGGAACAACTGAAAGAAGCCAACCCTTTGGGGGCCTTTACCGTGCCGGAAAACTATTTTACTGAATTAAGCAACAACATACAAAGTCGTATAACAATTGAAGAGGCAGCTGCATTAGATAGTGAGCCAATGTCAGTTCCGGCTAATTATTTTGACGAATTAAGCAGCAATATACAAAGCCGTATAGCCATTGAAGAGGCTGTACAAAACGAGACTGAAAGTTTTAATGTACCCGAAGGTTATTTTGATAACCTGACCAACCAGATACAAAGCCGCATAGCGCTTGAGGAAGCTTTAGCCGGCGAACTGGAAAGCTTTACTGTGCCACAAGGATATTTTGATGAACTAAGCAGTAACATACAAAGCCGAATAGCTCTTGAAGAAACTATTGGTTCTGAAAGCACCGCTTTTGAAGTGCCCGAAGGTTACTTTGCTAACCTGCAGCAAAACATCCTGAGCCAAACTGCAGAACAGCAGGAGGCTAAGGTAATACAAATGCCTTCGCAACGTGGCGTAGTTCGTAAGCTGATATCAAGTGCAGCATTTAAGTATGCTTCGGCAGCTTGTTTAGCTATCATAGTTGGCCTGGCAGTTTATATTAAACAGGATGTTGCGCCATCAAATCATTCTTACTTGCACAAAGAATTGTCTGAAGTGTCGTCTGATGATTTGAGAAGCTATTTAGAAACACAGTCAGATGCTACTGAAACTGAGCGCACCGTTATTGCAGATGCTACCCAGCTTGATGATGATGCTTTAAGAGCTGCAATTCAGGATTATGTGGATGCACAATAACAAACACTAATGAACACACTATTAAAATATATTGTATTTGGCTTACTGGTTTTTGCAGGGATAGAATCCTACAGCCAGCCGCCAGCGTCTTTCAGAAGCAATCAGCGCAGTTTTCAGCAACGCAACGGGGGCTCGCCTTACCGTAAAATAGAAGCAGCTAAAGAGAACTACGTGGCCCGGCAGTTGGATTTGACGGATGATGAAGCAGAAAAATTTTGGCCGCTTTACCGTCAGTATAGCCAGGAAATGACAGCTGTTCGGCAATTAAAACGCCAGAACATGCTTAATAATCGCTCCGGTGATCAGTCGAGAAAAGATATCTATTATGAGCAGCAAATGGTTGATATCAAACGCAAGTACAACCAGGAGTTCTCTAAAATTCTGCCGCCAGCTAAGGTAAGTTTAATTAGTCGCAGCGAGCGTGAGTTTACCGATGAGTTAATTAAAATCTATGGCGAACGCGGTACTCCCGACGGACAATAACTGCGATTATATAAAATAATACAGGCCTGACATTAAACTGTCGGGCCTTTGTTATTTTTGCGCTATGTTAAGCCTTCGTCAATTATTTTTAGCAAACAACGCACAAACCACCGACTTCCCTTTGATGCTGGAGTTTGAGCGGGCCGAAGGTGTATACATGTACGACATGGAGGGCAAACCTAACCTGGATTTGATTTCGGGCATTGGAGTAAGCAATATTGGCCACAGCCACCCGGAGGTAATCAGTACCATCAAAGACCAGTTGGATAAATACATGCACCTGATGGTGTACGGCGAGTATGTACAAACACCGCAGGTGCGCTTTGCCGAAAAGCTAACCTCACTCTTGCCGGCTCAACTGCAATCTGTCTATTTTACTAACTCGGGCACCGAAGCTATTGAAGGTGCCATGAAATTGGCTAAACGCTATACCGGCCGTCAGCATATCATTTCCTGCCATAACTCTTACCATGGCAGTACACAAGGTGCATTAAGTATTATGGGCAATGAGGAATTTAAACAAGCCTATCGCCCGCTGCTTCCAGGTGTCAGTTTCATCCAATTTAATAACCACCACGATTTAGATTACATTACCGAAGAAACGGCTTGTGTGGTTTTAGAAACCATACAGGGCGAGGCTGGCATACGTGTGCCTGACGGAGCTTATATGCAAGCCTTACGCGACCGGTGTTCCCAAACCGGCACCTTGCTTATTTTAGATGAAAATCAAACGGCCTTTGGCCGTACCGGCAAGTTGTTTGCCTTTGAACATTTTGGTATTGAGCCTGACATATTGGTTTTAGGCAAAGCTTTAGGAGGCGGTATGCCATTAGGAGCATTCATCGCCTCAAGCGAAATTATGGGAGCCCTTAAAAATAACCCGATACTGGGCCACCTTACCACTTTTGGCGGGCATCCGGTATGCTGCGCATCAGGTTTGGCATCGTTGGAGGTAATACTTAACAACAACCTAATAGAAAGCGTAGCGGCTAAAGAGGCGCTTATTAAACAGCTTTTAGTACACCCTGCCATAAAAGATATACGGGGTAAAGGTTTAATGCTGGCTGTAGAGTTTGAATCATTTGAACTTAACAAAAGGATAATAGACCACTGTATAGCACAAGGCGTGATTACCGATTGGTTTTTACATTGCAGTAATGCCATGCGGATTGCCCCTCCGCTCATCATCACCAACGAGCAAATAAGACATGCATGTAAGGTGATCTTACATGCTGTTAATCAATCAGTTTAAATAAAAGCCATTTTTTTCCGTACGATTTTTTAAACTTTTATTAGTATAGGATTTTATATCCTTACAAAATAAAACTGCAACTCCATTCCTGATACTTAGTGTATCGAACACACCAATAAAAAATTAATTGGTATGGTTTATGTACTAATCGCCATGGTTTAATACAATATTAGAACAAAGCATAAAAATCATCTGTTTACAGGTCAGAGTGTTCTAATTAATATGCACCTATGTGTATTAAAAGTATTAACTTAACCGTTCTTACACTAACATTATTATACAACATCTCCTATAATATATTATAAAAATGAAAATTGCCTATATCTCCACCTATCCACCCCGCGAATGCGGAATTGCAACTTTTAACCAAAGCCTGATGCGTGCTATCAATGCTAACTACCCTAACCGAAAATCTCTTTCGGAAGGTGGTTTTGTGGTAGCCGTAAATGACTCGGTTAACTTGCAGGAGTATGAGTATCCGCAGGAGGTTAAGTATGTGATACGGCAAAACCACCAAAAGGACTATATCAGAGCTGCTAACTTCATAAATACCAGCGATGCAGACGTGTGTATATTAGAGCACGAGTTTGGTATTTATGGTGGCGAGAGCGGCATATACATCCTGCCTTTGCTTAACCGTTTAGAAAAGCCTTTAATTTCTATTTTACACACAGTATTACGCGAGCCAAGCTATGTACAGCGTATTATTGTAAGAGAAATTGCCGAGCAGTCCTCTAAAATTGTGGTAATGAGCAAACGTGCAGTGGAGTTTTTGACTACCATCTATGATATCCCTGCAGAAAAAATTCAAATCATTGAGCACGGCGTGCCTGATCTAGAACAGCCCGAGGTTAACCCGGTAAAAAGCATAAGCTCATTTAAAAATAAAAAAGTACTGCTTACTTTCGGTTTAATTAGCCGTAATAAAGGTTTAGAGGTAGTGGTAAAAGCTTTACCTAAAATTGTGGCTAAGCATCCGGATGTGATGTACGTAGTGTTAGGTAACACTCATCCAGGTGTGGTTAAACACTCGGGCGAAGAATACCGCGAGTACTTAAAATCATTGGCTGCTCAATTAAAGGTATCTAATAACTTGGCGTTCATTAATAAATTTGTAACTGAGGAAGAGCTAATTAATTATCTGACAGCTGCCACCGTTTATGTTACTCCGTATTTGAACGAAGCGCAAATTACCAGCGGTACATTATCATACGCAGTTGGTTCGGGTGCTGCGGTAGTGTCTACTCCTTACTGGCATGCTACTGAATTATTAGATGACAACCGTGGCCGCTTATTTGATTTCAAAGACGCAGAGTCATTAGCTGATACAGTAAACGATTTACTGGATAACGAAGATAAGCTTCAAGAAATTAAAGAGAATGCTTATGAGTACGGTTTGCACTTGCGCTGGCCTGTAGTTGGCTCTGAGTATATTAAAGTAGCTCAGGAATCTTGCAGCCGCCATGATTTCAGAGATAAAATTTTACGTAACAGTATTGTTGATCCTGAGATTATGCCAGCTTTTAACTTGGCACACGTGTTACGCTTAACTGATGATACAGGTATTGTTCAACATGCCAAATATGGCATTCCGAACCTGAAAGAAGGTTATTGCTTGGATGATAACTCACGTGCCTTGATTATGGCTTTAATGGCTTATCAACGTAACAAAAGCCCTGAGGCATTCAAGTTACTTCCTATTTATCTGAGCTACATTCAC
>CAJYJH010000053.1 GCA_913775265.1 uncultured Mucilaginibacter sp. | reverse complement strand
TGTCAACGGCTACATAGACAACAATGCAATCAACACCACCTTGCTTGAAGGTAGTATAACGGTACATTATAAAAAACAATCAAAAAAAATTGTCCCTGGTCAGCAAGCTGTTCTGTCAGCCAGCGGGCCTTTAATAGATATAAATACGGCTGACACCGAAGCAGCTGTAGCCTGGAAAAACGGTTTTTTTGAGTTTAACAACACAAGTTTACGTCAAATAATGCATCAGTTGGCTCGGTGGTACGATCTTCAGATAGATTATAGCAGCCTGCCAGAGAAACGATATAACGGCGTAGTGCCACGGAGCGCAGATCTTTCGCGCGTACTTCAGATGCTTGAAGTGACAGGTGACATCCGATTTAAAATAGAAGAACAGCGACGGTTGAGCGTGGTAACTAAATAGCATCCACTCCTTTGCTTGAAATTAATCTTAGTCAGCATACGATTTACTCACTAATAACCCTCTAGACCCTACGGAATGTATGAAATTTTACGATGATCCATTAAAGCGTAAGTGTAAAACACTTACCTATTTTACCTCTTATACCACTTATGCAAAAATTTTAAGAGTCATAAAGATGACGGCGCTGCTCGTCACCGTTTTTTGCCTTCAGCTAAGTGCAACTGCGTTTTCCCAACGCATAAGTCTGAACGAAAAACATACGCCGCTTGAACGTATACTTAAAGAAATTAAGCGCCAAACCGGTATTTACTTTTTGTATGATGCTGATTTGCTAAGACAAAAGGCAAAGCCGGTCAGTATCAATGTCAAAAATGCTATGGTAGAGGAAGTCATGACTATAGCTCTTAAGTCGCAGCCTTTTAAATGGGAACTTTTGGAAAACACTATCCTGATTAAGCCGGTATCAACGAGCCAAGAAAATATTTTACAGTTCCAAAGGAATACCGACGTAAAAGGGAAGATCACTGACGAGCGTGGTGCACCGCTGATAGGAGTAACCGTAACGGTAAAAGGAACGTCATTAGGATCGGTTACTGATGCCAATGGCAATTTTAGTTTGTCAAACATTGGTGAGGAGGCTACTTTAGTTATTTCTTACATAGGCTATTCAAATTTAGAGATCAAAGCCAAGGCACAGATGGGTACTATAAGGCTGTCTCCGGCTATTGGTGCTTTGAACGACGTGGTGGTAACTGGCTATACCAATTACTCACGTAACCAATCTGCCAATGCGGCTACCCTGGTAACTGCTGATAAAATAAACCAGGTGCCTGCTTTAACCCTCGATCAGATCTTGCAGGGGCGAGTACCTGGCATGAGCGTTATTTCTTCTTCGGGCCAGCCCGGGCAGAGTGCTGCAGTCGTTATTCGTGGCATAGGTAGCGTCAATGGATCTTCAACACCACTGTATGTATTAGATGGTATTCCTATCGAAGGTACTTATTTTCAAACCATCAATCCGCAGGATATTGAATCGGCAACTGTGCTTAAAGATGCTTCGGCTAAAGCGCTGTATGGTTCCAGAGGTTCTAACGGTGTGATTGTCTTAACCACCAAAAAAGGAAAAAATGGTAAGGTTTCTGTTCAATATAATTCTCAATATGGGTTTTCCAAGCTTAGCCGTCCAAACTTCATCATGATGAATACCGAAGAACGGCTGCAGTTTGAAGAGGAAATTGGGGCTACCTACAACCGTACACTCGGCCCCGGATGGACCTACTCTCCCAAAAATCCGGCTTATACAGCAGGCACACCTGCATTCCGGTCGCGCGCCAATGCTATTATTGACAGCTTGAAAGGTATTAATACCGATTGGCGGGATCAGTTTTTCCGGACCGGTCGGTTCCAAGAGCAACAGGTAAGCATTAGTGGTGGTAACGAAGGGCTGCGTTTTTACAATTCATTAAATTACTACAAACAGGACGGTGTAGCCAGGAGGACCGGCCTGGAACGTTATGCGCTGAGAAGTAATTTAGATTTTAAATCGGGTAAGTTTTCGGGAAGCACCAATGTGTCTATCGGCTATTCCAATTCAAGTTTCACTGAAGGCGAGGGTGGGACAGGCGTAGGGTCCTCGATGGCTTCGGTTTACTATGCATTACCTTACGAATACCCTTATGCACCTGATGGCACACTTATACATCAAGGCAATAAGAGTCAATATAACATCCTGGATTTGCGAGAAGGCAGTCAGGGTTTAGAGCGTTTATTTAACTCGTCAAATAAGACCGATCAATTAAAGTCTATCATTGGCATTTCGCTGGCTTATCAATTATTGCCTTCGCTTAAGGTAACTACCAGGGCAGGTATTGATTATAGAAATTCTACCGACCAAGCTTATATTAACCCTGATTCCTATTATGGTTCGCGTAGCGTGGCCAATACGTTGGGCGGTAAAGGTCGTTTTGATGAAGCCACCCGCCGTAATTTTAATATTATCTCCACTACAGGCTTAACTTATAGCAAGGTATTTAACGGGGTGCATAATTTAGAGGTATCGGGCTTTTACGAATACATTTATAATAATTATAACAGCTTCGGCTTTACTGGTTTTGGCATTGATGGCCGATTGCCCGAAACACCGGCAGGTATCACTAATGGTAGTGCTACCTTCTTGCCAATTTTAACCGGAGGTAAAACCAAGAGCGCCTTAGCCTCATTTATGGCTGTAGTCCGTTATACCTTTGAGGATAAGTACACGCTTACCGGCAGTTATCGTTACGATGGTTCTACCAAAGTAGCGCCGGTTAACAAGTGGCATGGTTTCTATTCTATAGGTGGTAACTGGGTAGCTAAGAAGGAAGATTTTCTGAAAGATGTCGACCTCATTAACGATCTGCGCTTCCGGGCCAGTTATGGTACAACAGCAAGCCCTTTAAATTCAGATTTTGGTTACTTGGCATCGTTTAGTGCAAACACGTCTTACGGTGGTGTAGCGGGCACTCGTCCTACATCGCCAGGCAATCCTGATTATGATTGGGAATACGTCAATGAATTGAACGTTGGTTTTGACTTACATCTATTTAAAACCGATCGGGTGCGTATATCAGCAGATTACTATAATCGCATCACGTCTAACATGTTCTTTGATCAGCCGCTCTCGGCGACATCAGGTTTTACCACCTTGCCTTTAAGTTCAGGTAAAATGCGCAACCGCGGGGTTGAGTTTGATGTAAGCGGCGACATTGTTAAAAATCAAAACATTACCTGGACCATTGGAGCCAATGCCGGTTATAATAAGAATACGATACTCAAGCTTACTCCGTTAGCCGATATGCTACTGGATGGTGACACCCGCGTATTTAAAGTTGGCTTGCCTTATGGTACTTATTACGCGCCAGATTGGGCCGGTGTTGATCCGCAAACCGGTAATGCCCAATATTATAATCTGGATGGAAGTGTAACCACGACTTATAATGCCGCTGCGCAAAATGCAGCTAATTCGGGTAGCTTATATCCAACCTTTACCGGTGGGTTTACTACCGGCTTATCCTGGAAAAATTTCAGTTTGAACGCTTTATTTTCATTTGTATCAGGTGTGAAGCGTTGGAATAATGAAGACTTTTATAACGAAAATCAGCGGTATGCTACCAGCAATCAATCTATCCGGATGCTTAATGATATTTGGAAAAAGCCAGGAGATGTGACAACGCTGCAACGTTTCGATGTTCCGCGTAATTTTACTTCTAAAGATATCCAAGATGCTTCATTCCTGCGCTTCCGTAATCTGAACCTCGGCTACAACATTCCTCAATCGGTTTTGCAGAAAACGGGGATATTTAAATCGGTCAGGGTTTTTGTTCAGGGTGAAAACTTGTATACCTGGACCAAATGGAGAGGCTTAGATCCGGAAAATAACAGTGTTTATGGACGGTTTCAGTATCCTAACACCCGAACTTTCACCGCTGGTTTAAACGTTAATTTTTAATCATATCTACAATGACAAAGAAATTATGCGGCGTATATACGCTTTTTTTAGGTGCACTCATCTTAGTAGCATCTTGTACAAAACTTAATTTACAGCCTACTGATATTATCGATCCCAGTAAAGCATACCGCAATATTAACGATATCAATATGGGTATACTAGGTGTTTATGCGTTAATAGATTATACACAAGTTAGCCTGAACGCTACGGTAACCGACGAGGCCACGTATCCAATGGAGAACACTGTAGGTAACAGTGATGCTTATCGCTGGCTTTATAATCCAAGCAGTGGTTCTGTAACGTCTTTATACAGTTTATATTACCAAGCTATAGATCGTGCAAACCGCTCATTGGCGGGGCTGGAGGCACTTACTCTTACCGGTAACGATGCTGTTGCCGGTAGCCATTACCGGGGCGAACTATTAGCTTTACGTGCCTACCTGCATTTTGAATTGCTTCGGGCATACGCATCCTCTTATCAAACCGGTGCTTTAGGCATACCTTATATGAAAGTTTCTGCTATCGGCTACCCGGCGCGGGATAGCTTTGAAGCGGTGGTAAGCAGTATAAAGGCAGATCTAGCCGAAGCAAAAACACTTACATCATCGGCTTTTACTGATAAAACCCGAATAACCCGTTTAGCAATTGCCGCTATGCAAGCCCGTTTGGCTCTTTATGAAAAAAACTGGGCCGATGCCATTGCTTATTCTACAGAAGTCATTGCGGCCGTGCCTTTAGCTACCAAAGCTCAGTTTCCTGGCATCTGGACGGATGCTAATGACAGTGAGGTTATCTGGAAATTAAAACGAGTAGGTACAACCGATTCACGGGTAGGTGACTTTTTCTTCCGCCAAACAGGTGGTATAGTACTTTATGCGCCAGCGTTAAAACTGATTAATACATTTGATCGGGTAAACGACATCCGCTATCCGGCTTACATTAGGTTTGATGCTTCGCGTACCGGCACAAAGTCGCAGTACTTGGTTAATAAATATATCGGAGGAACATCAACAGCACCGGGTCTGACCGATATTAAACTGTTCCGTACAGCCGAAATGTATCTTATCAGGGCAGAGGCGCAGGCAGAAAGTAGTGGAAATGCCACCGCCGATCTGAATACTTTACGTAATGCCCGTATAAACAGCTATAGTAACGTAACATTTGCAGATAAAGCAAGCCTGATCGATGCTATTTATACTGAACGGTACAAAGAACTGGCTTTTGAAGGACATCGTTTTTATGATTTGAAACGTAGAAACCTGCCGATTCAGCGCCTGGCTGCAGATGCTGCTAACGCTTCAGGTGCGGTTACATTGTTGCCAACCCAGGCACAATATGCATTTCCTATACCTGCCCAAGAGATATTAATTAATAAAAACACAGTGCAAAATCCGAGTTATTAACAAGTCAACTGCCGAACGCTTTCTCTGCATCCGGCTATTAAAATATCACTATGCAAAAGTTTGCGTTACTATTTATGTTGGGTAGTTGGTTTTCGTTCACTGCCTGCGGTAAATCCGGAACTTCAGACAGTCCGCCTGATACCCAAAGTGACCCGGTCCGCCCATCAACAAGTGCTAAACGTCGTCCGGCTTCTCTCGGTATCATAGGCGATAGCAGCAACGTTAATAAAACCGCTAAGGGCGGCTTGGTTTTGATGGGGGGCGGCAGAGATGTGGATGCCGCATTTAAATGGATGATTGACCGTAGCGGTGGAGGTGACGTTGTTGTCATCCGGGCCAGCGGTACTGACGCTTATAATCCGTACATCAATGCATTGGGTACTGTTAATTCGGTAGAGACGCTTAAAATTGATAGTAGGGAGTTGGCTGATAATGATACAGTGGCCAATATTATACGCAATGCAGAGATGCTTTTTATCGCCGGCGGCGATCAGGCCAATTACATGAACTATTGGAAAGGTACCAAAACAGAAAAAGCCATTAATTATTTGCTTAACGAGAAAAGGTCTCCAGTAGGAGGCACCAGCGCAGGCTGTGCAATATTGGGCGGGCTTTATTACAGCGGCGAAAATGGTAGTGTAACGTCACCGGAGGCGTTGCAAAATCCTTATATAAATACTGTGACGCTACACAATAACGATTTCTTAAAGGCTCCTTATCTGCAACGGGTCATTACAGACCAGCATTATTTAACGCGCGAACGTGAAGGTCGGTCGCTGGTGTTTGCTGCCCGCATTTTAAAAGACTGGAACATTCCTGTAAAAGTAATCGCAGCTGATGAACGTACCGCCGTTTGTATTGATTCAGATGGGAAAGCCAAAGTTTATGGCGACTACTCGGATACCAAGCCGTATAGCCATGCATACTTTATAATGGCCGACCTTAATAAGTTACCGGAGCAACTACAAGCCAATAAGCCATTGAACTGGAAACGAGGCGATAAAGCGGTAGCAGTCTATGAAATTGCTGCAGAAACCAACGGAGGCGGCAGTTTCAATGTAAACAACTTTAGCCAAGCCGAAGCAACGGGTGGTAAATGGAACTGGTGGTGGATAGATAATGGCATATTAAATAAGAAAGAACAATAACTTAAGGATAAATGAAACTAATAAAATACATAACACTGGCTTTACTGATGGTGATTAGTGCCGGTGCTTTTGCGCAGCAAAAAAAATATGTTATCGTCATTCATGGGGGCGCTGGTACTATCCTGAAAAAGAACATGACACCGGAAAAGGAAGCTGCTTATAAAGCGGCTTTAACCCAAGCTCTTCGGGTAGGTTACGAAACCCTGAAAAAAGGTAAAACCAGCATCGATGCCGTTGAGGCTGCAATTCACGTTCTGGAAGATTCGCCACTGTTTAACGCCGGTAAAGGAGCTGTATTTACTCATGATGGCAGGAACGAATTGGATGCTGCCATCATGAACGGTAAAACACTCGAGGCTGGTGCCATAGCCGGAGTAACAACCATTCGCAATCCTATAAGCGGTGCTCGTGCTGTAATGGAAAAGTCTGAGCATGTGATGATGGTTGGTGATGGGGCCGATAAGTTTGCCAGGGAGGTGGGGCTTATCATAGTTGATCCTAAATATTTTTGGACTAAAGAGCGCTGGGATGGACTACAACAAGCTATTAAAGAAGATTCAACTAAGGCGGTTTTAGATCATGGCAGTAAAAAATCAATGTTGCTGGGTACTAAAAATCATGACTATAAGTTTGGAACAGTAGGCTGCGTTGCGCTTGATAATGCCGGCAACCTGGCAGCGGGCACATCAACAGGAGGTATGACGAACAAGAAATATGGCCGTGTTGGCGACGCACCCATCATCGGGGCAGGTACTTATTGTAACAACGCCACGGCCGGTATCTCATGCACAGGATGGGGCGAGTTTTATATTCGTAATGTAGTAGCCAAAACTATTTCTGATTTAATAGAATATAAAGGGATAGGTGTTGCCGAAGCATCCAGAATAGTACTTGATAAGGTAGGTAAGATGGGTGGTGATGGCGGATTAATAGCGCTGGACAAAAAAGGCAATGTAGCCATGCCGTTTAACACCGAGGGTATGTATCGCGGCACTATTACAGCCGACGGTAAAATAGATGTTCAGATTTATAAATGATGAAGCTGATGCTAACCCGGTTATTCGGCCTGCTATTGCTGGCAAGTGCGCTACAGTTGAATGCTCAGCCCGGGAAAATCCCTCCGGCTCGGGGAGCACTGTTTATTATAGGTGGCGGCAACCGTTCTGATGCTTTGATCAGGCAGTTAGTGGCTACTGCAAAGCTCGGTAATAAAGATTATATCATTGTGTTGCCTATGGCCAGCGAGATACCTGATACCGGCTATAAATATATCAGCCAGCAAATACGTTTGCAAACCGTACATCCTATCCGCAGCTTCGATTTTAATAAGCATGACGCACAAGATTTAAATTGGGCAGACTCGGTGGCTAAGGCAAAGCTCATTTACATTTTAGGTGGTGATCAAAATAGATTTATGAAGGCGGTAATTAATACGCCTGTTTACGCTGCTATCCACAAAGCTTATCAAAACGGAGCAACCATTGCCGGTACCAGTGCAGGCGCTGCCGTAATGAGCAGGTATATGATTACGGGTGTACAACTAAAAGACAGCGTTTACAAGGAGACTTTTAATAAGCTTTGGGACAAAAATATTGAATTTAGCGAAGGCTTAGGTTTGCTGAAGCGCACCATTATTGATCAGCACTTTTTAAAACGTAACCGTTATAATCGCATTTTGTCGGCGTTGGCGGCTAAGCCCGGCTACATGGGGATCGGCATAGACGAAGGCACTGCCATTATTATACAAGGCAACAAAGCCACAGTAGCGGGAGATAGCCAAGTGCTGCGTTTTACTTCTCCTACGAGTAGCACGGTCACATCGGGTGGTTTACTAAAATTCAAAAATATCAACCTTAACATCTACACAGCAGGCGACGTGTTTCAGATCAAGCCCTAATGCCGGAATTTTTAATGAATCGATTGTCTGCTGAGAATCACTGACTGGTAACAGTCAGTGATTCGATTTAAAAAATCGGTATCCCTGCCCGGTAACACAACTGCTCGGCAATTAGCAAGACATCAAACTTTTGCACCGGCAGCAAATAGCGCTGACGTTTATTATCTTTAACCAATCATGAAAAAAACCTTAATGCGCTGTTTAACTATCGGCTTCTTACTTAGTAGTAGTCAAATTTCAGTTGCTCAGCATAAAAGCTTTGTTGATTTAGCTGGTTTGGACAGGTCTGTAAAGCCGGGCGATAACTTTTTTGAATATGTGAACGGCCGTTGGTATAATACCGTTAAGATTGATAACGATCAAGCTGGCGTCGGCTCTTATTCTTTCTTAAACATTCCACAAAAACGCCTATTACAAAATATACTCGACAGTGTTTCCAAAACTAAAAATAAAAAAGGGAGTATCGAACAAAAAGTAGGCGACTTCTATGCGTCGGGTATGGATATGGCCACTATCGATCGCCGTGGCTATGAGCCCGTTAAACCGTTACTGGCGCGCATCATATCCATAGGTAGCGTATCCGCTTTAATAGAGTATGTTGCTGCTGAAATGCCTTCAGGAAACCGTTCTATTATCAGTTTGGATATTGCTCCTGACAATCAAAACAGTTCTGTTAATATCGCCCATGTATACCAGAGCGGAACCGGATTGCCAGAGAAGGGCTATTACTTTAAAACAGATTCAGCAACGCTTCAAGTTCAGAAAGCTTACAAAACCTATTTGCAAACCTTGTTTGAACTCACCGGAGCCAGTCGTGCTACGGCTGCCAAGAATGCCACCATTGTTTACGGCATTGAAAAACAATTGGCTGCGGGGAGTAAAACCAATATCGAATTGAGGGATGTCCATGCTAACTTCAACAAAATGGCCGTCAGTGCTATTCAACAAAAGCAGCCTAACATTGGATGGAGGAGTTTTTTGAACAGTATAGGGGCTAGTACAGATTCCATCGACATGGCTCAAACGGCTTATTATGATAAGCTTAACAGTATGTTGAAGTCAGTAAGTTTAGCGGACTGGAAATTGTATCTGAAAGCTTCCACCCTGCAAAACTATGCGGATCGTTTGAGCCGGCCGTTTGTTGATGCTTCATTTACGTTCGGCAAAGTGCTGTCCGGTGAGGATAAACAAAAGTCGCGCAGGCAGGTTATGACAGCAAATGTAGATAATTTCTTAGGTCAGGCTTTGGGTCAGTTGTACGTTAAGCGTTATTTCAACGAGAATGCAAAAAAACGTGTACTGGCATTGGTCAATAATTTACAAAAAGCCTTTGAAAAGCGCATCAAACAGTTAGACTGGATGAGTGATGTCACTAAGGTAAAAGCCAGGGAAAAATTATATAGGATTACCAAAAAGATAGGATACCCGGACCGATGGCGGAACTACGATCAGGTGCAGATCAGCAGGAATAAATTTTTTGAGAATGTAATTTCGCTTTATCAAAATGATTTTCGGTACGAACTGGCCAAACTAAACCGGCGGGTAGACAAAACAGAATGGCAAACAACTCCAGCTACTGTTACCGCCTACTATAATCCGCCCGCGAATGAAATCGTATTTCCGGCCGGTATACTACAATATCCTTATTTTGACTTTGCGGCAGACGACGCCATCAATTACGGTGGCATCGGCATGGTGATAGGACACGAAATGACTCACGCTTTTGACGATCAGGGTGCTCAGTACGATAAAGATGGCAACGTTAGTAATTGGTGGACCAAAGAGGACTACAGTGAATTTAAGGAGCGAACAGCAAGACTTTCCAATCAATACAGCAATTTTACCGTGCTGGATACGGTGAAGATTAAAGGCTCTTTAACGTTAGGGGAAAACACCGCAGATAATGGCGGAATAGCAATTGCTTACGACGCTTTTAAAATGACTGAACAAGGAAGAAGCTATGAAAAGGTTGATGGATTTACACCGGACCAGCGCTTTTTTCTGTCAATCGCGAGAATATGGCGTGTAAAAACAAGAGATGCCTTTTTACGCACATACGTGAACACAAATTCACATTCGCCGGCTATATGGCGGGTGAACGGCCCCCTGATGAATTTCGCTCCTTTTTATAAGGCGTTTAATGTGCAGCCTGGCGACAAAAACTACAAAACGGAAAACGAAAGAGTAAGGATTTGGTAATTACGGCTTATGGCAAGTATTATGAGCCCCGGTAGGGTAGAAGAGCATAACAGATAGCCAGAAACAGCGGAGCCAGCGTGAGTAAAATGCGGTTAAGGGTGACCAATGTGGAACCCCTAACCGCATTTTTAGGAATTATCCCATATAGCTTTTTAAAGCATTGACTCTTGCGCTTTTGCGTAGTCTGGCCAGTGCTTTGTCTTTAATCTGTCGTACACGTTCCTGAGTGAGATTGTATTTATCGCCAATTTCTGTCAGACTGCGTGGCGATTGTTCATTCAATCCGAAGAAAAGGCCTAAAATGTCCCGTTCTTTTTCGCCAAGCAACTGCAGGCTGCTTAATACTTCAATACTTAAAGACTCTTGTATCATACCCCGGTCTGCGCTTGGCTCACCGCTTTGTAATACGTCTAGCAAAGTGTTTTCCGCTTCGCCGGAAAACGGTGCGTCATAAGATATATGCCGGCCGGATTTAGCTAGCGAGCCTGTTACTTTTTCTACGGTAGTCTCCAGGTCTTCAGCTAATTCTTCTGGTGTGGGCTGCCGCTCATAAACCTGCTCCAGTCGCGATGCTGACTTGGCAATTTTAGACAGGTCACCTACCTGGTTTAGCGGTAAGCGTACCATCCGCGATTGTTCGCCAATGGCAGCCATGATAGACTGGCGTATCCACCAAACCGCATAAGAAATAAATTTAAAGCCTTTGGTTTCATCAAAACGTTTGGCCGCTTTAACCAAACCAACATTGCCTTCATTGATCAGGTCTCCCAGTGCCATACCGGAACTCTGGTATTGCTTGGCCACAGAAACAACAAACCTTAAATTGGCCGTAGTCAACCGCTCGAGCGCTGCCTGATCGCCTTCCCGGATCTTCTGTGTCAGGATAACTTCTTCCTGCGCGGAGACCATAGCGATTTTAGCAATGTCGGATAAATATTGATTTAAGGATGCGTTCTCACGGTTCGTGATCGACTCAGTAATTTTAAGTTGCCTCATGTCTCGTCTTAATTTTAAATGAGTACTAAAGATTAAAGCCCTAAAATGGCCGTTGAGCAAGTAGTCCTTGGCATAGTAGGCTCATTGCGCTGAGCTCGTTAGAAGAAAGGAGTCGCAAAATCTTTAGAACGCTAAGATAAGGAGAGATATTTTCTTTTCTGTTTTCTGGATGTCAGGATATTAAGCGTCTTACGGTTTAGAGCTGACTTAGAATAGTACATTGACTATGATCAAGGGCAGTTATATCTATCAATAATCAGAAAAATCAGAAATTGAATAAAATGTAATCGTTTATATCATCTGTCAAAGCAGTACTTCTTTTTTTTATCCGCTATTTTGATACTCACTAGTGCAGTATTTACTACACGCAAACCAACTAACCCGGAAGTGGCCAAAAGCATTTAACCTTGCCGCCAAACCAAGGTTTTAGTATGGGTTATATGGCATCTTGGTGCAGCTTCAGATAAGTTTCAAACTGCTTGGCTGAGGCCTGTTTGTGCTGCCTGCGGACGTTCAATCCGCAGATCATCTTACTGAAGCGCTACCCGACGAACAGGTGATGTGATTTGATGCATACGCAGCTTACCATCGTGATGACGGAATGTGTGCCGGACCAACTTTGGAAATGGCCAGAACAGCTCAGGCGGAACTGCATTTGAGTGCCGCTCAGGCATTGATTAAGGCAGATAGTCTGGTCGAAAATGGAGCGCTAAGTCCGGCTGAGCGTAGGCACTTGGCTACTTTGTTTGTATTTGCTGCCGAACCTTTTTCTGATATGGTTTAGTGGATGCGCCTGGATGTAAATGACCAAATATCTTAGGACGGTGTATCGGCATTGCTGGTTAAGCGTTTAACCCGCTTCAACAAAATGCGTAACGAGATAACATCTACAGCGGCCAGACTAGCCGCTGACACAGGTTTGAGGCGCACTAATGTAGTAGGCTATCATGCCAGCAGTGTGGTCTTGTCAAACAATATAGATATACTGTCAGCAGTAGCTGCGCAACCGGGTCTCAAAGATATTTTCATAATAACACGAAAGCTGCCGCAGGCCGTACCTCGCTTGTGGTGAGCGTAGGACATAAACCCTTTATTGAAGCATATCTGAAGATCTTTACTGATATGGAGACTGGCTCGGTACATGCGATGCTCAATGCAACACCAACTGGCTGTGCCTGGCGAATTCAGCAAGAAGCTTTACGTCCGTTTGTTAGCTTCACATTACTCAACATAGTAGACAGTAGCTAATAACACGTTATGAGCTTATTAAAGAAAGCATAATTTAAAATGATAAGCTTATCTGCTTACAGCATCAATTAAATTTGTTGCTGTTTTGCTTCGTTTGCTCTTAGCAACATTTAAGGGAATGCCCTCAGCCACGATTGTACCTCTATCGTTACCGGCACAAAGAAACTCGCTTTAAGCTTATGTAAAAAATCATTTTGGCCAGGCAAAACTTGCATTGAAAAATAATACCAGAAAAACAGTAAAAAGTAGCACAAATCCCCAAGGGGCCCTATTACATTTGGATAACCTGATAGGGTATTTCCATCGGTAAATGTTAGCAGGAAAGCTTTATAAATATCATATCTTGTGAATTAAAGATGAATGTCAAAACAACGATGGAAAAGTACTTTGTTTTTAAATCGCGCTACTGCACAAGTTTCCTATCTGTAATATTTATTTTTTTTAGCTGTCAACAAATGAACGGACAAACCGCTGATAATTTATGTGAGCAAGCGTTAACGCAACTTAAGCAGGCGGTTGTAAACGGCGAAACGTTTTTCATCAAAGTTCATGCAGCCGAAAACCTGATACGCCACCACCAAACAGACGGCTTGGAAACAGAGTTTTTAAAACTTAAGGATGCGTCTCCTGATAATCTAATTGGTTCAACCAGGGTTTTGGCCCGGTTAAGTAAATTAAACCCCGATCAATATCAAAAGTATATAGCCCAATTACTGCAGCAGTTTGAGCATGGCTCGTCGACTAAAATACAGCTTACGGCACTGGAGAGTTTAGGTAAGCTTGGTTATTATCAGCCCCTCAACATAATTAAATCTTATGCCGACACTGGAACCAATGGCTTTAAAGGGATGGCCCGGTGGATATTGGCCAATAGCGGGGCAAAAAATGATGAAGACCGTTTGTCTGAATTATTATTGTCTGACTATGAAGTTGATTATCGATATGCTGCCTACGCATTCAGATTTATGGCAAAAACCGATGCAACTACCATAAGCCGGTTACACAACTGCCTTAACAAGATAAAAAAGGATGATGCTGCCCGTGTTTATGTAGTCAGCAGTTTGTTTGTGCACGGCAAAAAGGCGAAAAAAGCATTGGCCAAGCCTGTATTAATGAGTTATTTGGAGGGAGAGGTTGGGCAGCGGTATGAATTGGCTGAGGCTTTAGGCTTGGGTGGCGGGCAAGAGGATTTGCCTGTTTTAAAGCAACTCATGGCCGACAAAAATACTGATGTGAGAGTGGCCGCCTCAAATGCGATCTCAAACATTCAAAACTGTAATAACTAAATACAGCACGGGTAAATAAAATCATTGTTATGAAAATGAGAGAAAGTAAAGTGCTTCAAAAACTTCGTGCAGGGCAAATGGCCAGCTGCTTTAAGGTAAATATTGCCGATGCAGTATCTACCGAGATAGCGGCCATGAGCGGGTTTGACTGCGTATGGGTTGACCAGGAGCACTTGGCGCAAAACTGGTCGGTCTACAGTGCCCATGTGTGGGCCTCAAAGGCGCATAACATGGATTTGATGGTGCGTATCCCGCGTGGCAGTTACAGCGATTATGTGAAGCCGCTGGAGCTGGATGCAACGGGCATATTAGTACCCCATGTAATGGGCGTAGCGGATGCAAAAAAAATCATCGAAATGACACGCTTTTACCCCGTTGGCCGCCGCGCCATGGACGGGGGTAGTGCTGATGGTGCGTATACCAATATGGATTTTCATGAGTATCTGGCCGATGCCAATAAGCAGCGCTTTGTGGTTTTCCAGATTGAAGATGTAGAAGCGTTAGCCGAGTTGGATCAGATTGCCGAATTGGAAGGTTTTGATATGTTGTTTTTTGGTCCCGGCGATTTTAGTCAGAGCATTGGTAAACCCGGCGATTGGAGCAACCCGTTGTTGTTGGATGCACGCAAAAAAGTAGCTGAGGTGGCCCGCAAGCACGACAAATTTGCTGCTACCACAGGCGGCATTGGTATGCTGGATGAGTTTAAAGATATGGGCTATCAATTTATCAATGTAGGTGCCGATGTGGTGGGCATGTCTGCTTATTGCAATGGGTTGGTAAGCCAGTTTAACAGGTCGGCGGCTTCGGCCGGCTCTGGATTGGAAAGCTACAAGTAGCCACATGATTAAAAGAGCGTTGGGTAAAACCGGAATACAAGTGTCTGAGGTAGCCTTTGGCTGCGTAGAGATCGGTATACCTTATGGCATAGGCATTAACTCTGCGCAGGATATGCTTACCGAAGAGGAGGCCATACATTTATTACAAACCGCATTAAAGCTCGGCATCAATTTTTTTGATACGGCACGCGCTTATGGTACCAGCGAAAACATTATTGGCAAAGCTTTTAAACATCAACGCAGCGATGTAGTGATAGCTACTAAATGCAGCCACTTTCAGCGGCCTAATGGTGACATACCACCATATCAAGAACTGAAGCAGATTATTGAAAACTCTGTGCAGGAGAGTTTAACGGCTTTGCAAACCAACTATGTAGACGTTTACATGCTCCATCAGGCCGATGAACGCTTATTGCGTGATAATAATGTGCAGGCCATTTTTGCAGAGCTTAGAAGTTCCGGTTTAATTAAAGCTACCGGTGTTTCTACTTACACCAATGAGCAAACCCGGTTGGCTATTGATACCGGGTGCTGGGATGTAATACAGGTGCCGTTTAATATGATGGATCAGCGCCAATTTGCGCTGTTTGATAAGGCCAATTCGCAGGGGATCGGTTTAATCATCCGCTCAGTTTTGTTAAAAGGTTTACTGAGCGATCGGGGGAAAAACCTGCATCCGGCTTTAAGCCAGGTTGAAAATCATATACAGAAATACGATGGCCTAACGCAGTCGCTTAACGTGAGCTTACCCGCGCTGGCAACTCAATTCGCTTTATCGTTTCCGCAGGTATCTGCCATATTAGTAGGCATTGATAAAATGGCTTACCTGGAGCAGTCTGTTCAAGTGGCAAATGACAGCTATTTACAAAATCCAATTTTACAACAAGTTAAAGATCTAGCCTATCCTGATCCGGACTTTATTAATCTCCCCTTATGGGATAGGGAAGGCTGGTTAACCTAACAATATATTGTTTATGATAAAAATTGGTATTTTGGGCATGAGCGCCGGCAATGCACATCCGTACTCATGGTCGGCCATTATTAATGGCCAATTTGATGCCCAAGAAATTACTGATGTTGGTTATCCGGCAGTAGCTGCTTATCTGCAAGCTAATAACGACACGCTGGGTTTGCCTAACGCCAGGGTAACGCATGTGTGGGCTCAAGAAAAAAGTATAGCCGAAAGTATAGCTAAAACCACAGGTATAGAAAATATTGCAAAGCGCGCCGAGGATATGATCGGGAAAGTTGATGCCATCATCTTATCAAGAGACGATCCCGAAAACCACGTGGCAATGGCAAAGCCATTTATTGATGCCGACATACCTATTTTTATCGATAAGCCACTGGCAGCAACGTTGGACGACCTGGCTTACTTTTCGGCTGAGAGCGCTAAGGGTAAACTCATTATGTCCTGCTCTTCGATGCGTTATGCAGTAGAGGCCCGCAATACCAAAATAGATTTGCCGTCACTTGGCAAACTGGAATTCATTACGGCTACCGGTAAAAAAGACTGGATTAAGTATGGCGTGCACATGCTCGAGGGCATTTTTATGTTGCTGGATGATGCAAAACCCCTAACGGTAAAACACATTGGTGAAACAGGTAAAGATATTGTACATATCACCTTTGCGGATGGTTTGCAGGTTGTGGTTAACCTATTTATGGAGATAGCCGGCACCTTTCAAATTTCGGTGTTTGGGCAGCAGGGCTGGCGGTTAATCGAGATAAAAAACTCTTATGCTATGTTCCGCGATAATATAATTGAGTTTGTACGCTCGGTAGAAGAAGGTAAATCGCGGCTGACTTTTTCTAAAACTGAAAATATACTGCGCACTTTAATAGCAGCTAACGAAAGCCTGGCTCGGGGCGGTAAAACCATTCAATTATAAATCATCACAACTTTGTTATCATGCATGTAAAAGAACTATTCAGTCTCAAAAACAAAGTCATTTTAGTTAGCGGAGGCGCGGGCAATTATGGAAAATGTATTGTAGAAGGCTTGGCCGAAGCCGACGGAACCGTCATCATCGCTTCCCGTAATTTAGAAAATGCCGAGCAGGTAGCCCAAAGTTTTCGAAGCAAGGGGTTCGATGTTCATGCCTTGCCAGTAGACCAGGGCAATCATGCGTCCGTGCTGCAATTGAAAAATGCTGTGCTTCAAAAATTTGAAAAGTTGGACGTATTTGTAAATAATGCCGTGTCGCGCCCGATGAAAAGTTATGATGCAGACATTGCCGACTTTGCCGAATCTATGCGGGTAAACGCCACCGGCTCTATGGATATTACCCGCGAAATGGCCAATCTTATTGTTAGTAACGGTGGTGGAAGTATTATCAACATTGGGTCAATGATGGGCATGTTTGGGCCCGACTTATCTAACTACGAAGGTACTACCATGGGTACGCCACCGCCAGACTATTTTTTTCATAATGCCGGTCTGCTCAATCTTACCAAATATATGGCGCAGGTATTGGCCGGTAAAAATGTACGGGTAAACTGTATTAGTCCGGGCGGATTATTTAATAACCAACCCGAGGTGTTTTTGAATAATTATTGTAAAAAGGTGCCGCTTAAACGCATGGCTAACCAAGACGATATTAAGGGATTGATTGTGTTGCTGGCGTCAGAAGCCGGAGCTTACATCAACGGCGAGAATATTTTAATGGACGGAGGCTTAAACGCATAACATAATGAACAGCAACAATAATATTTTAAGCTTAGCCGGAAAACAAATATGGGTATTTGGCGGTGCCGGATATTTGGGACAGCCCACCATAAATCTGCTGATGTCTGCTGGTGCCAAAGTGCTCTGTATCGATCTGGACGGCCGTGCGCAACAATTTATAGACTCCGCTAATCTATCGTCGCAGGTTACAGCCGCAACATTTAATGTTCACAACACTGATCAAATTAAAACTTTTGTTGCCGATCATATCGCAAAACACGGCGTACCTGATGGGCTGGTAAATTTAACCTATGCCTCAACCGCTAAAGCGCTGGAAGATTTAACCGCCGATGATTTTGACCACGTTGCCCATGGTAGTTTAACATCATCATTTTTATTGTCCCGCGAGGTTGGTGCGCAAATGGCACAGCAAGGTAGTGGCAGTATGGTGTTATTTTCCAGTATGTATGGTTCGCTATCACCTAATCCCGAATTGTATGAAGCGCCGTTAACTAAAAACCCGATTGAGTACGGTGTAACAAAAGCAGGCATTATCCAGATGGTGCGTTACATGGCTGTACATTATGGTAAAAGCAACGTGCGCTTTAATTGTATATCGCCAGGCCCGTTTCCTAATCCTGCGGTGCAGCAAGCCCATCCCGATTTTATAGAACGCCTGGCTAAAAAATCACCTATGGGGCGTGTAGGTTCAGCTCCTGAAATAGCAGGTACAGTTGCCTTTTTATTATCTGATGCAGCCAGCTACATTACCGGGCAAAACATATTTGTTGACGGTGGCTGGAACTGCTGGTAAGTTCACAGCCAACTTGCATTTTTGCAGTTTTAAACGAGCGCAAAACGTCTTTAACAGGGTGAAGAATAGTATTATAATTACAAACAAAAGTAGCATCTAAATCATGTTGCGTAAGGTATTTTTGATAAACAGGCATTACCAATTATCAAAGCCTATTCCTCATGTCCCATGCAGAAAATTAAAGTTTTACACCCCGATCGCGATCCTAATTTTGTTACCGGCGCTTATACAGATGGTGTGGTGATGGATGGTACGCTCTACGTTAGTGGGCAGGCAGCTGTTGATTTTAAAACTTCGAAGTTTGTTTTAGGCACCATCGAAGAAGAAACACATCGAACGCTGCAAAATATTAAAGCTATTGTTGAAGCAGCCGGCGGGCTAATGGAAAATGTATTGAAATGCTCGGTGCATTTAAGTAATATCAATGATTTTGACCGCTATAATGATGTATATGCTACTTACTTTCCGGGCATAAAGCCGGCCCGCACAACAGTGCAATCTGTGTTGGGCGAGGGTATAAAGGTGGAGATAGACTGTATCGTAAAACTTTAAGTGAAAGTGATGACCGAGCAGATCAATGTAGCCGACATCCAAGTGGGCGTAGTGGGGCTGGGGCTTATGGGTAGCAGCATTGTGGCCGCTTTGCTGGTTGCCGGCCATCCGGTCAAAGCCATTGCACCTCTTGCAGACGAACTTGCGGAAGCCCCCGATCATATTAAAAACCATTTGCTTCAGTGCGAAAGTGCAGACCTGTTGCATTATCCGGTTGAGCACTACCTGTATCAACTTAAAGTATCAGGAAGCTATGCAACGCTGGCAGATTGCCGGTTAGTTTTAGAGTGCGTAACCGAACGGCCCGATATCAAAAAAGAAGTTTACGCCAATATTGTAGAAGCAGTTGCCACTGATACTATTATAGCAAGTAATACCTCGGCAATACCTATTAGTATACTGCAAACTTATGTGCCAGGACCCGAAAGGTTTTTAGGTATACACTGGGCCGAACCTGCTTACATGACCCGGTTTTTAGAAATTACCTGTGGTAATGCTACTGCAGTGCCTTTAGCCGAGTGGGCGTTTGAGTTGGCACATCATTGGGGCAAAGAGCCGACCTTGCTAAAAAAAGATATCAGGGGCTTTGTGACCAACCGTTTAATGTATGCCGTGTACCGTGAAGGCTTGACCTTGGCCGACCAAGGCATTGCTACCATCGAAGATATGGATAAGGCGTTCCGGTATGATGCCGGATCTTGGATGACTTTGATGGGTATATTCAGGCGGATGGACTTTTTAGGGCTCGATAACCTTGATAATATACTCAACAACCTATTGCCGAAGCTAAGTAATGCTGATAACGTGCCGTTGGCCATGCAAAAAATGATTGAGCTTAGGGCTAAAGGCACCCAAACGTCTAAAGGCTTTTATGATTATAACGGCAGCGAAGCTAAAGAGTGGGATGATGCTTTTGCCGAGTTTAACAAAGAGATTGACCGGCTCGCTGCGCAATATCCATCTGTAAATAATAAGTTTCAGTACAAGTAATACGATGCCCTGTTAAAAGGCGCATCTGTCACATTTCTAAAAATAATCATTACCATATAATTATGGACTATTCAAAGTCGGCTGCTTTATTGGAGCGATCAAAAAAAGTGCTTGTCGGGGGAGTCTCTTCCGAGTTCAGGAAGATGAATTATCCGCATGCTATGTTTTATACACATGGCAAAGGCAGCCGCATATATGATGTGGATGGTAACGAATACCTGGATTTTACTTTAAGCCAGGGGCCGCTTATTTTAGGCCACTCCCGTTCCGAAGTTTTAAATGCTGTTGCTCAGTATTCCGCCTCGGGGCAGTTGTTTGCCGGTCAGCATATACACGAGATTGAACTTGCCGAAAAACTAAACGAGCTCATCCCTTCCGCCGAACTCATGCGATTTTGCCTCGACGGTTCTGAAGCTGTGCATACCGCATTCCGTGTAGCAAGAGCAAAAACCGGCCGACAGAGGTTTCTACGGTTCGAGGGGCATTTTCACGGTTGGTTAGATAATGTATCCTGGGGTTTTTCTGCACCATCAGTTGATGTCTTGGGTAGTCCCGAACAACCCAATGCCATACCCTGGACTGAAGGCCTGCCGCAATCATCACGTGATGAGTTTATGATACTGCCCTGGAATGATCTGGCGTTGTTTGAAAAGACTATCCGGGCTAATTATAAAGATATTGCAGCAGTAATAACCGAGCCGTTTATGTGTAATAATGGTTGCATACCACCTGCTGAAGGTTTTTTGCAGGGGCTGCGCGATATTTGCACCGAATTTGGCATCGCGCTTATTTTTGATGAAGTAATTACCGGCTTCCGTTTAGGACTAAGCGGCGCTCAGGGCTATTTCGGGGTAACGCCCGACCTTTCCATTTTTGCAAAAGCTTTTGCTAGTGGTTACCCCATAAGCGCTATTGTAGGCAAACGCGAATGGATGGAGTTGATCGAACAAGGCAAGGTTATTCACGCTGGTACTATGAATTCCAGCAATGCTACGGTTGCGGCTGCTTTAGCTACAGTAACACTTCTACAGCAAGAGAATCCTTATGAGCGCATGTTTACTTTAGGCAAGCAACTGATGCACGGTTTGCGATCGATTGCACAAAAATATGGGCTAAATATGTTGGTCCAGGGGCCGGGACCTATGTTCAACACTTCGTTTACTACGCTGCCCCAAGTTCACAACTACCGGGATTTATTAACGGCCGATAAGCAACTGTTAGGGAAATTTATAGCCGGTATGCATAATCATGGAGTACGTATAATAGGCCGTGGGCTGTGGTATATCAGTGCTGCACATACGCAGGCCGATATAGAACAGGCACTCTCAGTAGCTGACCAAGTGCTTGCCGATTTTTAAGGTGCCTGTGGTTATTTAACACTCACGTTTAATCTTAAAGAAAACGCTATGGATATATCAAGGTATCAGCAACAGCATTTTTTAGTTACCGGTTTAAAGAAGCTTACCGCTAGTATCTGTGTGTGCTTATTACGCGCAGGGCATAAAGTTACTTTATATAGCCCTAATAATGCTAATGTGCTGGCAGCCGTTGAGCAGCACGTGAAAGATATGCAACAGTATACCGGCGAAACTGCAGATACCCGCAGCCTTGATGTTATCACCACACTTGGCAATTCGCAGAGCTATGATGTTGCCATAGTTATTACTAATGAAGATGTTGAGGAGAAGGCGGCATTTATCAAAGAGCTTGACAAGGTTTTAAATGAAAACGCCACGCTGGTTATTAATACCGAAAGCATTACGCTTGATATTCTGCAAAAACACACTGACAACCCAAGGCGTCTATTAGGCGTAAATTGGGTAGAGCCGGCGCATACAACCAGCTTTTTAGAAATTATTACTAACGAGATCTCGCAGCCGCATTTGGTGGACGACTTTTGTCATACGGCACGTGAGCTTTGGCGAAAAGATCCGTACGTTTTAAAGCACAACCAAGGTATCCGTGCCCAGTTGATGTGTGCTTTGTTGCGGGAAGCGTTCTTTTTAGTAGAGAATAATTACGTTGATATTGAGGATATTGACCGCGCGTGTCGTAATGATGCAGGATACTATATGTCTTTTGCAGGCAACTTCAGGTATATGGATTTAATGGGTACCTACATGTATGGTATTGTAATGCAGGAGTTAAACCCAGAGTTATCAAAGAATACCCATATCCCCGATTTTTGTCAGCGGCTAATAGAAACAGACAGCAAAGGAATGGCCACAGGAGAGGGTTTTTATCATTATGAACCGGGTGAGGCCGAACAATGGGATAAGGTGTTCCGAAAGTTCAGTTACCAGATTCAGCAAATCATCGAAAAATATCCATTCAGTTATAAACAGAAAACTAACGTTTTAAGGTAAGTCAGGTCATGAATAAGCCACTGATTATAGATGCTCACCTGGATTTGGCCATGAACGCCATAGAGTGGAACCGCGACCTGACCAGGCCCCTTGCCGAAATCAGGTTGCAGGAAATGCACATGAAAGATAAAGCCGACCGCGGCCGTGGTACCGTATGCCTTCCCGAACTGCGTAAAGGCCGCGTCGGTTTAATTATAGCTACACAATTATCTCGTTGTACTTCTTTCGGAATGTCATTATCCGGCTGGAACTCACCGCAGCAGGCCTGGGCCATGACGCAGGCACAACTGGCTTGGTACCGTGAGATGGAAGCGTTGGGCGAAATGGTTCAGATTACTACAAACCATAGCTTAGATCATCATTTAGCTTTATGGAATGATGAAAGCATTGCCGATGATACTAAACCAATTGGATATATACTAAGTTTAGAAGGAGCAGATTCACTGGTTAATATTTCTTACTTGGAGAGAGCTTATGGCTACGGTTTACGTGCCTTAGGTTTGTCGCATTTTGGTCCCGGCAGGTATGCTCCGGGTACAAAAATGGAAGGCCCGATTTCGCCATCAGGTTTCGACCTGATGAAAGAAATGGATGCTTTAAATATGGTGTTGGATGTTACCCATTTAACCGACGAGGGATTTGATCAGGCACTAAACGCCTATAGGGGGCCGGTTTGGGCCAGCCATCATAATGTGCGTAAAATTGCACCTACCCAGCGGCAACTCACCGACGATAATATTAAAGCTTTAATAGAACGTGATGCCGTAATTGGTGGTATGCTGGATTGTTGGGCGATGGATACCCGTTTTATTGATGCTTTGTCTGATCCCTGGCAGCTAAACATCCGTATGGAAAACCTGGTAGACCATTGGGACCATATTTGCCAGCTGGCCGGTAACAGTTTACACGTCGCAATCGGCAGCGACCTGGACGGTAATTTTGGTACAGAACAATCGCCCTGGGATTTAAATTCTATTGCCGATTTGCAAAAATATCAAGGTATTTTAGCTAGGCGCGGTTACAGTGAGTTAGATATTCAAAACATATTTCACAGCAACTGGCTCCGGCTCTTTAAAAAGGCGCTGGCATAATCGTCATCATAAAAACCTGGTTTGAAATATCATGAGTAGTAGCTTACAGGCAGGAGTAGCCAAAGTTGATATTACGCCCCCGCTGGGCACGCTAATCAATGGTGATTTTATCACCCATTACGCTACGCATGTACATGACACTTTGTATGCTAAAGCTTTGGTGTTTAAAAATGGTGGTACAACGGTAGCTTTTTGTATTGTAGATATTTGCGCCATGCGCCGTGAGCTGTTAGATGAGATTAAAAAGCTTATTGAACAGCAAACCGGTATATCACCTCAAAATATCCTTATCTCCAGCACACATACTCATGCATCAGGATCAGTAGAAAGTTTACTGCTTGGTGCAGCCGATTTGCCATACCGGCAAAAACTGCCGGCACTTATAGTGCAAGCGGTTATACGGGCACAGCAAAATTTAGTGCAGGCCAAAATTGGTTTTGGTAGCATAGATGCACCTGAGTATGTGTTGTGTCGTCGGTATACCATGCAGCCGGGCTATGAAGCCCGCAATCCGGTAACGGGGCGGTTAGATCAGGTTAAAACTAATCCGTTTGGCGGCGAACAGCAAATTGTAGGGCCGGTAGCCCAAATGGACACCCAGCTTTGCTACTTGGCCATCAAGAGCGAAAACGACGAGTGGTTAAGCCTTTTAGGCAATTACTCAATGCATTACGTGGGCGACTGGGAAAACGGAACACTAAGTCCCGATTACTTCGGCGAGTTCAGTAATCAACTAAAAGACCTGCTCAACGCGAATGACACCTTTGTGGCTATGTTATGTAATGGTACCAGCGGTGAGGCTAATATTTGGGATTTTTTAAATCCAGGAAGGTTTCCTGCAGGCAATTACAAAAAAAGTCGTTTAATAGGCAGTGATCTGGCTAAAAAGGTAGCTCAGTCGGTAACCGAAATAGAGTGGCAGTCTGACGCATCCCTTGTAGCGCAATATACCGACTTGCAAATAAGCGTACGCAAGCCCGACGCGCACGAATTGCAGGCAGCAAAGCAATTAGTAAGCGAATCGCGGTACGAGAAACTTGAAGGTATTGATTATGCCACCATGCGTCAGCTTTATGCCCGCGAACAGGTATTGCTGAATGAATTTCCGGATACTGTGGACTTCCCCGTGCAGGCTATCAAAATTGGTGATG
>CAJYJH010000052.1 GCA_913775265.1 uncultured Mucilaginibacter sp. | reverse complement strand
TTACTGTACTTATTGTCAACACCATCATAACTATAAAAACTGGCTACCACTAAATCGGCGAAACCATCTTTGTTCAAATCGGCAGCATCGGCCGAAAAGGCATTATCTGCATTGAGAACTGTCTTGTTACCAGCAGAAAACACCCCCTTGTTACTCCAGAATATCTCAGATTTGTCACCCAGACAAGGCACAAAGACATCCACAAAACCATCGCCATTTAAATCTTTAACCAAGAGTTCTGGCGCCAGACGTTTGGTCCAACTGGGGGTAAACCGTACATTGACTACAGGAAGTACTTGCGGGGCACCCATTTTGCCATTTTGCACGGGTATAATACGCACCCCCCCCGGTTCGCCTAATTCTAAAAACAGCAGTGATTTCTGTCCGTCATTTTTTAGGTCTGCAATCTTTACATCAATGGCAAACTGGGTATTGATAGACATACGTGCATTAGGCGCAAAACCAGGATCTGACTGAGTAAACAGATAAGATGTTTTTTCTCTGGCTCCGGCTCGTTTACCTAAAGTTTGATAGCTGTAGTCAGGCGTTTCACCATAAGTGTGCTCGCGGCCCGGATTGGCCGTCACAATATCTGGTAATCCATCGCCGGTTACGTCGCCCACCGCTACGCCCATACTTCGGTCTGCAGGCAAAACCGAACGGCGCAGAGCATTCAATCCATCGGCACCTCCCCAATAGATATATGAGGGCATTTCGAGCAAGGTAGATCCGTGTATAAAGTTGGCAAACACCAGATCCTTGTAACCGTCTTTATTGATGTCTGCTACCACTGCCTTACCACCACCGGCAGCCGGCAGGCGGGTGATGGATTTCATACTTTCGACCATATAGTCGAAACTCTGATACGCCGGTGCATCTTGCGCAAACGGATAGGTGAGCGAACGCAAGCCATTAGGTTTGGTATTATGATACACCATGGCATCGGGTGTATCATACCCGTTATGATCGTTATTGGTTACTACTTCGGGATAACCGTCGGCATTAAAATCAAATAAATTGATGAGTTGTATTTTACCGTTTTTAGACACATAGCAATTGCCGCCTGAATCTGAAAATTTGCCTTTAACAAAATCAGCATACGTATGGTGGCGAAACAAGGGATGTTGTGCGCATACATTTACCATACTAGCGACACAGAAAATAGATAATGCTAAAAAGACTTTTTTCATACAACGTATTTATTGAGCATTAACAGTTACCTCGCGAAGCTTGATCGCTTTACGCTCTTCGCCACCCGCTATCTTGTGTTTAAAATCTGAATAGATCATTAAAAAACGATTTGGTCCGGTAGCCAGTAACCCTGTATATCCGCACGACACCAGGTATTGCAACTCCATGCTTTTACTCTCATAAGGCAGCATCTCGCAGGCATCAGTCCAGCCGTCGTTGCTGCCGGTTTTGTTGAAGCGAAGCTGTACCCCCGGCCTGCCGGATGACAACACTGTAATGCCGTTTTTTAGCTGCAGCAAGCGTGGCAGCGCGCCAGCAGCCGCAATTACTTCAGGACGAGTCCATGTTTTACCCATATCGGTTGATCGGCTGGTATACATGGGGCCATTACCTACGCCGTTAGTTACCCCGTCGCCATCGGCCGAGCGTATGACACAAAGCAAGCTGCCATCGGCCAGCACCTCATAAGCGGGTTCGCTAAACCCGATACGGTCGGCTGCCATCGAATCAATCTTCATATCAGGCGTGAACGGTATACGGCCTTGTATTTTCCAGGTGTGACCATTATCGGTTGAGCGATGAAACACCACACCCATTTGTTTATCTACTTCTCCATTATCTTTAATGTAGTAGCCAGGATATACACCGGCCAACAGCGAACCATCTTTCATGGTATGTATGTCGCCCCACCATACCACCGGCACTAAATCTTTAGAACTGTACCGTACAGCTTTGGGATCATCTAACCTGGCCTGTTCCAGCTTCCATTCGGTTTTGCCGGGAGCCAAGCGGTTTATGAATATGCCGTTTACACCATCGGGCATATCCGTGAGCCGGTAAAATGTAAAGTTAGTTTTACGGTATTTGAAATTAGTTTTGCCGATGGGAGTCGGCATTTTAAGTGCGTTTACGGCAACAGGTTTAGGGTCTACTACGCTAATCATTTCGCCATTAGCCAATTTGTAACCCAGCAATTGGGCAGAGTCTACTTTGGTAATCTGCCAGGTTTTGCCGCCATCCTGAGATATTTTGGCTCCAACGGCTGGTAATCCGTACGAGCGTATATCGTCGGCGTGCATGCTCCACTCGGCCAGTAAATTGCCATTAGCTAACCGATTAATGGTTGGAAACTGGTAATAACCCCAGCCAACAGGCTTATCAGCCGTTACAATAATCTGCGGTTCGGCTAAACTGATTTTAAATGCTGTTTTGTCATTACGGCGATAATCAATTACGGT
This sequence comes from uncultured Mucilaginibacter sp., assembly GCA_913775265.1. Taxonomy (GTDB): domain Bacteria; phylum Bacteroidota; class Bacteroidia; order Sphingobacteriales; family Sphingobacteriaceae; genus Mucilaginibacter. Next base: position 17,545 of record CAJYJH010000052.1, on the reverse strand, counting down.
TTGCTGCATGGCCGGTATACCAAATGAGATTACGCCTGAAGACCGGACAGGCTTTTCATTCCAAACCAAAGTTTGGTTTTTAAGCACGCTGTTGCCCGGTCGGGTAGTACTGCAACCAACCACAATATAAAACAGTAGCAAAAGCAATCCATTCTTTCTCATCATCTTATCAAACCGTATTAATTATTCTGTCAAACTTTCGGCAGGAGCAGCCTCGAGTACTTGCCTGGGTTTAACCATATAAAGCAATGCCGCACTTATTAGCATAATAAGCCCCGCAAACTGAAACACTGTACTTAAATTGATATGCGCATCGCGCAGTAAACCGGCAGCATAAATACCCAACCCGCCTACCACACAAGCAAAAAGATTTAATATACCATAGGCTGTTGCGAGGTAGCGGGTGTCTATAATGAGGCATAGCACCGGCATCAGATTAGCATCTGTAAAGCTGCGGGTAAATACAAATACCATAAAGCAGGCAATGGCCACTACTAATACACTGGTGTAGCTGGCAGTGAATATAAATGGTGCGGCAACCAGTAAACCAATAACCGGTAATAGTATCCGTGCTTTTTTGTTGGTCCGGCTCCATCGGTCGGCCAAAAAGCCACCTATTATTACCCCCACCAACGAAGCCGGATAAATATACCCGGTAGCGTATAAACCGGCTGCCGCCTGGCTTACCTCAAAATGTTCTTTGTAATAGGTAGGCAACCAACCCATAATCATCCACCCAACAATACTGAGTAAAGTAAAATAGGTAAGTGTCAGAATAAACGAAAAACTGGAAAATACATGTTTTACAGCCTCTACAAAGCCTACTTTAACCACTGCAATTTCTTCGTAACCATCAGTAACGGATACGATCTTTGGAGCATCGCGCAGTGTGAAAGATAGTATTACCGAATAGGCAACACCGATACTGCCAAACAGGCTGAAGGCCACTGTCCAATCATACTTTTCGGCAATGTAGCCGCCTAAAAAACCCAGACTTGAGCCGACCATAATTCCGGCTATATGTATACCCGTAGCTCTTGAGCGTGTTGCACCTTTATGATAGTCGACAATGAGTGCGGCGGCGGCCGGTATATAACAAGCTTCGCTGATGCCCATTAATGCACGGGTAAGCAACAACTGCTCATACGTTTTAACGTGTGCTGTAATAACGGTAATTAACGACCATACCAGTAAACTGCCGATAATTACACGGCTGCGGTTAAACCTGTCGGCCAAAAAGCCCGCAAAAGGACTTAGCAGACCATATACCCATAAAAACACGGATGTTAATAAACCAAATTGAGCATTACTCATGGGTATAGCACTTACCACCGACTCGCGCATGGTAGCAATCATAGTTCTGTCGAGGTAGTTTAGACAGCCCACCACACACAACAATGCCACTGTTAGCCAAGCTCTTGAAAACAACTTGGGTGTGGCAGCAAAAACAGGTGTGGCCGGGGCTAATGACATATAAATATTTTGAGCGGTTGATCGGTTACAAGTGGATGCTTAATGTATGATTTTTTTAAGTTTCATTGGATAGGTTTGTCCCGACTTCCATTGGCATACATAAATATTACCGTCATCATCAACTGCTACATCATGCGGGTGCTTGAATACCGGGTCTGCCTGTTGTTGCTGCAGTAAAAATCCGTTTTGATAAATTGGTGCAGTGCCGCCGGGTGTAGATACGACTTGGTTATACTTGTTTAAAATAGTGATATAGCCAGAGTTCAAGTTCCTATTATGACCGGATCTGAAAACAGCGATATATAAATTATTCCGCTTAATTACCGGACGGCAAACAAATGAGCCGGGCAAGTGAGTAGTACCTAAGTATTGCCCATCCATGGTAAAATGCTTTAAAGAATTTTGATTACGGGAGGTGATGATAAGCTGTAAGCTGTTCTCATCACGGGTATCTACAGCAATGCCGTGCACACAATTAAATTGCCCTTCGGCATCTCCCCTACCACCCCAATGCCTGATGTAATTGCCCTTTTTATCATACTGTATAACGTACTGCAAGCCATAGCCATCTGTTACGTAGATATCGCCGTTTGGCGCAACGGCTGTTTCTGTTGGCAGGTATTCGTCTGCTGACGTATAGCAGCCGGTTTCTTTCGGGTAATTTAACACCATCATTTCAGTGCCAGTTAAAGTTGTTTTAATAACCTGATGCCTGTCATGATCGGTAATAAGCAAATACTCATTGCCGTCTTCTTCGCTTATGCTCAGGCCGTGCGCACCGGGATAGCTTGTGCCCCAAGCATTGAGCAGGCTGCCATTCAAATCATAAACTAAAATATTATTGCGGGTATTGTTGGTTAGTACATACAACCTGTTTGCGGCATCAATCACCATCTCATGGCAATCAGTCACCGGATATACGTTAGTATCCAGCTGTCCCCAGTTTTCATCAACAATGTATTGATGCTGGTGATGCCCAATGATGATATCAGTTGTTGTCAAAATGCGTTACTTAAACTGTTTGTGAATTTAGTGCCTTCATGTAAGCCTCTTTAGCCTCCAAATCCGGCTGAGCCGATTCACCGAAATATATTAAACCTAATGCTTTACGCGATCTGGACTCTGTAGTGTTGGGGCCAGCTGCGTGCACCGTCATGGCATGGTGAATGAGTAAGTCGCCGGGATTTGCCGGAAACTTTTTTAAGCTGGCCATATCTTCAGCCGTACCGTAATCAGTTATTGACTGCGAAAAGCCGATGGTACTGGTACGTCCATGCGGACGCATGCCTTTTTTATGTGATCCGACCAGGTAACTTACACAGCCATTCTCGTCATCTGCATCTTCGAGCGCCATCCACATGGTTACCGCCTCGGTAGGCTTTATATTAAAGTAATAGGCATCCTGATGCGGCGGGGTACTTTTACCTATACGCGGAGGTTTGTTAAAATATTCAACGTTTTTGCCTATTACCTTTTCGCCAAGTACGGCCTCAGCAAGCTTCTCCATTTCGCTACCACACATTAAATCATTAAAAAAAGCACTGTACTTTTGCATATCCTGCATTTGTTTAAGCGTTGCAGGATTTGTCATGTCTTCATACATGACATGGTTGGCCGGCATGCCGGGCACTACTTCGGTGATGTATCTCTCTAATTCCCATTTTACAGCAGTGACCTGATCGGCATTAAAAAACGCAGGAATAAACACGTAACCATCGCGCTCAAAATCCTTTCTTATTTGCTCGTATTGTTCTGCATTCATCCGAAAAAAATATTATTAATTGATGCAAACTGGCAGTAAACCCAGGCGTGGGCTACAATCAAATATAAAGGAGATAGCAAATGGTATTGTACTACTTTTTACTGTAATTATAATACTATCTTTCGGGCAGTATCTATGGCATTTTTACACCAGTTGCAATGTTCCAAAAAATTGCGGCTGATGAAAATCCATCACCTCGCTGCGTACAGGATTCCAGGCCAGGTAATGCGGTTCAGGAAGATCATCACCGCATTTATAAAAGTTTACCTGGTACAGCTGCAATGGTCGTAATTGGATATCATTGAAGCAAAACGCGCTGACAGGTAAAGTTAAAGTAAGTTCCCACTCAAATTGGTGTGTAGATGACGAATGACTTATCCATTTACTCCTGCAGTTAATGTTAGCAATGATGTCTAGAGTTAGTTTAGCCCTATCATACCGGTCTTTACCATATGAGGCTAAACAGGTACCCAACGAGTTAAACTCAAAGTTGTAGTAGTTCCCGCTATCATCTACCGCTATAAAAAACTCTACGCAGCTATCCTTAAATACCGGCTCGTTGCTGATTCGGCATATCGCACGATGAGTATTTTCTTTAACGTAATACTTTAAAAACAAAGCATCACAAGTGTAGGCAACTACAAAATTTACTTCAGGTACGTTTTTCAGTTTCAGCCAGCATATATTTGAGATATCCTGCCTTGGAAGACCATCTAAGTATTGATCAATACGGTGTTGCTCAGCATCTACCGGCAATGCCAACGCCAATGCCTTGACTATGCTTTTCTGAAAAATTGTATCATTAACGTGATTCATTTGTAGTAATTGAGGCCATTGATCTGTTTTTTGATACCCTGTCGTACAGCACCTGTATATGAGTACTGTGTACTTTATTCTCAGCCTGCAATTCGGCCAGGTAAAAAGTGTCTTTGTTCAATGCAATAAACCTGCGGTCCAAATCTGCCGACTTGGCTAATATAGCTTTTAGCCGTAATGCCAAAGCAGGATATTCATTTTCGTTAAATGTACTTTCGTTAAGTCGGTTTTCAATCAGGTAGCACTCTAAATATTGCACGCGTAAATCTGTCATAAGTTGCAGGTGCGCATACTCTGTTGTGCCTTTATAAGGTTTCAGTTGCCGTAGCTTTTGGGCGGCCCATCGCGTGCTATCGAGCATTTGTTTAACCGTTACACCTGGCATCACAGCGCCTTCGGCCGACATGACCTTGCCTTGCCTTAACTCATACCCACAGCAACTGACAGCCCGCCAAAATAAAGTTGTTTGTGCCTGGTTAAAGCCGAATGTTTGCTTGCTATAGCGATTTATAAAATCACTTATGTTTAACGGCGGTGTATTATTTACACTTTCAAAAAAAGCTTGTAAAAGCATATTGTAACCAGTAAACGGATAACGGTGCCCCCGCGGGTAATCTTCAATAATGTCGTACCCTGTATTAAAAATCGGGTTAAAAATACCGGTGGTTGACCACGACGTTAGCACCATACCCGTATAACCTAACTTATGGGCAGCCGGTATAAAATCGTGCAGGTTGTTGAAGTGGACCTGCCACTGGGTTAAATAATAATTATCAACATATGACCTGATAGCGGGTGCACCCCAAACTTCATATCCGGCTTTCAGCAGATTGTCCAGGTTACCGAATCTGTTTAAATCCCAGCCATAATTCCAGTCAATAAATACGGTTTCTTTAGGCAACAGTTTAATATCTTCAGGATGTTTCAGCGCAATATCCGCCCATAGTACAGGTATTTTACCCAGCTTTTGCACAATGTCGCATAGCATCCTGATGTGGTCGATGTAGAGTTTAGAAAGACCTTCCTGGGCTACTTTTTTCTGGCATTTTTCACAGTGTCCCAACAAATAGGTTTCGTCTCCGCCGATATGAAAATACTTGGATTTATGCGTGGCGGCCAGTTCTGTAAACAAGTCGGTAAACAGTTTTCGGTCTCCTTCTTCTTCAGACGGACAAACCTGTGAAAAATCCCGTTGATCTTCGCGCAATGAGGCAAACCGGTAATTACGCAATATATATTCAACATGCCCAAAACTTTGCTGCAACGGAATTACATCCAGCTTCAGGCTATCACAAAAGCGCATAAAGGATTTAATTTCCTGATCGCTGTAAGCATACTGGTTAGCAATAATGGGATATTTTTTAAACGGGAAGGATGCTTCCCATTCCATAATCAGCGTATTGATACCGTTGTTTTTAAGCTTTTGTACAAAAGCTTTTAACGCAGGCATTTTAATAACTTGCAAACGCAAATCGAGGTGATATCCCCTTACTGCAAAGTTTTTAGATATTGGAGCTTGCTGTGCCGACAGATTCAGCATCAACAGGCAGCATAATAAAACTGTAAGTATTTTTTTCATAACAGTTCTTGATGATAAATTTGCTTTGACCAACGGCGTATTTTGTGACCGTGCACAGCATAAAAAACCAGGTAGAGGTAACAGGGCACCAAAACCCAGTATCCGTTTCTAAGTGAGAGTTTATCAGCGAAATACCCATAAAGCAAAGGTATTATGGCGTTACCGCAAAGGCCCATGATAAGTATCGACGCCCCTTTTTTAGTATACCGGGCCAAACCATCAAGCGCCAACGGCCAAAGGCCTGCCCAAACCAATGAATTGGGCAAACCTAAGCCCACCAAAAACCAAATAGACAGATCAGTGCGATGGCCAAAAACCGTGACATCCCCATGTGTAAAAATGATACAAAAGCTAAAGAACAAACCGAGCAATGTACAAAATCGCAAAGCGTTTACCTGACTTACCAATTTGGGTATAACGGCAATACCAATTAAATAACCACAAATGGTGGCAAACAAGATGTAGGACGGAAAAACCTTAGCCTGCAACAGGTTGATACCCATAGAACCGGCATAATTAATTACCGTATCCACCGCGATAACCTGCGTACCTACATGCACAAATATACCTACGGCACCTAAAATTAAATGCGGAAACTGGGTAATGCTGGTTTTATTTGAATCAAGATAAGCTAATTCGTGACCCTCCTGTTTGGCATCGATTTCCGGCAATTTAGATAAGCGCACAAATATGCCCAGGCAAAACAGGATGACACTAACGGTAGCATAAGGCCAAACCACGCGCCTGATCAATTCATCGAGAGCCTGGCCTTTTTCTGATGCACTCATTAATGGCAATTGTTTAAGTAGGTCACTGTCTGTAACCCGTAATACCACTGCTGCAAACAGTAATGGCGCCAGTATACCTGCAGCCTTATTACAAATGCCCATGATACTGATGCGGCGCGCAGCGCTTTCTTTGGGCCCTAAAATGGTAACATAGGGGTTAGCTGCTGTTTGTAAAATAGCAAGACCAGTGCCTAAGGTAAACAGACCAGTCAAAAATACTACGTAGGTACGGGTTAACGCTGCCGGTACAAATAGCATAGCACCTGCCGACATGACGAAGAACCCCACCATCATCCCCTTTTTAAAACCTGTGCGTTCGAGCAAGTATGAAGCGGGTAATGACATAACCAGATAGGCAATGTAAAAAGCAAAAGCTACCAGGTAGGATTGGAAGTTGCTAAGCTCGCAAGCAATTTTAAAATACGGAATAAGGATAGCGTTGATCCAGGTGACAAAGCCAAACACAAAAAACATGACACCAATAGTGAGCAACGATAAATTAATATCGCGCTTGCTTAAGGTACCAGGTATAATGTCAGCCATATTGTCTCAAATCAATGGTGATCAGATTGATGTACCAGCGCCCCCCGCTTATAAGTAGCAGAAATTTGCAATGCATTGTTGCGCTTGTAAAACAACATCAGGTCAGCCGGAGCTCCTGAGGTTAAGCCGGCTTGCTGGGGCAACGCAAGTAAATTTGCTGGGTTTACCGATGCCAGATTTATGGCATCAGGCAAAGAAGAAAGACTGTTATTACAAAGATGAGCGATAGCCTGCACCAAGGTATGCGCAGAACCGGCCAGTGTATTCGGTTTGTTTACTAAGTGTAGCTTTCCATTGTCTGTCAACACCACCTCACCACCAACCGGTGTATGGTAGCTGCCCGGTGGCAAACCTGCCAAGCTTACGCTGTCGCTTACTAAAATAGCCTTCTGCCCTTTCATCTTTAGTATCACTTTAATTACCGATGCAGGCAAATGAAAACCATCACCTATGAATCCTGCACTCAGCCTGTCATCCGCTAATTGGTCCCATATATAGTTTGGATGCCGCGGTAATACCTGATGTGTACCGTTACATAAATGGGTAGACATTGTTGCCCCTGCATCTATCACTGCGGTTATTTGATCGGTAGTGGCCGCGGTGTGCCCAATAGAAACCAAGATACCGCGCTCAACGCACCTCCTGGTAAAAGCGGCAGCTTCCGCCCATTCCGGTGATAGTGTTACTATTTTTATTCTGTTGCCCGACGTTGTATTCCATTGTTTAAATAAATCCCAGTCGGGTGCATATACATGTTGCTTATCATGCGCTCCCAAAGGCCCTTCCTGATTTGATATAAACGGACCTTCTAAGTGTATGCCGGCAATGCAGCTGCTTACTAAATCAGATTGTTCGCATGCTTCTGCAATAATGCTTAACAGCATTAGAGTGTTCTGCTTGCTATTGGTGATAACCGTTGGCACATAAGCAGTTACTCCCTGATTTAAAAGCTGTTGGGTAATAACTGCAACCTTCTCAACCGTTAAAGTGGTATCATTAAAATCAACACCACGATAACCATTTACCTGCAGGTCTATCAGGCTGGGTGCTACATATGGCAGCTCCGCATGGTCACTCTTGCCCGACGGACTTATGCAATCAATCAAACCATTTTTTACAGCAATCTGTATGCATTGCCCTGTTTGGTAGTGAACCCCGGTGATGACCTGCGCTGCCGACATTTTATACTAAGCTATAGGCATCAGTATCGGTATACAAAGTACAATCCGGATGTTTCCGTAGTATGGATGCCGGGCAAGCGGTTGTTATTTCGCCTTTGATCACATTTTTGATAGCCTCACTTTTAGTTTTACCGGGCACCACGCAAAATAGATGCTTACCTGCCATCAATGCCGGGATAGTTAGCGTCAATGCAGTTTCAGGCACATCATTAAAAGTAAGGAAACAGCCATCGTTTACTTGCTGCTGCCTGCAGGCATCATCTAAAGTTACCGGTTTAATAATTTCCGGATCATCAAAATCAGCCACCGGCGGATCATTGAAGGCAATGTGCCCATTCTCGCCGATGCCTAAGCAAACCATATCTATCGGCGCTTCTTTAATCAATGCTTCGTAACGTTGAAGGGCCAGGCCAAGGCCATCATGGTCATCAAGAAGGTGAACCCGCCGCGGCTTCACCTGGTCAAAAAGGTGTTGATTTAAAAAGGTAGAAAAACGCTGTTCAGCACCAACCGGTAAACCAATGTATTCATCCATGTGAAACACATCAATGCGCGACCAGTCAATATCTTTGTTAGCAGCCAGTTGAGCCAGCACTTCGTTTTGCGATGGCGCTGCAGCAAATATAATGCGCACTATATCCTGAGTGGCCAACAGTTTGCTGATACATGCCGAAGCATCAGCTGCAGCTGCAGTCCCCATTTCGGCCCGGGTGGAGTATACTTTAATTTTTAACTGATCTACTTGAGTTTGCTGTGTGATAGCCATTACATTTATTGAATTTGATAAGAGTGATTGATCAAAAATAGAAGCTGCGAGAATGCTTTTGTATTACTTTCTTCTGTTTTTATGGTACTATCTTTCATGAGCTATCTGGCCATAATTTTAGTTAGTAAAATCTTGTAAGCCTCAGCATACCGCATCATGCCTAAGTCGGTTGGATGAATACCGTCGACCATGGTATCCATATCCTGTTTTAATGCCTCCATAGGTAATAAACTCAAATTCGTTATCCCGCCTGCCTTCAAGTCTGAAAACGCCTGATGATTTACACGATTTACCATTTTGTACATCTCGCGCTTTATCTGGTTTATAGCCGCATCGGTATAACCAAAATGATCGGTCAGGATGATTGGTGTGTTTGTATGTACGTTTCTGATTTGCTTCACTGCGTTTGTTATCCTGCTATAGATTTCCTGAGCCAAAAAATCAGCTTTGCCGCCAACCAGATTCGGCAAGCAATCCAAAACAAATACACGAGCGTCTAATTCATTAACTAATTTAACAACTTCAGGCTCCAATTTACCTGCACCCGAAAATCCCAGATTGATAACCGGCTGCTTCAGCTTACGTGATAAAATGGCGGTCCACGCCATTCCCGGCCTCGACGCACAGGCTCCCTGAGCTATCGACGTACCATAAACAACTACAGGCTTTGCTTTATTTGCCGGCTGCGGAATAAACGTACTACCAATCGGCGTACCTATTTCCATCCATTTTACGGCATTGTAAAGGGGTAGATATAAACAATACTCTATTCCTGTCTTTGTGTCAGCATTGCCCGGAGTTAAATCGGTAAACTTATATTCAATGGTATCTTTAAATGAGTATTTACCGGCACACCATAGGGTATTGCCGCGTGTATCCATACCATACAAATCTACCCCGCTAACGCCAGTGGCCGGCATGTGCGGCATAGCTATCGGTTCGGTTACCTGGTACCTGACAGTAATTTGCCTTGCGTTTGTTTTGAACCTGATCTGTAAACCTGCCGACTGCTTAGAAAGCCTCCACACTTCAGCATTAACACTTTGTTTAGCCCGCGCCGGAAAACGATCAAAAGTATTTTCAACTTCTGATGCCCAGCCTTGCCCTTTAATCACTGCAAACTTGTTGGTTGCCGGATTCCACCAGTTAAAGCCGGGTGCAGTTTGAGCAGTTGCACAAATGACCTGAAACAGCGAGATGATAGTTAAAATCAATTTCATATATCACTACTCAATGAGCAACAGGTGATATTAAGACAGACAATTTAATAATAGACTAACTGTAGCGGTTGAGAGCTTACTACCGGATTTTCAAAAAGTGTAGCGGCAAATTTGCCGCTACACCAACTATTAACTCAAATCGAACAAAAAAACAATTTTATCAATACCCCGGGTTTTGGGTTACTTTAGTTTCGAGTGCCAGGGTAGTATTATTTATCGGGTGCAAAAGCAAATACTCCTGGCCTTTTCTTGCCTGCAGTGAGGGCACCAAATCAAAGGCTTTACTAAACCTCACTAAATCGAACCAACGTTTACCTTCATATGCTAATTCAAACAAGCGTTCTTTCAGAATAGCATCATCATTACCGGCCATTGTGCCATTTACAAAAGCGCGGGTACTGTAGGCAGAGCCATAAGCACGCTGTCTTACTAAATTTATTTCGGCTGACGGGTCTTGGCCCAGCCCATTTTTAGCTTCGGCCTTCAATAAAAGCACATCGGCGTAGCGGTACAAAATTACATCATCAGCAAAATAACGCACGTTGTTTATAACAGTGCCATCACCTTTAGTAATAGCTGCTCCGGCAAAAGTGCGGGCGCCTGTAGTAGCATTTACGTTGTACACTTCTACAAAAGTTGCATTACGGCGCTGATCATCTGTAGTAAATTGGTTACGCACCAGTGCCGATGGCTGCCAGATGTTATTACCACCCAAGGTAGTGCCAAGCGCAGCTCTCGAAGCAGCATCTGCGTTAGTTAATGAAAACGTAGTTGGCAGGTATCCGTTAAAAAAATAATTATCAGCAGACTCCAGAGCTACGTAATTCACTGCCATTAAAACCTCCCTGTTACCTTTGTTGGTGTAATCAAACACCGACGAAAAGGTTGGCAGCAAAGCAACATCTGCGGTTTGCACTGCGTTGCAGGCATCAAGTGCCGTCTGCAAATCTGCACTGCCACCATTTAAACGTTTAGCTGTCCATAAATAGATATCTGCCTTTAGAGCATTGGCAGCCGGGCGCGACCATAAGTTTCTACCAGTTTGGAAATTATTTGTAGGAAACAAAGAGATTGCCTTGATAACATCAGCTTTTATCAACGCAAATACATCAGCTTGCGAAGATCTTGGCACCTGAATGGTTTCCAGATCTACCGACTCTATGGCTTCCGTTCTGAGCGGCAGTGCGCCCCACGTTCTGGTTAGCAAAAAGTATACGTAAGCACGCATGCTGTAGGCCTGGGCCAAATAGTCGTTACGCGTTGCCTCGGACGCAAACGTAGTTATTGGAATGTATTTGATGAGCAGGTTGGCAGCGTTAATTACCTTGTAGTAGTTACCCCAGGTGATGGCGGGCTGCAGGTTATCGGCTGTTAATGCATTTTTATAATAAGCATCATAACCACCGGTACCAGCAAGCCCCTGCTCTGCAGTTTCGCCACGCAGTTCGCCCAGGGCAAAACTGTTAAAGTTGGTTTCGTTTCGAAGCAAAGTGTACATGCCGTAATTAAAACCCTTGATATCGTTTTCAGACTGAAAAAAGGACGCGCCTGATATAGTACTAATGGGTTTTGTTTCCAGTGTTTTGCTGCAAGAAGCGAGCAACAATAATACCGATAGTGCCGGAAGAATAATTTTTTTATATAATCTGGTCATGATCGTTTAAATTAAAATGTAACGTTTGCGCCAAAAATGATGTTGCGGGATACGGGGTACCGTCCAAAATCGCCTTTTAAACTACCGCTTGTTGTAAAGCCGCCGTCTTCGGGGTTAGGTCCTTTGTAGCCTGTAAAATAATGCAGGTTGGTACCACTTACACTTAATCTTAAAGCACTCATTTTCATTTTTTTAAGCCATGGAGCCGGAACGGTGTAGCTAAAAGTAAGCTCGCGGATGGCCAGGTAATCGCCTTTCTCAACATACTGGCTGCTGATACCGGTAATAACGGCACCTCGCAGTATATTTTGAGCGCCGCTAACATCCTGCGGGTTGTATTTAGGGATGTCGGTATTGTCACCCGGTTGTTTCCAGCTCGAGTTTACATATTGCTGTGTTGGTGCAACATCTCCCTGCCAGTTACCGTCTAAAAATGCACGTGCGTAATTAAATATGGTGTAACCGGCGCTAAAATCCATCCGCAGGTAAAGGCTCATATTTTTGTAAGCAAAGGTGTTAGAGAAACCTCCTGTCCATTTCGGGAACGGATTACCTAAATACACTTTATCGCGGGTATCAATCACACCATTGCCATCAGTATCTTGCCAAATAATATCGCCGGCGTGTTTTACTTTACCAGCTGCTGCTGTAAAGGCATTGTCTACCGGAGCCTTGGCGGCATCAGCTTCATTCTGATATACGCCCAAAGCTTTAAAGCCATACCAGTCACCTATCTGGTAGCCCTCAATGAGTGAACCGTTGTTGGCCGGCACATAGATATATGAACTGGTTTTTGGATCATAAACCTGCAGACCACCAATGCGGTTACCATCAACGCCGTTAGGCGGCAGCCTTAGCACCTTGTGCGTATTGCGGGCAGCATTGGCAGTAATGTTCCACCTGAAATTGCCGGAAGGCGGCAAGATACTGGCACCAATTTCCAGCTCGTAACCTTTATTTTCTAAACTACCTATATTGGTAAGCACCGAACTGATACCGGCAGATGGCGGCGGATTGTAGGAGAACAATAAATCATCGGTCACTTTACGGTAGTAATCAAAAATCACTGTCAACCGGTTTCTGAAAAAACCTAAATCGGCACCTAAATCAAGCATTTTTGAACGCTCCCAGCGCAGGTCGGCGTTAGGTACGGTATTTTGTATCAAGCCTACGTTACCGTTATATCTTTGTTGGTTTACAGTAGCTGCCAAACCGTAATTGCCTTGTGCATAATAATCGCTCAAGCCCGAAATATTGCCGTTTACACCATAGCTACCACGTAATTTAACGGCTAACAAATCTTGTGGCAAAGCGTCCCAAAATTTCTCTTTATTAAGCACCCATCCTGCCGAAACACCCGGAAAAAATCCGAACCGGTGTTCTGCGCCAAATGTTGAAGAGCCATCGTACCTGGCATTTAAAGTTAACAGGTAACGCTGTTTATAATCGTAATTAATACGGCCAATATAACCCGGTAATCGCAGTGTAGATATGGTGTTACTTACTCCGGTAAATGTTGATGACGCGTTGATGGTAGGGATTAAATCCGTAGAAGCGCCCTGACCGGTTGCTGTAAAGTTGTTTTGTGTACGGGCAAAGTAAGAAAAACCGGTTTTAGCTTCTAAATGATGGTCGCCAAAGGCTGTTGTGTAAGTTAATATCGCATCTACCTGGTATTGATCGGTACGATTAACCGTATTTGAGCCTACACGTGATGTAATTAAGTTAGCTGCACCCGGACCGTTTTGATAAGACGGCTGGAAGGTGCGCTGGGATAAGTTGACCCTGTACAAAGTAATTTGCGGATCAAAAGACAACCCTTTTGCGATGCCCCATCTGCCACCTAAACTGTAATTGGTAGTTTCGTTACCAAAAGCATTGTTTTGATTGGGTAGATGATAAGCCGGATTACCGTTACCCTGCTGCTGCCCCGGAGCCAGAGAACCATCCTCAAATGTATATTTTGCCGTACGTGGTAAGCCGGTCGATCTTAAAAAGATCAATTGGTCGGCCAAATAAGCGGTATTACTGGTTGAGTTAGTGTAATAAACCCGACCAAAAACATTAATGTTATCCTTAATTTTATATGATCCATTCAGGTTGAATGATAACCTGTTATATTTCGTTGTGATAACGCTTCCATCAGCGGCCATATAGCCTAAACCGGCATTAAAGGTTGCTCTGTCATTGCCTCCCGAAAAAGTAACGTGATGGTTATGCGACGTAGTTTTTTGATACAGCACATCGTTCCAGTTGGTATCATCAAAAATGATGGTCTTGGTTGGGTCGATAGGATCGGGCATACTCTGCCAGCCTTGATCAAGCTTGTACTGATTAGCCGCGGTTAAATATTGAGGCGTAAATGCTGTATTATTAGTTAAATCGTTACCTATACCTATACTGGTTGCGCCATTGCGCTGGTTGAACGCAGCCTGAGTTATATATCCTCTTGTTAAAGCTTCCTGCAAACCTAAGCGGCCGTAATAAAGGTAATCGCGGGCGTTTACAATATCGTAAGTGCGGCCTACTTTACCTAAGGTAAGGTCGTAACTATAACCTACAGTAGCACGACCGGCTTTGCCCATTTTTGTGGTAACGATGACGATGCCATTTGATGCCCGTGACCCGTATATAGAAGTAGACGCCGCATCTTTTAACACCTGCATGCTCTCTACATCCTCAGAGTTAATGTCGTTAATGTCATTACGTTGTACACCATCCACGATGTAAAGTATCTGTGATGAGTTAGGGTCGCTGATGGATGTACCGCCTCGGATTATTACCCTTGCTGCGGCGCCCGGCTGGCCCGAGGTAGTTTGCACACGTACGCCCGGTAAAGTACCTTGCATAGCTGTGGTAAGGTTGGGATACGATACCGTTTCTAATACTTTGTTATCTAATTTGGTTACCGAGGTAGAAATGGTTGCCCTTGATTGCGTGCCATAACCTACCACCACTACCTCGTTCAATTTAGCAGCATCGTCTGCCAAGCTAATATTAACCGTAGTACGGCCGCCTACAGATTGTTCTTGCGGCTTAAAACCCACATAAGAGAATACCAGCACATCGTTAGCACCGGCAGTAAGCGAATAATTGCCACCGGCATCAGTAACCGAACCGGCCGAGCCGCCTTTTACTTTTACTGTAACGCCCGGCAAAGCTTGTCCTTGTGCATCTGTAACCTTACCCGATACCCTTAATGTTCCCTGCGCATAAACAGCACAGCAACAACACAGCATTATCGCGGATAATGCCTGTTTTCTCCAGTTAATTAATTTAAGTAAGTTTTTAATCATCGTCAATTTTCAATAAAGAGGTGAGTGTATTATTGAACAGTATTATATTTTATGAGATGGATAGTGAACCAAATGTAGTGGTGGTATTTTCAATTAGTTGCTATTTTTCTTTGCATTTATAATACTATCTTTCAGTTTCCAATTTTTGCTTATAAACCCATTATTAAAACCGTATTAAATCATTAATTTAAGGGCTATGAAAGTCATTGAGCAACGTTTACCGCAGGAGTTCGACAAATCATTCATTGTTTTTAAAGAGACCGGAAAGTTTTTTCCTTGCCCATGGCATTACCATCCGGAGTATGAATTAGTATTAGTGAATAAAAGTACAGGCCGTAGGATGGTAGGCGATCACATTGGCTATTTTGGCGAGGGCGACCTGGTATTTATGGGGTCGCGCTTACCGCATGTTTGGGTAAACGATGCTAAGTATATACAAAGCGATGATGAAAACCCGGCGGATGCTATTGTGATACAATTTGTGGAAGATTTTTTGGGCGAGCGCTTTCTGAATATACCCGAATTGGAAGGGTTCCGAAAATTCCTGCATGTATCTGAGCGGGGTATTGTGATTGAGGGTAAAGCCCGGAATAAGATTATCCCGATTATGAAAAGCATGATTAGCATGAACGGTATTCAGCGTTTATCGGCACTCATGTCCATCTTTGAAATTCTGTCGAACATCAACGATTATAATTTACTGGCCAGTCCAAAATTTGTTCAAAACTTTCAGTACGAATCGCCCGGCCGGTTTAAAAAAATCACCGAGTATATTCTTCAGAATTTTAATAAAGATATCACCCTGCCCGAGGCTGCATCCGTAGCAAATATGGGACTTACTGCATTCTGCAACTTTTTTAAGAACCAGTTTAGGATGACCTTTGTAGAATACCTAAATGCTGTGCGCATAGGCCATGCCTGCAAATTAATTGCGGAAGACAAGCATAATATAGTGGAGGTGGCTTATGAATGCGGGTTTAACAATTTGGCCAATTTTAACAGGCAGTTTAAGAAGCTTAAAAATATAACTCCAAGCGACTACCGCAGATTGTTAAATATGGAGATGGATAAGGCCTCCTAAGAGCGATTATATTTAATAGTTGATGATTCGGTCGCGTGCAATAATTTTCCATTCGTCGGTTAATGCGCCGCTGCTCACAACCCCTGCCCGGTCGTATAACGCACAGGTTGGACAAACGTGAACAGGTAAACCATAAAACACGTCGCTGATATTTATAGTATTCGCCTCTTTGGTACGTACTACTAAATGTTCTTCGCTGTGCCCCAAAAATTGCAAGTTAGGCAAGTTGAGTATTTGAACCCGTTTTGCCAGCTCATTTTCGGCAGCGACAGCCTTATGCCCCATATCTAAACACAAAGTATAATGGTCAGGCTTTGAAATAACCCGCGTAACCACCAAGGCGGCAGGCAAAAACGGCAGATCTTGCAATAGCGAACCATATCCCTTATCCCATAGCGCAAACGTACCGGGGCTGCATTCTACATCAGGCATCTTAGCAAATACAGGAAAGGTTGGCGTACCTCCGGCAACAATAACCGGCTCAGGTAAGCCAGCTTCTTTAATTTGAGCAACCAATTGCTTTACCGGCGCAAAGGCTTCTAAACATTCTTGCGTACGTTTCAATAAGTCAGGCTCGTAAATATGACCATCATAAGCATGAAGTCCTTTTACGGCGATGCCTGACAAAGATGTACAGAACTTATAAAGTTCGAATAAATCAGCAGGTAAAATACCGGTACGGTTCATGCCGACGTTTACATCTATAAATACATTGATACGATAGCCAAACTTATCAGCCTCTGAGGATATCATGGTGGCAGAAACTGCATTGTCTACCAGGCAAGAAAAAGTGGTTTGCGGATAATTGAAGATCAATTGTATGAGCCGGTGTACCTTAGCTAACACCGGCTGATAGGCCAGCAACACATCAGGTGCCTGGCATAGGCCCAGCATTTCTGCCTCAGCAATAGTGGCACATTTGTACTTAGTAATGCCTGCATCTAACATGAGGCAGGTTACCTCGGCACACTTATGTGTTTTTACGTGTGGCCGTAAACGGTTTACATCGCTAACGTAACTTTTTAAAATATCAATGTTTTGCTTAATTCGCTCAGGATAAAACACTAATGCCGGTGTATCCAACTGGTCAATGTTGTTAATCTGATACCAAGGCACCGTTAAGTTATCCGTACTGTTCATCTATGTAGCAAACTAAAACTTATCAATCAGCGACAATAACGTTTGTTTTATTTTTTGTTCGGCAGTTACCTCCAGATAACTGGTTCTGCAGCGCCAGGTTTCATATCCGCCCCGTTCTATCTCATGTTCGGGGCATACGTAGCCTACATAGTCGTTAGCCAAGGTAATGGTGAAATAATGGTAATGGTTAGCCTCACGTTTAAGTGCCAATCCCGTTTCGGCAAAAAACTCGCCCCCTAAACCGCC
>CAJYJH010000051.1 GCA_913775265.1 uncultured Mucilaginibacter sp. | reverse complement strand
GAAATACAAACCGATTTTATAAACATAATAAGGAAAACAAGAACCGACTAAACCCAATGAAGCGTCGTGATTTTTTACAACGAAGTGCAGGACTTGCAGCCTCCGCACTAGTTTTGCCCTGTTTTTGCGATAATGCATACAGTGCTGCAAACTCTATAATAGATAATAGCTTAATTCCAACCGTTAAGCTGAATAACGATTTGCTTATGCCAACTCTTGGGTTCGGCACTTATTCACTAAGAGATGATATATGTAAACGTTCTGTCGCTGAAGCTATTTCTGTAGGATATCTCCTTTTTGACACGGCGAGCCGATATGGAAACGAAACCTTTGTTGGGTTGGAATCAAAGATAGCGGCATAAAAAGAAATAAACTTTTTATAACCTCAAAACTCTGGGTAGACGATTCCGGGTATGAAAAGACAAAAGTAGCTTTTGAAACCTCTCTGAAAAAACTGAACACCGATTATTTGGATCTATATCTAATTCATCGACCAAGAGGAGATTTTAAAGGTTCGTGGAGAATGATGGAAGAGCTTTACAAAGAAGGTAAAATCAAAGCAATAGGAATAAGCAACTCTACCCCGGCTCAGTATGAAGATTTGATGTCGGTGGCAAAAATTAAACCCGCAGTAAATCAAATTGAAACTCATGCTTTCTTTCAAGAGGTGGATTGTTATAATTATTTAAAGAAGACCGGAGTACAACCGGAAGCTTGGGCACCATTTGCAGAAGATAGAAATGGGCTTTTTACAAATGAAACGTTGGCTAGTATTGGAAGATAATACAATAAAAGCAATGCTCAGGTAAGTTTAAGGTGGCATTATCAACGTGGGATAGTAGCAATACCCAGAACTGTTCAAAAAGCACATATGATTGAAAATTTAAAAATTTTTGATTTCACGCTCAGCGACGCTGAAATGAAATCAATTTCAATGTTAGATTTAAATATTTCTCAATTCCCGGAGTGGACATAGAATACCGAAGCTCGTTCGTTATTTGCCTATATTTCTTTATAAAGAACTAGAAATTTAATGTATATGGTTAATCGTAGTATCTGCCTTTATTCATACTTTTTATCATATTCTATCGTGTCTGAAAGCGACAGCGGATGAGGGCACTGTATGGCTATTATTTGTGCTAAAGGCAGGTTAGGAAAAATATAGGGGAGTTTTATGTTCTATTGATCGCTTTAGCCAGGATAGTAAGGCAAAATAAAACTCTGGGCTTCAACACCAACAATTTGCAAGCGGCGGTACAGGCGATTATATATTGCTGGCCGAAGTACCGGTGGCAAACCAACATGCCTCGATTGATGTGAAGCATATGCCCTCAAGCGTATATCAAACTGTGCTTGAAGCTCCAGATAATACATTAAACAGATGGCTCATAGTGGAGAATATAAATGGATTTTGAGACTAAACGACTATAAGTTGAACAATATATAAGTATTTATATTTTTTAATTTGAAGCGAGAGAACCACTACGTTGGTACAGCCAATTATTTTATTATGTACGTGGATCCAAGGTTCTTGAATCAATAAATATGAAGAAAATCATACTTGCGACGTTGTCTTATGTCTTTTTCGGTGCCTCAGTTTTCGCACAGCTTAAACCTCCTGCAAAACCCGCCGGAACGGTTTGGTCGGCTGAAAAGGCACAGCAATGGTACAGCAAACAAGCTTGGGTAACAGGTGCTAATTACATCCCAAGCACAGCCATTAACCAATTAGAAATGTGGCAGGCGAATACTTTCGATCCTGAAACTATCGATAAAGAATTAGGATGGGCCGAAGGAATAGGCTTCAACACGATGCGTGTGTTTTTGCATAGCCTCGCTTATCAACAAGACCCATCTGGGTTTAAAAAGCGCATGTCAAATTATTTAGGCATTGCCGACAAACATCATATTAGGACAATGTTTGTGTTTTTTGATGATTGCTGGAACCCGAATCCTAAAATTGGAAAGCAGCCCGATCCTAAACCGGGCGTACATAACTCTGGCTGGTCGCAGGACCCTGGGCGAAATTTAACAGATAAAGATTATGCGGCTTTAGCCACCTACGTAAAAGATGTGATCAACACCTTTGGTCACGATAAGCGTATTTTGCTGTGGGATTTATACAATGAGCCAGGTAACTCTAAAAGGCGTGATCAATCTTACGATCTTCTTTCGAAAGTATTTACCTGGGCGCGTCAAACTGACCATGATCAACCCATATCATCAGGCTTGTGGGCATGGGATATGACCAAGCTGAATACCTTTCAGGCCCTTAATTCGGACGTGATTACTTACCACGAGTACGAAGAACCCGAAAAGCATTTACGCATACTGCAAGTACTTAAAACCCATGGGCGGCCATTAATTTGTACCGAATACATGGCACGTCGTAATAAAAGCCTTTTCAGCAACATTTTGCCACTACTAAAAAAAGAAAAAATTGGCGCCATTAACTGGGGATTAGTTTCAGGGAAGTCAAATACTATTTACGCCTGGGATACTCCTATATCAGATGGCAGTGAACCGCAGCTATGGTTTCATGATATATTCCGTAAAGATGGCAGCCCGTACAAGGCTGATGAAGTAGACTTTATAAAACAGGAAACTAAACGGGATTAACCGGTTTTGTGATTTGGTAAGAAAGTTACGATGCAAAATTGATGCATTTTTATAAACTCACTTAGAACTTTTTTGAAGGTTCCGAACGTATCAGTGTTGATTACTGGCACTTATAGATCAGTACTTGAACGCAAGCTGAAATGGCAAAAATACATGACTGCCTGACAGCGTCAGGCGTTTCTGATTAATACTTAAAATATATTATCAAACTCTATCAGACATGAACCTTATTAAAAAAAGCTTTACTTATAGTGTGCTTTTTAAATTCTTGCAACCTAAACTTTTATTAATTTTTATTTGGGGTTATGGTGCACTGCTTTCTGCTACAACCCTGGCACAAACTAGTACAACTTTAATGTTTACCAACCCCATTCTGCCATCCGGGGCCGACCCGTGGATGACTTATAAGGATGGCTATTACTATTATACCAACACTGCTGGTAATGCTTTAGTATTGCGCAAAACTTGCAACATTGCCGACTTAAGCACTGCCGAAAAAAAAGTAGTATGGACGCCACCTGTAACAGGCGCCTACTCCAAAGAGATATGGGCACCCGAAATCCATTTTTTGGAGAATAAATGGTACATGTATTTCGCTGCGGACGACGGGCATAATGATCATCATAGGCTTTATGTGATTGAAAATTCGTCGCCCGACCCGATGCAAGGCGAATGGGTATTCAAGGGGCAGATTGCCGATGAAAGTAATAAATGGGCTATCGATGGATCGGTGTTTACGCATAAAGGGCAGCTGTACTTCATTTGGTCTGGCTGGGAAGGCGATAAAAATGGCCAGCAGGATATTTTTATCGAAAAAATGAAGAACCCTTATACTCTCCAGGGAAAGCGTTATAAAATATCAAGTCCGCAATACGATTGGGAGAAAAACGGCGATTTACACGATTCCAACAATCCGTCACATGTTAATGTCAATGAGGGTCCTGAAGTTTTAATTCGAGGTAATAAATTATTTCTGATTTATTCAGCCAGTGGTTGCTGGACGGATGATTATGCCCTGGGGATGCTAACCGCCTCTGCTGATGCCGACCTGCTCAACCCCTCATCGTGGGTAAAACACAAAGAACCGGTGTTTAAGCAAAGCAAAGAGAATAGCGTTTACGCGCCTGGGCACAATAGCTTTTTTACATCGCCCGATGGTAAGGAGGACTGGATTTTGTACCATGCCAACGCTGCACCCGGCTGTGGTTGCGGCGGCAAACGCTCGCCCCGCATGCAAAAATTTACGTGGAATACCGATGGTACACCAAACTTTGGCATACCAGTAAAAATCGGCGTGCCGATCCCGGTTCCATCCGGGGCATATACTATTGCTGCTGAACAACAAATAGCAGTTGATAATAAAAATACAAGCAGTCAGGAGAACTAAACAGAAAAAGCCGGCCACGACACAACGCTGTTAATAATGATGAAAGTTACATTAAAAATTAAGTCATGCTTGTTGTTAATAGCTGTATGGCTGGCAGCCTGCAATCTTAAAAGGCAAAAGGACGTTAATTCGACAAAAGATGTTTTAATTGAAAGCGGCAATGTTGCAATCTTAGCCTCGGCATTCAATAAAACAATCAACGGTAGGGCAGTTCATTTGTACACCCTCCGTAATCCTAATGGTGTAAAAGCACAGGTCACCAATTATGGCGGTCGCTTGGTTTCTCTAATAGTGCCCAATAAAGAACGCCAGCCTACTGATGTAATTGTTGGGTTTAGTAGTATTGATGGTTATCAGCAATCAACAGGAAGGTACTATGGTGCCATCGTTGGCCGCTATGCAAACAGGATAGCCAAAGGTAGGTTTCAGCTTGACGGAAAGACTTATCAGCTTTTTGTGAACAAACGCCCCAATACATTGCATGGCGGCAAAAATGGCTTTCAGGATGCTGTGTGGGATGCCCGGCAAATTAACACCCAAAAGCTTGAACTGACCTATATTTCAAAAAATATAGATCAGGGCTTTCCTGGTAATTTGAAGGTGAAGGTAACCTATGAGCTTTTGGATAATAATGGGCTTAACATAACTTATTATGCAGTTTCAGACCAAAATACAGTCATAAATCTTACCAACCACGCATTCTTCAATTTAAACGGGGTGACTAGTGGACGTATTACAGAACACAAAGTCAAGATTAATGCAAATCGGTTTACCTCGGTTGATAGCACTATGATACCGACCGGGAAGCTTAGATATGTAGCCGGAACACCGTTTGATTTTATTAAACTCACTGCGATAGGCACGCGCATCAATGAGGACTACAGTGACCTGAAACTAGCTAAAGGATTTGACCATAATTATGTGTTGAATAAGCATACCATTGCTGAACCGGTAGCTATTGCACAAGGAGATAAAAGTGGTATTGTGATGAAAGTGTACACTACCGAACCTGGTCTGCAGTTTTACAGTGGTAACAACATGAAGGGTGAAAACCTAATGAAGGGCGGTCATAAAGACGAACCCCGTACCGCATTTTGTATGGAGACACAGCATTTTCCTGATTCTCCTAATCAGCCTGCATTCCCGTCTACTATGTTAAAAGCTGGTGTGCCCTTTAAAAGCATTACTATTTATCAATTCGGCTCAGAATTATAATGCCTGCGGATTAGGATTAATTTGCTGTAGTATCGCTTATACCATCGTTATTTTCAAGATAGCGAAATGTGCCGGGCACAACAGTAAGCTGTTTAGGTTTTCCCTTCGAAAGGGATAACTGAATGATTGCTGTTTTACGCTCGCCGGCTTTATAGGCCGATTCGTGAGTATGAAAAACGTAATACCACTTACCATCACCGGCCATGAATATATCGCCGTGGCCACTACCATTTTGCCCGGTTTGTATTCTGCTTAATATCGGATTATGCTTGTTTTTTATAAATGGACCTAGTGGTGATTTAGAGATTGCATAGCCCACTGCATAGTTAATATTCCTGAAGTCGTTGGCCGAATAAAAAAGGTAATACAAATTATCAATCTTCATCAAAGTTGGCCCTTCGGTCACGGACCAAGAAGCATTCTCCGTATTTTCCCAACCACCTTCAGCAGATAGGCACTCCTTTACGGTGGAGCTATCAATATCAGTCAAATTATCTTTAAGGCGCGCAACAAAAATACGGTTACCTTTTTGCAGTCTTACAAAGTAAAGGTAAAAATCGCCGTTGGTATCCTTGAAAATATAAGGGTCTATATGTTTACCTGATAAAGTAATTGGTTGATATTTGACCTGTGTAAACGGACCTAGCGGACTATGGCTTTGAGCTATGGCAATTTGCTCGTTTGCAGTGTAAGCCATGATATATCTGCCTTGATGGTTAATTACCTGTGGAGCCCAAAAGCCTTTACTACCATAACTATCACCACTGCGTAGTGCTTTTTTATCAGACCTTTTCCAGTGAAATAAATCAGCGGAGGTGTAAACTGTAAAACCGTTGAAACCACCGGTACCGTATAAGTAGTACTTGCCGCTCTCATGAAACACTGACGGATCGGCTAATTCAATGAGTTTTCTTTGATTCGGTTGTGTATAGCCTTGAAATGTGATCAGCAAGGTAGCAGCGGCAAAAACTATGGTTTTCATATTGGTTTATTTTCCGGTATAAGCAGTTGATGTTCGGCCGGTGATTATTAAGTCAAATGTAAAATAATAAGTTGTCCGGCATTTGTTCATTTTTTAGCGGATTCGTCTCAAATTAAGAGGGAGGTTGATTGCATGAAGTGATTAAGAGGTTGTAAATCAATATAATAAAAAATTTAAAGCTTAGGGGCTCTTCCTATAGCAGAGCACTTTAACACTTTTTTCTGATAAATTCTTCGATATTTGAGATCAAAGCCGGTTCGTATGCCGGACACACCAGCTATCCTAATCATAGAGTTTCGTTTACAAAATATGGAGAATTCACGTCGTAAATTCATTGCGCAGGCAACTATTGCCGGAGCCGGGATAATGCTTTCTAAAACCAGCTGGAGTGCCAAAAGTTATAAGCGGATCATAGGCGCTAACGACCGGGTGCGGGTTGGCGTAGTAGGTTTTTCTGACAGGCACCGCAGTTCGCACATGCCGTGTTTCATGAACCATTATAAAGAATTGAATTTTGAAATTGTGGGCGTGTCCGACATCTGGAAAAAACGGCGGGAAGATGGTGCAGCTATGTGGAAAGGAAAGATGCAGAATGATGTAAAGGCTTTCCGCAATAACGAAGAAATGTATGGCAGTAAAATGGTGGACGCCGTTTTTATCAGTACGGCCGATTTTCAGCACGCGCTGCACACCATAGAGGCCGTAAAGGCCGGATGTGATGCTTATGTAGAAAAGCCTTTTGCCGAAACCATGGCCGACAACAAAGCGGCCCTCAAAGCGGTAAAAGAATCCAATAAAATAGTACAGATCGGTTCGCAGCGCCGCAGTGGAGCTAACTACCATGCAGCCAACGAATTTATCAAGTCGGGCAAGTTTGGGCCCATTACCATGGTAGAGCTTACCTGGAACGTGAACCAGCCGGGCCGCTGGCGCCGCCCTGAGTTGCTTCCTATATTAAAAGAGGAAGACACCGACTGGAAGCGCTTTTTAATGAACCGCCCTTACGAAAAGTTTGACCCGCGTATATACCTCGAGTACCGTTTGTTCTGGCCTTACTCGTCGGGGTTGCCCGGCCAATGGATGAGTCACCAGATTGATACCGTGCACTGGTTTACGGGACTTA
>CAJYJH010000050.1 GCA_913775265.1 uncultured Mucilaginibacter sp. | reverse complement strand
CCACGAGCTTTTGCTGATGCCAGCATCTCGTCGCAGATTTGCGTAGCGTAATCGACATGTTTCTCTGAGGCAACAATAATATCAAAATCTTGTAAGGTCATGATCTGTTAACGATTACCTTAAAGGTCAGGCTTTAAAAGCCTTCTTTGTTTTAATGGATTTATTGAAAAGAAGTTTGAAAAAACTTCAGTTGACTAACGATTGCAAAGGATAAACCTTTTTCAAACCCGGGGAATGAACAATCGTCGTCGTGACGGGAAGTTAACGGAAACAACAGTAAGCAAAGCAGTGGCGAACCGTGCAATAGTTGCTCCGGTAAATGGCCTTATGATGCTTTGTATTTTCATTTTTGGATGACTGCGTTCTGCTCTTAAATTTTGTGCAAAGTATTTAAATAAATTTTACTTATGCAAGTAAAAAATGCGCATAAAAGTTAAGCTTTTGTAAATTCTTTTTGAGTTTAATAAACTTAGCTGTAATTATCTATGAAACAGATGCTTACATATCAACTAGCTAAACCTGAAAGTTCACGTTTTAACGAGTACTATCATAATAACAGCCTTTAATTGATTTGATGGGCTCAGAAACAGTTATAAAAGACCGCTGTTGATAGGGTATGTCTGATGCTCCACTCATATTAACTGTAAAGCTTGACAAAGATAGTCAGCAATATTTTGATGAACTACGCGAAGCCCACTTTCCGGCCGAACGTAATTATTTGGCGGCCCATTTAACATTGTTTCATCATTTGCCGCCAAACCAATTGCAGCTCATTAATGATATAGAGTCAATCGTTAGTCGAAACCAGACGTTGTCATTACAGGTAACTGAAGTAAAAAGTATTGGCAATGGTGTAGCTTTCCAGATTGAGTGCCCGCCGTTGGGGCAATTGCATAGCTACATACAAAAATTGTGGTTTGATTGGCTCACACCTCAGGACCGTCAACGATTGTGGGCGCACGTCACTGTACAAAATAAAGTGGCACCGGAGCAAGCCCGTGCATTGAAGGCGCAATTGAATGAAAGGTTTGAACCGTTTACTGCAAAGGGAATAGGCTTGAGTCTTTATGAATACAAAAACGGACCCTGGGATTTTGTGAGAGATTTTGAGTTTGATACAATTAAAGAAACTAAATCTTCGCATAAGTAGCTATCAGTAAGCTACCTATGCGAAAATATATTATCTTACCATTGAGATTTATGTTTTAATAAGCGCTGGCTTCCGTCAGCTGATCTATTACTTCAGGTGGCAGATTTAAGCTTACAGCCCTGGCCAACTCTTGTAATTGCGAAACGCTTGTAGCGCTCGCTATTGGTGCTGTAACGCTTGGGCGTGCTATCACCCAGGCTAACGCAACCGTTGCCGGAGTTGTGCTGTAGTTTTTAGCTACTTCGTCCAAGGCGTTCAGGATGCGTATACCACGACCATTCAAGTATTTTTTGATTCCCTGGCCGCGTTTACTTTTATTGAAATCCGCTTCAGAGCGATACTTGCCGGATAAGAAACCGCTGGCCAATGAGTAATAAGTAATCACGCCTAAGTTATTCTCCTCGCATACCGGTTCTAACTCCTTCTCGTAACCTTCTCGATCATACAAGTTATACTCCGGCTGCAAAGTTACATAGCTCGGCAAGCTCAATTCTTTGCTTACATTCAAAGATTCCAGCAGGCGCTCGGCTCCAAAATTTGAAGCTCCGATGGCTCTTACCTTACCTTCTTTAATCAGTTGCGCGTAGGCCTCCAGTGTTTCCTGTACAGGTGTTTGCAAGTCGTCGTAATGTGATTGGTACAAATCGATATGATCAACTTGCAAACGGCGTAATGAATCTTCGGCTGCTTTGATAATATAAGCTTTGGTCAGGTTTTTACGGCTATCGTTTGGAGACATAGAGCTGCCTACCTTAGTGGCGATAACCACACTATTACGTTTGCCTGTATTTTTTAACCAGCGACCAATAATCGTTTCTGATTCTCCGCCTTTGTTACCGGGAGCCCATCTGGAGTACACATCTGCCGTATCGATGCAATCAAGCCCGTGGTCAACAAAGGCGTCCAGTAACTGAAACGATGTCCGCTCGTCAATAGTCCATCCAAACACATTGCCTCCAAAAACAAATGGCACAATTGATATTCCGGATCCTCCTAAACTTTTTTTGTCCATCACAAATATTTAATTATATGATAGTTGTGCTATCTACTTTATTAATTTGTTCAACCAGTTCATCAACCCAACCGGCAAAATAAGGATCGCTGCCGGCAACGCGTTGCCACTGCCCGTTAGGTTCTTGCACAATAACCATTTGTATAGTTCCGTCAATGGCGTTAAACTCATAGGCACGATTGTAACCAGGATAATTTATCATAGTCGCTATTCCTTCAACCGGTGTGTCCGAACCGGTTAGTACGGCATCAAATTGTTGTTCCATAGTATAAAATGTTGTTTCAAGGTATGTTATAGTATCCAATAATAACCAGTTGCGATTATTTGTTTTGCCTTTGTACTACTTAAAGTTTTACTTCAAAAACTATTGATTATAAAATATTGTTATCACGGCAATAAATCTATTCTATGAATTTTAATAAAGGTGTTAAATATTTCCAGGTTGCCCAGGGTGTTTGGGGAATGCGTATTTTATTTGTTAACGTTTACATTATTGCCAACAGGCGTGGTTTTCCAAAAGGCTGGGTATTGGTTGATGCAGGTGTGCAAGGATCGGCTAACAGAATTATCGCCATGGCCGAGTCCATATTCGGAGCAGGTACCAAGCCGTCGGCTATCGTCCTCACTCATGCACATTCAGATCATACCGGTGGCTTAGAGGAGTTGCTTGAACATTGGCATGTACCAGTATATGCTCACGATTTAGAAGCGCCTTACCTTACCGGTAAGTCATCATATCCGCCCGCAGACCCTACTGTAGGCGAAGGTGTAATGTCGCTGATGTCGGTCTTTTTCCGCAAGAAACCACTTGATATTGGCAACGCCTTACACATTATTGATATGGAGAACGGCGTGCCTGAGCTGCCTGAATGGAAAGTGATACATACGCCGGGGCACACCCCGGGGCATATCTCACTTTTCTTACCATTAAATACTACTTTAATTGCCGGTGATGCCTTTGTAACCACAAAACCAGAATCGGCAATTTACGCGTTAGGTAATATAAAAAAAATGTCGGGTCCGCCACGGTATATGACAACGGATTGGGCCGCGGCAGAAGAATCGGTTAGAAAATTATCCGACTTACAACCGCGTATTGCAGCCACCGGGCACGGTCCGGTGATGCGCGGCCGCGAGTTACAAGAGCAGTTGAAGCGTTTAGCCGACGATTTCAGAAAACTGGCTGTACCTAACGGAGGCCGTTACGCCGAGCATCCTGTCTATGCTAATGACGAAGGCACACAATACATTCCTCCGTTTAAATCCACTACTAAGTTTAAAGTGGGTGTAAGTTTGTTAGGTGCGGTGGCCGGTTTTGCAGTAACGCGTTTATTGGTAAAATAAAAAGCATTGAAAGCATTATTTTTACCGTGTGGAAAATGTAACACCAAACTCGCAGATACTCGTTGAAATTGTTAGAATGCCAATGCCCTTCGGCAAATACAAAGGGACGGTATTATGCAATTTGCCAGTGAGCTACCTGGAGTGGATGAACCGCGAAGGCTGGCCAGCAGGTAAATTAGGCATGATGCTGGCTACAGTTTACGAAATTAAATTAAACGGACTTAGCGCATTATTACATTCTGTAAAGAATTCGGTAAGTCCGCGTTAAAGCCTTTTACGTTTGTTAGTATATGATGAAGAAAGCAATTATATACTTATGCCTGGTTTCTATCATTAGCAGTTGTGCTGATGGGCAACCGGGGCAAAACAATCAGTTTGCAATACTGCCCAAACCTACGGCGGGCGAAGCGGTGGCGACCTTTGGCGGAGGCTGTTTTTGGGCTATGAGCGAAGCACTGCTTGAATTGCGTGGTGTGAACAGGGTAGTATCCGGCTATGCAGGCGGCCACACTAAAAACCCGACCTATGAGGACGTTTGTACACGTACCACCGGACATGCCGAAACAGTGCAAGTGTACTACAACCCTAAGCAAATTAGTTATGCTGTGTTAGTTGATGCATTTTTGTATGCTCACGATCCAACCACGCTTAACAGACAGGGGCCGGATGAAGGCACCGATTACCGCTCAATTGCTTTTTACCGTACTCCGCAAGAGAAACAAATTTTATATCAGGAGATGGCTAAAATGAACGCCTCCAAACATTATGCAAATAAGATAGTGACTCAGGTGGTGCATTTCAAAGTATTCTATCCGGCCGAAAAATATCATCAGGGATACTATCGCATACATTTAAACGACAATGCTTATCTAACTTCGGTGTCTATGCCTAAAATCATAAAGATGCGCAGAGCCATGAAAGCGCAATTGAAACCGGAATTTAAGTAATTATAACCGGTTAAACCAGCCTTTTTTCCAAAAGAAAAGCACCTGTAATAATCCAATCAGCACCATAATGCTTACGCAATAAACATAACCATGTGGCTCATATAGCTCAGGCATATTAGCGGGTAGGCGACGGTTAGTATCAGGATCTGTAGGAGCGAAGTTCATCCCATAAACACCTGCTACAAATGTAAGGGGTATAAAAATTACGGATATAATGGTAAGTACCTTCATGATCTCATTCATGCGGTTACTTACCATCGATAAGTATAAATCAATGTTGCTGGCACTTATCTCCTTATAACTTTCAATCAGGTCAATGATTTGAATACAGTGATCGTAAGCGTCGCGCAGGTAAGTTTTGGTTTCTTTGGTAATCAGCGGACTTTCCGTGCGAATCATGTCGTTGATCTTGTCGCGCTCCGGCCAGCTCGCCCTGCGTAGACTAATTAACGTACGCTTCAGGTGCTGTGTATCGTACATGATGGTTTTATCTGCCTTATCGTAAATTCGGTCTTCGATGGCTTCCAATTCGTCGCCAATCTGATTTAGGGCCACAAAGTACCAGTCAATAATGGTATCAAACAAAGCGTAACAAATAAAACCAGGCCCTAAGGTTCTGATTGGGCTTTTTTGCGCTTTTAGGCGCTTTTCAAGTCCTTCGAAATTTTCTTCGTACGTTTCCTCAAAACTGATAATCATGTTATCACGAACTATGACCGAAAACTGTGAGTTCGTCAGCTCGCAGTTTTCATCCGTAGTAATTAACCTGCTGGTGCCAAACACATAGTGTTCATATTCATCAAACTTGGGGCGCTGATGCGTATTCATAATGTCTTCCAGTACCAGGTCACTGATGTTTAAGCGATGTCCAATCTCCTCAATCAGTTTGATATCGCCCAACCCGTTGATCTTTATCCAATGTGTGTGGTCGGTGCACTCGCGCAACTGGTCGAAAATGGTGCTAATGTTTTCGCCAGTTGAGCATACCAACTCTTGGGCGTTGTAAGAGTATATTTTAATGTGCGGTTTCAGCGCGCCTTCGGGTACGCGAATTAAACCCGGCCGATCGCCTACGTTACCGGCCCGTTTATTTATTTTAGAGGATTTACGCTTGCGCTGAGCCAGATTCATTTACAGGTAGTTTAAAGACTGCGGGCCCTGATTAAAAAGTAAGTCAACAATGCTTAAATTCTTAATAAAGCCTTTACGTTCTTCAAAAACCTGAAAGTATGTTTTTTGTTCAAAATCCGACTCTTTCTTTGGGTGAATGGTGTTACGGTAGTCTGTTAACAAGTCGTAGTGGCGATGATACTCCGTTGTGTATTCGATGGTTATCGGCAGCTTCAAAAATTTCAGGATCATATTTAACAGTTGCTCGTTGTAATCAAATAAATACGAAAACTTCTGCTCGTAAAACCGGGCGAAGTCATCCTCGTAAAATTCAAAGTAAGCCGAACGGCGGTAACAGGCCTGCAGGCTCATCCAGTGCAAACGCTGCCAGTTAAAATCGTAGCTAATCTTTACGTCGCCTACGGGTGTGTGTACTTTGGCGCCTTTTACTACAGGTACGACTAATGCCAGCGTTCCGTCGGGAGAGTATATATTAGCGCGGTTACGGTAAGTTTGTTTCGGAAAATGCTCGTGCTTATCAATCGTAATACCTTGCCTATAGCGGTTTAATACGGTAAAGTATTCAACAGGTGGTAAATAAAACATGGGTAGCAACGCGCCGTTTTCCATCAGAGATTATTTATGTTTGCAGCTTAATTTTTTGCGAAAGTAATGATAAGAAAAGGTTTTTCAAGATTAGGTACTGTTTTGCTGTACCTGGTTTCGTTGCTTCCTTTTTTTATGCTTTACCTCATTGCCGACATAATTTACATCATTTTATTCTACCTCATCAAATATCGCAGGTCGGTTGTGCAGCAAAACCTTGCTAACGCTTTTCCGGAGAAATCATCGGCGGAGAGACAGCAAATTGAAAAACAATACTATCATTATTTAGCTGATTTAATGGTAGAAACTGTAAAGCTTAAAACCATCACACGGAAAGAAATTAATCGCCGCTTTACCGTAACCAACTATGAAGCGGTGGAAAATGTATTTGCAGAAGGGCGCAGCGTAATTGGCGCTGTTGGCCACTATGGCAACTGGGAGATGGGGGCTTTAAAGTTTAGTTTGCTTACCGATAGACCAAGACTTGTAGTTTACAAGCCGCTGAATAACAAAATTTTTAATGACTACTTCGCCCAAATGCGAACGCAGTTCGGCGCCACATTAGTACCCATGAAGAGTGCCATGCGTAAAATGGTAGAATTCCGTCGGCAGCAAACAATGACTTTGCTGGTGAGCGATCAGGTGCCATCCCGCGAAGAGGTCACTTATTTTACTACTTTTTTAAATCAACCCACTGCGGTTTTTTTGGGTGTCGAGAAACTGGCCAAATCTTTAGATAGTGCCGTTATATTTTGTGACGTACGGCGGGTAAAAAGAGGTTATTATAATTGTAACTTCGTGCCTTTGTTTAATAATGCCAAAAATACCGCCGAGCACGAAATCACTAACGCACATGTGCACTACCTGGAACAGGTTATCAGGGAAGAGCCTCAATACTGGTTATGGTCGCATAAAAGATGGAAATATAAGCCCGAAGATATAGCCAGATGAGTACCCAACCAACGGTTGCCGTTATTATTTTAAACTGGAACGGCGTAAACCACCTCAAACAATTTTTACCGTCTGTGTTAGGCAGCACCTGGCCCGATCTGCACGTTGTAGTTGGGGATAATGGCTCTACGGATGGTTCAGTTGAATTTGTGAAGTCCAATTATGGCGACCGTATCAAAACTATTGAAAACGATAAGAATTATGGTTACACCGGCGGATATAATCGTATAATTGACCAGGTAACCGCTGATTATTATATCCTGCTCAACTCGGATATAGAAGCTACTCCCGGCTGGATAGAGCCTGTAATTGCCATGATGGAGGCAGACCATAACATTGCTGCGGCTGCTCCAAAAATTAAAGCCTTCGACCGTAAAACATATTTTGAGCATGCCGGGGCAGCAGGTGGATTTATTGATAACCTGGGTTATCCTTTTTGCCGTGGCCGCTTATTTTTTGATGTGGAAGAGGACAGAGGCCAATACGAACAGTCGGGAGAAATATTTTGGGCTTCTGGTGCTGCGCTGTTCATCCGTAGCCGTTGCTGGCGCGAAACAGGCGGCTTTGATGAACAGTTTTTTGCGCACATGGAAGAAATTGATTTATGCTGGCGCTTAAAAAATAAAGGCTACAAAGTGATGTATTGTGCCGAAAGCACGGTTTACCATGTTGGTGGTGGCACTTTGAATGCTGAAAACCCATTTAAAACTTATCTAAATTTCCGGAATAACCTGTTGCTCCTTAAAAAGAATATGTCGCCCATGCGCTCGGCTTGGGTGATCGGATTCAGGTTCTGGCTCGACTTTTTAGCGCTCATTCGCTTTTTGGCCGAAGGCAAGCGTAAAGACGCTTGGGCTGTAAGCCGTGCACACCAAAGTTTCGTGGCCAGCTTTTTTAAGCAGAAACGAAAAAAGAACAAGGGGTACCTTGAAAAAATACATCCCGAGCAGCAACAGTATACACCCAACTCGAAAGGCTTATACAAACGCAGTATTGTAGTGCAGTTTTTTGTAAAAAAGAAAAACCGCTTCACTGATTTGAACCCGAAGGATTTTCATTAACCGGACCCGTCGGCGATTGCGTGGAAGGCATATGTACGATGATTTCTTGCTTGCCTTGCGGTATTTCTATACCTTCTGCCATCAAGATGCTGTAAATAGCAGATAATACCGTGCTCTTTAACTGCGTCCACATAGAGATATCTGCAGCCCAAAACTGCACCTTAAAATCAACTGAGGTCTGACTTAAATGGTCCAGATATACTACCGGGGCAGGCTTTACCATGATATCATCACGATTGGCTAACAGGTTGCGCAGTAAGTTTTTCACCTTCTCAATGTCACATCCATAGGCAACGCTTATGATTAATTCTACCAGACGGCTGCTATCGCTTAAAGTCCAGTTGACTACGTGTTGCGAGATCAGATCACCGTTAGGGATAATAATTTCTGCACCATTGCCTATCGCAATTTTGCTCGACCGCATGCCAATTTCCTTTATGGTTCCGGCACGACTGGCTACTTCAATCACATCGCCAACCTGCACCGGTTTCTCAAAGGCTAAAATCAGTCCCGACACCAGATTGTTGACAATATTCTGTAAACCGAAACCCACACCCACACCCAACGCACTGATAATAATAGTAATTTTATCTAATGGAAAACCTGATGCACCTACCGCCAATAAGAAGCCAATACTTATTACTCCTATACGAATCAGTAATAAAGAGGTGCGGCCTTTTTTTGAAGAGCCATTGGTAGCCTTGTGCTGATGTGCAAAATCATAAAAATAAGTGATGATTTTCGCCAGCGTAGCCGACAGCCAAACTACACCCACAAAAATGATGATACTGCCGAAGGTGAATAACGTACCGCCCAATTTGCGCGACTGATTTAAGAAAGCGCCGATTAAGTTAAACACGCCGTCTTCTACACTTAAATTTTGTAGTAATGTAACTACCCACATCAGTACAGCAACTACAAACAAAATGCTGCGCAGCTTGCCTTGCAATAACTTAAAATCTAAATAAGAGCTAATACTATCCTTATCAATTTTGTTAGCTTCCAGCTGTAAAAACATGCTCTGAATGATGATCTGTACAAAGTAATACAGGCACAATGCCAGCCAAAAGTTGTAAACAGCAGTTACACCAATAATCTTGGCCAGACTGAAACGCCCGGCAATATTCAACAATACCGATGCTGCCTGCAGAATGATAAGTAGGGTCAGCGCAGTTTTGCTATAAGGGATATCAAGCTTATAAGCGTCCGAGTTACGCTTTAGCACCAGCCAGCACAACCACATGATGGCGGCAGCTACAATCAAAACAACCACCCGGTCAACATTAGACACTTCTACAAATAAGTTGCTTATGCTATAGATCACCGTCAATCCAAACAGTTTACTCAAGAAGTTAAAATGTTCTTTAGGGCAGGTTTTAAAAGTGAGGTAAAGCACACAACCGATGGATATCAAGGAAATAATTTCTAAAAAAGCCATCGGTGGCTCGTTATATAGATACGGGATGATGAGCGAAGTAATTAATAAACTTACCGGGATAGGATAAAGAGCCACATATTTAGTTTGTGCAAATACAGTTTTTGGGTCTGATTTTGTCTTAATGATCTTGCGGCGGTTAAAAGCAAGCCACGATAAATACCCGGCCAAGATAATAAATCCTAACAAATGCATCAGCGTCTCATCATTCAACAGCCTGAACAATCGTAGGTTCATGTTTACTGTTCTGTCCCACGATGACAGAAATGTGGTACCCACAGCCGGCTTCATATTCCAGATATAACCATACTCGCAATTCAAAGCGTTTAATCCAAACGCCCGAATTTTGGAGTTGATCATGTCTTTTTCTTCAAGAATATTTATATAAACCGACGTCACCCGGTTTTGCATTAATCCGATGCGCAGCAAGGCTTTTTTATTAACGCTGTCGAGTTTATGTGCTTTGATTTCGATGCCCGAGCGTTGTTTCAAGAACGTTGATCGCAGCGTACTATC
This sequence comes from uncultured Mucilaginibacter sp., assembly GCA_913775265.1. Lineage (GTDB taxonomy): Bacteria > Bacteroidota > Bacteroidia > Sphingobacteriales > Sphingobacteriaceae > Mucilaginibacter. Next base: position 7,256 of record CAJYJH010000050.1, on the reverse strand, counting down.
TGCCGGAAAAACCCTGAACATCGAGTCGCGGTTAACAAAAGTAATTTGCTCATTAATGTCTGCCAGCTTCTCGTTAATGGCTTTTAAATCTTCCTGCCAGATGTTTAACCGGTCCTGCTGTTTATTTAAGATGTCGCGGATGGCATATAAATATCTCAATGTGCCTGAGCGATCTCGTAAGATTAAATTACGAACAGTCACCGTTAATTTCTCTAAACGCGGCAGCATCTGGCTAATCTCGACCGTATCGAGCCGTTTAGAGAGATGATTGTTTATCTGATTGAAAGACAGTGTGTAATATTCAATACGCTGAAGTAAATTGTTGGTAGATGTATCTGAGGTTTTATAATACCTCATCATTGAGTCGCGCTTCAATATATCCGAGCGTAGCGAGTCGCTGATAGATCGCGTAGCCGGCTTTCTACTTTGTGCGAAACCAGCAAACGGCAATAAAAAAATAAAAACTAAAGCGTATTTATTGAAACACGAATCCAACCACTTAAGCATTTTTGAGTAACGGAAAATACAGTCCTAAATTACAATATCAAAAACACTTAAACGCGGTAGTTTTTAAGAAGTTACTATTTTTCTGAAAGGTGCTCAACAGCCAAGCGGTATGAGTTAAGGCCGAAACCAGCAATTACCCCAATGCAGTTGGCTGCCAGCATTGATTTGTGACGGAAAGACTCGCGCTTATACACGTTAGATATATGCACTTCAATCACAGGTGCATTGATCCCTGCAATCGCATCTGCAATGGCTATGGAAGTGTGAGTGTATGCTCCGGCATTTAAGATGACACCATCAAAATTAAATCCTACCTCATGCAGTTTATCAATTAATTCACCTTCTTTGTTGCTCTGGAAATACAAAAGCTCATGTTCCGGATAGCGTTGCTGCAGAGTGGTAAAATAGCTATCAAAACTGCTGTCGCCGTAAATTGATTTTTCTCTTACGCCAAGCAGATTTAAATTTGGTCCGTTGATGATTTGTATTTTCATTACCTTTCAAACTTAGTTATAAAAACACAAATAGCGAAACACGTGAACTGGCAGTCGGCAATAAGGGGGTTTCAGGATTATTTAAAATTAGAAAGGTCGCTTTCGGCCAACTCTATCGAATCTTATAGCAGAGATATAGATAAGCTTAAACAATTTATTGAAATACAAAACACTATCATTAATCCAGAGCTAATTACTTTACAGCATTTAAGGAGTTTTTTACAGTGGATTAATGAGTTGGGCATTATACCGAGCAGCCAGGCACGTATACTATCTGGCATTAAAGCCTTCTATAAATTCATGCTAATGGAGGATTTGATTACTTCCGATCCAACCGAGTTGTTAGAGTCTCCTAAAGTTCAGCGTAAGCTGCCTGACACCCTAAGCTATGATGAAATTAATAAATTGATTGCCGCTATTGACCTGTCTAAACCTGACGGACCACGTAACAAAGCCATTTTAGAAATGCTGTACAGCTGCGGGTTGCGGGTATCGGAATTAACAGAGCTAAAACTTTCTAACCTTTACCTGGATATTGAATTTATTAAAGTGACCGGCAAAGGCAGTAAAGAACGATTAGTTCCAATCAGTCAAACAGCCATAACCGCGCTGCAGCAGTGGCTACAGCATAGCAGGGTGCATGTTGCGATCAAAAAAGGCGAAGATGACATCGTGTTTTTAAATCGCAGGGGCACGCGCCTTACCCGAGTTTTCATATTTATGCTGATTAAGCAATTGGCGGAAGCCATCGGTTTAAAGAAAACAATCAGTCCCCATACTTTCCGTCATTCGTTCGCCACACACTTGATTGAAGGTGGGGCAGATTTACGTGCTGTACAGGATATGTTAGGTCACGAAAGCATCACCACGACCGAAATTTATACACATTTGGACCGGGATTATTTAAAAAGCACAATCATTCAATACCATCCGCGCAGTTAATAATCTCAGGTACCAGGCCACTCAGCCCGGATCATCCGGTCTTTACCCATCATGTCCTGGCGAAGCTCGGCATTTACAAAGCCTTTCTGCTGCATCATTGCGACAGTTTCATTACCGTAGTTTTCGTTGATCTCGAAAAACAGAAAACCTCCGGGCAACAGATGTTTTGCTGCAAAATCTGTGATGGCGATATAAAATAACAATGGATCAGTGTCTGGTACAAACAGCGCAGTATGTGGTTCAAAATCTGTTACATTTTTATGCATTTGCAGTTTATCTGTTTCGGTAACATACGGCGGGTTACTAATGATGGCTTGATAAGTCTGTTGCTCAATTTCGTCGGCTTGTAAGTTTAAAATGTCAGCTTTGACAAAAGTGACATTAACTTGATTAGCCTCGGCATTAGCTTTGGCTACAGCTAATGCAGCACTTGATATATCTAACGCAAACACCTTACTTCGTAGTAATTGAGTTTTTATTGTGATAGGTATACATCCGCTGCCCGAACCAATATCTAAAACTGTTGGTTGGTTTAAGTCCTTTAGCGTCCTTAAAACCCACTGTACCAATTCTTCAGTTTCAGGGCGGGGTATAAGCACATCATGGGTTACCTTAAAAACGAGTCCATAAAAGTGGGCAATACCTAAAACATATTGTACAGGTTTTCCGGTGACTAAGTCTTTTAAAATTTGCTGCAATTGCTTTTGAACATCTTCTTCGATAGCATCGTCTCCAAAGGCTTTCAATTTAGCTTTAGAATATCCGGTCAAAGTTGTGAGCACCAAACTTGCCATGGCATCCGCCTCCTGTACGCTGTATAGCGGTGCAAGCGTTGCTTTAAATTGATCGTATGCATCTTTAACCGTTTCCATGCAACAAAGAAACATAAAAGCTACTTTTGTGCGATGGCAAACCACGAAATTTATATGCAGCGCTGCATTGAGCTGGCCCGTTTGGGTAAAGGTAACGTAAGTCCAAACCCGATGGTGGGCGCTGTGGTCGTTTTTCAGGATAAAATCATTGGCGAAGGCTACCACCAGCAGTATGGTAAAGCCCATGCCGAGGTTAACGCCATTAATAATGTTATTGAAGTTTATGGCTCTGATGCAGCCGACTTATTAAAGCAATCTGCCATTTATGTTTCCCTCGAACCCTGCGCTCATTACGGTAAAACACCGCCATGTGCTGACTTAGTCATTCAACATCAAATTCCGGAAGTTTTTGTGGGCTGTCGCGATCCGTTTAATCAGGTAAACGGCAAAGGCATTGAAAAGCTGCAGCAAGCAGGAACTAAGGTTAACGTTGGCATACTTGAACAAGAATGCCTGGATTTAAATAAACGTTTTTTTACCCGCGTACAAAAACAGCGCCCTTATATCATTTTAAAGTGGGCTCAAACAGCTAATGGTTATTTTGCCCCGGCAGATGGCTCGCAGTATTGGATTACCGGTATGGAGGCTAAAAAACTGGTTCACCAATGGCGAACCGAAGAGGACGCTATATTGGTAGGAAAAAATACCGCCCTAATAGATAATCCGCAGTTAAATGCCCGTTACTGGCCGGGCAAATCGCCCAAACGCGTTGTTATCGACCGCAATTTAGACCTGCCTGCCAGTCTTCACCTGTTCGATAAATCTGTCGAAACTTTAATTTTTAACGCCATTAAAACAGATATTGAAGACAACATCAAATACATAGCTTTAGAAGATTTTGACCGCTTTGTGCCGCAATACATCTTGTTTCAGCTCTACTTACAGGATATACAGTCGGTAATTATTGAGGGCGGTGCCCATACTTTAAACAGTTTCATTGAGGCGGGTTTATGGGATGAAGCGCGTATATTTACAGGCCAAAGTTTACTTTCCGAAGGCTTAAAGGCACCTGTTGTTTACGGGCACACATCGCAGCCAGTGGCAGTGGGAGAAGACACTTTGCAGATTATTTACAACTCGTAATTCTTCATGCATTATATATTTTTTAGTGTTTGCTGCAGCGTACTGGTCTCTGTTTTACTTAAAATGGCCAGGCGGTACCAAATTAATGTGTTGCAGGCCATCACCTGGAATTATTCCATTGCTGCACTATTGACCTGGATATTTTTAAAACCGCAGCCTGCCAGCATTACCAATGCGCCGCTTAATATTTATTTGCTGTTAGGCATATTGCTGCCTGCCATATTTTACATCATGGCAGCAGCGGTCCGTAATGCGGGCATCGTGCGTACAGATGTGGCACAGCGCCTGTCGTTACTTATTTCTTTAAGCGCCGCTTTTCTGTTGTTTGGCGATCATTTAAGTTTATTAAAAGGAATAGGTATTGCCATAGGATTTGCTGCCATTTTTTGCTTGATACCCTGGCAAAAAAAGCATGTAGTTGCACAGAGTAACAAAAGCACCTGGATGTATTTGTTAGGTGTTTTTTTCGGGATAGGAGTGATAGATATACTGTTTAAGCAGATGGCTCTAAACAAAATAGCACCATATACGGCGTCTCTGTTTGTGGTTTACGTGCTATCTTTTGTTGTGTCGGTATTAGGTACTTTTTACCAGGTAAAGGTAAAGAAGCGTAGATTTCTATTTCGGAACATCTTTTTTGGCGCCATATTAGGACTGTTCAATTTCGGTAACATTTTATTTTACTTGAAGGCACACCGGGCCTTGGAGCACGATCCTTCCACCGTATTTACGGCCATGAATATCGGTGTAATTGCTATCGGTACCTTGGTTGGTTTGATTCTATTTAAAGAAAAGCTTGGCGTGTTGCATAAGCTGGGTATTGCGCTGGCTGTGGTCGCCATCATCATTATCGGTTATTCTGTTTAAAGTCTTATGTTATTCGACGATACTTTTCTCACGGTTAAACAACAAGCCGAATCCGTATTTACAGACAAGGGCAGCAAGTTTATTGCATTTGCATTTCCGATCACAAACGAAGCAGACATCAAGCCGCTGTTGCTGCAACTTAAAGCCATACATCCTAAGGCCAATCATCATTGCTGGGCTATGCGCTTAGGTCCGGACCGCACCATCTTTAAGGTGAATGATGACGGTGAACCATCCGGTACCGCGGGGCGGCCGATCCTGAATGTATTGCTGTCTAAGAATATTACCAATACGCTGGTTGTCGTCGTCAGGTATTTTGGTGGCAGGTTGTTGGGCGTTCCAGGGTTAATTAGTGCTTATAAAACTGCTACTGAGCAGGTGATTGCTGCTGCTGGTGTAATTGAACAAGTGAGTAATGATGTTTACAGTGTGGAATTTGATTATTTGCAGATGAATGATGTGATGCGCATCGTTAAAGAAGAAGGACTAATCATTATATCGCAAACGGCAGATAATACTTGTACTATCACCATTGCGGTAAGAAAATCAAAGGTAAATCAAACAATAGACAGGCTAAATGGTTTAAGCAATATACGAGTTAAATTCCTGTACAGTAGTTAAAAGAATCTCGAAATAATTCAATGATTTTTGTTGCAAAAGAAATAGCTACTTACTAATTTAGTATACACATTATCTAACCTATAAAACATCATGAGCACATTGCCAATTGGGATTTATCTCGAAGACGAGAGAAGATTCGAGTTCGATTTTGTTAAACATTTGCTTAAAATCAAATTTTTCAAAGAAACTCAACCTGCCGGTACTATTGTGTCGCCTTTCCGCCTCATCAAAAATGAAGATGGTTATTATCTGTTGATTCATAATTACGACCGCTTAGGCGAGCGAAAAATTATGATTGAATCGATTGACCAAAACGAATTGGTGATCAACCACGACAATACTTCTTACAAGCTGCAAAAAGTAGCCTAACCGTTTTTGCCGTAAAACATTATTTTAGAAAAGGGTAGCATAGTTAATGTTGCCCTTTTTTGGCTCTATATGGGTCATTTTTTGTATTTTGGGCAGTATGCAACCCTTTGATATTGATAAAACAGACCTGCAACGCCTCAAGGTTGCCCTCGATGGAGCAGAGGCCGATTTGCAACAGGTTCTGCAACAATATCATAGCTCCGAGATTGCCATTCTTTTTGAAAATCTGTCTCCGGCCGAGCGCGAGCTGATCATCAATATCCTGCCTGCCGAAACTGCGTCCGAAGTGATATCGGCCATGGATGAGGAACATCATCCGGCTGAATTGCTGGTTAATTTGACGCCCGAGAAACGCTCGGAAATTGTCGAAGAACTGGATTACGACGATGCAACCGACTTGATTTCTCAGTTGGACGAAAGCGATCAGCAGGAAATTTTAGACGATCTCGACCATGAGGATGCATCGGCCATACGTAACCTGCTTACGTATGATGAAGATACGGCCGGTGGTTTGATGAATACCGACCTCATTAAGGTAAACACCAGCTTTACCAAAAATGAGGCGCTGGAAGCCATTATTCATCAATCTGAGGAGATGGAGGAGTTTTATACGCTGTATGCCGTTAATGATGCCGAAGAGTTGCAGGGCCTCCTATCAATCAAAGATATTATCAAGGCCAAAAAGCAGGTGACGGTAGGAGAGTTGGTAAACACTGAATTCGTATATGTAAGGGCCGAACTCGACCAGGAAGAAGTAGCCAGATTGTTTTCTCAGTATAATTTAACCAGCATTCCGGTTGTCGATGATGGTATGAAGTTGTTAGGCCGCATTACCGTAGACGATATCATTGACGTATTAGAAGAAGAGAATACGGAGGATATTTTAAAAATCTCCGGTGTATCTGAAGATGAAGAACTGAGTGGTGGCTGGCAGGACGCAATTAAAAGCCGTTTGCCCTGGTTAGTCATTAACCTGGCCACAGCATTTTTGGCGGCCTCGGTTATTCGCAGTTATGAAGATACCGCTAAAAAATTGCCTATCATATCTGCCTATATGATCATCATAGCCGGTATGGGTGGTAATGCGGCAACACAGGCCCTGGCAGTAACCGTAAGGCGTATATCGTTAAGCGATTTGTCTGATAAGCAAGCTTACGTTACCATACTTAAAGAGTTTTTAGTAGGTATGGTTAACGGTGCTGCTACAGGTTTAATTGTGTTTGTGGTAGCGTTATTATATGATGCTAACCCCATGTTAGGGTTAGTAATGTTTTTAGCCATGACAGGTAACCTGATTGTGGCCGGCGTAACCGGTGCCAGTATTCCACTGTTACTCAAACGAGTAGGGATTGATCCGGCGGTGGCCTCATCAATCATTATCACTACATTCACAGATTGTGTTGGTTTTTTGATGCCGTTATGGTTGGCAACAAAGCTTTTATTATAAATTTGCCCTCAGTTTAAATGTTCGTCAGATGAATGAAGTAAGACACGACTGGAC
>CAJYJH010000049.1 GCA_913775265.1 uncultured Mucilaginibacter sp. | reverse complement strand
ACTAATTCTTCCAGTTTATACGGTAAAAACGTCAACTGGTCCGGGTCATACTCCTTAAAGACTACCTTACCTCCCATGTCTTTAAGGTACCAAAAATCATCCTAAAACAAAAAAAGACCGTCCTTTTATACTGCCTCTTTTTTATAAAATAATATTCCTATCTTAAACCATAGAATATCCTGATGCCTTGGGTTACCTTGCGGTTGCCATCAAAGGCAAAGCCATAATCAACCCTGAATATGAAGCGCTGAATACCTAAGTAAAATTCGGAGTAGCTGCCTTTTACCGGCTGAATATTGTTATTATTACCAACTCCTGAATATGAAGCATGTTCTTGCTGCGTCAAATAGTTTACACCAACAACCTCTTCTAACTTAAGCTTACGGATAAAAGGAATTTTGCTCAGGAAATTCCCTGCAAAATTGTGCTCATAATGAGCTTCAATGAAAGCACGGTCGGTACTGTAGGTATAAAACGGCAAAAAGTGAAAGTTACCAATGGTTGGATTAAACACTGTACCCTGGTTACCAAAAAAGTGGTTATAATCCATAAAGTATAGGCTACGATGATTTAGGAACGTTCCGGCAGAAATTTTGAACGCCGAAAAGCCAATCAATCCCACCTTCAAATGGTCATCAAACACATCCAGCGATGCAAAATCATAATTCACATCCGATCCTAACACGCCGCTCACCCCCTTACGATAGTTCAGTCGTATTTGAGGATACTTTGAAGGTTCATAATATTTACCGTCGGGGCGGATGACATATTGCTGCCTGATAGTATAAGTTAATGAAGCCTTTACAGTAAGAGCCTGGTTGGTTGGGAAGAGTTGTGACTCTACCTCGGGCGGCATAGCTAACGGATTATTGGCTGTGTAAGTTTTATCCTCAATGTCCCTGATATGATTAAAAGATACATTGTACAATTGCCTACGGTCTGCATATGAGGCTTGTGCATTTAACAATAAACCATTAGCAATCTCCCGCTGCCAGGCTACTGCACCAAACTTAGTACGGTATAGCTTAACGTAGTTATTTTCATATAATAAAGTACTTAAGGTGTTGAATAACAGTGAACGTGTACCTGCATTGTTTAAATCTAACACATCACTGCCAAACCGGGCCGACCATGTAGCACGGTGCTCAGGGTCATAATTATAAGTTAGCCCTAAATTTGCACTGAGCAACTTGGCAGCAAAACCATATCGAAGATTAGGCGTCACCGTAAACGATTGTCCGTTATCATATCCTTTGATATAATGCACCTTAGCACTTATACCCCACCCTTCTACAGTGTTATAAAACACGGTTTGAAACGGTTGGTAAACGTACAACGATTGACGGCTTTTACGATCATAATACTGGTAACCAAATATTAAGTTGCTAAACCAACTGATCTGATTACTGGCCCGGTTAACCGAGTCGAGATATTGAGGCTGGTTATGCACATAGGCAATACTATCTTTTCGCTTATAATCCAACGCCTCCAGATCAGTAAGCGGTACAGGCCGGTTGCTGGCCCAATACCGGGCAGTTTTAGCGTTTGCCTGCGTATCAATACGCATTACCTCGCCATTGAAAAAACCTTTTGAAAATTGTGGATTGAGGTTGTAGTTATTATAAATAGCCAGGTAATATCCTTTGAACTTAAAGCCCAACACATCTCCTTTAAAATCAAATAAAGTAGAAATCGGCATCCAGATGCTATCTCTTACCGGGATGTACTGCTGGCTGATATTTAAGGTATCTACAAAGTTGATGTTAGCATCTTTTTTAGTCAGAAATAAATCAACCCCATAAATACGCCAGTCGCCATCCACAATATATACGTTACCCTGGTAAACAGCTTCATTATGACGTTTAGGGATAACCTGAATTTTATAGATACGACGACCGCTTTTTATCGAGGTTCCTAAAAGCTTGTAATCGTAAAACGACATGGCATTATCAGCAAACGGCGACACAAAGGCACGTGCACTTAGCCCCTGTATATCAAAGCTGTTCTGATAAAAGTCGACCTGTAAGTCCGAAGCCTTATTGTAACTAAAAGCCGTGTTTTGACCAGCCGTTTTAGAGGCAATCATTTTTTCGCGTACCCAATCCGGATTTCTAAAGTTGTATTGCGAAATAGACTCCGATTGGTAGATAATTCCCTTTTTATTAGTATCAATCTGTAAAGCGCGCGACACATTATTAGTAAATAATTTTTGAGGTGCACTTACTAACCGCTGCACACCTTTTACAAATACCCGGCACGAGTATTCGTCTACCTGCTTCAGATAATATTCGCGTTTGTCAATTACCTTACGCATCAGGCCAACACCCGGGTCACTTTCGTTACCGGTACCGGCTTCAGCTTGCAAGGCAAACGGCTCATTGGCCAGCGTAACGTTTAGTTCCTGGTTTTGGTTAGTGATGGTTACTTTCTCCACCCGCTCCAAGTTGCCTACAAAACGAAAAACCACCTGGTAGGTACCAGGGCTTAATATAAACTCGTAATCGCCTTGCTCATTGGCGGTGCTACCGTAAGTAGAATTACGAATATATACCGACGCAAAAGAAACAGGATTTTTTTGCTCATCGGTAATACGACCAAACAAACGGTAGGTCTGCGCAGATACCTGCAGCGTAGCGGCTATAAAAAAAACAAAAAATAAATATGCTTTCATAAGAGGACGTAATACGTATATATATCGTTTGCGCGCAAAATGTTTGTTTTGCTACCTAAATAATTTCCAGTGCCTTTTAAATTGCACGCTAAATAATTGATATTGCTTACCTTTGCCCCAAACACATACCGCCATGTATAACACCTTGAAACCGGTTTTGCAGCAAGAATTAGCAGACATTGAAAAAGCCGGATTATATAAAAAAGAACGCATCATAACTTCGCCTCAAGGGGCAGATATTGAAGTATTGGGCGGGCAGGAAGTGATAAACTTTTGCGCCAATAACTACCTCGGGCTTTCTTCTCACCCTAAAGTAATCGAGTCGGCTAAAAAAGCAATTGACGATCATGGCTATGGCTTGTCATCAGTACGTTTTATTTGCGGTACACAGGATGTGCACAAGGAACTGGAAAAAAAGCTGTCTGAGTTTTTGGGCACCGAGGATACCATTTTATATGCAGCTGCTTTTGATGCCAATGGCGGTGTTTTCGAACCTTTATTTAACGAGCAGGATGCTATCATCTCTGATGAGTTGAACCATGCCTCAATCATAGATGGTATACGCTTATGCAAAGCTCAACGACATCGTTACAAGCACGATGACATGGCCGATCTGGAAGAAAAACTGAAAGCTACACAGAGCCTTCGCCATCGCATCATTGTAACCGACGGCGCTTTCTCAATGGATGGTACTATTGCGCAACTGGACAAAATCTGTGACCTGGCCGATAAATACAGTGCTTTAGTAATGATTGATGAGTGCCATTGCTCGGGTTTTATGGGTAAAACCGGTCGCGGCACCCATGAGCATCATAACGTAATGGGCCGTGTTGATATTATTACCGGCACCTTGGGTAAAGCCTTAGGTGGAGCGTCGGGTGGATTTACTTCCGGCCGTAAAGAAATTATTGATATATTGCGCCAACGCTCACGTCCATATCTGTTTTCAAACACTTTGGCTCCGTCTATTGCTGGTGCTTCAATCACGGTATTGGATATGTTGAGCGAGACCACAGAGCTGCGCGACAAGTTGCATAGCAATACACAATACTTCCGTCAGCAGATGACGGATGCCGGTTTTGACATCAAACCGGGTGTACATCCTATTGTACCTGTAATGCTTTATGAAGCCAAATTAGCACAAGAGTTTGCTGCTCGTATGCTCGAAGAAGGCATATATGTAATTGGCTTTTATTATCCGGTTGTACCGCAAGGCAAAGCCCGCATCCGCGTACAAATCTCCGCCGCTCATGAACAGGAACACCTGGATAAAGCCATCGCTGCTTTTACTAAAGTGGGCAAGGAGTTGGGCGTTATTAAGTAATCCCTGTTTAAATTTTATCTTTGTTAACCTGCCTTTAAAAGGCTAATGTTTATATTAAGCGCAACGCTACATTAATGCAAGATTTAATCAATCAATATACCACAGAAGTGGAATCTTTCAACCCAGCTAATGCTGATGAGTTGGAAGCCTTCCGCATCAAATATTTAGGTACCAAAGGACTGATCAAAGACTTATTTGAACAGTTTAAAACTACCACGCCCGAAGAGAAACGCACCTTAGGTAAGGTACTCAACCAGTTTAAGCAGTTAACCGAAGGTAAATACCAATTGCTTAAAGAACAGTTTGAATCGGAAACCAGCAGTGTAAAATCAGAAATAGACCTGACTTTACCTGGCGAAGGCTTTACAGTGGGTTCGCGTCATCCGCTGTCGTTGGTGCGCAACGAGATCATTGACATCTTTAAACGTTTAGGCTTTGTGGTAGCGGAAGGTCCGGAGATTGAGGATGACTGGCATAACTTTTCGGCACTTAACTTTCCGGAAGAGCACCCGGCTCGCGATATGCAGGATACATTCTTCATCACCAAAGATGGCAGTAAAGACAGCATTGCACTGCGTACCCATACCTCATCTGTGCAAGTACGTATGATGGAGAGCGGCAAGCCGCCGTTCCGTGCTATTATGCCGGGCAGGGTTTACCGTAACGAAGCCATCTCAGCACGTGCGCATTGCTTTTTTCACCAGGTAGAAGGTTTGTATGTGGACGAGAATGTATCGTTTGCTGATTTGAAGCAGACCTTATTTCACTTTGTGCAGGAACTGTATGGCGAGGGTACTAAAGTTCGTTTCCGCCCGTCATATTTTCCATTTACCGAACCATCAGCAGAAATGGACATATCGTGTACCATTTGTAAAGGATCTGGCTGTAATATGTGTAAATACACCGGTTGGGTAGAAATTTTAGGTTGCGGCATGGTTGATCCTAATGTGCTTGAAAATTGCGGTATCGATAGCCAAAAATATACCGGATTTGCTTTCGGGATGGGTATAGAGCGTATTACCAACCTTAAATACGTAATACGTGATTTACGCTTGTTTTCTGAAAACGACGTTCGCTTTTTAAAGCAGTTTAAAACAGATATTGTATAATGAAAAAACTGGCGTACCTGCTCTTGGTGTTGATTGGATTGGTAGGATGTGGCAAGGACGACCAAAGTTATATACCGAGTATAGCGGTTAACTTTCAGGCCCCGTTAACCGATCCTCGCTTAACCAAACTAAACAGTGCCGGTGGTGCCGTAGTCATTAACGGCTATGGGGTAGCCGGCCTGCTTATTTATCGTACACCGGGCGGCAGCTACGTGGCCTTTGACCGTTGCAGCAGCTATCAGCCCGAAAAAAAATGTGCGGTTAATCTGGATGATACGGGCCTTACCGCTACAGACCCATGCAGCGGATCAAAGTTTTTATTGAGCGACGGATCTCCGGTTAAGGCCCCTGCAACACGATCGTTACGTGCTTATAGTGTATCCGTCAATAATTTTAACATATTTGTATCTAATTGATACATGGAAGCCGATAAAATAAGAGAAAGTATTAAGCGTTCGTCGCAAGAGCTGTTTCGTAAGTTCGGCTACCACAAGACCAGCGTTAACGAGATTGCAAAAAAAACCAAGATTGCGAAGGCTACCATCTACAAATATTTTGATAGTAAGGAAGCCATTTTGCACTCGTTGCTGATGGATTACATACAGGTAAGCGTTGACGAATTGATTCATACCGATACGCCCGAACTGGACGAAGAAACACACCTCACCAACCTGATCATGAAAACCTGCCGTTTATCATACACCGTTTGCAATGAGTTTATTGGTTGGGATTTCATCCGCGAGTCTACTAACTCACAAGAGTTTTTGCGCAATTTATCTAATGAGTTGGAAGATCTTTTGGTTAGCTCCTTTATGGGTTTAACCGGCATGCGCAAGCACGAAAGCTACCAGCAGCGTATAAGGTTTTTAATTAAGTGTAGTAAGAATATTGTGTTCAGTTTTGCTTTTACCTCGGTAAGCGATAGTGATGTACGTAAAAACTTCGTCTCTTTTCAGAAAGATATCCTCCCCTATTTAGTTAAGGCAGCTATCACGATTAACTAAAAACTGATAGGCAGCTTAAGCTATTCGGTGATAATTAATATTAAATTTTCTGATTATTCCCCAGTAGGCGGAGTACGCTTAAGCATATTCGGATTAAAGCGTGGTTTGTAAGCTGGCTTAGGTGATGCACTTTCAATAGGTGCTTCCGCTTTATCTGCAGGCTCTTCAGCAGCTTCGCTGTCGACTTTAGCTTTCGATTCAGCTGGTGTCTCCACAGGGTCTGTCTCAGCAGGGCTTGTAGTCGTTACACCTGCTTTAAAACGGGGCTTGAAGCCTAATTTTGATGGTGCAGCAGGCACTGTCTCAGCTGGACTTTCAGGTTCGCTAACCGCTGGTTCTTCAGGTTGCATAGCAACAGGCTGTTCCGGTTGATCAGCGTTTTCGGAAGGCTTAACGGTAGTTGTTCCTGCTTTAAAGCGCGGCTTAAAGCCTAATTTAGGTGCAGCAGCATCTTTTGGGGCTTCAATTTCTGACGCTGGCTCTGTTTGTTCTGTAATCTTCTTCTCAGACACTGTTGCCGTATTTTCTTCTGGAGGCTTTACGGTGGTTGCACCTGCTTTAAACCGGGGTTTAAAGCCTAACTTAGCCTGTGGTGCAGGTTCCGTATGCTGAGGATCTTCGATAGTATCAGCAGACTTTTCAACCTCACTCTCTATTTGGGGTTGCTCCTCTTTAGCTTCGGCAGGCTTGTTAATAGTAACACCGGCTTTAAACCGTGGTTTAAAACCCATTTTTGGTAGTGTTTCCGCCTTTTCGTTCCCATCTGTGCCTGGTATAGCCTCAGTTTTTTCTTCCGTCTTCCTTACCTCGGCATCATCGGCAGATTTAGCCTGTACATTTTTATCCTGAAATCTGGGTTTATAAGCTGCAGGTTTGTGTGTCGTTTCTGCAGATGCTTCGCTTGCAGATGTTGCCTCTGTTTTTGGCGTGTCTGTAACCGGTGGTAGTGTACCTGGCGTTTTAAATTTAGGGGTAAAGCCCAATTTAGGCGCTTGGGTGCGTGGCGAAGGTTCGGTAAGCGTGTCGGCTACCGTTTGCTCTGCCATTTGGTTTTCGGCTCTTAACTTTTCGGCTTTTACCTCGGGCGGCAGTGGGTACTGATGCCTCAACTTGTTGAACCAGAATTTTTTAGTATGGTCGAAACTCTTCTCACCCATCTGTTCGTAGTGCGATTTAAACTCCGAAAACAAGCCCGGATCGCCTTGTTGCAAGGCGTCCAGACTTATCTTCTTCTTTTTAAAAAACTCTTCGAACAGCATCGTTTAAACTTTCCCTTCTTTATTCTTGACTCTATAGTCCTGACTCTAACACCTACTCGGCCATATTATGATAAACGGCCTGCACGTCGTCGTCCTCTTCCAGCTTGTCAATCAGCTTCAATACGTCGGCTGCATCTTCCTCGCTGATTTCAGTAGTCGACAAGGCAATACGCTCCAATTTAGCCGATTTAAGCTCAATGCCCATACCTTCCAAAGTTTTCTGCATTTTACCAAAATCTTCATAAGCAGCATGCAGTACGGCTACATCTTTGCCTTCTTCGTCTGTCTCTACAAACAGTTCTTCTAAACCGGCATCTATCAGTTCAAATTCCAGTTCTTCCAGATCACGTTCTCCCGGATCAAAACGAAATACAGATTTACGGCTAAATACAAAATCTAAAGAACCAGTTTTACCTAAGGTACCACCTACTTTAGTAAAGTAGCTGCGTACGTTGGCTACAGTACGGTTAGTATTATCAGTAGCAGTTTCTACTAAAACGGCCACACCATGCGGTGCATAACCTTCGTACACTAATTCTTCGTAATCTTTTTCGTCTTTGCTTGATGCACGCTTAATGGCAGCCTCAACACGGTCTTTAGGCATATTAACGGCCTTTGAGTTTTGTATAGCAGTACGCAATCTCGAGTTACTCTCGGGGTTTGGGCCGCCATCTTTAACAGCCATTACAATCTCTTTGCCTAAACGTGTAAACTGAACGGCCATCTTGGCCCAGCGTTTAAATTTTCTTTCTTTACGGAACTCAAATGCTCTTCCCATTGCTTATATTTTTGATTTCACCGATTTGTAAGGTGATTATATTGATTTACACAGAATGGCTTGGTTACTCTTTTGATTTACTGTGAGATGATGCAATATTGATGAACAAAAACAATCAATTATCGTAGCTTTCATCAAAATCATCACAAAATCTGTGTAATCATATCCCCATTACAAATTTAAGGTATTCTTTAAGTTTTTTAGCATTTCGGCGGCCATGCGTGGCAAATCATACTCCAGTTTCCAGTTCCAATCCTGCGCGGCCTGGCTATCATCTATCGATTGAGGCCAGCTGTCGGCAATAGCCTGGCGTGAATCTTGGTCGGCGTAGCTGATGGCAAATTCCGGAAGATGCTGTTTAATTTCACGAGCTAAAGTTTCGGGTGTAAAACTAATGCCCCCTAAATTATAGCTCGAGCGGATACTGATTTGCTCAGCTGGTGCATCCATTAATTGCAGCGTAGCCCTGATTGCATCTTCCATATACATCATCGGCAACATCGTATCAGCCGACAAAAAACTTTGGTAAGTACCCGTTTTTAAAGCTTCGTAAAAAATATGGATGGCATAATCGGTAGTACCACCACCCGGGGCTGCTTTCCAGCTGATGAGTCCGGGGTACCGGATGCTGCGCACGTCTAATCCATGCTTGGCATGGTAATACTCGCACCAGCGCTCACCGGCCAGTTTGCTAAAACCGTAAACCGTATTTGGGTCCATGATGCAATACTGCGGTGTATTTTGCTTAGGCGAATGTGGACCGAACACAGCGATTGAACTTGGCCAGAAAACTTTAGATGTTTTAAACTCCACTGCCAAATCGAGCACATTGATTAAGCCGTTCATATTCAAATCCCAGGCCAGCTTAGGTTTTTGCTCGCCTACGGCAGATAGGATGGCTGCCAACAGATAAACCTGAGTGGGCTGGTGCTTTTGAAATAAACCATACAGCGTTTCTTTATCCAAAACATTGGCAAATTCAAAAGGGCCGCTATCTTTAATAGCCTCAACCGGGTTATTAATATCCGAGGCAATAACCTGTTGCCCGCCGTGGCGGTTACGCAGGGCAATAACCAGTTCGGTACCAATCTGGCCATTAGCGCCAATCACTAAAATCTTTTCGCTCATGCAGTAGCTTTTAAAACGCGCAAAGGTAAAAATTTGCCTGTAATCCCACCTGTTGAACCGATAGTAAAAAGCATTGCTAATGATGACATAATCCACTAATTTGATATAGATTTCAACCTATTGATCAAATTTTGTTTACATTTGAGAATTAACGTTTTTTAATTACTAAAAGTTTAAACAAGACAATGAAAGTCGCAGTTGTAGGCGCCACCGGCTTGGTAGGCACTAAAATGTTGCAGGTTCTCGAAGAACGCAACTTTCCGGTAACAGAATTAATCCCCGTGGCATCCGAAAAAAGTGTAGGTAAAGAAGTTACTTTTAAGGGTAAGCCGTATAAGGTGGTTACTGCCGGCGATGCGATAAAGCAAAAACCTGATATCGCCTTATTTTCGGCTGGTGGCAGCACCTCTTTAGAGCAAGCTCCATTATTTGCCGAGGCTGGTATTACTGTAATTGATAATTCGTCGGCCTGGCGCATGGACCCTGCTAAAAAACTGGTAGTGCCTGAGGTTAATGCTGATGCATTAACTGCCGAGGACAAAATCATTGCTAACCCTAATTGTTCTACCATACAAATGGTAGTGGCCTTAAAACCGCTGCACGATAAATACAAAGTTAAACGCGTAGTGGTATCTACCTACCAATCGGTAACCGGTACCGGCGTAAAAGCAGTTGACCAGTTATTTAACGAACGTAAAGGTATTGATGGCCCTAAAGTTTATCCTTACCAGATTGACCTGAACGTATTGCCGCATATCGACGTTTTTCAGGATAACGGCTATACCAAAGAGGAAATGAAGATGATACTGGAGACCAAAAAAATTATGGGCGATGATAGTATCCGCGTAACTGCTACTACTGTACGTATCCCGGTAATTGGTGGTCACTCCGAGTCGGTAAACATTGAGTTTGAAAACGATTTTGACCTGACCGAAGTTCGCGAATTGTTAAGCAACTCGCCTGGTATTATCGTGGTAGACGATGTAGCCAACCTGAAATATCCGATGCCTTTAGATGCTCACGAAAAAGACGAAGTGTTTGTAGGCCGCATCCGCAGAGACGAAACTCAGCCTAATACATTAAACGCCTGGATTGTATCAGACAACCTGCGTAAAGGCGCTGCCACCAATGCTGTACAGATTGCAGAGTATCTGGTAGCTAAAAAATTAGTTGGCGACGCTGTAGAAGCTTAATCGTCAACATCAATCAACAAAAATGGGTCAGCTGTAACAGCTGACCCATTTTTGTTTAATCCGCAAATTTCTTAGGCTAATGCTGCAATTGTTTGCTCAGTAATATCGCAACAAGTTTCCATTTGTTGAACAGTAATTACCAGCGGTGGCGAAAAGCGAATGGTATGCCCATGAGTGGGCTTAGCCAGTAGGCCATTATCTTTTAATTTCATACACACATCCCAGGCTGTAAAATTCAGTCCGTCGGCAATGTCGATGGCATTTAACAGCCCCCTACCCCTTACTGCCGTAACTACATTAGGATAATTATTTTGAAGCTGCTGCATCCGTTCCCTGAAAATCAAACCTAATTCGAAGGCATTTTCAGACAGCTCTTCATCAGCAATAACTTTTAAAGCAGCAACCGACACCGTAGCAGCCAATGGGTTACCGCCAAAGGTCGATCCATGCTCACCCGGACGGATGCAAAGCATCACGTCATCGTTGGCCAACACTGCCGATACCGGTAACACGCCGCCCGCCATGGCTTTACCGATAATTAACACATCAGCATGCACATCATCATAATAACTGGCTAACAATTTACCGGTACGGCCAATACCTGTTTGTATTTCATCAGCCAGCAACAGCACATTATACTGCTTACACAAAGCGTGTACTGCTGCCAGGTAACTCTCCTGCGGAACGATAACACCAGCCTCTCCTTGTATAGGTTCCACCAAAAAGGCACATATATCAGGGTTACTTTTTAGCTGATGCTCTAAAGCTTCCAGATCATTGTAAGGTATTACAGTAAAGCCTGGCAAGTAAGGACCAAACTGGTCTTTAGATTCCGGACTGTCCGAAAAAGAGATAATCCCTGTGGTACGACCATGAAAGTTGCCACCGGCTACTAAAATGTGGGCTCGGTTATCGGCAATACCTTTATGCTGATAAGCCCATTTACGGGCCAGCTTAATAGCAGTTTCAACCGCCTCTGCTCCCGAATTCATAAACAGGGCCTTATCGTAATTAAACAACCGGCATACATACTCTTCGGCCTTACCTAATTGGTCATTATAAAATGCGCGCGAGGTTAGCGTAAGCTGTTGTGCCTGGCTAATCAAGGCCTCGATGATACGTGGATGGCAATGCCCCTGGTTTACGGCACTGTAAGCTGATAAAAAATCAAAATATTGCTTACCCTCTACATCCCATAGGTAAACACCTTCGCCTTTTGATAATACTACCGGTAGCGGATGGTAATTATGAGCACCGTAGCGATCTTCAGTATCTATAAAATCTTGAGTGTGAGATAAAGTAAGCATAAGAGAAATAAATTAGTACTATAACAATAACGCTTCTGGCTAACTGATATTGGCCTTAAACGGCCCTTAAGGTAACAAATATGTAGTTGATAAACAGCTTGGGAACTAAAAATTGTATTTTGAGTATATTGCGTTTTAAAACTGATTAACAAAACTGGCTTTATCTTTTAAAGATGAATAAATTTTTACTCCCTGCATTGGCCATCGCTTTTACAGCCACAGCCTATGCACAAGCCCCTGCTTTAACGTTAAAAGATTACGAACATGCCGAAAGCATGATGGGCTATAATACTGCGCCTTATGTTGACGGCGCCAACATACGCCCCAACTGGCTGCCAGGCGATAAGCTTTGGTATCGTGTACTCACAGCCAAAGGCGCCGAATTTGTACTGGTTGACCCGGCGAAAGGAACGCGTAGCCCCGCATTTGATCATCAAAAAATGGCGGCGGCCTTGTCCACAGCTACCGGAACTAAATACAGTGCAGATAAGTTACCGATTCAGGCTATCATGCCATCTGCCGATGGTAAGTCAGTATCGTTTTACGCGAATGGCAAGGCTTGGAAGGCCGACCTACAAAATTATACGTTGAGCGAAGACGCAACGCAACGCATGCCGCGCCCAATGGCCATGGGCCGGAGAGGCGGCGTATATAATGGGGTAGCATCTCCCGATGGTAAAAGATTTGCCTTTATTAGAAATTATAATTTGTGGGTACGCGACTTAGCCTCGGGTAAAGAAACCCAACTAACTACCGATGGAGTAAAAGATTTTGGCTATGCCACGGATAATGCAGGTTGGAAGCACAGCGACCGGGCCATATTACAATGGTCGCCCGACTCTAAAAAAATTGCCACCTTTAAACAAGACCAACGCAAAGTGGGCGACATGTACCTGGTAACCACTAATGTAGGTACACCCAAGTTAGAGAGCTGGAAATACCCCTTGCCGGGCGACAAAGAAATTGCCATGATACACCGCTGCATTATTGAGGTAGACCAGCCCAAAGTAATTATGCTGAAAGTGCAGCCTGATCCGCACCGGGCCACACTAAGCGACGATATAGCAAGCAGCGGCACTTTTGATGATGTAAACTGGACGCCCGACGGCACGCAACTGGCCTTTGTATCTACCTCGCGCGACCATAAGCAGGAGAAGGTACGTATTGCCAATGCAGTCACCGGCGATGTGCGCGAAGTTTTTGAAGAAGTAGTACCTACCCAATTTGAATCGGGATGGGATGCCATTAACTGGCGCTACCTGCCTAAAAGCAATGAGATGATCTGGTTTTCGGAACGGGACAACTGGGGGCACTTGTACTTGTACAACGCCCAAACCGGCAAAGTAAAAAATCTTATTACCAAAGGCGATTTTGTGGTAACACAACTGCTTAAAGTCGACGAAAAAAACCGGCAGCTTTACTTTTTGGGCGGTGGCCGCGAAGCCGGTAACCCTTACTTTAGCTACCTGTACCGCGTAAACTTTGATGGTAGTAAACTTACGTTGCTGACTCCTGAAAGCGGCAATCATCAAATTACATTTTCACCTACGGAGAATTATTTTGTAGATAGTTACTCCAAGCCTGATGTACCTGGCGTAACTGTAATGCGCAGCCTGAATGGCAAACTGGTAGCTACTTTAGAAAAAACAGATATCTCTCGTCTAACAGCGACTGGCTGGAAAGCACCTACACCGATTACGGTAAAAGCAGCCGATGGCAAGACGGACCTGTATGGACTAATGTTTACACCAACCAAAATTGATCCGGCTAAAAAATATCCGATCATCAATTACATCTATCCGGGTCCGCAGGGTGGCAGTGTGGGTAACTGGTCGTTTTCGGCGGCGCGGGGCGACCACCAGGCACTGGCCGAACTGGGTTTTGTAGTAGTGCTGATTGAGGGTACCAGCAACCCCTTACGTTCTAAAAGTTATCACGACATGAACTATGGCCACATGTCTGAAAATACCCTGCCCGACCAAGTGAGCGGCATGCAGCAACTGGCTCAAAAATATCCGTATATCGACATTAACAGGGCTGGCATCTGGGGCCATTCGGGTGGTGGTTTTGCTACAGCAGCCGCCATGTTCCGCTATCCTGATTTCTTTAAAGTGGGTATATCCGAATCGGGTAACCATGAAAACCGCAATTATGAGGACGATTGGGGCGAACGTTACATCGGCTTAGAAACCAAAGATGCCAGTGGCAAATCGAACTATGAAGACCAAGCCAACCAAAATTTCGCCAAAAACCTAAAAGGCAAACTGATGCTTGCTCACGGCATGATGGACGATAATGTGCCGCCATATAATACCCTGCTGGTTGTAGAAGCCCTTGAAAAAGCCAATAAGGACTATGATCTGGTGATTTTTCCGAATAGTGCGCACGGTTACGGCCCATACAGCCCTTATATGATGCGCCGCCGCTGGGACTATTTTGTGCGCAACCTTTTAGGAGCAGAATCACCAAAAGAATATCAGTTAAAAACCAAGCTTGATCCGCGTAACGGACAGTACTAATAGCCTCTACCTGCTTCAAATCATCAATAAAGAGATAGCGAGTATCTTAGCATTAATTATCTCTTTATTGATGATTGCTTGATCAATACTCTTAATTAATCCTAATAAAAAGTCTTACTTTAATAGCTACCAAAATCGTCGCTAATAGCTAATATTAATGTTTGAAGTATTAAGGACACACATTGAAAAGATAATTAAGTTAACGGATGAGGAATTTGAGCTTGTAGCGAAGCACTTTACCATTCAAACGTTTAAAAGACGCGACTACATCATTCAAAAAGGCGACAGAGTTGAGCACTCCTACTTTGTTATTTCTGGTCTTTTGATGCTTGCTTATACCGACGAATCAGCAAAGCAACACATCGTATCTTTCGCTATGGAAGATTGGTGGGAAACCGACTTTCTGGCCTACCATAGTCAAACCAAAGCAACAATGAGCTTACAATGCCTGGAAGATACACAGGTATTGTGTTTATCGTTAACAAATTACAAGCAATTGTGCTTCAATTCGCACAAAATGGAACACTTTTTTCTTGAAAAAGCTAACGGAGGACACATTGGCTCCCAACAACGCATTTTATCATTTCTTACCTCGGGCGCCAAAGAGCGCTATGAACAATTGTTAAAACGTTATCCGTCATTGCTGCAACGGGTTCCTAAAACTTTGATTGCCTCTTACCTCGGCGTTTCGCGCGAAACATTGAGCAGGTTATATACTTAATGCTTTAGTTATTTAAATATGTGAGGTTTGTCACGGTTAAAAGCTAAGTTTTGTCTGCTACTTTGTAACATAAATTTAATCATCGCCGCGGCCGGCAGCGGCAACAATACAAAGCAAATGGAAAAACGAATAATTAATCCGTGGCAATGGCAGGATGGCCGCAGCTATGTACAAGCCGTTGAAGTAAGAAATGTGGAATCTACACTGTATTGTTCGGGCCAGGCAGCTGTGCATCCGAATGGAGAATCGAGTACGGCCGACATGGAATCGCAACTGATTGAGGCCATACAGAATCTGGAGCAAGTGATCATTCAGGCTGGTTATGAGTGCAAGAACATCGTACGGCTTAATATCTACACAACCAACACTGAGGAGCTCTGGCCGAAGTTTTCAGTGTTGCAAGACTGGATAGCAAAGCACGGCATCCAACAGGCTACTACTTTGTTTGAAGTAAAAAGCTTATTTGAAACTCTTAAAGTAGAATTGGAAGCTACGGCGGTTAAATAAATTAGATTCAAAACACTGTACAACGAGGTTTGAATAATTCCCCCGTTTTTATTTTAAACTTTTAAAACAAGCGAGATAGGCAGGAGAAAAATCAAGCAGCTTTGTGCCATGCGCTAAAAAACATTTCCTGCAGGTATTGATCACATAGTACCTCAACATCAAAAAAAGCAGCCCTCATACGAAGGCTGCTTTTTTTGATATATCTTGAAAGATATTAATTATTGCTTATCAGGAGCTTTGTTAATCAAATCCATAAACTGGTCGAGTTTAGGCGTAATAATAATTTGAGTACGACGGTTTTTAATCTTACCGGCCTCGGTATCATTGCTGGCTACCGGGTTAAATTCGCCACGACCACCAGCGGTTAAACGTTTAGGATCAACCCGGTAATTATTTTGTAATGCCTGTACTACCGATGATGCCCTTAAAGCACTTAAATCCCAGTTGTTACGGATATTAGGTTTCGAGATCGGCACGTTATCGGTATTACCCTCTACCAATACATCATAATCCTTGTAATCGGTAATGATTTTGGCAATCTTGCTTAAGGTTTCACCGGCTTTATCAGATATTTCGTAGCTCCCCGATTTGTAGAGCATATTGTCTGACAGCGAAATATAAACCACACCTTTCAATACCTGCACATCAACGTCCTTCATTTCTTCACGACTTAAAGATCGGGTCAGATTGTTCGTCAACACCATATTAAGCGAATCGCTTTTGTTCTTACTGGCAATCAACTGCTGAATGTATTTGTTAGAGGAATTAATCTCATCAACCAGTTTAGATATATTGGTATTGCCTTGGTTAGATGAGGTTAAACATTTATCTAACGCGGCTTGTAATGCCCTCATGTTTGTCCTCTCGCCTGCAATCTGGTCTTCCAGACTTTTTACGCGTGTGTTGGCCGTTGCTAAATCTTGCTGACTATTTAAAAATCTTATATCAAGATCTTTATGTTTTCGTTGTAAACTATCATAGTTGGTTTGCAAAGCCGTATACTTTTTGGTGCTTACACAGCTCGACACTAAAACAATGGCTATGAGTGCCACGGGCAATCTTAAAATTTTCATAGTATCTGGTTTTAACTTAAATAATGAACGTTACGTTGCCTGCATAAATGATGCGGTGCAGCAATAACACGCAACTTTTAATGGTAAATTAATGTTGTTTAACAAAAAATCAGCCAAGTGGTTTAATGAGCTAAGCCTACTCCCTGATATTAGCTATGGGTATGCCGCTCAGAGATTTGCCGCACAAAGCCTGTAAAAGCACTTGCGTTTATCAGCATTGCTGTGGCACTTTTATTGTTAGCTTTGTAATGCATATGCGTAAAACAGTATCCAACAAAGGCATTCTTGTGTCGCTTTTATTTATTTCCAGTTGGATAGTTTCCACCATTTTGCTCATGCAGTGGCAGGTAAAATTTAGCAATCCCTTGTTGTATGTTTTTATTTTACTGCAGATGCATTTGTATACCGGTTTGTTTATCACCGCGCATGATGCGATGCATGGCACTGTAGCCTCAAACAAGACTATTAACAACGCAGTGGGCTATTTAACAACTTTTTTGTATGCCGCATTTTGGTACCCTCAGTTGTTAACCAAGCATCATAAACACCACAGCCATGTGCATACGGAAGAAGATCCCGACTATCATCACGGCAGCTTTTGGGCCTGGTATATTCGATTTATTCGTAACTATCTTTCTATCTGGCAGGTAGTGTTTATGGCAGCTTTGTTTAATATTCTCAAAATATGGATTCCGCAGACTAACCTGATTTTGTTTTGGGTAGTGCCTTCCTTATTGAGCACGTTGCAATTATTTTACTTTGGCACTTATCAGCCTCATAAAGGCGAGCATGACAACCAATATCATTCGCGCTCGCAAAAAAAGAATCACGTATTTGCTTTTTTCTCCTGTTACTTTTTTGGGTACCATACCGAGCATCATGCTTCGCCGGGTACACCCTGGTGGATGCTTTGGAAAGCCAGATAATACATCAGTTTAATCCATCAACCTTTGCGAGTTTACACTCGATTGACAAAGAAATTCAGATATTTGCAGCCTGATAGCTGTCCCTTTAGGATACTGGTGAATTGATGAAAAAAGGAGTTTTACTTGTAAATTTAGGTACGCCCGATAGTCCGGAAACCCGTGATGTTCGCCGCTACCTCGACGAATTTTTAATGGATGAACGGGTTATTGACATTAATGCCTTTAGCCGTACCCTGTTAATTAAAGGTATTATTGTTCCTTTCCGTGGGCCAAAGTCGGCCAAATCTTACAAAGAGATTTGGACGCAAGAAGGCTCGCCTTTAATGATTTATACCGTTAAAGTTACTGAAGCTCTTAAGCAGCGTTTAGGCGATGAGTACCATGTAGAGATGGCCATGCGCTACCAAAACCCATCTATACAATCGGCTTTGGATAAATTGCGTGCTGCTCAGGTAACTTCTATACAAGTAATTCCGCTGTTCCCGCAGTATGCCTCTGCATCAACAGGCTCTGTTCATCAAAAAGTGATGGAAATTGTGAGCAAATGGCAGGCTATTCCAAGTATCAGTTTCATCAACTCTTTTTACGA
The DNA here is from genome assembly GCA_913775265.1 of uncultured Mucilaginibacter sp. Lineage (GTDB taxonomy): Bacteria > Bacteroidota > Bacteroidia > Sphingobacteriales > Sphingobacteriaceae > Mucilaginibacter. The sequence goes on along the minus strand of CAJYJH010000049.1, from coordinate 43,339 downwards.
TAACGACTTGGTAATTGAGGGCTTTGCTCAAAACGGTGCTAAACATAACCCTGCGGAATATGATCACGTGCTGTTCAGCTTCCATGGCTTGCCGCAGCGCCATATGCTCAAGGCCGACGAAACTAAACAACATTGCCTTAAGGTAGCAAACTGTTGCGATACCATAACCGGTGCTAACCGTTTTTGCTACAGCGCACAATGCCATGCTACCGCCCGCTTAATTGCTGACAAACTAAACATTCCTAAAGAAAAATATACGCTTACCTTTCAGTCAAGATTAGGCCGCGACCCGTGGATGCAGCCTTATACCAGCGAGGTGATAGCTGAACTGGCAAAAAAGGGTGTGAAGCGCATGTTGGTATTCTGCCCAGCTTTTGTGGCCGACTGCCTGGAAACCATCTTTGAGGTATCAGTAGAATATGACGAAGAATTTAAAGCTTTAGGCGGCGAGCATATACAACTGGTAGAAAGCTTAAATGATTCACCTATCTGGGTAGATGCCTTGGAGCGTATGGTGAGAGAAGGTTAATAATATTTCCGCTTAAATCTTTACTATCCCTGCTTAATCGTAATATTTTGCATAATGATGTCCGTAGCTCCCTGGTTTTTTGCCACAAAGTTACGGGCAGCATCACTTGATCGTTTGCGCACGTTTTCGTCGGTTATAAGCTGGTCTACTACCTTATCTAATTGTTCTTGCGTACTGATGCTAAAACCTACTTCAAGGCTGATCAGATCAATGGCTTCTTTAAACCGGGTGTAATTTGGACCGAATATCACCGGCAACCCAAAAGCCGCTGCTTCTAAAGTATTGTGTATACCCACACCGAAGCCCCCTCCTATATAGGCTATATAAGCATACTGATATAAAGAAGACAGCATTCCGATATTATCAATAATCAAACACTGGAATGCATCGACCCGCTTACTGCTGACCTCTATCTGCGAGTACCGGATGGCTTTACCGTCAGGCAGGATCTGTAACAGTTTGTTGATTTTATCTTCGCCTATTTCGTGTGGTGCGAAGATGAATTTCCAGTTTGGATACCGCTTAACTACCGCAACCATCAGCTCTTCATCGGCTGGCCAGGTACTACCTGCGATGAAAAGAGGTGAGCCACTTTTAAATTGTTCAATTACCGGCAGTGCTTTGGGGTGCGCGGCATTCGCCCAAACCCGGTCAAAACGGGTATCGCCGCTCTGCAGTACATTCTTAATGCCTAACTCGTCGAGCAACACTACAGAGGTGGCATCCTGTACAAAAAAACGGGTTACTTTACTCAGCATAGTACGGTGCAAACTGCCATACCATTTAAAAAATGCCTGTTGCGGCCTAAAGATAGCCGATATTATATACAGCGGGATTTGCTGTTGGTTCAGCTCATTAAAATAGTGGTACCAGTATTCGTATTTGGTAAAAATGGCCACTGCCGGTTTAATTGCGCCAATAAACTTGCGCGCATTGCCTAGGGTATCTAAAGGCAAATAATAAACAGCATCAGCTAAAGGGGTATTTTTACGTATCTCATAACCTGATGGCGAAAAGAAGGTTACTACAATCTGATAAGCCGGATATTTTGCTTTTACAGCCTCCAGCACGGGCCGCCCCTGCTCAAACTCGCCCAATGATGCAAAATGGAACCAGATACTCTGCTCAGTTGGAGTTACTCGCTGCTGTTTGCGCCCGTCAACCCATGCCTTTGCTTTTTTGTTAAACAGTGATGTCAGCACTGCCAGCAAGTAGTACAGCCGGATACCAATATTGTAAAAAACAAGCATCATGAGCAAAACTCTTCTATCAAAAAGCCGTAAAAGTAGGCAAATCGTGCAAACAATTGGTTAAAAAGCATACCTGCAATTCAACAATTATTAACTATTATTGCTCAAAAAAATACATTTGTTATGAAAAAAATATTGGTAACCGGTGGCTTAGGCTTTATTGGTTCGCATACAGTGGTTGAACTGGTACAATCCGGTTACGAGCCTGTTATCATCGACGATTTATCCAATTCGCATATCAGCATTTTAGACCAGCTTACTACTATTTTAGGTTTTAAACCTAAATTTCATCAAATGGATTTGTGCGATGAGGCGGCTGTTAGAAATCTGGCGACTGCCGAGCCTGACGTAGAAGGTATTATTCACTTTGCTGCCTTTAAAGCCGTTGGTGAGTCAGTACAATTCCCGTTAAAATATTATCGCAACAACTTTTATTCGCTTTTAAACCTGCTGAACGCCTACTACGGTAAACCGCTGAACTTTGTATTCTCGTCAAGCTGTACCGTTTATGGTCAGCCTGAGCAATTACCGGTAACTGAGGATGCGCCTGTACAACCGGCTCAATCTCCGTATGGTAACACCAAGCAAATTGCCGAAGAGATTTTAAAAGACATGATTGCCTCGGGCAGTAATTATAAAGTAGTATCGTTACGTTACTTTAACCCGGTTGGCGCTCATGAGTCGGCACTGATTGGTGAGTTACCTATAGGTGTACCTCAAAACCTGGTTCCGTTTATTACGCAAACTGCTATTGGCAAACGCGAAAAAGTAACTGTATTTGGTGATGACTATAACACACCTGACGGTAGCTGTATCCGTGACTACATTCATGTAGTAGATTTAGCCAAAGCACACGTAGCTGCGTTAAAACTGATGGAGCAAGAAAGCTTTAAAGGTTATGATGTGTTTAACATTGGTACCGGTAAAGGCACCAGCGTTTTAGAAATTGTACATGCTTTTGAACGGGCTACCGGAGTTAAATTTGCATGGACTATCGGCCCACGCCGCAGCGGTGACGTTGAGCAGGTTTGGGGCGATGTAACCAAATCAGAAAATGTACTTAAATGGCGTGCCGAACTGGATGTTGATACCATGATGGCATCAGCCTGGAAGTGGGAAAAAGCAATTGCTGAAAAACCGTTGTAACTGAATACAAAATGAAAAAAATTATCATTACCGGTGGTGCCGGCTTTATTGGTTCGCACGTAGTGCGTCGGTTTGTTAAATTCCACCCGGAATATCAAATTATTAATTTAGATAAGCTGACCTACGCCGGTAACCTGGCTAACCTAAAAGACATTGAGAATGAGCCTAACTACAAATTTGTAAAAGGCGATATTGTTGATGCCGATTTCATTAATGAGCTTTTCGCTGCAGAGCAGCCTGATGCAGTAATTCACCTGGCGGCCGAATCGCACGTTGACCGTTCTATCAGTAACCCGCTGGAGTTTGTAATGACCAACGTGGTGGGCACCGTAAACTTGCTGAACGCTGCACGCTACCACTGGAAAGGCCGCTATCCTGAAACCCGTTTTTACCATGTATCTACCGATGAGGTTTACGGTACATTAGGTGAGGATGGCATGTTTACTGAAGAAACAGCATACGATCCGCACTCGCCTTATTCGGCTTCTAAAGCAAGTTCAGATCATATGGTGCGTGCTTACCAGGATACTTATGGTATGGATGCCGTAATTTCTAACTGCTCTAACAACTACGGCTCTTACCATTTTCCTGAGAAATTGATTCCGCTTTCTATCCATAACATTAAGCAAAACAAGCCTATTCCAATTTACGGTAAAGGTGAAAACGTGCGCGACTGGTTATGGGTTGAAGATCATGCCCGCGCTATTGATGTGATTTTTCATAAAGCAAAATCAGGCGAAACCTATAACATTGGCGGCCATAACGAGTGGCAAAACATTGACCTGATTAAGCTTTTATGCGAAATTATGGACAAGAAGCTGGGCCGCGAAACGGGCACTTCGGCTCAGTTAATTACTTATGTAACCGACCGCGCAGGTCACGATTTACGTTATGCTATTGACGCCACTAAACTTAAAAATGAGTTAGGCTGGACACCAAGCATCACGTTTGAAGAAGGTTTGGAGAAAACCGTTGATTGGTATTTAGCTAACGAAGACTGGCTGAACGATGTGACCTCGGGCCACTATCAACAGTATTACGAAGACCAATATGCCAGCCGTTAATTAGGCTGTATATTATCTTAATTAAAGCAGGCGTTTTTTAACGTCTGCTTTTTTGCATTATATGCTTTTTGCATATCTGCCATTTCTCAATAATTACTCCTGATTTTGTTTATTTGTACCTATTCACCAATGCACCATGTTTAATATTAAAAAGTGCCTCCGTACCCTCGCTATAATTACTATTTGCAGTTCTACTGCTTCTGCACAATTAATGCAGAGTAAACAGGAATTTACGCGAGCTGATACTTTAAGAGGTATGCTTACCCCTTTGCGCACCTGTTACGATATCAACTATTATCACCTGGATACCAAGTTTGATATTGACAAAAAGTATATCAGCGGTAGCAACCTATTTAAGTTTACAGCAACTCAAAACTTCAGTAAACTGCAGTTTGACTTATATGACAATCTGAAAGTGGAGAAGGTGGTTTACAAAGGCCAGAACCTGCCTTTTACCCGTGAGTTTAACGCCGTATTCGTCACGTTTCCAATAGCCATTAAAAAAGGTAGCCACGACGAGTTTACCGTTTATTACTCGGGTAATCCTACAATAGCTAAAAGGGCGCCTTGGGATGGTGGCGTAGAGTTTAACACTGACTCGCTGGGCAAGCCTTGGGTGGCTACCGCCTGCCAGGGCGCAGGTGCCAGCATTTGGTGGCCAACCAAAGATCACCAGGCAGATGAGGTGGACAGTATGCTGATCAGCATCAGCGTGCCTACCGGATTAAAAGATGTATCGAATGGACGGCTACGCAAAACCGCTACCCTGCCTGATGGCTATACCCGTTTCGATTGGTTTGTAAGCAACCCTATCAATAATTATGATGTAGCAGCCAACATTGGCGACTACGTGCATTTCGGAGATACCTACGACGGCGAAAAAGGTAAACTGACCTTAGATTACTGGATACTGCCTTACCACGAGCAATTAGCTAAAAAGCATTTTGATGCCAACGTAAAGCGGATGCTTAAAGCTTTTGAGCATTGGTTTGGCCCTTACCCATGGTATGAAGATGGCTATAAACTGGTAGAAACACACCACTTAGGTATGGAGCACCAAAGTGCCGTAGCTTATGGTAATAAATATCGCAACGGTTACCTTGGACGTGATTTATCGGGTACCGGCCGTGGCTTGAACTGGGATTTTATCATCATCCACGAAAGTGGTCACGAATGGTTTGGTAACAACATTACCTCGAAAGATTTAGCTGACATGTGGATACACGAAAGCTTTACCAACTACTCTGAATCGCTTTTTATTGAAAGCAATTATGGAAAGCAAGCTGGCTTAGAATATGTGCAGGGCACCCGTAGACTTGTAAAAAACGACGAACCGATTATTGGCCCTTACAATGTTAATAAAGAAGGCTCGGGCGATATGTATTACAAAGGTGGCAATATGTTAGGCACCATCAGGGCAGTTATTAACGACGATGCTAAATGGCGCAAAATACTTCGCGGACTTAATGCTACCTTCTACCATCAAACGGTAACTACCTCGCAAATTGTTAATTACATTAATCAGCAATCGGGTATGAATTTTACACCGATATTTGATCAATATCTGCGTTACACCACCATCCCGACACTCAATTTTAAGTTTGAAAATGGTAAGGTTTATGTTAAATGGACAGCCGATGTAAAAAACTTTAACATGCCTATCAAAGTGCGCGTTAAAGGCGGCGATTATAAATTTATTACACCCACTACCACCTTTGCTCCAGTTAACTTAACTGGTGCCAAAAAAGACAACCTGGAAGTTGATACACTGGAGTTTTATGTTAATGTAGATAAGGGAAATTAATCTACTTTTTCAGGTTTACATTCGAATCAATTGTATAATTCCCTTTCTAAGATGTAAGCCTTAAGGACCGTTCTTTCATATCAAAAAAGCACAAATTTATTATATAAATCTGTGCTTTTTTTACTTTCGGAGAATTATTGATTTTTGAGGTTAACAGATAACTGCCCACCATTATAAGTAACAATTTTCGCTACAGTATTAGCATCCATACCTGTATTTATACCCGGTTTGACTATAGAAAGTTTGAACTTACGAGAGGCTAACATACCAGGAAATTTCCCTTTGCGTGCAGCTATGGTTAACTGCTTGCTTGCATCGTTCCAGTGAAACTCAATGGTGCTGTATGATCCTTTTTCGTAGTTGTAATTATCCTTTTCATCCTCGTAAAGGGTAAAGCTGCCGTTAGCGCCAGGGTAAATGCGGAGCTCCAGGTTGTCCCAGTTTTTTTCGCCGGAATATTGTATGCTTGGCCCCCAAGGTAATATTGAACCCGCTTTAACATATAGCGGAAGAACATCTTTAGGCACTTCTCTATCAATAGTTTGTCCGCCTTTCTGCTTTTGCCCGGTCCAGAAATCAAACCAGTCGGCTCCTTTGGGTAAGTATACCGGCCAAGTTTTAACGTTGGGTTTAGTTACCGGTGTAACCATGATAGCACGACCGAACATGTATTGACTACCTAAATCATGCGTTTTAGGGTCTGCTATAAAATCCATGATTAACGGACGCATAAACGTACCATCATTATGCGATACATCCCACGAGGTGCTGTAGTTGTATGGCAGCATACGATAACGCAGGTTGATCATTTTTTCCTGCCCGTCGTAACACCAGTCGCCGCGGCTACCGAAATTAAATATCTCACGCGGAACCTCGGTGCCATGCGAACGCATCATCGGGCAAAAAGCTCCAAATTGCATCCAGCGTAAATACAACTCCTGAAATTCCGGATTTTTTGCACCTCCGCCTTTGTTCCATCGGCCTGCAAAAAACCCACCGATGTCGCTGTTCCAGTTGGGTATCCCCATCAGGGTATAATTCAAAGCTGCAGGTATTTGCTTTTCGAGCATTTCCCAGGTAGAGCCTACATCGCCGCTCCAGGTGTTAGAGCCGTAGCGCTGCTGCCCAACAAAGCCTGACCGGGTTAGCAAAACTACCCGCTTGTTTTTATTGGTTGCTTTTTGATGAGTTGCTATACCGCTATTGTGCATTATCGAAAACGCATTTTTTACGCTACGATACGAACCCAAATGTGTGGGCAGATCAAAATCAGAGTCTTTCACGTTGATATGATCCGGCTCTGTAGAGTCAAGCCACCAGCCATCATTATTGATAAAGCTGAATATCCGTTGGTTCAAATATTTCCAGTAAATATTTAAAGCCTCAGGATTGAATACATCATATGGTCTGGCGCCGCTTTTAGGCGGCCAGGTATCAAAATTGATGATCATTTTTTTGGAGTCGAGCTCTTTACGCTGGTCTGTTTTAGGACCAAAACCTGGCCAGGTCACAATCATCAGCTTGGCATTAAGCTTATGTATTTCGTCAACCCATTTTTGCGGTTGCGGGAAACGCTCGGTATCAAACCGTTGAGAATTCCAGGCACTATCTGTACTGTTGTATTCGGGCCAGTAACGCCAGTCCTGAATCATTACATCAATAGGCACTTTTAACTCACGATATTTTTTAAGCACGTTCAAGCTTTCGTCCTGATCTTTGTAACGCTCCTTGCTTTGAAAAAAGCCGTAGGCCCACAACGGCAACATAGGTGCTTTACCGGTTAGGCTACGTACCTCTCTAATTACACCATCCGGGTTTTTACCATACATAAAATAGTAATCGGCACAATGCCCCAAGCTTTCGAAATATAAATCTCCGGGCGTGTCGGCAAAATCGGATATGGAGTAGTTATCCCAGTAAACGCCGTACCCTTTGGCCGACATAAAATAGGGCGAAGAAGTAAACGTATTTTCGTTTTTGAGATGATGTTTAGAGTTGCGCCTATTAAACTTGTTATCCATAATCTGGCCAACACCATAAATAGGCTCGTTCTTGTCCAACACAAAAGATCCCTTAACTGTATATGAGGGTGTACCGGCATCATCTTTATCCTTAAATGTGGTTATGCTGTCTTTAAGTAATTCCTGGCCGGTTTTACTGTAAAATATAATGCTGCCGTTAGCCTGGTTTAAGGCAACCTTTAATTCGGAAGATTGCAATATGAGCTGTTGTCCGTTTTTGCTTTGTGAAACCTTAACGCTCTCAGGCGATTTAACTACCACCAGACTTTTCTTTTGGTAAGGCTTGTTTGAAGGAGTTTTAAATACCCGCACAATTGACGGCGAATAAAACTGAATTTCAACATCGGCATTGCTCAACCTGACTTTTGCCACCGGGCTATTTTTTAAACCCTGCGCCATCGCGGTTGAAATTATAAGCAACAGAGCAACTGCGCCTACCCATTTCTTTTTTGTCATAAATACGTTTATTTGGTACGGCAAATGTATATCCGGCGCAAAAAAACAGTTATCACTTATGTTGAAACTTTTAACAGAATCGTTGAAATATTACCTACCAAGTGTATGTTTTTGTTGTTTTAGTGATGCGACATATTGCGAAGGTGTCATCCCGAACTCTTCCTGAAAACATTTAGTTAAATAGCTGGATGTATTGAAGCCAACCTGATCTGCAACTTCAGCAACGGTTAATCCGTCTTCTAAAAGCTGGCTTGCCCGCTTAAGCCTAACGGACCTTATAAAGGTAGTAGGTGTTTTACCAATAATGTTAACCAGCTTTCGGTACAAACCTGTACGGTCCATACCCATATCTCGGCTCAATAACTCAACCGTATATCCTGCGTTATTCATGTTATTTTGTACATAGCTTAACGCCCGCTGTAAAAACTTTTCATCAGCCGCAGTCATTAAACTGTCGGTGTCGGTAACCTGAGTTTCGTTTTCTTTATGGTGCTGTTTACGCTCTTCTTGTACGGCTAATAAACGGCGCATGTTAAGTAACAGCACATCCATGTTTAAATCATTTTCGCCAGCATCTACCGGCGACAAAACATCTTTAGATAGCTGACTAACCAAGTCTTGCAGATCGAGTGCATTGTTCTTAATTTCCTGAAGCTGTAGCTTCAAACGCCCCTCATCAGTATGTTTCAGGATATGGTTTAACGGACTGATAATTTGTGTTAACGGATCCTTAATTTCGGCATTTACATTTTTAAGAAATGCAGCCTTCATTTGGTCGAGTTTTTCTTTTTGCTCGCGGATAAGTTTAGTGCGCTTTTTATTCAGGTAGTACCTGATGCCTAAAATGATGATGCTTACAATTAGTAAAACATAAATAGTGTAAGCCAACCCGGTTTGCCAAAACGGCGCTTTTACTACTATCTTGATTTCGGTATAGTTATTTTGCCAGTTGCTGTTATTACTTGCCGACTGTACTTTAAAAATGTAAGTACCCGGCCTAACGTTGGTGTAACTGAAGCGTCCGTTACCATTTGCTGATTTTAGCTCTTGCTCCCTGTCGTCAACGCCAACAAGTTGGTACCGGTAATAGGTTTGTGTTGGGTTAACATAATTTAGTGCGGAAAACTCGAGGGCAAAAAAGTTTTGATCGTGGTTAAGCGTGATATTGCGGGTATGCAAAAGCACGTCTTTGAGGATCACGTTGCCATTATACTTCACTCCGCTTTTAACTTCTTTGTTAAACAACAAAAAATCGACAAACAACGGAGGAGCCTGCTTTTTGGGTGCTGAGCCTTTACCAACTGGCAAAACGTTAAAGCCATCAGTACCACCCCAATAAAGGCTACCGTTGGGCGCTATATAAGCAGATCGCGCCCAAAACTCATTAGCTATAACACCATCAAAACGATTAAAGCCCGAATACGAGTAAGTGGTATTACCACTGGCATCTTTACCCGGCTGTATGCGTGTAAGACCTCCGGAAGTAGATACACATATGGCTCCATCGGGCATTTGTAATATACCCTGTATAAAATTATTGATCAGACCATCGGTAGTATAAAACGACCTGATCTTTCTCATATCAGCGTTCCATAGTTGCAAACCATCCTGCGAACCCAGCCAGATCTGTTTATTACGGTCTACCAATAAGGCATTATAATCTTTATTATCAGGTTTAAACCTGATTTTCCGGGTTTGTGTGTTGTAGATAAAAAAGCCGCCGGGGCAAATACCAGCTAATAGTGTCTTATCAATGTACGCTGTTTGAAAAACGTTTCGGTATACATCAGATTTGCTGGCTTCCGCCCGGTTATAAATACCAGTGCGTTTGTTAAATACCCCGAAACCTGCACCGTTTGTGCTTAATGCAAGTGTAGAATCTGTTTGCTCAGTAATTGCCTGTATAGCCTGCGGTCCGGATGTATATGCCCGTATCTTTTGATTAGCATCCATGTAAAGCAAACCCTGATTGTCGGTGCCTATCCATACGCCATTCTGCCGATCGCGAAACAAAGCTGTACACATGATGTTACCACCAACCGGTAGCTTTTTAATACTGCCGCCATATTCATTATAAATAAAAAGCCCTTGTAATGTGCCTACCAAAATGTTCCCGTTACCTAACCCAGTAAAAGCCGTAACATTAAGGGTAGCCCCGTCTGCCAATTGAAAAAGCGACTTACCTACGTTTTTAAACTTAAACCTGTTAGGGTGATAATACAACAACCCACGATTGACGGTGCCAAGCCACATGCCACCCTGATTGTCGTGAAATATGGTGCTTACTTCGGTACTGATCACCTGCCCGTCAACCAGTCGCAATTGAGGTATAAACTCTTTTTGGCTTAGCTCTGCATTAAACTTCCACATCCCTTGCCCGCCGCTAACCCATATATTTCCATCTATTCCAACCAAGAGGTAATTGAGCCATTTATCGGCTTGCAAAACGGTGGTCCACCTTTTTTGAGCAAAATCGTAACTCAGCATAGCCCCGCCGCCTGCACCATTGCGTAACTGAAAAAACTGATGCTCGGCAGGAATAACAAAAGATGTAGCGCCGTATTTAGAGCGCTGCTCGGCACTTAACGACTGCTGACGGTATAACTCTTTGCCCGAATGCCTATCAAAGCAAACCAACACACCAGACTGATAAAACAGATACAGTTTTTGATTAAATACCGCAATGTCATATACCTGATCTGAGCTCCCGGATAAACGCGACACCTTGCGGGTAAAAAGTTTTGGTTTAGTTTGTCCTTCAGATAAACAGTACAGATCATCATTGCCGGTTACAATCCATATGCGATGATCTTTATCCATAAAGAAGTCGCTGAGCGGCTGTCTAATGCCGAAAGAACGCAGCAGATTTTCGGGGGCATCAACAAAACGTTCGTGGTTTACGTCGATAATAAACAGCTGATGATAGTTTTTGAGCCACATATAGCCATTGGCCCCCATGTACACATGATGAAAACCTGTGTAGCCCGAAAGCGTAAGACTATTTTTTTCGTTATAGTGCAGATACTCAAATTTCGCGCCGTCATAAATATTGATGAGACCTTGCGTAATGATGGCCATCCTGCCATCGGGCAGCTGAGTTATATTACGCACCTGGTTACCTGACAACCCGTTATTGACATCTACAGGAGTAAATGCATAATCGGGAGTGGCACATACCGACAACCAGCTACAGCAACAAAATAAAACAACAAGAAAGAGGCGCATGAGTAAAACGCGTATGGCTTATAAAACTGCAATATAGCGTTCTTGCTGCAAAAGCGACAGACCCAAGATAAGCGTCAATAAAATATCTCTTTTTTGTTGACGCTTATTTATAAAGCTTTGTCAGGATTGAAAGAGATTAAGACGTGCTAATTTCTCACACTTGTGGCAGTACTACTTCGTCTGCATGCTGGGGTGGTAACGCTTCGTCAGCCAATACAGCTATCTGCTGCTCCAGCTTATTGATATTCAGCATCCGGAGCACTAAAGCACATAGTGCCATCATAACGGCAAAAAACATAAAAGACGCCTCCCAGCTAAACCGGGTTTTAACCGGACTGATTAAGGCGGCACCAATCATTGACCCTACTGCCCCAATAGTCATATAAAAAGTAAACTGGCTGGCTGATACCCGCTTGGAACAACATTGCATGGCAATAGCAAATACACCAATTTTAGCAAAGGCATTTACCCAGCGGTAAACAATGATATATCCATAAATAAACGTCGTATTTTTCCAGTAAGCAGTAAGTACGCTTAACAATAAAGTTTGGATCAAAATAAAGGAGAAGTAAATGTATATCATGCGTTTGATGCCAAACCTTTCAATCAGCCATCCGCCTAATAATATACCTGCAATACCACCTGTTAAATCAGCCATGGCGAATGCGTTAGAGTAATAAACGTGTGTCCACCCGGATACTTTAACAGCAAAAATGGGCAGCAATTTTTCAAAGTAGTTGTACGCTCCCTGCGACAGCAACAGCAGCAATGCCAGCAAAAAAGAGTTTTTTAAACGGAAAGCCATATACAGGGACCGGTACATGGCCAGCCAACTGTTAATCTGGTTTTCCTCATTTAAACGGCTTGCCTTACCAGCCGACCATGGCCATAACCTTTCAACCGGCTGCTCGCGGATTAGTATGGGTACGAGGGTAACCAACCCCACCATCACAGCAATAGTACCGGTGGACACCATAAAATTATATTTTTCGAGCAGCCAGGTACTTAGTGCCAAGGCGAACGAACTTCCAATCATGCGGGCACCGCCCATAAAGGCGTTGGCTCGGGCCTGCTCTTCGGCCGGGATGGTGTCAACGGCCAAGCCATCGGTTGCGGCATCCTGGGCCGCACCAAATATGGAAACAAGGAAGCCGCCTGCAACCAGCAGTTGCAGATGATTGAGCGGATCTTTAATCATGGCCATTACCATTAAACTGGCGAATAACCCTAACTGGCAAACTATTACCCATGGCCGTTTACGCCCCATAGGCAAGAAGGTGTACCGATCCATCAGCGGAGCCACAAAAAACTTGAACGTCCAGGGTAAGGCACAGGCTACGTCAAAGGCACCTATCTCGGTTACGGTTTTATTGTTCATGGCCATCCAGGCCGGTATACCAATAAACAATATACCCATGGGCAAGCCCTCAGCAAAGTACAAGGCAATAAAAGTAAAATACCTTACCCACGACCGGCCTGCCAGCGAAATTACTTTATTGCTTTCCATCACACTTAAATCTATGATTTATACTTTACTCAATATTATATTCTTTTCGAACCCTTGTTTTATAACGCTCTATTCATCTATTACAGCCTATGGAAATATGGTCACCTTAGTAAACTGACTTGGCAATGGTTTAGGCACGTTTGGATTAGTGTTAATTTCAGCCTGCGGATAAATAAAGCGTTGTGGTTTATTGGTACCGCTGTACAGTGGAATGGGCAATTGCACCACAGGCACAGCACTGGCTAAACGGCGATAATCGTTAAAAGCTTCGTATTGCATCAGCAACACAATGTATCGCTGGCTAATGATTTCATACAACAATGCATTCTGCACAGTTGTAGCTCTGGTAGGATTAGCTAATCCTGCATTACCGAAATCGGCTAAAGTATAGGCATCATACCGCCGACCTGTAGCCGAAAAGCTTTTACCATTGATGGTGCCTGCCGCCAAGCCTGCCCGTACCCGGTTAAGTGCCGTCAATGCATCATCGTTGTTTCCGTTCCGGGCCAGGGCCTCGGCTAAAATAAGCTGCGTTTCGTAATAAGTAATAATAGGCTGATAAGCATTGGCTGTAAAAGCACCATCTACGGTGTTGCCGTCTAAACTGGTCGTTGAGGTAACGCCCGATCTAAAATAGAAGTTATACAAAGCAGTTTCGTCTGTTTTAGTATTGGCCGACCGGATGCGCGACTGCATCAGCTTTGGCAGGTAAGCACCATCAAACCCGGCATCGCCGATTCGGGATACGGCAAAGAAATCGTAGTTCTGATTAACGTCAACACCAATACCGGTGCCATGAGGTACCAGCATATCGCCATCAGTACCGCTAATACCAGCTTGTGCAGAAGCTATTGCTTGGGCGTAATTACCGGTGTGCAGGTATAACCTTGCCTTAAGGCTGTTGGCAACCGCCCTCCACTTTCTTACATCCCCTTTAAACATAAAATCTTTAGCCGGGTAAGCAGAACCGGTAGAGGCAGACAAGTTATTAATCGCATCACTTAAAACTGACTGCAAGGCAGTATACACATCTGTTTGCTTATCAAATACCGGTGTTGGATATTGCGTGCCATCAAATGCCTGACTGTAGGGCACATCACCATATAAATCAGTAGCCTTGGCAATTGCTAATGCCTCCAATACCTGACCTATACCTTTAGCCCATTGGTTATTAAGAGCCGTAGCTTTAGTTTGCATTAACCGGGCCTGACCAGCAACCGGGTATAAAGGGCTCCAGTTAAAGTTTTGCGAGGATACGATGTACTGCGCAAAACCCAGATGAGCGCGGGCTAATCCGTTTAGTTCACCGGCCCACATAGAGGCAATGCGCACGTCGGTATCTTCGTGTAATAATGATACGCCTAACAAAGTGCCACCCATCAGTGTAGGTAAATCAACATCGGTTACCGCGTTAGGGTTATTGTTGATGTCTGGCGTATCTAACAACTTTTTGCAGCTACTAAGCAGACTAACATGCAGTGTTGCAAAGATGAGCAGAGCGAGAGAAAACTTTTTCATGAACGAATATTTTATAGGCTGCTTTTAGAGCATTAATACTTGATTTGAATTGAGAATAAGAATGACCTTGTGTTAGGATTAGTAAACCAGTCTTGCCCGCGGGCCAGCCCGGCACCGGTTACGTTTAACTCCGGATCGGTTCCTGTATACTTAGTCCACAATACCAGATTTCGGCCGGTAACACTAAAATCAACCGCGGCTAAATGGGTAAAGCGTTTAAAGGCGGCGTTGTTTAGGGTGTATGTCAAAGTAACCTCGCGCAAACGGGTAGCGCTGGCATCCTCTACAAATTGTTTGTACGATGCCGTGTTACTGGCCGAGCCCCTACCCTGCCACCAAGCTTGATTAATAGCTACCGGGCCGGCACCAAAATCAGCTATTTGCCCCTGAAAAGCAGTTCCGGCAGGTATCAAAGTGCCGTTTACATCTCTTAATCCACCGGCAGGCGCTATAACGGTTTGCCCCTGGTCGGCATGGGTACCAATGCTGTAGAGCGATCCGCGTGTACCATTAAAAAAATCATTACCTGCTACACGGCTAAACAATACGAATAGCGAAAGGCTTTTGTATGATAATGTGGTACTTAAACCACCCTGCCATTTAGGATTGGGATTACCTATAACCTCATTACTGATACCGGCCTGCGGGAAGCCATTTCTATCTAAAATATATTTCCCGGCAGCATCTTTCAAGAAGTCGGTAGAGTAGAAAACACCGAACGGCTGGCCCGGAATTAATGATGAATTTTGAATAAAACTATCCGGCAGTGTATAAACCGATGCACCCGCCAGCGAATTTACTTTACTGCGGTTAGCTGCAAAATTTCCAGATACATTCCACCGGAACGTGTTAGAAGCGACGATATCACCGCCTGCATCCACCTCAATACCCTTATTTGATAAAACAGCAGCATTAGTGTTGCGTACCGTATAACCGGTTTCGTTAGGTACACCTAATGATAAAATAACGTCTTTGGTTTTATTGGTATATACCGTGGCCGATACATTGATCCGGTTGTTTAAAAATCGCGTATCTAATCCTAACTCTGTTTCGGTTTTACGTTCGGGGCGCAGGTAATCATTACCCTCAACCAAACTACGGCTATAACCACCGCCATACAAGGCACTGGTGGATGACAGGCCGCGAGTAAATACATCGCTATAAACCGCAGGACTAAAAGTAGTAAAATTTTGATAGGGCTGTGGTTGTATACCCACTTGCCCCCAACCCACACGTAACTTGGCAAAGCTTAAAAAAGAATTATTGCTTAATGCCTTCAATTTGGTGATTTGCCATGCTAACGCAGCCGACGGAAAAAAGAAGCTGTTGCTTGTTTGCTTACCAAAAGTCGATGCACTCTCGTTACGGCCTGTTAAAGTCAGGTTAAACATATTGTATGCCTCAATATCTGTTTGCAGGTAGTAAGCATAAGTACGTAACAAGGATGTGCTGTTACCCGCTACCAGGTTTGAATTTAAGGCATTGGTTAAAATGTCGGGTGCGGTTGGTACGATTAGATTAGTAATGGCATCCGAGCGGGTGGTACGGCGCCTGTTGTTATAATTAACTCCTAAAATAACTGAACCTTTCCAATTATCATTGAGTGAGCCGTTGGCATTAGCGAACACATCGGTGTTGAACTGCTTTTCGGTCAATAAATTTTTAGAAAGATATCCATTTAAGAACAATGCTGAGTTACGGGCAAAACGTTCGGTACGGTCATCTGTGAAATTATCAATGCCGGTGCGGCCCGTAATACTAAGCCACGAAACCGGTGTTACTACCAACTCTAATGAACCGATGATACGATCAACATCACTGCTGTTGCGGTTGTTGTTGATATTCCATACCGGGTTTGAATAGATGGTGCCTAAATCTTTACCCAATGGGTTACGATAAGATACATGCGCATTGTTAAATACCTCACCGGTAGGGCTGGTATAAGTGCCGGTATAATAGGCATTGTTAAAATCCCCAGGTGTTCTGGTAGCGCCTAATAGTATACCATCTACATTGTCGCCCTCCTGGTTTCGGAGCGAATGTGTTTTAATATAGCCCACATTGGCCGAAGCCTTTAACCAGCTATTAAACCGGGTTGATGCATTTACTCTTGCATTATTGCGTACATAACGGCTAAATGCCTGCACCACGCCATCTTGGGTAAGGTTGCCGTAGCTGACCAAGAAGGTTGACCGTTCATCACCACCGCTTAAACTGATGTTGTTATCAAAAAAATGGCCGGTTTGAAATACATCCTGATTATGGTCAAAAATATCCATGGAGTTTTTACCACCGTGAGGATTACTGGCATCGCCGGAGGCAATGGCGTATCTTACCGATCCGTCCGGAAAAGTAACATAACCTTGATAACCTGCAGCTGACGGGTTAGTAATATAAATATCAGCACCACCGCGACGGGCTGATATTAAATCACCAAAGCTTAGCTTATCGCCCTGCCTATAAAAGCCACCCGAACCTTGACCATAAGTAGTTTGAAGTGGATGCATCTTGTTCACCCGGTCGAAAGAAACCGTTGATTTATAGGTAATATTCAGCTTGCCACCGGTATTTTTACCCTTCTTAGTTTTGATGATAATAACACCGTTAGCTGCACGGGTTCCCCATAAGGCCGCAGCTGAGGCCCCTTTTAACACCTCAACGCTTTCAATCTCGTCCGGACTAATGTCCCCAATGCGCGATTGCTGCACAATCCCGTTAGCTGCCGCAGCTCCAAGATTATCGCTCGAGTTGCTCACCGGCATTCCGTCCACAATAAATAAAGGCTGAGCACTACCATTAATAGTGTTTTGTCCGCGTATCTGGATATAAGCGCCAGCACCAGGGTCGCCGCTGTTGCGGGTAATTAGCAAGCCCGACACTTTACCGCTCAAACCCTGCAAAAGGCTGGTTTCACCACTTTGCACAACGTTTTTCCCTTTTACGGTAGATACTGATGAAGCAAATTTATCGCGCTGCTGTTCAATACCAATAGCATTAACAATTACTTCCTGCAGCTGTGTATTATCAGCACTTAGCTGAACGTTGATAACTGCCTGGCTACCCACATTTGCTTCTGTTGGCTGCATGCCGGTTTGAGAAAAAATTAAAACGGTAGATGAAGACGGAACATTAATATTATAATGCCCCTCTTTGTCTGTTGTTGTTCCGGTACGTGTTCCTTTAATTAATACCGATACGCCTGGAAGTATTGCCTTGGTGCCGGCCTCGGTAACTGTGCCGCTTACCGTTCGGGTTTGCGCACGCAGTTGATAGCCCGATAATAACAGGAGCATAAATAGTAGTAAATGTTTACCCATAAAATTGAAGTAGAAATATTTGCATTTGATTGTAGGAGAGAGTTGTCAATATTATCAACAAGATTGACAAAATTGATGGCATAGCCATACGATACCTTTTTTATAGAAGGATTATGGGCTTGAAAACAGAATGGAATAGCAGCGAAAAGGATAAACAAAGGTAACTGAAAATACTACAAACCCGTACTTTTAATTTTTGTTTGGTAAAATCTTATACTAATTACACTTTTTTTTATCCATCTGTATTCAGTTAACATTTAGGGCAATTTATTACAGGGAAACAGTTTCATTCTGAAAGCTTTACCCAAAATCACATTAGATAATCAGAATAATCATACAACTGCGACAGGTAGTGCCTAAACCCAATGTAAGATTTTACCAAAATAGAATACTTAACTTTGTAAGCTAATATTTCGATTTTACATGTTTGTTAATTATCACTTGTAGAATCATCATTATAACTTATCTAAAGGATGCAAAAGCCAAAAGTGTTAGTCACTTTCGATTCGATGAAAGAAAATAACTGTGGATATTTTTATTTTGGTATGGGCTTAGGTGATGCTTTAATCGAGAACAACCAAAACCGTTTCAATCTTACCTTCTATATATATAGGCGAACACTTTATCGTTTTCAAAATAAAGTTAAACTACTGTTTCGGTTAAAACTCCATATGCTGTTTTTCCCATCTAAAAATAAGTTTGACTTGGTGCACCTGTCAGATCAGACCTGCCGGTTGCGCCCCAGCAAAGTAAATGCGAAAAAGATCATGACTATTCATGACATGAATAAGGTGCATCTAAAATTTAGCAAGCCGCATCGTATCGAAGTGTATTTGAAAGAATTAAGAGCACTAATTGCACAGGTAGATAAAGTGGTTGCTATTTCCGAGTTTGTAGCTAATGATGTTAAGCATTATTTTCCGGAGGCTACTGATAAGGTCAGTGTTATTTATAATGGGGCAGATAAATTAATGGTTACTCCGGGCCATAAGCCTCCTATCACCCCTTCAAAACCGTTTTTGTTCACTATCGGATTATTATCCGTACAAAAGGGCTTTCACTTGCTGCCTGCTTTGCTTTACAACAACGATTATGAACTGGTCATCTCAGGAATAGAAACGCCGCATAAACAAACTATCATTCAGGAAGCAGAAAAATACAGATGCCTTGACCGGGTACACATCACCGGACCGATTGAAGATGCTGATAAAGCCTGGTATTATCAAAACTGTGCTGCGTTTGTATTTCCATCAAGAGCAGAAGGGTTCGGTTTACCCGTAATAGAAGCTATGCATTTTGGCAAGCCGGCTTTTTTAGCCCGGAAAACATCATTACCCGAAGTTGGTGGAGATGTAGCTTACTATTTTGAAAACTTTGAACCTGAGCATATGCAGGAAGTATTTAACAATGGTATGCAAGATTTTAACGCCCGGAAGCCTATTGAGGCTATTATTAAACAGGCAGAAAAGTTTTCATGGGATAATGCAGCAAATCAATATTTTGCTCTGTATGAGGAGTGTTTAAATAGATAAAAGAATTAAACTATTCTATTTAGAGTAGCATCCATTTACCTCGTCTGAGCGTTCACGTACTTAAAAACCTCTTATAGCAAATCACGACTTACCTGGAAGTAAGAGCTTTTAAGAAGCACTACTGATATTTCTTAATATCCATAATCTGTTCTGGTGCAGTAACAACCATTTCAGGGCGATCTTTAAACAAAGTAACTTCGCCATAAAAACATACGGATTTACCTTTCATCAAAGCAGGTTTAACTTTAACCGAATCGCCTTTAATAGCAATGGTCAGGTTTTGATGAGGGTAACGGCCGCCTAAATTAAGCAGCATCGTGGTTGGATTAACTATCCGGAAATCATAAACAGTGTCGCACACTGCAAATTTTTTACCAACCTGCGCAGAAATGTTTTTACTGCTTTGTTGCTTGGCAAAACGCTCAGCTTCGGTAGTTTGGGCTTTAATGCTACCCACCGTTAAAAACAGCCCGGTCGCCAATGTTAACCAATATTTCATACCACTAATATAGGAACTTACTGCAACATCAGTTCAACCCGGTCAATGAGCTGATCAATATCAAATGGCTTGGCAATAAATGCACTGGCGCCAGCTTCCTGAGCAATTTTTTGACCTTCGGTGCTGGCAGATATTACAATAACCGGCAGGTCTTTGGTTTCCGGGTTACTGCGCAACATTTTCAATACCTGATCACCCGATAGTACAGGCATCCACAAATCCAGCAGTAACAGGTCGGGTTTCTCTTTTTCAATCAGGCTGTACACATTTAAACTGTTACTCTCCGGTATCACCTCAAAGCCACTATCTTCCAGCACAAACGAAACCATATCCAGGATGCCTTCATCATCGTCGCAAACCAAAACTTTTTTACTCATCATTCTTCCTTTCGTTTAACGGAAGTGTGAAACTAAAAGTTGAGCCTTTTCCTTTTTCACTTTCAACCCAAATGGTACCGCCATGCTTTTTTATAACCTGCTCGCATACATATAAACCGATACCCATGCCGGGAAAATGTTGCTGAATATCACCTACGCGATAAAAACGTTCGAATATATTTTTCTGATCTTCAATGCTGATTCCCATGCCGTAATCAGTTACTGATACTTTTAAAAAATCGCTCACCAGCGATGTGTGTACTACAATTTTATGCGCGTTGGGCGAATACTTGATTGCATTAGACAAAAGGTTGTTAACTACCTGCACCAACTGTAATTCGTCTCCTACATAATTATTTACTGACTTGCCGCTGATCTCAATATCAAACTCCTTATTAGCCGTCTGCATGCCTTCAACCGTATCATACAGCATTTTATCAAAATCGAAAGGCTCTTTATGCAATTCAATTTTACCGGTTTGTATACGCGACACATCCAGCAACTCTCCAATCAGCGAATTTAAGCGTTCTACATAAGAACCTGTTTTCTTGACGATATTCTTAAATTTATCGTCTGCTGCCTCAGGCATAAACCGCTCCATCATTTGCACGTATCCTTTGATAGTAGTAAGCGGAGTTTTAAGCTCATGACTGGCAATGGATAAAAAGTCGTCTTTGCGGCGTTCAATCTCTCGCCGGTCGGTAATATCTTCAATAGCAATCAAAATCCGGTCTTTGTACTGCCCTTCTAACTCAATACGGTAAGCGTTAAGCAGCATGGTTTTATGGCCGATTTGAGGAAAATCATGTTCAACCTCAAAGTTCTCAACCGGGTTACTAGTTGGGAGTATCTGTTCTACCAATTCTTTTAGCTTCGGTATATCCCACTGCCCGTTACCTAAATCGTACAACAGTTGCCCTTCGGTTTCGGCTGTTGACACTTTGAAAGTACGTAAAAAATGCTCGTTTACGCTTAGTACTTTAAATTCCGGGTCTAATACAATCAGGCTTTCACGTACGGTTTGATAAATGCTGGAAAGGTACTCTTCGCTTTCCTTAATTACTCGGGTACGTTCTTCTACCTTGCGCTCCAGGCTTTGTTGTTCCTGTTTTAAATCTTGCTCAGCCTTTTTACGTTGGGTAACATCATGTTGTACGCCTATAAAATAAGTGATATTGCCTTTCTCATCCTTGATGGGTGACAAGTACAATTCATTCCAAAACAAAGAGCCGCTTTTAGTATAATTTCTGATCTCGACTACGCTATGCTTGCCTTCGGCGATAGCATCCTTTAATATTTTGCGTTCTTTTTGGCCTCGATCTTCTTTTTGCAAAAAACGGCAATTACGACCAATAATTTCGTTACGCACATAGCCTGTCATTCTTTCGAACGCAGCATTGCAATAAATAATAGGATTGTCGGGCTGCTGATTATCTGTAATGATAACGCCCGATATACTTGCATCTACAGCTTTAGTGAGCAGCTCAAAGTCTCGCTGTAGACTTTCGTGAGAAAAAGAAAAGTTTTCGTTAGTAAAGCTGTCCAACTTATAAAACCATTTTTAAGTGTCAAACATCAAATACCGGTAAACAAAAGTGCTTTAACGCTTTTGATCCGGTAGAGTATGCCGTTAATATAAAACCATTAACTAATATTCAGGCCAAATGTTTAATTTTTCAACCGTTTAACGCTTCAAGAAAGCTTTCATACTATCTTAATTAAAGCTTTTATGTTATCCTATATCTTTGATGCCAATCTTGAATACTTCTTTCAAAGCTCGCTTTGCAGCATAATAACCACACATCCCATGTACACCACCTCCCGGCGGTGTTGATGATGAGCATATATATAACCCTTTAGCCGATGTACGATAAGGCGACCATCTAAGAGCCGGCCTGGTAAACAATTGCGCTATATCTAACTGTCCACCGTTAATATCACCACCCATATAATTAGGGTTATAATCTTCCATTTGCCGGGTGTTCATTGTGCTACGGCCAATAATACATTGCTTAAAACCGGGTGCAAAACGCTCCACCTGGTTTTCAATAATACGGGTCATGTTTTTTTCAGAACCATTAGGCACATGACAATAAGCCCAGGCCGTGTGCTTACCATCAGGCGCCCGGCTGCTGTCAAATACACTTTGCTGCGCAAATAATACGAACGGGTGCTCGGGATGGTTGCCTTTAGAGGTACTTAATTCTGAAGAAGCAATTTGCTCAAAGCTACCGCCCAAATGCAAAGTACCGGCGCGCCTGCACTCCGGTGCTGTGAACGGAACCGGCTCATTGAGTGCCCAATCTACTTTAAACACTCCCATACCATACCGGTAATGCTCCAACTGCTTTTTATATATCCACGAAAACCGATGACCTGCAATTTGCAGCAACTGTTTAGGCGTAACATCAAACAATACAGCTCGTGCGGAGGGTAACTGGCTCATACTGCTGATGAAAATTCCGGTTTCGATTTTGCCACCCAACGATTTAAAATAAGCAGCCATAGCATTAGCTATTTGCTGCGATCCACCCTTGGGTAATGGCCAACCTTTGATGTGCCCCTGAGCTAACAGCACCAGAGCAATAGCAGCCGTGGTTAAATTACCTAAAGGCTGTATAGCATGTGCCGCCATCCCGGCAATAAGTGCACGTGCCGGAGTACCAGTAAAAATTTTAGCTAAAACCGAGGCAGGCAATAAAGCCTTAACACCAAACCGGGCCATAGCCAACGGGTATTTAGGCCAATGCAACGGTCCTAATATATCCGGTGCAATACCGTTCCAGTTTTTAACTAATGGTCTTACCAGTTTTAAATACGCCTGCTCATCAGCCCCTAAATGACGAGCCGTATCGTTTATTGAATGTGTCAGCATAGCCGCAGTACCATCATCTAACGGGTGCGCGGCTGCGATATCAGGGTAGATGTATTCCAGACCGAATTGTTCTAAAGGCAGTGTTTTTAAGAAGGGAGAATTAACACCTAACGGATGAATAGCCGAACAAATGTCGTGCTTAAAACCGGGCAAGGTTAGCTCGGCGGTACGTAGGCCACCACCAATACTGTCTTTACCTTCAATAACAAGCACTTGCAATCCTTGCTGCTGCAAAAAAATGGCGGCAGCCAATCCGTTAGGGCCAGAGCCCACTACCACAGCATCATAATCAGGTTGATTGATCGGCATATAATTTTTGCTTCAAGGCATTAACATAAAGAAAGGCTTTTCTATAAACCCTAAAAGCTTTTAATTGTGCAAAACATATTGGGGTTTATTACTTAACTGCCAGGCTCTTTAGCCAAACTACCAGATCGTGTGCAGCTTTATCGTTTTCAAAACCATATTTGGCAGGCAAACGGCCGTTGGTATATTCGTTATATAACCATGGGTCGGCAATGGCTATTGCCATACCTTTCCCGCACTTAGCTGAAGCAATAAGGGTAGCACCTGTATTATTTTTAAGCACAGGCTTTGCACTATCCGTAGTACTGATAGAGCAAACGTCTTTCATGTAAATTTTACCAGCGGTTTTAAACACTGGATTATTTTTAATAATGACGCCTCCATCCTCAAAATGATCATCATCTATCACATGATTTTGCAAATCATTGTTAAAGTTAAAGCCAAAGGCATTAGCCAGCTTATTAAAATGCGGCAATTCAACATTTGCACTGTCATTAGCAAACATCACCAGCACGCCGCCTTGCTTTACCCAATCGGCAATATTATTTACATCCGCAGGCTGTATATAGTTAGGGCTGGGATTTTCTTTTTTGCTGTCCGGGTCAACAATGATGTAAACGCTGCTACCTTTTAAGTTTGACGCTGTGGGTGTACTATCAAGCGATTTGAGTTTAAAACCCTGCGATTTAAAAATTTCACCCAAAATAGAATAGCCGTTATTATCAGTTTCTTCCCACAGGTAATGGAAACGCTCAAGCTCACCACTGCTGTTTTTGTGAGTTTCGTGGTTAAAGTAATAATCCAGCGCTACCGTTTGTGCGCTGACATTACAAGCAAATAATGCCAATGGCAGTATCAAACTATAAATAAATTTACTTTTCATTGTCGGGCAGGTGTTTTTAGATATTTGCTAAACTAAATATTTTCACGGCAATCATTTAACACCATTTCCGCGTCTTGCATTAATCGTTTTTTTCACTGTCTGGTTTAGATGCATTATTCTGTAGATCTTGAGTACGGCTTTCTGCCTTTTTGACCTCGTCACGCTCGCCAATCGGATGCTCTGTTTCAAGAGCTTTCTTTTGCTCATCAGATTTGATCTCTTTGTTGATGTCACCCTCTTTTTTATCCTGATCAATAGCCATAATAATTTGATTTTGTCAGTTGTCAATTACCTCTCTTTCACCAAACATAAGCGAAATCCACCAACAACTTTTAAGTATAAAATAGAGTATTTAAAGATGAGATTAAATTTAATCACCTTATAATTAAAACCAACCAACCGCAATATTGTTGACTTACCAATAATACAAAATACAGATACCATGGAAACTACCACAAAAGCAAACGAAGTAATAAGTGATTTAATTGAAATCAACAATGACCGTTCTGACGGTTTTAAACGCGCTTTAAAAGATTTAGGCGATGGTGATTTTGATTTAAAAACATTATTTGAGCAATACAGCACCCAAAGCCGCGAATTTGCACAAGAACTAACAGCGTTGGGTGTGCAACGCGGTGCAGATACCGATGCAGGCAATAGCGCTTCAGGTACGTTACACCGTGCTTGGATTGAAGTAAAAGCATTATTTACAGGCCATGACCGTAAAGCAGTTTTACAAGAGTGTGAGCGCGGCGAAGATGCAATTAAAAAAGCATACCGTGAGGCCTTAATGCCGGAAAGCCAATTATCATCAGAAGCTATCCAGCTGATTACCCGTCAGTCTCAAGCTATTAATGAAGGCCACGACCGCATTAAAGCGTTACGCGATAGCGCAGAGTAATTTCAAAAACAACAATATTTAATAAGGCTGTCCTAATAGAAGGGCAGCCTTATTTGCTTTTAGAAAAAATACAAAATAAATTTATAGAATTATATAGTTCGCTTAAAATTTGGAACGGTAATTGAAAAATGTATTACAACTAACATTTACCATTATGGCAACCAAATCAAAAAAAGAGTCCTGCTGGGACGGTTACGAAAAGAAAGGCACTAAAGAGAAAAACGGTAAAACCGTACCTAACTGTGTAAAGTCATCATCAAAAAAGAAAGACTAGCCAGTTAAACTCTCGTTTATAAAAAAGCTCATTTTGCGGCAGGCAAAATGAGCTTTTTTAATTTAATCTGTTGCTGGAGTATTAACCTTGTTCTGAAGGTTACTACGTTGCACATCGAAAGTTCGTAGCTGTGCTATGGCTTGTTCTACACCAGCAATATCTTCTGGTTTATCTTTTAATAATTGGTGCAAGCCTTCTGCATCTTCAAAATGCGCAATCAGATGCTGCTGCAGGTCTTTGTCCATATGCACAAACTGCTCCTTTTGCAATGAACATAATAAGTCGCAATATGTTTTGTCTGCCAACTTATAGCTTCCAAATTCTTGCGGATGGCCGGTGTCCAAATTGATGTCAGTTAGCATTAACCCGCGCTGATCCCAGGTTTGTAAAGCTTCGCCGTATTTTTTAATAATGGTATCAAACACACTTACAAAACGTTTCTCGCCTTCCTGACCGGGATATACAAACTTCAGTGTTTTTAATGGCCCCACTTTAGGTAAAATCCTGATTAAAAAAGCCAGGGCGCGGGCTTTAAAATCAGGCCTGCTTTGCCCACTGCTTCCAAACTCTGTTCTGTACATCCGACTACTCATTTTGTACCTGAAATTACGTTTGGTAGCTTTAGCATTAACTTTAACTATATCATTTTTTTTCGCCTTCCAGGCCTGTCTGGTCATGGCCGGGAACAGGTTTTTAACTCCCCAACGCATAATAGAAACACTCGACTCGAAGTTTTTAAACAAAGCGCCCAAATCCTGCCCATATGTTTTTAAAAAGGCCCGCTGTAGGGGCTCTTTGGCTACGTTAAAACCAATAAAATCATGGTAGGCTACCGAGGCATAATTGCTACGACCTACTTGCACTACATCATAAGCAAATTCCATCCGGCTATGCGAAAGATGATCTTCATCATACGTAACTACATTACCAAACTTCGCTTTTAATTTGGGGTAAAGCTCCGGCACAGTAACGTTAGTAGCCATGCTATGTCCATACTGATCAGCTATATAATGCGACATAGCACCTAAAGCAAAGGCATATTCGTTAAGGCTTTGTTCTTCATGCAACAGGTTGTTAATAAAATCACCACTGCGCACATAATGCATCAGGTCAGTAAAATAACCGTTACCACCCGGCATGTAGCCAATATCGAGCACCAAACTACCGCCATAAGCATAAGAATGTGCCTTGATTAAATCATCGAGCGTTGCATTCGGATACTTTTTGAGCAATATTTTTTTTAGGGTTAAATCCCATTCAGCGTCAATAATAGCCTCATGTGCTAAGATAGAAAAGCATTGCCCGCGTAATGGCAGCAGCATTATTACCATCAAAGCAATACATGCAGAAAAAATATTTTTAAGGGGAGACATATGAGTTTGCGTATCGTGCGAAAGAAGGAACAACAACAATTAAAACCATTGTGTTTGATACGGCCAAACAATGTAAGAAGTTACCTATGAAAATAGCCTGTTTGCAGCTGGCGGCTAACTTATTTGAGATAAAATTAAAGCAACTATACTCACCATGAAAAAGGCCGGTTAACCCGGCCTTTTAATCTTTATAAACTATTTATCCATTTTACCAACTCATCACGGGACTTGCCGGTCTTTTGTTGCAGTTTACCTAGCATTTCGTCGTCTTTACCTTCTTCGTGAGTTAAATCATCATCGGTGAGGTCGCCATAGGCTTGTTTAATTTTACCTTTCAGCTCGTTCCAGCCTCCTTTTAATTCCAGCTTATCCATAACGTTTCGTATTAAGTATGCTATAGTAACAAGGTGGATGGTATTTGGTTTGCATTGCTGAACCTTAACGCAGCGATGTAAGAATAACGCAAAGCTCTATTAGAGCAATAAAGTGAACCGGAAAATTACCAGATATTACCTTTATGCAGCAATTATTTAAAACGAGAAAAGCTGCAAGTTTAGATGCAGCTTTTCTCGTTTTGTAATTTAAAGTATTATTGTGCCTGTTCGGTAAGTGGTGCTTCGGCAGGAGCAGCAGGCTCATCGTCGATCACTACACCCATAGAACAGAATTTATCAATGCGTTCGTTTACCAATTCCTCAATGTTACGGTCTTTTAAAGCTTTGATATCTTTGATCAGCTGTTTTTTAACAGTTGAAGCCATAGCCACCGGATCCTGATGCGCGCCACCGAGCGGTTCTTTGATGATACCGTCAATCAGCTTATTCTTGAACATTTCGCTCGAAGTCAGTTTTAATACCTCAGCAGCACGTTCTTTATAATCCCAACTACGCCATAGGATGGATGAACAAGATTCAGGCGAGATAACTGAGTACCAGGTGTGCTCCAGCATATAAACCTTATCGCCAACCCCAATACCAATGGCACCACCCGAAGCACCTTCGCCAATAATTACACAGATAACAGGTACATTGAGTACCGACATCTCCATGATGTTACGGGCAATAGCCTCACCCTGTCCGCGCTCCTCGGCTTCCAGACCAGGGTAAGCTCCAGGAGTATCAATTAAGGTGATGATAGGCTTGTTAAATTTCTCCGCCATTTTCATCAGGCGCAGTGCCTTGCGGTAACCTTCGGGATTAGCCATACCAAAGTTGCGGTACTGGCGGTCTTTAGTATTACGCCCTTTCTGGTGGCCAATAAACATAGCCGTTTGCCCGCCTATTGAGCCCCAACCACCGATAATGGCTTTATCATCACCAAAATTACGGTCGCCGTGCAGCTCAATAAAATCATCACACATCAGCTCAATATACTGTAAAGTATAAGGCCTGTCCGGGTGACGCGAAATCTGCACCTTTTGCCAGCCCGTAAGGTGGGTATATAATTGTTTCTTTGTATCGTCGAACTTGTCTTGCAACTCGTTTAACGTAGCCGACATATCCACTTTAGTCTTCTCTTCTACCTGTTTTATCTTGTCAATTTGCTGCTGCAAATCGGCCAGTGGCTTTTCAAAATCAAACGTAATCTTCATAATCCTCTGTAACGGGGGGCTAAGTTAAGTAAATTGAAACGTAGAATTGTTATTTCTGGTTTTTGAGCTGCCAAAACTTGGTGAGCTGCGGTGGTGTAAGCGAATTATAGGTATTGTAACAAGCCGTTAAAACAGATGTACGGTACTCGCCTTCGTACAAACCGTAACGGTTACCGTAAAAGGTAATGCTGCCCTCATCGAGTTTTTTAGTACTAAACATTTCGTCCAGCTTTTTCTCGTTGCGTAAAACGGACTGTCCTATCTCTATTTTTTTGAGCTGCAGGTATTTGCTGATTTCTGTGATACGGGTTACCTGTACCGGAAGCAACTTAAGCTCTTTTTTATACCTCAATACATCATCGGGCATGGGGTAACGGTTGAGCGTTGCCGGTAAAGCCATTTCGGCCAGCGTTGGGCCTTTTTGATAATCGGTATACTGTTTTAAAGTAAGTGTTTTTATAACGGATGGAGTTACACTGCTATCTGTTTGCGCAAACAAGGCTTTGCAACAGCCCAGGCATAAAAACAAACAAAGTAGTGCTTTATTCATAAACTGCAAATTAAATTAAACTACAAAAGTGCTTAATAATTTAATTAATGCAATGGGTAAATGTCATAATCTGTACCAATTGTAACATCCGCATTACAAATTAATCCATTGGCATGGTAATGTCTCTAACTTACATATACAACGAAATTGATTATGAAAAAGACCATTTTAAGCATAGCATTAGTAGCCTCATTAATCAGCTCTTTAAGCAGCTGTATGGTATCAAACGATCGCCGTGGAAGACATCGCGACCGTGGACACCATGATCGTGGTCGTGGCTGGCACCGTGGTCCGTATGACAGTAATTACGGCCGCTACTAAAATAAAAGCCCGGGTTTCGTGACTGATTTCCCGGGCTTTTTTTATATTGAATTTTTAACGCGACAGCTGTCCGCTATTACACCTCTTCCGTAGCAATAGGCAGATCACGGCGCGACCACTCACTCCATGATCCTACATAAAGCTTAGCTCCATGTAAACCAGCTTGCTCCAAGGCCAACAAGGTATGGCACGCTGTTACTCCCGATCCACAATGCACGATGACCTGTTCAGGCTGCTTGCCATTAAACACTTTTTGGTAGTTCGCTTTTAACTCTTCGGCCGGTAAATATTGGTTGTCGCCGTTCATGTTGGTATTGTAGGGCACATTGATGGCACCCGGAATATGTCCGGCAACCAAATCGAGCGGCTCGGTATGCCCTAAATAGCGCGGTGCTTCGCGTACATCAATTACGACTCTTTCAGGGCTTTGTGCTGCTTCGGCCACCTCTTTTAAAACAACCATACCGGTAAAATCATGCGCGGCGTGGTATGCTGTAGCTTTAGGCATTACAGGAACTTCTGTAGTAACAGGCATACCTGCGCTTGTAGCGACTTGTAACCCACCGTTTAACACTTGTACTTTTTGATGCCCGATGGCTTTCAGCATCCACCAGAAACGGGCAGCCGGATTGGCCGCGCCTTTATCATCATAAACAATGACATGGCTTTGCGGCGTAATGCCCAACCGGCCAAGCAATGTTGTAAAATCCTGAAGCGGTGGCAGGGGGTGCCGACCGCCAAAAGCCGGATTTTCCGGATGGGCCGCCAGCTCTTCTAAATCTACATACAAAGCGCCTTCCAAGTGCCCTTGCTCATAGCGTTCACGACTGTTGCCAAAGCCGCGGGCATCTATCAAAACGTAATTATCTTTATTTAAAGATTTAAGTTCGGAAACTTCTATCAGTGGTAACATAAGTATGGATGTGTGAGATCAAATATATGAAAGCCGGGTTAACTGATCAGGATATTCTCTACAAATTTAGACGATACTGTAGTAGGCTCACCATTGTCAATACTAATAACTAATGATTGATCGAAAGCAATTTGCTCTATAAGCCTGATTTGAGTACCAATACTTATTTTAAGTTTATGCAGATACTGCAAAAAGGCACTGCTGGTATCGCGTACGGCAGCTACCCGGTAAGTACCTCCTGTTTTACCATCAGCCAGCGAAGCCGAAAATGATTTAGCCATTTTACCATTGGCCTTAGGTATCGGGTCGCCATGCGGGTCATACTCCGGGAAGCCTAAAAACTTATCAAGGCGGTCGGCGAGGTCTGAATGCTTAATGTGTTCGAGTTCTTCAGCAATATCATGTATCTCATCCCAGCGGTACTCCAGTTTTTCTAATAAAAACACTTCCCATAACCGGTGCTTGCGGATAATTTGAATAGCATCCTTTTGCCCATGCGCTGTAAGTTTTACCCCTTTCTTTTTATCATATTCAATGAGTTGCTTGTCGGTAAGTTTACGGATCATATCTACCACCGATGCCGGGTTATTACCTAAAGCTTCGGCTATAGCACTGGTTGATATTTTACTCACCGTGGGCATTTGCGATAACCTGAATATAGCCTTTAAATAATTCTCTTCCGAAAAGGTGTTCATGATACTGGCATTTAGCAATATCAAACTTATAAAAATTAAGCTGATAAATAATAAAATTAGGCAAACCTAATTTTATTATTTAGGTTTGATTTATAAAATATTTCGCTATGCCAAAATCACTCTACTTCATCTTATACTTAGTCGTCTATAGTTCAACAACGTTTGCGCAGCAGGGTACGTTGCGCGGTCAGGTAAGCAGCAGCCAAACCCCTATCGACTTTGCCTCAGTATTAGTAGCAGGCAGTAAATCAGGAACCCATACCAGCAGCAATGGTCATTACGCCATTCAGCATATAACACCGGGCACCTATGTTGTAAATGCCTCGGCAATCGGGTTTCAAAAGCAGCAAAAAAAAATCACTATCAAAGCAGGCGAAACCCTGGTGTTGAATTTTGAGCTACAAAAGGCCGAATCGCAGCTGAATGATGTAGTGGTTACAGGTGTTAGCCGGGCAACTGAGGTTCGCAAGAACCCTGTACCTGTAGCTGTGATGAGTAAAAAAGACATGGACCGCCATGTGAACAATAACATTATTGATGCTGTAATTAAAGGCGTGCCCGGTGTAAGCGCGGTAACCACTGGGCCTAACGTATCCAAACCTTTTATACGCGGCTTAGGCTATAATAGAGTGTTAACCTTATATGACGGTATACGCCAGGAGGGACAACAATGGGGAGACGAACATGGTATTGAGATTGACCAGTATGGCATTACCCGCGCCGAAGTAGTTAAGGGACCAGCCAGTTTATCTTACGGCTCAGATGCCTTAGCCGGGGTAATTAATATGATCCCTTACCTGCCGGCGATTGATAGTAATGCACTAAAAGGAGATTACACGGCCGACTATCATACCAACAACAGACTGATCGGCAATTCGCTTGGCTTAGCTTACAATCATAACGATTGGCGTTACACTCTGCGCGGTAGCGGCAAATGGGCACAGAATTATAGTAACAGTGTTGATGGCCGGGTTTACGGAACGGCCTATAACGAACTCAACTTATCGGCCATGGCGCGGGTTGATAAAAAGTGGGGATATACACAACTGGCGGCCACTTTATTTAACAATAAGCAAGAAATACCCGACGGCAGCCGCGATTCGCTTACCCGCCGTTTTACCCGCCAGGTGCTTGACGAAGGCGATGATATCAAAAATCGCCCCATTGTGCCGGATAATGAGCTAAGTACCTACCAGCTTAATCCGCTTTATCAGCACATACAGCATTACCGTTTGTACAGTAATAGCCGCTTTAATGTTGGCGATGGTAACATCAATATTTTATTGGGTGGCCAGCAAAGCATCAGGCGCGAGTATAACCATCCAACCCAACCGCAGCAGGCTGGCTTGTACGTAGTTTTAAATACGCTTAATTATGATGTAAAATACAACCTGCCGGCCTTGGCTGGTATAGAAACTACATTGGGTGTGAATGGCATGTATCAAACCAACCAGAGTAAAGATGCCACCGATTTCCCAATACCCGACTATAACCTGTTTGATATAGGCACTTTTTTATTCGCAAAAAAGACCTTCGGCCCCATAGATATTTCGGGAGGCATACGTTATGATAACCGTCATATTAGCTGGAACAACTTTTTTGTAGCCGACAATCCGCAAAACGGTTTCCAACGCCGCGTAACCGGTCAGGATACCATAGGTACTTATTTACAGTTTCCGGCTTTTACAAAAAACTACACAGGCGTTTCAGGCAGTTTAGGTTTAACGTATAACGTTAGTCAGCGCCTGTTACTTAAAGCTAACATTGCCCGTGGTTACCGGGCACCAAACATAACCGAGATAGGCTCTAACGGCTTAGATCCGGGTGCCCACATTGTATATTTAGGCAACCGTACTTTTAAACCGGAGTTTAACCTACAACAAGACATTGGTATTATATCTTACTTAAAAGATGTTGATATCAGCGCCGAGCTCTTTAACAATTATATCTATAATTACATTTACCAGGCCCGGCTTAATAATACCAATGGGCAGCCGGTTGTAATTGTGCCAGGCAACAGCACTTACCAGTATCAGCAATCGGAAGCCAGATTGTATGGGGCCGAGGTAACCGTAAACCTGCACCCCGAAAAGTTGCATTGGCTTTGCTGGAATAACAGCCTGGCTTACGTAAGGGGCTTCAACCAAAACAAAACTTTAATTGCACAAGAAGGTGATGCCGCTAAATATCTCCCTTTCATCCCACCCCTGCATTTACGGTCGGAATTGAGGTTCAGCTTGCAAGGCAATAGTAAAACCTTGGTAAAGCCTTACTTTAAAATAGAAACTGATGCCTATGCAACACAAAACGAGTTTTATGCACTGGATAATACTGAGACTGCTACGCCCGGCTATACTTTATGGAACGTAGGCTTCGGCTCAGGAGTTAAAAATAAAGCAGGGAAAACACTGTTTGAAGTATTTGTGCAGGCGGATAATTTGCTGAACAAAGCCTATCAATCTAACCTAAACCGTTTAAAATATTTTGAATACTACCAATCATCACCAAATGGCCGTAGCGGTATTTATAATATTGGTCGCAACATCAGCTTTAAAATTATTGTCCCTTTTTAAACCTTAGGCACTGGCTGATTTAGAGAAAAGATTGATGATCAAAACGCCTGCGATAATAAAAGCCATACCGATGATAGCCGGTATATCCAGCTTTTGATGATAAAAGAAATAGCCTGTTATGGAAATGAGTATGATGCCCACGCCAGACCATATAGCGTACGAAATACCTACCGGGATACTTTTAAGCGTTAAGCTCATAAAATAAAAAGCTGATGCGTAGCCCAGTACTACGATCACTGATGGCCAGCTCAGAGGCTTTAAGCGCAGTGGTTGCGGTAACTTCAGACAATATGGCTATGAGCAAGTAAATGTATTTCATTATCAAATATACAAGGTAACGTTGCTATTGTGTTTAAAACAATTAACTGTGGGCATGCAGTTTCAGGGTCTCTGCAATTCTGCGTTAAACCGTACCAGCAACTTAAATAAATCATTAAACTCTGTTAATGGCAGAGTTTTGCTGATGTCGAATACATCATGGTAAGCTTTTATACCTCCCATGGTATACATAAATAAAGCAGTTACGCCTTTCTCGGTAAACCAGTAATGATCGCTGTTAGCCGCTTTGCCCCGCGGATTAATTTTAACCAAATAGTTACCCTGAGCATTGACCTGTTTAAGCAAGTCAAAATATTTAGGGTATACCGTAGCATTTACTACTGTAATCCCTTCGTTGCCGGTACCCATAATATCCATATTAACCAGTAACTTGATATTGTTTAGTGGAATGAGCGGATGTTCGGTAAAGTATTTAGACCCTAAAATACCTGCCTCTTCGCCGGCAAAACAGATGAAAGCAACGGTATAAGGCTGCGGATGTGCTGCGTAATATTTAGCTAAGCTTAGCACCATGGCCACCCCGCTGGCATTATCATTGGCACCGGGGAAATAGATGTCGCTACCCATACCGCCCAAATGATCATAGTGCCCGGTAAATACTACTAACGAATCGGGCTTTAAATATCCCTTTACCACAGCACAGACATTACCGGTTTTAAAATTGCCGATCAGTTTATTTTCAATATCAACGCTAATGGTAGCAGGCGGTTGGCTCAATACTTTTTTGTCTACCTGTATCAGGGTGTAATCAGCTACCTGCTGCGCTACCGACCAGGTGAGTTTGTCTTTTAAAACAACGATAAGTTTGTTTTCGGCATCTACATAAGTAACACTGTCTCGCTGTACCAAATCCCCGGCAGTCTTTACACCACGGCTTTCAGGGCTCACAATAAAATCACGGCCGGGAACAAGCATTTTGCCGTTAATGCTGACTTGCATTTTACCCGGAAAAGTATTGACCGGAAAACTAAATTCTTGTACAAAGTTACTACCAGCCATAGGTTGCAAGCCGAAGCTTTTGAACTGCCCGGTGATGAAGCGGGCTGCCTTCCCCATCCCATCATTGGTGTAGCCTCTGCCCCAAAAGTAACGTGACGTTAGCGTATCTATTACCTTACGGGCAAAAACAGAATCTTGTGCAAATGCCAGGTTTGCTATAAAACAGAGTAATAAAGTAATCCTGATTTTCATTGAGCTTACAAATGGCCGTCTGCTAAATGTACATCAGCATACTGAAATTTCAAGCAGACTATGCCATTTTTTTGGTAACAATGAATACAGAAGAGCCGAACGGGAAATTAAATCGCTTGAACAACCGGTTCTCTAACAACTGAACCTGTAACAGCATCCAGTTAATGCCGAACGGGAAAACCACCTGATCCGACTCTGCCTCCTGCCCTTTCTTGAAGAGTTTTGTAACTCTTTTAATGAGCTTAAAAATCAGCACCAGCGGAGACAACAGAAATACCCGATAACTCAGTTTGATTATCTGGAAGTTATCTTTTGCAAATAAGTCGCTAAAATCTTGCCTGGTAAAACGCCTTTGAATACTGGTTACATCATCATGCTGCGAACGAAAAATTTCGAGTGCAGCCCCATTGCATAAAAGAATGCCACCAGGTTTTAACACCCGGTATAGTTCTGTAACCGCTTTTTGTCGGCCTGCAGGGTCTAATATACCCAACACGTCCATACTGTACACCACATCAAACGTGGCATCAGGATATTGGATTTCCATGATGTTACCCTGCTTTACCTGATTGAGCCCACGCTTTCTGCAAAACTCAACAGCATCATCAGAAAAATCAAAGCCCTCAATGTTATGGTAACCCTGCTGAGTTAAAAACTCCATATTTTTACCTGTACCGCAACCAGCGTCCAGCACTGCTGCCGTAGCAGGTGCATAATTGGTAATAAAATATTTAATTGTACCGCGTAGGCCCAAGTACCACCAAAGTTCTTCTTCGGTACGGTACATAGTAGCATACTCAGATTTATACATTAGATTACTCATCTGCAAACGGCGATAAGATTAATCAACAGCTGATGCTTTAAAGTAGACTGATTCACTTAATGGGCTTTTTTAATTCGCTGATCAGCTTAAATTCATCGCTAAACGTCTTTAAAATATTAGAAAAAGTAAAAAAGGTAGACTCACCATAAATGCGGTCATAATGCTTTACAGGCAAATCTTTGAAACGGATAGTTTTGTGGTTCAACTTCTTAACCATTTCAACGGTAATAGCCCCACTGGTGCAGTGCAAATTCAAGCTACGTAATATATGTCCGTTCATCAACCTATAATCACAATCAACGTCAACAACCGGTACTTTAAAAATACGCCTGATAGCCCATTGATAGCCTTTACCTACTACCTTTCGGATAACATTATCAGACCTTGATATTTTAAATCCATTTACCACATCACATTCATGTTTGTTCCACCAAAGATTTACTAATTCATCTAAACGATATTGAGCATCACCATCGGTGTAAAAAACCCAGTCCTTAGTGGTATGATTGATTCCTGATATCAAAGCCCCTCCATATCCCCTGTTTTTCTCATGATTAACGATTTTGAGTTTTGGATAAAGTTTTTGCATCCGGTACAATTCATCCAAAGTATGATCGGCACTGCCATCATTAACAGCAATAACTTCTAAATCATTAGTGAGTTCGCTCCCGTATAGGAAAGCATGTGATATCATTAATTCAACGGTACCTGCATCATTGTAAAATGGAAAAAAGATGCTTAAACCATTATTCATAGATAGATAGTGTAGATGTAGATTATAGCAATAGTTAAATTTAACTTACCCTGCTTTTGCAATAATATAAAAATCTAACAATCCATGTTAATGATATCGCATCTTTTACATTGAATTTTAATCACTTTCTCACAATTGAAATAAAAATCAATAAATTGAAAGCAAATCATCAACAGTTTAATATTTAAGTAACCCGTTGTTCATCAACAATGATGATGAACAGTTGAAATGTTATTTTCTCTTATAAGAGCATGGATATATTACCTATTGGCTAACTCAGAAATCTTAATTAAAGATTATATTTCTGAGAATTAGTTCTTTCTCTCATGCGGAAAATGCTTGCCACGACTTGCTCTATTACTTTGAGCATTGTGAGACAAAAACCAACTGCTCAATCCTGCAATAAGCCAACAGAACACAAAAGCACAGAATATAGCTTTCACAAAATGAATTATTTAATACCCAAGCCATTGGGTAAGAAAGATATTGGTTAAAATTACTTTTTGTCTTCCTGAGGATAGCCACCTACCCGGCCAAAATGGCGCTCATGCTCTATTACGGCATCAGTGCCAAACGGATGCCCGCCAAAGCCGTTCCGCATCATAGCTATAGATTTAGGCGAAGTTTGCTGACTATCCCTGGAAGCGATCAGCTGCATCACCGATTGTGCAATTACAGGTATCGACACTTCCATATGCATAGCATCACTCACCAGCCAGTTTACCTCCCCCGTATCTTCTACGTACGACGGTACATTAAAGCCCTGCTTTTCATCGTATAGTTGTTTCATTAACTCAATCAGCCACGAGCGGATCACCGAGCCATGGTTCCAGGTATGTAAAATATCGCTGATGTCCAGTTTTTCACGATACTTATCGAGCAAAGCCATCCCCTCAC
Organism: uncultured Mucilaginibacter sp.; assembly: GCA_913775265.1. GTDB lineage: Bacteria > Bacteroidota > Bacteroidia > Sphingobacteriales > Sphingobacteriaceae > Mucilaginibacter. The sequence goes on along the minus strand of CAJYJH010000049.1, from coordinate 5,835 downwards.
CAATAGCCTGCAGCATGCCAAACTCGATACCATTGTGTACCAGCTTTACAAAGTGCCCGGAACCTGGTGCACCCGTATGAGAATAGCCGTTTGGCACTGAGATATCTTTGAGCAAACCTTCTATCTGCTGAACGGCTTTAACATCGCCGCCCACCATAAAGCAGGCACCATTGCGGGCACCGCTTATGCCGCCACTGGTACCACAGTCAACAAAATATAAATCTTGCTGAGCCAGTCGTTCTGCCCGGCGGATAGAATCGCCCCAGTAAGAGTTACCACCATCAATAATGATGTCCTCTTTTGATAATAGTGGGACTAAGCTATCAATTACGTCATCAATGGCCGATCCGGCCGGTATGTAAATAAAAATACGGCGCGGTGCAGGTAACTGCTCTACCATGTTTTGTAAGCTATGCGACAGCACTAAGTTTTCCTGCTCAATGTCGGTTGGTAAATGCTTATCGTATCCAATAATTTTATAGCCTTTTTCTGCTGCCTGCAGGGCTAAATTGGCGCCCATTTTACCTAAACCAATTACGCCGTATGTTTTGCTATCCATGTTTTACAAATTTGTTAGAGTTACTACAACTGAGCCCTGTTATAGATTGATGTATTTGCACTTAGTACAGTAAATAATCATTATTACAGTTTGGAAATACGCGTACACATCATTTAACTATAAGTCTAATATTAATAATTGTATTGGCAGACAGGAGTAATTAGCCATTTTATAAAAGTAAGCATAAAACACTTGGATAATTTGTTGATAACCAACTTAATGTTAACAAATAAATCATGCACACTTTACGTTTATATGAATAAGTATCGCTTATTTTTATAGACCCTAAAAAGGTCATATTTAACTAACCTAACATTATTTTTATTATGACCTGGAGAAAATTTAGCGGCGAAGTGCTGCAAACCCCCATCTTAAACGAAGTTGAAAATACCATTGAACGGGAGACCAGCCTGGGCAACAAATTAAAAGTTTGCATTGGTACCGACTCGCAAGTGAAAGGCACCATAACCGATTTTGCCACCGTAATTGTTTTTTTGCGTGAGCAGCGTGGCGGCTTTATGTACATCCATCAGGACCGTACCAGCAAAAAAATGAGCATTAAAGAGCGGATGCTTAACGAGGTACAAAAATCAATCGATATTGCTTACCAGCTTTGCGATTTGTTGGATTTATACGACGTAGATTTAGAAGTGCATGCAGATATTAATACCAACCCGATGTTTAAATCGAACCAAGCCTTGCATGAGGCTATGGGTTATATTTTGAGTATGGGTTTTGTATTTAAAGCCAAGCCTGAAGCCTTTGCCAGCTCTTACTGCGCCAATAAAATGGTACAATAAAGTACTATACTTAGCAGTATTAAAACAGAATTATTTGCAGCGTGTTAGTGGAGTGTGAAAACTTACGAACGCCGCTGGGAACAATTTATGCCTATCAGTTTAGATGAGGCCTGGGACTTTTTTTCGTCGCCGCTGAACCTGCAAAAAATTACTCCGCCCGAAATGCGGTTTGTTGTTACTTCTCCTTACAGCGAGAATACCAAAATGTATGCGGGAATGATTATCACTTATAAGGTATCGCCTTTGTTCGGTATCAAATTAAACTGGATGACCGAAATTACCCACGTGCAAGACAAGGAATATTTTGTGGATGAACAGCGTTTTGGCCCATACGCCCTATGGCACCATCAGCATCATTTTAAAGAAGTGCCCGGAGGCGTATTAATGACTGATATTTTAAATTACGCTATTGGCTATGGCCCGGCAGGACCAATTGCTAACAAAATACTGGTTAAAAATAAAATTGAACAGATTTTTAGATACCGCGAAAAAGCTATAGTAGAACTTTTTGGTGAGTAACGCTACACTAAAGCTGATCCCTGAATGATGCCCCGGCTTTCGATACGCTGATCGATGTAATGCTGTATTTCAGATTTTTTTAGTTGCCAGTTAGGAGCAATTAGTAATTCACGGTCTGATAGGCCAAACAGACGCTGTACAACAACATCAGATCGTACTAATGGCAACAGGTCGCATAAAAAGTCTGCGTATTCTTCTAATGTAAAAAGCTTAAACGGATCGCGTTTATATTTTACACCCATTACCGAGCCTTCTACAATATGCAGATGATGGAACTTTACGAATTTAATCTGCTGAAAGCGGTTGATCTCGTCGGCGTAGCGCAGCATCATTTCGCGGGTTTCCCAAGGGAAGCCGAAAATGGTATGCACACAAATATCCAGTTTGCTATTTTCGACCAGAGCAAGTGCTTTAATTAAATCATCATGTGTACAGCCACGGTTAATCTGGTTAAGCGTATCATTGTAGATAGACTCCATACCCATTTCCAGGTCAACATCAAAGCGATCTGTATAACTTTCGAGCAGGGCTATCTTTTCGGCATCAATACAATCCGGGCGTGTACCTACCGATAAACCTACTATATTCTCAGGCTCAATACTCAAGGCCTCATCATACATCATTTTAAGATAATGAGTGGGCGCGTAAGTATTGGTGTTAGGCTGAAAATAGATGATAAACTTATCGGCCTTATTACCCTTACGGGCACGCTCCATACCTTGTACCACCTGCTCGCGCAATGATGGAGCCTTGCGTGATACCGAAGGCGTAAAAGAGTCTACGTTGCAATAAGTACAACCACCATAACCTTTAGAGCCATCGCGGTTAGGGCAGGTAAAGCCGCCATCTACAATTACCTTAAATACCCGCTGCCCCTGGTATTTATTACGCAGCCATGCTCCGTAATTATTATACCCTTTAAACCCTTGTTTTACTGTAGCTTCTGATACTTGCATTGAAATTCAAAGATACGGCTTTTTAACGCGCTGCGTACCGTATCGTATTTTGAAATTACACTATGCTTATAAAAAGCCCCCATAAATAATGCCTAATAACGCTTTTCTACCTTGTCGTAAAATCCGCCGAACGAGTTATTTCTAACAGCATCTTCTTTAAAAAAGTCACCCGGGAAACCTAAAGGTATCCTGCTAATATCATCAAGACGTTTCTTTTGCTCGTCGTTCAAAACGACATCTACGGTTTTAATATTTTGCTTTAACTGGTCAACTTTGGTAGCACCTACTATTGGGATGCAAGAAAAATTCTGCTGCATCATCCAGGCTAAAGCTACATGAGCCGGCTCCACGTGTAACTCTTCGGCTATAGCCATTACCTCGCGGGTGATACGTTCGGAGTTGCTGTCGCGGCGGTTACTTTCTGGCTTAACCCTTCCATTTTCGCCACGCAGGTATTTACCGGTAAGTGCTCCTCCAGCTAACGGTGCCCAAGGCGTAACCGTCATACCATAGTGCCGCGCCATAGGGATCAGTTCACGCTCTGGAGTACGTTGTATTAAGCTGTATTCTACTTGCAAAGCAATGAACTGGCTCCAGCCCATTAGTTCGGCCAGGGTATTCCCTTTAGCCACCACCCAGGCAGGCGTATCGCTGATGGCAGCGTAATTAACTTTGCCTTGCCGTATCAAATCATCCAAGCCACGCAATACTTCATCAATAGGTGTGATATCGTCCCAAATGTGCAGGTACAATACGTCTATAAAATCCGTCTTTAAACGCTTCAAGCTTTCCTCCACACTACGCATCATGTTTTTACGATTGTTACCGGATGCGTTCGGGTTGGTTACATTGTCTTTTAGTGTGTATTTAGTGGCTACAACAAAATGATCACGATCATGCATGCCCAAATAATCGCCTATAATCTTTTCGCTGGTGCCCAGCTTGTAAATATTGGCGGTATCTAAAAAGTTGCCCCCTGCATCAGCGTAAGTATCTAAAATATCAAAGCTGGTAGCGCGGTCGGCTCCCCAGCCGCCTTCCGTACCAAAACCCATAGTACCTAAACAAAGTTCTGAAACTTTAAGGCCGGAGCGGCCTAACAATTTATATTTCATAGACGATGCCTCCCGTTAGCAGGAGGATATAACAAAGTTAGAAAAAGCAGTTGTTGACGATACGATAATTTGTAATTATGCTCTGCCCGTGATTCATCAATAAACAAACAATATTCTTTACTGCTTGTAAAACTCATTGTCATAAAACAGCGCCCATGAAAATTATACAGACAAAAGGCCCGGTCAATATTGAAGAACTTAGTATTTTTTTGCAGAAAGACTTGAACAGATTGTTCCAAGAACGAAGGCAGGAAGACATTCAGATTGACATCGTATCAAATGAGAACAGCGTCCAAATAACCTGTCCGACATTATACGATAGCTTCTTATTCAATATACAAGCAGTTAATGATAACGAGATACACGTTATTAAATCTGAACATTATACTGATGATGTAAATGTGCTCACGCTGGAGGACATCATCAACAACCTGTTAATGAAGTACCCGGGAAGGGATGGAATTGATTACATAGGAGAGGAGTCCTAAACAAAACAGGCACTCAATCGAGCGCCTGTTTTGTTTAAATATTTTTTATACTCGATACTATCCGTGTATCCAACTAAATTTATATTCCAACATTGGATTTTTCATCCGCTCCGCGATACGCATCAAGCGATTGGGCAAGCCGACAACATAGTCGCGGGCTTTTTCACCAGCCTCATTCAAATCAGTTAGTCCTTCGATTTGCCATTCCTGAATTAGGCTTTTTAAGATATCCACATAATCAACGGCGGTATAAACTTCTAAGCGCTGAGCAGCATCAGTGAAGTGACCGAATGTCTGGCCAATTTTTAAGCCAACCTCTCTTAAAAAATGAGCAGGCATAACAATCTTCTTTCTCATCATATCCTCAAACGCGAGCATACATTCATTCGCATCAACCTCGAAAATTTTACCAATGAAATGTTTGTAGGCTTTAGCATGACGAGCTTCGTCGGACGCGATGACACCGCACATCTTCGACAGCAAGGTGTCTCCACCTTTTTTTGCAAGTGAAGCTACACGTCTGTGCGATACGTTAGTCGCTAATTCCTGAAAAGAAGTGTAAATAAAATTACGATAGGGGTCAGTACCTGTACCGATGTCAAAACCATCGGCAATGAGGTACTGAGTTGAAACCTCCATAGCACGCATGTTTACGCGGCCTGATAGGTATAAGTATTTGTTCAAAAGGTCACCGTGTCTGTTCTCCTCAGCCGTCCAATGACGCGTCCAAGTCATCCAACCACTATGCTGACCTTTGTCTACCCCATCAACCATGCTTAACCATGACTCATAAGTTGGCAATGCCTCTTCAGTAATGGTATCGCCAATAAGTACCGCCATCAAATCATAAGACAGTCCTTTGGCGCTTTCTTGAAGATCGCGTATTTCCGAAAAAAAAGTATCACGCGTAGAATCCGGAAGCAGATCTGACGGTTGCCAAATTTGATCTATGGGCTTTAGAAATTCAGGCATCTTTTCGAGCATGTAAACTTCTATATGCTTCATTACTTCCCGGCGCTTCTCTTCAAAAAATCTCATAATTATATTTGGGAGTAAAGCTAACTATAAATTACAAATTTTGCACTAACTAAGCAAAACTTGACGGTGTTAGACATTACGCGTTTAATTAAATGGTTTGTTGGTTGCTATTGAGCAAATATATTGCCACGCTTGCCGGGCCACTCAGAAAAGGCAAATCCCCGCCCCCGGTTCCCCCTTTCCCCACGGCTATAAAACGCAAAAACCCTTCTACCGTAAGGTAGAAGGGTTAGAAGGATTTGGCGCCGACCTACTCTCCCACATGTTACTGCAGTACCATCGGCTCTGGCGGGCTTAACTTCTCTGTTCGGAATGGGAAGAGGTGGACACCGCCGATATAGGCACCTGAATATTTTGAGT
>CAJYJH010000048.1 GCA_913775265.1 uncultured Mucilaginibacter sp. | reverse complement strand
GCACCTGTTAAATCATCTGCAATAACAGCGATCATTACAAACTAAGCAGTAACCTTATTTTTGGCCAGTTGCACGGCCGATTTTATAGCCAATACCATGGCGTCCTCGCTCGCAATACCTTTACCGGCAATCTCGAACGCGGTTCCGTGGTCAACCGATGTACGGATGATAGGTAGTCCCATGGTAATGTTCACACCTTTCACGCTATCCATCTGCTTTTTCTCAGGGTTCCACTTAAAGCCAGACAATTTAAACGGAATGTGGCCCTGATCGTGGTACATCGCTACCACACCACCGTAATAACCGGTAGCCGCTTTAGAGAACATGGTATCAGCAGGCACAGGTCCCTCTACATCATATCCCAAAGCTAAGGCCTCTTGTACAGCCGGTAAAATTTCTTCATCATCCTCGGTACCGAACAAACCTGAGTCGCCTGCGTGAGGATTAAGACCGGCAATACCAATTTTTAGATTGGTTTCGCCCAGGCTGATTAAACCGTTTTGCAACAATTCAACTACTTCAATGATACGATCTTTCTTCACCAAATCGCAGGCCTGACGTAATGATACGTGGGTAGATACGTGAATCACCTTCATGCTGTCTTCAACAAGCAGCATGGCGTATTTTTTTGTACCGGTGTATTGCGCATAAATCTCAGTATGGCCAGCAAAATGATGCCCGGCTTCGTTCATTGATTTTTTGTTAAGAGGACCGGTTACGGTAGCTTCGATTTGACCGGCCATCGCCAGCTCAATCACTTTTACAACCGACTCGAATGCTGCGTTACCGGCCATCGCCGATACTATGCCAAACTCCAATTTTTCCAGATCAACGTTGTGCAGATCAAAAACATCTACCTTGCCGTACTCAAACTGAGCTTCTTTAACATCCTGAATACTGTTGATGGTTGCAGCTAAACCAAGCTTCTCAATAATATGAATAAACACACCGGCATCACCTACAATAAAAGGCTTACAGATGTCGTATATTTCTTTGTCTAACAGTGCTTTAATGGCAATTTCAGGACCGATACTTGCCGGATCGCCCATGGTTATGCCTATAATGGGTTTATCAAACATGGTTTAGTTTGCTTAGTTTAATACCTTCTTTATCTAACAATTCGTAAAATGATGTAATCAGGGCTGATGTTTCCTGGTCAGACATTTTTTGCAACGGCGACATCATATATGGCTGGCATAAGCCAACTTCCTGCATCAATGCTTTTAAAGCAGCTAACGACTGGCCTAATGAACGGCCTGACTGGTACAAATTACCTAAAACATCAGACTGATGCTGGTAATAATAGGCAGCTTCAGAATCATTATCGGCTACCGCTTGAGATAACTTGCAGTAAATTTCGGGTGCCACGTTACCGGTGCTTGGTATTAAACCATCGCTGCCGTTTAACAAACCGTAAGCCGATTGCGCTGCCCAACCAATGAAATGGCTAAAATCCGGTCGTGATGCCCATAGCTGTAACGATTGCGCCAAGCGCTCAGTACTGCGTTCAGAATCTTTGGTACCTACAATATAATCGTGGTGGCTTAACTCATCTATCAAATCAAGCGGGATAGACATGTGCGTAGTTGCCGGGATATTGTAAATGATCAGAGGATTTTGCACACGATCGGCCAGTTCTGTAAAATAACGTTTCATCTCATCCGTGGTAAGGCTGTAGTAAGTTGGAAGCGTAGCCGCTACGGCATCAGCGCCGGCATCAAAACTGCGTTTGGCCATCTCTACCGACTCATCAATACTGTTTGATGAAATGCCCATGTACAAAACGCTACCTTCGGGCTTTAGCCTACCTGCTGTTTCAATGTATTCATTTTTTAGTTCGAGCGGAAAGGATGCCGATTCACCCGTTGTACCTAAAATAAAGGGCGACGCTTTATTTTCATACACATTGGTAAATATCCTATCAAGCGCCTCTGCATCTAAAGTATACCGGTCGGTAAGCGGAGTAACTACTGGTATAACATTGCCTTTAAATTTATTAGGTTTTTTCATGTAAAAATTTTCACATTAATATCTTTCTTCTACTGCAAATACTTAGTAAGCCTCTTCGTAAATAGCTATAGCATCGCTCAAAGTTACTTCCCGTGGGTTATTGTTCAATAAACGGGTGATCTTCAGCGCGTCTTCTGCCATTTGCGGGATTGCCTCCCGCGGTATATTCAGTTTGCTTAACTTATCAGGCACACCGCACTCGGCTATGAGCGATTTTATCTTTTCAACACCTCCCAGTGCAGTGCTCAAATCGTCCGCTTCGCGATTGCAACCCAATGCCACGGCAACATCGGCATAGCGCCTGGTAGCTGCCGGTATGTTAAATGCCATTACATAAGGCAGTAATAAAGCGTTTGACAAGCCATGCGCCAGATGGAACATACTGCCTAACGGATACGACAGCGCATGAACGGCTGCCGTGTTTACCGGGCCGAGGCAAAATCCGCCCAGAAGGCTACCCATTGCCACATGGGTACGAGCTTCGGCATCGTTGCCCTGGTGTACTGCCTGTACCAAGTTGGCGGCGATTAACCGCATACCCTCGTAAGCATATATATCAATAAAAGGTTGAGCAAATTTGTTGGTGTACGCCTCCAGGCAATGCGTTAAGGCGTCAAGCCCCGTAGCTGCCGTAATAATGGCAGGCACACTGGTTGTTAATAGAGGATCTACATACACAATATCAGGCACCAGGTAAGGGCTGATGATGCCTTTTTTTTGATTGTCTGCATCATCAACCAAAATAGCGTTTGGCGATACCTCACTACCCGTGCCTGCAGTAGCCGGCAAGCAAATCAGTTTTTTATTGCGTTGCTTAAGTAAGCCATTGCCTACAATTTCCTGCAGTGTTTGCGTATTATCAACCTGGGCGGCAATCAGCTTGGCAATGTCGAGCACGCTGCCACCACCAATACCTACCACAACGTCAGGTACGTTGGTTTTAAACTTATTAATCAGTTTATCAAAATCTGAAAAGCTCGGTTCCTGAATAACACTGGTATCAATAGTAACACCGATGCCTTTTTCTTTCAGCTGGCTGATGAGTGTTTGCAGTTGAAGTAGCAACGGCTCAATAGTAACCAGCAGCACCTCTTTACAGTTCAACTGAAATATCTCTTGGCTTAAATCGGCAAGCACGCCGCTGCCAAAAATAAGTTTACCCGGAAAATGTATTTTTAAATTTTGCATTTAAATTATAAGGCATCACCTGTTACATCTGGCAGGCTTTGCACACCTGCAAAGCCAGTTGCCTCGTGCAACCGCATTAAATATTATTGTATTTAATAATCGTGGTTTACTAACAGGTATATACTCACAAAACTATACCAATTGCAATCTGATTGCTTATAGCATTTTTTCCACAAATTATAACATGTTACCATGTTATCTAAAATGTTACTCTAAAAGAGGAATATATTTTACACTTTTACGTTCATTTGCTATCTTCAAATACTAATTATAAGCTTTCAGATCTATGAAGCCCATTTATCGTAAATTATCTGGAGAGTCTGAGTCCTCTTTTAGCATCAGGCATGACGTAAAGCCAAACTTCGGCAACATCTGGCACTATCATCCTGAGCTTGAACTGCATTATAATATAAAGGGTGAAGGCGTACGTTTTATTGGCGATAACATTGGCAATTTTTCATCGGGAGAATTAATACTGCTTGGCCAAAACCTGCCGCACGCCTGGCGTTGCCGCGAGGAATACTATCACCAAAACAGTGGTTTAAATATTGAAGCTATTGTATTTCAGTTTTTACCTACTTGTTTAGGGAAAGACATTTTGCAACTGCCCGAAGCTTTTTTGATTAACAAACTATACGAACGTGCCAAAAGCGGGATGATATTTTATGGTCAAACCAAAGATAAGGTAATTGAATTGATGCGTTCTGGCGTAAACGCCGGTAGTTTAGACCGGTTAATCATTATGCTATCCATATTAAAAACGATGGCCGAAAGCAGCGAGTTTAAGCCCATTGTAAATAATCTGAATGCTTTTCAGCAGCCGAGCGAAATGGACGATGCACGGTTGAGCCACATTTATACTTACACGCTGTCTAATTATAAAAGAGACATTACGCTGAAAGAGATATCCGCGTTGAGTAATTTGAGCGTCACCTCGTTTTGCCGTTACTTTAAGTTAATGACTAACAAAACGTATTATGACTTTTTGATTGAAATAAGGATTAGCCACGCTTGCCGCTTTTTGGTAGAAAATAAACTAATTACAGAGGTAATCTGTTTTGAATGTGGTTTTCACAACGTTTCCAATTTTTACCGGCATTTTAAAAAGGTGAAAGGCGTTACTCCGGCCGAATACAAACGCAGGTATCTGAAAAACTAATTAGTCCAATACCGACATCAACTTTACAACAACCATAGCTTATTCATGAAACTAAAAACAGGCCTGTTAGCACTACTTTCGGCAGTCGCTTTAACATCGTCGGCACAGGTAAAACTGGCATCTATATTTACCAGCAATGCCGTTTTACAACAGCAATCGCAGGCACCTATTTGGGGGTGGGATAAACCGGGAACGAATATTACCATTACCACCTCATGGAACGGCAAAGTTTACAAAATTACTGCCGACCAGGCCGGGAAGTGGCGAACCAAATTAGCTACACCTGTAGCTGGCGGCCCCTACACGATAACGATCAACGATGGCAAACCGGTGAAGCTGGATAGCATACTGATTGGCGAAGTATGGATTTGCGGCGGACAATCGAACATGGAAATGCCCATGAAAGGTTTTAAGGGCCAGCCGTTGATGGGATCGAACGAGGCTATTTTAAAATCAAAAAACAACCGCATCCGGTTGTATACCGTTCCACGGTCGTCTACCACCGAACTGAAGGAAAACAGCAAACCATCCGATTGGCATGCCGCAAGCCCGGAGTTTGTAAGCAATTTTAGCGCTACAGGATACTACTTTGGTCGTCTGCTGAATGAAATGTTGGATGTACCCATCGGTCTCATTAACGTAAGTTACAGCGGTTCTTTTGCCGAAGCCTGGCTTGACCCGGAAACTTTGAAAGCGTTTCCTGACGTTAAAATTCCTGCTAAAAACGATACAATAAAACAAGTGAGCCGTACGCCAACTACGCTTTATAATGGCATGTTGCACCCCATCGTCGGTTATGGCATCAAGGGAGCTATTTATTACCAGGGCGAGTCTAATTACGACAACCCAGATAGGTATGAAAAGTTATTTCCTGCCTTGGTAAGCCGCTGGCGCACCTTATGGCAGCAGGGCGATTTCCCATTCTATTACGCTCAAATTGCACCTTACGATTATGCACAACTGCCCCCGTATAACAAGGGAGGCAAATACAACTCGGCTTATTTACGCGATGCGCAACGCAAATCTCAAAAAATGATAGCTAACAGTGCGATGGCAGTGCTGATGGATATTGGCGAACAAGCCAGTATACACCCAGCACACAAAGAACCAGGTGGAACCCGCCTGGCATATTTAGCTTTGGGAAAAACTTATGATGTTAAAGGTTTTGGCTTTGCCAGTCCGGAATATGAGTCGATGACTATTAAGGATACTGCGGCAGTATTGAAATTTGTGAATGCCCCTAACGGTATGACCTCATATAACAAACCGTTGACTCAATTTGAGATTGCCGGTGATGATCAAAAGTTTTACCCCGCTAAGGCAGTCATCAACGGCAGTTCAGTTACGGTATCAGCGCCTCAGGTAAAAAAGCCGGCAGCAGTTCGCTATGCTTTCCGCGATTTTATTGTAGGTGAAATGTACGGTACTGACGGGTTGCCGGTGTCATCATTCAGGACCGATAATTGGTAATGAATAAGAAAATTACACTTATTGCTTATGCCAGCATGCTACTCTTGTCTGTGCGGCAAGTTAATGCACAGCCTGAAGAGCTTAAGCAAAATGATATCACCTGGACCTCGCAAAGCCGAAACTCGGGCGAATCAATGCCCTGCGGTGGCGGCGATGTTGGTCTCAATGTTTGGGTAGAAAAAGGCGAAGTGCTACTGTACATTGCGAAAAGCGGCACCTTCGACGAAAATAATACCTTGCTTAAACTTGGCCGGGTTAGATTGAAATTATTTCCTAACCCATTTGAGGGCAGTGATTTTAAACAACAGTTATTGTTAAAAACGGGTTCAGTTAACATCGAAGGCAATCACAAAGGTGTCAAAGCCAACGTGAATGTGTGGGTAGATGTGTTTAGGCCGGCAATTCATATTGAAATAAACAGCAGCCAGGCAATAAAAACGGAAGCTATTTATGAAAACTGGCGTTTTGCAGATCGCCCTACCAAAGGACGAGAAAACAACCAGGGCTCGTGGAAATGGGCAAATCGACCAAACATTAAAACGTATAAAGACGACGTTGCCTTTAAAAACACTGGCGTTATATTTTACCATCATAACCAAGACACGACCATATTTGACGCTACCGTTGCTCACGAGGGGTTAAGCCCGGTTAAAAGCCAACTCACTAACCCGCTTAAGCAATTAGCTTTTGGCGGCATCATGACTGGCAGTAACATGCAGGCGGCAGGCATGGCCGATGGTACTTGCGCTTCTACAACTTTTAAAGGGTGGAAGCTGCAAAGTAAATCGGCTACGCGAAAGCAGAATATTGAAATTTACCTGCATACTGAGCAAACGCCCAATATTAATCAATGGCAAAAAGGCCTCGACCAAGTAATTACCGAAGCTAAACAAGCATCGAACAAAGCGCAGCAAAAAACTCAAAATTGGTGGAAACAGTACTGGGATCGCAGTTTCGTGTTTATCAACGCCGACAAGTCTGAAACTGAGCCCTGGCAGGTCGGGCGCAACTACCAGCTGTTCAGGTATATGTTAGGTTGTAATGTGTTTGGACAATACCCGACTAAATTTAACGGTGGACTTTTTACATATGACCCGCAGTACACCGACAGCACCGCCAAGTTTACGCCTGATTTCAGAAACTGGGGTGGCGGTTTGATGACGGCTCAAAACCAGCGGTTAGTATACTGGCCAATGCTAAAAAGCGGCGACTGGGATTTGATGAAGCCGGAGTTCAATTTTTATTTACGAATACTTAACAATGCCGAGCTCCGCACAAAATTTTACTGGAACCATCGCGGCGCCAGCTTTACCGAACAGTTAGAAAACTTTGGCTTGCCGAACGTAACCGAATATGGCTGGAAACGCCCGGCCGGTTATGATAAGGGCATGGAGTACAATGCCTGGCTGGAATATGAGTGGGACACCGTGCTGGAATTTTGTTATATGATGCTGCAAACGCGCGATTATGCAGGTCACGACATTAAGCGTTACATTCCGTTTATTGAAAGTTGCCTTACATTTTTTAACGAGCATTATCAATACCTGGCCCGCAATCGCGGTAGCAAAGCTTTGGAAGGCGCAGGGCATTTGGTATTGTATCCCGGATCGGCAGGCGAGACTTTTAAGATGGCATACAACGCCAACTCGACTATTGCGGCTTTGCAAACGGTGTTAACTAACTTACTTAAACTACCTCCAGAATATCTTTCGCCCGAAAAAAGAAAAGAATGGGAACTGATGCTGAAACGCATCCCTCCTATCAGCTTCAGGGAATTTAACGGCCATAAAACCATCGCGCCCGCCCAGCTTTGGGAGCGGGTAAATAATACCGAGAGCATGCAGCTATACCCCGTATTTCCGTGGAGCATTTACGGCGTAGGTAAACCGGATTTGGATGTTGCCCAAAATACCTGGAAATATGATACGCTGGCCGTGAAATTTAGGAGCGGTATTGGCTGGAAACAGGATAATGTTTTTGCGGCCCGCTTGGGCTTAACTGATGAAGCAGCTAAATTAGCTATCATCAAACTCAAAGATTCCGGCCGTAAGTTTCCAGCCTTTTGGGGGCCAGGGTTCGATTGGACGCCCGACCATAATTGGGGTGGCTCTGGCATGATTGGCTTGCAGGAAATGCTGCTGCAAACCGACGGCAAAAAGATTTACCTACTACCCGCTTGGCCTGAAACCTGGAATGTGCATTTTAAACTGCATGCGCCTTATCAAACTACCATAGAGGCTACCGTCAAAAATGGCAAACTGACTGACTTAAAAGTTTGGCCTGAAACCAGACGAGCCGACGTGATCAACATGTTAAAATGGTAAGTCTCCGAAAGACGCCAAAACAACAAAGCCGATTGCATTTGATGCAGTCGGCTTTGTTGTTCTGTTGATGTTTCTGTTATCTATCCAGCGGAATCCATGTTTCCATATCTACATGGCCGCGGTTGCCCCAGGCATAGTAAGGAATCAGTCTAACATTGATTTTAGATGGCTCTTTACTGCTGATTTCGCGGTAAAGCTTGTTTTGCCAATTACTTTCGTTTCTTACATCAACCTGGCCGGTTAAACTCATGATTGGGCTGTTGTCAATTTTAATCCACTCTGGTTCCAGGTTGTTTTGTGCCGGTATAGCAACGTTGAACAGCTTTTGTCCTTTAGGTAAATCGGCAGATTCGATGCAGTACACCACCGGACCCCGTTTTACCGCCACTTGGTTACGTGTTTCTTCAACCAATGGGTTCGACTCTAATAACCTTACCGGCATCGGCAGGTTCAGTTCGATCTTATCACCAGCTTTCCACTTGCGACTAACTTCGGCGTACTCTCCCGGCGTCAGTTGAGCATTAACCGCTTGTCCATTTACCAATAACGAAGCACCGCCGCTCCAGCCCGGTATCCTGAAATGCATGGCGTAAGGTTTACCGGGAACCTGTTTCAGCGTGATACTAATTTTGCCGTTCCATGGATATTCTGTTTGTTGGTCCAAACTGATTTTTGTTCCGTCTTTGAGCGTTGTGTTTAAAGCATTTCCGCCGTACAGGTTTAAGTACAAGCCCTTGTCAGACACACTGTAAGCATAGTCAGCAACCTCCGCGATGGTGCGTACCACATTCGGCGGGCAGCAATTTGACAGCTTAATATAGGGTACACGGTCTTTTGACCAACGCTGACTAAACGGCAATGCGTCCGAATAACTCATGGGATTGGTGTACAAGAAATTGCGGCCGCTTAAATCAATACCCGACAAAACGCTGTTGTACAATGCTAATTCCATTACATCGGCGTATTGTGCTTTACCAGTAGCCTGTAGCATGCGCCAATTCCACAATACGTTACCTATATTGGCGCAGGTTTCGTTGTGCGAAGTAAAGTTGGGCAACTGGTAATCGCGGCCGTAAGCCTGGTGTACTTTCTGTACATCGGTAGGATTATAAGATGTGCCGTCCGGAGATACACCATCATATAACGCACCGCACCCACCGGTCACATACATTTTGCGGTTTACCACATCATTCCACATCAGGTTAAGAGTATGCATCAACGTGGTATCACCTGTTTCGGTGTACACATCGGCTGCACCGGCAAAAAGATAATTGGCCCTTACAGCATGCCCCATTACCTTGGTCTGCTGGCGAAATGGTATGCGATCTTGATTATCATCGGTACCGTCTTTCATTAATCCGCGGATATCAATTAAATTCTTTGACAGTTCTAAGTATTTAGGATCGCGCGTGGTGCGATACATCTCTACCACGCCCATATAATGCGAAGGGCAAATAGCATTACGTGCCAATTCGGGCGACGCCTTTTTGTAGAAATTATATAAATAATCGGTTGCTTTGATAGCCAGGTTGAGCATAGTCTTTTTACCGGTAGCGCGGTAATGCACACATCCGGCTGTCATTAAATGCCCTAAGTTGTAAGTTTCAAAATTTAAACGATCAGCAAATGCCTTGGCATTTTTAGGGTCGTTCTTTTGAGCGATGATGGTTGGCGTGTGGATATACCCGTCTTTACGCTGTGCCTTAGCAATTACTGCAATAGTTTTATCCATCAACGCATCTAATTTAGGATCGTGCGTTGCGGCGTACATACTGGCTACCGCTTCAAACAATTTGTAGAAATCGCCATCATGAAACGGCGGGCCAGAATGCAAACCGGTATCTAGCCCGGCAGCTATCTCAAAGTTTTTAAAAGCATGACTAACATTAGCATCAGTATACACTCTCCATAAATTAGGGATCATAGTATCACGGCAAACCTGAAAGCGGTCGGCCCAAAATCCTTTTGTCCACGTCACGTCACCCATGTTGATACTACTCAACCGTGCATAAGGGCTGGCGGAAGTATTAACCAAGGCTTTGCTCTGAGCGCTGGCCTGTCCGTGTAATGCCAGACACACCACTGCACAACCCAACAATTCTTTCACTCTTCTCATATCTAAATATACGTTTTATTCTTCTGTCGTTTCAATCACCACCGGGCCAATCAAGCCAGCCGGCAGCAATGGTTTGCCCTCTAAACGGTACGGTGCGTTAGTCCAGGTCGTTTGTTTTTCTTTAGGCAAACGGTGGTCACCCATCAACCGGTTGGCCCAAGTGTTAGTTACCGCAATTTTAATTTGGTTAACACCCGGCTTCAGTGCTTTACTGATGTTGACTCGATAAGGAGCCGTCCACGCCACGCCGCAATTAACACCGTTTACAAACACTTCGGCCATGTTGTACACCTTGCCTACATTAAGCCATACACCAGCAGTACTGTTACCCTTCCAATTAAACGTTTGATTGTACATTACAGTACCCGAATAGTAGCGGATTGTAGAATCCGACGACTGGCTCCAATCCTGCAACGAGGTCCATTGCAATGGTTTTTGCGGACCGTTCATCTTTGCATCAAACGTTACCGTCCAAGCCTGTTGAAGCGTTTGTGCTACTTTGAAAAGCTGAGGTTTTGGCTTCCTGATCATTGCTTGGTTAACAGGCTTTCTAAAAATCAAAAATGCAGAACCACTACCTTCTAATTTGATCGGCAATGTGGTTCGTCCATTTTCGGTCTTCCAAGAGCCAGCCTCCCGCAGCTCGCCGGTCAAAGCATCTGCAACTTCTGGCACGCAGCCGGCTGCTCGAAATGAAAATTGCAGATTACGCGCAACGCTATCTTGGTTAGATATAAAGTATAAGTCGAAGTCCGCACCTCTGCGGTGGGTCCAGGCAACATTTCGTGCAGCCTGACTGTTAGCCCCAGACACTATTAAATCTTTGGTTAAGCCCAAGTTATTCAAGTCGTGTTGCTTGTATGGACCGTAAACTAACTTGCCTTTACCCGATTGTTTTAATTTAGGTCCGGCATCCGGGTGACAAATGATGGTTGCCCCCTGTGCAATTAATTCGTTTAGACGGCTAATTACTTTAACCGACCAAAACGTGCTATTGGGCAACATAGGTGTATTGCCTGGTATCACCAATACTTTGTAACTGGCACCACCCGGTAATTCGATACGGCCGTTGTTCACTTTAGCCAGGCGCATCAAAGCATCCAAGTTAAAAGAGTCGTACTGATAACCTTGTAATGGGTTAACTAAATCCTCCGCACCTACCGAATTGGCACTGCTGGTTACACCAATAGGGATCACTTTTAAAGGCAATCCTTTGTTAGCGAGTCGCTCCTTTTCGCGCGCTAACCTTGCCGCTGTAAACAAGCCAGGTAAAGTATTAATCAATCTGTCTGGTAATACTGAGCGCCTTGGGGTTTCCTCACCTGTAAAAACAGCAATGTCAACTACCGGAGTACCCTGTTGCAGTAAAGCCTGGCAGCGTTCCAGGTATTCAATCCAAGCTCTTGCAGGTTGATACCAGGTTTGGTCGCGCTGCATAAACAAGCCGATGCCGTCCAGCGTCATGCCGGGTTTTCGGTCTAACCAAGGGTTATGTGTATTCACATGAAAAACCAAGCGGTTAACCCCTAAAGCCAGGTTGCGGTCGCCCAGGCTTTTGAGCACGCCTGGATGCTCGTCCCACATGGTGCGTAACTCGGTGAATGATTCAGCCTGGATGATATTTTTACCGTAGATATGTCCACCTGAGATAGCGTCGAACATATCGTTAGGCTTATCGTGCGTTGGGCTGCGTAACCAGAATTCGCCCATGGCAATGTCCGATTTGCTGTAGTGCAGCAAGCCATCGCTCGTCATGGTTGGCGCAACGCTTTCGGCCGTAAACGTACAACCGCTTTGGTGAGCTAACTGAGCCATGGTGCCATAAAACTTATCGTTTACGAGTTCGGCAATAGTTTGCCGTACATCAGCTAATACCTTTTCGCTTTTTGCAGCGCTCTGCACAGGCATACCAGCCATTACCGGGAGGTACGGCATCAGGCTGTATCCCCTGCGCGATTGAAACTCCTGCGCAAAGGAGGCCGACCAGTTTTGGCTACCGCATTCCCAGCTATCCACATGAAAAACCTTTAACACCCGTTTAGCCAGATCAGGTCCAATCTGTTTGATAGCCTCGCCAAACCAATTATTATATTGTAGTTTGATGGCTGCAGTATTAAACTTATCACACTCCAACCCCGCTCCTTTACCTCCTGTAGCGTTGGTATGCCCTGTTGAGGTATGGCCAATGCGCAGTATAGTCCAGTTGCCGGTAGGTACTTTCCAATGCAACTTGCCCTCAGCATCTACCATCGCCGTTAGATTGATAATTTTCTCTTTAGCTATGCATAAGTCATCAGGCAGTTGCTGTTGATTGGTTGCTTTGCTTACGCGCCACACTTCGCCGGTTTTGCCTTCAAACTGATGGATACGCGGCTCGGATGATAATTCAATACCTAAGATTTTTAAAGACTGTTTCCATTTGGCAAAATCCAGATCTTCGGCACCAGGCTCCGAACCCTCTTTGTTGTAGACAAACCTAAAATATTTGGCCGTAGTCGGAACGATAGATTGCGTAATCAAAGCATCATTATCCTGCCAACCATGCCTTGGCGGTTGTAACCGGCCTAATAAGCGGAATTGTTTCCCGTCATTACTTACCAAAATCTGCAACCGTTCGGCCTGGTAATTGGGCGCATTGCTGCGCACTACCAAAGAGCGACAAGTAAAGGGCGACTGAAATTCGTATTGTATCCAGCAAGAATCGGCGCTGGTGAATGAGGTTTTGTTATTGCGGTCGGCCAGGTACTGCAAGTCGGTTCCGGCTACACTGCTCGTAACTTTTGGTTTTACTTGCTGACTGTTTACACCCGCTCCCGCCAGCGATGGATAGGCTAATATGGCTATGTCTTTGTAATATCCTTTATAACTTTCAGGTTTTGCGAGCGTGTCGTTATATGCCGCCCCTCCTTTAACTTGTTGTTGGGTGTAGACCACTTTTTGCATCGATAGTTCGGGCGTAATCCATGGCCCACCGGCCAGAGCAAAGCCGTCGCTATCGTGCATAGCCATTTGCAGGCCCAACCGGTCGGCTTCCTGCATCGCAAATTTCACCAGCGCCCACCATTCGGGCGTTAATTGCTCGGCCGGGGGTGTCAAGTATGGCGGATTAGCC
>CAJYJH010000047.1 GCA_913775265.1 uncultured Mucilaginibacter sp. | reverse complement strand
TTATACAAACTATTAATTTGAATGAAGTGGGCATTTCTGGCAGCGGGTATTGTTTTTGAAGTGCTGGGTACCATCTGCATGAAATATGCCGAGGGTTTCACCAAGCTCATTCCATCTATTTTAGTGTTTGTTTTTTATGGCTTAAGCCTGGCTGCGCTGGTTTTTGTGCTCGAAAAAATGGAGGTAAGTATTGCTTACGGCATTTGGGCATCGGCCGGTACAGCGCTTATAGCTATCATAGGCATGTTGTTCTTTAAAGAAAACGTATCGGTGGCCAAAATTGTGTCGGTGTCTTTCATCATACTCGGCATCATGGGTCTCGAATTACTGGATTAGCCTCATCATAAAACTTAAACTATATGGAAGTATTTTTAACAGGAGCAACCGGATTGGTAGGCGGAGAGGTACTCGTTAACCTTTCTAAACGTACCGAGATCAGTAAGATTTACTGTCTCATCCGTGCGGTATCAGTCGGTAGTGCTCAAGCCAGACTGAGCAATATTTTCAGTCTGCACAATGACGAATTTGACCAGCAAAAAGTTATCCCTGTACTGGGCGACCTTTTTGACGACGAGCTTAGTGCACAGTTAATAGCTAATGAACAATTGGCAGGCGTTACTAATATCATCCACTCGGCGGCTAACACCTCTTTTGCTAAAGTAAAAGATGATCTGGTAGAAAAAGCAAATATTGGTGGCTTAACCAAAATTTTGCTTTGGGCCAAGCAACTGCTTAAGCTTGACACCTTTATGTACGTAGGTACAGCAACTATTTGTGGCCGCGATGTGAAGCACCGTTTGGTAACCGAAGCAGAGACGCCTAATCTTGAGGCCAACCACCTGGTAAAGTACACCTACACCAAAATGCAGGGTGAATTGCTACTCAAAAAGCATTTGCCCGAAAATAAAATACTGGTGGTTCGTCCGTCAATCATTATGGGCGACAGTCGTGGGGTAGAGCCGCGTTCGCCGGTAATATTATGGGCGCTGGCTACCATGAATAAGCTGCGTTTGGTGCCTGCAGAGCAGTACGCCTCGTTGGATATGGTACCGGTTGATTTTGTAGCTGATGTGATGACTAAGCTGCTGTTTGCCAAACGCAATTATAACGTTTACCATATATCGGCCGGTAACGATGCTTGTACGTCGCCTTTGCAGATAGCACGCGTGTTCGACAATTATTTTGACGATATGCTGCCACACCGTTTTATTGGCAAGCACATGCTTAACCCGTTAAAGCTATGGGCTAAGGGTAAGCTACCGGTAGGGCACGAACTATATGAGCATTTCGAATATTTAGAGCATCTGCAATACGAGTTTGAAGATTTAAGTAACCTTCGCATCCTGTTTGCCGGATTAGACCCTTACCTGGAGTTTGCAGAATTAGGGCAACGATTTGACAACTCGCGCATCATCGAAGATTTGGGCATTGAGCCGTCAAAACCCGGGCATGTTTACATCCACCATTGCCTGCGCTACATCGAAAAAATAAACCTGCTCGAAGGCGCTATTGATCCGTGATTACTATAAAGATCATTTAAAGGCATCCGCGCTGTTTTCATAATATGCACGGCTGTTTTTGTACATGAGGGAAGGCTGCGCTGCGAGGCGCAGCTTTGTTAGTTTATACAGGTTTTTTAAAATATTATGCTCCTTACTGCTATTACTGCTCTTGCCACAATAAAGGCGGCAAATACAGCCAGCGTAATCAAAAAAAGGTTTGATGTAAGCCTGGCAATAGAAAAGTGATTGATGTTTACGATCAGCGTAAAAATATACGTAACGAAGGCGACAGTAAACGAATATCTCAAACCTTTACTGATAAAATTGGATATTGACATAGGTTGTGTGCGTTTAAGTAAAGATATAACTATTTAACTTAGTTTTACTGATATAACGTTGAAGATGCTAAACTAAAAAACGCAGTAGTGCTTATTTCACCTGTTTAAACATTGCCGGCGATAAGCCGGTTTTTTGTTTGAATAGTTTGTTGAAAGATTGAGGATGCTCAAAGCCCAATTGGTAGGCGATTTCCGAAGTGCTGAGTTCGGTTTGATTAAGCATTTGCTTAGCCCTGTCAATTAACCATAAATGAATGTGCTGCTGCGTGGTTTTTCCGGTAAGCGAACGAAGCATGTCACTCAAATAACGTTGTGATACATCAAGGTAGGCAGCGATAGACTGAGCCGATGGTAACCCTTTGTGGAGTGCTTCAGTAGTTGTGAAATGTTGATGCAGGTATTTGTTCATCCGATTAATCAAATCATGATGCAATATCTTGCGGGTGACAAACTGGCGATTGTAAAAACGGTTGCTATGATTAAGCAACAATTCTAATTGTGATACTAACACATCCTGGCTAAACGTATCTATAGGGCTATTCAGTTCGGTATTAATGGCGTCAAACAGGGCTGCAATAATCTGCTTTTCTTTATTTGATAAGAATAGCGCTTCGTTAACGCTATAGTCAAAAAAACCATATTGATAAATTTGCTGAGCCAGACTGTAACCTTTTAGCAGGTCCGGATGAACATATAAAACAAGTCCTTGATAGTCGGTTTCTTGAGCAGGTACATTTACCAACTGGCCGGGAGAAAGAAAGGCAAGACCGCCATCCTTAAAATCGTAAGCGTTAGGTCCGTACTTTACGCTACCCTTAAAATTGTTTTTAAATGATATTTTATAAAAATTCAGCTGTATCCATTTGCCTGCATCCGCCAGATCGGGAGCAGAAATATCATAGTTGATGAGTGTAATAAGCGGATGCAATGGCGATGGTAGTTGCATCCGCTGTGTTAAATCAGCAATGTTTTCAAATATCAGGTTATTGCTTTGAGTTGATCCCATTATAACATGCTAAACAGTGGCGAGCTGTGAAATTGTTTTACCCTTGTACGGTCGGACGTATGACAATGTCGCCCACATCAACATTGTCAGGTTGGGCAACAGCGTAAGCAATAGCCTCAGCAATTGTTTCCGGAGCAATGGCAATCTCATCCGCCTTGTTTTGCAAATTATTGCGGATGTCATCATTGGTTATATTGCTTACAAATTCGCTTGCTACAAAACCGGGCGAAATGCCTGTAACCCGCCAGCGTCCTTCAGATTCCTGCCGCAAACATTCGCCGATTGTACGTACAGCGTTTTTAGTACCTGCGTACACACCCATGGTAGGCACAATGCTGATGCCCGCGGTTGATATAACGTTAATGATATGCCCCGAGCCTTGCTGCTTAAAATGAGGTAACGCTGCTGCAATACCGTAAAGGGTACCCTTTAGGTTAACGTCAATCATCTGCTCCCAGCCTTGCACATCAGTATCTTCCATAAGTTGCAGCTGACTAATACCCGCGTTATTAATCATCACATCGATACGGCCATAGGTTTGTATTGCAAAATCCACTAAAGCTGTAACCTCTTTGTTTTTTGTAACATCGGTTTGCAGGTATACAGCACTGCCGCCTGTCTGACTGATTTCTTCAAAAACCTGCTGCAGCCGATCAATTCTTCGTGCACCCATCACAACCGAGGCCCCCTGGTTAGCCAGTAATTTGGCAGTTGCTCGGCCTATGCCGCTCCCTGCGCCGGTTATCACTACAACTTTCCCTTCCATGTTCTTTTTCATTTCAACTATTTTACCATAGCAAAGTTGAGATCTACCTTAAAATTAGATGTAGCCGATTTGGTTAAAGTTGTAGCCGATTAAGCAACGAACCGGTTAAATGAATTAGGTTTTTAAAAGCGGAATCAAAATGAAAATTTGTAGTGGATTTAAAATACTTAGGACGTTATTCCATCACGCCCATTAAACAACCCGAAATGTTCCAGGCACTAAAGGCCGTACCTTCGCGCTGACCGAGAGGAATGGCTACTTTAAAAGTGTGCAAACCGGGTTTTAAATCGGGCAGCGGAATATACACCGGCGGGGTAAGACTACCAGGGCACCAATTGGATCTGCTTAAATCGCTTGATGATAAACCATTGCCAAAATTACCTGATGATGGATTGAGCAGGCGGTAGGTACCGCAGTCGGTGCGCCATGGGATAAAGTGGTATACACGCTGGCCGTCAACAAAAATTTCGTTCAGCTTCTGGTTAAACTCGTCGCCACCCCCCCAGCCGCCATGGCCGGTTGTGATGTAACGCAGTTGCAGGTTTTTTACTCCCACCGGAATATTGGCGGTAACGGTAAGCGAATCGTGGTCAAACATAGTCCCATATTCCTGACCCGCCATTTCCATCAGGTTGGTGGTGTTAAACAAGGGCAGTAAAAACGGCTTTGATTTGGCTGGCTTATCGCTGCCGTCGCCGGGATAATACTTTAGGCGCAGACTTACCTTATGGCCACCCTTATCGTAATTACCGATAAATACGCCAATCCAAACGTCGCCCTGCAAACGTGGCTGAAGTTCGGTGATCTCTTGGCTAAACACGGCCGAATCAGCCCAGTTATACCCCTTGATATTGGAGGCCTTATTGTACTGCCCAACCCCAAAAGGTGTAAAAAAGCGTAGCAGCTCCAAGGTAGGCAAATAGGTATCAGTGGCCACCATGCCCTGATATTTACCATGATATACAGGCAGGGTTTTAACGCCCTGATGCAAACCATTCAAAAATGACTGCTGCCGATCTACCGGAATCATGAATACCGAACCCGTACGATCATAAGCATCGCCATTGGAGTATTGGGACAATTCTGCAAATAGCTGCGTGCCGGGGGTAGAAGCGGGCAGGCTTACTTTTTTGAGGATAACTGTGCCACCGGCGTAATGATAAGTGACGTTTTTTTGATCGGCAGCCGGGTTGGGCTTATCGTAATTAAACGAAATTTGTTCCTGGTTAAATACGGTAATAGTTTTATATCGGCTTTCGATGAGTTGCTGGGTATAGGTAGCAGCATCAACGACCGGGCCCATAGCAGTAGTAGTAGGCCACGTCAAGTCGGTAGCTTTTACTTTGCCTAAACTGATGTTGGTAGCCACCACTTCCTGTTCGCCGTTACGTACAGTCTTGAGCACTAAGCCCAATCCTGGTGTCACACCAATGCTTGGCGTTCCTTTTATCGCTAAAGCATTCGTGTACCAAACTTCTACGGTATTACTACGAATGATCACTTTTGCTTTTTTACAGCGGTAGCCTAAAATGGTTGCGGTATCAGCTAATAACTCCGGTTGTTCGTAATCTTTAAAAGCTTTTTGCTGGGTAACATGGGCGCCGTTTGGCAGCGTGAGTATTTGTAGTGTGCGGTTAGCAGCGTAGTCTAAGTAATACTGTTCTTTAGCATTCGGATCGGCCACGCGTTCCAAGTGAGCTTTATTACCATCAATAAATAACTTAAGGCTGTTGCCTGGCACTGGCTTGCCATGGTATTTAACTTCGTAAGTAATGGTGGCAGTTTGCTGAGCAGAACTGCTCCATATTGTTAAACTTAGAAATGCAGATAGTATAAAAGGCTTCATATTAGGAAGATGCTTAGCTGGAATAAGCGGGAAAGATAAGAATTGTGGGTAAGCCTTGGGCTATAACCCTTTTAATAAACCGGAAATAAGGAGCTTGAGATTTAAAGCCTGATTAAATAAGCTTAGTCAGATATTTTAACTTACTCGTAAAATCTTTTCCATCTTCCTTCCCTTAGCCAACTCATCAACCAGCTTATCCAAATAACGCACCTGCTGCGTTAAAGAATTTTCAATATTCTCTATGCGATAGCCGCAGATGGTACCGGTAATGAGATGCGCGTTAGGGTTAAGAGTTGCATCGGCAAAAAAGGTTTCAAAGGTTGCTTTATCGTCAATAAGTTGTTGCAGTTGAGCTTCGTTGTATCCGGTAAGCCAGGTGATAACCTGGTACAATTCTTCAACGGTGCGGCCTTTCTTTTCTACTTTAGTGATGTAGTGCGGATAAACCGAGGCAAAAGTCATGCGGGCAATGCGTTCGTCGTGGCTGGCGTTCATGTGATTGGTGTGTTTGAGTATTCAGGTCGGCAAAACTTTGATAAGCAAGTCATCCAGATGCCGTCCACTAAAGGTAAAATATTTTTAAGCATTCAAAATACAATCAATCTTATAAAATTATTTATCCTTGTTTAAAGTACACAGTGTAATTATGCATTTCAATATTCAACCCGTATTAACCAATGGCTTTGTTACTATACAGCCTTTGCAAGCAAATGAATTTGATACTTTGTATGCCGTAGCCAGCGATCCAAAAATATGGGAACAGCATCCTAACGGCGACCGCTACAAACGCGATGTATTTTCAACTTTTTTTGATGGTGCCATGCAAAGCGGTGGAGCCTTTAAAGTGACATATAATGCCACCAAGCAAACATTAGGCAGTACGCGATTTTACGATTACAGTGAGACAGATAACAGCATCTTCATCGGTTACACATTTTACGCGGTTGACTGTTGGGGTAAGGGTGTTAACATGGCCGTAAAAACCATGATGCTCAATTACATATTTCACTACGTTGATAAAGTTGGTTTTCATATCGGCGCAGGTAACGTACGGTCGCAAATTGCCATTGGCAGATTAGGCGCTCAAAAAGTAGGTGAGCAAGAAGTAACTTACTTTGGCGAAGCACCAAAGCTTAATTTTGTTTACGAGATAAACATAAATGACTGGACAGCGAAGTGATTTTACTTTGCGGGCAGAAAGAAAAAGCCGCCAGTAGAACAGGCGGCTTTAAAACTTTTAAAGGTTGAACTTACTATTTTTGAGTAAACCCGTCCAGATTCATTTCCATAGGAGCCTCGTTGATGTCTGCAGCATCCGCCACAGTCATTTCTGTC
>CAJYJH010000046.1 GCA_913775265.1 uncultured Mucilaginibacter sp. | reverse complement strand
GCTTTTACTTCTGCTTCTTTATCCTGTAAACGTTGGCGACTTATTACCTGCTCTGTAACATCAGTAGCGGAGTGCAGTATACAGAGCATAGAGCCATCGGCACGTTTTATGGCCCGGTAAATAAAATCAAAATAAAAAGTTTCGAGCACACCCCGGGTGTTAAGGATAGCCGGCGTATTGCGAGCTTCGTAAGTGTTACCGGTACGCCAAACCTGCTGCATCAATGGAAAAAACTCCTGACCTTGCAGTTCAGGAACAGCATCCAGCATTGGTTTGCCAATCACGCTACGATCTTTACCCCAAAAGCCAATCATCTTATCATTTGCCATCGCAATAATAATGTCATCGCCGGTGTAGATGGCGGTGGCATCCTGAGATAGCGCCAAAATTTCCAGTAAAGTATGTTCGTCCAATTGGCTTGCTTTATAACTTTCCAAGTGTACTTAATAAAGAGCAAAAATAAACAATTAATATCTTCAGTTTGCAAAAAGAAACATCCTGATAACTTGCATTAGATAATTTGAAACTCAACTCGATTAATAATGGCAGCAAGACGAAATATTTAAAACACGTCTTTAAATCAGTACTGCTTCTTATCAAATATAATGACTGTGATTAATATCTACAATGTAGCACATCAAGATGCGAGTTTTAACAATCTGTTATCAGTCCCGCCGCAGAGAGTGCAAGGTGCATTTGAATATGTCACTTAGTACTTCCTAAAGGCAACTTTATTAGTAGTAAAAAGACTGGCTTATTTTAAAGTGGGCAAGTCTTTTCCTTAGCAAGAATTGCCAAAAAAATTAAGTCTCAATCAGCAATGTGCGCATACCGCTTACGGTCCCTTGCAGATTGATCCCGATAATAAATACCTGAACCTGTATCTCGCCTACCCGGTAAACGGAGATTTCGGTTAATTCGTTTTTTAAAGACTCTATAAATTCACGGAATCGAGTAGAGGTTTCGGGCTTAACCGAAGGTGAATTAGGATCGGCCATGTTGCGAAATAGGTGTTCGAGCGTCGTTTTTTCGATCAGCGTACCTTGCGGTTTACCTGCCAGTTTTAACAGCACCGTATCATTGACTTGGGTATCGTCTGTGGCAAAATACTCGAACGGATAGTCCGATTCGCTCATCATCAACAGGCCGCTGGCGGCCTGTTCCAGGTTACTTTGTGTACTCATCAGTATTAAATTCTTCCTTTTTAAGGTATCCTGAATCAAAATGTTTGCCCTCGGTGCGAAAGGTAACGCATTTGTTGTGTAATGGCCAGCCACGCCGAGTGCTAACTGAAATACGTATAGGGCTTGCATAAGGTTAAGTTGGTGGCATTCCTTTAAACTGATGCCGGTGTGAAGTTAGTGATTATTGATTAACTCAAAAATTCATGCATATTAAGTTTCTGTATTTTTAAGCAGGACGTTATTCTACAAAAATTCATCGATCAAAATAAATAGCCAAACAGTCAAAATATATTCTGCTCGTAACCACAACGTACACAACAGACTCTAAACTGTTTGGAGGTTTATATAGTATCGATCTACCGATTATCATTTTTCTTGTAATCAATAATGTAGATGCATTCGTTCTATTAGTACAATCGTACAAAGTAGACTTCTAAGAAAGTCATTAAATTAATCTAAGCGTAAAACTAAATTCACTAAGCAACCATTATGGGTTTAAGATTAACTGTAACGAAACCTTTATAAATCGTAACAGCTTGAATTTTATGCTTATTTATTTTAACGCTGATACTCGATGATGAAGACTTATTTAATTGCTATGGTGGCCGGTTGGGCCATCTTAACAGTGTCCTGCTCACGCAGTAATGATGGCGACGGACAGCCATCCTCAATTAATCCCAATTCGGTAGAAACAAATGCGCCTAATACCAATTACAAACCTGCTTTTGAAGGGCAAACACGGGTAAATGCAGTGCGTACAACGACATCTTTAAACACTCGTGTAGTAACATCAGGTTTAACAAGTCCATGGGGGATTGCAGCTTTGCCTGATGGACGGTTTTTAATTACTCAGAAAGCCGGCAGTATGCGTATTGTCAATGCCTCCGGACAGGTGAGCGGCAATATTGGCGGTATACCCGCAGTTAATGCCGGCGGACAAGGCGGTTTGTTAGGTTTATGTATTGATCCTGCCTTTGCTACCAATCGCATGGTGTACTGGGTATTTTCGGAAAACCGAGCCGACGGTAACTTGACTGCTGTGGCGAAAGGCAGGTTAGCCGATAACGAAAGCACTATTGAAAATGCAACCGTAATTTACAGAGCAACTCCGGCTTACAATGGCACCTTGCATTATGGTGGGCGTATCCTGTTCGACCGGACAGGTAACCTCGTGGTAAGTACCGGCGAACGTTCTGATTTAGCTACCCGGCCTTTGGCCCAATCTTTAAGCGCATCGCTGGGCAAAATTATACGCATCACTACAAACGGACAAGCCGCGCCGGGCAATCCAACGGTAGGTCAGGCTTCAGGCCGACCTGAAATTTATTCTTTGGGACACCGAAATCCGCAGGGGTTAGCCATCCACCCCGCCACCGGCGATTTATGGCAAGGCGAACATGGTCCGCGTGGAGGTGACGAGATAAACTTAATTAAACCGGGAGCTAATTACGGCTGGCCTACTATTACCTATGGCATAGAGTATAGCGGACAGACCATTGGTGCAGGCATTCAACAACAAAATGGACTGGAACAACCTGTATACTATTGGGATCCGGTGATCTCGCCAAGTGGTATGACTTTCTACAAAGGCAACCGCATCCCTGAATGGGAAAACAATTTGTTTATAGGCGCGCTGAGCGGACAACATATAGTGCGCCTTGCCATTGCAAACGGCAAAGTAACCGGCGAAGAAAGATTGCTACCCGGTGAGGGTCAGCGTTTCAGAGATATTACCCAAGGCACAGATAACGCACTTTATGCCATTACAGATGGCGGCAGGCTTTACCGCATAGACCGAAATTAGGATATCCGTTGCGTTATTAATAAATTTGAAATTAGTCTGCTTGTAAATAATAATCCCGTGCAGGCTAATTTTTTATGAGCAATAAAGTAGAAAACAAGATGGAACATGCTGGCTTCAGATTAGATATACCAGACGAGTTTACTTCTGTTTTTTCTCATTTTTATTACGCCGAAAACAATACAAGTTCACCAATTAAAAGTACGTTACTCCCCTCTTACCAAACGCTGCTTGCCTTTAACTTTGGTGCGTCGATAACAATTCATCCCCTGGGGGATGCAAAAACTATTAAAGGTGATGTACTGGCTATCGGTCCGGTAAAACAAGCATTTAGCTACGTTATGCCCGCCGGTGCCAAATTACTGGTAGTAAATTTTAAAAGTGATGCGTTTTTCCGCTTTTTCGGGAGGGCAAAAGTTGAGGGGCAATTGGCAATAAACCCGGACCAATTGATTGGTATGCCTTGTTTCTCCCTGCTATGGCAAACTCTTAGCACGCTTACAGACGTTGACCAGCAAATATATCACTTGCTGGCATTTTGCCGTCCCTATTTAAAAGAAAGAAACTTTATTGCTGCGCAATTATCAGAATTTGACAACGAGCAATTAGATCCGATTAAAACCCTTGCTCAAATGCAAGGCTACACCGAAAGGCACTTGCAAAGCCAGCACCATAAATATCTCGGCTACTCTGCTAAAGCACTTAACCGTTATAAACGCTTTTTAAAAGCTATAGAGTTTATTGCTGCTACAGACAATACAATCAACCGGATCAACTGGCTGCAGATAGTGAATGACTGTGGATATTATGACCAAAGTCAAATGATACATTACTTTAAACATTACCTGAATTTATCTCCTGCACAATATGCTAAACAACTGCACGCTATATGTAGTGCGAGGTGATAGCAGCAACCAGGCGCACTTCGTTTTCTTACAATTTTTAAAAATTGCTGCGGCATAACTTTGCTTCAACAAAATTTAAATAAGACAATGAAACATTTAATAGTTTACGCTCATCCCAATCCGGATAGCCTGAATGGTTACTTCAAAAACACAGTTATAAACCACTTGCAGCAAAGCGGTCATGATGTGCAAGTAAGGGATTTATATCAGCTCAATTTCAACCCTGTCCTTTCGTTAGAAGATGCTGCAGGGCAACGAGGAGGCGTTATGCCCGCCGATGTTTTGGCTGAGCAAGAATACATAACCTGGGCTGATGTTGTTACTTTTATTTATCCAATTTTTGGTGGACGGGCTTGCCAGCTATGATGAAAGGATATATTGATCGTGTATTTAGTTACGGGTTTGCGTACCGCTATGATCAAGGTGTGCAAAAAGGCTTACTAACCGGCAAACAGGCTATTATTATGAATACCCATGGCAAATCGCACGCAGAGTATGAAGGCATTGGTATGAACAAGGCTTTGCAGCTTACCTCAGACCATGGCATTTATGGCTACTGCGGCTTCGATGTTAAACACCATTTTTATTTTGATCGTGCGGACCGACCTGAAGCTGGTAGCATAGAGCGTTGGACAGATGAGATAAGGGCTTGTTATTAATTGTGCATTTAAGTATACCACCGAATTTTATCTATCACCAAATAAAGAAAAGCCTGCCCCTTAAACAGGAACAGGCTTTTATGATATAAGATTACTATTACTTATTTAACCCCAACAATAGTTACGTTATCTAAACGGTAACCAATGGTGTTAGTAGTAGCTGAACCGATAAATTCGATTGAGTTAATAGCTTGAGGAGTAATGCCACTTAGTTCGATGGTCGAAAACTCGTTAGTTTTGCTAAAGGTACGGCTTGGTACGGCAATAGTTACACCGTTTACTTTAACACCAATTACATTAGCATCGGCACCTGAAGTGCTGTTAGCTGCTACGTCGTATTTAAGCTTTAAGGATGAATAGCCACTAACCGGGATGTTGTCAATTTTCAAATCAACGTCTCTGGTAGCCGGGAACCATACGTGGATGTTATCAGGGAGGGTGTTGATAGTACGCAGGTCAGCGTTATTGAAGCTTTCGGTGAAAGTGAATGATGGGTTAGACCAGCCGGTGTAAGCAGCAATTTTAGGTCTGGCGGTGCTAACTATTGTACCGGTACCGAAAGTTTCGGTGTATAAAACAGTTTCAACACCGGTTGGAGGAGTTACAGTACCTGCGTCCTGACCAACAGTGTAGCTGCCAGATGGTACGGTAGTCCAATCAGTAATTGTAGCTTTTAAGGCAACGGCAACAGGTGTTGGTGCCGTGCCGTTTCTTAATTCAATATCGTAAGTGTAACGTTTACCGGCTTCAAATTTGGTGTTAGCAGGTAAGGTTAAAGTAAATTTACCTGCAGGCAAAGTGAAGGTTACCAGTTTACCGCTGGCATCAGCAACAGGCAATACAATAGCTTCGGCTAAAACCGAACTTGTTTGTGCAGTGATTTTAGCAGCAACATCTGCAGATTGTGATGGGTTAGCTAAAGTACCGGTCGCCAGATCAAAATCAGCTTTTGTATTTACGGCATTTAAAGCAGCAGTTAAACCACTTAAGTCAGTTACACCATAACCGCTTTTAACTGTGAACTCAACTTTAGCTAACTGATGAGAGAAAGACAGGTTAGCCACGGTACTGGTTTTGTTTAGGCCGGTTGCATTGTTAGAGTACAACAGGTCGATAGCAGGTTGGTTGCTCTGACTGGTAACATCAACCGGATAGGTGTTGTTGGTCAGGCTTGCTTTGTACGGGTAGTAAGCAATAAAGTCTACCGAACCGGTTTCAGGGTAGTTAATGTTCTGGTCAGTAGCTGACGGTTTAAACTCGCCATCGCCGTTAGTGGTGTAGCTTTTGTTAGCTGCCAATACGTTGCTTAGGCCGGTACCAGTTTTCATAAATACACCAATGGCATCATTAGCGTCCCATTTATTGTTAACCGCTTTGGTTACAATCTGGCCATTAATGCTTGACGTAAAAGTAACCGCTTTAGTAGCAGTCGGTACTTCGCCGCCAAGATTGTGGTCCTTTTTACACGAGCTGCTTAAAGCAAGCACTGACATCGCCGTAGCGATCAGGATGTTTTGGGTTTTCATTTAAAAGTTTGTTGTTATAGCGTGATTTGAATTATTTAAACACAGTTGCGTCGATAGTGCCTTTTACCTGGGCACTCAATTTCGGGAAAAAAGTAAATCCGGTTTCTTTCTCCAGATCGCTTACCGTCATGCGGTAGTTGTTATAAGTAGTGCTGCTTGGGATTACCGCGTTTGCAATCTTAAAACCGATGGTGTAATAACCACTACCTTTTTTAAGCGCCAATACTTTATAGTAGTACTTAGGAATTGCCGAACCTTTGTTGCTGTAAACAATTGTTTGATCGGTCGACGATTGTGCAGCAGCACCGGTAACTACGTAAAGCGTATCACCTTGTGTGCTCCAGGTGCGTACCTGATTTTCGAGGTTAGCCCAGATACCCTGATTCATGGATGATACCTGCGCAGTCATGTTTGAGTAGTAAAAAGTTGTTTGGTTCAAAGCAGCCGTAGCGGTACGGTCGGCGCTCGGAATTTGGTGACCGCGGTCGTAACCATTACCATACGACGTGCTTAGATCAGGCTGAACATTTTGCGCCAGCAACGGATCAAACTGCCAGGCGTCTGTACGACCCGAGCTGCCCATGTATGAGCTGTGTAGTGGGTAAGCCACCCAATAAGCCATTTTAAGCTGTTTATCGTACAACATAGCGTAGTTTCTTACCCCTGTACGACCCGGGAAGTCATGAAATACATAAACGCTGTTGCTGTTGGTAGTAATTAATGGTGTTTCCATGTAACCCGACGTTGTAGGCGGATTGACTACTACGGTGCCCTGATCTAATGAGTATGAACCCGAAGGTACGTCTGTCCAGTTAACAATAGTTGCTTTTAGAGCTACAGCAATACCGCTGTCGCCGCCTTCGCCGCGCAATTCAACTTCATAAGCATATTTTTTACCGGCTTCAAACTTGGTATTGGCTGGTAAAGCCAAAGTGTAAGTTTTGCTGCCAATGGTAAAAACTACCTTCATACCGGTTTCGTCGGTAGTTGGCACGACGATAGACTCGGCAAGGGTAACTCCGTTAATTACGCTGTTTTTGGCTTGAATGTTAGCTACCTGTGCTTGTCCGCTCAGTGTACCGTTGGCTAAGTTAAAAGTAGCGCTGTTTTTTAAACCAATTAAGGTGGTACTTAAACCGCTTAAGCTGGGTACACCATTACCATTTTTTACCGTAATTTCAATTTTTGATAATTGGTGGGTAAATGCTAATTGTGCGGTGCTGCTTCCTTTGCTTAAACCGTTAGCCGTCGCATACATCAGGTCTATAGCAGCCTGATTGGTTTGATTAGCTACATTAACGCTGTAGCTAGTACCCGACAGTGTTTGCTGGTAAGGGTAGTAAGCAACGAAATCAACCGAACCGGTTTCAGGGTAAAAGATACTTTGATCGGTGGCTGACGGTTTAAACTCGCCATCGCCGGCCGACGTAATATACTTTTTGTTGCTGGCCAGAGCGTTACTCAAACCGGTACCGGTTTTCATAAACACACCAATTGCGTCGTTAGCATCCCACTTGTCGCCGGTTGCCTTGGTTTTAATCTGTCCGTTGATGCTTGCCGAAAACCGCACCTCGTTGGCGGCTACGTCAATCACATCGTTGCCCCTGTCTTTTCTACAGGCGGCCACAAAAAGCAGCAAAGCTGCCACAAACGTGACTTGTAGATTTTTGATTGTCATATATAAATTGTTGTAAATTGCTGATGAGAACAGGCAACCTTTATTTGCTGCATACGTATAAAGCAGCGACTACCTATGTGCATGAGTGGTTTTGTAAAGTTAACTTCGATAATTATTAATTAAATTTTAATACAAATTAAGTGTTGTCGTATAGCTAAATTATAAATTCTGTGTTAAGAATTTATAAAGCAACACATCTGTTACACTGCACTATACATTTCAAAATTACGAAACCGACGATTAATTAAAACAATTCAAAAAAATGTTTGTTGCATTTCGCTCATTATCAGAGTTAAAAAATTTAACCACAAAAGCTTAATAATTTCTTTACAACAGAGCGGCTATTAAAGACTATTTTTGCAGATTGCTTAAGCGTTAATTGCATCAAAATTAGTGTTGCTCGTCATCTACAAAGCATTTACATTTTTTGTCATTAACCTAAAGTCATTTCAACCCGGTTTATGAATTTGACAAAATTATCTTCTTCATGTATTCTGCTCCTGACCCTTAGCTTAATGGTTGCTTGCAAAAAAGGCAGCGATGGCGAAAAAACGGTAGTAGCTAAAACCGTTCTGGTGTACATGGAAGCCAATAACGATTTACGCTATGACGCTCTTAACAGTGTGAACCGGATGGAAAAAGGTGCAGCCGGTATAAATGGTACGCTATTGGTGTATATTAAAACTACCTCAACAAAATCTCACCTGCTCAGAATAAAGCCAGATGCCGACCTTAACCGCCTGGTAAGCGATACGATAAAGGTTTTTGACAACACCCAGGCATCCGACCCTCAAACCGTTAAACAGGTAACCCAATATGCGCAAACAGAATTTCCGGCACAAAGTTACGGACTGGTACTATGGTCGCATGCTACCTCGTGGGCAGCGCCGATAAGCAAAGTGAAAATACAGTCGTTTGGTGAAGATTCGGGTAAGCAGATGGATGTGATCGATTTAAAGAATGCCCTGCCCGATAATCTAGATTTTATCATTTTTGATGCCTGCTCGATGGGTGGTGTAGAGATTTGTTATGAGTTTAAAGACAAGGCTAAATACATCATCTCATCCCCTGCCGAAACGCTTTCTGAAAGCTTCCCTTATCAAAACATTACCCCATTGCTTTTTGGCGGCAACGAAAGCCTGGCTGCTGTGGCCAAAGCTTATTTTGATTACTACAACGCCTATACCGACGACCGCCGCTCGGCCACCGTTAGCCTGATTAAAACCAGCGAACTACCTGCCCTGGCCGCTGAGATGAAAAACTTATTGAGCCAGAAAAAGCCCGGCGACCAGTTGATCCGCAGCGGCGTGCAGCGGCTGGATTATACCCAAGGTTTCCCGGTACCTAATTATGATTTCGGCGATTTTTTAAACCAGAATTTCGCAGCCGGTAGTTTGCCGACCATCAACGCGCAATTAGGTAAAACCATCCTATACAAAGCGGCTACTCCTAACTTTATAGGCGTACCCATCAGTCAGTTTTCAGGCTTAACTACTTATATACCTTTTACAGGAGACGGTAATTTGACTTATTATAAAAAGCTGCAGTGGTATAGTGCGAGCGGATTGTCGGGGTTGTTTGGGATGTGAGAGCTGAAGGACATCATAACGATTCGATTAATTGATTTGCTATGTTCTTAATCCCACGGCTGCACAACAAACTTGAATAGAATTAACGGCAAACATGGTAATGTGAGATGCATTATCTTTGATGCATAAAGGCGTTGCCCATCCTTTTTGCCAAATCAATAGATTTAAAAAAGCACGACTACTTACATGTAATTTACGTACCGCTCCTCAAAATTACCGTCTGCATACAAGTCTATAATTCCATAACCCGGTGCCGTTTCACGGCGGTTACCATTCCACCAGGCGCCGCTTACAGCACCATTACATAAATAAGTTACGTTGTTGTAAACCAATTTTTCACGCAGATGTATGTGGCCGCTCAAACACAACTTTACGTTAGGGTGCTGGTAAAACAGGTTAATAATTTTAGCCGTATCGGTGTGCATGTCGCCACCAAGCATCACCCACTTGTTTACTATGTTGTCTTCAATTAAATTGGTAGCCGTGAGTATAGGTATGTGCGACATCACCAGCACAGGCATATTGGTATTTGTTTGCTGCAATTCTTTTTGCAACCAAGCAAACTGCTCTTGTCCTAATTTGCCTATATACCAACTGCCATCAACATCGAGATGAACGCTGTCTAAGATGATAAATTTCCATCCATTACGGATAAAGCTATAATAAGACAGATTTAAATGGAGTTGATTTAACGCGTATTGTTTACCGTAAACAGCCTGCCCCTTGTTGTTTTCCAGCCACCATACATCATGGTTACCTAAACAATAATGCACTGGCAACTGGCATTCGGATTGCATAATCTGATGCATTAATTGCCATTGGCTATTAATAGTATTGAGGTTTTCTTTATTCATGTCGAACACGATATCGCCACCGTTTAGAATGAAATCAACCTTAGGATCTTGATTTTGTACATGGTGTAAGCATCGTTCAAATTTTGCAGGTGCGCCTAAATCATTTTTAAGATAAATATCGGTCAAATGCGCTATTCGTAATACCGGCTTTTGAAATGTTAAGGTTGATGCAGTTGCTACACCTGGTAACAGCAATGCGCCGCCTAAATTTTTTAGCGCCGAACGTCTTTTCATCATCGTCTGTAAATAAGTGCTTATTACAAGTGTACATCGTAATACACTTGATTATCGCAAAATTATGGGCGCTTTGTTAAGCCGATATATTTTCACGATAGAAAATTTATTTGCTGTTGAAAATTTTTAATGACATCCTGCTTTCAAAAAACTCAAATTCCCTCCGGCATTTTAAACGAAGGCGGCAACGCAGAATCTGATGACGCCCAGTTTTTGTTTGGATGCTCGCCCATCGTCAGCTCCAACGTTCCGCCGGCCATCAGCTCTTTATGTGAGAACCATGACTTATTCCAGGGCTTCCCGTTTAGTTTAGCCGACTGGATATACTTGTTGTTAGGCGCATAGTTTTGGCAAACTACCGAAAAGGTTTTACTGTTGCCCAACTTGATCGTGGCATTCTGGAACATCGGGCTACCAATCACATACATGGGCAACCCCGGAGTAACGGGGTAAAAGCCGATTTGCGAGAAAACCACGAAAGAAGTTAAGCCACCCCCATCTTCATCACCCGGAATACCCATCAAATCATTCCGGAACCAATCTTTGAGCAGGTTGCGTACGCGTTTCTGCGTGCGCCATGGCTGACCGGCATATGCATATAAATAAGGAATATGCATGGCCGGTTCGTTACCCATTGAAAACTGGCCCACGTTGCCGGTATGATCGCCAAACTGGTGATAAAAGTCAGGCCGCCCCTTGCCCAGCGGCGTGCTAAACATGTTTTCTAAACCATCAACAAAAGCTTGTTTGCCGCCAATCATTTTTACCAGGTCGCCAATGTTGTGCTGCACGTCCCAGCGGTATACATAGCCGTTGTTTTCATCATAAGCCTCGCGCGCGCCGATGCCGCTGGAGTAACGATAATCAAAGGGTTCTACAAACTTACCCTGTGCATCCTTCGGGTGAAAAAATTTGGTTGCCGGGTTAAATACCTCGCGATAATTCAAGCTCCGGTTTAAAAAGTACTTAGCATCATCGGTTTTACCAAGTTGCTTAGCAATGTTGCCCAGGCACCATTCGTCGTAAACGGTACCCAGCGTAACGGCTACCGGCTGGCGCTTTTCCCAACTGTGTACTTCGGGCACGGTTTCCTTTTCGCCGGTGGCCAGCGCCGGAAAATAGCCTTTTTCTTTGTAAAATTCGTCCAGTGCGCCGGCCTTCTTGCCCGACCATGGCGCCAAAGTTTTTTCGGTAATACCAGCCTTGCAGTATTGGTAAGCCTGTTCCAAGTTAAAAGTTCGTAAACCTTTGTTGTAAGCGTCAATTACGGTAGCTACTCCATGATTACTATTCATGCGACGGCTATCACCCGTCACTTCCGGAAAAGTCGGCATCCAATGGTTGGGCAACTGGCTGGCCATCCGCAGGTAAGAGTTAATCATGTCCGACTCCTTTTTAGGCTCAATAATTACCCGTAACGGATGTACCGCGCGGTAAGTGTCCCAAACCCAATCATCAGTATAAAATGGGGTACCTTCGTCGTTGTGTACTTTACCGTCGTAAGCACTAAAATAGCGTCCATCTTCGGAGATGCAGATCATCCGCTCGTAAGTGCGGTACAGCGATGTGTAAAAAATCGTTTTAGCATTCTCGTCCGAACCTTGTACCGAAATTTTGCTCAGCTTATTATTCCATTCCTGGCGGCCTTGTTCGGCTACTGCTTTCAGGTCATACTTTTTTATTTCGCGCGCTAAGTTGGCTTTGGCTTGCTCGGAGCTAATGAAAGATACGCCATAGCGCACCTTTACAACGGGCGTTTGGGTTGCATACTTAAGTACTACAAACGCATTTTTACCCTGTGTGGCCTGATTGCCAGTGTTGATGTTCCCTCCTTTTATTTCACCGGCAGTCACCGGTTTGATGTCGGTTTCGGCATAAATGTAAACTTTGGTGTTGTTATCTAACAGTTGATAACCACTCACTGTATTACCTGCTACTGTTAACCCACCATCTTGCGTATCAAAAATTAAGTAAGGTGCTGTACCGTTAGCATCGAAACGAATTTGGTAAATGCCCGACTGATGCGAGGGCGCGAATTGCACGTTAATATTGTAATCATCGAGGTCTACCTGATAAAAATAGGATTTTATAATCTCATTATCATATCCGTAATCTATAGCGCTTCTAATGCCTGATATCCCGCCCTGATATGGGCTCAGACTAAATGCCGAACTACCACGATGACTGGTAATCATTAAAGGCAGGCCTTTAATAGTGTTACCTGTAAAATTTTCTCGCTCCGGGTAAACGCGTAGCATGCTGTTGGGCAAATGTACAGTAGGATACGTAGGTACCAATAAATGACTGATGTTACCGATGTAAGGGTTAACATAATCTACCGGTTGTTTGGCTGTTTGTGCTTTCAATGCGACAGCCGAAGCCAACAGCAGCAAACCGCCGATACTGCTACCTTTTAATCTATTCATATTGCGTAAATAAAAGTTCATAGATAATAAAGATTATCTGTAAATAGATAAAAATACCGTGTCAGAATAAAATTTTATTAACCTCATTTTGCCGTCTTGGTTCACATATACAGTATAAATGCCTTGGTGATCATTAACTTGCGGTAACTAAATTTTAAATTGCTTTGATGAAAAAGTTCTTGTTTATGACTATTGTTTTGATGAGTATAGTACAAGCTAAAGCTAAGAAAATACAATTTAATAAGGCTTTAGCCGACGGCTTGTCTAAATGGCCGTTTTAGACCAAACCGCTGCCAGTGTACCCGACACCCGATTGAGGGCAATGCCTCCGGTGCGTTTGCAGCAATATAAAGACAGTGTTTTTACATTAAACAATCAACGATTGAAAGCCGTGATGAACCAATACGGTTTTCCGGGTTTTGATTTAGTAGGCGAAAAGGGTAGTAATGATTTTTGGCTGATGGCACAGCACTGCGACCAAGATGTGCCATTTCAGCAACGAGTATTGAAGTTAATGAAGGCTCAACTAACTAAACACAACGCCGATTCCAAAAACTACGCCTATTTAACTGACAGGGTATTGCTGAATACCGGGCAAAAACAGCTGTACGGCACGCAACTTACATACCGTTCAGACAGTTGCCAAGCTATTCCGCTACCATTGCGAGATAGCCTGGCCGTCAATAAAAGGCGTAAAGCCATCGGCCTTGAACCCATCTAAGCTAACCTTAACTGGATGTCGCAACTGCACTTTGACATGAATAAAGCATTCTACGAAAAGAAAGGGATTTTTAAACCTAAATTGATGCCGGAAAATAGATAAGGATAAATTACATTATGGGCACCGTCTGTTACCCTTGCCCTACCCCTGCTTATTACTAAATTTGCTTTATGTCTACCAATCAAAATATCAAAGTAGCGGTTGATGCCGTAGTGTTTGGCTACACCTCACGCGAGGGATTGTCCGTTTTATTAATAAAGCGCAACATTGATCCGTTTAAAGGTAGCTGGGCGCTGCCCGGCGGACTGGTGGGCAACCAAGAAACGCTGGAAGATGCAGTACAGCGCGAATTGAGCGAAGAGACCGGTGTCAACATTAATTATCTGGAACAGTTGTACAGCTTCGGGCAACAGGGTCGTGACCCGCGCAACAGAGTTATATCCATCACTTATTACGGACTGGTGAAACCGGACGGTTTTGAATTAAAAGCCAACACCGATGCTGCTGATGTAAAATGGTTCAACATAAAAAAACTGCCAAAACTTGCTTTTGACCACCAGGCCATCTTACAGGTAGCCCGCACCCGCCTCCAAAACAAAATGCAGTACGAGC
The DNA here is from genome assembly GCA_913775265.1 of uncultured Mucilaginibacter sp. Classification (GTDB taxonomy): domain Bacteria; phylum Bacteroidota; class Bacteroidia; order Sphingobacteriales; family Sphingobacteriaceae; genus Mucilaginibacter. The sequence goes on along the minus strand of CAJYJH010000046.1, from coordinate 315 downwards.
CTGTAGGCTTTGAGCTATTGGAAGAAAAATTTCCTTTTTCGGAGTTAGAAAAACTTTATATGGCGGTGTTAGATCGCCATATAGACCGCCGCAACTTTAAAAAGAAGGTCAGTAAATTCGGTTTTTTGGAAGAAACTAACGAAAAGCAACTACTGGATGGTGCCGGACGACCGGGCAACTTGTACCGCTTTAATGAGCAAAAATACTTCGAGCTCAAAGAACAAGGTATCAGCTTTGAAATCTAAAAAAATTGAAATTTAATTTGTGTATTAATTACGCTTATTTATATTTGCGTATAACCAACGCAAATAGTTA
>CAJYJH010000045.1 GCA_913775265.1 uncultured Mucilaginibacter sp. | reverse complement strand
GTCATAGCCACAAAGTACCCAGACTTAGCGCAGCGATCTCATGAACACCTATAAAAAATAAACACTCCGTGAATAACGGCCTAGCTGTTGCGATCACCTGTCCACCCGCAAGACCCTCGCTGGCCCGGGCGCAACAGCGGGCCTTTACACTTTATAAGAGAAGGACCGGAGTGTGTTCATCGCCCTACTATTTAAAAGCTCCCTCAGCTGCCGCAAGCGTCCCGCTTGAGGCCTTGCGGTCATATTTATTGAAGTGGAAAATCTTTTTATTACAAAAACATCAACAGGACGCATCGGCAGCGAGAACCTCTTGCGTTTAAACCGGAATTTTTGGAATTTAAAGGTTTTACAGAAATACTAATCCTCCTGCTCCTTAAAAGTTCCCGCTTTAGGCGCCTGCGTTAGTCGGAGATTTTATCTTTCAAAGGCTGGAGGCAAAATCCATAAAAGCCCATTTTTACTGTGGTAAACCTCTATCTGCTTTTCACTTAAAAGGCTGTTTAGTGTTTGCTCGGCTTCGCTCATTGTCACTTCGCTTAGTTCGGCAAACTCGCGGGTGGTTAGCGTATTGTAGCGGGCAAACAGGCTTTGCCAGTTGTGGTGGTAGGCTTGGGCATCGGCTTGCGGCATTAGCTTTTTGATGGCATCTACATAGGTTTGGTAAGGTTTGGTGCCGTAAACAAATTCGGTGCGGCCGGATGCGTCGGTTATAAAAATGGAGGGAAATCCTCTAACTTTCATGCTGCGTGCCAGGGCCAGATCGTCCTCAAAGGCTTGCTTACCGGCATGGTGGTAGTCTGCCTGCCAGCGATCGGTATCTAAACCGGCCTGAGTGGCGGCTTGCAGCATTACTTCGGGTTTGGCAATGTTCATCTTTTTTAAGAAAACCATTTCGCGCATAATGCGGACCATGTTGATGGCCTTTTGATCATCCTGTAATTGGGCGGCTTTGAAGGCGATAGATGGCGGGTAAGACGAATCCAGCGGGTCTTCGAGCCATACGTCGCCGTCAATAGGCATCTGGTAGTGCATGCTCACCTCGTCCCAGTGGTGGGCCACGTCGGATGGTTTACTGATGCCTCCGCTATTGTAACTCCAGTCGGGCAGCAGGCCGCCCATGTGGTATTCAACCTGCATCAGGTGCTCATAAGTTAGTTTTAACTTGCGTAATTGCGGCTCTATACCCCAGCACGACGAACAGATGGGATCGGTAAAGTAGATCAGCTTTAGCGGCTTATTTCCTGTATAGGCAATACCGGCTGCTTCGGCGCCATGTTGTAAGGGCATTTCGCAAATGCCGGTTTCCGGGTCGCACAGCAAAGGGTTGTTTTTTTGATTTTCCATACGGAAGGTACACGTGTAAGTTTGTTAATTCGCCGGCTTTAGTTTTAAGTGATACCTTTACAGGCACACTTAAAACGGCCGGGGTTATACAAAGGTCGCGAATGCATTAACCACCGTCAATAAGTCAAAAAAAGATGACTACCACCAAAACTGACTCGACCAACGACAGCTGCCCGGCGCAAGCCTTGCTCAAAATGTTATCGGGCAAGTGGAAACCGCAGTTATTTAAGCTGGCCACAATTTCGCCGCTGCGCTTTAACACGTTGCTGCGCCAACTGGAGGGCAGCAACAAACAGTCGCTATCGGTAGCTTTAAAAGAGTTGGAAGAGGCCGGGATATTACAAAAAAATGTGATAAGGTTGAGGCCGTTGCATATTGAGTACCATTTGACTGAAAAAGGCCGGGCGCTGACGCCCATTTTTCTGAGCTTGGAAAATCTGGTGTAGCTTTTAGATGAGGCGCTGCCGCGAGGCTAAAGCGGCGCCCATCTGTTCTGTTAATAAATTAGCCCTCCGCCTAAAATATGAAGGAGTTGAATTATTTTCCGGTACATACTATTGAGCGGTGTTTGGCGCACGCAAAAACAGAGGTAACGCCCCGCCGCTAAGCGACACCGATGCATTTTCTGCAATGTGATTATTACTTCGGGCCACACTACGACCATACAGCTTTAATTCGCTTTTGCCTTTAACGTTAAAATCGGCTAAGTCTATTTTGTTACTGCTGAGCAAGGTCAAATATCCGCGCCCCCCCTTAGCATCGCCCAAATTTAAATTAAGCCGACCTAACTTGTTGTTATCCATAATAACAAGGGTGCGGTTATTGGCACTTACTCCTATCCTCGCCTGTGTAAAACCCTCAATTTTAGTATACAAATAAGGATTATAGCCATCAATAGATTGCTGATTTTCTTGGTCAGGCTGACCATCTGTAGCTAAACTGTCTACTTGGGGGCAGGTAATCACAACGGCATCAGTATAGGTTATATGGCGCTGCAAACGTTTTAAAGTTTCAATATTAAGGGTATGGCCGTCGCTGGTTATTTTTAGCATTGCTTCTACATAAGGGTTTACCCAAACCTGGCTAACAGGGCTGTACTTAATTTTTATACCCATCATATCGGCAACCTGGTTATGGATGATTTTAAATCCGCTTACATTGACTTTATGCAGGCCGTAATACGGGCTTCTGAAATCGCCTTTGTCGTACTCATTTTTAAGGGCAAAGTTGTAGCCCACCAAACAGGCCAGGATGATAATACCAATAGCCAGTAAAAGTTTGTTACTTGTTTTCATGATACAGGTTTATTTAGGAAAATTCTGAGTGATAAACTGTTGATACTGTTGCTGCACTTCTTCGAGCGAAATATCGAGCAGGTACAGGCTCCTGAAAAAGTCGGGCAGTTCTTGCTGCATGAAACGCTCTTTGCGCTGAACCTTTATTTTTTTGAGGGCATCGGGAGCTACAAACAGGCCCAGCCCTCGCTTATTGAACACTACACCCTGGTTTTGCAGGTACTCGTAGGTGCGCATTACTGTGTTAGGGTTTACCTGCAGCTCAACCGCCAGCTCGCGCACTGATGGTATTTTTTGCTCGGGCAACCATTTGCCCAGCGATATATGATCGCTCACGTACGCTGCAATTTGCAGGTAAATGGCTTCTCTGTCATTAAAGTTCATGGGCTTATACCTCCTTTTCTGTTAGTTTAAAATAGGTTGTGACCCAAAGTAAAACGGTAATTACTGCAACCGCAACGGCAATACCAAGCATAAAGCCACCGCCGTTTAAATAAACATAGTAGTGCTTACCGTTTTCAGTAATATTGGCCCCTGTAAATGGTATTCCTTTATTAGTATCAGCTTTTATAAAAGCGTTTAATAGCATATTATTAATAAAGGTTATAAAAAAGCACAAAGCCAACACTACAAAACCTGCTTTGATAAAATGTAGTTTTTCAAAGTAAATGGCTCCCCAAAAAGCAAAGGCATGTAACAAGGCAAAGAGCAAAAAAACGAGATAGATCTTCTGGTCGGGCGCAAACACATTAATCATCTCATTCTCGCTTTTTTCAAACGGAGCTCCCAACGCGAACAAAAAGCCGTCTACAGCAAAATATATACCTATAAATATCAGCTGATAAACCACAAAAGTGTAAATAAGTGATACCAGATACTTTTCTAAATGCGAAGCCGGTAACATTAATGCAGGTATGGCCTCTTTTTTCTGGCTCAGATAGCTAAAGGTTAAACTGGTAAAAATGGTACCACACGCTAGATAAAAGAAAACAAATGGATTAGCTTGGTCCCGTATACTTAATTTTGCGCCATGTGTGTACCAAAAAAAGCCCAGGCAAACCAATAACAGCCCGGCCAGTACTGCTGCCGATAGCAGATAGCTTTTAAAATGCTCTACGGTGTGCTTACGGTACAACCGCGCAAACCGACCAAAGTCGAATGTATTGTTCATAAGGTTCAGGTTATTTTAATAAGTTGATTAAAGGCTGATTATCACTGATGATGCCGTTAAAAAGCAGTTCCATGTCTACTCTGCTGTAAGCACCGGTGGAGTTAGGTACTATGGCGTTAAGGCCGTTCATGCCTTCTTCAGCATATAAATACCCGGTACTAACGGCGGGCATCGTGGTAAAGGTTAAGCGGTTGGCAACCTCATCAAGCTCTTTGGCTACCACAATCTGCCGGTTGTGCAATATCAGCAGGGTATCAATCAGGTTGTTTAAATCGCGCACCTGGTGGGTAGAAATTATCATACAGCGATCATCAGTAAGTGCCGAAGCAATAATTTTGCGGAACTGGCTTTTTGACGGGATGTCGAGCCCGTTGGTAGGCTCATCCATGATCAGCAGCGAGGTGTTGGTGGCCAGCCCGAACGCAATCATCACCTTTTTTTGCTGACCGTATGATAGCTTGGTGAGCACGTGCTCTGGCTGCACTTCAAACTCAGACAGCATGGCATTAAACTGCTCGGTACTAAACTTGGGGTAAAAATGAGCGGTAGACTTTAAAAATTGACTGGCGGTGATAGCCGGCAGATAAACCTCCTCGGGTACAAAAAACAGCTCCTGCAAAAAGGCTGGTTGCCGTTTTGACGCGTTCAGGCCATTGACGGTGCAGCTCCCCTCTTGCGGAAACACCAACCCGGCCATGTTTTTTAACAGGGTGGATTTTCCGGCCCCGTTTTTACCCAGCAAACCATAAATGTGCCCGGGTAGTAAGTTAAGATTCAGGTTCTCGAAAAGCGTTTGCTTACCGTAACCAAATGTTAATTGTGATATACTTACCATAATAGTGTATTAGTTATATAGTACACTACAAATGTAGGCAGTAAATTGTTAGTTGCAAATATTATTTTATATTTTTTCTGGTGAGTCGGTAGAGTCCGATGCGCTGAATAATAATTGTGTGTAATCGCAATCCAGTCCTGTGAATGCCTCTGCGCTTTTTGTTGAACCTAAATTTGCTGAATTTTAAGAATGAACAGAATTTATTACCGCCACGCTGATCAAAATCCTCTCCTTTGAGAGGATTTAGGGGAGATTTTCCGGCGAGGATTTAGATAAGGCTATTACCCCTTCAGGGGGTTGGAGGCTTATGATTTTGCAGACAGGCTTGCCGAAAAATGCAAATGCATTAACCACAAGCCGGAGGCTTGCGGCAGCGAAAGCCCTTAACGAAACAAAGCTCCTGTAGATATACGGAAGCTTTGTTGTGCAACTTTAGCGATAAACGAATTAATCAATTACTATACTTTCTATCGCTTTATCCATAGCGTGTTCCATGATGCCGGGCACCTTTAGGCCTTCGGCACGAAAAACAGTAACATCCGTCATGCCCAGCAAGCCAAAGATTGAGGTGAGCAAAGGCGCTACAAAATCTTTGTCCTGGCCCGGTCCGTGTGAGTAAACTCCGCCCGAGCTCATAGCCACATATACTTTTTTTCCGGTTACCAACCCTACCGGACCCTGTTCGCTGTATTTAAAAGTGATACCGGCGCGGGTAATATGATCAATCCATGATTTAAGCGCGGTATGTATCGTTAGGTTGTACAACGGTGCACCAACTACTAATATATCAGCCGCCATCAATTGAGCTATGGCTTCATCAGAGTAGCGGATTGATTGTCGATCATCGTCCGATAGCTGGTCGCCGGGTGTAAAAAACGTTCGCAATGTAGCCGGTGTTAAGTGCGGCACTTCCAGTTCTACCAGGTTTACTTCGTCGGCAGTACTGGCGGGATATTTATCCATGATCTTTTCGACCACAGCTTTACCCAGCTGGATGCTTTTCGAATCAGTACCTAAAATACTTGATGTTAAATGAAGAATGCGTTTCATAAAAATTTCTTGTTTTTTGATGCGTTGATTGAGCGATTTCGCAGAAGCAGTTTATATTAACGTTATCCGCTATGAGGATGATTGCGATCTGCATCAGCCTTTGTTCATCATCAACACCGGCAAAACTACCGGGCATCAACGCAATTGCACCCCTACTTACCCCGAGGAAAGCGCTATCCTTTAGGAAAGTAATTACCTTTGGATATGGCTACTGAAATTTTAGAACCTCCGCTAAGCAAGGTTGAATGCGCTACCTCGCTCGGCCACGTAACAGATGCCTTGTACGTATTAGGCGGCAAGTGGAAACTGCCTTTGATACTGACTTTAGTACAGGGTCCTAAACGTTTTGGCGAAATCATGAAAGAGGTGGAAGGTATTTCGCCCAAAGTGCTGGCTAAAGAATTGAAAGATCTGGAACTGAACGAGTTTATAGCCCGCCGGGTATACGCCACCACACCCGTCAACATTATTTACGAAGCCACCGACTACAGCCGTACCCTGCGCAACGTACTGCACGAGCTCAGCAACTGGGGCGAGCAGCACCGCGAACGCATTAAACAGAGTATGAGGCGGTAATGAATATTGCAAAATAAGACTTCATATTTTTAGCATCATAGGAATTATTCGTTTACCAGCCATCATCTTGAAATATATGGCCAAATAATAGTTTTGTGCCTACAACCTGTTAGGTTTGCGACGATAACAATTACACGCATTAATGAAACCCTTTACCCTATCACTTCTGCCCTTGTTTTTTGCCTTTTTTGCCTCTGCGCAAATACAAAAGCTGCCGGTAAATGTTAAACAAGATGCTTTATGGACGCAGCAATACATCGCCAGGCAAAACAAAAAGGAGGCGACCAAAACCAATACCGCCGAAAGGGTAAAATGGCTGAGCGGAAAAGTAATTTACACGCCGGATAGTTGTGTGAGGTTTTGCCAGGTTATGGGCCGCACGGCTGCCGGCACCGGGCCGGTTTACACAGTTACTGCACAAGGCATGTACCAGGGCAAGGTAGCCAACTTAGCCGTACCAGCCGACCCTCATTATTACAGTTTTAGTGATTACCCCATTGCCACCATCGTAAGGCTATATTCGGGCAAGCAAAGCAGCTACCTGATGTTGTCGGCCAGTTATGCCTGGCCTTTAAGTGTGGCACTGGTTAGCCGCAACGTGTCGGCTCCGTTAAAAAAATCGTGGCTAAACCCTAACCGCTTTTACCATGCCGCTACCTTACTTCGCTTCAGTAATAAAAAATTAACCGACGTCGAATTTGAACGCAACATTGACGTGCCCGCTGATGTGGCCGAACAAATTACGTCGGGTAATTCACTATACGCTTCGCCCGTGTATACCTTTAAAGGTAAAAAACTGGCTTCTTACATCAAATACGATGTCCGTGGCAACGAAATCAGCTTTTCGGTGAATGATACTAAGCTTAATGATACCTACAGAACAATAAATGCTGATGGTGAAGACGCCTTATATACCATCCGGTACACCGGCTATTTTAAGTATAATAAGAACGGTTTTATAGCCAACAATTACGATCTGGATTATTACCCTATGCTCGAATCGCTCACCAAAGTAATAGCATCTAAAAAGTTTAAAACCGGAAGGTATATTACTAAAGTGGTAGTTACCAAACATTACGAGGAGGTAGGCACAGGCGTGTTGGCAACTTTGCACACAGCTTATGATGTGAGCGGTGAAAAGTTTGAAACCGTTGACCATATGATAAATACTGACGGCACTAATCTTGACCTTAAGCCCGATTTTAAGGCGCTTGATGAAAACAACGTGGTGTTTTTAGTAACAGATAGTACTACGCCCAACCACCCTGGCATGTGCGGGGGATGCGATTATGAAAACTCTACATTTATGCTGGTTACTCCCACCGGCATGCGACCGCTTTTTTATTTTTCGTGGGATTCTAATACGCAGTATACCGGATACTCTTTCGCAGACAAAAAAGATGACACTGACCATATCTTTTACCTGGAAGATGAGGAGTCTACCCGCCATAACGATGGCACTATACAAATGGCTGAAAGTTACTGGAAGGATAAATCGACCTATGTATTTAAGGTAAGCGACGATACCCACTACCGTAATTTTTACCTGAAGTTTATTAACCAGAAATCAAAGATAAGCGTTAAGGTAATACCGGGCGAATTAACGGATGAAGATAAAAAGCCAGATGCAGATATGTAAATAGTGATGGTAACAATACCAACTCTTAAAACAGAAAGGCTCACCTTAAGACCGTTGTTAAAAACTGACGATCAGCAAATATTCGCTTTACGCTCTAACCAAAGTGTAAACTAATATCTTAGCCGGAAGCCAAGACTGTCTATTGATGACGCCCGACGATTTATCCAAGCTATCCTCGATAATCAGGCTTTTTATTGGGCCATCACCTTAACCGGCGGCACTGAGCTGACCGGAACCGTTTGCTTGTTTAACCTTTCGGACGATCATCAGAAAGCCGAACTGGGGTATGAATTATTGCCCGAATTTCAAGGGAAAGGTTTTATGCAGGAAGCAGTTGGGGCAATGATTGACTTTGCATTTCGTCGCCTCAACGTAAGTACAATACAAGCTTACACTCATGTTGAAAATCAGGCGTCATCACAACTTTTAGAAAAGTTGAATTTTGAGGAGTGTGATGTGGATGAAGAAGGTATGGTGCTGTTTAGTTTGATGCGAAACGAGTGAATGATTTTTTCTGTTTAAATATACAGTACTTATTAACTGTCATCTGAATTGTGCTTAGTATCACACATGCTAATTAAATTTTAGTTCGTGCGTTTTTAACTTAAGTAAGTAGTCATGCATTTACTTAAGTCCGCTCATTTGCCGCGGAGGCTGATATTTTGGCATAGTCACAAAAGAAATAGCCTCGCCAGCAATGAGGCGACAAAGTAAGTTGACCATCGATGACTAAGTACAGCTGTGCAGAAACTGAAATCAATTAGCAATGAAAATATTGAGATAACAAGTAATAATTTATAAATCAGCAAAAATAAACCACTTACGTAACCTCTTTTTTACCTTTGATTGCCAAATTCGTATACATTTGCAATTACAGCACCGGCCAACAGGCCACGCTAATACCCATGGCAAATACTGATACCTTATATTTTGATGCCGTTGAACTGCTCAAAAAACTGATAGCTACTCCATCGTTCAGCCGGGAAGAAAACCTAACCGCCGACATTATTCAAGACTTTCTGCAACAGCGCCACGTCCCCGTTCAGCGTAAACTCAACAACGTTTGGGCTTACAACCAACACTTCGACCCAGCCAAGCCAACGGTGTTGCTCAACTCGCACCACGATACGGTTAAACCCAACTCGGGCTACACTAACGATCCGTTTGCGCCTATGGTTAAAGAAAATCAGCTTTTTGGTTTGGGCAGTAATGATGCGGGCGGTTGCCTGGTATCGCTCATCGCTACCTTTTTGCATTTTTACGACCGACAAGATTTAAAATATAACTTTTGCCTGGCCGCCACGGCCGAAGAAGAAATTTCGGGCTTTAACGGCCTCGAACTGGTAATCCCCGATTTAGGGCCGCTTGATTTTGCCATTGTAGGCGAACCTACCCTGATGCAACTGGCCACTGCCGAACGCGGCTTGATGGTGCTGGATTGCACGGCACACGGAAAATCGGGCCATGCCGCCCGCGAAGAAGGCGACAACGCCATTTATAAAGCGCTGGCAGATATTGAATGGTTCCGTACTTACCGGTTCGAAAAAGAATCGGAACAGTTCGGGCCTATTAAAATGTCGGTTACAATCATCAACGCCGGTTCGCAGCACAACGTAGTGCCTGCTACCTGTACTTTTACGGTGGATGTTCGCGTAACCGATGCCTACCGCAATGAGGAAGTTTTGGAAATCATCAGGCAGCATGTAGGCTGTGAGGTTCAGCCGCGCTCGGTACGGTTAAAACCATCGTCTATCAGTAAAGATCATCCTATTGTACAGGCAGGTCTGGCCATGGGGCGCACCACATACGGATCGCCTACCACGTCAGATCAAGCCTTACTCGACATCCCTTCGTTAAAGTTAGGTCCCGGTAACTCGGCCCGGTCGCATACGGCTGATGAGTTTGTTTACCTTTCCGAAATTAAGGAAGGCATTGAACTGTATATCAAACTATTAGAAAGTATTAATTAAGAATAGCGGATGGAGTTTGGCAAAGTACCCACACCGCAATTAGCACAGGTAGATTTTACGCTGCCTGCCGACAGCGCCTTAACGCAACAAACGTTAAATGCGGCCAAAACTAAGCAGCATTTAAAAGTACATGTAGGTTGCGCCAGCTGGGCGCAAAAGGTGTGGAAAGGCAACCTGTACCCGCCCAAAACCAAGGATGCCGACTTTTTGACGGAGTATGCCAAACAGTTTAACATGATTGAACTAAACACCACGCATTACCGCATGTATGATGCTGCCACCATCACAAAATGGAAAGAGAAAGCTGCGGTAAACCCCGACTTTAAGTTTTGCCCCAAGTTTAACCAGCTCATCAGTCACGTTAAACGGTTAAAGGGGGCCGACGAAATTACCACGGCTTTTTACGAAGCCATGCTGGCGTTTGAAGATAAACTGGGCCCCATGTTTTTGCAATTGAACGAAAACTTTGCACCTAAAAGCTTCCCCGAATTAAAAGCCTATCTGCAAAGCCTGCCGCGCGATGTGCAGGTGTGCGTGGAGCTACGCCACAAAGACTGGTTTGCCCAACACACCTACCGCAACGAAGCTTTTGGCCTGATGCACAGCCTGGGCATGGGCGCCGTAATAACAGACACGGCCGGCCGCCGCGATGTAATACATATGGAAGTACCCGCCCCTTATTTGTTTATACGCTTTGTAGGCAACGCCCTGCACCCTACCGATTACGTGCGCATTGACCATTGGGTACAGCGCATTAAAAGCTGGCACGAGCAGGGTTTGCAAAACCTGTATTTCGGCATGCATCAGTCGGACGAGCTGGCCTCGCCGGTTTTGTGCCAATATTTAATTGACCAATTAAATAACAGCCTGAATTTAAACATTGCTGCACCACGCTTGTTGAGCCAAAATACGCTGTTTTAACCTATAACAGCTTACCAATTTTTTTAAGGAGACGGGGGCATGGTATGATCAAGATAATTTTGGCCGATGACCATAATGTGGTACGCAATGGCATCAGAACGCTACTGGATCAGGAAAGCGATATGAACATTGTAGCCGAAGCTACTGACGGGCAACAGGTTTTGCAACTGCTCGAAAAAGGCGGAACAGACTTACCCGACATCATTGTTACCGACGTAAACATGCCCGTAATGAATGGCATGGAACTCATCGAAGCCATTAACGAACGCTACCCGGGCTTGAAAACCCTCGTATTATCCATGCTCGACCATGAGCGTTACATTACCCAGGCATTTAAAGCCGGTACCAAAGGCTATATTCTTAAAACGGTAAGTGCCGAAGAACTTTTATTTGCCATACGCCACATTTGCAAATACAACGAGCGTTACCTGAGTGCCGAGATCTCACTCAAAATGCTCGATAAAACGCTTTTCTCGCCCGATGCCAATTATAACCACCAATCACAACCCGTCGAACTATCTAAGCGCGAACTGGAAGTACTCACCTTGATTGCCGATGGCTACACCAACCTCGAGATTGCCGAAAAGCTGTTTACCAGCAAACGCACGGTAGAAGGGCACCGCCAAAACCTTATTGATAAAACCGGCACACGCAACACGGCATCGCTCATCAGGTTTGCTATACAGCATAAATATGTAGCCTGATTTTTACAGTGCAAGAGCGTTATCTGCGCGTTATTATTTAAAACAGGTGTTTATAACGACGAAAAACACGGGTTTATACTTGTATTTTTTTGATTATGCTGCTGTACCTTTGTTTTGATAATTAATTAGAAACTAAATAATCAATAAGCTGTTATAATACTTTTATAGCCAACTATACCAGTATTTAATTACAGATTAATTATTGTATTAACCGATATACCAGTTATGAAACGCGTTTTAGTAGTAGATAACGACCCGGCTATCCTGGACGTTATGGAAGAAATTTTAGGGTATGAGGGATTTGAGGTAAAAACATACAGCGATACGGATAACATTTTCAATTGCATCAGCAGCTTTAACCCCGACGTTATTTTAATAGATTACATATTGAATGGCATTAATGGCGGCGAATTGTGTGCACAAATCAAAAAATCGCCCGAAACAAGCCATCTGCCGGTCATTATTATTTCGGCTTATTCTAAAGTGCTACTTTCATTAGGCAACTATGGTTGCGACGATTTTATCTCTAAACCGTTTGAACTGGATCACCTCATCAGCCGCATCAGCACGTTAAGTGCCCGCCACGGCCAAACTGCATAAATTAACCTTTGAGCAATAGCTGCATGAACTACGCATGCAGCTATTGCCGTTTTTAGCCCTCCCTCATTTATATTTTAAGCTACTATGTTAAATAATGCAGGCATCAACAAGGTATTTTTACTGGGCAAAGTTTTACAACACCCCACATTAAAACACCAAACCGACGGACAAGGTTACTATTACTTTCCGCTGGCTACTAACGAGAATATCCAAAAAAACCAACTACCCACACAGCACACCGAGCAGCATCAGATCAAGATCGGCCAGCAACAGCTCAACAAAAACGCCCCGGGCCTAACCCAAGGTCAGCTGATATATGTGGAAGGTAAGATCAAAACTAATTCTTCGGTTGACGAACATGGTGTTAAGCGGTATAGTACCGAGATTTGGTGCAGCAGTTTGAGGGTTTTGTAAGAGGTGGGGTATTATGAGCCAAAAGTTCAAGTTTACTTAAGCGTCGTTCTTTCTATACTTGAGCAGCCTTTTAGCTATTTCTAAATTCGAATGGCCATTGTCTTTAAGTTCCAAATCTTCAAGCAGTTCAATCGTATGGTTTACAGAAAAAAGTTGCTCATACTTCACTCCATCTTTTTCAAACACGAGGTAATCATCCGTTTCTTCTATTTCAAAAATGATAACCGGAGATTGTAAACTTAATTTATTTTGTAAATAAATTAACAAGGCTTCTGAGTCTTGACTAACGTTGTATTTTTGATACAATTCTTCCAATTGCTTAACGCGTGTCAAATAATCTATTAAGTCAGTTAATTTCATATTCTGTCATTTTTCGAGTTGTCGAATTATAATTTAGTTTATCGACAGCACTATCTTTAAAACGGGTTTAGTTTAACGAAATCAATCAGAAGATAAATTTTATCAATTTGTAAGCAATGTCATTGTTTATCGCCTTAAATTTGCTAGACTGCCTAAATACATAATTACACATGCTCCAAGAAGATTAATTGCATTGTTATATTCACAACTTAAAGCAAGGCTCTACTGATTCCACTGCTTCAGCACCTTACGCTTTATATCACCATCAGGCCAGATTTCAATTTTGTAATAGTCTTGGCCTTTTTCTTCATCGTCATCAACACTTGCCAGATTAGATGAATAAACTCGAACCCGGTATCTGCCCGGCCTAATTTTAAACTCTTTTTCTACGTTAGAATTAGGACAATCAAGAATTTGCAAAACATCAGACTTGATTTCCAGCCCACCTTCAACTACATGATCGTAAGTTTTGTTAGCATCATAAGCAAGCTTCTTGTCAAGCAAAATTTTTTCCGCCCTCACGTGCCCGTAACATTCAGTCCCAACCCCAACAATACCTTCTTCTATAGCCAGTCTTTCCTTATAAGCCTCATCGGTCCAAAACATTTCTGAATCCGTCCTGCCCGGCGACGATTTATCTCTTATGTAGAATTGGTTGTACTGGGTGTTAAAACTTAGTTTATAGGATGCTATTGTTTTTTGAGCCATTGAGCCTATCACTTGGACACAAATCAATAAATTATAATGATATACGGAGGAACATTTTTATACAATCGGCTTGTAACGAAACTTATAAAAACGACATTGCACTTCCTATTGCTTAATTGAGTGATATGCAATAAACATTACCTAAATCCTAACATATACTCACTCACTCATTACCGACTTACCGACTCTACGGACTTCTTCACTCCCTAATGCAGCTTCTTCCGCTTCAATATGCCTCCGGTAGTATCATCAATACTTTGCTGGATAATAAAAGCCGACGGGTCAATTTTTAGTATTTTTTCTTTCAGAGCGGGTATCTCCAGGCGGGTCACTACGGTAAAGATGATGTCGCGTGGGTCGTTGACATAGCCGTCTTTGCCGTAGCCGCTTTTGCCCTGGTAAATGGTTACCCCGCGCCCCATCTGCATGGTAATTACCTTGCGAATCACCTCACTTTTAACCGATACAACCGTAATGCCGGTATACTGCTCAATACCGTTTAAAATCAGGTCGATCATCTTGGAGGCGGCAATGTAGGTAAGCACCGAATACATAGCCTTTTCAACCCCTAAAAAGAAGGCCGCCGTTAAAAAGATGATGATATTTAAAATCAGTACAATATCACTTATTTTGAGCAGCTGGGCCTTTTTACTTAACAGCAGGGCGGCAATTTCGGTACCGTCTAACACGGCGCCGCCACGCATGGCAAACCCAATCCCTACCCCTATAAAAAAGCCACCAAAAACGGCCGTCAGCAGCCTGTCTGAAGTCATATCCGGAAAGTGAAGAAAAGCAATAGCTATCGAGAGCCCGAGTATGCCGGTAAAACTTTTAATGGCGAACCACATCCCCAAACGCTTGTAGCCTAAAATTAAAAAAGGAATATTTAACACAAAAATCAAAATAGCGATGGGTACGCCGGTAATATCGGCCGCCAGCATGGATATGCCGGTAACACCGCCGTCGATGAAATGACTGGACAGCAAAAAGCCTTTTAAACCAAAAGCGGCCGAAATGATGCCTAAAAATATTAATAACCAATCTGATAACGCTTTTTCGTCGGTAGCTTTCATAGTGATAATTTGTACAGTTTGAACTAATTTTGCAGTTAACAACGCCTTTCGCGGCGTGGTTTGGGGGATAATATACAAAATCAGGCTTAATTTTTGTTACAACACGTATATGGAGACGAAGCAAAAAACGATATTAGTTGCAGATGATGACGAGGCGATTGTGGATTCCATTTCAGCAATACTGGACATGTCGGGGTACGAGGTGCTGTACGTTAATGATGGCACATCGGTTATGCAGGCCGTTAAAGCCCGACCCGACCTTATTTTGCTGGATATACAGATGCCAGGGCACGATGGGCAGGCAGTTTGCCGCCAAATTAAGCGACAGGCATCTACCAAAGACATACCGGTGATTATTGTTTCGGCCAGTATGGATGTGCGCAGCAAAGCCGAGCAGGTAGGCGCAGACGACTACTTAGAGAAGCCTTTTGAGATGGAAGTGTTGCAGCAAAAGGTGTTCAATTTGTTAAACAGGTAGCACGCTGTGCTGTACACTAAATCAGCTATTTATTCTGTAATTTTTGTGATTGATTTTTCGTTTTATGCAATTCTGTAATCATGGTGCCTGATATAATTTATATCTTGCCAAAATATTACAGACTAAGTGACTTTTTTAGACTTCAACTTTAACGAGCAGCTTACCGAAGGCCTGCTCAGCATGGGCTACAAAACGCCTACTGCCATACAGCAAATGGCCATACCGGTGGTGATGGAAGGCAAAGATATTATCGCCTGCGCCCAAACCGGTACCGGCAAAACTGCATCGTATTTATTACCCGTCCTTAACTTACTGGGGCCGCACCCCAAACACCAGATCAGTGCGCTGATACTGGCCCCTACCCGCGAATTGGCCCAGCAGATCGACCAGCAGGTGGAAGGCCTGGCTTACTTCACCGAAATAAGTTCGCAAGCCGTTTTTGGTGGCGGCGACGGCATTGCTTATGAGCAGCAGAAACGTGGTATTACTAATAAGGTTGATATCCTGATTGCCACTCCTGGTCGTTTAATTTCCTTTTTGGCATCCGGCTCGTTAAAGCTTAATCACCTGCAGTATTTAATACTGGATGAGGCCGACCGTATGCTGGATATGGGCTTTTATGACGATATTATGCGCATCATAAGCCACTTGCCTACTAAACGGCAAACGCTCATGTTTTCGGCCACTATGCCGCCGCGCATTCGTACGCTGGCTAAGTCTATTTTAAATAATCCCGAGCAGGTTAACATTGCTATCTCGCAGCCGGCCGCCGGCATTAATCAGCAGATTTATAAAACTTTTGACGGACAAAAAACCAAGCTGTTAACCATGCTGCTTAACAGCGGCCAATACACTAGCATCATCGTTTTTGCATCCACCAAAGAAAAAGTAAAGGCCTTATACAAAGAATTAAAGGCTGCGAAACTGAAGGTAAACGCATTTCACTCCGACATTACCCAGCATGAGCGCGAGGAGATTTTACTGGAGTTTAAAAATAAACAGTTACCAATCATTATCGGGACGGATGCCCTTTCGAGAGGCATTGACGTAGAGGGAATTGACCTGGTGGTAAACTATGATGTGCCCGGCGATCCGGAAGATTACATTCACCGCATTGGCCGTACGGCGCGTGCTGCCACTACCGGTACTGCCATAACCTTTGTAAACGAGCGTGACCAGCGCAAGTTTAAAAACATACAGCAACTCATAGAGCGCGAAATTGATGAAGTGCCCTTACCACCCGAACTGGGCGAGGCGCCACAGTTTAAACCCGACAGCGATGTAAAAAAACGCCGCAACCGTGGCGGAGGCAATAAAAAGCGTCCGGGTGGCGGTAATAATAACAGCGGCGGCGGTAGTAAAACTAATGGCGGTGGTGGTAGCAGTAATATCAGCGGAGGTGGCGGTCAGCGTAAGCCTAACCATAACCGGCCACGCGGCAACAAGCCCAACAATAACAACGGTAGTAAGCCCACCCCTACCGATCCATCTTAATTATTGTTAGTGAGCCATTTTTGCGCCCAGGCAGGGTATTTATCCAGCACCTTTTGCGGATTATAAGTATACCAGGCATAACCCGAGCGGCGCTCGCGTGCAACCTCGGCCAGTGAGTACACTACTTTGCTGTCGCGGTTGCAAAACATCGGGCGATGGGTTTGCAGCTCATAATAACGCGTCCAGATGGGCGGTGCTGATGGGTCGGGCACCACTACGCGGTCGGTGTGCGATATCGTGTACTGGCTGGTATCGGGCGGGGCAGCTACGGTTTTTACCCGGGTGCCTTCAATAGCCGAATCTTTAAACCAGTTTACGGCATTCTTAACAGCCTTTTTTATCTCTGCCGACGGATGATCGATGCTCATGAGCAGTAACACAATATTGGCACTCTCGGCATTGCAAATACTGGGCGGCTCAAAGGCGCGTGCCCAGACCGGTTGCAGTGTAACCTCATCGTGCTGCTGGCACCAGGCGGTTACCTCTCCAAAATCATTAATTTGAGTATTGATGATGCAGTCGACGCCTTTTTTAAACGATTGCTCTACCCTGCTGTACAATTCATCGTTCACAAACGTAAATTGGTCGCGGTGATCTTTAATCTCCTGCAGCAATTGCATAATGCCCACGTAAGCATCATCATTGTATGTAATGTGGCGGCTGTAATTGTTTTCTAAAGGATAATACTGCGGCCAGCCTCCATTTTTATATTGGGCCGACAGGATGAATTGAATGCCCTTAACCGCCCCATCAGCATACTTTTGCTGACCGGTAGCACGGTAAACATCGGCCAGGCTGGCTACATGCGTATAGGTGGTACCATTATCAAAAGTAGTGTTCAGGTTGCCCTTATCGTTGCGGATGCTATCTTGCTGGTCGGGCGTTAAAATGGCAGTTACATCGTAGTTCTTGGCCCAGCCGCCGTTGTTTTTCTGAAACAGCAGAATGTTATCGCCGATGGCCACCACATCGTTAGCAGCATAGCGCGGTTGCTTACGTTTGGGGTTAATAACGTTATGTTTATCCTTAATGCCATACCAATGGCCGGCATTACTGGCAAACATCTGCGTATCCAGCTTATATTTTTTGTTAACGGTTTGAGCCCGAACAGCGCTTACAGCCAAGGTCAGTAATAGCGTAATTGCAATTTTGTTCATACAATGGTAATCATAAATATACAATATTTTTAAATACCACAACAGGGTAAGCAGTTACCTAATGTGTAACAACAGCGTGACGGATATTACTCTTCATAATTTATTAACTTGGCGTTATGAAACGCAAAATCAACTCCTTATCCTTTGCATCGGCGGTGGCCCTGCTCTTGTCGGCAGGTACGGCCACGGCACAGCAAAGCGCTGTAATTGATCAGATTGTAAAAGAAGGCACCGAAAACTCACAGCTCGAAAAACTGGCTCATGAGTTGATTGATGGTATTGGTCCGCGCCTGGTGGGCACGCCGCAAATGCAGCAGGCTAATGACTGGGCCGTTGCCAAATACAAAGGCTGGGGCATTGCCGCCCGCAACGAAAAATGGGGCGAGTGGCGCGGCTGGGAACGCGGCATATCGCACATTGACATGGTGTACCCTCGTGTAAGATCACTGGAAGGTACACAGCTGGCCTGGAGCCCCGGCATGGGCAACCAGACCGTTACTGCCGAAACCATCATCCTACCCGACTTAGCCGACTCAGCTGCGTTTAAACAATGGCTACCCAACGTTAAAGGTAAACTGGTAATGATATCCATGTGCCAGCCTACCGGTCGCCCGGATTATAACTGGCAGGAATTTGCCACCAAAGAATCTTTTGATAAAATGAAAGCCGGGCGCACGGCCGCTACCGACGCCTGGCGTAAGCGCATTGCTAAAACCGGTTACACTGCCCGTACACTGCCCGTAGCGCTTGAGAACGCGGGTGCAGCAGGTATCATCACCAATTACTGGTCGGCCGGGTTTGGGGTGGATAAAATATTTAGCGCCTATACTAAAAAGGTGCCTACCGTTGATATTGCTTTAGAAGACTACACCTTGTTGTACCGCTTAGCCGAATCGGGCAAAAAGCCACGCATTGCCTTGCATACCGAATCTAAGGAGTTGGGCGTAGTGCCTACCTACAATACCATTGCCGAGGTTAAAGGCAGCAGCAAAGCTAAAGAATATGTTATGTTGTCGGCCCACTTTGACTCATGGGATGGCGCCTCGGGTGCTACCGATAACGGTACCGGAACCCTGACCATGATGGAAGCCATGCGCATCCTCAAAAAAGTTTACCCTAAGCCTAAGCGTACCATACTGGTAGGCCATTGGGGCAGCGAAGAAGAAGGCCTGAACGGCTCGCGCGCCTTTGTGGAAGATCATCCGGAGATTGTAAAAAACCTGCAAGCCTTATTTAATCAGGACAACGGCACCGGCCGTGTGGTTAACATATCGGGCCAGGGCTTTGCCAAGGCAGGCGATTACATTGGCCGCTGGCTGGCAGCCGTACCTTCCAACATCCGCGACTCGATTAAAACCAGTTTTCCGGGATCACCGGGCGGTGGCGGGTCCGACTTTGCCTCGTTTGTGGCAGCAGGTGCTCCCGGCTTTTCACTAAGCTCGCTTAGCTGGTCGTACGGTAATTATACCTGGCACACCAACCGCGATACCTACGATAAGATTGTCTTTGACGATGTGCGCAAAAATGCTATCCTCGCTGCCATCCTGATCTATATGGCCAGCGAAGACCCGCAAAAGACATCTACCGAACGCGCCCCGCTCGGCAACAACCCACGCACTGGCGAACCGATGAAATGGCCGGAGCCTGTGAAAGCCACACGGCGTGGTGGTTTGGATTGATAGATTATTTTTCAGCCTGAGGATGACGTTGTCCAAACCTCGGGCTGAATTTTATGACTGCCTCCTTTACTCCCCACCGTCATGCCGATGAATATCGGCATCTCACATGCTAAGTAACGGACATAATAGTCAGCGAACCTTTCTGATGGGATGCCGATATTCATCGGCATGACTGAGGAGTAATGATTGATGGATTTCTTTTGCACCAACGCCTTGAATTATCTACATTCACATCAGCATGCTGTTTAAACAGGCAAACGTTTACATCCTGACTAACACCTACCGAACCACCTTTTACATCGGCGTTACTGCAGATTTACGCACGCGGATGCAGCAGCATGCGGAAGGTAAAGATTCATCATTTGTAAAACGTTACCATCTCCATGATTTAGTTTATGTAGAGTATTTTGAGCGAATAGCGGATGCCATCGATCGTGAGAAACAGCTTAAACGTTGGCATCGTGAATGGAAATTGAATTTAATCAGGTCTGTAAATCCAACTATGAAATATTTGAAGGCAGAGTTAGATTTGTTTTAGTGCAACCTTACCTTATCACCGGTTTTATCTACTTGACAATTATTACAATAACCCCACCGTCATGCCGATGAATATCGGCATGACGGTGGGGTTATTGTCGGTTTTTGATAAGACCTATCAACAACCGACAATTAAATTCACGCATGCGGCTTCAGCACCACCTTCACACAATCATCCTGTTTATTCTTAAATATATCATAAGCATGTGAAGCCTCACTTAACGGCAAGGTGTGCGAGATAATATCGTTGAGCACTACCTTTTCTTGCTTGATGAGATCGATTAAGTGGTCAATGTAATTGAGCACCGGCGCCTGGCCTTGTTTAATGGTGATGCCTTTATCAAACATGCGGTGTACCGGGAAGTTGTCGAACGGTGTACCATACACGCCCACTACGGTTACGGTACCGCCGCGGCGTACAGCATCAAAGCACATTTCGAGCACTTTCATGGTGCCTTTTTCAAAGTTGAGCGTGGCCTTTACTTTATCCAAAAAAGAACGCTGTGCTTCAAAACCTACAGCATCCACACACACGTCGGCACCACGGCCTCCGGTCATCTGGCGTATGGCTTCTACCACATCAACTTCATTAGGGTTAAGTGTTTCTACCTTGTTGGCTTCGCGGGCTTTGGCTAAACGGTAATTAACCGGGTCGATAGCAATAACACGACTGGCACCGTTGATCCAGGCCGCTTTTTGGGCCATCAGGCCTACCGGCCCCGAACCAAATATAGCTACTACTTCGCCGCCTTTCATCTGCGCCCAATCAATGGCCGACCAGCCCGTCGGGAATATATCAGTTAAAAACAGCACCTGGTCGTCGGTCAGGTTATCGGGCACAATACGCGGACTCACATCGGCATACGGTACGCGTACATACTCGGCTTGCCCGCCCGAATATCCGCCGTACAAATCGGTATAGCCAAACAGTGCGCCGCCTTTGTGGTCTAACAAATCGCCTTGCGGGCCATAATGTTCGGGGTTGGAGTTTTCGCAATGCGGTGATGCACCATGGGTACAAAAAAAGCAATGTCCGCAAGCAATCGGGAATGGTACTACCACACGATCTCCGCGTTTCAGATTTTTTACCGACGGGCCTACTTCTTCTACAATTCCCATAAACTCGTGGCCCATCACCAGGTCTTTCATCTGCGGGATACCGCCGTCTAAAATATGCAGGTCCGATCCGCATATTGCCGTCGAGGTCACCTTTAAAATAACATCACCGGCCTGTTCAATTTTCGGATCATCAACGGTGTCAACACTTATGTCGCCCGGCTTATGAAAAACTGCTGCTTTCATCGGTATTTATTTTTAGTTATAAAATATATCTTAAAAATTAACACCGTGATATTTATAAGGTTTTATTTTTAATTCATTCAAAAACACAATTACCCAAAAGCAATAAAAAAGCCGCTGAAAATTAACTTCAGCGGCCAATAAGCTTAATAAAAAAATACTTACAACGCAAACAAGCGATAAGCTATAGCCAGGCTAAAAAGGTTAACCCTCACTTTAGACAGGCTTCCAGTAGTTTGTTGTTTGCTTAAGCCATACTCATATCTCGCATCAAAAGACAAACGGCCTAAATCAACGCCTGCACCAAGCAGCCATGCATAGTTTTGGTCGCCTATGTATACACCGGTAGTTGTCAATTGTGAATCTTTAGATTGTTTATCGCCCAAACCAAAAGCAACCAACGGACCGGTTTGAATACGTCCGGCAACTACATCGCCTCCCCAGGAGTAACCAAATAACACGGGTAGATCAATGCTCCGGAAGTTTACCGTATTTACGTACGGGTTACCGGTCTGCATTATTTTGGCTTCCTTTTGGGTATAATACAATTCGGGTTGCAAATGTACACTGCCCAAGGCAATACGGCTCCAGACACCCGCCTGAAAACCGGCGCGTGAATCGTTTGACAATATACCGTCTGTAGAAAAATTAGACAGGTTGACCCCACCCTTAATACCAAAATTTACGCGCGGCAGCAATTGCTTTTGAGCCATGGCAGATGTAGCCATAACTAAACCAATAGTTAATAGATAAAGAACTTTTTTCATACTAGCAATTCAGTTAGATTTGCTTTTAAGGCAACAAAAACTGTGCTAATAATTTAATTTACACTTAAGGGTTCTTAAAGTGTAAGATTACCAGTGTAATAATTTAATATTTTGGTACGGATGTAATAATCGTACCGTGCATTAATCAGGTTATTGTTAGCACGATCCAGGTTGTTTTTGGCTACTATATAATCCACTGAGTTTAGCGCACCCGCATTAAATCGGATCTCGGCCGTACGGAAAGATTCCTTAAAAGCTTCGGTTTGTTCCAGCAATACCTGGAAGCGTTCGTATGCGGCAGACATGTTATTGTAGGCCTGCTCTACATTTTGCTTTAACTGTATACGGGTGGTTTCTTCGGTATAACGCTGCTCCTGCAAGTCAATTTTAGCCAAAGCCACCCGGTTGCGGTTTAAAAAGCCGTTGAGGATGGGCACTTGCAATCCTAAATTAACTTGGGTGTTATAATTGTTTTTAAACTGATCGCCATAACTGATCTTCTCATTATTGTAAATGGGATTAGTGCTGTAAACGGCCTGATTGCCTGTACCAGTTTTGATGTACGAACCGGTGTTGACCTCTACCGTATCAATCAGCACCGAGCGGCGGGCCGCGCTGGAGTACCGGGTAGCCAAGCCACCGTTTAGCGATATGGTAGGAAATAATGCACCCTGACGCACCTTAACCGCCTTTTCGGCGCTCTGGCGCCTTAAAGCGACAGCTTTTACCAGCGGCAAATTTTGCAACGCCATATCGTACACCTGGTTGGCTGTTTGGGTAAATTTTAAAGCAGGCAATTCGGTGGCGTTTAAACGCTGCAAAGTAATATCTTTGCTGTAAGCCACATTCATGGTTTGCAGCAGGTTAAGTTTAGAGGCTATTAACCCATTTTTAGCATTAATCACTGTAAGCTGATCGGTAGCCTGCTGACCTTTTACGTCGTAATAGTCCGACGGTTTAACAGCGCCATTGGCATTCATTACCTGAAGGCGTTGCAGCTGCTGTTTTGATACTTCTAACTGGTTATTGCCCTGCGTTAACAAATCCACGTTATTAATTACCTGCAAGTAAGCCGTAATCACGTTGAGGGTAATATCGTTCTTAGCCTGCTCAAAATCCATGCGGCCGGCCTGGTAAGCCAGTGAGGTTTGGCGGATGCTGTTTTGTATGGTTAAGCCGTTAAATAAAATCAGGTTGGCATTAACTCCGTAGTCAGCAAAAGATATCTGCTGATTTAAGTAAGTGTTAGTGAAAGGGTCCAAGCTTCGGCCGGTACTTATACCGTGGTTTACACTGCCGTTTAATGATGGTAGCAAGGCCGCCCTTTGCTGCTGCCAGTAAATGCGACTGCGTTCCATGTCCAGTTCGCTGCGTTTTACGGTCAGGTTGTTTTTGATAGCAATATCAATACATTGCTGCAAATTATAAACAGAATCGGCAGGTTGTTGGGCCAACAACTCCCCACTCCAAAAGAAACTTAAAAGTATCAGAAGGTATCGCATAACCTTATAAAATAACGGTTGAATCGATTTTGCCATCCAGCAGATTGATAATGCGCGAGCCGTACTGCGCATTTTTTTCGGAGTGCGTTACCTGGATGATGGTCACTTTATCTTCCTGATTGAGCTTTTTAAACAGCTCCATAATCTCTTCGCCCTGTTTAGAGTTAAGGTTACCGGTAGGCTCATCGGCCAGTAACAGTTTAGGCTTACTGATAAGCGCTCGGGCAATACCCACCAACTGCTGCTGCCCACCCGACAGCTGCGCCGGGAACAAATCTTTTTTACCTACAATGTTAAAACGATCCAATGCATCGGCTACCAAGGCCTTACGCTCGGCACTTTTAACGTCCTGGTACAGCAAAGGGGTTTCGATGTTTTCGTAAACGGTCAGTTCGTCAATCAGATGATAGGCCTGAAACACAAACCCAATGTTTTGCTTGTACAAGGCCGAGCGTTGTTTTTCTTTAAGCTGATGCACAGGCTCGTTCAGAAAATACATATAACCTTCGGATGGCTGATCGAGCATGCCGATAATGTTAAGCAAGGTAGATTTACCCGAACCCGACGGCCCCATGATAGATACAAATTCGCCCTGGTCAACATCCAGGTCTACTTTGTTTAACACGTAGGTTTTGTTGCTGCCGGTATTATAATATTTAGATACTTGTTTAAGTGATAACATGATTAGATATTGATTTGAATGATAATTGCAAACACGAATTAAGCTAAGTTTTATATAGTTCTATAGGTGAAATCCATACCAAAACATCAAAGCATTTATTATCAACCACTTATCATCACAAACTCTAAAAACGTTGTTCGTTACCGTAACAAGAAATGTACGGATGCGATACACTGACCGAGAACACCAACGCCTAAGCATAAAAAAGCCCCAGCATGAGTTAATGCCGGGGCAGGATATTATTTATTGTAGGTTGATGGCCTAATCGTTCCGTAAACTCTTAATAGGATTAGCACCCGCGGCCTTAAAAGCCTGCAAGGCCACAGTGCCATAGGCAATACCAAAGGCCAGCACGCCACCCAAACCTACCAGCCACCAGGGCATAGCCGTACGGTAGGCAAAGCTTTGCAGCCACTTATTCATCATCACTACGGCAATAGGTGTAGCAATCAACAAAGCAAGCAGCACCAGCTTCAAAAAATCGAACGAGATGAGGTTAACCAGATCAACCACGTTAGCACCCAGCACTTTGCGTATGCCAATCTCTTTAACACGCTGCCGTGCGGCAAACATGGCCAAGCCCAGTAAACCCAGGCAGGCAATCAGCACTGCTGTGCCGGCTGCGCCAATAAAAATATGGCCCAGCTGCCGCTCAGCCCGGTACTGGGTATCGTAAACATCGTCCAAAAACAGGTAAGTAAACGGCTCGGCCGGAAAATATTTTTGATACAGGCTTTGCAAGCGTGCAATTTTTGCCGGCATGTTTCCGGCATCTACCTTAAAGGTAAAATAACCATCTGCCACCGCAGGTAAAAATATCATGGGTTTAATTTGCTCGTGCAGGCTCAGATGGTGGTAATCTTTTACTACACCCACTACCTCAAAATCAATATTCCATTTTATTCTTTTACCAATAATAGAGGCCTCATCGCGGTAACCCAGCTGTTTCATGGCAGCTTCGTTTAAAATCACCCTTTTTGTTTTGGGCCAGCCGTGTTCCAGCATGGCCGGGGTAAAACCGTTGCCGTATTTAAAGTTGATGTCAAAAGTCTTAAAATACTGATCGTCAACAATCAGCATGGCGTACGATTTTTTTTCGTCGCCGGGATTGGCTTGCTCACCGGTGATGCCTGCCGTCATAAAATTATATCCCTGGCCGGGTATATTGTTAGAGGCGGCTACCTGCTTTACAAAAGGCAACCGCTTAGCTTCATTCTCGAACGCTACCGAGTTATCTATCTGCGAACTGTTAATCACCGACGGACCGGTAATCACCACCCTCCCGCTTACGGCCATGCCTAAATCATGGTGTTGCATAAACTGCAACTGACGGTACAATACCAGAGTGGCAGTAATAAACACCATCGAAATAATAAACTGAAAAACCACCAGGCTTTTGCGCAAGGTAAGGCCGCCCATGGTTAACACCTCTTTGCGGGCAATGGCCCGCGCCGGGTTATACGAACTGATTACCCAGGCCACATAACCACCGGCCAGCAAAGTGCCTGCTGCCATAAGCGCGGCAATAGCGGGCCAGAACCAACCGGCGTTTAGCACCGCTAATGAGAGTGGCTTACCGGTAATGCCGTTATACAAAGGCTGCAACAGTACAACAGCCACCAATGCTATGGCAAAACTAACTACGGTAAGTAAAACAGTTTCGGTAATATACTGCCCCGTAAGCTGCCAGCGGGTGGCACCCAGCACTTTACGTACGCCCACTTCTTTAATACGGTTAAGCGCCTGCGCGGTAGACAGGTTGATATAGTTGATCCAGGCAATTAAAATGATGAGCACCGCCACGCTAATGAAAGCCGTAACCAGCACAAGGCTGCCAAAGGTTTGGTAAGGGTAATTAAACCCCGGCGCAATGTGTAAACTGGCCATCGGCTGAAAGCCCATTTGATCCTTTTGCTGATCGGGCTTTAGACGGTGCAGCAAGCGGGTAGCCTGCGTGCTGATGTTACCGGCATTGGCATTGGCTTGGCGCAGCACGTAAATAAAGGCATATTCCGAGCCCAAAGCGTTAGGATCGGCCCAGTCGTTACCGTTGCGGGCGGCGGCGCTTTGCAGGGTGGAGTATGATAGTAATATACCGGCGCGGATATCCGAATTGGCCGGCGCATCCTGAAATACTGTAGTTACGGTGTAAGTAGTTGCGCCAAATTGGTTAGTTACTTTTAGTTGTTTACCTACGGCAGCCACATCGCCAAAATACTTTTTTGCCGCACCGGCCGACAATGCCGCCGTTTGCGGCTGACTGAGTGACCCATTGCCCTGCACCACCGGGAAGCTGAAGGTTTTGAAAAAGCCATCATCCGTAAATGATAATTCATCCTCGCGGAAAGCCTTTACGCCCGACGGACCGTTAACCGTAACCACACCATTGCCTACACCCTCGCCTATCCGGATGCATTGCTCAATACCGGCCACATTGTTCTTAATGGCAGGGCCTAAGCCCGGTGGCATGTAATAGCTGCTTTTGCCGTCTTTGTACAGGTACGATAGGCGGTACAACCGGTCGGCATTTTGATGAAAGCGGTTAGCACTCCATTCAAAGGCCACGTATTGGGCAAGCAGCAAAAACACGGCAAAACCCAGCGCCAGGCCCAGCATATTGATGCCGGTAAACGTGCGGTTGCGCCACAGGTTACGGAAGGCAATTTTGATGTGATTAAATAACATAGGTAGTATGTTTAATGGTTTATTATCAGGTCGCTACATCAAAATAAAGTGTTACAGTAAATATAAATTTTTTATTCGCTCCGCAGGCTTTTTACCGGGTTGGCTATTGCGGCTTTAACCGATTGGTAACTTACCGTGAGCAGTGCAATCATGATAGCCGTTAAACCGCCTGCGGCAAACACCCACCACTCTATCCCGGTGCGGTAGCTGTAATTTTGCAGCCAGTGGTACATGGTTATCCAGGCAATGGGCGTGGCCAGCACTACCGACATTAAAATGGGCTTTAAAAACTCTTTAGAGATTAATGCCGTTACGTTGGCTACCGAAGCGCCCAGCACTTTGCGCACTCCAATCTCTTTGGTGCGGCTTGCAGCCATGTAGGCGGCCAGCCCGAACAGCCCCAAACACGAAATCAGGATGGTGAGTATAGCAAAAGTACCTGCCAGTTTACCGGTGCGCTGCTGTTCGGTAAATTTACGCTGATACTCCTGGTCTACAAACGATGGTGTGAATGGAAACGCCGGATTGTATTTTTTAAATATGGTTTCGGCCTTTTGCAAGGAAACGCTTAAAGATTGTGCCGGATTAAGCCTGATGTTGATACAATTACTCCACTCTGATTTGGGCCCGGTTACAAACATTGGACTCATACTTTCAAACGGCGATTGCCATACAAAATCCTTAAATACTCCTACAATGTGCCACTTCACTTCCTCATAGTCTACTAACTGGCCTATCGGGTTTTTAAAATTCATAATACGCGCAGCCGATTCGTTGATTAAACAGGCGGTAGAATCGGTTGGATAGCTTTGAGGGTCGATGTCGCGACCACTCACGAATTTTAGTTTCATTGTTTTGCCGAAATCGCCCAACGTAGCCATGCGGTCGAAAGTGATTTTTGAACCCACAGGTTTGCCCTGCCACTCTACACCCCACGAGTTAGAGTTTCCTGTGATCATGTCTGAACTGGTGATAGACACAGCCGAAGCGGCCCTGCTGCTCAACAACTCGGACTTAATCAACTGCTTATTTTTGTCTATGTCGCCACTAAAGGGCACGTACAACAAGCTTGCCTGTTCGTAACCGTTATCGCGGTCTTGCGCGTATTGTATTTGCCTGCGGATGATGATCGTGCTTACAATCATCACTACGGCAAAGGTAAATTGGGTTACCACCAGCACTTTACGGGGCGTAATTAAAGCGCTCACCTTACGATGTGCTCCCTTAAGAACCGATACCGCCTTAAACGACGATAGATAAAGCGCCGGGTAGCAGCCGGCCAGTAAACCAGTTAGTAATATAAAGCCAACTACAGCGGCAATAAATACTGTATTGGTATAAGGTATGGCCAGCTGTGTTTGTATTAAATTATTAAAGTGAGGCAGGCTAAGCTGTGCCAGCAACAGCCCCAAAACACCGGCTATTGCAGCAATAATAACCGACTCTATTAAAAACTGGGCCACCAGCGCCTGCTTAACTGCACCTATGGCTTTACGTACGCCTACTTCTTTAGCCCGCTTATCGCCCCGCGCAGTGCTCAGATTCATGAAGTTGATACAGGCAATCAGCAATATAAAACAGGCCACCACAGTAAACAGGCGCACAATCTCAATGCGGCCCCCTTCCAGTTTGCCGTTTTTAAATACGCCTTGCAGGTAGTAATCTTTTAGGGGATACATAAACACCCGGTTGTCTTCTTCGTGATTACTGTGGCGGATGGTAATGCCGCTCACTTTACGGTTAAAATCATCGAGGTTGGTGTTGGGTAGTAGTTGCACATAAGTACGGATGCTGTTGTTGCCCCAATACATTCGCTCTTGCCCGTACTGTCTTTTGAGGAACGCCCAGGGCGCGATAAAGTCTGCCGTAAAGCGGGTATTGGCGGGCATATCTTTCAGTACACCGCCAATGACGAAGTCAAATTTATTATCCAGCTTCATCACCTTGCCTACTGCATCGGCCGTGCCAAACATTTTGCGGGCAAAGGTTTCGGTTACAATTAAATGGTCGTTACCGGCAAGGCAAGTATTGATGTTACCGCTCAATAAAGGAAAGCTGAACATCTTTAAAAAATCAGGGTCGGCGTTGTAGCCATCGGCCTGTAGCTTTTTTCCCTGATAATCGGCTAAGTGCTTTTCATTGTAATCAACCCGTACCGCATATTTTACCTCCGGAAACTCTTGCTTAAGTGCCGGACCAAGCGGACTGGGCGTAGACCGCCATGTCCTGATTTCGCCTTCAAACAAACTGCGGTTATACGCTACGTAAATCTGATTAACATTTTTATGAAAACGGTCATATCCAATCTCGTTGTTCACCCACAGTGCAATTAACACCGTGGCAGCCATACCAATGGCTAAACCTGCAATGTTGATGAACGAAAAACCCAGGTTGTTTTTCAGGCTGCGGAAGACGACGGTGATGTAGTTTTTAAACATGATAACAGGTAAGCGTGGTTAGAAAAATAAAAGCCGGACGAACGCGCCACTCTAAACAGCGGGGCTAACGTCCGGCTGTATCCAATTACTCGCTGCGCAGACTTTTTACCGGGTTGGCAATAGCGGCTTTGATGGATTGAAAACTAATAGTAACGAAGGCCAATATTAAGGCCAGCGCGGTTGACAGGGCAAACACCCACCAATGAATATCAACCCGGTAAGCAAAACTTTGCAGCCAGTGGCTCATTACCCACCAGGCCACCGGGAACGATAGGATGGCCGCCACCAGTACCAGTTTCATAAAATCCTGCGACAGCATCATCACAATACCTAATACATTCGCGCCCAGCACTTTGCGTATGCCAATTTCTTTATTACGCTGTACTACCATCATAATAGAGATAGCCAGTAACCCGATACAAGATATGATAATGGCCAGCACGGCTCCGCTCACAAATATGCCCGACAAGCGGCGCTCGCTCAAATACTGGCGCTCGGTGTTTTCGTTAAGCCACGATGCTTTAAACTCTGCATTGGGGTAAAGGCGGTGCCAGTTGCTTTTTATGTTATCAAACGCGCCTACCAAGTTGCCCGGCTTCACTTTCACAAAGATGTAATTGATCTCGAAATCCTTTAACATGGTCATGGTAAGCGGCTCAATGTCATCGTGCAGCGACTGGAAGTTGAAGTTTTTGACGATACCGATAATGTGCGCCGGCGACTCGCCGCCCATAATAGGCAGGGTGCTGCCAATTAAATTTTTACCGCCCAGTTCGCGCGCCATGCTTTCGTTAATAACAAGGCCCGTACTATCATTACCAAATTTGGAGTCAAATTCGCGACCGTCCAGCAATTTGATGTCCAGCGTTTTTATATAGTCATAATCAATACGCTGCAGGTGAGTGCGCACCTCGCGGTCGTGGTAAATAAAGCCCAGCACCGACCGCATCGACGAGCCATCGTTCCCTTTGCCCATGTTCATGTAAGCGCCGCTTACCGATTCGACATTGCTATTGTTGCGCAACTCATTACGCATTAACTGCAAGGCATCGGAGCCCTTAGCGTTTTGCCCCACCGGGATGCTCAGCACTTCCGTTTTATTATACCCCAACGGCTTGTTGCTTAAATAGCTGATCTGCTGCCAGGTGATGATGGTACAGATGATAAGTAAGGTAGATAGCGTAAATTGGATGACCAGCAACGTATTACGCAGCTTGCCCGGCTTGCCGCCGCTTATTTTACCTTTAAGTACGGCTACGGTTTTGTAGCGCACCATCATTAAGGCAGGGTAAAAACCGGCAATGGCCGTAACCGCTAAAAACATCACCACAATACCCGCCAGATGCGCAGGCTCTAGTAACATAGCCAGGCTTATTTTGCTTTTAAACATAGCCTTAAACTGATTAATGAGGAGAGTACACAGCAGCAGCCCTACCACCGTTGAGGCAAAGCAAACCATGATGGTTTCTACCCAAAACTGCGTAAGCAATTGCCATTTACCGGCACCCAATGTTTTGCGCACCCCAACCTCGCGGGCACGGGTAAAGCCACGGGCTACCGACAGGTTGATAAAATTGATACAGGCAATTAACAAAATAAAGCAACCAATCACCACCAAACTTAGCGGGTAGGTTTTGCTGATGGCATCGCCCTCTACGCCACCAATATCATTGTTAAAATGATTGTTGGCAAAGGGAGCCAGCGCCAAGGTGAAAATATCGCCGTTAGCGTCGGGTTTGGCACCGTCGCGCTTTAAGTTTTTTATATCCCCGGCGTAGTATTTATTAACAAACGATTTGATTTGCTTGCTGAAGTTTTGCGGGTTATAACCCTCATTAAATTCGGCCAATACAATATGGCTCCGGCTATCCCAATTGTTTTTTTCGACCTTATATTGCGGGAAATGTTCAAACCGTACCAGTATATCAAAAGTAATGCTCGAATTGCTTGGATAATCTTTAGCTACGCCCGTTACCAGGAATGGCTTTTCCTCATTATTACTATTGATGATTATCGTTTGGTTTAAAGCAGGTTTGCTACCAAAAATCTTTTTGGCGGCTTTTTCGGTAATTACGGCGCTGTTTAGCTCCGACAAAGCCGCATTGCGGTTACCCTGCACCAGCGGGAAGCTGAACATCTTGAGAAAATCGGGATCTACAAAATGGATGTCGCCGTCTACTTTCTGGTTGCCGTAAGTGACCACGCCGCCCATGTTGCCGCTGCGGGTTACGTACTTAACGGCCGGATATTCGGCTTTAAAGGCAGATGCCATAGGGATGGGCATCGCTGAGTTTTTTTCGACGCCTTTAGGGCGGTTCGCTACGTTATAAACCTGGTAAATACGGTCGAGCTTGTCGTGAAAGTTATCGTAAGAAAACTCGTAGTAAACGGTTAAAAAGATGAGGGTACAACAGGCTACCGCAACGGCCAGGCCCGTAATATTCATCAGGTTAAATACCCGGCCTTTCCAAAGGTTGCGCCAGGCTATTTTGAAGTAATTTTTAATCATGATAATATTTTTATGTGATTTATTCGCTTCGTAAACTGTTTACCGGGTTGGCCATAGCCGCTTTGAACGATTGGAAACCCACCGTTACAAAAGCAATGAGCATGGCCAGCATTCCCGTAAGGGCATACACCCACCAGTGAATTTGAATGTGGTAGGCATAATTTTGCAGCCACTGGTTCATGAGCCACCACGAACCGGGAATGGCGACTATCAGGGCGATACCTACCAGTTTCAGGAAATCGGCTGAGAGCATCAGCCCGATCTGGCTTACGCCCGCACCCAGTACCTTGCGCACACCAATTTCTTTGGTGCGTTGCAGCGTCATGAGTGATACCAGCCCCAACAAGCCCAACGCACTAATGACGATGGCCATAGCCGCCGCTCCCCAGATGAGGTTTTGCTGCAGGGTTTCGGCGCGATACAGATTGGCTATCTGCTCGTCAATAAAACGATAGCTAAACACTTCATCGGGCAGGGTTTCGGTATAAAGTCGCTGTAAGGTTTTCAGGGTAGCATCGGTGTGCTGTCCGTTTAGTTTGACGGCCATATTGGTTTGCAGGCCTTTATCTTCTAACACCACTGTGGGCTCAATAGGCTCAAGCAGGGAGTGTACGTTAAAATCTTTCACCACGCCTACAATGATGCCTTTCGGGTCGCCGGGCTGTAGCTTTTTCCCTACCACATCGGGCCAATTGTTGCCCATCAGCATGCGGGCCATTTTTTGGTTTACCAAAAACTCGGTCGTAGTGGCGTGGCTATCGCGGTTACGGCCCGCGATGATTTGCAGACCAAAAGTTTTGGCATATCCGGCATCGCCAATGGCAAAGCGTGCCGGCCAGTTTTCCCATTTAGCCCGATTGTCAAACTGCAGCGTGGCACCGCGCTGACTATCGGTAGCCGGCGAGTTAAGGTAAAAACTTACCGAACTTACATCGGGCATGTGGGCAATGCCCTTCAGCAAACGTTGTTTTTGCAGATCGGTAGCTGCACCAACCGGGATGTTGACCACCATGCTGCGGTCAAAACCCTTATCGGTATTTTTTAAAAACTGCACTTGCATCACAATGATCACCGTACCGGCAATCAGCAGTTGCGCAATCAGGTTTTGCAGTATTACCAAAGCCTTGCGGCCCAATCCGGTTTGCACCAGGGTAGCTTGTTTTTTTAGCGCGTTGGTAATGTTAAAACGGTTGAGCCACCAGGCCGGGTAAATGCCCATCACGACGTTGATAACAGCAACAAGCAATAATGTAAACCCGCCCAAAGCCCACCATGAGCTTACATGCACAGGTTGCGCCGAAAACCAATAACGGTTTATAACAGGCAACACGGTTGCCACCAAACCCATAGCCAGCATGGCTGCCACAGTAGTAGTAATAACCGACTCGGTAACAAACTGCATCAGCAACCTGCCGGCAGTAGCACCTAAAACTTTGCGTGTACCAATTTCGGCACTGCGGCGGGCCTGCTGGGCAACCACCAGGTTAATATAATTGATGATGGCCGTAGCCAGTATAAGGCAGCCAATAATAACCAATACCGTTAACAGCGATTTTTGGGTAGTACCGCCATAACGTAAATCAAAGTGTTGTTCGGTTAGGGGCAGTAGCTCAAACTTGTAATATTTAATACCGTCACCAAAATAGGGTTTGGCCATACGGTTCAACATTTTTTCAACAACGGCTTTGTCCTCGGCTTTGCGCAGGGTAAGATAGCTGTTGTTGACCGACGAAATATACCCCCACTGGCTGGTGAAGTCTTTATAATAGGGATCTACCTGTTTTAGAGTAGCGAATGACAGGTAGATGTCCGAGTTTTGATCGGTGTTATAAGGTCGATCTGCCACTACAGCTACCACCCGCATAGGGATGCTTTTAATTTGTATATACTGACCTACAGCCGCAGTATTACCGAAATATTTTTGCGCCTGTTTTTGAGTAAGCACGGCCGTGTTCAGTTCGTTTAAGCCCTGTACATTACCGGCCAACACCTGGTAATTAAATACATCGAACCATTTGGAGTTGGTGAACGCTATGTTTTTCTCTTCTCTAAAAAGCTTTTTCTCAGTTGTGCCCGCTGTTACAATGTAGCTTTGACGACTGGTTGAATATGCCCCATTTACCACTTGCGGCAACTCGCGGCGGGCAGCCAGGTACATAGCCATGGATGAACCTTTATCGTACTCGGTTTTATCCAGGTGCAGCTCGTTTACGATGCGGTAAGTGGTTGCTGCGTGGCGGTGGTAAGTATCAAAACTTAACTGGTAGCTTACATAAACATACAACAAAATGCAGCAGCCCATGGCCAGAGCCAAACCCAACACATTAAGTGAGGTATAAAACAGCCGGGCCTTCAGGCTTCGCCATGCAACTTTGAGGTATGTTTGTAACATCGTTTGTAAACTAGTGGGTGCCTATGCTGGTACTGCTGCTTACGCCTAATGAATCAATGATACGTTTCACGATGGCATCTTTTTGTGCCGCCGACATACCCTTCACATTAAATTTGCGGCTGTAATTGAAATATTTTTGCGCCTGATAACCCTTTACCTCCACTTGCATGGTGCCGTTATCATCATAAACGCCGGTAGATAAGTCCTGAGTTTTTTGGCTTTTACTGGTGGATAGTGCCGGTGTAGCAGGAACAGGAGGTACAGGAGGAAGCGGAGGCATTTGAATGGATGCTTTGGTAACTGCGGTTTTATACCTGGTATTAGCGATGGCAATACCCAACGAGTCGGATATGCGTTGTTTAAGCGCATCTTTTTCGGCCTGACTAAGATTGGTCACATTAAATGATTTGTCGTAATCAATAGGGCTGCCGTTCACGTCTCCGCTAATGCTGAAATGCATGGTTTTGCCGTCGTCAGATATACGTTGGCTGGTGCGGCTCCTGTTGGTTTTGGTTTGTGCTATTACGGCCATACTGCAAGCTGATAGCAATAGTGTATAAAGTATTTTCATAATAGGAGTTTGTGTTTTCGTATGATAAGGGTTTAATTAATCAGGGATATTACTCGTTTTACATCATAATATTCTCAACTACAGTATGACCATCCAGCAGGCGTACAATGCGGTGGCTGTAGCGGGCATCATGCTCAGAGTGCGTTACCATGATGATGGTAGTACCCTGCTCGTTCAGGTCTGTCAATAATTCCATCACCTCGTTACCGTTGCTGCTGTCCAAGTTACCGGTGGGCTCATCCGCCAGTATCAGTTTAGGTTTGTTAACCACCGCACGTGCAATAGCCACACGCTGCTGCTGACCACCCGATAATTGCTGCGGATAGTGGTTACGGCGGTGCATAATCTGCATTTTGGTCAGCACTTCTTCCACCCGCTGCTTGCGGTCGGCCGAGTTTACGCCGGTATAGATAAGGGGAAGTTCAACATTTTCGAATACCGTCAGCTCGTCAATCAGGTTAAAACTCTGGAACACAAAACCAATATTATGCTTACGCAAGTCGGCGCGTTTGCGCTCGTTAAAATGAGCTACCTCGGTGCCATTAAACAGGTAGCTGCCACCATCCGGATCATCAAGCAAACCCAAAATATTTAACAGCGTTGATTTACCACAACCCGACGGACCCATAATAGCCACAAACTCGCCGGTGTTAATCTCCAGGTTTAGTTTATTCAGCGCAACGGTTTCAACTTCTTCGGTGCGGTAAAATTTTTCAAGATTGGTAATTTTTATCATTTAGCCTCCTTCCCCGTTTCACCGGGTGATATCTTTAATTGTGAATGTTATTGTTCTTATCTAATTCGGTCAGTTTTTTGAGCGGCAGTCTTTTGATTTTTATAAAATCTTAAGTATTCACGCTTTCTTCTTGGCTCCTGGCTCCTGTATCTTGGCTCTATCTTAAATCTCTATTTCAGCACCAACTCCTGCATATCGCCATAGTT
Source organism: uncultured Mucilaginibacter sp. (assembly GCA_913775265.1). GTDB lineage: Bacteria > Bacteroidota > Bacteroidia > Sphingobacteriales > Sphingobacteriaceae > Mucilaginibacter. The sequence goes on along the minus strand of CAJYJH010000045.1, from coordinate 55,435 downwards.
CTCGTAGCTCGAGGTTACCACGCGGTCGCCGGGTTTTAAGCCTTGCATCACCTCGTAATAATCAGGGTTTTGGCGGCCTATCTGTACATCAACTTTAAATGCTGTTTTGCCGTCTTCGCTCAATTTAAATATCCAGTTACCACCGGTTTGCTGGTAAAAACCACCTTTGGGTACTAATACGGCCTGTGTTTCGTCGCTCAAAGCCAAACGGATTTGCAGGCTCTGTCCGCGGCGAATATCCTTGGGTATATCTCCCACAAATTGCATATCAACCTGGAAACGCCCGTTAGATACCTGCGTAAATACCTTTTTAATTTTAAGCTTGTAGGTTTTGTCGCCCAAGGTAAACTCCCCCATCTGGCCGTTGAAAACGCGAGTGATATAATGCTCGTCTACATCCACCCGAACCTTATAGCCCGACAACACGTCGATCTGCCCTAAACGTCCGCCTTTTTGCTTGCTCTGGCCAATTTCGGCATCCAGCGAGGTTAATTGTCCGTCAACCGGGGCGCGTACAATCAGGTCGCCTACCTTTTTGCGCATAAGTTCCAAAGTCGATTTCATGTGTGCGTATGATTCTTTAGACTGCGAGGTCTGCTGGTTCATAGCGGTCGAGTCCTGGTTTAAAATCTGGGTAGTTAAGCGTTTACGGCGCAAGGCATAATTATAATCGTTTTCAGATTTCTGAAATTCCTGCAGGCCGATCGCTTTTTGATCGTACAATTTTTTATTGAGTTTGTAAACCCGTTCGGCTTCTTTCAGGCTGCTCTCCACCTCAGCCATCTGGTTTAATTTACTGATGGTGTTTTGGCGGGCATTATCATGCGAAATCTGCATCTGTGTTAACACGTTAAATACGGCAGTTTCTTCGTTAGCCAGGCTCAGCTCCAAATCGGTGTTGGCCAGTTTTAATATAGGCTGTCCTTTTTTCATGGTAGCGCCGTCTTCAACAAACAGCTTTTCTACACGGCCGCCTTCAACAGCGTCGAGGTATATAGTAGTAATGGGCAGTACAATACCATTCAAAGGAATAATCTCCTGGAATGAACCTTTAGTTACATTGCTGATAGTAATGCGTTCGGTATCAACGTTTAATTTGCTTTTGCCCGAGGTAAACACAATGCTACCTGCTACCAGCAACACCACAGCGGCAATACCGCCAATGGTCATTAAGCGCTTACTGTTCCACTTTTTTTTCTCAATTACTCTGTCCACTTAAAATAAGATTGTTTGCATTAGCTTGTATAAACCTTGTGCCATTGTATAAAACACTGTATATCAGCACAATTTACAATAACAGGCAAATTGCGCGTACGCTTGTGTTACAAACAGTGTGCGGTAACGATACAATGTAAAAAATGTGTGCTTTACAAAGGCTGTTGATAAACAAATAGTTATACTTTTGGATAGGCAATTGCCCTTTAAAGCGTGATAAAGCAACAAATTTATATGCTTACCTTTAGATGCCGCTATATTAAAATATAGCTTTGTATAAACTTAATTTCTTACACAAGATACTCCATGATATTAAAAAAAGCTACCATACTGGTTGTTGATGATGATACCGACGTGCTAACCGCAGTAAGGCTATTGCTTAAAACGGAGGTACACGAAATTATTACCGAAAAAAATCCGGAAAACATCAACTCGCTGCTTACCCGCAACCAGGTTGACCTGGTATTGCTGGACATGAACTTTAACAGCGCCATGAACACCGGCAACGAGGGTATTTACTGGCTGCGTAAGGTAAAAGAGTGGAGACCCAACGTTTGTGTAATTATGATTACGGCCTACGGTGATATTGACCTGGCCGTGCGCTCGTTAAAAGAAGGTGCCAACGATTTTGTGGTAAAGCCATGGCACAACGAAAAACTGATTGAAACCATCCGCGATTTGCTCGACAAGCAGGAAGGCCCCAAACGCCCGAAAGTGGCCGTTAAGGGATCGGCCGGCAGCACCTCTATCTTGGGCGAATCGGAAGTGATGCAGGATATATTTTACAAGGTAAACAAGATTGCCCCTACCGATGCCAATATTTTGATTTTGGGCGAAAACGGTACCGGTAAAGACCTGATGGCTAAAGCCATTCACGAACGATCATTGCGGGCCAACAAGCCTTTTGTAAAGGTAGACGTTGGCGCTTTGACGGATACTTTGTTTGAGAGCGAACTGTTTGGCCACAAAAAAGGCGCCTTTACCGATGCCCGCGAAGACCGCATGGGCCGCTTTGAAGAAGCCGAAGGCGGCACTTTGTTTTTAGACGAGATTGGCAATATCAGCTTGCTGCAACAGGCCAAGTTGCTTACCGTGCTGCAAAACCGACAGGTTACCCGGCTGGGTACCAATAAGGCTGTTGATATCAACATCAGGCTGATTTGCGCCACCAACGTGCCCCTGCAGGAGCTGGCTAACGAAAACAAGTTTAGGAAGGATTTAATTTACCGCATTAACACGGTAGAGATAACCATGCCGCCGTTGCGCCGCCGCCATACCGACGTGCCACTACTGGCCCGGCACTTTGCCAAAGTGTACGCCACCAAGTATTTAAAACCCAATGTTGATTTTAGTGCGGCGGCCCTGCAAAAGTTGCAGCAATACAGTTACCCCGGTAATATCCGCGAGTTGCAGTATACTATTGAGCGTGCCGTTATTATGGCCGAAGATGCTACCCTGCAACCCGACGACCTCATTTTTTCGTCGCTCGAAACGGCCAAACCGCAAACAGCCGAAGATGCCGACAACGTGCCACTGAGCGAAATGGAAAAGAACGCTATTTTAAGGGTAATTGATAAACATAGCGGCAACATTACCCGCGCCGCCAAAGAGCTTGGCTTAACCCGTACCGCCCTTTACCGCCGACTGAACAAGTATGATATTTAAGCGTTACGAGTGGCAATTGCTGCTGCGCATTTTTATGTTGTTTGTGTTGCTTTGCGGTGCGGCCTTTGCCATTACCACTAAGCATTATGTATATGCTGCAGCGCTGGCACCATTTATTATCTACGTGGTGGCCAGTATTATGCAGCAGTATGGTAAAATACAGCAAGAGGTGCAGGAGTTTGCCGAGGCAGCCCAATACCGCGATTTTTCGCGCCATTATGCCGTGCAGAGCGCGCCTACCAACGTGCAGGTGTTGCGCCAGGGCTTTAACGAAATCAATACCACCTTTAAAACCATTAACCGCGAGCGTGAAACGCAGTACCACTACCTGCAAAAAATATTGGAGCTGGTAGGCACTGGCATCTTGTCGTACGAACTATCGACCGGTGAGATTGGCTGGGTAAACGAGTCGTTTAAAAACCTGCTCAACATCCCCTACCTTAAAAATATTGAATCGCTTGAGCGGCGCAACGCAGATGTTTACAACGAGATCATTAAAATTAAATCGGGCGGCAGCAAGGTCATCACGCTGGTGAAAGACCAGCAGCAGGTGAAATTATTACTCATGGCCAGCTTGTTAAAAAGCGAGGACAAAGTGTACAAACTGGTGGCGTTTCAGAACGTAAGCGACGCTATGGATGAGTCGGAATCAAACGCGTGGTCTAAACTATTAAATGTGATGACGCACGAGATCATGAACTCCGTAGCGCCTATCTCATCACTGGCCGACACATTGAAAAACCGCCTGCAACGCCCCGACATTGCCAACAGCGCCGTAGGTCCGGATTTGGAAGACCTCGAACTGGGCATTGACACCATTAAACGCCGCAGCGAAGGTTTGCTTAAGTTTACCGAAAGCTACCGCAGCTTAAATAAAATCACCAAACTCGAACTGCAAAAGGTATCGGTATACGACCTTTTTGAGAACCTTAATACCCTGATGCTACCCACCCTCGAAAAGAAAAACATCGAGCTGGACATCATCCTGCGCGACCTCAACTTAAGCATTGATGTAGACATCAATCTGCTTGAACAGGTACTGATTAACCTGCTGGTGAACGCCATTGAAGCGGTGAAAGACCGTCCCGAACCCATCATTACCCTATCAGCCGAGGTGCAGCAAAACAAAAGCCTGCTCAAAGTAACCGACAACGGACTGGGCATGTCGGCCGAGCTGATGGAAAAGATTTTTATCCCCTTCTTCAGTACCCGCAAAACCGGCAGCGGTATTGGTTTAAGTTTGTGTAAGCAGATTATGCTGATGCATAAAGGGAATATTCAGGTGCAGAGTACTGAAGGGGTCGGTACGGTGTTTACGTTGCAGTTTAATTAAAGTGTGTTGGTGATGATGGAATTAAAACCTTCACTGTCATTCCGAACGACAGTGAGGAATCTTGATACTTGCGATGAGTGAAGGAGCGATACAACTAAAATTCCATCATGCCAGTTAATATCGGTAACCCACGCGCTACAAATAATGAAAGGATACAGCGTTTTTAATTAAGTCAATGCTAATTAACTCACCTCAGTCCGCTCATTGCCGCGGAGGCTGGTACTTTGTCATAGCCACAAAGTACCCAAAAGGCCTAGCTGTTGCGATCACCTCACAGCCGCACTGTCCCTCGCTGGCCCGGGCGCAACAGCGGGCCACTGCGCTTCTTTGCAGCTGAGAAATGCCTTTGGCTTGTGTTCTTTTAGCTGATTGAAGTGCAAAATCTAAGACTTATCTACCGCTAAACTGGGCTAACCTTTGCCACCCTTCTTTCGACCAAAACTGGTGAGGATGACGTAGCCAAGCTCTCCAGCCAATTAAACAACTTTAGAAGCTTCCTACTTAATCAGCCTCAGCAATAAATCGTCAAACGTCGCCTTGTCTTTTAATACGTCTTTAAAAAAAACGTCATCTACCTGTTTTACTACCTGGTAAGCTTCCCGCAATAGGTCCGTGCCTTTAACGGTAATTTTAAGTTGCTTGGCCCTGCTATCGGCCGGGTCTTTAACGCGCTCTATAAACTGCTTTTTTTCTAAAACCATCAGCACTTTCGAGGTCATCATTTTATCGGTGTTGGCATAATCTGCCAGTTGCTGCTGGGTAACGGCCTGCTGCTTTTGGTTTAACCAATATAAGCCTGCCATCAACGAAAACTGGGTGAGCGTAAGCCCCAGTTTGCCCAAAGCCCGGTTCATATTTAATTGCCACTGCATGGTTACCTGCCATAGCAGGTAACCGCTGTTTTCTTCCGGTTCGGTATAAGAAAATACCGGACGTTGTTCTTCCATCGTTTTGTTTACCTCAGTGTTTCTGCAAACGTATTGATCCTGATTGAAATGACAAGTTTTAAATTGTTATGCCTGGCAAGCATTAATGCCGGGTTGCTCCTTTAATCGTGTAATATTTAGAAAATGCCTAACCCGGCTTGAAATGGCAGGGCGGTTATGTAGTTACCGCCCATCATTGTGCCTTTGCATTAATCTTCCTTAGTTTCCTGCAACGTAATCGCGTACCCGTCAGGATCTGAAATCACCAGGATTCTGCCGAACGGCGTAGAATGAATATCTTTTACAATAGATACTTTATCACGATTATTTTCTAAGAAAGTGTCCAGATTACCTACGGTGAACCAAATAGCTACACCCCATCCCAGCAAGTTAGCTTTGGCAAGCTCAATCATGGGTTTACGAATGGCGAAAGCGGCGCCGTTTTTTTGCTCGAAAACTATAGCATCCGGCGGCGACTGTTCTACGGGCTTAAATTCTAAAACTTCGGCATAAAATTTTCCTGATACTTCGAGGCTGCTTACTTGCAATGATACAAAGCTTAATTGTGTTGGATTTGACATGATTAAATATTTAGTAGTCGTGACTACTAAATTAGAAATCCTTTTGACATCCTGCAATTATTTCTTACTCTTTTTTCGTTTAGCTTCGACACATGCTTTTATGTGCTAAGATAGATTTTATGTAATTCCCTGCTTGGGCGCAACAGCGGTCTTGGTACCTTTTTACCTGAACCGAATTTAATTAATTCAAAAACAAAACAGAATTGAACGGCTATCCTGCCCATCAGAAAATCCCCTTTTAAAGGGCGGACGGTTAGCCTTCGTCAACCTACCCGGCTTCGGCCGAGAATTGGGCAGCACATAGTGGCCAAGTGCGACAGGAAAAGGCATTTTAGATTTTGCAGAAGTGTGGCCAAGAGCGCGAAGCAAGGGCAAAACATAAGCAGCCTGTGGTGCTGCCGGACTTTGCAGCGCAATGGCCCCGTGCGAAAAGAAGCAAGCGGGAGGTGACTTGAATTTTTGCTTCTTTTGTTTCAAGACAAAAGAAGTAGCCATCCGCGGCATTGAGCGGACTACACACTATAGCATCTCACATGCTCAAGTTCAAAACATGAAAGCAACCCTACCAACTGCCAATTTGACAACCCACCCCCCATTGGTACACCCATTGATATAAAGGGGGAGTTAAGAAAGATTATCACATCTAAAAAATAAACATATGCAAGAAAAAGGCACCATTTCGATTCACACCGAAAACATTTTTCCGATTATTAAGAAATTCCTTTACTCTGATAACGAGATATTTTTACGCGAGCTGGTTTCGAACGCCGTTGATGCTACTCAAAAAATAAAACGCCTGGCGTCATTAGGTCAGTACAATGGTGAACTGGGTCAGTTGCAGGTAGAGGTTGCTTTTGACGAGGCTGCCAAAACCATCACCATCTCTGATAATGGTTTAGGTATGACGGCTGATGAAATTAAAAAATACATCAACCAGATTGCTTTCTCGGGTGCTACCGAGTTTATGGAGAAATTTAAAGAGGCTAAAGATGCTAACGAGATCATCGGCCGCTTTGGTTTAGGTTTTTACTCGGCCTTTATGGTGGCTGATAAAGTAGAGATTCAAACGCTTTCTTACCAGGATGGTGCCGAGCCTGCCCGCTGGATTTGCGATGGCAGCACCGAGTTCGAGATTACTGAAGGAAACCGCACCACCCGCGGTACCGACGTAATTTTGCACGTCAATAAAGAGTCGGAAGAGTTTGTAAGCAAATTTAAACTGCAGGAAATCTTAGACAAATACGCTAAGTTTTTACCGGTGCCTATCAAATTTGGTACTAAAACCGAGCAGGAACCTGACGGTGAAGACGAAGAAGGCAAACCAAAATATACCAGCGTTGAGACCGACAACATCATCAACGAAACCAACCCAATCTGGACCAAGGCTCCGTCTGAATTGAAAGATGAAGATTACCTGGCTTTCTATAAAGAGCTTTATCCGTTCTCTGAAGATCCGTTGTTCTGGATTCACCTGAATGTGGACTATCCGTTTAACCTGACCGGGGTATTGTACTTTCCTAAGGTGAAAAACGACTTTGAGTTTCAGCGTAACAAAATCAAATTGTTCTCGCGCCAGGTATTTATTACCGACGAGGTGAAAGACATCGTTCCGGAGTTTTTAATGCTGTTGCATGGTGTGATCGACTCACCTGATATCCCGCTGAACGTATCGCGCAGCTTTTTACAGGCCGACAGCAACGTTAAAAAAATCAACACCTACATTACCAAAAAGGTGGCTGATAAACTAAGCGAGTTGTTTAAAGCCGACCGCAAAGCTTACGAAGAAAAATGGAGCGACATTGGCCTGTTTGTAAAATATGGCTACATCAGCGATGATAAATTCCAGGAAAAGGCTAAAGACTTTGTGCTGTTAACCAATACCAACAAAGAGAATTTTACGCTTAACGAGTATAAAGACAAGGTAGCGCCGGTACAAACCGATAAAGACGGTCAACTGATTTACTTGTACACCAACGAGCCGTCTAAACAAGACTCGTTTATCCAATCGGCCACTAAAAAAGGTTACGATGTACTGGTGATGAACTCGCCTATCGACAACCACTTTGTGGGCCAGTTAGAGCAGAAACTGGAAAAAACATCATTAAAACGTGTTGACGCCGATGTTGCCGACAAACTGATTAAGAAAGACGATGCTCCGGCTACGGTACTGTCGCCAGACCAGGAAACCACAGTGAAAGGCATTTTCGAAAAAGCCATTACCAAACCGGGCTTTAAGGTAGAACTGGAAAGCTTGAGCCCTGAAGAATTACCGGTAACTGTAACCATGGACGAGTTTATGCGCCGCATGAAAGATATGGCCCAAATGGGTGGTGGCATGGGCTTTTACGGTAACCTGCCCGATAACTACAAAGTGGTCGTAAACAGCAACCACAAACTGGTAAGCCGTATTTTAGAAAGCGGCGACGAGGCAACTCAAGGCCAATTAGCTAAACAGGCGTTTGATCTGGCCCTGCTTTCACAAGGCTTGCTTACCGGCAGCGAACTTACTGAGTTTGTAAACCGCAGTGTGAATTTAATTTAAAACTTATTTTAAAATCAATTTTAAGCATGTCACTTCAAATTAGAAAGCAGTGACATGCTTTTTTTATGGCTGTATAAATCATGCAGCCATCTTATTTTTTACCATCCACAGTTATCGCTTCATAAATAGCATCAAGCACTAACCCGCGAATGTTTACTTTGGCGGGGCCATAAGTTTTTCCATCATCGGGGTAAACGCGGTTGGTGAGGCAGATGTAAACCAAGTTGTACGCCGGGTCTACCCAAACGTAAGTGCCGGTATAGCCACTATGGCCGAAAGCCAGCGCTGAGCGTTTATCTTTGGCGGATGTATTATTCACCCGGTCGAATCCTAACCCGCGCCACGAAGTTTTAGACTGTCGCGAGGTAAACAGTTTTACCGTAGTGCTGTCAAAATAGCGCTTGCCACCGTAAGTGCCTTTATTGAGTAACATCTGGTAGTAAATAGCCAGATCATTAGCATTGGCAAACAAACCGGCATGGCCCTCTACCCCACCGGCCATGGCAGCGCCTGGGTCATTCACGTATCCCTGCACCAACATGTTGCGCATCCAGTTATCGTTTTCGGTAGTGGGCACAATGCGGTTGCGGCTAAAGCGGTTGCGTGGCAGGTAACCGGTGGCCTGCATACCCAAGGGCAGGTACAGGTTGTTTAAAACATACTCGTTGAGTTTTTGGTGACTGATAGTTTCAAACACCTCCTTCATCATATACATGCTAATATCGCTGTACACATACTTACCGCGAGTATTGCCGCTTGATGCCAGCGTTACCGGCCACATCACCTCATTAAAATAATTGGCCCGCAGGTAGTAGCGGTCGGCTACCTTGGTGGGATAAGCGGCGGATGAATCAGTGCTTAAATCGGACGGTTTCAGCTTTTCGTAAAACTTGATGTAAGGCGTAAAACCGGCCTCGTGCAACAACGCTTCGCGGATGGTGACATCGCGCTTGTCAGCGATAGTGCGTAGGCGGGCCACGTACCGGCTAATAGGCGAATCCAACCCTAATTGTTTTCTCTCGTACAGGTGCATAATGGATGGCGTAGTAGCGGTTACCTTGGTTACCGAGGCCATATCAAAAATATCGGTGAGCTGCGTTGCCTGGCTGCTACCGTAAGTATGTTTGCCATAAGCTTTGTTAAATATTACCTGCCCGTTTTTAGCTACCAGCACTACCACAGCCGGTGCCGAGTGGGTGGCTATGCCTGCCTCAACAATAGAATCGATTTTTTTAAAGCGGTTGGTATTGACACCGGTAGCCTCGGGTAACGCGTAACCTAAACGGATTTTATTAATGACTTCACCACTACCTTTAGTATACTTTGCACTAAAACTATCGATCAATTTATTAGAGACCATCATTCCGCCAAAAACAGCCTGCGCTGCCAGCGAAGCACCTTCGGGGGTATCGTGAGGATACCAAATCACAGGCGACTTAACATCGTCCAGATATTTTAAATTTTTCCCTGAGCTGGATAGTACTATCACCACGCGGGTAATGCGTTCTAAATCCCGAATAAAGCTAATGAGCGGAGCATTGAATGGTGTGTTTTCCGACAGCGTAATCAATACCATGTTGTACAGCTTCAGTTCGTCGTGCAGGTTGTTAAATGCCACAGCGGTATTCAACTTATCGACGTTGAAAGCCGTTACTTTCCAGTATTTGTTAGCCACACTATCAAAGACCGTTTGATGCGGATAACCGAGGTGCACACTGGCAATGTTTAAATTATTCAATGAGGTTACCGGCAGTGTGTTAGCGTTATCGTTAAGTACCACTATCGCTTTTTGCGCTTCTTCAATCCGCTCTAACTGCTTTAAATTCAACGTGTGATTTTGAGCCTGCACAACACCTGCAAGCAGGCAAAACGCTATCAACAAAAACTTCTTCATTACTATAAATTTAAAAGGAGAAGAGCATAATACCCTTCTCCTTAAATGATCTCCTTTTATATCGCCGGATCGGCCGGGGTATTTGGGTTATTTAAACGTTCCTGGTCGGGGTATGGATAAAAAATCCGGTTACGCTCGCTCAAGTCGGTTGGTGGTGCAGGGCGGTTAAAACGGCGGGTATCTTCCCATTTCAAACCACTCAGGTACAACTCGGCACAACGCTGTTTGTAAACTTCCAGCAAAAGGTCGGCATTGGTAACCGGTCCGCTGTAAGCAGACAGGCCGGCGTTTACGCCAAATAGGTCGCCGCTGGTTTGGGTTCGCACTGCGTTTATCTGCGCCAGTGCATCCGTCAGAGAACCATTTAAGCGCAGTGTAGCTTCTGCTTTGATTAATTTTATTTCATCAGGCAAATATACTGGTATAGCCGTAGTTTGCGAAGCGGCAAAACCGGTAAGACCAACAGTTATCTCGCCGCCAACGATAGTTTTAACACCATTGAAATAAAAGTTATAACGCTGGTCGCCGCTATAATACAAACCGGCAGGCAAACCAAAGTTGTCGCGCGGTACGTAAGACCGGGTGATGTTAAATAGTGTATACAAAGGGTTAGGGCTTTGCGTAGAGTAAATAAACCGGGAGGCCTTGGTTAAATCAACCAAATTGGCGTTATCCAATGCTTTCTGATAATTGCCAGCCATTAAGTTAATACGTGCCTGCATCGCATAAAGGGTATTAATCAGGTCAAAGTCGCCACCGGCTACGCTACCGCTGTAAGTAGAATTTGGCGTATTTGCCTTCACAGCAGCTACGCCTAAATCCAGCAAACGTACAGCTTCAGTAAAAACTTGCGCCCGCGGCACAAATGTTACAGGCGTTGCAGTACTGGCAGTGATATTAGCTTGCTGAAATGCCATAGCCAACTCGGCCAGGGCCATGGCCTTAAACAAATAAGCCTGCCCCATAATACCGCTCAGTAAAGCCGGTTCAATCGAGCTTATTTGCGGTGCATTGGCAATGATGTTTTCGCACATCGCCATTTCGCGCTGCATAGCCGACCAATAGTTAAGCACAGCAGCATTAGCGGTGGGCAGCGCAGTACCACCGGCCTCCAGCTCTAACACGGTAGTAAAGGTGGCAAATCCCTTCATTTCGCGGGTGGTAGTAGCCGGTGCCAAAATAATGCTGCTTAAACCGGTAGTTGAGTAAAACTGTCTCGAACCGATACTTAAAGCGATGATGCCTTCGCGGGTACCTAATGCCTGCTCGGCTGCAGGAGCGTTAGGGTTTACCTGATCGAGTTTACACGACGATGCCATGGCAAGCATCAGCACGGTTAAAATCTTATATTTAGTTTTCATAAACGTTATTCAAATAAATTAAAAACTGTAGTTAAGGCCCAATGCAATGGTTCTTGGGATAGGTACCTCCACAAAGTCGAAACCGCGCACTGCACCGCTTTGGCCGGCAGCATTGGTCTCAGGATCCCAACCGCTGTACTTGTCAATCGAAAGTAGATTACGCCCGGCCAGGGTTACCCGCAAAGGTTTGTTGTTTAAAAACTTAAATCGCAATGTATAGGAAGCAGAAACTTCGCGCAGTTTTAAATACGAGCCATCCTCAATCCAGTTTTCCATAATGGCAAACAAAGCAGCTGAGGTTCCTTTAGGCACTTCGCCTTTTAATTCCGGAATGTAACCGGCCAACCCACCGTAGAGGTCGCGGTCGCCTACACGCTTGGTAAAGTTAAACACCTGTCCGCCGTAAGAGGCATCCCACTGCATACGGAAAGACAAATCTTTACCTACCGTAAACTCATTGATGAACGAGCCTGTCCATTGCGGATTTGGATCACCGATTACTTTGTTGACAATATTACCTGCCGGTTGCCCCGCGGCATTACGGCCGGTAGTTTCGCGTTGTGGTAAACCGGCCGGAGTTAACAGTAATGAACCATCGGGATTACGTGCAAACGCCGTAGCATAAAAGGCACCCAGCGGATATCCCTCAACTGCAGCAACCTGACCAAAACCACCTGGGAAGGTGAGCAATCCACCCGGAATATTGTAGACCTTGTTTTTGTTTTTGTTGAAGATAATAGACGTGTTCCATTTAAAGTTTTCGTGCTGGATTGGGATACCTCTTACCAATAACTCCAAACCTTTATTGGTCATGTCGCCGATGTTTTGATACTGCGACAGGTATCCGGTAGTGGGCCGCAGGTTAACCAGCAGTAGTAAATCTTTAACCGACTTATTATAGTAAGAAAACTCAAAGCCTAAACGGTCGTTCAGCAAGCTGGCATCCAAACCTATTTCCTTTTCAATCTGGCGCTCGGGCTTTACGGTAGCATTGCCTAACTGCGAAGGCGCAGCTATACCGGGCAAATTAGGCAATAAAGCTGCGGTGTAATTGGTTAAACGGTCGTAAGCATTAATAGCGGTAAGATTACCAGATTGACCGTACGAAGCCCTTAGTTTAAACACCGAGAAAACCGAACCGATACCCGACTTTTTCCAAAAGTCTTCTTCAGAAAGCAAGTAAGTGCCACTTACCTTAGGATAATACTGCCAGCGGTTTTCTTGCCCGAAAGATGAAGCAACATCATTACGTACGGCACCGGTTACAAATAGTTTGTTTTTAAAACCAATGGTTTCCTGCGCATAAAAACCTAAAATATTTAAGGTAGAACGGTTGTCGGTTACCACTAAGTTGGTACCGCTGGAAGCTACCTGGTTACCAGGGCTTAACTGCGTGCCTGTAATGCCCGACAAGCTAACACGCTCGGTTTGGGCTGTAGCACCGGCGGCGGTAGTAAACTCAAACTCGCCTATCTTCCCCTTATAGCTAACATTTAAATCGTTGTTCATCAACAACGCAATACGATCGGCCCGGCGGGCAAAGCCGGTAGCAAATGATGGCGTTGTGTTGCCAATAGGAATATAACCGGTAGCCAGTTGGGTAGAGTTGTCGTAACCCAAAGTATAATTGATGGCAAGGTTTTTAACCGGTGTCATATTCACCTGTAAATCGCCTATCAAACGGCTGGTTTTTTGATTAAAATTAAACCGGTTGATAGCCTCTAACGGATTGGTACGCAATAAGCCGGTTGGAGCCAAACTTGGGTACAAACCTGTAACCGGATTAGGGTAAGGATTTACAAAATTGTTGGCAAAGATAAAACCGGTTAGCGCGCCGTAGGCCTCGTTGATACCTCCGTTAGGTATCTCTTTACTACCGCTGAGCGAGTAGTTTAAACCCAGCGAAACTTTGAGCCAATTATTCAAACGCTGATCTACCCTTACGCGGGCTGTACCGCGCTGAAAGTTGGTTTGATCTATAATACCCTGGTTACCTAAATAACTACCGCTCATGTAATAGGTTGTATTATCGGATCCGCCCGAAACAGACACGTTGCTTTCGTTACCCCAGGCATCCCTGAAAATTTCTTTTTGCAGGTCGTAGCGTTCTACTGGCACCTGAGTCAAGTCGGTAACGGTGTTGTTAGCAAAACGAAAAGGGTAATCATTAAAAGCCAGCTTTTTGCGCAAACTGTTTGACCTAAACTGCGTGGACACGCTGACCACCGGTTTGCCTGATTTACCGCGCTTGGTAAAAATCTGTACCACCCCGTTGCTTGCCCGTGAACCGTAGATGGCAGCACCGGCCGCACCTTTGATAATTTCGATGTGGTCAATATCGGCAGGATTAATGTCTACCAAACGGTTCTGTGAATAGCCACCTAAATCTACTAACTCAGCCGAGCTGTTGTTCACAATAACACCGTCTACAATATACAATGGGTCGCTCGAACCGGCAATGGTGCTGTTACCCCGCAGGCGTACACTGATACCACCGGCTGGGTTACCCGAGTTTTGTGAGATCTGTGCACCGGCTACTTTACCGGCAAGTGCCTGGTCGATAGAAGTAGCTACACTGTTTTCTAAATCTTTAGATGACACCGTAGAGATGGCATTGCCCAGTTGCTTTTTGCTGGTAGCTGCACCGGTACCGGTCACTACTACTTCGTTCAGGTTTAACGCATCTTCGGTAATATCAACATCCACCGTTACCGGGCTTTGGTTTAAGGTTACCGCCCGGCTTACCGGCTTGTAGCCTGTATAAGTGATGTTTAGCGTGTAGTTTCCGTTGGCAACGCTGACATTTAAGGTATAATTACCATTGATGTCGGTAGCTGTACCCATGTTGGTGCCCGAAAGCCGGATAACCGCACCGATAACCGGCTCCTTGTTGCGGGCATCCCTGATTACCCCTTTAACAGTTTGCCGGTTTTGCGCCAGGGCAAACTGTGCCGAACACAGCATCATGAGCAGTGCAGGCAGTACTCTTGCTGTTTTTAAACACTGTAAAAGTTGGTTCATATATGAAATAATTAAGTGAATAATGCGTGTTTTATAACGGGAAGCTTACCTTACCCATAGATACTTTAGGGATGCCTGCCGTAGGGCTCAGGCTATCCAGATTACCCGCCACGGCCTCGTTGGCCAGCAGCGCGAAAAGCACCGCTTCTTTAGCGTCCGGGTTTATGCCGAAAACATCGGTTGATTGGATGTCTTTGCTGAAATGGCTTTGCAGATGGCTTAGCAATGACGGGTTGTACATACCGCCGCCGCTCACATAAATTTCGAAGTTGTTTCCGCTGCCTACGGTACTCTCAATCGCTTTAATGATGCTTTCGGCCGAAAAGGCTGCCAGCGTAGCCAATACATCATGGTTTGATATACCAGCTTGCTTTGAATTAGCCATAGCTTGATTGAGATAATTTAGGTTAAACAACTCAGGCCCCGTGGTTTTTGGAAATGGTGCCTCAAAAAAATCGTTCTTCAACAACTCATCCAGCAAAGCCTCATTAATTTTTCCCTGTGATGCCAATGCCGAGTCTTTATCATAATACTGACCGGGATAACGCATCTGCACGTACTGGTCCATTAATGTATTACCCGGCCCAACATCTGTAGAGAAAAAGCCGGCCGGCTGTCCGGCGGGCAGGTAGGTAAAATTGGCAATACCACCAATGTTGAGCAGTACACGGTTTTCGCGCGGATCTGAAAATATCAGGTAATCGCCATAAACGGCCAGCGGTGCGCCCTCGCCACCGGCAGCGATATGTTTCTGCCTGAAATCGCTGAGGGTAATGATACCTGTCTTAACACTCAGGTGGTCGGCATCGCCTATTTGCAGGGTAGCGTTGGCGTAATGGTCGTGCGGATGTGAATGCTTAGGGGCATGAAAAATGGTTTGCCCGTGGCTGGCAATCAGGTCTACTTCATCGGCGCTCAATCCCCAGTCGGTTAGGCATTCATTAATCAGTTGGGCATAGTAAGTGCCTATATAGGCGTTAAGCACGGTTACTTTTTCCAGGTCGGCGTGGTGGCTGGCAAATATGGTTTTTATTTCTTCTTTGAACTTTGCGGTATATTCTTTGGTAATAAAATGTTTGATGCTGACGGGCGCGCCCGGACCACTACCTGTGAATTGGCATAACGCAATATCAAGCCCATCGAACGATGTGCCCGACATGAGGCCGATAATGGTACGAACAGGTTTAGCCGCAATAGTATATAACTTTTGGATGTTTACATTCATAAAATAGTTTGAGAAAGCAGAGAACGGTTTGCTGGACGACCGCCGGCAGAAAGCCGGCGTAATACATCGGTTAAGTTAGCTTTACGTTAACTTAAATGCAAATTACTTGCTCAATTTTTGATTTTAAAACCGTGCCCCCTACTCGTTGCTAATATGGAAGCACACCTGTGCCTCACTCAACCAAGTAAATGTATTTTTTATCAAATAAACATTCGCAAAACACCAACCCCCTCGTTCAACCCAGTGCCGGAA
Organism: uncultured Mucilaginibacter sp.; assembly: GCA_913775265.1. GTDB lineage: Bacteria > Bacteroidota > Bacteroidia > Sphingobacteriales > Sphingobacteriaceae > Mucilaginibacter. Next base: position 39,420 of record CAJYJH010000045.1, on the reverse strand, counting down.
TCAAACCAGCAGATACAATTTGTTAATAATCAGCTAAACCGGAAGCCTTTTTTATGGTCTAATATTTTGGTTGCGAAACAAATTACCTGTCGAATTACTTTTAACGTTAACTGATTAGCAACGTATTAAACCATAGAGCTTATGAAATTACTTAAACATATTATGCTGACCGTATGCCTTTTAACGGCAGGCATAGTATATACCTTTGCACAAGACACTACCAGGCGCGAAACCCGTGCTGAACGTAAGGCCATGAAAGAAGCAGACGTTAAAAAGCTACTGGAGAGCCGTCGCTTTGTTTTTAAGGCGCAATATGCTAACCCGCTGGGTGGCGGTGTAACTTCCTTAAATGGCCGTCTGTTCAACTTTTCGCCCGACGGCACCGGGCACATTTACCTGAATTACAATTACGACTTGACCATACGCCCCGACTCGGTGATTGCCTACCTGCCTTATTATGGGCGCGGCCAGTTTGACGTTGCCTATAACGCCAACAGTAACGATAACGGCGTCATGTTTAAGTCGACCAAGTTTGGATATACCAGCAAGACTAATAAGAAGAGAATCACTACAATTATAATCACCCCGCAGGATGCCAAGTACAACCGCAGGCTTACGCTCAGCGTATCGCCCGAAGGCTATGCTAATTTAAGCGTGATTATCACCAACCGCTCGGCCATATCTTATGATGGGTATATAGCGGAGAAGTAAATTTTAGTTAAAATATGGTGGCCGGTGAGAATTTTCTTAACGGCTTTTTTTAGCAGCAAGTCTCCAATAATTTGTTAGTTTACCGTTTTGTTAAAGCGTAACAGAATTTTGTTGTGTTTGAGGCATTCGCATTTCACGTATATTGATGAGTAAATGGGCAAAACAATCCCTCCTGTTATAAATTCCAGCTAATATGCCGCTATACTGCCAAAATGAATTTTATATGAAGGAAGCGAATAAGTGATACTAAACAATACAAAATAATACTTTTGATATCAATACTAAATTATTAAGCTATTAGTAATAATTTATCGAGTTGAAAGCCTATCAGACTGCGTATACTCAACTCTCCTTATTATTCATTTATCAAACCTAAAGACCTACCTTTTCTTTTAATATTTATTCTTACTAAGATCCTTATCAAAACCCATCCACAAAGTTCTTTATAAAATCTTTTGTATCGAGCATCAAAATCGAACTGTGTTTATAAGTGACAAAGTTTAATTGTGGTATTATTTCTAAAAAGCTTTCGTCTGGAATGAAAGGTATAAACGTATTGCTGGCTGAGCTTGTAGCAGGTAAAACGATATAATTACCCCACGTAGTTAGATCCTTCGCTTCGATTACAGTAGGCTTTCCCTCAATAAATAATTTTCGGTCTATGTTAAGAATAAAATGTAGTTCGCGAATGTCTATTTTTGTCGGGGTATGCTTTTGATTAAAAGAAATTATCCCATTCTTTATAGGAGTTATCTCTATTATTTTGAACAAAAAGGGTATACTCAAAAAAATTAAAAAGATCGTAAGTACAATACCTATATCAAATAGACTGCTTGCAGCAATAGATATCTGATGGTTATCGAACCACGATAACGCTAATGAAAGCATTAGCGTTGCACCTGCGATAATTAAAAGTAAATTCTGATAGAACTTAATTCTTCCAGGAAATACAGGATAGACAAGCGTTAGCAGAAAATTCTTCATCTTCAACAAACTAAGGAAAATAATCTTTAAACCATTCTTCGGCCAACATAGATAAGAGTGATAGCAATGCTTTGCGCAGGGCTTTTACAATTCTGTAACAGTATTCTGAAAATGTGAGCTCGATAAATACTCTTACCAGTTTGCGTTCGTATTATAACTTTTAACGCCGATAAAATTGTTTTAATACCATAAAACAAAATCTCTTCACTAAGACATCCGGGCACTACCTCTTTAGCACTACTAAACGCCGGATAAATAATACGCCTATCCTAAACGCTGGCTTAGCTTAAACATATAGCGCCAGTACCTCGCAAAGACGCGATAGTCTATTATTTGATTTTATCTACAGTCTTACAACACCCCCTTCAAAATAGACCACACATTACCGGCTACAATTTTGGCGCCCTCGGCGGTGGGGTGTATGCCGTCGGCCTGGTTAAGTTTGGCATTGCCGCCTACGCCCTCCAATAAAAACGGAATCAGTAACATATCATTTTTCACCGCCAGTTTGGGGAACATATCCCTGAACTGCTTAGCATAACTTACGCCCATGCTTGGCGGTATCTGCATACCGGCCATAATAAGTTTGGCGTTAGGGTACTTGGCTTTTACTTTATCGATAATGCTTTGCAGATTGCTGGCGGTTGTAGCAACCGGTATGCCGCGCAAGCCATCGTTGGCACCCAGTTCCAGCACAAAAACATCTACTTTTTGCTTCAGCACCCAGTCGATACGGCTGCGGCCCCCGGCGCTGGTTTCGCCGCTATTGCCGGCATTTACTACTTTGTACGGGAAGCCTTCCTGCGTAATTTTTTTCTGGATCACACTTGGATAAGCATCGGTAGCCGGATCGTCCAGGCCGTAACCGGCGGTTAAGCTATCGCCAAAAAACAGTACCGTTTTAGTTGGTTTTGAAGTGCTGTCTTTAGCTGCGGTTTGCCCGGCACTGCTTTCGGTTTGCGTATTGTTAGCATTCTGACAGGCAACCAGGCTCATGAAGCCCGCGAGTAAAAAAGTTTTTATTTTAAGTAATTGCATAGGTTATGTTCTGCTTATGTATCTGATCTGAGCACCTCCAGCGGCGGCCGGTTAAGCACGCCCCTGCTGTTGAGCAAACCAATGGTAATGGTTAATGCCACGGTAAGTCCAAACAGTATGCCAGCCGGTGCGTAACTTACCTGGAATGGTATTTCGAAGCTGTATTTAGCCAACAGCCAGCTCCCGGCAATGGCAATTACAATGCCTGTAAGCGCTGATAACGCACCCAAAAACAAATACTCCAAAGCCGTTATAACCAGTATTTGCTTGCGGCTGCCGCCAAGGGTGCGCAGCAGTACACTTTCTTTGATACGCTGGTATTTACTGATGCGTACCGAGGCAATCAACACAATAATACCCGTAGCAATGCTAAAGCCGCTCATAAACTTGATGACGTAGCTAATTTTGTCCAGTATCTGGTCCAATATGGTGAGCACCAGCCCCAAATCAACAATAGATATGTTGGGGTAGCCTTTTACCACGGCCTGCTGGTATTTAGCCGATACGCCGCTTGATGGCACGTGCGTTAACAGCACATGCGTTTGCGGGGCCTGCTCCAACGCGCCATTCGGGAACACCACCTGAAAGTTGGTTTGCACCTTGTTCCAGTTCACCTTCCGAAAACTGGCTACGTAGGTATTCATGGGTGTGCCCTGCACGTTAAACACCAGCTTGTCGTTCAGCTTCAACTTCAACCGGCGCGCCAGCCGCTCGTCAACCGATACGGGCACGTCCTCACCCTCTTTGGCCTCACCTATCCATTTACCTTCGGATATTTTCTCTGACGAGGTTAAAAAGTTGCGGTAAGTTACGCGGTACTCATAGCCGTAGGCCCGGCGCATTTTGTCGGCCGTACTATCTTTAGGTAATGACGCTGCTGTTTTACCATTAACGCTTTCGAGCTTAATGCTGATGATGGGCACCTGCTGTAGCACCGGCATTTTAAAACTTTTGGTAATATTTAACACGCCTTTTTCCTGATCGGTCTGGATATCGAACAAAATCATGTTGGGCTGATTACCGCTGGTAGACAGCGTAACCTGCTTAATGAGCAAAGCCTGTATAAAAATGAGCAAACAAATAAACGCTGTGCTTAACCCGATAGATACCATCAAAATAACGGTCTGGTTATTGGGCCTATACAAATTAGCAAAGCCCTGGCGTACCAGGTAACTCCATGAAGCTTTCATCACCAGTTTAATCACCCGCATTAGTAGCAGGGCGGTTAACGTGAGCAGTAAAAAGGCTACAAATAAAGCTGCGGTAAACGCCGCACTGGCCTGCCACGATTGTAATTGCAAGTAGCTAAACCCAACCACAAATCCTAAAATGAGCAGGTAAACCAGCCAGCGGAAAGGATCGCGCTGGGTAGTTGCATTCTCGAAAGCCGAGCGCAGCGTATTTAACGGCGATATATTGCGGATGCTGATTAAGGGCAGCAGCGCAAACAGCACCGACACAATAATACCTAAAATGATGCCCTGCCCTACGGCCACCCACGATATGGTGGTGGTAATTTCGAAAGGCAGAAAATCTTTGAACACTACCGGCAACACCAACTGCACCGCCGCACCTAAAAATGCACCGATGACGGAGCCGATAAGGCCTATACCTGCAATCTGGATTAAAAAGATCAAGAACGCTTCGGACGCCTTTACGCCCAAACAGCGTAAGATAGCTATAGAAGCCACCTTTTCGCGCACATAAATCTGGGTGGCGCTGGCTACGCCGATACAGCCTAACAGCAAAGCAATAAAGCCAACTAAAGATAAAAAGCGGTTCAGGTCGCTAAAGGCACGGCCGGTGTTGTCTTTACGGGTTTGGATGGTTTCGTAATGCAAACTGTTTTTGTCCAGCCGGTCGTCGAGGCCATCGGCCAGTTTATCTACATCAGTTTTGCCGTTAAACTTGTAATAGTAGTTGTAAGATATGCGGCTGCCGTTGCCCAGCAAACCGGTCGAGTCCAGGTATTGCATCGGGATGTAAACCACGGGTGCTACACCCGCTGCCAACCCGGTTTGGCCGGGCGCCTGGTTAAGTATTCCGGCAATTTTGAAGGTAAGCTTCCCTATTTTTAATGAGTCGTTGATACTGGCTTTGTACTGCTGCATTAGCGCGGCATCCACCAGTGCATATTTGCCTTTTCTAAAATCGGTTGAGGCTTGTAAAGGTGTGGTTTCGATACTGCCGTAATAAGGATATTCGCCTTGCAGGGCTTTAATTTGTACCAGCCGGGTATCGTTACTTTTGGTAAAGTACACCATGGATGCAAAGTTGCGCTCCTGCGAACGGCTGTCGCCCAGGCTATCTAACAAGGGCTGTATTTGCTTATCGGGCGCGCGGTTGCCCGATATCACCAAATCGGCGCCTACCAACGTGGCGGCCTGCGAGTCGATATCTGCACGCAAATTATAGCCAAACGAGTAAATAGCCACCAGCGCGGCAATACCCAACACGATAGACGAGATGAATAAAAACAACCGCGAGCGGTTGCGCCGGCTATCGCGCCAGGCCATGGTGAACAGCCAGCTCCATTTAACCGGGCGGCTCAGGTTAGTATGATCGGATGCCGTACTCATAAATTATTGGCTGTTTTTTCGTCCGACACCAGTTTGCCGCCTTTAATGCTCAAAACGCGCTGCGTTTTGCGAGCCAGCTCCAGATCGTGCGTTACCACCACCAGCGTAGTGCCGGCATCCTGGTTTAAATCAAACAGCAGTTTTTGCACGCGTTCGCCGGTTTCGGCATCCAGGTTGCCGGTAGGCTCATCGGCAAACAAAATCTTGGGCGCGTTAGAGAAAGCCCGGGCAATAGATACCCGCTGCTGCTCGCCACCCGATAATTGCGTAGGAAAGTGGTGGCTCCGCCCGGCCAAACCAACTTTGTCCAGCAAATCCATTGCTCGGTTTCTAATATCACGTTCGCCGCGCAGCTCTAACGGCACCATTACGTTTTCGAGCGCGGTTAAGGTAGGCAGCAACTGGAAGTTCTGGAAGATGAAGCCCACGTACTGGTTGCGTACCTGCGCACGTTTATCTTCGCTCAGGTTATTGAGGTTGATGCCGTTGAGCACCACCTCACCAGCGCTGGCCCGGTCAAGCCCGGCGCATAGGCCTAACAAGGTGGTTTTACCGCTGCCCGAAGGGCCAACAATAGCGTTGGTAGAGCCGGTGGCTATCGAAAAATTAATATCATCCAGCACCGAAAGCGTTTTACCGGCGCTGTTATAGGTTTTACTCAATTGAGCTATGTGCAGTATGTTTTCCACTAACAATAGTTTAATTTAATATATGTGATAGACTTCAGTAGGTCGTGTATGTTACAACGCTAAAGCCCATAAGTTGACCCATTAAGCCTTAGATGATGGGCATATTTGCCATTACTGACAATAGCCTGACCGACCGGCAACACTCCGTACGCCATACTGTAACATTCATGGGCACATAACGTTTACACAGATGTATGGTTGACAAGGCGTAATGCAACAATTGGAGTCCCTGCCGGTTTAATGATGTTGTAACAGCGTTATGCTGGTTGCCTGCAATTTTATTGTTATCATTGTATTTATTTTAGTGTAATCTATGCTATCAAAAAAGACCAAGTATGCCATTAAAGCGTTGATTGTGATGGGCAAAAACCGCGACAAGCCGCCTATGCAGATTGCACAAATTGCCGAGCTGGAAAAAATACCTAAAAAGTTTTTGGAAGTCATATTGCTGGAAATGCGCAAAGCAGGCTTTTTATACAGTAAAAAAGGAGCCGGTGGTGGCTACGCGCTCAATAAAGACCCTAAAGATATTTATTTAGTTAGTGTACTGCGCGTTACCGATGGCCCCGTTGCTATGGTGCCCTGCGTGAGCCTTAACTTTTATCACCGTTGTGAGGAATGCCACAATGAATCTACCTGCGGCATCCGCAGTATGTTTTTAGATATCCGCGATGCAACACTTAAAATATTATCGGAAACCAGTATTGCCGACCTGATTGATAAAGAAGTTGCCTTGGGCGATTCGGCACTGCTGGGTTTGTAAACCCGTAAGCACAATAAAACTAAAGAGCCGGAGCTGATGCAGAATAAACTTGCATACGCTCCGGCTCTTTTTATGTTTATCAACCTACAGCCAACTATTTGTTTGGCTGTGGCGTCATGCGCAGGTAAGGCTTAATTACGGTGTGGCCTTTCGGGAACTTAGCTGGCACATCCTCGTCTTTCACGGCTGGTGTAATCACTACATCTTCGCCTTCTTTCCAATCGGCAGGTGTAGCTACGCTGTAGTTAGCGGTTAATTGCAGTGAGTCGATCACCCGTAAAATTTCCTGAAAGTTACGACCTGTTGATGCCGGGTAGCTGATGATCAGCTTAATGGTTTTGTCGGGCGCAATCACAAACAACGAGCGTACGGTTGCGGTAGCTGATGCATTGGGGTGAATCATATCATAAGCCTCGGCAATCTCGCGGTTTTCGTCGCCGATGATCGGGAAGTTTACTTCTACGTTTTGCGTTTCGTTGATATCGTCAATCCAGCCATAATGTGATTCAACCGAGTCCACACTCAGGGCCGCTACTTTTACATTGCGTTTTTCAAACTCGTCTTTTAAGGCTGCAGTACGGCCAAGCTCGGTGGTACACACCGGTGTATAATCGGCAGGGTGCGAAAATAACACGCCCCAGCTATCACCTAAAAATTCGTAAAAATCTATTTCGCCTTTTGATGTTTTGGCCTTGAAGTTCGGGGCCTTATCGCCTAATCGTAAACTCATATCGGTTAAATTTAAGTATTGAACAATGTAATAACCCCTGCTCCGCGCCATTGTTAGCAAAGCATTGGGATTATGACAAATATATAAAGGTTTGGATAATGTCTATGAAAAAGGTAGATTAATTTATATTGGTTTTATATGAGGCGTGACCCTGTGTTTACGTTTATCTTAGGCTTGCTAAGTAATTTCGGCTTCTACAGCCTTTAATATGAGACGGTGGTTACTTACTCACTTCGTCCGCTCGTTCGCCGCGGGTGCTGGTACTTTGTCATAGCCACAAAGTACCCAAACTTAGCGCAGCGATCTCATGAACACCTATAAAAAAACAAACACTCCGTGAATAGAGGCCTAGCTGTTGCGATCACCTCACAGCCACACAAGGCCCACGCTGGCCCGGGCGCAACAGCAGGCCTTTGCGCTTTGGTCTGAACCGGAATTTGTAGAATTTTAGGAATTTACAAAATTCAATGTCGACATCCCGCCAATCAAAAGTCCTCTCCTTTGGAAAGGATTTAGGAGAGCTTATTTAGGCGGGGCTGCGCCCCCTTTAGGGGGCTGGGGGGCCCGTCACCCTCCCCAGCTTCGGCCGAAAGACGGGCCGCACATGGCGGCCCTGTGCGGCTGAAAAAGGCATTTTAGATTTTGCAGAAGCGCAGGCCCAAAGCGCGAAGCAGGGGCAAAAGCTAAGCAGCCTGTGGTGCTCTCGGCTGCCTGAAAAAAATCAATTGTTCCTTGCTTTTTACTTGGAATACAATGAGCGGGCTGAAGTAAGTAAACTTCCACTGGTTTGAATCAAAACGCATAAACCAATTTAGCCTGTGTAATACCGAATAAATAAAGCGAGATGGCTTGGATGGAGTATTATTAGCAACTGAAATAACCCTACTCAGACACCGCACCCTTCTTCTTCCTTACCATCGCCAAGCTATCCTTAATTAACCACTGAGTTTCGAGCCAGCCTATTTTGTAGACGTCCCAAAGGTTGAATTTTTCGTAGCGTTGCAGCCAGTTGTAACTGATGACTAAGCCGGTGAGGATAGGCAGGATGGTGGCCAAAGCTACACCGTAAATGTTTCCGAATATCCACACCCCTAAAAAATCGCCGATAACGTTGGCGGCCAGCATAAAGATGAGTTTTACCATGTTGACCTTAGGCTGATTGATGGCATCCAGCGTGAGGGCCATAAAGCGCTCTACCGGGTACAGCAACGCAAAGGTCATAAACACCCGGAATACGTTGGCTGCCGGCGTAGCCAGGTATTTTTTATCAACAATCCAGATGGCTACCTCGGCAAAGAATAAGGAACCAATCACCACCGGTATTAAAATTACGGTTAATAAGCCCGAGTACTTTTTAAGCAGGTAGATCACATGGTACTTATTATCCTGATTGTAAGCGGCGGACAAGGGCGGCATAATGGTGGCGGCGAAGCTGCGCAAAGGAATTTCTACCAGTTCCATTAACCGCAAGCCCAGGTTATACACCGCCAAACTGCTTGGTCCCAGCATAAAGTTAATAATAGCTGTGTCGGAGTACCTAAACAGATTACTGCCCAGCGAGGTGCCCACACTGTATTTACCAAAGGCAAACAATGCCTTTACCGTTTTAGCCGATTTTTTAAAGATGGTATCTACCCTGGCCCAGCCGAAAATAACCGTAGCCAAACTGGTTACACTGCCGGCCACAAAGCCCGAGTAAACTACATTCATGAAATTAATATGCTTGGTGGCAATGAGCACTAAAACCAACACGATAGACAGGCCCGTGCTGATAACTCGGATGTACAACAACCGGTCGAAACGCTGTTCGGCCTGCGCCACGCAGCTGGCAATAAACGAAGGCAGCGTGAACACAAAGATCAAACCGAACCAACGGATAAACAGGTTTAAACCTTCGTCGCCCACGTGGAAAGGAATAGCCAAATACACTAAATTAACCAGCACAAATAACCCCGTAATAAGCAAAGCTAAAAACCAGGCCGAACCGGCTACTTCGGCAGCACGCTCTTTGGCTGTACCTGCATAAGAGGTTATAAATGCGGTAGTTAACAAACCCGACCTAAAGGTATCTACCAAACCAATAGTACCCTGAAAAAAGAACCACACTCCCATCTCGTCTACCTTAAGGTAGTTAAACAGCACGGCTACCAGCACCATGTTAAGCACCGACATCACGGCGTTGCCCACCAGGTTAATAATATGAGGGTTTCTCAGTTTATCGAGTATCTGCTTAATCTTAGCCAGCATCAGCGCTTACGGGTGTTAATTAGGGTATTTAATGATATAAAAAAGTGCGCTTATTTCATGCGCTTGAGCTGCACCGAGCTGTTCACCACTTTGCCAATGAGGTACATGCGGCGCAAAGTGGTTACCGGTAACGAGTTGCTCAGCTTCCATTTACTGCGCACCATGGTGTTGGGCTCAATGGCACCAGCCTCGTGCAAAAACAAATCCGGGCCGTTAAACATCAGCGCCTTACCCCCTTTTTGGATAAACTTTAAGCACATATTGTACTCGGTAGGGTCTCCGCGCTCTCCTTCAACGTAGCGGCCAAATTTCTCAAAGTAGTTGCTGCGGCGCAGGTGAGGGTGGTCGCTGTAGATGCGGAACTTTAAGTGGTTCATGTGCCATACGTATGGCTTAAACAACATCTTGGCGTAACCGTACTTATAGTTTTGCAGGTAAGGAAACGGTGCCCACGGGAAGGTGTAAAAGCGGATCATGTCCCAGCTTTCGCTATCCATTAGTTTTACCGCATTGTAAAAGTTGCTGGCGAACTCAGGCGTTGGTTCAAAATCTTCCTGTACATACAAGGTGTATGGCGAGGTTACAGCGTCTTGTCCCTTGTTAATATTATTGCCCAAGCCTTTGTTTACCGGCGTGGTAATCAGCCTGAAATTGTACTTTGCCTGAAGTTGTTTAACATATTCCAAGTGTGCAGGTTTGCTGCCATCGTCGGATACTACGATTTCGTCAAAACCTAAGTTTTCTTCAGCGCAACGCTTCAGTAAATGTTCTAATGATTTGCTGCGGTTATAATGTGTAACCAGCATGGTTACCCGGTCGAATTGATATTTTGCCGACATTGAAATTGATATAATGAGATTAACCGGTTACTTTTCTGATAAAACGTCTGATCATGCGCACCCGGCGGGTAAACGCACCTACCATTTTAAAATTACGCCAGGCCGTTTGGTTCAGGTAATCAAAAAAGATATCCTTATACTTTTGGCTGTAGGTGTAGTTGGTGTAGATAGGTTTGTTACCAATGTAATGCAACAGCTTGGCACCGGGCTTGTCGTTATCCACCAGGTGGTTCCACTCCGGATCAAGAGGCAGCCAGCGGTTGGCCAGCACGGCGTTTAAGCAGTACTGGTCGCCGTATACAATGTGCTTTTGGTATTTAACAGCAGCATCCAGTGCTTTGCCGCATACGTCAAACTCGTTCCATTTTTTAAGGTTGATGAGCAGCAGGCCGGCATTGAGGTACTGATCATCGGCCTGGTAACCGAGCTCAGCGTAGTTGCGCACGCCCCCGCCCCACGAGCAGCCCAGCGTTTTAATACCCGGATCCTGTACGGCAGCGATGATGTTATCGCCAAAATCAACCTCCCAAAGCTCGGCAATGTCACCCAGTACAATCATGTCAGAATCCAGATAAAGTACCCGCTCGGTACCTTCCGGAATAAACGTGTGTACAAACAGGCGGAAAAACGTAGTAACCGGAAGGGCAGCGTTGTTAAAATACGGGATGGTTATTTTACCTACCACATCTTTAACGGGTAAAAACTTCAGGGTAATTTCGTTGCTGGTGATGGAGCTGATCAGCTTTTGCCGACTGGCCGCACTGATACCATCATCAATAATATAGATGTCTTTTTGCGAACCTGCCGAATTTATCTCCAGCGATTTGATTGATGCTGCGAGCAATGGAGCAAAATTGTTATCGCAAGCATAAACCACACTTAAACGCCTGTCGGTTTTGATCATATAGTTATATAGGGATACGTGTTAAAATCGTAGGGCGTTGCCAGTGTTGCCGGCCATCTTTTAAATAGTAAAATACCTTTATAATGATGGCTGATTAACATCACTGTCACGCTTTAAATACGCTATTTGGCTCGTTGTACGTACAAGCACAGCTTAGTGTTATACCGATTTAAACATAAAATAAGGCCTTTTGTAAAGGGTCTATATCAGCCACTACAAACAAAAACGCCTGCATCTCCCCAAGGAAATGCAGGCGTTTAAAATGTTGATACCAGTTATTTGCTGTAGGCTACCACCGTTTGCTTTTGAGTACCCAAACCATCAATACCCAGCTCAATCACATCACCGGGTTTAAGGTATACCGGTGGGCTAAAACCTAAGCCTACGCCAGCCGGCGTTCCGGTCGAAATCACATCGCCAGGCAGCAAAGTCATAAACTGACTCACGTACGATATCAGGAAAGGGATCTTAAAAATTAAGTTTGCAGTGGTACCGTCCTGCATCTTTTCACCGTTGACATTCAACCACAAACGCAGGTTATCTACATCACTTACTTCATCTGCAGTAGCCAAAAATGGGCCCAGCGGTGCAAAGGTATCGCAGCCCTTTCCCTTATCCCAAGTACCATTACGCTCTAACTGAAATTCGCGCTCCGACACATCATTATGCAATACATAACCGGCAATGCATTCGGCGGCTTCGGCTTCGTCTACGTAACTTGCTTTTTTGCTGATGACCACGGCCAGCTCCACTTCCCAATCGGTTTTTACCGAATTTTTAGGGATCATTACATTGTCATCCGGACCAACCACAGCGGTGGTACTTTTCATAAACAGTACTGGCTCGGGCGGCATAGGCGCGCCGGTTTCTTTGGCATGGTCTGCGTAGTTTAAGCCGATGCATAACAATTTTGATGGGCGTGCCACCGGGCTACCCAGGCGTGCATCCTCGTCGGCCGCAGGCAGGTTGGTGCCGTGCTCAGCTACAATGGCGGCCAGTTTGGCCAGACCGTCGGTTTCAAAAAAGGTTTCGTTATAATCCGGAATAAAGCCCGATACGTCGTAACGTTTGTCATCAATAATTACTCCGGGCTTCTCCTGACCGGCATGGCCAAATCTGATTAATTTCATATGCTTATGTGTTGCTATCTTTCAGGTTTTTAAAGTAAAGGCTTTAGTTTTAACCTGACAAGAAATTCTATGTAATTATCAAAAATAACACAGCGGCTGTATGATATTGACATTACGGTGTCGACCTTCGGGCTTATACCTAACCGCTCACCCTCTCCTGCATCAATATTAAAAAGCAAGTAACGGCCTGATAACCGGCCAAACATTACCAGCAATTACCTCGTAGCCCGCTGCCGTAGGATGCAAACCGTCGCGCAGATTAAGATGGGCTACACCGGCCACGCCATCCAGCATAAAGGGCACAAAGGCCATTTGGTTGGCCTGGGCTACTTGTGCAAAAACAGCACGGTATGAGGCTGCAAAGGCGCCGGGAATCCAGCCGGGCAGTTCCATACCTAACAAGACCATTTTAGCGTGAGAATAAGCCAACTTAACCTTATCAACAATAGCCTGCAGGTTTTTGGCTGTAGTTTGCGGCGGTATACCGCGAATAATGTCGTTAGCTCCCAGGGCCAGCACAAACACATCTACCGGCTGGTGCAACAGTAAGTCGATACGAGCCAAGCCACCCGAGGTAGTATCGCCGCTGATACCTGCGTTGATGACATGGTATGGCAAGCCCTCTGTTTTGATTTTACTTTGAATGATTGCCGGCAACGACTCCAGCGAAACGTTAGCCAGGCCATAACCGGCGGTAAGGCTATCTCCAAAAAAAAGTATATTTTTCAAATGAAATCCTGTTGGTACAATTTAATATAACGCATAACCTTTGCCATTCTGATATGTTTTACCTGGCGTAAACGGCAGCTACTTGCTATAAACTATTACTTTTGACGCTATGATCAGTATTTTAGGTTGCGGTTGGTATGGCTTTGCCTTAGCGCAGGCATTGGTAAAAAACGGCACTATGGTAAAAGGCTCTACCACATCGGCCGAAGGCCACGAGCGCTTGCAGGCTGCAGGCATTAAACCCTACACCGTAAAGGTAACCGCCACAGGTGTGGAGGCCGATGCTGACTTTTTTAATTGCGATGTGCTGGTCATCAGCATCCCGCCCAAACTGCGCAGCGGCGAAACCGACCACGCTGAAAAGATAAATCAGATTGCCCAAAAGGTAGCAGCGCATCAAATCAAAAAGGTAATCTACATCAGCTCGACGGGCGTATATCCGGAGTGCAATTGTACGGTTGATGAGCAGATGCAACTACAACCTGACACCGAGTCGGGCAGAGTTTTAGCAGATGCCGAAAGCCGGTTAACAAACCGCACGGAGTTTAAAACGGCCGTGATACGTTTTGGCGGATTGGTTGGGCCAGGCCGTCATCCCGGTAGGTTTTTTGGTGGTAAAAGCAATATCCCTAACGGACAGGCGCCGGTTAATCTTATTCACTTACAGGACTGTACAGGTGTCACTCTGAGTATTTTAAACAACAATACTTTTAGTCATACTTTCAATGCCGTTGCCCCTCATCACCCGCAAAAACAACATTTTTATACCCGGGCAGCGCAGGATGCACAGTTGTCCCTACCCCATTTTATTGATGAGTTAGGTAGCTGGAAAGTTGTAGAAAGCATAAATATCCCATCACTCTTACAATACGATTTTAAAGTTGCCAATTGGGATGCTTGCTTTGACCACAACCTGTTTGCTTAATTATTTTACAGCGTAAACATCCGGCAATTTTTGCGCTAAACTTGACGTTAAGTAAACTGCTGGCATGGTTATTATGCCTTTAAGGCATCTATTTACCGTTACATGCCCGAGTTTAAACCTCAACAAATATTATATACGCCTGATGCCTTAAACGAGCAGGGCAAGCGCATTGCGGGGCAGTATCCCGATGCCGAGCAAGTGCCTATCAAGCAGCACAACCGATTGCCCGATGCTAAAGATTTGCATCATTACAAAGCTAAGTCAGATTTGCTGGTGCTCGGTAAACTCAAGACGCTTGATATTAAATACAGCGGCCGCAGTTCCGACTTTATTGCACCCAGTTTGGCTAATGGTTGCTTTGGCGCTTGCACCTATTGTTACGTAGACCGGCATAAGGCTATTAACCCCATCACCGTGTTTACCAACACCGATGAGATGATGGCCAAGATTGACCAGCATGTGATGACCCTGCCCTGGCCTAAACCGCCCAACCAAACCGATGCAGTTTACTATACGTATGATGTTGGCTGCAACTCGGATGTGGCTATCGATTACGATATATCGCCGGGTGTGGCCGACTTGTTTAAGTTCTATATAGATCACCCACGAGCCAAAGCTACCTTTGCCACCAAGTTTGTGAACCACAATTTGCTGGATATTGACCCTAAACGTAAAATACGTATCCGTTTTAGTTTGATGCCGCAAGAGGTGAGCCGGCTGGTAGATGTGCGAACCGACAGTATCGAAAAACGCTTGCAAGCCATTAACGATTTTTACGAGGCAGGTTACGAGGTGCATGTTAATTTTTCGCCGGTAATTGTGTATGACCGACTGCGGGGCATTGACCGCGACTGGCGCGACGATTACCGCGAACTGTTCAGGCAGCTAAATGCATCGGTGACCGATGAGGTAAAAAAACAAATGCAGTGCGAAGTGATATTTTTAACGCATAACCAGCAGCAGCATCTGATTAACGTAGAGTTAAACCCAAAGGCGGAGGAACTGTTGTGGATGCCCGATTTTCAGGAAACCAAGCGCAGCAGCTACGGCGGCATCAACATCAGGTACAAGCATCAGCTTAAAGCCCGGATGATTGACCGCTTTATTGAAATGCTGACTGAAGAGATTCCCTGGTGCGGTATACGCTATATATTTTAAGCTTTGTTGCCTGACTCGTTTTCACGGTCGGCCAGGCGCAGTTCAGACTCCTGAACTATGTCCCTGATTTTCGAATCCAGTTCGTTTATGGTAATCTCGATCATGGGGTAACAGCTGTTAAACACGTAATGCTCATCCAGCTTTAAAACCTCCATTAACCCCAGCAATGAAGCAACCGGTCGGCGTAACTCGTGCGACTGTATGGTGGCAATTCGTTGCAGAGCTTCGTTTTGCTGATTGATGAAATCTGCGTCTCTTTTACGGGTGGTAATGTCGGTAGCGTTAATGGCTACACCAATAATGTCATTGTTTACCCCACGGGCAGGCTCAAAGGTTACCTCGAACCAAAACGAAATGCCCTCGGCAGGGCTGATAAACCACTCGATGGTACTGATAACGCCTTTTAACGCCAGCTCTACATACTCTACCAAACGGGAAGCCGATTTTTGACTTACCAAACTAAGTAAGTGCACGCCCACTTTGATGTTTTTGTTATAATAGGCATACACATAATTGGCCGCAGCTTTATTAAAAGCCAGAATTTCCATCTGGCTGCCTACCAGTGCATGTATATCTTTAGAGCTGTCAAATACAGCCTTCAGTTTTAGTTCAGACTGTTCGGCCAGGGCTTTTTGCTCCTGGGTGCTGATATTTTGCTCAATGAGGCTTTGCATGCTCCAGTTGAGCTCGATTAAATTGAGCACCTGTTTACCAATTACCTTAAGCGAGTTAAGCTGCAGCTCGGTAAGGTTCATGGGCTGAGTATGCAGCACGCACAGGGTGCCGATGACATGCCCATCAAAGGTGATTAACGGGATACCTACATAAGAACGAATGAAAGGTGCATTTTTAACTGCCGGCAGGTTGGCAAAGCGACTGTCTAAAGTGGCATCGCGAACGATGAGCGGCTGGTTGGATTTTATGGTTTGATCGCAAAAAGATAAATGCCGCTCGTTACATTGCAAATCGCCTACGCCCACGCTGGCTTTAAACCATTGGGTTTTTGCATCAATAACACTTACCAAAGCTACCGGCACGTTGCAAATACCGGCTATTAAATTCACTAAATCGGTTAGGTCTTTTTTAATTCCAGTATCTAACGTCTTGAACCGCGCTACTGCCTTTAGCCGCTCGTTTTCGTTCATCATAAAAGTCCGAGGATTACACCTGTTAAAACTGAATTAATTTCGAGACAAAATAAACTTATTTTTTAACAAAAGTGTAACCCGGACAATTATTTTATAGTTAAAAAAATGATTTTCACAAAAATTAAACTATAATTTAAGCTTCTGTTTAAAAACTTTCTCCAGCTTATCAACTTTGGGCTGTATCACCATGCGACAGTACGGTTGTTTGCCATTCAGGTTAAAATAATTCTGGTGATAATTTTCGGCTACGTAAAAATTAGTGAACGGATCGATAGCCGTTACAATGGGGTTTGGATAAACTTTTTGCTTGTTCAGTTCGGTCTTGTAAGCTTCGGCCATGGCCTTTTGAGCTGCATTGTGGTAAAAAATGACCGAACGGTATTGCGTACCCTCATCGGCCCCCTGGCGGTTAAGCGTGGTAGGGTCGTGCATGGTCCAGAAAATCTCCAGTAAATCTTTGTATGAAATAACTTTGGGCTGATAGGTTACTTGTATAACCTCAGCATGGCCGGTAGTACCGGTGCAAACATCCTCGTACGATGGGTTTTTAACCGTGCCGCCGGCATAGCCCGACTCTACCCTGGTTACACCTTTTAAGCGTTGAAAAACAGCCTCCGAGCACCAGAAACAGCCCATACCAAAGGTGGCCTTTTCGGTGCCTGCAGCAGCGTTTTGCGCCGCCGCAGGTTTATAGTTTATGAGTACAGTAAATAACAGCAGTAAAGCAACTTTAAATTTGTTCATACTCCAATATACGTAAACGCCTGTGGGTTTAGTTTATGTGCCTTGAGTTTATGACAAAGTGCTGATGGCTGCTACTCGTACGGTTTACGCGTTATAATTCTGCTCGCCTATTTTTTGCCCCAGGTGCTGTATCTGCTCGGCATCCAGCAGCAAACCGGCGTGCGCGTGCGGCTCGTAAATCCAGATATTATGTTCGTTTTTAAAGATGCAGCCGCAAAGCTGCTCGCAATAATACAGGTCGTAAACGTTAGCCTTGTCGGTTTCGTTGCGTGGTTGCACGGTAACCGCCATAGGCTTATCTTTCATGGGGATATCTATTTCGAATGATGATGTCATAATGCTTATAAACCTTTTTAGGGTAACTTGGTTCGCGGCCTAATCAATAAAATTACACTTACCTGTTACACAGACAACTATTTAGGAGCTGCTACCCTGCTCAATAAACCTTCATCCATTTGGATGATTTGCAGCTCGTCGCCCACGTTGATGATACCGGACCCCTCATGAATGAGATTTTGACCAAAAAACACCTTTTTCCCGAAGCGGCGGTAACTGCTCAAAGTTTTGAGTGGCTCGGGGTACACCTCGGCCGTTTGCTGGTTAACACCCACCATTACACAACGGGCGCAAGGCTTTACGCCATGAAAATGAATATTACCAATGGTAAAATACGCCATCTGGTCTTCATAATAAGGCTCAATTCCGCTGATAACGAGATTGGGGCGGAAACGATCGAAACCGACCTTATCAGTCAACCGGCTATTCAAATCCTGCAACGAGGCCTCGCTGATGAGCAACATGGGGTAAGCATCAGCAAAGGAAGTAATGTGTTCCGGACCGGCGTAACGCGGATCGACCGGGCGCATGCTGTCGTCGTCCATAAAAACCAGGCGGCAGTTGGTGCCCAACTTTTGGCCAAACCAGGCATCGGTAGCATCGCTCACCCGGGTGCCGGTACAGGTATCATCCCAGACGGTTACGCTTAACTGGTCGTGGGTTTGCGGTGCAAACGGAATCAGCAATTTATCCTGCGTGGGGCTATGCAGCACCTCTACTCCATCATCGGTTAGCCTAAGCTTAAACAGCGCCATGGCCGGCGTGGTGCGCTGCGACATAAAACGGTTGTTTTGATCTACCAGCATCCAGCGCCTGTCGTGCTGCAGGCCGCGGGCCGTAACCTGCGCCCCGGTGAGGGCAATGCCGCCTAATGATTTTACGGGATAAATAAATAACCGGCTGATGTGTGGCATACGCTTGTGTTGAGGTGCAGCAAATATAGCAGGTTAGTACCGATTAAAAATATTAGGCCGATAGTGTTTGCCAGTATCAACCCAAATGTGCATATTTGCACCGCTCTAAACACATCGCATGTGCCTGGAGCGATGGTCCCGTAGCTCAGCTGGATAGAGCAACTGCCTTCTAAGCAGTAGGTCTTTGGTTCGAATCCAAACGGGATCACTTGAAAAGCCTTCTCGTTTTGAGAGGGCTTTTTTTGTTTGGGGGGGCGCTTCTTTTTAAGGCGAGTGAACTTGAGGGTTTTGTTATCAATGATCTTAAAACCGATTGATCCTAAAAACTACGCCTTCGCTTATTGTTATAGTGGAAGCATAAAATTCCCAATAATGATACCTGCCGGTCTATAACAGTATCCTATCAAAAAAGATCGTTTTGTTGCATGTAAATAAGTAAAATTGCATTGATGGCCAAAAGCAAGCAACTCACTTATATTATCAGAACTAACTGGTTACACCTGTTAGGGTTTTACTTATGTGTAGAAGCTTTTATGCTTTTTTATGCAATTCGAGATTTTGCTGAACAACGAAATTGGAGCCATTTTATAATAAAAGCACTACTGCCGGCACTCTTCCTGATGTTTACGCATGGATTGATCGTTATTGTAGCCTTTTATATCTCAATAATAGCGTTAGACATTTTATGCTTTAAAGCATTTAAAATGACGGCTTTGGACATGGCAATAACAGAATGGTTAATTATCGCACCCATATTCATTTATTGGGCAATTAGATATAATTACTGGTTGTGGATAGCTTTAGTATTTTCTTTCCTGGTTACACAATTCATCAGAAGCAAATTGATCATTAAACGGCAGGTAAACTCTTCGGCAGACTAAACTAATTAAGATTATCACAAACTAACATCATTAGCTAAAACTTCATGTATGACGATAATAAACAGAGTTACATGCCAGTAATTTACTAATGAGAAAATTGCAAAAAAACTTCTTATCAGCGTTAAAAGTGGTGAATGAACATTTAGCACACCGTCTGATGCACTGACCTGATTTTGATGATCGACCAGAGTTATGTAAGCCAGGCTCGGGACGGGGCTGCTCTACCATTTTGAAATTTGCACTCAGCAGTAATCAAAAAAACCATGAACATAGCTTCAATGTAATGCCTATCCACAATGCCTAAACAAGTTAGCTACGCTTTTTAAATCAGGCCACATTATACCGGCAGGCCGGGTTACGCAAAAATACACTGCGTGTATTTTTGCCCCAGCCTAACACCCAGCCCATGGATAGGTATTGCAGTCTTAGCTAATGCAATAGTTGACTGCAAACTATCCTATTTTTTCCCTTTTGCCGGAGGCGACACTGCGGTAAATGGCATCAATAACTTTCATATCTCTTAACCCCTCTTCGCCCGGAACACGGCTTTGCTTTTTGAGCATCACGCATTGTGCAAAATCGTCCATTTGAAAAGCCTGCTGATTAATTTGCGGAAAATTCATGGCCCCCAACGTCGTGACACCTTGTATGCCTCCGTAGGCGAAAGCTGGCCTGAGGCCATATTGCCCTCGTTCAGCTGTCACATTTAAATACCCCCAATTGTTATTATAACTCGACTTTCCTTTCGTCATCAATCCACCCGGAAATTCCAAATCCCAGAATATGGTTTCGTCAACTTCCTTAAACAGTTCTTTATTGGTTTTTTGCTCAGTAGCTTTTACAAACAATGGCTCCAACCCTGTACTATAGCGCGACCCTTGTATAGAGTATATGCCCATATCCATCAATGCCCCGCCCCCGGATAAGGCTTTTTTTAATCGCCATGCGTTTGGATCTCCTCTGTATACGAAGCCATTGGCTGTGTCAACACCTGTCACCTTACCATAAACCTTTTGGCTACCCAGTCGCATAATCTCCTGGTTATGCGGCTCAAAATGTAAACGGTAACCTATGGAGAGCATTCGGTTCGCTTTTTTGCAGGCTGCTATCATTTCCGCGCAATCGGCGGCGTTTAAGGCCATTGGCTTTTCGCAGATCACATGCTTACTGGCTTTGGCTGCACGGATAGTGTACTCTTTATGCATGGAAACGGGCAGCACGATGTATACAATGTCAATATCCTTATTCTTAGCTATCTCGTCAAAATTTTGATAATTGTAGATGTTACCGTCAGGTATCTTATACTTTTCAGACCATTCCTCAGCTTTGGATGGCGTACCGGTCACAATACCGGCCAAGTAGCAATGCTTGGTTTGCTGTAAGGCGGGCGCTAACTGACCACCGGCATAACCGCCAAGACCAACCAGTGCAATACCCAGCTTTTTACCTTGGGGCAATGCCATTGCTTGCATAGAGCCAAAAGCAGAAGCTAAAGTCAGGGCGCCGGCGCCGTACGACATAGTTTTTAAAAAATCCCTTCTGTTAAATGGTTTCAGTTTCATAGGTATGGTTTAAAGTTTACGTTTATTGCAAACTAAGTTGCTTTTCAAATTTTATCATCAAACAGCTCAGCAAATTTTGCAGGCAAGTCTGGTAGTGGCTTAATGTAAATATCTTTAAAAAAAACTTCTGCAGCCTCACTTTGTAACTAAATTTTTGCCCTGTTTAATGACACATCGTTGCCGGTTGCATCTTTATAGCGCGAGCGTCTAAACACCATCACTATATGTTTGTTACAACATAAATGCATTGACCTACATAACCAATTAGTTAAAGTAAGGTCCGGCCGTTATCGGGCGTTTGGTAATTGGCAAGCCGCATACAAAAAAATTGTGTCAAGGTCGCAGGTTCCAAAGGGTACAGAGATGTCGGCAACACAGTTCGTAGTACCATCATATGAATACGACCTTCTATCAATCTTACTATTGCCCCGGTAATAGAAATCGCTCTCTCCACCATTTCAACAAGCGCCCAAAAACCATTAATCGTTCAAACAAAAAGCATATACGCCACGGCGGATATTAAAACCAACGGCAAAGCTTCGGAATAGAACGGCAGTTTTCAGGCATACAATAAGGTGACAGAGATTTTTACACCTTCTCGAACGACGACCAAAATATTTATTTAACGGCGAAGGTGAAAGAAAGAGACAATATTGATAAGATTTCGAGGGCGACATTAATTCAATCATCAACCGGGAAGCGGACAAAAACCTATCCGGTACTTGATGGGCCAGCCATGTGGGAAGTGGCTAATGAATTTGCCGGGCAAAGCCATGGCTCGGTACAACAAGGAAGCCATCAATATTAAACAGTTTAACGATCTGTTTGCCAAACGCGAAAAGCTGATTATAGTTACCGGCATCAAAGAAATTCCGAATTCACTGGTTTCTGTGTATAATACGGATGGCAATTCGGAGGCATCCTTATTCGACGATCAATAAGCCTACACTTATGAGCTGGCTTTACCCATTAAGTATTTAAAGTTAGCTGATAATAGCGCAGGTACGTTTAATTATCAAATCAAAATCATTCCGGACCCGACCATAAACAAACCCGGCGCTATGACTGCCGACATGCTGCCCCGCCTCCGGTAATGGAAGAACCCTGGCCATTACCAATCTTAAGGGCAAGTACATTGCCTGAAAAGCCTTAAGTGGTTTACATTACTCCGCAACCATGTGTACAGACGTTAATTAATGGCTTAGTTTAGTACTGCCAGTACCAATCTCAACTCACCCCCGCCCTGCATGCTTCCTAAACTGCGCCATAAAAATGCGCGGCACAATGCAGGCACCTAAAAATGGGATGGGAACCGTAAAAATGTGTGATGCAATGCGGAAGATGGCTTCTTTGTGGTAGTAAAGCGACATCAACTTATCTATGCCGAAACACAGCATCAATATACCATTTACCATAGCCCACATGGGCTTTACCCACTTAATTTCGTGCTTCAGCAAGCCGATGTAACCGGTAACTACCATAATTACAATCCAGATAAACTTGCCCACGTACCTGCCCTGGGGCGACAGTGTACAGTGCCACGATAAATAGTAATGACCTATAAAACTGAACATAGTCAAAATAACCATTACTATAATTTCGCGCCTGGTTAATCTGATCATAATGGGTTGACTATAATGTATGTTGTTGTTTCAAAATAATATAAAAGTGCAGCATCAGCTTTGCTTTTTCTTGCCGAAATGCCTAATCGTGTAGCCCGATTTTATCTGTCCGCTGGTATCGTAGCTTAATATTTTATTATTTTGGATAATCATCAATACGGGCGTTGATGTGGTAATATCATAAAACACTTTGGCAGGTATAAAAAAGATTTTATAATTAGGCTTAAGCGCGGCTTGGTATTCCATTTGCTCTTTTACCAAATCGCCGGGTGCGAATGCGATGGTTTCGTCAACAAAGCCCGACTCGGCCAGGCTTTTAACATTAGCCGTGGCATCCCAGCAATGAAAACAGGTTGGGCTGTACATAAATACCGCGTACCGCTTGGCGGGATCAAATTTTTTAAAGTCTTTTAAAAACGTGGCTGTTACATCTTTGCCTGTCAAATCCTGATTATTGATCTCTTTTTTGTCGATAAGCGGAGTGGAAAACGATACCGACGAAACCGTGAACGCAATGAGGCCAGCAAAAGCAATGGCAGCATATTTATAATTCCTGTTTTTTAGGCTTTCGGCTGGCGGAAAACGATACAGCAAATACGAACCGCTGATGATTAATACATTACGTAGAACGGTTGCCCAGGGCGGCATCTGCAAAAACTTAATCGACCCGAAACATCCGCAGTCCTCAATCCCCTTGGTTAACCATACTTCCAGAAATATAACCGTGAAAAATATGGTTGATATCATCATAATTAAAGCCGAGGTTTTAGTTTCGATGTTAAACCATAAAAACAGCCCCAGTATAATTTCTAATGGTGGTATAATAATAGCTGCATAAGCTAAAAAACCAATGTCATAGTTTTGTATAAGGCCTATAAATGCCTGCGTATCTACAGCCTTGGCCGTACCCGAAATAATAAATATGGCGCCTAAAATAAACCTGATCAGAGTTTTCATGCAATTATTAAATTAATAGAGGGATGACCTTTAATTATTTTCTTTAAGGCCGGCCTTAAAAAAATACAACCAAAGGGTAAGAATAAATATATACACTACAATGGTAAATGCGTAATGGTGCACACCATCAATGTATCTGAAATGATTGTAGCTAAGCACCGATAGGGCTACACACCTGATAAGGTTTATCACAAAAATGCCCAACAAGCCGGCAAAAATAAATTTTAGCGACGTTTTTAAAGACCCGCCAAAGCAAACAATAAAGCCAACATAAAAAACATACAACTCCAGCGCGTTACAGCCATCCAAAATTTTTAAGTTATACTGGCCATCCACCAAGATCATGGGTGCAGTAGTATGATAAGATAATGTTACGGCGTGGGTAGGATAAATAAACTGAGTTATTTTACTGGTTAAAAAGGTTAATGTGTTAGTAAGAGGCGGATCAAGAACCTGCTGTGGTTTTAAGTAAAAATTGTATAAACAAACCCATGCCAAATAAAAAAAAAGTGCCTTTACTAAAAATAGCAAGGCACTTTTCGGGATATTTTTTAAGAGTTTGTTAAGCTGAGAAGATATATTCAAAACCTATTAATCAAACTACAATTATTACTATGCAGACAGGTTAGACTGTTGTTTTTTTCTTAAAATATAAGCACCCAAGCCGGCACCTGCAATAATTAAGAAAATAAGGCCTGAGTTTATCGGAGCACCGGCAGAAAGCCTGCAACCAAAAACAGTGTGTTTGGTATAAGTACCGCCGTTATAAATGTATGGGCAAATAGATTTATTTCCGTTTGGCGGGCTATCGCTGTAATTACAAACGTAAGTTCCGGCACCGGAGTTTGGCGGATTAACAACGAAACCATTAGATGGATTACTGCAATCAGTAACATCACAAGGTTCTGCAGTTGTAGGGTTTGTACATGTAGTACCGGTATTACCGGCTCTCTGAGCAAATGAACTTGTGTAAGCAGCAAAAGCCAGAGCCAACAGAAGGAAAAGTTTTTTCATAAACTATTTTAAAAATTGTGTTGTGTGCCGTTAATAATCTGTTTAACAAAAATATTATATAAAATATTAAAAAGCAAATACATTGCTCAATTTTGCAATAAATCTTTAAATAAACTATATTTTTTTTATATTAAGTTTAACTAACCATTAAACCTGATAACTTATTAGCAATAACAAATGTTTGGCTTGTGCATTACAAAACTTAACAACTTATAATTGTATGAGTTGCTGCCCGCCCGGATAATTTTGCTTTAAAAGGTTTATTTACCTGTTATGATAGTCTGCTTATCAAGCAACAAAATGTCCAATGTCTCTGCATAATAACCGTACAAGGCACCAGCTGATTAACCTTACAGCAGGTGCTGTGCTTTAATACAAACGAAACTACTTTAATTACATTCATTGCGTTAAGACTTTATACGTAAAAAAATAACTTTAGGATGCACTATATTAATTTGCTTAATTAGTATTAAGAAACCTGTTACACAATGAAGCCTGTACTCCAACTTATTCTTACCATATTTTTACTTGGTACCACAGTATCGAACGCTCAAAAACTACCCAACGTTCAAACCAAAAGCGTATATGCACCGGCAGATATTAAAATCAACGGAAAAACGTCGGAATGGAATGATGAATATCAGGCGTATAACAGAGCTATAGAGCTTTTTTATACCATCTCGAATGATGATAAAAACGTTTACTTAACAGCAAAAGCGAAAGAAAAAGAGATTATTGATAAGATTATAAGGGGTGGGATTACCTGGATCATCAACCGCGAAGCCAATAAGAAAAGCAAAAACTACCTATCGGTAACCTACCCTGCTATTGAAGGGCCACCAATGTGGGAGACGGCCAATAAGTTTGGGCGTGTGGTTAATGCCCGCAAAAACAACGAAGTTGTTAGCATTAATGAGGTGAACGATTTTTTTGCCAAACGCGAAAAAATGATTACGGTTACGGGTATCAAAGAAATACCCGACTCCTCTATTTCTAAATACAACACCGACGGCATTGCAACTGCCTCATTATTTGATGAACAGCTAACTTATACGTATGAATTGGCTATCCCAATAAAGTATTTAAACCTACCGGCTAACAACGAAGGCACTTTTAATTACCAGATTAAAGTAAATCCGGCCCCCTCAATGAAAAAGCCTATCAAAATTACTGCCGATATGCCCCCACCACCCCCACCGGTAACGGACGGCACCCAGGCTACTACCGATTTTAAGGGCAAGTATACTTTAGCTAAAAAGCCCTGATTAAATGCGTTATATAATTGTTAATTAGGTTATTTTACTAAAATCATTAACCCGCTATCGCCATCAGATAAGCCAGATCACTCATCGGGCTGGCCGCTTCCAGCAAATACTGATATGGTTTGCCGGCCAGGCGTACGTCCTGCACACGTGTTAAGCCTTTTAACCTTACACTACGCTTTTCGTGCGTTGCAACGGCTTCAGGTAGTAACGCATAGGTTTCTTCGGCAACTATAAAATCATTGTTCAGGTTTTTAGTCTCAGCTTGCAGGCGCGAGGCAATGTTTACCGGCAGCCCCATTACTGATAATTGTTGCTGATGAGCATCTAAGCCAAACTGGCCGATCATTACTTTACCGGTATTTAAACCCACGCCTATTTCGAGCGGTTGCCCGTAATAAGGCACGCCATAAATTTTATTAAACAGATCCATGGTTTCAAAAAGTTTGTGCCCCGCCTGGTAGGCCTGTGCAGCCGCTTCGCGAAGGCCGGTGCCTAAACCAAAAACCGCGTACAAACTGTCGCCGGCCATGGTGATGGTTTTGCCGTTGAAACTTTTGATGATCTGATTAAATACCGAAAATAAACGGCGCACGCCAGTAATTACCTCACGAACCGGCCGCGCCTCCATCCAAGAGGTAAAACCGCGGATGTCTAAAAACATCACGGCCAGCTCGTGTTCCTGGTCGTCCTGTGGCCATCCCACAGCGCAGGTGTCGGGTTGATTGATTGCTTTTTGCGATAATTCAACCGCATGGCATTCTGCTGCAAAAAGGCCGTCTTTTAAAAACTGGGTATATAATACTGTAGAGTTATGATCGGTTGATGGTATGTGGGTAGTGTTGGATTGCATGGGTGTAGAGTTTAGTTGTTACTAACTAAGACGCTAAGCTTCCAAAAACATTTTAAATAAAATCATAAAAAAACAGAGCTGATAGTTGGCTGACTGAAATGGTAAGCTAAAATGACAAAGCCTGCCCGGAAAATTTATTTTCCAATCCGATCCCGGCCTCTTTCACTTCCTCCCAGCACAAAGGCTGACTAATAGCAATCGGCAGCTGGCTAAAACCAACCAGTGCCGGGCCGTCCAATTCATTGTATAACCTTTGGATGTCGGATGGTTGGGCGGTTTGCTGAACAAGCCAGTGACCTTGGTGCTGCGTGATGGTTTGGGCCTGGTGCCGGCGCAAAATGTTTAATGTTTCGCCAGTGCAGGATGACAGGCGGTAAACCGCGTACTGCATAATGGCACCAAACGATACGGTTACCTCCAGCACGCCTATTATTTTTTCGAGACGCAATACCATGTGGTCTACCTTGGCTGCGGGAATGCGCACTTCTAACGAAATTAAAACCACCTCGTGCACGTCGGTCCTGGCCTGCGACAGGGTGACTACCGGGTAATTGGGTCTTGAAAACGTTTGGATGATGCGGCTCAGGATACCGTCCTGGTCCTCACAGCTTAAACTAAACAGTTTGGTGGTTAACGCTTCTTTTTTCATAGCAAAAAAAAAGCCTCCCTACTTTCGTGGGAGGCTTGCTTAATATCAGTTTGTTTTTTAATTATAGCATCAGTGCCTCCCAGTTTGAACAAATGGCGATAATGACAACAATAATAATGTTGTTAACCATAATGCTATGTATCGCAGTTTTATTCATTCGGAGTAACCGCAAGTACGTAAAAAGTTATTGGTTTTGCAAGCGATGGGATTAACTTTCTGATGGTTGGTTAGCTGTCTACTGCTTCAAAGTCACATCCAGGTAAACCGAATGCCTGCCATACGAATCGTAAAACGGCTTGTACGGCACACCATCAATGGTAAACTGCAGCTGCTGCGGATTGCCTTTAATGGTTTTGCCCAGGTCTTGAGCGTTAAGCGTTACCTTACGCCATTCTTTTCGGGCTTCGGCCTCCTGCGCCGCTAACAGAATAGGACCATAAAACAAGCTGGCGATATTTTGCTGATCCATCACCGGGTCGAGGTGAAACTGGAAGGGCATTTTCAGGTCCACATGGTCGCCTCTTTTCCAGGTGCGGCTTATTTTGAGGTAACTGCCCGGAGTTGATTGCAACTGTTGCGGCTGCCCGTTAATAGTCACAAAAAAGCCACGGGTTGCCCAACCGGGTACGCGTACATATACGTCAAACTTACCGTTACCGTTGATGGTCAAACGGGTATGATCTTCTTTAGGGAAGGCTGTAGTTTGCTCCACCGTTACGTTCCGCTCGGTCCATCGCAGGGTGGATGGGATGTACAGGTTAACGTAAAGCGACTGGTTATCCTTGCTTTTAAAGTAGATGGAATTTTGCAGTTTGGTGCTGCTTTCGAGCGCCGTACCGTTGCAGCAGGTAAAACCGCTCATATCACCATTACTAAACTGTTTAACCGATCCCGGCCTTAGAGGCACATGATAAGTATTGGCCGGACTATCCTCTGCTACTGAAGCCAGGATATGATTATACAAAGCTCGCTCATAATAGTCCATCAGTTCAGCCTGCGGGTTGTACATAAACAGGTCGCTGGTTAGTTTCAGCATGTTATAGGTAGCGCAGGTTTCATTCTGGCCACCGGCCGAAAAGCCGTTTTGATACAAAGTGCCCGGCTGACTGATGAAGCACTCGGCATTAGCAGGGTTACGTGCCCCGGCAACACCACCAATGCTGTACATATAATCGCTTATGGCCTTGTGCCAAAAGTTGTCGGCTACTTTATAATACTCGGGGTTGTTTGATGCACGGTAAGTTTCGATACTGCCAATAATTTGCGGTATGTGCTGATTGGCGTGCAAGCCCCTGAAGTTATCCAGGTTTTTGGCTAGTCCGTTCGAGTGTTCTTTGTCGCCAAAAAATACCCGGATATTGTCAAACAGTTGGGCGGTTTTTAGGTAATCGGTTTTATGGGTGGTGCGATACAAGCGGGCCATTACCTCGTTCATGCCGCCAAATTCGCCGGCAATGTAGGTGTTCCACATTTTGATGAGCGTATCTTGTGGTAGTTTGCTCAGGCGGGCGTACACCCAATCGCCCATTCCGGTGGCTACTGTTAACGCTTTTTTATTGCCGCTTACGTCGTAAACATCCAGCAAACCGGCTAAAATTTTATGCAGGGTATAATAAGGTGCCCAAATCCGGTTGTTCTGACCGCCATACTTGGCGCCATGTTCCAGCATAATAAACTGATCGGGCGGATAGGCGCTGATGAAGCCTGTACCCCAGTTCCAATAATCAGTACGTAAGCCTTTATCGCTCAAATCAGAATTATAAACCGACTTACCCGGACCAACCGGCACCTTGGTAGGGTCGGACACGAATGCCCCGCCGGTTGTTTTAGGCTTGCCCGACAATTGCGACAGATTATACAGCGTATTTACCATATAATCCATTTTTTGAGCAAATTTAGCCTGCAAAGCTTTATTATAGCCGGTACCGGCGTAAGCCTGGGCAATAGCAGTTAAGTAATGCCCGGTGGCATGCCCGCGCAGTTTAGTATCCTGGCTGTCCCAAACGCCCAAAGGTTTGGCACCGGCAGGTTGTTTCTGGCCGAAAGCCTCGCGGAACATGTACAGGAAAGAATTAGGATCGGTTTCGGCAAGGGTTTTAAGAAACTTATCGCGGTTCTCGATAAATTTTGTGCTACGCCCGGCGGCGTCGGTGTGTAACGAAACTTGGTCGAGCCTGAAGCTTTGTAGCTTGGCGCCCGGCGTGGTTAATTTTCCGGCTTCGGTAACTACCACGGTAGCAATTGGCTGCAAGGCAGTGCCGGGTACACGGCCCGTAACGGTATAGCGGCCGGGCTGTGCCACCGCGCTGTTGCTGGTTGGGTTGGGCCATAGCACACGCACTTTGGGCCCGTTAACACCGTTTTGATAAGTGCCTTGCAGGTAATTAGGCAAGCGCGGTAAATTGCCTACCTCGGTTTGCACGGTTACGTCGGCTACTTTGGTGAGGTATGCGTTATACAGCTGCGGTTCGGTTGACGGGAAACGCTCCAGATCATCCTCAGTTTTAGGTGATGTGTTTACTGCAACTTGGCTATTACCCAAGGCATGGTTGTAAATACCGGCCACCTGGTTGCTGCTGAGTGGAACACGGTAAATACGGAAATCATGCAGCAATGCATTTAAATAAGTATCACCGCTTGCGATCGACTTGCCGATATACAGCTGTTTTTTTGCAGACGACTTACCGAAAACTGCTGCCAAATCTTTAGGCGTGCCTTTGGTTTGACCGGCTTGTTTGCCATTAATGTAAGTGGTGATGGTTCCTGATGGTATATCGGCCACTATAGCCAGGTACAGCCATTGGTTGGTGGCCAAAGCCGGAATTGCCGATGCAGACTTGTTGTCGCGCTGCGTGGTAAGCATGGCTGCCTCAAAAGCGGGCTGCGTTTTGGTTCCGGCAGGAGCAGTGAAAAAGTGGCGGGTTGCATCCTGACCAAAATCAAACCAGTACTGCCCCGGCTCATTATTGCGCAGGTTAATCCAGCCTGAAATACTGATAGACTCCAGATCGGTTAAAGCCTCACCAGGCAAAGCGACAAAGCTGTTGGTACCCGATAAGGCCAGCACTTTGCCAAAGCGCTCATCAGTAACAAACTGAGCATCGCCCTGCAATTTGCCGTGCAGCGTATTGCGCGACCAGTCTTTCGCGTCGCCATTAAAAATATAGCGCGCTACCATATCGGTCTCGCCAATGCCATCCAGTATCTGGTCGCCGTTTTGCGCCTGCACGTTTTTGGCCAGCGGCAGTACAACCGTTATGCACAACAGTAACCGAAAAACAACCGTATTCACTTTCATATTGTTATTATCTGTAAAACCTATTTAGGTTGGGTATTATTATTAACCGGGTTTGTATTTTGCCTTTGTTGCTTTATTTCGGCCTCGCTCAGGGCATAATCATACATTTTAAGCGATGCCAGGTAACCGGTGTAATTTTCGCCTACATCAGATGCCCCGATGATAAACTTAGCATTTTTAATGGCCGATGATAAGGTCATCATTTGCGAATTATCCAGCACGCCATCCACATAAATCTTTTCTACCATCCCGTCAAACGTCAACACTAAACGATGCCACTCATTAGCCTTAGGCAAATGCTTAAAGGGCATATCAAAATGATAGTCGAGGTGGGCGGCAGCGCCG
Organism: uncultured Mucilaginibacter sp.; assembly: GCA_913775265.1. Lineage (GTDB taxonomy): Bacteria > Bacteroidota > Bacteroidia > Sphingobacteriales > Sphingobacteriaceae > Mucilaginibacter. The sequence continues at coordinate 8,409 of CAJYJH010000045.1, read as the reverse complement.
TAGGGTGCGCTGTTAAAGTACATGGCATTATAAGAGTTAGCCAGTCGCATTTCCTCGCGGTTACACCACGACATCAGGCACTCGCCCTCTTTAGCAATCTCTGGGTTTTTAACCCAGGCCGATACCGTGTACGACCCGTTCCAAGCCAGCCTTTGCGGCACCGGCTGGTCAGACTCCAAATGTCCTTTTACAAACCGGAAAGCTTTTACACCCGTTCCGTCATCCTCCACCGTAACCTCACCTACCCTTTTGATGGCACCACCCAAAGCGCCTTTATTAGCTATGGTAGTTAATGGCTTATTGATAGCCAGGCCAGCAGCGTTAACATCCAGCAGCATTTGATACTTACTGTTTGTTGCCGGGGCGGTGCTTATACTTTTATTTTTGATGCGAAGCGGCGTTTCAAACTGCGAATCGTATACTTTGATGTTCCATACTGCGGCATATAAGCCTTGCTTTTGGGTGCCGGTAACGGTTAATTTGAGGTATCGGGCCTTCACAGCATTATCATCAATCATAGGGCTGCCCGGCGTGTGGTTGGCTGAACGGTCGGCATAAACCTTCCAGTTTTTACCATCTGCCGAGTAACGTAATATATACTGGTAATAAAACGTAGGGAACTCAAATTGAGTCATCACTCGTTTTACCGGTTTTACTTCACCCAAATCAATGGTTAAATTCTGTGGTAATTTGTTACTACCCGCCTTCCACAAGGTGGCGTTGTTATCGTCTGTTGCCAGCGATGCATCATAATTGTACACACCGCCCGGTGTTTTCAGTGCGTAATGAGATGATGCCTTAGCTGTTTTACTAAAAGCCAGGTTAACCGGTGGCCTTTGTTTGGACGGATTAATGTAACCTGTATTTTGCGGCACTACGGCTTTCAGCGTCGAGTCGTTTTCGAAAATCAGCCGGTCGATGCACACCTGCCTGGATAGGCCTCCCCTGGTCATGGGGTAATCGTGCTTGTGGTAAACAATGTAATAATCGCTGCCGTCCTGCAAAACCGAGTGGTGGCCGGGGCCATGCACCGTTTTATCAGGGTTAGTGCTCAGCACCGGGTTATTGGCGCCGGACTTAAAAGGTCCGTAAGGATTACCAGAATAAGCATAGCGCACGTTATACGTTTCATCATGGCATGATGCACCCGAATACATCAGGATGTATTTATTGCCTTTCTTGAGCATATAAGGCGCCTCGAACGGACCGGGCGTTTGCGCCAGCGGAATGTTTTTAGACTGCTGCATGCTGCTCATGCTTTGATTACTGAGCTGACCTACCGCGTAACCGCCATTGTAATGCACCCAAGTGCCCCAGTAACCGTAAATAGTTTCGTCGGTATCGGTAAAAAACTGTGCATCCAGCGATGGGAAACCCTCGCGCGGATAGTTGTGCGGGATAACGGGTTTATCGGCCAAACTTAGCTTTTTCCAGGGGCCAATGGGCGTATCGGATACGTAGCCGTAAATATTGCAGCCCATTTCGCAGTTGCCGAAGTACAGATAGTAACGGTCGCCTTGTTTAATGATGTCGGGCGCCCAAAAGTTAACCAGCGGTACCTCAGTAAACGAGGGTACGTCCATGGTGTAGTTGTACCAGTTCACAAAATCTTTACTGTACCAAACGGTTGGCGCGCCCGAGGCCAGCATGATGTTATCGGTAGTGGCATAGATGTAATAGGTATCGCCGAACTTTTTGATAGTCGGATCGGCAAAATAACCGGGTAAAAGCGGGTTAAGCATCATCTTAGACGCATTGCTGCCGGTATTTATTGTTTGCGCCTGAGCCGTATCTGCAACTCCAAAAAAACATACGACTAATGCCAGCACCGATAGCAGTTTTGCTTTAATACTGTACTTTTTACCCATATCAAATTACTCGGCCTATATAACTAAAGTTGTTTCGGTATCTTAAATAAGCAACATCGCCCTCGCTAAACTCGGGGATGCTCAAAGCACATCAAGCTACATTACTTATTAAATGAAACACGATTGGCGGTTATCTCAAATTAAGCATTATTTTAAAAACGTGTTATCTTAAAAATTAACCGTCATTAACTTTATTTTAACCATACCAGCTGATAGTATTTCTTTAACTTTTCAATCATTCATCAACTGTTCCTTTACCTGAATCAGCTTTCGCCTCCTTTTTTATTGAACGACTTCTTACAAGCCTGATATTGAAGAAAATAAATATTAAAAGATTTATTGAAAATAGTGTAACGTTTTGAAAATGGTGGCGTCTTATAGATATAAAAACAAATAAATAACCTCCCATCAGTACACCTAAATTCGAGATATCATGAAAACATTACACACCATCTGTTTAGCTTTTATTTTAGTAGTAAGTACCATTTGTGCTAAAGCCGACGAACCTACCGCCGCCAAATTTACCCGCTCATACACCTTGTCATCTTTCATCAACACTATGGTAAAAGGCCAGGTAGCTGGATTTGAAGCTGCTTTAGACCCATCAGTTACTTTCAGCGTAATGCGCGGACAAAAGCTGGTAACTTTTAGCAAAGAAGACATGCTCGACTTTATGAAAAAGAACAAAGGCGTAGTGCAAAACTGCATCACTACCACCAGCCAGATACAAAGCAACAACGACATCTGCGTAATGAAGGTAGACATGAAATACGAAAACTTTACCCGCAGCAACTACATCACCATGGCTAACACCGGCGACGGCTGGAAAATCACCAACGTACACTCCGTATTTAAATAGTTTTACATTGTAAATTCAGTTGATAGAAGAATGGGCCACTGCGAGAGTGGCTCTTTTTGCGTTTAGTGGGTTTATGTTTTTACAAATATCACCGGTAAGCTAACAATTCACAGCCTCCATTTAAATAGTTACTCGTACATATTAAAATTCACCTCAGACAGTGTAAAATTTACGGCACAATACCTCACCCCTGCTTACACTTCGCTCATCAATCGTTAACTTAACGCCCACCAAGTAAACCACTATGCAACGACGTCATTTTATCCAGTTAGGCGCTTTAGGGCTAAGTTCGTTAATCAGCAGCAGGCTTACGTTTGCGGCGGCAGTTCCGGGCGGGCGGCTCATCAGTCTGCCGGATGTGGCTTGGGCCATGGTAAATAACCAATGGGTAAAACTGACGGGCTCAGGACGAAACAGTTACAGCTACCAGGACATCCGGGTAACCATTAATCCGGATGGCAATGCACAGGCGGTGTATATCAATTCGCCGCAAAGCGCGTTGCAGGCCGTAAAGTTGGATTGGAAATATGACACTGCCAAATACAGCCAATCACTGGGCGACCATTGGGAACGCAGCTATGGCGACCTGGCCTGGAAGAAACCTGCAGCAGGCACAGGATACCCATGGTACCTGTTACTGCACGATGGTGCCGACACTGCATGCTTTGGCGTGAAAACCGGCCCATCTACCCTATGCTGGTGGGAGGTTGATGGTAACAGCTTAAGTTTAGTGATGGATACCCAATCGGGCGGGATGCCGGTTAAGCTGGGGCAGCGTAAGCTGCATGCGGCCAGCATCGTTACTTACCAGAATAAAGCTGGTGAAAACGCCTACGCGGCCCTTACCAGCTTTTGTAAAGTAATGTGCCATAAACCGCTTTTGCCCAAACAACCGGTATACGGCATTAACGACTGGTATTTTGCTTACGGCAATAACTCCGAAAAAACTATCCGCGAGCAAACGGAGGTCATGGCTTCTTTGGTAACTTCGACTAGTAACCGGCCCTTTTCGGTGATTGATGATGGCTGGGAGCAGGCTGATGATTTTTCGATCTCTAACGCTAAGTTTCCGGATATGCATCGAATGGCCAATACCATTAAAGGTTTGGGTATGCGCCCCGGCTTATGGACGCGAACCTTGATTGCCCGCCTGGATGATCCGGCCGGTTATCTGGCGCCGCGCATACAAGGCCGCAATAATCCTAAAGAACCCATTTTAGACCCTACCGTTCCGGAAACTCTGGAACGCATCCGCAAAAACTTTAAGCTGTACCGCGATTGGGGTTACGAAATGGTAAAACACGATTACAGTAACCTAGATATTTTTGGCCGCTGGGGTATGCAGATGCAAAACGGTTTTACTCAACCCGGCTGGCACTTTTACGACCAAACCCGCACCAATGCCGAAATTGTTGCCGATTTGTACCGCACCATCCGCCAAGCTGCCGGTGATATGTACCTGATTGGCTGTAATACGCTGAGCCATCTCTCTGCCGGCGTGTTTGAATTAAACCGTATAGGTGATGACACCAGCGGCAAAGATTGGGCACGCACTAAAAAGATGGGTGTAAACACTTTGGCTTTCAGACTACCGCAACACAATACTTTTTACGCCGCCGATGGCGACTGCGTAGGCCTGACCAAAGATATTGCCTGGGAGAAAAACAAACAGTGGTTGCAACTACTGGCCGAAAGCGGATCTCCGCTTTTTATATCGGCAGACATTAACTCGCTCACTGCCGAAAAGAAAGCTGCCATTAAAACGGCCTTTGCACAAGCCGCCAAAGTACAACCCACCAGCGAGCCGCTGGACTGGATGACTAACCCCTTCCCTGCTCAATGGAAACTAAATAATCGCAAGGTCTCTTTTAACTGGGATTAGACGGCTTAAAGTAAAAAGGTGAACAATTCTTATCGCGAATTGTCCACCTTATATTATGAGTTCAGCTTTTGTAAAAGAAGAAGATTATCAGCCCTTAAAAGATGTGGCACCTAATATGGCCTCGCTTCTTATCTTTTTAAAGCGCGAAAACGGCTATCCGGTTCGTGAGTTGCACACCCGCTTCAGCGAAAAGCATGGGCTGGAAGTTCACGAAATGAGCGACGGTTTAGGCTATGCCATCAATCAAAATCAACAATGGCAGGTGGTGCTGGACTGAGGTCAATGCTTCGGTCCGAAAGCATTCTATAGTTATCCCTATACAGCGTAAATATCTCAAAAAGCAAAAGCATCCTCTTCAAGGGGATGCTTTGCCAGATAACTAAACTTAATCTCTATAACACAAGAACAAATGAAGATTATGGGTGATACGCCTTTAAGCCGCTTTGTAAATAATTGAGGTAACTGTTCACCTCAAAATCGGCGCCTTGTGGTTCGGCCATGGCTTGCTCGGTTTGCGGGTTGAGCAGCACATAAAACGGCTGTGAGTTGCTGTTGAATCGCGACGCCTGTAAGTCACTGTTTAAGGCTCCGATGGTAGTGATACGCCTGCCACTGAACTTGCTGGTGTACTGTTCGTTTGCCGGTAAGGGCTCTTTATCGTCAACGTATAATTGGATCAGCACATATTCGTCGCGAATTACGGGCAGCACGGTTTTATCGGTCCATACGTTGGCTTCCATTTTACGGCAGTTTACACAGGCGTGGCCGGTAAAATCAATCATTACGGGTTTGCCTACTTTTTTGGCATAGGCAATGCCCTCAGCATAATCAAAAAACGGATTAAAACCGGCGGGCTTTTCAAACAGGTTGGCGTATTTATGCGGTGTATTGTCGGCCGCTGTAGCTCCAGCTCCGTTGTTGCCCATAAGGCTGGCAGTGTACAGATCAAAATCCTGGGTAGATTGCGGCGGCAAAAATGCGCTGATGCTTTTGAGCGGCGCTCCCCACAAACCGGGCACCATATATAAGGTAAAAGCCAGTACCACCATAGCCAAAAACAAACGCGGAACCGAAATGTAAGGCAAATCGCTGTCGTGACTAAATTTGAGCTTGCCCAGCAGGTAAAAACCCATCATAGCAAAAATGATGATCCATAACACCAAAAACACCTCACGGTCAAACCAATGCCAGCGGTAAGCCAGATCTACGTTTGATAAAAACTTAAGTGCCAGCGCCAGCTCTAAAAAACCCAGCGTTACCTTTACACTATTTAGCCAACCACCCGATTTAGGCAACGCCCCCAACCAGCTCGGAAACATGGCAAATAACGCAAACGGGATAGCCAGCGCCAGCGAAAAACCCAGCATACCGATGGCAGGGCCTAAAAGCGCGCCGCTCACCGCAGCCTGCACCAATAAGGTACCAATAATAGGCCCGGTGCAACTGAAAGATACCAGCGACAGCGTAGCCGCCATAAAAAATATACCCAGCAAGCCGCCTTTGTCCGACTGCTCGTCCATACGGTTTACCCACTTAGCGGGGAGCGTTAACTCAAAAGCGCCTAAAAAGGACGCAGCAAAACCTACCAGCAGTAAAAAGAAAACAAAGTTGAACACACCGTTGGTAGAAAAACTATTTAATGCATCGGCCCCAAAAACCACGGTAATGGCAAGCCCCAGCACCACGTAAATAAAAATGATGCTTAACCCATAAAATATGGCTGTGCGAATAGCTTTTGCCCTTGATGTGGTGCTTTTGGTAAAGTAGCTTACCGTTAAGGGCAGCATCGGGAAAATGCAGGGCATTAGCAGGGCAGCTAATCCGCCTAAAAAACCTGCTAAAAATATGCTGCCCAAGGTTTGCTTAACGGGGCTTGCTGACTGTTGTTTAGCAGGTGCAGGCTTTAAACTTTCTTTAGATGCTGTCTGGTTTTTATTAGTATCGGCGGTAACGGCCGGTACTGCTTTTTCTGCCGGGGTAAACTCAATATCAGATGTTGATATGGTATCCTGAATGGCTGCCGTAGCTACCGTAGGGCACAGCCAAAACAGCATTATAACCCAAATGAATAAACGCTTAATGTGATACAAGGGAATATATTTTACAGGTTGATAGGTTAAATTACTTGATGGTTACCGTAAAATTGAGCTGATCGGGCGGCAGGCATTTCTGGTCGTTACAGGTCATGTACTCCACCGTGCCTTTAACCGCAAGCGGTCCGGCAGTATTGGTTTTAATTTTTTGCTGAAACACCACCGAATGCTCAAAGTAGCTCACATTCATGTTAAAGGCCTTTTCGAACTTCGTGATGGCTTTAGGCTCGATGGTACTGCCAACTAATTTATAGCTTTGATCGGGAGTGAACTTAATGGTGGTTTTAACCGGGCCGCCCTCTGTCGTGTTTTGCGAGTAAACATGCCAGCCATCATCAATGGTAGCTTTAATTAAAATCATGGCTTCGGTTTTACTGATTCGTTTACCGGCGTAAGCCCACTGCACGGGTGTTAAAATTTGCGCGCGCATTACAGTACCTGCACATAAAAGCATCATTAACAGGATGATCTTCTTCATAAAATAAGTTTGGGTTTAATGGATAGATTTAAAGGTGAATTACCGGTTCGGGCAACCTGCAAATAGGTTTATAGTCGGTAAAATCTACATCGGTTGAGAGGTAGCCAGGCTTTACAGGCTCTTCTTTAACCAAATCGGTGCTCAGGTATTTTTTATTGCTGTCGCAAAGCAGGGTAACCACTACGGCATCCGGGCCTAATTTTTCGGCCAGCTTAATGGCGCCAATTACGTTAGCGCCAGCGGATATACCCACAGCCAATCCTAACTGCCGGGCCAATTTTTGCGCCATAATAATAGCATCACCATCGCCAGCCTGCACAATCTCATCCAATTCCTTTAACTTTACAATGGCAGGGATAAACTCGTCCGATATGCCCTGAATACGGTGTGCTCCTACTTTATAACCGGTGGTTAGCGTAGGAGATTCGGCCGGCTCAAGCGGGTGTACATAGATGTTTGGGTTCATCGATTTAAGGTACTTCCCGGTGCCCATCACCGTACCGCCCGTGCCTACCCCGGCTACAAAAGCATCGGGTACTAAACCCTCATTTTGCAGTTGCTGCCATATTTCGGGACCGGTAGTTTTTTCGTGCGCTTCGGCATTGTACATATTCTCGAACTGGCGTGGTAAAAAATATCCCGCCGACTGCTGCTGCAGATCTTCCGCCATTTGTATACTGCCCAAAAATCCGCCTTCGGCTTTGCTTACCAAATGCACCTGCGCGCCTAAGCTTTTAATAATATCCTGCCGCTCCTTGCTCAGCCAGTTGGGCATCATAATAATAACGTCGTGGCCAAGCGCCTTGCCAATACCGGCAAAAGCAATACCAGTGTTACCCGATGTGGCTTCCACAATAACATCGCCGGGCTGAATTACCGAAGCGCTGTAAGCCTGGTGCATAATGTACAGCGCCATGCGGTCTTTTACACTGCCGGTTAAGTTGTAATGTTCGCATTTAACAAACACCCGGCCCGGTTTGCCTTTATAGGTGTAATGCAGCTCCAGCATTGGGGTATTACCCACCAGGTGCCAAAGGTTATTGATCTTGCTTTTTAAAGTATCGGACTGAGAAGTACTTGCCACGCTAATCGCCATAATAACTGAAATGATTAATAACAAACTTCCATATTATTGAACTTTAGATCAACACATCCCCATATTTCCATAAATTTTACGGAAATACCTTATTTAATTTACGTAAACTTCAGTTTCTTTACGGTCAGTTGTC
>CAJYJH010000044.1 GCA_913775265.1 uncultured Mucilaginibacter sp. | reverse complement strand
AATTAGAAATAAATTAGCTGGTCACATTGATTTGGATTTTAAGATTTGGCATGAGACGGCGACATCGCTTGTTGCAGAAGATGCAGGACTTGCCGTAATTGATTTCACTAATCTGTTAAAACAAATACAGGAAATAACCAACGCCCTAATTTTAAAAGCACAAAAGGACTTGGAGCAAAAAAACGCGGAACTTCAAGATAACACTGAACAATTAATTAATCAATTAGAATCTATCAAGACACTTCTCAAAATCGAAAACGATATGCCTGAATTAGACAGTTTATTGCAGAAAATTAAGAAGATAATTTAGACTAAGAATTGACAAACTATTGAGTAGCTGCACTTTTAATAACGTATTTACAAAACGTAATTAAAAGATAAATAAATAATAAAAATGATAAGATGAGGAAGTACCAAATTATTACAATCATCATATTTCTCAGAGATAGATTAAGTAGAAGGATATTTTTAAAGCCACAAAAATTATTCAAAAATTTATACAAGAATATCAATGCAATATTTAATGTAAAACAAATTACCGCACGTTCAAAATTCCCGACAATGACGTGTAGTAATGTTCTTGAATTGTTGTTTGAATCTTCCATTCGGTACAAATTTTGAGAAAATTTTGACGCTGAAATAATTGACAAAGCTGTTATTCCAAATCCAATAGTGATTGACAAAAAAGTCACCATATCTGTTAAAACATCGTCTTTTATCTTCTCAAGATGATTCCTAAAAACAAAGGCTGTTAAAATCGGCGTCGCAATAAGACTAATGTATTTAATTATTTTCATCAATAATTTTTGCTATGAGCACTCTAAAGACTTCCTCACTGTTATAGTTTTCATTTTCATCGACATCAGTTTTAAACTCTATTTTCCGAGAAAATGCGCTTTGATTAAAAAGCATCCCGAGGTTTCGTTCGTCCCTTCCCGATATAAATATATTTCGAAATGATTCTTTGTTATTAAAAACCGAAGTAATTTTACTAATTATTTTAGCAATAGCAACAGGTTCGTCATATTTTATTGTAAGCATAGCAACAGATCCACCATAGCCATTTATTTCTTGAGCCAACGCTTGAGCCAAAGTGTTAGATGTTGAAAACAAATTGGGTACAGCACTAAAACGGACTTCATCAAGTAATTTAATTTGACTAAGAAATTCTTGCTCGTTATAAACATTCTTAATGTAAATTTTAGCTTCGTTTAGATTCTTTTTCAGGAAAGCAAGTATTAGATTTTGTTTCCGAACGTTACTTAGCCATAAAAGCCCAGTAGCACAGTCAATTAGCGCAAAATGCTGTTTTGGCTCATATTGATCTGGATTTCGTGGATTTGCTTCAGCATTTCCTGTTGTAATGTTAATGACATTCTCTGGTCGCGGCAGTGATCTACCATAACTATAATCGATTTTTAAAAAGTTATCTAAAAAACTGACATTATAGGTAACTCCACCTTTGTCAATCGTATCGTTATAAACTGTTGAGGTAAGTTTTGCTCGAAAGTAATCAATCGTAATAGGCTCATCTTTTATTTGAAGAAATGAACCGGTAAAAACGACATTTATTTTAGCCATCAATGTGTGTAAGGTTATCCTAAGCAAGATAAATAAAACCTCTATATTTAGGCGTTAAAATCTCAAAATAGGATGATTTGAAACTTATTGCTACTGTCTTAAGTTTACACCACAAAAAACAATAAACACTACATGGGTAAAGTATTTACCATAGCTCAGGGGCTCGAAAACTTGGGGGCCTTGCGCAACGGAGGGCAGGGTTCGGTATATAAGGCGCGGCGCACCGGCGAAATTGTGGTGGCGGTTAAGCTGCTGCCGACGCCTATTTATTCGGAAAGTGCCGACGACAAAAATTTCCGCAACTTCCAGAACGAGGTCGAAAAACTAAAAAAAGTTAACGAGCGCCCTACGCCCCATGTAGTTAAAATTTATAGTTCGGGCATTACCGAGAGCGGCTCGCTGCCCTACATCGAGATGGAATACATCGAGGGTCCCGATCTGGCCGAACTGCTGCAGCCCCCTCACGAACCAGTGTTTACCATTCCCGAAGTCATCAAGGTAGCTAACCAACTGGCGCTGGCCCTAAGCCATTGCCACCAGGTAAACGTTAACCACGGCGACATCAAGAGCAACAACATTAAATACAACGTAAACACGGGCAACTACATGCTGCTCGATTTTGGCCTGGCCATCATGACCGACGAGCAGCGCCGAAGCAGCCTGCGCAATGCCGGTGCCGTGGAGTTTATGGCTCCCGAGCAAAACGAAGGCGAACTGCTGCCGCAAAGCGATATTTACAGTTACGGCATTATTTTGTACGAGTTGCTGGCCGGCGTGGTACCGTTCCCGCTCAACAGCAGTGCCGCCACCGCCCGCAACCTGGTGATGCTGGCCCACATGGAAACTCCACCGCCCGACCTGCTGCAACTGCGCCGCCAGCACATGCCGGAGTTTTGGGATGCCGACAAGCAAAGCCGCGAAATGCAGGTTCCGGAATGGTTGCTTACCATCATTACCCGCTGCTTGCAGAAAAAGCCGAACGAGCGTTTTGCCAACGGCTCCGAACTGCACCAGGCCATACAGGCCCAGCACAGCGCGCTCACGATAAAAAGCGATACCGAAAAATCGCTGGTGCTGCAAAGCCAGAACGACAGCCTTACTAACCTGTTGCTGCAACAGCGCGAAAAAACCATGCGCTTTGAGCGCGAACTCACCGAAGCCAAACAGGCCCTTGCCCAAAAAGAAAGCGAACTGGCCGCCCTTAAGCAAGGCCGTCCTACTACGGCTGCTACTGCTACAAGCAACTCAGCCAACACCAACGGTCTGCCCCCACTTATACAGCCCAAACAACCCGGCATATCAACCACTACGGCCATTATTTTAGGCTTCGTGCTGATCGCCTTAGGCGTTTACGCCGGTTACAAATGGCTGCCCGGTAAATCGGCCGACAGTGCCCAAACCGAAGCAACTACACCCAAACGTAAATTAGATACCACCCGCGACGGTAAACCCATCATCACCCGCGCCGTGGTGCAACCGCCCAACCTGGATAATCCCGGTCCGGATGCCGGCAAGGCGTTCACGGTACTGGCCGATTACGCCTACTTCCACAACGAGCCTAACGAAGAAAGCAAGCGCAAAGCCAACCTCAACAAATGGAACAAAGCCCGCCTTGTAGCGCAGGATGACCAGAACGGGTACATTTATGTAGAATTTACCAATCGTAAAGGTCAGGTAAGTAAGGGGTGGTTAGATAAAAAGGATTTAGTGCAGATTAGTGAATAAGTCCGAAAGTCGGTGAGTCGGTTGAGACCGTAAGGGGCAGTAAATTCTTAAGTCGTCATTTCGAACGATAGAGAGAAATCTTGCTACTTGCGGTTTGGTGTGTTCGGGACGTGAGCTTGTAGTAATCAACTTATCTCGAACTCCTCTATGCCGGAGGGGCATTTTACTTTTGTCTTGATACAAAAGTAAGCAAAAAATCAAGTCACCCTTTAAGGCTTCTTTGCGCACAAGGCCTTTACCCTGCAAAGCCGTGCAGCACCACAGGCTTTTTAGCTTTTGCGCCTTTGCCCGCTTGGCCTGCGCTTCTGCAAAATCTAAAATGCCTTTACCTGCCGCACGTGACCACCATGTGCTGCCCGCCTTTCGGCCGAAGCTGGGGCGGGTGACGGGGGGCAGCTCAAGCCTAGCCCCCAAACGTAGCCCCCCGGCCCCCTAAAGGGGAAGCTTTTGAATTGCAGGGGGTTACTGTATTTTATTGATAACTGGAAGTGAGTCAAACAGCCCCACTAAAATCCTCCCCGGAAAAGGAGGACTTTTAATAGCACGGCGATACCTAATTTTATAAATTCTCTAATTCAGTTAATTCTGATTCAGACTCAGAGGCGTAAAGGCCCGCTGTTGCGCACGGGCCAGCGGAGGGATCGCGGGCGGACAGGTGATCGCAACAGATAGGGCGTTATTCATGGAGTGTTTGTTTTTTTACAGGTGTTCATGAGATCGCTGCGCTAAGTCTGGGTACTTTGTGGCTATGACAAAGTACCAGCCTCCGCGGCGAATGAGCGGACTGAATTGAGTTAATGAGTGCTAAATGAAGTTAAAAGCGCACTGATAAACATTAAAGCGTACTTATCACGCGTTCACTTGTCCTGAAAAGATGGCGCCCATACCTCGCACAGACGTGATGGTTTATTACCTTTAAATCGCTCGTTCACTCATCGCAAGTATCAAGATCCCTCGCTATCGCTCGGGATGACAGATCAGGAAGAGAACCACGAACCAAGAGCCAAGAACCAAGAAAACTATTCACTCATTCTGTCACTCATTCTGTCACTCACTCACTCATTGACATAACCCTTTTTATCTCAAAAAAAGCTTATCTTAGTTTTTCGTATAACACCCTGATGAAAGCCTTACTCACTGCCCTTTTATTGATAACCGGCATTGCCTCGCAAGCGCAAACCCATTTTAAAACCGACTCGGTTTACCTCAGCGGAAAAATAATAAATGCGGCCAAACACCTGGATTCGGCCGGTGTGGTGGCTGTTTCTTTTACGGATCTGGCGCTCAACAAAGAGTTTACCTATCACAGCAAAATTAAACCTGATGGCAGCTTCCGCTTAGCGTTTATTAAAACCGGGCCGCAGTGCATTCATTTCGATTACAATACGGAAGAATCGAATTTACTGGTGATGCCGGGCGCTCACTTGCAAGTATATTTTGACGCAGACAATTATGAAAGAACTTTAAATTTTGGCGGTGATAATGCCCGGGCCAACCGTGATTTACAAGCATACGAACAAGCGCTTGACAAACATAACCAAACCATATACGGTACAGGCAAATATGCACGGGTGAAAAAATTAATGGCGGCTCAAAAACATCAAAAGCCAACCCAATACCGGCAATATTTAGCGGCAAGTTACCGGCAAGACAGCTTGTTCTTACAAAGCTACCTCGGCAAACATCGTCCTACCCCATTGTTTAAACAATGGGCTACTGCCAGTTTGCAATGTGAGTACTGGGTTGATATTTTACGATACACATGGATCTATCCCAGTCAAAACCAACTGGACGAGGCATCATTAATTTTACCGGAAAACTATTTTAACTTTTTACGCAACCCACTTGTAAACAATCCGAAGCTTGCTATTTCTGAGTATTACGGGCAGTTGGCCTTTCAGTATGGATATTATCTCAGCAGAAAATGCCAAACTAAGGATACAACTGCTGCCACCGAGATGCGAACCTTTTTGAATCTGCCGGCCGGACTATTGAAAGAAGCCGCTTTATGCAACTTATTTTTAAGCAAAATAAAGGACAAAAAAGTTGGGGACTTAACCGCCTACATCGGTCAATTTAAAAAAGCGGTAACCGATTATGCTCTTAAAACATCTGTATTGAATGCTTACCGGTCGGCCCTGTCACATGATGCTTTTGCCCCGTCAGCCGGCAATCGCAAAGTCACTGATGCCGACAAGGTTTTCGCGGGTATCATCAGCAAATATGCCGGTAAAGTGGTGTACGTTGATTTTTGGTCTACCTCGTGCGGGCCATGTTTGGAGGAAATGCCGAACTCAAAAAAGTTGACAAATAAATATGCAGGCAAAGACATCGTTTTTTTATATCTGGCTTCTAACTCGGCTGAGAAAGACTGGAAGGCAATGATTGCCGAAAAAGATATTAAAGGCGAAAACCGCTTACTCACCAAAAGCGAATATCTGGCCGTTGCCGAAAAGTTTCAGATGAGTGGCATACCACGTTATGTACTTATAGACAAAACCGGCCGCGTGGCCGACGATAATGCCCGCCGTCCGAGTGACCGCTTGCTGCCCGGAGATATTGATAAGCTGCTTGAAAACAAGGCAGATTAGCTTTTATATAACATGTATTAAAATGCCGGGCTTGCCAGCGTATGCCCGGCACTTTATGATGGTAGTTAAACAGTATACATTTATGAATACCTGTCACTCAATCGGTTAATGTCGCTTACCTCCAGCACCTTGCGGCCGGCTACGGTGGTAGCGCAAATAATCATGGCGCGGGCTACCTGCTGTATGGTACTGGCCGAATTTGGAAATAAACGCTTAACAGCCGGGAATAGCCAACCGGCATATTTGTACCACTTGAGCACATGCTGCTGACCAGGCATCGGCTTCATAATACCCGGCCTGAAGTTGCAAACCTTTTTAAACGGAAGCTTAGTTAATGCAGTTTCGGTACGGCCCTTAACACGCGCCCACATTAAACGACCTTGGCCGGAGCTGTCGGTACCCGCACCGCTTACATAAACAAATGAACTATCAGGGTTTAAACCAGATATTACCTTTGCAAAATGCATAGTTGTATCGTAAGTAATACGGGTGTAGTCGGCTTCGTTTTTGCCCAGGCTACTTACACCGGCACAAAAAAAGCAGGCATCATAGCCCTTTAGTTGTTCGTCGTTGGGCTTAAGGGCCATAAAGTCAGGCACCAGGTATTCGGTTAATTTGGGGTGTTTGTGGCCTGTGGGTTTTCGGCTTACACTGAGCACGCGAGCCACTTTTGGATGGTTAAGACACTCGAGCATTACGCCCTCGCCTACCATCCCTGTGGTACCAGTGATAATTACGTTGATCGGTTGCATATGGCTTATTAGAGTTACGGCTAAATATTTTGTTACAACAACCGCTCAAAAAATGCGTTTGCAGCCAATAGGGCTTGCTTTTGTAAAATTCAGGCTACATGTTGTAACAATTATTACGATGTAGCCGACTAACGTTCATGAAAACTTTAATTGCAATCAGTGCCTGTTTGGTTCTAACCGTTCCGGTTTTGGCTCAAAAACGCAAAACTACCCGTTCAACTCATTCTTCAACTGTTGCAGTTGCCACAGTCAATCAACGTTTTATCCCGTCTCCATACCATCCCGCAACGCAGCCTTTGTATAAAACCATCGTGCGGATGGACAGCCTTTATTTTGATACTTATAATCATAGCAAGGCAGCACTGATGGACTCGCTCACGGCCGATAACATTGAATTTTACCATGACCGCGGCGGGCTCACCACCTCTAAACAAGAATTATTGCAGTCAATTCAAAAAAACATATTCGGCAAAGTACAACGCATACTTACACCCGGAAGCATCGAAGTTTACGAAATACCCGGCTACGGTGCCATTGAATTTGGCTATCATAGTTTTCGCAACCTGGTTGAAAACATTGAAAGCGAACCGGCTAAGTTTATGATTATCTGGAGAAATCAGGATAATCGCTGGCAGATTACCAGGGTAGTTAGTTTGCATTAAGAGATGACGGCCGATTGAGTTTAGTCGCCAAACGGACAAATAGTTGTTAATCATTACGCGAGCAATCTGTCGGGTACCTCAAACTGCTTATAATAATTAAAACGACGTAAATACTTAATCCAACTCACCAAAGCACCCTTTCAGTTACATT
Organism: uncultured Mucilaginibacter sp.; assembly: GCA_913775265.1. Taxonomy (GTDB): domain Bacteria; phylum Bacteroidota; class Bacteroidia; order Sphingobacteriales; family Sphingobacteriaceae; genus Mucilaginibacter. The sequence continues at coordinate 30,826 of CAJYJH010000044.1, read as the reverse complement.
GGGCAACACAGTCCTAAACTTAATCACTCCATTACCACATCTTAAAACCGTACCTTTGCCGCATAGCAGTAAACTTGTACATGACTAACACTCCCACTCCGGCCGATAAAAACAACCTGCACCCACGTAATTTGCACCGCGGGCGTTACCCGTTTAGCGAGCTTACCAGAGCCCTGCCTGCCCTGCGTAAATATTTAACGCGCAATGAGCAAAACGAGCCTACCATCAACTTTACCGACCCGGAAGCCGTGAAGGTATTAAACCAGGCCCTGCTAAAGCATTATTATAAAATTAACACCTGGGACATCCCTGAAGGTTTTTTATGCCCGCCTATACCCGGCCGTGCCGATTACCTGCATTACCTGGCTGATGTACTGGCCGAAGGCAATAACGGCACTATCCCAACCGGTGCAAGCGTAAAGGTGCTGGATGTAGGCGTGGGCGCCAACTGTATTTACCCGTTGCTGGGCCACCAGGCCTACGGTTGGAACTTTGCAGGCAGCGAGGCCGACTACATTGCCGCTGCCTGGGCCAAAAAAACAGTCGAAGAAAACGGCCTTGCCAAGGCGATCGACATCCGCAAGCAAACTTCTTACAATCATATTTTTCAGGGCATAATTAAACCCGGCGAAAAGTTCGACATTACGATGTGTAACCCGCCATTCCATTCATCGTCGCGCGAGGTAAAAGAAAAATCGCAGCGCAAGTGGGAAAAGCTGGGTCAGGACGCAGGCGCGGGCCTCAACTTTGGCGGCCGCAACAACGAACTTTGGTGCGAAGGCGGCGAACCCCGCTTTTTAAACAAGATGATGAGCGAAAGCAAGCAGTTTGCCGGTCAGTGCAAATGGTTTTCGTCGTTGATATCGCAAAAAACCACCCTGCCCGGCTGCTACAAATCGCTCGACTACTTGGGCGCCGCCGAAGTAAAAACCATCCCCATGTCGCAAGGGCAAAAAGTGAGCAGGATTTTGGTTTGGAGGTGGTGAAGCAATGAGTGAGTGAGTGAGTGGTGAATGTGCAGGTGTGCAGATGTGCAGATGACAGCGATGAGTGAGTGGAGAATGAGTAAGAAACAATCTTATATTTGCGAGGTATGGGCGCCATACCTTTAGGACAGGTGAACACCATACATGTACGCTTTCAAGTTGGTTTGTGCGTTTTTAACTTCGGCTTGTGGTAATTCACTTACTTTGTCCGCTCGTTGCCGCGGATAGCTACTTCTTTTGTCTTGAAACAAAAGAAGCGAAAACTTAGCGCAGCGATCTCATGAACACCTTTAAAAACAATTAACGGGTGAATAATTCAAGTCACCCTCGAAGGCTTCTTTTGCGCACGGGCCATTGCGCTGCAAAGGCGGGCAGCACCACAGGCTGTTTACATTTTGACCATGCTTCGCGCTCTTGGGCCACTCTTCTGCAAAATCTAAAATACTTCTGCATTCGCACACAGGCCACCATGTGCTGCCCGCCTTTCGGCCGAAGCTGGCGAGGGTGACAGAAAGCACAAGCCCACCTGCCCCCCTGGATGGGAGTTGCCCCACCTAAATCCTCCTCGGACGGGAGGAATTTCCAAACCGCTGAAACTATTAATTCTGTTGATTTTCAAATTCAGCAAACTCTGATCAAAGAAGCACAAAGGCCCGCTGTTGCGCCCGGGCCAGCTTGGGGCTTGTGCGGTAGAGAGGTGATCGCAACAGCTAGGCGTTTTGGGTACTTTGGGGCTATGCCAAAGTACCAGCCTCCGCGGCAAGTGAGCGGACTGAAGTGAGTTTAGAATTACTGCCTTAAGTTAAAAACATACCGACCCACTTAACATAAGGGATACTGATAATCATCAAAATGACAGCAGGAGTACTTAAGGCATTACCTAAAACTCACTCATTCGCTCCTTGCCTCAACTCACCCCTCCAAAATGGAAAACAACCCTACCAAAATGGAAGGGTACGCTCAAACGGTAAAAACCTAAAACCGCCACCACACCATAATGAAAGGCTTTTTTTTCAAAATGGCATACCCCTTGTTCGCGGCATGGCAACTATTGATCTATTGTATAGTTTAAATTCATGAACAGTCCTCATCTCAGAAAACTTTCGGGTGCCGGTGTACTCATTACTTTAGGTATCATCTTTGGCGACATCGGTACTTCTCCTCTTTACACCTTCCAGACTTTATTAAAAGAAGGCGGCCGCGCCGACCAGTTTCTGGTGTTGGGCGCTATCTCCTGCGTGTTTTGGACGCTCACCCTGCAAACTACCTTCAAATACATCATCATTACCCTACAGGCCGACAATCGCGGCGAGGGCGGCATTTTTTCGCTCTACGCCCTAGTGCGGCGTTACGGTAAAAAGTTAATGATTCCGGCCATCATCGGTGCCGGTACACTATTGGCCGACGGTATTATTACGCCGCCCATTTCGGTAACGTCGGCCATAGAGGGGTTAAACCTGGTACCCTCGCTCAGCCAGTATTTTGTGCCCGGTAACGATTTAATTCTGGGTATTGTGATCAGTATTATTTTACTGCTGTTCATCTTTCAGCAATTTGGCACCAACGTGGTAGGCAAAGCCTTTGGGCCGGTAATGCTGGTTTGGTTTGTGATGCTTGGCCTGGTAGGCACTATACAGGTGGCACAATATCCCCAAATATTTAAAGCTTTAAACCCCATTTACGCCTGGGACTTACTTACCCAGCACCCGCACGGCTTTTGGCTGTTGGGCGCCGTGTTTTTGTGTACCACCGGTGCCGAAGCTTTATATTCCGACCTGGGCCATTGCGGTCGTAAAAACATACAGGCGAGCTGGATTTTCGTAAAAACCTGTTTGGTGCTCAACTATTTGGGGCAGGGCGCATGGGTACTTACCCAAAGCAAGTACCAGGCGATTGATGGGGTTAACCCGTTTTTTGAGATTGTGCCGCACGCCTTTTTGCTGCCTGCCATTGGTATTGCTACCATGGCCACCATTATTGCCAGCCAGGCGCTCATCAGCGGATCGTTTACGCTCATCAGCGAGGCCATGAGCATGAATTTTTGGCCCCGCGTTACGGTAAAATATCCGAGTAACATCCGCGGACAAATTTACATCCCGAGCATCAACTGGATTTTGTGTTTCGGCTGCATTGCCGTTACGCTGTATTTTAAAAAATCCGAACACATGACAGCGGCGTACGGCTTTTCTATTACGGTGGCCATGCTCATGACTACCGTGCTGATGTATTACTTTATGCGCTACGTTAAGCACTGGCCGGTTTGGTTGGTGGCTATCATTTTATGCGTGTTTTTAAGTATTGAGTTTTCGTTTTTTGTAGCCAACGCGGTTAAAATTGTTAAACGTTTGTTCTTCCTGGTATTTGAGGTGGGGCTGATTTTTACGATGTACATCTGGTACAGGGCGCGTAAAATCAACAACCGGTTCCTCAACTTTGTGGATCTGAAGGAATACATCCCTATGTTGCAGGCCATGAGCGCCGATCAGGGCATCCCTAAGTTTGCGACTCACCTCATCTATCTTACTAAAGCCAACAGCAGCAAGCAGATCGAACAAAAAATTATGCACTCCATCCTGAGTCGCAAGCCCAAACGGGCCGACGTTTACTGGTTTGTACATATCGAGCGTACCGACGAGCCTTACACCATGGAATATGTAGTTGAAGAACTGCAAGAAGATAAAGTGATCAGGTTGGAGTTCAGGATCGGTTTCAGGATACAGCCGAGGGTAAATGTGCTGTTCCGCAAGGCGGTTGAAGAAATGATTGCCCGCGGCGAACTGGACATTACCAGCCGTTATGAATCATTGCGCGAATACAACCTGCCGGCCGACTTTCAGTTCGTGATCTTTGAAAAGTTCCTGTCGTACAACAACAACTTTAGCTTGAGCGAAGGTTTTATACTCAACAGCTATTTCGCCATCAAACACATGGCCCAAGGCGATGCCAAAGCCTTCGGCCTCGACACCAGCGAAACCCGGGTTGAAAAAATTCCGATGATTGTAAACCCGCTGAGCAGTGTCAGGTTGAAGCGCGTTGAGGTAGGCGAGTGATTTAGTTAGTAAGTCAGTCAACAAAACAGGAAATGACTATAGCATGAAAACTAAAATCATTTCCTGGCTTATCACTTTGAAAACTGATATTCTTCAAACGAACTTTTAAACTTACGTACTCGACGGACTTACGGACTTTCGGGCTCATTGGCTTACCACCGCTACAAATCCGCCTCTGGGCAAACAGGACACCTTAACAGGCTGGCCGGGGGTTACTGTTGTGTTTTGAGTGGAAAACGATTTGTCGTTGCCGCCATCTTTAATGATGCTCAGCTTAACTTGTTTCCCCTTCATAAAGCTAAGGTCGAACTGTAGCGTCTGAGCTTCGTCCATGCCGTTCAGGCCGCCAATGTACCATTTGCTGCCGCTGCGGCGGGCTATTACGACTTGCTTGCCGGGGTAACCGCTCAGCAGGCGGGTTTCGTCCCAGGCGGTGGGTACGGTTTTCAGAAATTTTTTTGGCGCATCAGGCAAATCGTAAAAGGCAGACGGACGGTCGGCAAAGTTTTGCAGGGCCGACTCAAACACTACCGACAAGGCCAGTTCGTGCCCGTACGAGGTGATATGCGGGTGCTGACTGTTGGAAAACGTTACCGGGGTATAATCCATCGGGCCTATCACGTTACGGGTAAAGGGTAGCGTGGCGTTGTGTACAGCCGCTTTGTTGGTAAAATCGCCGTTATTGTTGTACCATTCGGCACCGCGCACGGCTTCAATGGTCATGAGGTTTGGGTATGTGCGCGACCAGCCCCGCGGAATGGTAGCGCCATGAAAATCGACCATCAAACGATGGTCGGCGGCATCTTTTAAAATATCCAGGTACAGCTTCATCATATCTTGCTGGTCGCCGGCAAAAAAGTCTATTTTAACACCGTACACGCCAATCTTGTTGAGCCAGTCAAACTCCTGCAGGCGCCTTTCGCGGGTGCGCATACGGTCTACCGGCGTATCGTGCGACCAATCGGTAGTACCCGAATTGTACCACATCAGGGGTTTAATACCTTTGCTTTTTGCGTACTTTACGGCATCTTCCAGGTTACCGCCGTTGGCCATCTGGTCCCATTCCCAGTCAATCAGTACGTAGGGCCAGTTCATCTTTACGGCCAAGTCAACGTACTCTAACACACGCTTATAGTCTTTAGAACCATGGTTGTAGGCCCAATATACCCACGCAGCCGAACCGGGTTTTACCCATTCCGGGTTGCCTATCTTGCTGGGCTCGCTTACATCGGTAATCAGGGTTGATTGTACCACCGTAGCCAGTGATCCTAAAATCATAGTATGCCATTGTGATGACCATGGTGTTGTAGTTATAACTCCTTGTTGCTTAAAGCTATTACGCGGACCAGGGTAAGTAACTTTGTAAGTATTTACATCGCACGCATTACTAAGCAGGGCGGCGCAGTTTTGAGCATTGTTGGCGGCTTCTGACAATAAATAGTACACCTCGGCACCATTCATTTTAAACAAAGCGGGGTACGACCACTGCTGCGATTTGTTGCCATTGCCGTTGGTGCTGTAAGGGTAAAAATCTTCGTAACCGGGGTCGTACTTCTGCACCCAGCGGGCGGTTTGCCCGGGGATGTGGTACGTCGTAAACTCGTCTGTAACATTAACCGGCTCGGCGCCCGCTTTGGGCAGCTGGTACCTAAAGGCTACCCCATCATTATACACTCTAAAAATGATGTTAAGCTGCTTGCCCGCGCCGTTAGCAAAGGTAAACACCTGCTCAGAAGCTTCGTTAGTACACTGGCTGCGTTTGCCGGTAAGCATGCGGTAGCTCTCGCTTAGCCGTTTTATAGCACCGGCATTTTTAAGATCGATGTTCTTAAACTGCTGGTCGGCGGTGTTAAGTCCTAATTCGTTGTGTTGTAACACCCCGATAAACTTACCGCCGGTTTTGTAATACACATCAAACGCTGCCGACGCGGCAGAATCATTACCCGGCCGGTAATCATCATGCAGCACCAGTCTGATGTTGCCATCGGGCGAGGTAAGCGTAAACGTTGTTTTTTTCTGGCTATAGGCTTGGTTATAGCCTTGTAGGCTCAGCAGAGCAACAGCAGCTATAGTTGTTTTTTGTATGAATGATATTTTCACTTTTGCAGTATACGTTAAATTTTATAAAATAAATGCACACATCTCACTGAGCATATTCATAGCGCAAGTAATCAACGTCGATACAACCGGCCTCTTGTTCGTAATTAAAGTTGTAAATAGCGAGCCTGTCGCCCCGGTACGATCCCCATTTTAACTGGTAGGTTTCGCCGAAGGGCTTAAAGTCTTTACCGTTGGTGCTGTAACTAAACTTGCTTTTACCATCCAGCCCCCAGTTGCTGCGTAGCCAGATGGTATTGGCCTGGATGACAGGTCCGTCGGTTATTTTATCTTTATTAAAAAACTGCAGCTGTTTACCCTGGCTGGTTTGCACCACACCGGCGGCCGCATAGTTTGGCACGCCAAAATGCGATAGGCCTGCCCGCTGTCCATTTGCCATTTTGCTAAGGTCAATTTTAACCGTAGCTTCGTTACTGGTGGTGCGGTAGCTGCGCTGGGTGATGGTGTTGCCGGCATGCAGCAAATTGTTTTTAAGCGGCTTAAAGGCATGCAGCCTGAGCCAGCCCTTGCGCTGCGTTAACGACCATTTATCGGCCCGGGGCTGATAATTCCATTCCCATTGCGGCCCAAGTTTGCTGCCCGTAAACTCGTCCGAACTTTGCGGAACAACCCGCTTGGTGCCTTTTACCGGCATAGGCGCCTGCCATACCATTTCGCCAATACCGGCGCCGTTAGGTTTGCCGATGATGGGCCAGCCGTTTGTCCAGGTAACAGGCAGCAAGCTCATGATGCGGCCCGACCAATCGCCCGAGCCGTGATGGGTTAAAAAATACCATTGTCCACCAGGCGTTTGTACCAGGCCGCCCTGGTTAGGCTCGTTAAATTGCTGCTGGCCCTCGCTCAGTTGCTGCGGACCTTCGTACGGGCCCCATATATTTTTGGCGCGTTCCATCATCAGTACCCGCACGTTGTTGCGTACTTCGCTAAACAGATGGTAGTAGTAGCCGTTAATCTTGTACATTTTGTTGGCCTCGCTGCCGTTCGACTGATAGATCACCTTATCGCTCGCACGGTCTATTGTCGTACCATCGGCCGACATTTTAAAGAGGTGAATTTTATAATGGTCGGCAAACTTAGTACCTATAAGATAGGCCTGCCCGTCGTCGTCCCAAAACGGGCAGCAGTCGTCCCAACCTTTTTCGGGCAATATGTTTTTTACCGTAGTCCATGAGCCCTCGGGCCGTGCGGCCGAACTCATGAAGTAGCCTTCGTCCGGATCACCGAAATAAACCCAAAAGCGCTTGTTATGGTAGCGGATAGCCCCGGCCCAGATACCCACGCCGTTACGGTTCATCTGCGTACAATTCATGGCAGGCGATATCACCGAAACATCATTAACCACATGCCCCAGTATGCGCCAGTTCACCAGGTCTTTAGAGTGCAGGATGATGAAGCCCGGCGAATACTGAAATGTAGACGACACGGTGTAATAATCGTTACCCACACGGATGCAGTCGATATCACTGTAATCGCCGGGAACAATCGGGTTACGGTACGTACCATCGCGTTGATCGCCCCACTGTGTCCAGTTGCCCCATAGCGGTGCGGCCTGTTGGGTTTGGCCAAAGGTGCTGGTGATGCAGAGTATGGCGGCGGTTATACCGGCAAAGGCTATTTTACGCATTGTTAGTTTTTTGTGTTGAAGTTGAACATTATTTGTAACCCTCGTTGTCATCTTGAGCGACAGCGAAAGATCTTGTTACTCGCTGGTAAGCTTTTCCATTTTCATCCGCTTATTGCCGCGGAGGCTACATCTTTTGTCTTGAAACAAAGAAGCAAAACTAAGCGCAGCGATTTCATGAACACCTATAGAACAAACAATAGGTGAATAAATTCAAGTCACCTCCCGCTTGCTTCTCTGCGCACGAAGCCTTTATGCTGCAAAGGCGGTCAGCACCACAGGCTGCTTATATTTTGCCCTTGCTTCTCGCTACCGGCCTGCGCTTCTGCAAAATCTAAAATGCCTCTTTCCACTGCACAGGCCCGCTTGCGCTGCCCGTCTTTCGGCCGAAGCTGGGGAGGGAGACAGGAAAGCGCAGCCTCGTAAAAGGGGAAATTTTTGACCAACATCATCGTTATTTTATTCTGTTACTTTTCAAATTCAGTAAATTCTGATTCTGATCAAAATAGCGGAGAGGCCCGCTGTTGCGCCTGGGCCAGCGAGGGACTTGTGGGCAGACAGGTGATCGCAACAGCTAGGCCGTTATTCACGGAGCGTTTGTTTTTTTATAGGTGTTCATGAGATCGCTGCGCTAAGTCTGGTTACTTTTGTGGCTATGACAAAAGTAACTGGCCTCTGCGGCCAAGAGCAGACGATGTGAGTTAAATGTTACTGATATAAGTTAAAAACGCACTGACACCTATCGAACGTCCACCTGTCCTGAAGAGATGGCGCACGTATCCTCGCAAAGACGCGTCGGGTATTGCACTCATCGCAAGTAGCAAGATTTCTCACTATCGTTCGAAATGACATGGATTTTTCGTTCATTGGCTAAAATCGCTCATTCTCTCTTTTACTAAACACAAAAAACTTACGCTAAAAGGAGGCTGACGAAGCCCCACAACCTCGCCCAATTCTCCTAAATTCCTCCAGTTAGCGCAAGTTAAATCATCAATATTAATTAGGTATATACTCTTTTGTGCTATATAATATGGCGCTCATAACAAATTACAAAGCAGGGCGGTAGTAAAACCGGTTACAGCCATCGGGTAAAGGATGATCTGCAAATTTTAGGGGAACGGGCTTTTAACTAATACGTACCGACTGGCTATTACCTGGCGGTGTTATGATCAACCACAGCTTACCGCTTAACTGCCCGCACCTGCCATGTTTTATTTATGCAATAGCACCATTTATTTTAAATACATGCGCAACAGACCCTTGCGGTGTTTCCGGCAATTTAATAGCCAGTCCTTCTGCAGTTTGGCTGTATTCCAGCGGGGCATCGCTGCCCAGCAGGGTTACCCGTTGTATTTTAGGAACACCGTTCGAGGCCAATTTTTTGATAAGTGCCTGCCGGTTATCGGGCCAGCCCAGCATGGCCGCATAAAGCACGTTGCTTTTTTTAGTGAAGCGGTAATCGGCTGCGCCAAAAGGCTTACCCTTGCCTTCATTAAATCCCTGTGCGTTTATAGGCGCAGCCGACTCGATAGCCGGGCCTTCGCCAAAGGTGGTCCAGGGGCGGGTGCCGTAAATACATTCGCTGTTGCGCTGCATCCAAGCGGTAATGCCCTCTACCACGGCGCGTTCTTTATCATCTATGGTACCGTTACCGCGTACCGGAACGTTCAGCATCAGGTTGCCGTTTTTGCTTACTACATCAAGCAGGGTATGAATTACTGTTTTGGCGCTTTTGTAACCGTTGTTGTCGTACACAGAACGTTCGTAGTGCCAGTTGCCCAAACAGGTATCAGTTTGCCAAGGCTCAGGCTCAATGGCGTTGCTCTGTCCGCGTTCAATATCCCAAACCATGCATTTGCGTTGCTGCTCGTTCAGTACTTTGCCAAATAATACCGCTTCCAGCTTGCCGTGGCGCTTAATACTGGTGTTATACATGTGCGCGGCTATCCGCAACCCGGCATCACTGATGGGCCATAACGGCAGCACGGTATCGTCAAAATAAATACCATCAGGTTCGTACTTATCCAGCAGCTCAATAGTGCGTTTATAAAACTTTTCGCAATGAGCTTTTGAGGGAACAGATACGCCGTTACCCCAGGCCCACTGGCTGTGTATCATGCCGTTATCGTAGCTGTTTTTGCTCAGGGGATGGTTTTGAGCATACAGTTCCTGCGGGTCTTCGCCTTCCCACCAGGTGCCCTTGCCGTCGGCCTTGGTCAGGTGGCCATCGTAAGGTACTCCTGCGAGCGGACCTTTTTTATCGGCACGTTGTGCGGTTTCCATCCAGCTCCAGGCGTGGGCGGCATGCACACTTACCGAAAAACGCAATCCGTTATTTTTGGCAGCCTTAGCCCATCCGGCAATAATATCTTTTTTAGGGCCCATGCGTTTAGCGTTCCAGGGTTGGTATTTGCTATCCCACATATCAAAATTATCGTGGTGGTTGGCCATTGCCATAAAGTATTTGGCACCTGCATTTTTATAGAGGCTCACCAGTTCTTCAGGGTCCCACTGGTCGGCTTTCCACTCGTTAATAACATCCTTGAAACCAAATTTAGACGGGTGGCCGTACTTTTTAACATGGTAGTTGTATTTCCAGCCACCTTCCATATACATTTCGCGGGCGTACCAGTCGCCGTACTCGGGCTGGCATTGCGGGCCCCAGTGTGCCCAAATCCCAAATTTGGCATCCCTGAACCAGTCGGGCACCTGGTATTGCTCCAGTGATTCCCAGGTAGGTTTAAACTTGCCTGCTGCATAAGGTGCTTTAAGCAAATGGCCGGCATAGCCTTTAGATAGGTACATCGATGACAAACCAATGGCCATGCCCTTTACTAAACTTCGTCTTTCCATGTAAGTTAAGGTGTTACCGCTAAAAAGTGTATAACTCCAATTATGCGCAACGAGGCGCTGTATTGAGTTGAGTATTTATAATTGGTTGATAACAGGAGTAATCCGCTGTTATATAAAGCGAAAGTACTATGCATTAAGCTAATAAAGTTTCCTAAAATAGACTATAAGTTGTACAAATCCGACTCTATAGTGATGGGCAGCTATAGATGATTTATATAGTTAGGGGTAATAAAGTGCGTTTAAGGCAGATGATCTAAAAATTTTCGCTCATGTATGCTAATAAAAGTATTTCAGAACCATCAGCTCTATTTCGTGTTGATTAATAAAAACTACAACTTATGAAAATTCCATTTAAAAGTAATAACAACCAAACACTGATTATCACGGCAGTGACTTTGGTAACTGCGGCAGCAGCAGCGTTAGCTTATTTATTTGCCACCAAATCGGGCCAGGAAACCCGCGAACAAATTAAAGATGCGGTTGAAGAAGGCAGTGAACATGCCCAAGATTACCTGGAGGCCAAAACACATCACCTTAAAAAGAAAAAAACAGACCTGCATGAGTTAGAAGACTTAGTGAAAGATCATTAATAAATGCCTTCCCATCCGGACAAAAAAATAGCGCCAAACGAGCTTGATTATCTAAGCTTGTTTGGCGCTATTTTGTATTTATAAGTACCTTATGTCCTTATGAGGTAGCAACCAACCGGCTGGTGCTACGGTACACGTAGTTGCTAAAAATATGTCTGCGGGCAAATCTGCCCGGCGAATCGGCGTTAATAAACTTAATATATACCGCTTTTGGCACGTCAAAGTACTCGTAAGTGTTGCCGTCGGTAAAGTTTACGGTAAATACCTGACGTTGGTAATCAAAATCTTCTATGCCGGCAGTAGTGGTGGTCAGGGTGTAATCGGCAAAAGTTTGAGCCAGGGTTTCGGGCGCTATGCTCACCAAAAAATGATAAGCTTCAATCATGGTTTTGCTTTTATCTTCGGCTTCCAGTTTTTCAGCCTCATCCTGGAAACGGTCGGGATGCCAGGTTTTCATCAGGCTGCGGTAAACAGTCTTTAACTCCTGCAAGGTGGCATCCTTAGTTACACCCATTAGTTTGCGGTAATCTACTATCTTTTTCATGGTTCAGTTCGCTGTCTTTTGTATATGGCAGAAAGCAGTTACGTCACCCCCTCCGCAAAACGCGGTGCAAAGGTACAGATAATCAGCGGTTTTTATATTGAAGATGATGAAATTAAAGGGCATGCGGACATTCTATAAATAATACTATATAATATATATTATTTACTGTTATATACACCACCCCCTACCCGCAATATGAGCGACTAATAACGCAAGCTTCACGCTCCGCCAAAAAGCATTAAAAAGTTTTCCTGCATGGATTTGAACCACAATCTTCTGAACCAAAATCAGACGTGCTACCGTTGCACCACAGGAAATTATAACTCGGCAGGTGCTATGCATAGTTAAATGTACAGACCAAGGTTAAGAAACCAGCGCTGCAACCAACCTATCCAACCCCACTTAACTTGTAGAACGTAAAGGACTTGAACCTTTAACCATCACCGTATAAGGGTGCCGCTCTCACCAATTGAGCTAACGTTCCGGCTATAAAACAGTAGGGTAACCCGGACTCGAACCGGGAGCCTCCACATCCCAAATGTGGTAATCTGACCAATTGATATACTACCCTGAAATGCTTAAAAAACAAAAAATCCCCTTAGATTGACCTAAGAGGATTTTGAATATCTTGCTGTGTCACATCAATACATATCCATTCACCTCTGACAGATCAGTTGCGGTAATTGTATCTGTATTGCTATTGTTTTCATGATGCAATAATACATATTATTTTTAAGTAATAGAACTATTTATAAAAATTAAATAACCAAAATAAAACAGCGGTACAAATCAATGTTAATGTAAGAGCGTTTTATTATATTAGTATTCTCAAACCTTACACCTACGTCAGCAGAAAGCATCAAGCTTGTGAACGAAAATAACGACCTACCGCAAATATCCGGAAAAAGAGATTTGTTCCCGCGATGGTTGCTGGTTTTAACAATCCTGTTTTTAGTATTCGGCGCCATCGTACCGGTATGGATAATCATGGGCATTTTTAAATCTAAGTTCCTTATAACGCTGCTTGGCATCTCAACACACAACCCACTATCGCTTATATGCATAACATCGTTCTTATTTTATCTGAGTAAAGCTGTTACGGCTTATACTTTGTGGACAGAAAAAGATTGGGCCATAAAGGTGGCAAAGGTGGACGCTGTGTTTAGCATCCTGTTATGCTGTTTTGAAATCGGGCACAGCTTTATGGTGCCTGCTTACAATGGTTCGCAACTTATAAACTCCGCCATAAGTTTACTCATAAGCATACTTTACCTCATTAAAATGAGCAGGATACAACTGGCCTGGGAAAACTTTGATAAACATGATCTGGTAAATTAATGTAACTATTCAAAACATACTTCTACCCGGTGCAAAGGAACATTCCTGAGCGGATCAGCATATCGCGGCTTATCCCAATCAATACGGCTGTAATGGTATTTATACTTACCGCCCTGCAACTTGTATAACCGGTACACTAAACCCTCTTTCTTTAAATAGTCATCCAGATAATTTTCGCGTTGTTTGAGCGCACTGTCCGATACTTTGATGTGCGTAACCATGTTGGGTAACACTTTTATCTCCAGTAACTCAGGCGCGGCAAATACATATTCATATTCCCAACGGTAGCGTTGCTGGTTCCAAACTTCGCGTTTTTCGAAACAGGCTTTTTGCTCTTCGTTAAATTGCATGTGGTTGCGCTGCCAGTAATTGTTGCTTATGGGTTTTAAAACCGGTAGATTGGCATAGTAAAAACGATTGCGCCGCCTAATACGACGCGGCTTTTTAAAAGAGCGGTCGTAATGGTACTGCACCTCGTTAATGTGTTTAAGTATCTGTTGATAAAACGCAGCCCTGTCGCCCTGCTGAATTTGAGGCTTTAATACATACAGCCTAAGCCAGCCGCGCTGGTAAGGCTCGTTTAATAAAACTTTTGGCGTGTTTATTATTTGCTGCCAAAGATCATGCCGTTCTCTATCCAGTTGCAGCAACCGCTTATCTTGGTCTTTTATACGCAGTTGTGTTTTACGTCGTGCCGATTTTAACCGGTAACGCGCTAAAAAATTGTCCATTTAATCTTTCCATATAAAATAACTTAATTTGATTGTAGTCAACATTCATCCCTGGCAGGATGCCCTTAAATGAGTAGTGCAGCGCACAAAAGCTCAGCCTTTCCTTCACTTAAGAAAGTTAACGGCTATAAGCATCTGCCTAACGGCAGCACACAAAAAGGGTTATATGGAGTATAAGGAAGTTTTCATTGCCTTAAAGCAGCAACAAAGATACAATTTTTGGAGATATTGCTCTGCAACACATTAAGGCAAAATGTGAGCATCGGTAATTGCAGTAAAAATCCAGGCCATGAGGCAGGATTTTTACTGCAATTAATAAAGCCACTGAACAACTGTATAAGCAGGTATCCAGTGGCTAAACAAAAAATTTAATCTACCTTAAAAACAACCGACGTATTATAAGGCATAGTTGCGGGGCAAGTTACTACCAAGCCATCAGCCGATTGTCGCCAATCAAGCTTTCCATCATACCCAAGCAAGCTCACATTTTTCACAGGATGATTTAGCAGTTTCGCGTCCGCACCTAATGATTTAATAGTAAGCTTCGCTCCTGATTCGGGCACCACCATGCTCAGCACATACAGAGCGTTATTTTTACCTACAGTAAACCTGAAATCATCCTGACTAAACTTAAAGTTTGCCTGGCTTCGTCCCAATTTACCGCCCGGCAGCATTTTTAGTTTACCTTTTACCTGTTCGCCCTCGCCCGGTATAACCCAGGCATGGCTGCCATAAACCGCTTCACCATTGCGGCGCATCCACACTCCTACCTCTTTCAGCATTCTTTGGCTTTCGGGGTTAAGCGAGCCATCGGGCAGTAAAGAGATGCAGATACATGCATTACCATCACGGGCAATGGCCTCGGTAATGTACTTAATCATCATGCCCGAGTCGTAAGTAAAGCCCGGTTCGTAAAACCAGTCGCCTACAGGTACCTCGGCAATCCAGGGCTGATCGGTTTTAATTTTTTCGGGGATGCCAAACTCTTCGGTAGTTACCGTACCGTTGGTTTTATCCCTGAATTTTACTACACTAAAGGTATTTACCTTGCCACGGCTTGATAGGGCGCGATTGTAAAAATCTGCAATTACGCGTTGCATGGCATCGGCCTTGTAACCTGTGCCTGTGCCATTACCGGTAAAAGGCCCTTGTACGGTACCATCAGTATAAATAAAATCGGGGTCGTAATGCTGTACCACATCCTGCATCCGCATTGCCCAATTGGTGGCGTACCATTTATCATAAGCTAAATGTTTATTAAATATACCGGGTGCGGGCGGCGACCAATCTGTATGTGCAGCGGCTTCTACGCCTTTGTATTCGCGCAGATCAATACCATAGAGCATACGCGGGTCGAGCCCTTGCCACCATTTGCCTTTACCGTCTTTGAGGGTCAGGTTGCCATCATAAGGCATACCCTTATAAGCACCAGAAGTATCGCTGCCAAAGGCCGTTTGCCACCACCACCAGGTATACTCATGATGAAACGTTACGCCGAATTTTATACCCTCAGCTCTCGACGCCTTGGCCCATTCATTTATAATATCGCGTTTAGGTCCTACATTTACCGAATTCCAGGGTTGGTACCTGGAGTTCCACATATCATAATTATCATGATGCACGCCTTGTATCATCAAAAAGCGGGCGCCGGCTTCCTTATATATCTGTGTAAGCTTTTTGGGGTCAAGTTTAACCGGGTTCCAGTTATGCAGCACCTCCATGTAACCGGCTTTTGAAGGGTGACCGTACTTTTTAAGGTGATTTGCGTAAGCCTTTGTACCCTGCACGTACATTCGTCGTGCATACCAGTCGCCGCTCTCGCCCGAGGCCTGCGGACCAAAATGCACCCAAATACCAAACTTAGCATCCCTGAGCCATTCGGGTTCGCCCGGATAGTTCTTTTCGATAGATGCCCAAGTAGGTTCAAACGGCCCTTTAGCCACCGGAACGTCGAGTTTAACTTCGGCAAAGGCATCAGCATTACCCGTGTGCTGGCTGTTTAAAGGTTGTTTTATAGGTACCGGCGGGATTGGTGCATACCGCGAGCCGGACCTTTTGCTATTTTGCTGCGCATAAGTACTGATGGTGCACAAACCAGCAATCAAGATAAAGGAGATCGATTTTCTCATCAACTTGGTATTCAAAGTTTAATAGTTGGAAAGCGGTAAATGTACATAGCTTTAGTTAAGATTAATTGTAATAATCCGACTTTAAGTTGTAAGAACACGTCGGATCTTGACTCACTTGAAAAATAATTTATTCCTTTTATTAAATTATTTTTACTGCGCAAATAGGCTGCGCACTACCTTCTAACCTTTGTATCAACAAAACGATAAAAGGAGGTTTGTGATGAAATTCAACCTGTTTACCAAAGCACATAACACAGCACCGCAAATACCCAATTTTCAGGGCGCTCCGGCTTACACCCTATCGCCCGAAATGGAGTTGTATACTGCGGAGGTTACCTGGTCGCTCAACGATTCGTTTTATGAAAAGGACGAAAACCGACTGCTACGCCTGCGCCAGCTGATGGTTAAATGCAACCCGGCATTTGTTGGTAAGCTCGCGGTGTATGCCCGCACCAAAATGTACATGCGTTCGGCACCGTTGGTGCTGGTTGCCGAACTGGCCCGCATACATCGTGGTGATGATCTGGTAGCACGCGTGACGGATAAGGTCATTAATCGTGCCGACGAAATTACCGAGCTGCTGGCCTGCTATACGCAGCTTAACGAGCGCAAAGGACCTAAAAAGCTTAACCGCCTGAGCAAGCAACTGCAAAAAGGCTTATCGGCCGCATTTAATAAATTTGACGAGTATCAGTTTGCCAAATATAACCGGCCGGCCGATATCAAGTTGCGCGATGCCTTGTTTTTGGTGCACCCCAAAGCGAAAGACGAACTGCAGCAGCTGTTGTTTAACAAAATAGCAGCCGATACTCTGCAAACGCCTTACACCTGGGAAACCGAACTATCAGCACTGGGCCGCTTAAACTTTGACAGCGACGAGGCCAAATCTGCAGCGTTTAAAGCCAAGTGGGAAGAGCTGATAGACAGCAAACAACTGGGTTACATGGCTACCCTGCGTAACCTGCGCAATATGCAGCAGGCCGGTGTTTCATATAACCATATATATAAGGTATGCGCATTTTTATCGTCGCCAGTACAAGTGGCCAAGGCCAAGCAGTTTCCCTTTAGGTTTTTGTCGGCTTACCGGGAGATGCTGAACACCGAAACCAGATCGGTAGTGCACAGTATGTTGCAAAAGGTTAGCAATGCTTTATTTGCCACTCATAACCAAGGTTATACAGGCGAAATTCTGCAGGCGCTTGAGCAGGCCGTGCAAGCCAGCGCAGCTAACATTAAAGGTTTTGACGATAATACCCGCGTGTTGCTGGCCTGTGATGTGTCGGGTTCTATGCAAAAACCGGTATCGGCAAATTCAAAAGTTTTGCTGTACGATATAGGTTTAATGCTGGCTATGCTGCTACAGTCGCGCTGCAAAAATATGCAGGTGGGTATGTTTGGCGATACCTGGAAAACCATTGCCGTACCGCGCCATAATATATTAGACAATGTGCAGACGTTTTACCGCCGCGAGGGCGAAGTAGGTTATGCTACTAACGGTTACCTGGTTGTTAAAGACCTGATTAACCGTCGCATCGTAATGGATAAAGTGATGTTGTTTACCGACTGCCAGCTGTGGAACAACACCATCGGCGGCGAAAGCATCCAAGCGTTATGGGCTCAATACAAAACGCGGGTTGCCCCGGGCGCCAAACTTTACCTTTTTGATTTGCAAGGTTACGGCCAGGCACCGCTACAAGTAATGCCAAATCAGGTTTACCTGCTGGCCGGCTGGAGCGATAAGATATTTGAAGTATTGGACGCGCTCGGCCGCGGTGGCTCGGCCATTACGGAGGTTAACAAAATTGAATTGTAGTACAGCCAATGAGATAATACAAGCTAATGAACGAGTGAGTTAGTGAATGATTAAATAGGGTTGCCATCACGGAAATAATTCACTCATTGACTTAAAAGATGCCGTAGAAACGGGTTACTTCGCTCCATGGAGGGGGTGGGCAGTGTAGTGCAAGCTGTGCTGTGGGTTCGAGTCCCAAAAGCGGTACCCCCAACCCGGATCGCCTGTTGCTCTTTTAAGTCAATGAGTGATTGAGTGATTTATCCAGTTAATGAATCAACTATTTTTTCGCATTCATTCATTCCCTCATTCACTAAATCACTCATTAGCACAAGAGAGGGTGGCGTAAATAAGCCTTACTTCGAGGATCTGCCGCCGGGGCTTTGCTTACGGACAGATATAAGCGGCTTATTGTTTTTAACCCCTCTCACCTTTTAAAAAAGTAAAAATTTAAAGGTGTCGTAAAGCAGTGTTACTTCGCAATTTAGATGCCCAGGTCGCCGGTTCGAGCCCGGCTCGTGCGCCAGCAAAGCGTGCGGTAGCTCAGATGGTAGAGCAGGAAACCATACACTGTTTGCTTATTACCCTTAAATAAAGAAGATGCCGTTTGGCTAAGCGTTACTTCGATTTCAAAACAAGCAAAACGCAGCCTGCTTGTCGCTCTTCTTTTTGTATCAAAAAGATTAAAAATTTCTAAGTGTTTTCTAATGCTGTTCTAATTACGCCTATTGTGTTTATGCACTACATTGCATCCATAATACATTCAAGAATATGAAAAAGATCCTTTTTTTATCAACTGCCTTAGTATTAGGTTTAGGCAGCACAATGGTTAACGCTCAAACCGCTCAGAAAAAAACAACTACCGCAAAACATGTAGAAGTTAAAAAAGATGGCGCAGCAAGCCATACCAAAGTAACCAAAACAGAAACTACTGCAAAACCCGAAACCGCTACCTCGGGCGCTACCAAAAAAACAGTAAAAACCACCAAAGTGGTTAACCACAAAAAAGCTTAAGTATAAGTGTGTATAATAAAAACGCCCGGCCTGCAAACCGGGCATTTTTTTATTTTTTAGCATTACATTGTGCAAATAAAAATATGTAAGTTGTTACACTGATTAGTGAAACATACAACCGTTCAGGCTTTGCTACACATTTTTAAGCGAAAAGAAGATCGTTAATCGGCAAGGATAATTCAGTTAATTTAAACTATCAAAAATAAGTGTACGATTAATTAAAAAGGCTGTATACTCCAAAGGTCATAAGGCAGTAAATTGATGTATTTTTATTTTACAAAGTATGAACTACTGTCTTATATAAAAATTACAGGAGATTATAGTTTTCACTATTTGTTAAACAGTTTCAGAGAGTCGTCTGCTTAAAGATATACTTAAGAGTGAACTTTTGCGAGAAATAGATCTGCGCTTTTCTTAGTTTAATTTTAAAACTATTTTTTTTATTAGTAGCGCTTAGTAAAACTGTGCCTTACGGTGTAAGCTACAATTTAAGACATAAAAAAAGCGTATCAATTTAATTTGATACGCTTTTTATGTTGTTCGTTCGTGCGGTGCTTAAATGGCCGCCGAACCACGATTGATGATTCCCAGTAAGAATGCAATAATTGCAATTACCAGTAATGCGTGAATTAAACCAGTTGCTGAATAAGCAAACACTCCAACGAGCCATCCTATGATCAGGATTACGGCAACGATATACAATAATGATCTCATAGCAGATATTTTTTAAGTTGTTTTATACCAGTACAGTATACAAAACCGTGCCAAATGTGCTATTAGTTATTCGTGCCAAAAAATAGCTATAGGTTGTGTTAGCTTTTTAGTACATCCCCGGCTGACGGTACCAAAACGTAAAAAATTTACCGGATTTTACCCAAGCCGCCGTCAACACCCAGCACTTGCCCGGTTACCCATGAGCTATCTGCCGACAGCAGATATGCTATCGCCTGTGCAATATCTTCAGGTTTACCGTAACGGCTTAGCGGATGGCGCTTGGCACTGGCTTCCTGTTTTTCGGGCGTGGCCAGTAACGCCTGCGCCAGCGGTGTATCGGTTAGTGAAGGGGCCACAACATTAACACGAACATGCACGCTGGCCAGCTCGGCAGCCAAAGCCAATGCAAGACCTTCTACAGCGCCCTTGGCCGACGCAATGCTGGCATGAAAACTCATACCTGCACCGGCAGCAACACTGCTCATCAATACTACCGAAGCACCCTGAGCAGCTTTAAGCGCTTTGAGCGATTGCTGCAATACCTCAACAGCACCTAAAACGTTCAGCCGGTAATCCTGCAAAAAATCATCAGTAGATAAGCGGCCAAAAGGTTTCAAATTAATGCTGCCTACCGAGTAAACCAAACCGTGCAATTGGTCAGGTAAAAAAGAGGCTATGCCGCTTACATCAGCGGTTACATCTGCTTGTAAATGTTTTACGCCTTCGGGCCAGCTATCGGCACTTTTGCGCGACACATTATATACCTGCGCGCCGTTAGCAATAAGTAATTTTACCAGCGCCAGTCCAATGCCCGAACTGCCGCCAACTACCAGTATATTTTTGCCTTGTACATCCATGGATCTGAAAAAACTGCCCGTTTAAAAAGCACAACATCGTACTTTATTGACGGGCGTTAGTACAGAAACAGCTCTATAAAATGGATGTTTTAGATAAGCTGTATTTAATTTCGGAGATGCGTTTTGACGATACTTCGCATGTGCAGTATACACCGCGTTGCTAATACCGGCGAAGCCAAAACTTATACCAATGGCGGTTATGCGGGTAGCTGCGGTGCGGTGTAGCATTATTACATATCATGGCTACCGCAAACAATATAAGCACGCCGGATAAAACTGGGCTGAGCACGTACAGATAACCTAATGATTGTATTTTTGCCGATCCAATATTTGCAATAAGTGCTGTTGCTCCACCCGGCGGGTGCAGCGTTTTGGTTATCTGCATGGCAACTATGGCCAACGATACCGACAAGGCTGAAGTAAGCCACACTTCACCGGGTAAAAATTTATGTATTGTTACTCCGATAAACGCGCAAATAACATGGCCGCCAATCAGGTTTCGGGGCTGCGCCAGCGGACTGTTGATAGCACCATAAATAAGCACCGACGATGCACCAAAAGAGCCTATCAAAAATAAATTATCGTAAACACTTACATATTTACTGCTCAAAAAGCCGACAATACCAATCCCTAAAAACGACCCGATAAACGTCCACAGGTGTTCTTTAAAATCAACCAGCGTTTCCTGGTAAACAATGTAACGTGCGCGCCTGCCATAATGCCTAATTTTTCGAATCATAAGTCATAAAGTAATGCAAAAATATCACTTTTGTAAAGGCATCTTTAACAACTTATTAAATGATTAAAAAATTTTACTTCGTTTGATAATTTCTTTTCGAAGTTTTATTAAAATCAGTATATTTAACGGTCTTATATCCTACACCAAAGTTACTGCCAGGCAATAAGTTAGGGTCAGCATTGACGTCTCGGCTTACCAGTTAAAAAACTTACACAATTTTGTTTAAACATTGTATCATTCTTGTTACCTTTAGTGACTGATTATTAAAAAGCCATTGAAAAATTTTTTACTCGCTCTGTGTTGTTGTGTAGTATTTTTTTCTTGTAAGAAGGACGCTTCGGTAGAGCCTGAAGAGGCCGACATTACCACCGAAAGCATGCTTGATGCTGCCGACGATAGCTTAACTAATTTAAGTTTGATGATGAAAGCTGACGCCTCTAAATTTGAAGGCGCCATGCTGGTTAACCAGGATACCTCCTTTACTTTCGAGTCACGCTCGTGGCAGGGCATCCCTTCGGTAACTGTGGGCCGCAGCGGTAACATTTACGCCGCCTGGTACTCCGGCACCACTAAAGAAGGCCCGGGCAATTATGTTATTGTGGAAGTAAGCACCGACAATGGCCAAACCTGGAAACGGAACTCGCTAATCATTGCCCCTACCAATCCTAAAGTAAGATTTTTTGACCCGGCTTTATGGACCGACAAAAACGGCAACGTAATGTTGTGCTGGACTAAGTGTAAGAATAAACTTTGGGATGGTATAGGTGGTGTATGGTATAGCCAGATCAGGTATAACGGCTCTAAAATGATGTACTCAACCCCAAGGCGTATTGCTGATGGTGTGATGCTGAACAAACCGGCAGAAAGTATCGACAAACAACAAACCTTATACCCTATCTCTGTTTGGCGCATCAATGTAGCCGGTCAGGTAAACGATAGTGGTATCAACATCTTCCGGTCGTTTTACGACGATATTGCCAAAAAGCCCGGACCACTATCTGAGGTCGGCACCATACCGGCAAGCAATTTTTTGCTTACTTACAATGAGCATCAGATTGTGCAGTTAAAAGACAACTCGTATTTTGTAATGATACGCGGAATCGACGGCATTTATCAAACTACCAGCAAAGACCTTTCTACCTGGGCTCCGGTAACTAAATTTACCGGTATACCTGCCACCACCAGCAGCCGCTTTTTTGTAGGGCGACTGGCATCAGGTAAATTAGCCCTGGTGATTAACAACGCCACGGTACGCACTAACCTAACTATTTATTTATCTGACGACGAGGGTAAAACCTGGGGCAACCCGATGCTGATTGACAGCGGCAACCCGGTAACTTACCCTGATCTTACACAGGATAGAAACGGCCTGATCCACGTTATTTATGACTTTGACCGCTTTGGCAAAAAGAACATTAAAATGGTGTCGTTTACTGAGGCTGACGTAATAAACAACGCCACGCAAAATATTAAGCGTACGCTTATCAGCGGTTTATAATATAAACCTGCTCATATTTTAACGCAGTACTTAAACAGGTACTGCGTTTTTTTATTGAATACCACTTTCATGATTTTTGCAAACTTGAATCATTAACATCGGTTTTTAAGCGAAACAAACCTGCTATAATTAATTTTTAGTGTAGCGTAACATTAGCATTACTTGCGCCATACCTGCCGGTTAAGCTTTAATTTTGCCGCTTTGCTGCAATAATTTATATATTTAACTGTTACTGCATTGCACTTAAAGCTCAACCTGTGGCCATAGAAATTTTAGACTGTACCCTGCGCGATGGTGGCTATTATACCCGGTGGGATTTTAGCGAAACGCTGTTGCTATGTTATTTTGCCGCGATGGAGGCCTTGCCTGTTACCATGGTCGAGATTGGTTACCGCAACCATCCGTGCGAGGGCTATTACGGCAAGCATTATTATACGCCGGTTGCATTGATCCAACAGGCGCGTGAGCTGATGCCGTCCAAACAGCTGGCCCTGATGCTCGACGAAAAGAATTGCCCACCAGCTATCCTGCACTTGTTGCTGGAGAGCTGTCGTGGCCTGGTTAACATGTTCAGGATTGCCGTTGCGCCTAACCGGCTCGAAAATGCCTTGTTGATGGCGCAGGTGATTAAAGATTTTGGTTTTAAAATAGGCATCAACGTGATGTATGCATCTACCATTACGCCTGGTGCGCCTGTTTTGGATCTGATAAGCCGCATGGACGGTTTAGTTGATGCTTTTAGTTTGGTGGATTCATACGGCGCCATTTACCCTAACCAACTTACCGACCTGATTAACATTTGCCGCAGTAAAACAAAGGTTCCTTTGGGCTTCCACGGTCATAACAACATCGAGCTTGCCTTTGCTAACTGTATAACCGCACTGCAAACCGGGTGTACTATAATTGATGCTACCGTTACCGGCATGGGTAGAGGCGCGGGTAACTTAAAAACTGAGTTACTTTTAACGCATCTTAACAAATACAGCAACCTACCGGTAAATTTTGACGTCCTGAGCAACGTGGTTAATGAATTTGAAAAACTGCGCGAAACTTACAACTGGGGTACTAACCTGCCCTACATGGTGTCGGGCATTAACTCGCTGCCGCAAAAAGAGGTGATGGACTGGGTAAGCAAGCGGTACTACTCGGTGCAGAGCATAGTAAGGGCATTGCACAGCCAGAAGAACCGGATTGATGAACGCGGAAAATACCCAGAGTTTAAACCTGCCAGGTATTGCAATCGCGCTTTGATAGTAGGCGGCGGCCCGTCGGTTAAAGAGCATATCGACGCTGTGCTTACCCTTATTAAACGTAACCCTGATGTTTGCATTATACATGCAAGCTCTAAAAATGCTCAATGGTTTGGCGAGGTAAGTAATCCGCAGTTTTTTTGCCTGGTAGGCAACGAAGGCCAACGGCTTGAGCACGCTTTTCAAAACCTGGGTAACTGGAACGGCGATTGCATTTTGCCGCCTTACCCGCGCAAAATGGGCACCTTTGTACCGATAGCTGCACAAAACCGCACTTTTGAGTTGCCGCCTCCTGATAAACAACTTATAAACCGCGATTCGCATACCTCGCTTGCTGTACAAACTGCTATGGCTTTAAAGGTAAGTGACGTGTATATTATAGGCTATGATGGTTACGACAGCCATGCCATCAGTAATTTAGAGCAGGACTTGATTGAGGAGAATAATACATTGTTCAGGTACGCAGCCGAACATTTTAACACCTTTAAAGCGTTAACCGCTACCCGATACAATATACAGGACCAGGCTTCTGTTTACCAATTTACTATATGAAGATCTTAGGAATTATTCCGGCTCGTTACAAATCGTCCCGCTTTCCGGGCAAACCTTTGGTGATACTGAACGGCAAACCCATGATTTTACATGTGGCCGAAAAGGCCGCCCAAGCGCTGGGAGTAGATAATGTTGTGGTAGCTACCGATGATGAACGCATTGCCGAAGTGGTTAAACAGGCAGGCTACCAAACCGTCATGACATCAGACACCCACCCTACCGGTACCGACCGGCTTTGGGAAGTGGCTCAAAAAATACCCGCACAGGTGTATGTAAATCTGCAGGGCGATGAACCTTTAGTAAACCCTCAAGACATTATCAAGGTAGCTAATCTTAAAACCGAATACCCATCTTATATTATCAATGGCATGAGCGAGCTGGCTGCGCACGAAGACCCGGCTAATGTGAACATACCTAAGGTACTGGTAAACTCCCGCAATGACTTGGTTTACATGTCGAGGTTACCCATTCCGGGCATTAAATCAGCCAGTAGTGGCACACCTACCTACCTAAAACAGGTTTGTATTTATGCCTTTAGTTATGCTGACTTGAAAGCGTATGGCGAAATGGGTAAAAAAGCAGAATTTGAAGCTTTTGAAGATATTGAAATCCTCAGATTTCTGGAGTTAGGCATACCTGTAAAAATGGTGCATACCCAAGCCAATACCCTGGCAGTAGATGTACCGGAGGACGTTGCACGGGTTGAGCAAGCTATTATGCAATCATTATCTTAACCAATACCTTAAGCACTGCTAACCGATTACGGAGTTTTGTGATAGGATGACTAACCAAAGACGATTTAACCTTAAAGCAACAATAAAGTTACACACCAAATAATAAAATTACCGCACAAGCAACACATTAACAGCGCTTTAACTTTCTGTAAATTTTAGTAGCAAAAGCATAACTTTTGACTGCCAGCCACGTAAAAGGGGTTATTCTAAAACTACTATCTAAATGAATCAGTCACTCACTTGCCCTCGATGCAAATCTGACCATTCGGGCCGCATACACAGAACGCCGATTGTAAAGTATTTCTTTTCATTTTTACCGATCAAACGTTTTGTGTGCTACCATTGCACCAGAACGTTTCATACTTGGAATTAAACCTGAACAACAAGACACATAAGCCGGTAAATGCCGGCTTTTTTTATGCGGACAACTTTAAAACTAAACATTCATTAAGTTACATTTTGGCCATTTAAATCAGCGAAGTATATTCGCGTTACCTTGTGGTCTATTTTGCACAAACCCTTCCGTCAAACAATTAATCTTGCGCCGGTTTAAGTGTTAACATCAGCACACAAACGTCCGTTTATTATTTATACAATTTCAACCAAAAACTAAATTTCATGAATAAAGGTTTACTTGTAACCGCATTAGCTTTATGCACAACAGCTGCATTTGCTCAAAAAAAAATAGTGCAAAGCCCTAAAACTTTAGCGGTAACGCCTTATCATAAAAACGTCATACTATCAGACCTGCCAGATGTAGCTAAATGGGAACACTACAATTACACCGGCATACAGTTAGCCAAATCTACCGAAAACCCCCAATACATAGGCAGGATCAACACTATTATTGAAAAACTCAACCATAATGTGGGGACTGATAGCATTTTGATACCAGCCAAAGAAGCTGCCTACGTAAACAAATACAAAGCAGACATCATCAATGCTCTAAAGAATTTGGAAAATAACGGCAAGTATGTAAAAGAGGTTTTTTACGGAACATTTAGCCCGGTACGGTATTGCTCAGTTAATAATGCATTAACATTTTATTTAGGCGGTTTATATTACCCGGAGGCAGTTACCCTCACTAAAACAAACACCAGCGAGCGCTTGCGGGAGGTTATCAGTAAATTTGCAGCACCCAACATAGCACTGCTTACTGATGTGCTTAATAATTCTGAAGTTAAGCAAGTAGCTTTGGCCGTGAACTATCCCATCAATGATGTAAACGCAGAATCGAGCTTTTTTAAATATGAAACCCTGGTTTTAGTGGTACCTAAGCCGGTATTGCTGGCATTTGCTAAAACAGCTATAACCGAGAAAGAGCTGCTGGCTAAAGCCGGTGTTTATGCCCATACCACAGATATGGCCCGTTTGCAAACGCAAAAGGTAGATATACTTAATTAAACATTAGTGTGGCAACGAGGAAGTAAAGTAGCAAGCAATATTTGCTGTTTAGTAACGTTTTGACTCATTTTCATTCAACTTATTTCTCTACATTGGTTGCCGGCGCGCAGCTTTAGGCGACAGATGTAGAGAAATATTTGCATTTAACAGACATCCAGCTAACTTTAATGTACGAAGTAGTAACTCAATCTTTACGCGCACTGGTAGATTTTACCGACGAGGAACTGTTTGGCTTTATGCAAAAGCTAAAGCCTCTGCGACTAAAAAAGCATAGCTTTTACTTAAAGCCGGGCCAGGTTTGCCAAAGTATGGTGATTATACATCAGGGGGCGCTGCGATATTTTTTACGGAATGAAAAGGGCGACCAGACCCTGGGATTTGCATTTGAAGGCGAATGGCTGGGTGATTATGAAAGCTTTTTACTGAAATCGCCTACTCACTGTTATATTGAAGCGTTGGAGGATACCGATATATTTATGCTGAGCTATACAGACATGCAGCAACTGTATGATAAAAGCCAGCGCTTTGAACGCTTTGGGCGCCTAATAGCCGAACGGCTTTTTATAGAAACCGCTAAAAGCAAAAGCAAACTACTTACCCAAACCGCCGAAGACCGTTACCTGGAACTGCTCACCAACCAGCCGCAGATTTTTGAACGTCTGCCGTTAGCTCTCATTGCTTCGTACCTGGGTATCCAGCCCCAAAGCCTCAGCCGCATACGTGCCAGGGTTGTAAGCGGTAAAAATTAACTCAGGTTAACAAACTAACCTGCTTTGTTAACCCTGAGCTGCGTTTTACACCCTTTTTTAGCCTAAGTTTTGCAGAACGTTTATCAAGCAAAACCTTCAGCTATGTCTTACCTGCGCTTTACCCAGCCACTCAATCCGGTTTTACTAAATACCGGCCTGCTACACGTCATTTTATTATTGATACTTATAGTGGCATCTGCTTTTGACCAACGCCAGGTGCTTGGCATCAACCTATGGGTAAAACCAATTAAATTTGCGCTATCCATCGCCATATATTGTTTTACCTGGGCCTGGATCATCGGGTACTACCCCTCACCGGCCGTACAGCGCAGTTTTGCATGGTTTACGGCCGTTGCTCTCAGTTTTGAGATGGTGGCCATTACATCACAGGCAGCTTTAGGCAGGGCATCCCATTTTAATGTAAGCACACCTTATAACTCCATTATATTTGCGTTGATGGGTGTATTTATTGTATTGCAAACGCTGTTTGCAATGTATGTGGGTATTATGTTTTTCAGTGTTGTGCCGGGTGCTTTAAGCCCGGCCATGCTTTGGGCTATACGACTTGGCATCATCACGGCCTGCATCTTTGCCTTTCAAGGTGGCTACATGGCTTCAAAACTATCACACACGGTGGGTGCTACAGACGGAGGAGCAGCCCTGCCCCTGCTGAACTGGAGCCGCAAGGCCGGCGACTTGCGCGTTGCCCATTTTATGGGGCTGCACGCACTGCAAACTATCCCGCTTTTTGCAGCGCTGCCGGGCATCAGCAGTGCCGCACCGGTAATATGGTTTAGCGGTGGCTACTTTCTGTTTACGTCGGCTTTGTTTTACCAAGCCCTGCAGGGGCGCCCATTGTTTTAACAACATAACCGTTTGCAAGGCCGGGTAAAAGTAAAGCTATTATCGCGGCCGGCCGTGGTGCCTGCACTGGTGATGACCGCGCTTCGCTGGTTAAGCGCATCTAACTGCTGCTGCTGCTTCTTGTATATTTGTTTTCCCAGCTTTTCAATTTGCTTGCTGGTATTCTTTAATTTCTTTTGTGCATCCTCGGCATCGTTTGCCTCGTTGTGGGCGCGGCGGGCCATTTCAGCTTCTTTGCGAACTTTACTTAAGTCGCCGTCGGCAGCTTTGGCAGCCATTTCTTTGCTTTTCTGAGCTGCTTCCTGCGCTACCTGGTTCTGGTCCTTGCTGGCTTGCTCGTACTCAGGCATTTTGTTTTCAGATCGGTAAGTTCAGTGTTTAATCTGGCAATGTCGGGGGTTAGCTTGTTACGTTCTGTGTTAAGACTGGCAGTATTAGCCAGGGTTTTGTACCTCTGGCCAAATAATACGCTCACGATGCAACAAAACAGTGCGGCCAGTAAAAACGCGGATCTCAAAATAGTTGATCTTTTTATAAGGTGTATTATTTTTTACGGTACCAGCTAATATGTCTTTATTACTTTAAATGAATGTAAAATTTAATGATAACATTAACGGCATTTTGCGGTTAAACACGAAACTTAAGCTAATCCGGATTTGTGCACCGTCTGGGGGGCATATTTTGTTTGTGTTTTTAATTAGAGGGATGCCAAGCAGTTGACAAAAAATAACATCCTCCGGTAAAAGCAGTTTACTATAAATTTAATGTTTTACTGAGTAAATTAATAAAAGAAACTAACACGATACCTGATCCGTAAAAGGTGCTTAAACAGAAAGCTGGATGAAAACATCACCTAAGCAAGTAAATGACTGCATTTATCAGAAAAGGCCTGCTATCCCAGCTTATATTTTTTTAAAAACATAAAACGCCGACTTATAAATATGTTTGTTAGACCAACAGTTAGCCTAAAATCCCAACTTATCATTAGGCACGGGAAGGAACTTATTGGTACGTTTGCCGACAAAACAAGGGATCCAAAACTCGACACTTATGAGTTTATGATACCCAACAGTACGGTGATAGCTACTGTAACTTTTACCGGTGGTAATGGCGCCCAAAAATGCACCATGACCACCTATAAAGATCAAACCAGGCGTTAAAGGGTGGCCACGACGAAATGTTTGCTAAAAGCGTTGACGTTGACCGCAACACCGACTCGTTAAAAGAGATGGCTGAATGGCTGGTAAAAAACCATTATTTGTAGCAGAAAACGTTTAGATTTTTTAGAAATTTAAGCTTCGGTATTAAACAACAAAAAACGGGCAGCGAATTAACGCTGCCCGTTTTTTGTTGTTTATATATAACATCTAATTAATAACCCGGGTTTTGCCCAAATTCGGCACCGTTACTCAAGGCATTAAGTTCAACCTGTGGCACGGGACGCAAACGGTGAAACGGTTTTACATCGTTTGCACTGATGTCGGGGTTAGCCGTGGTAATGCGGGTTACAAACTGGTCGCCGGTTAGTGTACGCTTTAAGTCGTACCAGCGCAGGTGCTCGCCGCAAAGTTCGCGGGCACGCTCGTCCAGTATAAAATTGATGCCACCGGTTTGTACTTGAGCGGCGGTAATTTGCATAGCAGCCGTTTGGTTAACCGGCGTTTTAACCGCCGCGCGGGTACGCAGCACATTAAGCTGTGTAGCAGCGGCACCATAGTTACCTAACTGAAACTCAGCTTCGGCAGCAATTAGGTACATCTCGGCAAACCTGATAGCCATGATATCATTAAAGCCTGGTTGTGCATCAGGGTTAGTACGGGTATAGTCTAAAAACTTTACCATAGGCACAAAATCTGTTAATGATTTGATAGTGCCGTTGGCGTTGTACAAATCATTAACATCATACAATACCCAAGGTTTTGTTGCCTTATCGGCCACTACGTTTTTAGTAATTTGCATAGCCAAACTGTTGCCCGGCGTTAAAGCAGTACCTACTACCGATGACGCTTTACCAAAAGTATTGGCTGTAGCCGCAGTCCAGGTAAAGGCCGTGTTTGCGGTCCAGTTTTCCTGAAAACAAGCTGCATATCTACCGTCTATCTGCTCGTTAAACAGATTAAGCAGGTAGCGGGTTGGCTGCAAACGTTTCTGATTGTCAAAACCATATTGAATACTTCGCACTAATCCGGGGCGCCCATTATACGTGGTTAAAAACCAGGCGTGTAAACGATTGGCGTTATCATCATAATCCAGCTGTTGGTTGGTAGAATTACTGATGATGTACAGCGCTTCTTTGTTATTTTTGTTATTATTCGGGTTCCATAAATCGGCAGGCGACGCCCAAAGGTCGGTACCGAGCTCTCCTTTCCGGGTAATTACATCATTAGCGGTGTTACGGGCCAGCGTCAGGTAGTCGTTACGCTCCTGGCCGGTAGCATAATACGCTCTTGACAGGTAAGCACGGGCCAGCATACCCAAGGCCGATTTTTTTGAAGCACGGCTATATTCGTTACCCCAGAAGCTGGCGTTTGGTAAGTTATCAGCGGCAAACTTCAGGTCGCTGATAATTAAATCGTAAAATGCACTTACCGGACTGCGCTGCGCTGTAAGCTCTACAGTGGTAGTTTCAGTAGTTCGCAAGTTCACACCGCCAAACTGCTCTACGATGTGCCAGTAGTAAAAGGCACGCAAAAAGCGCA
>CAJYJH010000043.1 GCA_913775265.1 uncultured Mucilaginibacter sp. | reverse complement strand
CTGGTATAGCTACGTTGAAAAATTTGCCGGTATTTCTGGTAACCGCGACGGCGTTCCTATCTTACCCGATGGCGACTTTATGCCGCCTATGGAAATGAACGTCGTAGAGAAAGATGTGGCCAAGCGCATTAAAGAGCATTACAAGGGTAACAGGCATATGATTATCGGCCGTACAGCCAATATCACCCAACCGCACGAGGGGCGGGTAAATTGCCAGTACCGTAACAAATGTTGGTTAGGCTGCCCTTACGGAGCGTACTTTAGTACACAATCATCTACATTACCTGCCGCCATGAAAACCGGTAATCTTACCTTGAGGCCGTGGAGCATTGTAGTAAGGGTAATTTATGATAAAGATACCAAACTGGCTAAAGGTGTGGAGGTTTTAGATGCCGAAACCAACAAAACTTACGAGTACTTTGCCAAGGTTGTATTCCTCAATGCTTCAACCATAAACACCGCAGCAATTTTAATGAACTCGGCTACTGACGTCTGGCCAGAAGGCTTGGGCAGCAGCAGTGGTGCCTTAGGTCATAACATTATGGACCACCACCTTAACGTTGGTGCATCAGGTACGGTTGAGGGCTATGAAGACAAATACTATTTTGGTCGTCGTGCTAACGGAATATACATACCGCGATATCGTAACCTTGACGGCGAAAAACGTGATTACATACGTGGCTTTGGTTACCAGGGTGGTGCCGGCCGCGAACGCTGGAGCCGTGATATACCCGAAATGAACATAGGCGGTGAGTTTAAAGATGCTTTAAGCGAACCAGGCAGCTGGACTATGGGCATGGGCGGATTTGGAGAAACCTTGCCTTACCACGAAAACCGCATGTGGCTGGATAAAACTAAAAAAGATAAGTGGGGCATGCCAGTGCCGGTGATTGATGCTGTGGTACGCGACAATGAGAAGAAGATGCGTATAGACATGATGAACGATGCTGCCGAAATGTTGGAAGCTGCAGGCGTTAAAAATGTGAATAAGTATCAGAACGAGGCGGTGTTGGGTAAAGGCATCCACGAAATGGGCACTGCCCGTATGGGTCGCGATCCAAAAACATCTGTGCTTAATGGCTTTAACCAGGTTTGGGACGCTAAAAACGTTTACGTAACCGATGGTGCAGCCATGACATCCGCCGCTTGCCAAAACCCGTCGCTTACTTATATGGCGCTTACCGCACGTGCGGCAGATCATGCCGTTTCTGAACTTAAAAAAATGAACATCTAACGATCAATCTATGGACAGGAGAGAAGCAATAAACCGGGTCGCCTTGCTGTTTGGAGGCACGGTTATAGGAGCCGAGTTTTTTTTATCGGGATGCAGTACCGGCAGCTCAATAGATACCGACGATTTGTTTGATAAGGATACGGTGGCCTACATGAACCAGGTAGGCGAAACCATTTTGCCGCAAACATCAACACCAGGTGCAGCAGCAGCCAATGTAGGTGGCTTTATGGCCATCATGGTACGTGATTGCTATGATGCTAAAGACCAGAAAGTATTTAAAGAAGGTTTAAAAAAACTTGACGAAGCCTGCAGTAAAAAATTTGATAAACCATTTATGAAAGCTGAAGCAGGCCAACGTACGGCATTGCTTACGGAGCTTGATAAAGAACAAAAAGAATACAGCAAAACTAAAAAGGAAGACGCGCCTAATCATTACTTTACAATGCTGAAGCAGCTTACTTTGCTGGGCTTTTTTACCTCAGAAGTGGGCTGTACAAAGGCATTGCGTTATGTTCCGGTTCCGGGCAAATACATAGGCGATTACCCGTACATGAAAGGCGATAAAGCCTTTGCCCTGGCTTAATATATTTATAATGAAGTTAAGACTTGGAATGATTGGCGGCGGCCAAGGTGCCTTTATTGGCGCCGTACACCGCATTGCCGCGCGCATTGACGACGAATATGAATTGGTTTGCGGTGCATTTAGCAGCGATGCCGCAAAATCAAAAGCCAGCGGAATAGCGTTGGGTTTAGAGGAAAGCCGCGTTTACAGTTCGTACCACGAATTAATTGAACAGGAAAAAGCTTTGCCCGAACATTTGCGCGTACAAGTAATCAGTATTGTTACGCCAAATCATGTGCATTTTGAGCCGGCTAAAATGGCGCTCGAGAATGGCTTTGAAGTCGTGATTGACAAACCCATCACGTTTACGTTAGCCGAAGCTCAACAACTCGAAGCGGTGATTACCCGTACCGGAAAATTACTATGCTTAACGCATACTTACACGGGCTATCCAATGGTTAAACAGGCCCGTCAATTAGTTGCTGATGGTAAAATTGGTAAGTTGCGTAAAGTATATGTTGAATATCCGCAGGGATGGTTAAGTGCTTTTGAAGAGGGTAATCAAAGTAACAAGCAAGCTGCCTGGCGTACCGATCCTTCTAAAAGCGGTATAGCTGGTGCCATGGGCGATATTGGTACTCATGCTTTTAATTTAGCTGAGTATGTGACCGGTTTAAGCGTAACCCAATTATGTGCCGACATCAACACCGTGGTTGAAGGCCGTAGGCTGGACGATGACGGGGCCGTGCTTTTAAAGTTTGACAACGGAGTCAGCGGCGTTTTGATGGCTACCCAGGTTGCCACCGGTGCAGAAAATAACGTTAAGATAAGAGTTTATGGTGAGGCCGGAGGCGTAGAGTGGCAGCAGGATGATGCCAATACGTTGATTGTACGCTACCCTGATAAGCCAAGCGAAATATGGCGTACTGGCGGTGGATATAACAGTAGTTTTGCTACCCATAATACCCGTACACCTGCCGGGCACCCCGAAGGCTATCTGGAAGCTTTTGCTAACCTATACCGCAATTTTGCACAAACGCTTAAAGCCAGGTACAAAGGTGAGGAGCCGACTGCCGAACAGCTGGACTACCCTGGTATACAGGAGGGTGTTAGAGGTATGGCATTCATCGAAAATGTAATTGCCTCAGGCAAATCCGAACAGAAGTGGACACCATTTAAAATATAAGCTATGGTAACTATTAAAGGTCCGGCCATTTTTATAGCACAGTTTATTGGCAACGACGCTCCTTTTAACGATTTAAAGTCTATCGCCCAATGGGCTGCAGGCTTAGGCTACAAAGGCTTGCAGTTGCCTACCGGCGATGCTCGTTTTATCAACTTGCAGCAAGCCGCCGAAAGCAAAACCTATGCCGATGAACTGAACGGAATTGTTCAGGAAGCAGGTTTACAAATAACCGAACTGTCTACTCACACCCAAGGGCAATTGGTGGCCGTAAACCCGGTTTATGACCAGTTGTTTAATGGCTTTGCACCTGCCGAATATCATCAGGATATGAAAGCCCGTCAGCAATGGGCGGTACAACAGGTAAAATATGCCGCTAAGGCTTCGCAAAATTTAGGGTTGAGTGCAAGTGTAACCTTTAGTGGTGCATTGGCCTGGCCTTATCTGTACCCATGGCCCCAGCGCCCTGCCGGTTTGGTCAACGAAGCATTTGACGAGTTAGCCCGTCGCTGGACCCCGATACTGGATTATTATGAAGAATGCGGTATCGACCTTTGTTATGAAATACATGCCGGAGAAGACCTGCATGATGGCATCACTTACGAGATGTTTTTAGATCGGGTAAATCAGCACAAAAGGGCTAATCTGCTTTATGATCCATCGCACTTCGTACTGCAATGCCTCGATTACTTAGAGTATATCGACATTTACCATGAGCGTATTAAAATGATGCACGTTAAGGATGCTGAGTTTAATCCGAGCGGAAGGATGGGCGTTTATGGCGGCTATCAAAACTGGGTAGACCGTGCCGGTCGTTTCCGCTCGCTGGGCGACGGGCAGGTCGACTTTAAACAAATCTTTAGCAAAATGGCGCAATATGATTTTCCGGGATGGGCCGTGCTGGAGTGGGAGTGTGCGCTTAAACATCCGGAAGATGGCGCGCGCGAAGGTGCACAGTTTATTAAAGATCATATTATCCGGGTAACCGATCGTGTTTTTGATGATTTTGCTTCATCAGGCACAGACGCATCCCTCAACAAAAAAATATTAGGAATCTAAAACGACTATCACGTATGATAAAAAAAGCATTTTTAATGGCCTCCATCAGCCTCTCAGTTGCTGTAATTGCATCCTGCGGAGGCGGAGCTAAACAAGATAAAGTGAGTGCCGATACAACCATTGGTAACGATCAGTCAGCAGTAGCACACAACAGCAATGCCATTCAGGATACTGCCGGTAGCATTGGTACTGAAAATACAGGCACTACGGTAGCCTCGTCATCAAAAGGTGCTGCGCTGATTGGTAAATCCGATTGTTTGGGTTGTCATAAAGAACACGAAAAATTGATTGGACCAGCTTATGCCGACGTTGCGAAAAAATATAATTCGGACGACGTTGATAAATTGGCAGATAAGATTATTAAAGGCGGTGCCGGCAGTTTTGGCGATATACCGATGACGCCGCATCCAAGTTTATCTGTAGATGATGCCCGTGAAATGGTGAAATATATATTAACCATTAAATAAGCCCTCATGAACGCATCGGTAAAAATAAAGCTGTCGGTAATGATGTTCCTGGAGTTTTTTATCTGGGGAGCGTGGTTTGTTACTTTAGGAACTTATCTGCTCACTAATTTAAAAACCAGTGCAACTGAGGTTGGTGTAGCGTATCTAACGCAGTCCATTGGTGCTATTGTCGCGCCTTTTATCATAGGATTGATTGCAGACAAATATTTTTCTGCACAGAAAATTTTAGGCGTATTGCACTTAATTGGTGGTGCACTGCTATGGTTAAGCTCAACCGCTACCGACTTTTCTGCCTTTTACCCGTATGTGTTACTTTATATGATTGTGTACATGCCTACACTGGCGTTGGTTAATTCTATCTCCTTTAGGCAAATGACCAATCCGAGCAAAGAGTTTCCACCCATCCGTGTATTAGGTACATTGGGTTGGATAGTGGCTGGTTTTGCCATTGGCTGGCTGGGTTGGGAAAAAACAGGTTCATTAGCCTTAACTTTAAAAACAGCCTCTGTAGCTTCGTTTATTTTAGGCTTATTCAGCTTTACTTTACCTGCTACACCGCCGGTAAAAAAAGATCAGGCAACGTCGCTCAGCGATATTTTAGGTCTGGACGCTATCCGTTTATTAAAGAATCGCTCTTATCTGGTTTTCTTTTTAGCATCGGTAGCCATCTGTATTCCGCTTGCATTTTATTACAACTTTACCAATCCGTTTTTGAATGAAGTGGGCATGCAAGGTGCCGCCGGTAAACAAGCATTCGGGCAGGTTTCTGAACTGGTTTTCATGGCGTTGATGCCTTTGTTTTTTGTTCGCTTAGGTGTAAAGAAAATGCTGGCAGTGGGTATGTTGGCTTGGGTGTTGCGCTACGTGTTTTTTGCTTACGGTAACATTGAGTCAAACTATTGGATGCTCATTATGGGCATTGTAATGCACGGCATCTGTTATGACTTCTTTTTTGTTACGGGCCAGATTTATACCGATAATTTGGCTGGCGAACAATTCAAGAGCGCTGCGCAAGGCTTTATCACCCTGGCTACTTATGGCGTGGGTATGCTGATCGGTTTCTCAATCTCGGGGCCAATCGTTGACTCCTACAAAACCGGTGCTGATAGTCACAACTGGCAACAGGTATGGTTAATTCCGGCCGGTATCGCGGCGGTAGTATTAGTACTTTTCCTGCTATTGTTCAAAGAACGCCCCGGTCAAATTAAAGACTCATCTGCATATGTAGACGAGACCGGTTCGCTTACTATTTAAACCCTATAGTATTTTATACAGTCATACCCTAAAATTATAAATTATAATGGCAACCAACCGCAGATCAGCTGTTAAAAACCTGCTGGCAGGTACAGCAGCCTTGTCGGCAACCGGACTTTTAAACATGAACCAAACGCAGGCAGCTCCAACCGAAGAAAGTACATCACTCAAAGGAAACATTAATCACTCGGCCTGCCGCTGGTGCTATGGTGACATCCCTTTAGATAAACTTTGTGCCGAAGGTAAAAAGATTGGCCTGAAAGGTATTGATTTAGTTGGCCCTAAAGAATGGGATACCTTAAAAAAATACGGTCTGCATTCTACCATGTGCAACGGTGCCGAAATTAATCTGGTTGATGGATTTAATGATAAAAAATTTCACGAAACGCTGATTAAGCAATATAGAGAAATGATACCGCTGGTAGCCAAAGCAGGTTACACAAACCTAATTTGCTTTAGCGGTAACAAACGCGGCAAGAGTGATGAAGAAGGATGGGATAATTGCGTAACCGGACTAAAGCAGTTGATGCCACTTGCCGAAAAGCATAAAGTGGTTTTGGTGATGGAGCTGTTGAACAGCAAACTGAATCATAAGGATTATCAAGCCGATCGTACCTGGTGGGGAGCCGAGTTGTGTAAAAAGTTAGGGTCCGAGAATTTTAAGTTGCTGTACGACATCTATCACATGCAGATTGATGAGGGTGATGTGATTACCAATATCAAACAATACAACCAATACATTGCCCATTACCATACTGGTGGCGTGCCCGGTCGTAACGAGATTGATAATACACAGGAGTTATATTATCCGGCCATTATGCGTGCCATTGTAGCAACCGGTTTTAAGGGCTATGTAGCGCAGGAATTTGTACCAACCGCTACAGATAAGTTAGCCTCGTTACAAAAATGTGTACAAATATGTGATGTTTAACATCAGCATAAAATATATACAAACATAACTATGATAAACAGGAGGACATTTTTAATAAATGCTGGTCTCGCTGGAGCCGGTGTTGCCTTATTACCCAAGTTATCGCTGGCTGCCGGTAATCGCGTAGCCGGGATACAATTATACACCTTACGCGACGAACTACCGAAAGACGTGCGCGGGGTAATAGCCAAGGTTGCTAAAGCAGGATATAAAGAAGTTGAAGTTTTTGGATACAACAAGCAAAATGGTTTTTGGGGTTTGCAACCGGCCGAGTTTAAAAAGCTTTTGGATCAACATGGATTGAAGTCGCCAAGCGGTCACTACGGCATGGACAAATTGATGAGTGAAGCTAAGTTAGATGAAGTGGATGACGCCATTGCAGCGGGTAAAATATTAGGGCACCAGTATATTACCATGCCCTACATTGATGCAAAGTTCCGCAAAACGGGCGCTGATTTAAAAAATGTTGCGGCTAAATTAAATATGGCCGCCAAGCGTGTTAAAGCAGCCGGTCTAAAAATGGCTTACCACAACCATGATTTTGAGTTTATGCCAATTGATGGCACTACGCTCTACGAGGTATTATTAAAAGAAACTAATCCGGCGTTGGTCAGCTTTGAGATGGATTTGTACTGGGTGGTACGAGCAGGGCAGGACCCGGTGAAATGGTTTGAAAAATATCCGGGCCGTTTTGCAATGGTGCACGTTAAAGATATGGACAAGCAAGATCGTAAGTTGAATACCGAGGTAGGAAAAGGTGACGTAAACTTCAAAAGGATTTTTGCTAAATCTAAAATGGCAGGTATAAAGCATTACATTGTTGAGCAGGAGAACTTCAAGATTGATCCTTTTGTGAGTATTACAGAGAGTTGCAAATATTTAGTCAATAACCTTTTAGCATAAACTGCCCTTTACATGAAAGCAAGAAGAACATTGTTAATATTACTGATGAGCGCATCATATTCAGCGTTTGCTCAGCAGGGTGCTAAGCCAGAAGATACTGAGCAGTGGAGTCCCGTTCCCATTAAAATTACCCCGGGTAAATACATGAGCACTCCGCCACCAAGTGATGCGATAGTTTTGTTTGACGGAAAGAATTTGGACGAATGGGTGTCTAACGCCGATCGTGACAAACCTGCTAATTGGACAGTGAAAGGTGATTTACTGACAGTAAATAAAGCTGCCGGTAACATTGAAACCAAGCGTATGTTTACTAACTACCAATTGCATATTGAGTGGCGTATTCCTGCCAATATCACTGGTGAGGGGCAGGCAAGGGGTAATAGCGGCGTTTTTCTGGCATCGTTAGGTAAAGGCGATCCGGGATATGAGTTACAGGTAGTTGATTCGTACGAAAATAAAACCTACGTTAACGGCATGGCCGGTAGTATTTATAAGCAATTCGCTCCGCTATCCAACCCATCGCGCAAGCCAGGGGAATGGCAGACTTACGATGTAAACTGGTTGGCTCCAGTGTTTAATGAAGACGGCTCATTAAAAACACCCGCTCGTGTTACGGTAGCCTTTAACGGTATCATTGTACAAAACAACACTGAATTGCGTGGACCAACGCAGTACATTGGTCAGCCGTCGTACTCTATTAAACATGGTGCGGCGCCTATCAAGCTTCAGTCGCACGGCGATAAAAGCGAACCCATCAGTTTCCGCAACATCTGGATCAGAGAGCTAAAAAACTAATTTTAAATAACATGAATGAGCCATTGGAGTATAAAACCTTCAATGGCTTTTTTATGGTGTTTTGTTAAGCAAATCGAAAAATAAAAATTAAGTTAATCTATCTTTCTAATATAAAACGTGAAATCTCATTGCTCAATATTCATAGTTGGGTAAAAATAATTATTAAAAATTTTTAAGAATTGTCTTGCTTTTGTCCGCTGTAAAGCAAATCGTTTAGGAGTAAGCTTCTCATTTTTAATGTATTATTTGTTGATTTGTTAGTTAGCTGAGACAGAAAAAAGTACTGTGTAATAAAAAAGTTGCAACTGTCTTTACTTTTCGTTTACAAATCCGAAACATTTCAACAAAATTATTACGTCATTTGCACTGCGTTAATCTTTTAATTATTTTGCGCACTCAATGAAGTGGTTGTTTAAATTATTTCTTTCCCTCAGCGTAATAGTGTTATGCGGTCATAGCATGGCAGTCGCTGGCTGGTGGCAAGATGGGCACCTCATTGTATCCCCCGCCGTCAGAAGTTCGACTGAAGTAAAGAGTAATGTCGCTGAAACCAAAAATGAAATCCAATACTTTCGCAAATATAAAAGCGGTCGAAACCGCTCAATAGTTGAGA
This sequence comes from uncultured Mucilaginibacter sp., assembly GCA_913775265.1. GTDB lineage: Bacteria > Bacteroidota > Bacteroidia > Sphingobacteriales > Sphingobacteriaceae > Mucilaginibacter. The sequence continues at coordinate 12,881 of CAJYJH010000043.1, read as the reverse complement.
ATGTTGAGGATGACAATGACGAAACGGTAAATCACAAGAAGCTTCAAAGCAAAGGTGACTTTCTGACCGCACATTTTTCGGCACAATTGTACGACGACGTAAGTAAAAACTTAAACTTTACCTATCCTTCGCACTATCTTCTCTCGGTACTTCTTACCACAAAATTATACATCACCTTCCGGGTTTTCAGAATCTGATTCTGCTCTTTCCATCGGCATATTACATATAGCCGTATTGTTTTCTATTTATTGTTTTTTGCTGAAATGTGCTCTTCGCTTATATAAAGTGTTGCTTCGCATTTCTTAATCATAACTCTCGTTAAAAACAATTTCAAAATCCTAATTAAAATTTCCAAACTGTCATGAAAGTACAATTCGTGTTTATGGGTTTGTGTGCCTTATTGCTACATACAAGCTGTAAACAACAAAAGGAGCAAAAAGAAGCCGAAGCTAAGCTTTTAGTTACCAGTCCGTTAAAAATGGACACTACCGTAGTCAACGAGTATGTTGGCCAAATCCGTTCAATCCGTCACATCGAAATCAGAGCCCAGGAGCGCGGCTATCTTGAAAAAAGCTACGTTGACGAAGGCCAGTTTGTAAAAAAAGGCCAGTTGCTGTTTCAAATTATGCCTAAAGTCTTAGGCGCCGAAATGCAGAAAACCCAAGCCGAAGTTAACTTAGCGCAAATTGAGTATCAGAATACTAAAAAGCTAAGAGACAGCAACATTGTTGCTCCTAATGAGTTAGCTATGGCTAAAGCGAAACTAAATAGAGCTAAAGCCGAATTGTCTTTAAGCCAAACTCACCTGCGCTTTTTATCTATAACCGCGCCTTTTGATGGTTATATTGATCGTTTGCAGGTAAGGCCTGGTAGTTTGATTGAAGAAGGTGACTTAATGACCACCCTGGCTGATAATAGCAAAATGTGGGTTTACTTTAACGTACCCGAGGCAGAGTATCTTGATTACAAAACTCAAAGCCGAAAACAAAAGCCTGAAGTAAAATTGCTGATGGCCAACCACAGGTTGTTTCAATACCCTGGTATAGTAGAAACTATTGAAGCTGATTTTGATAATGAAACGGGTAATATTCCTTTCCGGGCCACTTTTCCTAACCCACAGGGCCTGCTACGCCACGGCGAAACCGGTAACGTAGAAATGATTGTTCCGCTTAAACAGGCGCTTTTAATTCCGCAAAAAGCGACGTTCGAGGTACTCGAGAAAAAGTATGTATACGTGGTTGACAAGAAGAACCGGGTACAGGCTCGCGAAATTACCATTGGTGCCGATATGAACGATTTATATGAAGTTACTGCCGGCTTATCTCCAGACGATAAAATTTTGCTGGAAGGTTTGAGGAAAGTTCAGAACGGTGACAAGATTGCATACAACTTCGAGGATATGAAAGCATTGCTGCCAAATTTAAGATTGCCAGCAGAATAGTCAGCGTCAGATTAAATCTAAACAAAAATGTTTAATAAATTCATTCAAAGACCTGTGCTGGCCATAGTGCTGTCATTGGTTATTGTTTTCATGGGAGTGCTGGCGATTGAGACACTTCCAATCTCACAGTTCCCATCAATTGCGCCTCCTATGGTGGTGGTTAATATCGCTTATCCAGGTGCCAGCGCCGACGTGCTTGTAAACTCGGTTTTGATCCCAATGGAGAAAGCCATTAACGGTGCTCCTGGCATGAAATACATGACATCGGATGCTACCAGTGCCGGCGAAGCCACCGTACAGGTTGTATTTGACTTAGGTACCGACCCTAACCAGGCTGTGGTAAACGTTAAAAACCGTATTGAGCAGGTAACCAACCGCTTGCCCGAATTGGTGCAGCGCGAGGGTTTAATAGTAAGCTATACATCGCCTAATATGTTGATGTACGTTAACTTGTATAGTACCGATCCTAAAGCTAACGAAAACTTTCTGTACAACTTTGCGGGTATCAACATTGTAAATGAGCTCAGCCGTTTAAAAGGAGTAGGTAGTGCTAAGATATTGGGTAGCCGCCAGTATGCGATGCGGGTGTGGTTAAAACCCGACCGGATGCGTGCCTATAATGTATCAACCGATGAGGTTATGGAAGCTTTGTCTCAGCAAAGTATCATCGGGTCACCGGGCCGGTTAGGGCAAAGCACAGGTAAGCGTTCGCAATCGCTGGAGTATGTGTTAACTTACAAAGGCAGATATAATCAGCCGGAAGAATACAAAAACGTAATCATCCGTGCGGATAAAAACGGCGAAGTGCTATACTTAAAGGATATTGCCGATGTGGAATTAGGTAGTGAGTTTTACGATATCTACTCTAATATGGATGGTCATCCTTCAGCGGCGATCACTCTTAAACAAACCTATGGCAGTAACGCCAGTGATGTTATCAAAGAGGTTAAAGCCAAGTTGGAAGAGATCAAAAAGACATCTTTCCCTCCAGGCATGGACTATCAGATTAGTTACGACGTTTCAAGTTTCCTTGATGCATCGATGGAGAAGGTAATTCACACATTGGTCGAGGCCTTTATTTTAGTTGCCTTCGTAGTGTTTATCTTTTTGGGCGACTGGAGGTCTACGCTTATCCCAACCATAGCCGTTCCGGTATCGCTTATCGGTGCATTCTTCTTTATGCAGCTGTTTGGGCTCACCATCAACCTGATTACGTTGTTTGCACTCGTGCTGGCTATCGGGGTGGTAGTGGACGATGCCATTGTCGTCGTTGAGGCGGTGCACGCAAAGATGGCCGAAGAACATTTGTCGCCGTTTAAGGCGGTGAAGCAAGTGTTGAACGAGATCAGCGGTGCCATCATTGCCATTACGTTTTTAATGACGGCAGTATTTGTGCCCGTGACTTTCATGACTGGCCCTGTGGGTATTTTTTACCGGCAGTTTGCTATTACTATGGCAACCTCCATCGTCATCTCTGGTATCGTAGCGCTTACGCTTACGCCAGTGCTATGTGCCATGATATTAAAGCCACATGGTGCTACTCATAAAAAGACCATTGTTGACAAAGGACTGGATCGCTTCAACAGCGCGTTCGAAAGTTTGACAGGTAAATACACGGGGTTGCTAAGGTTGATTGTAAATCGTCGCACGGTAACCTTTGGTTTATTGCTGGCATTTTGTGCGGGTATTTACTTTACTGCAGGTTCGTTGCCTACCGGCTTTATTCCTAACGAAGATCAGGGCCAGGTTTATGCTATCATTCAAACGCCTCCGGGTTCAACCCTCGAAAGAACAAATGCCATTTCGAAAGAACTGCAAAAGATTGCAGAGCATGTAGAAGGGGTTCAGTCAGTATCGGCATTAGCCGGTTATGAGGTGTTAACCGAAGGTCGTGGATCAAACGCGGGTACTTGTTTAATTAACTTAAAAGACTGGTCAGAACGTAAACACTCAGCCAAAGAAATCATTGAGGAGTTGGAGAAAGAGGCGAGAGTAATACCTGGCGCTACCATCGAGTTTTTTGAACCACCGGCAGTACCGGGTTATGGTGCAGCAGGCGGTTTCTCCTTGCGCTTGTTAGATAAAACTAATTCCGGCGACTATGCTTCGTTTGGTAAAGTGAACGATGAGTTCATGGCCGCGCTCAGAAAGCGGAAGGAGCTGACAGGTTTATTCACCTTCTTTGCAGCCAATTATCCGCAATACGATCTGGAGATTGATAACAAAGCGGCCATGCAGAAAGGAGTCACCATAAGCAAGGCGATGAACAACCTTTCAATCCTCATTGGCAGTACCTACGAGCAGGGTTTTATCAGGTTTGGTAACTTTTTCAAAGTTTATGTTCAATCATCACCAGAGTATAGAGCATTGCCTGAAGACCTGTTGAAGCTGTACGTTAAAAACAACCGCGATGAAATGGTGCCTTATTCTGCTTTCATGAAAATTAGGAAGAAGCAGGGCCTAAATGAAATTACCCGTTTTAATATGTATACTGCTTCGGCTATCAATGGCGCTCCGGCTAAAGGATATAGCAGTGGTGAAGCCATTAAGGTAATTCAGGAAGTAGCTAAAGAAACACTGCCACGCGGTTACGATATTGATTGGATTGGTCTGTCGAAAGACGAAGTTGGTCGTGGTAATGAAGCTGTTTATATCTTCCTGGTAGTTTTAATATTTGTGTACTTCGTTTTAGCTGCGCAATACGAAAGCTTTATTATCCCTCTTTCAGTAATTTTCTCTTTACCAGCCGGGGTATTTGGCGCGTTTATGCTTCTGAAGTTTATGGGCCTGGCTAATGATATCTATGCGCAGGTTGGTTTAATTATGTTGGTAGGCTTGTTAGGTAAAAATGCAGTGCTTATTGTAGAGTTCGCCGTCCAGAAGCACCATCAGGGCGCTACTGTATTAGAGGCAGCTATTGAAGGTGCCAAAGTACGTTTCCGTCCAATTTTGATGACTTCGTTTGCATTTGTAGCAGGCTTGATACCTATGCTTTTTGCAACCGGGCCGGGTGCTTTAGGTAACCGAACTATAGGTGCATCGTCAGCTGGTGGGATGCTACTGGGTACAGTTTTCGGGGTGATTATTGTGCCTGGTCTCTACTATATCTTCGGCTCCTTAGCCTCAGGCCGTAAACTGATCCGAGATGAAGACGACACATCGTTGACCCAGGATTTGACCCACAAAAGGAAAAAGAAGAAAAAGCTTTGGTTCTTTAAAGCTAAAGAAGAAAGTTTAGTAACCGAGAATGCTAATCACGATGAATAAGAGTAAAATCAATAAATATATAGGAATTGCATGCCTGTCGGTAGTATACAGCGCCTGTAAGATACCGCCAATGGTACAGCGTACCGAAAATAAGGCTGTACCAGCAGGTTACACTGCCGATGCTGCAACTGATAGTACGAATACGGCTAAAGTAACCTGGAATACGTTTTTTAACGATCAGAATTTAAACAACCTGATTGATACGGCGCTGAAAAATAACCAGGAGTTAAACATTACTTTGCAGGAAATTCAGATAGGTAAAAACGAAATCCAGGCCCGCAAAGGGGAGTATTTGCCTTTTATTGGCATAAAAGCCGGTGCCGATCTGGATAAAGTAGCAAGGTATACCAGCCGTGGCGCCAGCGAAGCCACCACCGAGATAAAACCCGGTAAAGAGATGCCTGACCCGCTACCTAATTATTTGCTTGCAGCCTATGCTACCTGGGAGGTAGACATCTGGCATAAATTACGTAATGCTAAAAAGGCCGCAGTAACCAGGTACCTTTCCAGTGTTGAAGGGCGAAACTTTATGGTCACTAACCTTATTGCCGAAATCGCCGATTCATACTATGAGCTATTGGCGTTAGACAACCAACTGGATATTGTTAAAAAGAATATCGACATCCAAAACAACGCCCTAAAAATAGTTAGAATACAAAAGGAGGCTACCCGGGTAACAGAATTGGCCGTTCGCCGGTTTGAGGCGCAGGTATTAAATACGCAAAGTTTGCAATACGGCATTCAGCAAAAAATTACCGAGACAGAAAACCGGATCAATTTTTTGTTAGGCCGTTATCCGCAGCACATTGAGCGCGATTTTAAAACCTTTGATAACCTGCCGCTGGCAGATGTAAAAGCTGGTTTACCGTCGCAATTGTTGGCTAACCGTCCTGATATACGCAGGAGTGAATTAGATTTGGCAGCCTCAAAACTGGATGTTAAAGTAGCCAAGGCGCAGTTTTACCCATCATTAGGTATATCGGCTGCCATAGGTTACCAGGCATTTAATCCATCTTATTTATTGCGCACGCCCGAGTCGTTATTATACTCAATAGGTGGCGATTTAGTAGCACCATTGGTGAATAGGAACGCTATAAAATCAGTATATGGTACCGCTAACGCCAAGCAGATACAAGCGGTTTATAATTACGAGCGTACCATCCTGAATGCTTATATTGAGGTAGCTAATCAACTGTCGAATATTGGCAACCTTGAAAAAAGCTATGCCTTAAAATCGCAGCAGGTGCAGAAGCTTTCGCAGTCTATAAATATTTCTAATGATTTGTTCAAATCAACCCGGGCAGATTACATGGAGGTATTACTTACACAACGCGACGCTTTAGAGGCCAAGTTTGAATTGGTAGAAACCAAAAAGCAACAAATTAATGCTCGCATAAATGCCTATCAGGCCCTTGGTGGCGGTTGGCAATAGCGTTTAGTAAAAGCCCTTTAGTTTTATATTTATAAGTTTATGTTGTTTAATGGAGAAGCTGCCAGGCTTCTCCATTTTTTTTACCAGTAATTCCAGACAATAATATTTCTCCATGATGGTATAGTAATCGATTGTATAAGTGTTTTTTTGAAAATTATTACTTTTTACTGCTTGTATTCTAAAAGATGTTAAATGTTCTGTGTAATTTGTTACCGTTTTCAATATTTTGATTCCCTAAAAACCAAAAATAAATTCCTTACACACCATGAAAATCGAGAAATTTTCCTTCGGCATGGGCGATCGTTTTGCACATCAGGGCGAAGCGCAGCTTAAAGCCATTTTGAAGGCTAAAGATCAGGGCGTAAACATTACCCCCATCTGGAATAAATCAAATCGCGAACACAAAACTGTAAAGACCGAACCGTCTGAGTTGCGTGCCGAAGCTGATGCAGCAGTACAAACTTTAGGCTGGGTCGACTCTTACCGTGTAGATGCAGACCACATTACTTTGGCTACGGTAGATGGATTTATCGAGAGTTCTGACTTTTTTACTTTAGACGTTGCTGACTATATCGGTAAGCCAGCGCCCGAAGAGGAAATAAAAGCTTTTGTAGAGCGGCGTAAGAAATATGTTGGCAACCTGTCTATCCCGGGCATCGAGGAGCAGTTCGAAATTACAGAAGCAATGTTGCAAGACGTAGCCAACAAGTTTTTATTGGCAGCCATGGAGGCTGGCAAATTATACAAACACATCGCGTCCGTTAAAGGAGAAGACAATTTTATTGCCGAAGTTTCAATGGATGAAGTAAACGATCCGCAAACTCCGGTTGAACTGTTCTTCATCCTGAGCGCACTGGCCGATTTTGAAATTAAAGTGCAAACTATTGCTCCTAAGTTTACTGGTCGTTTTAATAAAGGTGTTGACTACGTAGGTAATATACAACAGTTTGCTAAAGAGTTTGAAGAAGATATTTTGGTAATAAGACAAGCTATCAAAGAGTTTGCCTTGCCGGATAACCTGAAATTAAGCGTACACTCCGGAAGTGATAAGTTTTCAATTTATCAGCCTATCAATGAGTTGATGAAAAAGCACGATGTGGGTATCCATTTAAAAACTGCCGGTACAACCTGGCTGGAAGAAATGATTGGTTTGGCCGAAGCCGGTAACGAGGCTTTGGAGTTAGCGAAAGAAATCTACGCCAATGCTTTAGGCCGTTTTAATGAGCTTTGCGTGCCATACGCTACAGTGATTGACGTGCAGGAAAGCCGCTTGCCAAGTGCTGAAAAAGTGAAAGATTGGAGCGGCGATAAGTTTGCCAACTCGCTTCGTCACAATCAGAAACATCCTGACTTTAACCCCGACTTTAGGCAGATGCTTCACGTGGCTTACAAAGTAGCCGGCGAAAACGGCGACCGTTACTATGCTGCGCTTAAAAAATACAAAGACATCGTTGCTAAAAACGTGACCGAGAATTTATATGAGCGCCACGTGGTGCCTTTATTCTTAAATTAGTCGCAAAAATTATAGTTCAGCTTTAACGGCCTTTAATCAGGACTGAACAATTTATTATCTTTAATATCCTGTACAGTCCTGATTAGTGGTTTATTTACTCAGGCTTTGTTCTATATTTACTCGTTATTTCTCATGTTTTGAGTAAATCACATTTATTAAAATACTCATCCTAACGCTTAAACATACCTATGATCGACTCCAGGGCCTATGCACGGGCCGGCTTTTTAGGCAACCCCTCAGACGGCTACTTTGGTAAAACAGTAAGCCTGATTGTAAAAAACTTTGGTGCCCAAATTCTGCTTTACGAATCGCCCGAATTAACCATTGAGCCACAAGAGGCTGATAGTAACAACTTCAGAAACATTTATCACTTAAAAGATACCGTATCGCTGATTGGCTATAATGGTGGTATTCCGCTTATTAAAGCTACTATCAAAAAATTTTGTGACTACTGCGATAAGCAAGGCATCAGATTATCAAAAAACTTTACGCTTCGTTACCACTCCACCATCCCTCGACAGGTAGGTTTGGCCGGATCGAGCGCTATTGTTATTGCTACGCTTAGGGCTTTAATGCAGTTTTATAAAGTAGAAATCCCGGCTATTGATCTGCCTACTGTAGCGTTAGAAGCCGAAACTCAGGAAATGGGTATTAACGCCGGTTTGCAAGATCGCGTTATTCAGTGTTACGAAGGTTGCGTGCATATGGACTTTAACAAAGAGCAGGTCTTAAGCAAAGGTCATGGTACTTATACACCAATTGATCCTGCTTTGCTACCTAAGCTTTATATTGCTTATAAGACTGATTTAGGCAAGGTATCTGGCAAAGTTTTAAATGAAATTCGTGCTAAATACGATAAAGGCGACGAGCACACCATCTCTACGTTAAGTAAGATTGCTGCTCTGGCTGACGAAGGCCGCGATGCTATTTTAGCCCGGGATTATGAACGCTTAGGCCAAGCTATTAATCAAAATTTTGATTATCGTTGCGAGATCATGAAAATCAGCGACAGTAATATGGAACTGATTAACACGGCACGAGCCTGCGGTGCTTCGGCTACTTTTACCGGCTCGGGCGGCTCCATCATCGGAATATACAAAGATGATGAGATGCTGAAACGACTGGTATATTCACTTAAAAAAATTAATTCAAGAGTTATAAAACCATACCTTATATAAGATAACATCATGGTAAAAAAAGCTATTATTCCCGCTGCAGGATTAGGTACCCGGTTTTTGCCGGCCACAAAGGCATCTCCAAAAGAAATGCTGCCTATTATTGATACCCCAACTATCCAGTATGTAGTTCAGGAAGCGGTTGATTCGGGTATCGAAGATATCCTGATTATTTCGGGTAAAGGTAAACGCGCTATCGAAGATCACTTTGACCGTCACCCTGAATTGGAAGCTCGTTTACAGGAAAAAGAAGATGCGATGTACGATGAGATCAGGCATTTGGCTGATATGGCGAACATTCACTTCATCCGTCAGAAAGAGATTAACGGTTTGGGCGATGCTATTTACTACGCACGTCACCACACAGGCAACGAGCCTTTCGCCGTATTGTTAGGTGATACCATTATTGATTCGGTAATTCCGGTTACACAGCAATTAATTGACATTTACGAGCAATACCAAAGTACCGTGATTGCAGTGGAAACTGTGCCGTTTGATAAAGTATCTCGTTATGGTATCGTAGGCGGCGAAAAGTTGTCTGATACGTTGATGTTGTTAGATCAGTTGATCGAAAAACCGGCTACCGACAAAGCACCATCGAATTTGGCTATTGCCGGTCGTTACATTTTGACACCCGAAATTTACAAATCGTTGGAAAAAACGCCTCGCGGCAAAGGCAATGAGATTCAGTTAACCGACGCCATGTTATTACTGTTGAAAACCGAAAGCTTGTATGCTCACACCATCGAAGGTAAACGTTACGATATCGGTAACAAACTTGACTTCTTAAAAACTACGGTTGATTTTGCATTACGCAGAAAAGAATTTGCAGAGCCGTTTTTAAAATACCTGCGCGAAACCGTGCAAAAGCATGACGAAGCTGCAGGATTTTAATTGAACAGCGAAATCTACAAGACAATGGAAGCGAGGTGAATAGCCTCGCTTTTTAATTTTATAGAACTTATATCGGCTAAAACCAATCACTAATCATAGTCAATACTGGTTTGCTTTACTGCCCAATTGGGTACATATCCTATAATGTTGTCTGACTGTACTTTACAGTACTTACCGCCTTTTTCTAAAATTATAACTTTAGCGCGGTCTTGCAGGGTTTTTATAACAGGCGCTCTAAACTGTGCATATTCTCTTAGGTAAACTACGCCCGTTTCGTTTGTTCTGATTTCTGCCTCTTTTGAAGGTTCGTCATCTATAACTGTCTCAACTCTTGGTGTAACGACTGGTTTAGAGGCAGTATATGAGGTTACTGGTAATGGGCTTTTGCTAACTGCATAATTGACGGGTGCGTTAACTTTTGACGTGGCGTACGCAACCGGAGTTATTGGTTTTACCGGTATTGCGGAAATTGGAACCGGATTGTCAACTTTAAAAATTTTTGTTGCTACAAATTCCTTACGTTTAAAACGTTTTTTGGGCTTATGATGGTCGACTGCTGATGTAACCGGTGTTGTATTTACAACAGGCTGAACAATAGCCGGCTGTTTTTTATTGTTTTTATGTATGGACCGGTAGACATAAGAGCCGAATACCCCCGTCAGTAATATCAGCACGAGGCTAAAGGTAATATCAATTTTAGGGGTAACGCTGCTGGCTAAACTCTTTTTAGATTGGGTGGTAGAAGTTGATCTGTTTAAAGCGGCTAATTGTTCATCATATAATTTACGCTTTGCGGGGTCAGTTAAAACATGAAAAGCCTCCCGCACTTCGTTAAACTGTTTGGTGTAAAAGCTATCGTACCCGTTGAGTACCGGGTCAAACTTGGGCGACAGTTTTTCGTAGGCTTCGATAATTTCGAGCAATGTGCTTTTGGGGCTCACGCCAAGGATATAGTAAAAGTCTTTCATGCTTGCCTTAAACTATTAACAACCAGAAAATTTGACTTGATTAGGCAGGCATGGTTTAAGCCGAATGATAATAATATAAGCTGTAATTTAATATAAATGGTGACGCTCCATCAGGAATGAGATAGATGGCGTTATCAACAAAGTTATTCGTAGTAAAAGGTATTATTGAAGATTCGGTTGACCAGCGTTTTTTACCCATTCTTTCAAGGCGGAAATTTGTTGCGGATGATTGGCTACCCAAGCCGCATCGGTTTTACTAATACCTTGCTTTATGTAATGCGCAAACGCGCTTATATGTGATGATTGTGCTAATTTGCTGTAAAAACTTAACAACTGAGTGCCAAATGCCGAACCGCCGATTTGTCCGTTAGCTTGCTGATTGAGTGCTGTCAGAATATTTTTTAGTTGCAGAGCAAATAAGTCGGATGCACTTGGTTTCTGTTGAGCAACGTTATTTACTGCTTTGCTGATAGCTGCATTTAAAGCCGCATTAGCGGCGCTTAGGCGGATAGGTTGAGTGCCAGGGTCTGGTTTCAATACTCCGCCATCAATAATGTGTTGGATGTTTTCATTGGCTTCGGCTGCATGAGTGCCGTTCGGGTCCATCCATAAAAAGCTCAATAGGCCGAGCAGGGCAGGGGTTCGCTTGTTTTGATGGAAAGTAACCAGGGCATAAAGGCGCATACTGGGCGCTGCTGAACGGTCAAGACTTAAAGCTTTCACGGCCAAGCGTTCAGCATCATCATATTGATGGTCGCGAAAGTAGGCAAGGCCCAAGCCATACTGCAAGGCATAACTCGCCGAGTCAAGTTTAAGGGCTTCAGTATAATTAATAATAGCCAGCTTGGGCTGGCCGGCCCTATCGTAAATACTGCCTAACAATCCAAAAGCACTGCTTTTTATGGCGTTGCTATTGTCGCTTTTGGCTGCTTCTTGCAAGTACGGAATGGCATCCTGGCCTTTACCTGCAGCATTTAGCGCAAAGCCTAATTGATATTTGGCAGTGATGTTGTTAGCATCTAAATTTAAAGCTGCCTTATATTTTTCTATGGCACCATTGTAGTCACGATTACTGCTCAATTGGTTGCCTTCGTTTATCAGTGTGCGTGCATCTTGTGCATATAAATCACATACACTTACCATAGCAATTAATATGAACGCAACTAATTTTATTATTTTAACCATACACTAAATTATAAACTTGCTGAAGTAATAACGTAACTAAAACTTTCTCTTATACAAAGGGTATACTTTTAGCAGTCATCAAAGCTACAAGGTGCCCTAACTTGTCAAACACTTGTTTTGCCCAAGGGTTATTTAACCGGCATGAAAGTATTATGGAATTATTTAAAACCGCATCGCTGGCTGGTAGCTTTATCTTTATTGTTGGCGGGTGCCAGCCAGGTGCTTACCATGCTTGACCCGTTAATCTTTGGTAAAATTATCGATGATTTTACGGGCAAGACCCAAATTCACGCTACTAATAAGCAAGTAAAAGAAGTCCTGTTTTGGCTTTTAGTGGCTACTGGTATAGCCTTGTTGGCTAGACTAAGTAAAGCCTTGCAAGAATACTTGATGCGCTTAGTGGTACAGCGTTTTGGCATGCAGATATTTAATGACGGCCTAAAACGAACTTTACGTTTGAGTTTTCAAGAGTTTGAGGAACAGCGAAGCGGCGAGACGGTGGCTGTGTTGCAAAAAGTAAGAACAGATACCGAACGATTTATCAACGCGTTCATTAATATTCTGTTTTCATCTGCGGTAGGCGTTATTTTTTTGATTTGGTACGCAGTAACTAAGCACTGGGCTCTAATCCCTGTTTTTTTCATCGGCATTGTGGTGATGGGGGGATTAACTGGTTTGTTGAGTAAGAAGATTAAAACGGTACAGCGTTCTATCAATAAACAAACGCTACAAATTACGGGAGCCATTACCGAGTCGTTGCGTAACATTGAGCTGGTCAAAAGCTTGGGTTTAACTTTCCCCGAAATACGCCGCATGAAGGAATATACCCAACACATTTACGACCTGGAAATGAAGAAAAGCAAGCACGTGCGTACGCTTTCATTTTTGCAGGGTGCTACCCTCAATTTACTGCGCCAGTCGATATTATTTATTTTGCTTTGGTTGATTTTCAGAAACGTACTCACTACTGGCGAACTGATTACAATGCAGTTTATCTCTACGTCGA
>CAJYJH010000042.1 GCA_913775265.1 uncultured Mucilaginibacter sp. | reverse complement strand
CGAAAAATAAACCTCGCTTATACGCCGTCGGTCGCGTTGCAACAGCAAACGGTGCGAAACCTGGTTACTAAAATGCAGTCTAAAAATGCGCAGGCCGCACAGGCGGTTAATAACGCGCTGGGCAATGGTAAGTCCAGCTACAATGAGCTGTTTTCGCAATTGGTGCGCGAGTCGGGTTTGCCGGCCAACAACGCCGCTACGGCACTGGCGGCTTATCTCGAAATTGGCTATATGATTGTGAACAACGTGCAAACCGGCATAACCCCGGCCATGGACCGGGCACTGCAGCAGCAGTCGGCCGGTATACTGAGCCAAAACCGCAATCTCACCTCGCCAGCCACCATTGCCAAACTGGGCGAAGAGCTAAAGCTACAAGCGGTGGTACTTTACCTGGGCTGGCAAAGCACGCTTAAAAACCCAGTACAACTACCGCAGTTCCGCTCGGGCATTGCCCAGCAATTTAAAGCTATGGGATTGGATATGAGTAAGGTGAAGCTGACGGAGAGTGGGTTTGGGAAGAGGTCGTAGCAAGAAAGGTTGTGCCTATAGAGGCGAGATTGTCAAATAGGAAGGTGATTGGTAAAAGCAGACTTAAAATGAAGTAGGCTTTGCCAGATATGGGAAAGTATGTTGACAATATGCTTCACGGGCTAAACTAATAGGTTGTAAGATCTTTCAGTCTAAGACACTCTGTAGCCTACGTAGTCTTCCTTATTAAAGGAAGTAATTGCTGAACTATATATTTTGATAGGATTGAATTTGGTTGAAAAAAATGGGGCTATTTTCATCTGATTGTTTTGTAGCTTTTCACTAAAAGCCTGATATTTCTTTATCAAAAATATCCACAGTTTATTTTGATTTAAACGGTTGACGAGTTATTGTGGCTCTGCTCATCGTTTGTTAAACTTTACAAAAGCGGGTGGCCATTTCAAGTCGTTCTTTTTAATTGCTCTTTAAGCTTTGGTGCAAAAGTACAATTTCAGCTTCATCAAAGTAGATTTATGCTTTTCCATGTGTCTTCGATATAGATCCATTCAAATTTACAGAAGAAGAAGTGAAAGAAAAGTATTTTAAATAACAAAGCCCGATACTTTCGTATCAGGCTTTGTACCCAGAGCCGGGGTCGAACCGGCACGGCCTTGCAGCCACAGGTGTTTGAGACCAGCGCGTCTACCGATTCCGCCATCTGGGCCTGTTGTTCGCCACTTCTTCAGAAGCGGGACGCAAATGTATTTAAACTCTCCTTAATTCGCAACAAATATTTTTGTCTGTAGTAAATATCTGCTACGCCGTTCAGCCTGTCTTCTTTCGCAGTGTCGTTAAGTGTTTCATAGTCAGTAGTTAAAGCTTGCAGCTGCTCGTTTAAATTATTTTCCACATCCAGCACCTCGGCACGTATATGGGCCACTTGTTCGGCATCGTCAGCTTCCATCAGGCGCTCATTCAGATCCATCATCTCAATTAAAAAGTCGGCCGGCAGTTGCGGCTTGGCACCTTCATTCACCAGGTCGTGCTGTTTAAGGATGTATTCGAGCCGCTTATTAGGGTCGCTCAGGGTTTGGTAGGCTTTATTGTTCAGGGTAGATATTTCCAGTATTTCCTGCTGTTTGGCTTCGTCTTCGTTGGCGTAAAAGTCGGGGTGGTACTGCTTGCTTAAAGTGTAAAACTGCTTTTTAAGCGCGGCAGCATCTATATGGAAAGACTCGGGTATATTGTAAAACTCGAAATAGTTAATAGTCATAACAAAAGATAAACGGTGTTTATGTAAAGCAAAAGTATTTAAATATTCAATTGTTTTAGTGAAAACCGAGGTAAGAGGTCCGGTTACCGGATGACGATGGTATTGATTAACGGTGAAATGATTATGTTAGGGTTTTAAATCATTTCGCAAATGTGTAAACGTGTTTGGATCTACATAATAAGTTGCTGGTTAATGATGATGAGCATACCATTTGCAGGCCAGGGACAAGTGACCGAAGCAGAAGCCGGCATTGCTACCCTGATGAAAAAGTATGAAGCGGTGGGCCTGGCCGTTGCTGTGGTAAAGGATGGGAAAATCATTTACACCCATACCTTCGGCGTTAAAAACACCGACACTAAACACCCCATCGCTAATGATGATCTGTTCCGTATTGCTTCGATCTCCAAATCGTTTACGGCAACCTCGCTGATGCAATTGGTAGAAGCGGGGAAGATTTCGCTGGATGATGACTTTGGCAAACTGGTGGGCTTCGCCATTCGCAATCCCAAGTTTCCCGAAATGGTTATTACTTTACGCATGGTGTTGTCGCATACGTCGAGTATTAATGATAGTCAGGGTTATTTTAACCTGGATGTGATTAACCCGGCTAAAAATGCGGATTGGGCAAAGTGCTACAATAGCTACGAGCCGGGCAAGGGTTACCAGTATTGCAACCTCAACTTCAATATGGCAGGCACCGTACTCGAAAAGCTTTCGGGCGAGCGCTTTGACCAATATGTAAAGCATCATATTTTAGACCCGCTGCATTTGTACGGCGGCTACTGTGTAGACTCGTTGAAGCAGGATAAATTGGTTAGCCTGTATGCATATGATACCACTACACATCAGTACACGCCGCAGCCCTTGGCCTACGCTCCCCGCCGCGAAGAGTTGAGCCATTACATCATGGGGTACAGCACACCTATATTGTCGCCTACAGGAGGGATGAAGATTTCGGCGACGGATTTAGCCCGGTATATGTGCATGCATATGTATCAGGGTAAATATAACGGCGTGAGAGTCATTTCTAAAAAAAGTGCCCGGCAAATGCAAACGCCTGTTGCATTAAAAGAGGGTTACGGTTTAGCCCTGCATACCGAGGCAAACCTATTGCCGGGCAAAGTGATGATGGGCCACACCGGATCGGCTTATGGTTTATACAGCACTATGTTTTTTCATCCAAAGGAAAAGTTTGGTATCGTGACCATTACTAACGGCTGCAACACGCCCGATACCGACGATACCAACCCATTTTTGAAAGAAGCGAACCTGATTTTGTATAAAACGCTGATTGAGCATCAGCGTAGTAAATAAATAATTACCTGTAAGTTTAAATTTGTTTCTACAACTTATATCTGTTAAGTTTGAAGTTCAACCCTTCACTCATTAAAACCTGATTTCATGAAAAGATTTTTTGCTCCTTATAATTTCCCGGCTTCGGTCGATTTTGCGCTGTTACTCATCAGGCTGGTATGCGGCTACGCTTTTATTTTGCATGGCTGGGGAAAGATACAGAACCCAATGGGCTGGATGGGGCCCGACTCGTTTATTCCGCCGGTATTTCAGGCCCTGGCTGCTATTTCCGAATTTGTGGGCGGCATCGCACTTATACTGGGCTTAGTTACCCGTTTAGCCAGTTTGGGGCTGTTAGTTACTATGCTGGTGGCTGTTTATGTACACGCCGTTAAAATGGGCGACCCATTCGTGAATCCTAAAGGCGCCGGTTCTTATGAATTGCCTGCCGTTTACTTGTGCGTTACCGTTTTGTTGTTAGCTGCAGGAGCGGGAGGGTTTTCGTTAGATAAAGCCTTATTTGGTACCAGGGCCGTTACGTTAAGATAGAGCATTAATAAATTATACAGGTTAGTCGCGTAGCTTGTAAAGCACAAAAGGCTGTTCATGTGTATGAACAGCCTTTTGTGCTTCTTGAGTCTTATTTTACAAAGACTACTTGATCAAACTTAAATCAGCTACACCTTTTACCTCGGTTGATAGTTCGCCCAGCCAGCCCAGGTTATAGGCAATACCGGTTTGTATCTTCACGAAGTCAATACCTTTCAGTGTTACTTTATTGCCTTGGGCATCTATAGCGTTGGCAATGTCGAGCTTATCGCCGCTTGGGGTGTTATCAGCATAACCAAACGTAAAGCCGTTACTGGTGATGTACGTTGGGTTGGTGTCGTTAATAGTGCTGGTAGGCAGTAAGGTGCCGGTTAAGGTGTAGGTGTTGGTCGTAATCCAGTCGGGGTAGTAAGCCTGCTGATGATAGGTGTTGGTTTTAACCGATCCTTTGTTACCTCGGTTGTCCGTCCATTGCACATCGGCTGTTGCAGTAGCTGACCGGGTATAAGTGATGGCGTAGTTACGGCTGTAGCCCGGCAAATTTTGAGCAGCACCGGCTAATTCGTACCAGGTATCGTCGGGCTGACCGTTGCGGTTATCATCAGCCATCACCCAAACTACCCCCGGCTCAGCAAAACCGGTGGAAGCGTTGTTGTAAATGATAAAATCATCCTGGTTATCGCGATTAACCACTGTGTGGTCAAACCCTACCACCAGGCTACCACCGAAAGCGCCCAACGTTACCAGTCCCTGGTTGCCGTTCAGCACTGTTTTAGCTGCATCCTGATTTCCGGCCTGGGTGTTGATGAGCTGACCGGGAGCCGGGGTGTAGCTAAACAATTGCGTTACGTAAGCACTGCTGGTTGCGGTAACGGGTCTGCCGGTTGATGGCATATCAGTAATGTCGCCATTGTCTTTTTTACAAGCCGATACCATGGCTGCTATGCAAAGGGCGGCCAGTACACTAAGTTTAGCGGGGTAGCTTAATTTCATATTACTTATTTGTAGTTGTAAATAAATACGGCTGCTTTAGGCAGTTGGCCGGTAGTAAATTCAGACTGTTTTTTGCCATCGGCACTGTAGCGATAAGCCTTGCCTGTAGAGCTGGCGTAGCTAAGTGCGTCAAAAACGTATAAGTCGTTGTTAAAGCCATTGATGGTAAGACCATATGTTAATGCAACAGAGCTACCATCAGTGATAAAATTGTTGCCCGGTATACCCGTAGTAACATCAAAAGAACGGATTATCGATGATGAGGTAGTTACAAAAGCATTGTTACTCCCAATAGTTAAAGACCCATAGCCAGTGTAGTCTGTGTTGCTGCCAACTTTAGTATCAGTAGTCGTATTTATGCGGTCTAAAGCTGGTTGTAACGAACCATAATTACCGTCGCACGCTACATAAACGTCACCGTTTGGAGCAGTTACAACTTTGGTTGGGTTATAGCTTACAGTAATATCTTTAATTTTTGTAAAACTGGCTAGGTCAACCACGGTTACAACAGTGTTTTTACCGTTTTTATAATAATAACTTACATCAGAATTGGCAATGTATAACTTACCTTTAGATACGGCAACGCCGTCTAAAGCCTCACTCAATGTAAGCTCACTATCAACGTTTAAGCTTGCGGTGTCAATACGGCTTATCTTGCCATCCCAACGCGATACATAAGCTTTGTTTTGGTAAAAAGCGATGTGACGTGGCATGTAACCATCATTGGTAGTGTTAAATGGTATACGTTTAATAGACTTCCCCGTTTTTGCATCCATCACGTCTACAAACGACTGTGCGGTGCCTTTTAATCCGTTGATTACGCAATACATTTTGCTGCCGTAGCGCTGCAGGTCGTTAGCCGTTTCGCCCAATTTTACACCGTTGACGGTTTTGTAATAATCATTATCGACAGCTTTGGTGGCGGTGTTGTAATAAGTGATTGTGCTGTTGGCTTTACCTAAATTACCCTCGCAAAGCACGTACACTCCGGCGGTGCTTTCAATCTCGCCTTTGTGGTTGTTGTACTCGTCGTCTTTTGTACACGAGCCCAGCAACAGCGTACCGGCTAATGCGATGAAAGCTAAGGGAGAGAAACGTAAAAGTTTAATTTTCATGTTGAATAAAGTATATTGATTAATAAATGAATGCAAAATGGGCCGGTACATCGCCGGTGGTAACCTGCCACTTTTTTTTACCGTTAACGTCAAAGCAGTAAAGCGTGCCGGGCGTTACATAATCGCGGGCATCGGTCAATAATATCTCTTTAGTAACCGGATTAATGGCCAAGCCATAGGGTTGTGTAATGGTCTGATCCGTTCCGTCAGTAACAAACGGCTGACTGAGCAGCGTTTCGGTGTTTACGTTTAAAATCTGGTAGGTATATTTTTGCTGTGTGTTGCCGCTGTTGGTGCTGATGATGTACAGTTGGTCGTCATCGAGCGCAATAGTTCGTGCCGGGATGTCAATCACCTTTTTAATTTGTCCGCTTTGCGCATTAACCACATAGAGTTTAGGTGGGATGCTTAAGTAATCGCCGCGCGAGGTAATGTATAAATCGCCGTAACGGTCGGCTTTGATCTGATTAAGATTAATATCCACATCAATACGGCGGGTTTCGGTAAAAGAGGCTAAGTCGACCACCGATACCGTGCGTTCATAGTTGGGCGGACTATAGCCGCCGGAATTTGCCACATATAAATTATTGTTGATGATGGCAATTTCCTCAGGCTGGCGACCAACGGTTACCCGGCGTTCAATTTGCAGGCTGGCGGTATCAATCTCGGCTATAATACCATTAGGGGCGTTGGCGTTGCCAATGGTGCTTAAGTAAGCGCTCACATAAGCCTTGTTTTGTCGAAAGGTGATATACCGGCAATTAAGCAAATCAATCTGAGTGATGCGCTTGCCGGTCTTAGCGTTTAATACTTCTACTTTATTGGAGTTGTTAACCACCACATACAGCTTCGAACCGTAAACGGCCATATCGTTACCTACATCGCCCAAGCCTTTGGTCACTTCAGGGTTTACCTGGTTGTAAATATTTTTACGATACAGCCCATTGGTGTAGTCTACATAATCGAGTGTGGCTTTATTGGCGTTAAAGTTACCCTCGTTTAACAGGTAAACACCTTTTACCACGCTGGATGGGTTAGGCGTAAATAGAGTAGTAACCTGCTCGGTTGATGGCGGTGCATCCTTACGGCAGGATATTGCCAGCAAGCTAAGCATAGCTAAAACGAAAAGTATATATCTGTGACGTATTGTGCTCATATGTTAAATATTGATGCTAAATTTTAAACGATAATTGCGCCCCGGCATCGGGAAGTTGCTGATCACATCATAATACTGGTTCAACAAGTTGTTTACTTCGGCAGCTATACTAAGCTGATACCCATGGTAAACGGGTTGCCATATCACCGAGGCATCGTGCGTATACCAGGGCGCTACATAGTTTTCTGGAATATTAGCTTTTTGGCTGTAACGCTGTCCGGTGTAGATGTAGCTGTAATTAAAGCTCCATTGCTGCCACAATAACCCAGCCCGAGCCGAGCCACTATGCACAGGCGTATAAGGGATTTGTCCGTTACCAAAACTGCCTTCGCTAACATCGCGCGCTTGCTGGTAGGTATAACTCAAAGCAGTATTGAGCAGCAAAGTGCCGTGCAGTAGCCAGGTAAGCTGCGCATTAGTTTCCATACCTTTAATATGTACCCGACCAATGTTTTCCATTACCCAACGGCGCAGGTTTTGCCCCGGTACGGCCAGTATTTTATTGTTTACCTGGTTGTAATAGGCATCATATTGTATACTGATTTGCCTTAAAGCGCCTTGGTTTAAATACTTTTGGTAAGTAAGTCCGGCATCGTACTGTCTCGAAAACTCAGGTTGTAAATCGGCACTGCCCACAAAGGTGTAATACAACTCGTTAAAGGTGGGCAGGCGGTACAGGCTTTTATAAAATCCGCGCAGCCGGAAAGCGCTTGTTGCAAAAGGCTGCCATGATAGCAGCAGGGCCGGTGTATATTTATGCATCCGCTTTGCAGCATCAAACGCCTCGGTAGTTTCGTTAGATAGCGTACCCACCACAGTAGCCTGCAGTGTAAACCTTGGCCAGTATAATTGCGTAGCCAGCGCTGTAAGCCATGTATTGCGGGTAGGGTAGGCAAAGCGGTAAATATTGGCTCGCAAGGTATTGCGCTGATAATCCGCTGAGGCAGAGGCCGTCCAGAATGAATTGATCCTGAATAAATTGGCTGCCGAAGAATAAGCTTCTTTTTGATGGTAACGGCTGTCTGACAGGCCATTTAAGGTTACAATTTCGGGATCGAGGTAGCGCAGATAGTCGTCAGCGTACTTAGCGTGCAGCATCAGGCTATATACTTTGCCATTGAGGCGATACGAGGATTGCAAAAACGTGTTGCGGTCCCATTCGCGCTGGGTGTAATCAAATTTGTTGGCTACCACGGCGCCGGGCAATCCGCGTTCGGAATTATAATGATAAACTTTTACATCCCAGGTACTGCTATCGCGTAACCGTCCCTGTAACCCAGCTTCTACCCTGAAGGCCTGAATGTCCGAATTGCTGCGAATGGCCGTAGTGTCATATATGCCGTTGGTATACCTGAATTTGTACCGCCCGTTGGCCTGCATAAACTCGGTGTTTATGCTGCCCGCAACCCGGTCGCTCAGTTTATGCTGCCATAAAAAGGTAGGGTTTAGTAAGCCGAATGACCCTGTGCGAAAGCCTGCTTTAAAACTGTTGGATACGCCGGACGCAAATTCGGGCTGCCGCGCGTTAAGATAGATAGCGCTACCGGCGGCCAGTCCGCGTGCCGGCTGAAAGATCGTGCTCTTTTGTGCGTTGTACAATTCAACGCTGCTTAGATTGTCTAACGAAAACTTGCCCAGATCAACCTGTCCGTTTTGGGCGTTGCCTAACTGTACGCCATCATAAAACACGGCCACTTGGCTGCTGCCCAGGCTGCGAATATCAACCGTTTTTAGTCCGCCAACACCGCCGTAATCTTTTAATTGTATGCCTGAAAAGTACCGAATGGCATCGGCTACCGAGAGACTGTTGAGCCGTTGCAGCGCCGGGCCTTTTAAAACCTGTGCGGGCGTAGGGGAGGCGGCCTGGAAAGCGTTTACCTCAGCCTTGATCTCAACGGGTTGCAACTGGTGGGTACGGATGGTATCACCCAATTTGATTTGTGCACACACGGGTAGGGCATAGCCTGCTGTAAGCAGCCCAAAGGCGACAGCCAACTTAAAACGTAATGAAAAGCCGCCACGCCAAAATGCGTTAAGCTCCAATAATTCCATGTGTGATGTGAGTGTTAGCCCCACAGCAAACCGAAAATTGTACACTATAAATGAAAAACACGAAAAGTATCTTCATTCAGCTTCAATCCGCGAAAGCTATGAATAAGTAAAGCTTGAGGCAGGTATTCTGACTTGTTCCCCTCGGCCCGTCTTCCCATACGCGTAAGGCGTGCAGTGACTAAAGAATGGACCCCGGTTAATAGAACTTACAGCTGCGGGACAGTTCCGGACTTGCACCGGATTCCCTTTTAATTCCGGAATACGACGTTCCGGAAACCAAAAGCGCCGCAAAGGTAGTGATTATGATGGTTGATGCGAAACTTAAATAATGGTTATTGAAACTGTGAGCTATGTTTGGCTAAAGAAGTTTTGGTACTGCGTTTAGATTGCAGTTAGATAGAGCTATCAACTTTAAAATATCAATGCTTAAAAAACGCTTATAAAGCTCTGCTCGAGCATGAAACGCTAATTTAATTGAAATACCCCCCTAATTAGGATGTATTTACCCCTCCTTAATTCGCGCTCATTAACGGATATTAGCAAACCCTTTTACTAATTAATTTAAAGCTTCGCTGGTATGACAAACCCTGATGGTAATGAGAAGAATGAGGAACTACTGATTGACTGGGTGCCTAATTTTATTGCCGAGATGCCCTTGCATCTGCAATTGACTAAAATCATTTTATCTAAAGTCTATGCCGTTAACACCGGCAAGTCCGCTTACCTGCCTGCATCAAAAAAGTTAAGCCAGAAATTCAGGGTGCCTGAATCTGTCATTATAGAGGCTTACGACCGGCTTGAAAATTTGGGCTTGGTTACCGTTGTAACCGGAACCCGGCTGCGTATCTTGTCACAACCGGCGGGAGATTTAGCTGGCAAAGTTAAGCTTGTTAGCCGTGGTAACCTGCAGTCCAACCCTCGCCATTTTTTGCCTCGAACACAAATTATATAAACCAAAACAAAACTAAGAACAATTTAAGAAAGAATGAAAGCACTAACCACGGGGGATTACGCCGTTTTTTTCGTTTACTTTATCATTGTAGCCGTATACGGGCTGTGGGTTTACCGCAGAAAGCGTAATGCGGATGCTACCTCTAAAGATTACTTTCTGGCCGAAGGATCGCTGACCTGGTGGGCCATCGGCTCCTCGCTGATTGCCTCCAACATCTCGGCCGAGCAGTTTGTGGCCATGAGCGGTAACGGCTTTACGATGGGCCTTGCCGTATCCGCCTACGAATGGATGGCGG
>CAJYJH010000041.1 GCA_913775265.1 uncultured Mucilaginibacter sp. | reverse complement strand
ACAAATTGCACAAACCGAAAGCAGCATTACTTATCAACACTGCTCCTAATATTCTGAATGAATCTTGAGCGCTTGTGTACCTTATAATACCGGTGTAAGTTTTCAAGAAAAAAAATATTAGAAGGTTAAAAAAACCTATGATCAGAAAGTTTCGGTAAAACTCTAAATAATTTAGTTGCGTTAGCTCAAAATTTATCTTTATTAAATAAGCTAACGTAAAGGCAATTGAACCAATAAAAAGATCGAAAAGGAAAACGATCCATCGTGGTAAGATATTCAGTTGATTAAGCAAAACAAACAAATGTTAATTGACAATTAAACAAATCTATAAAATCATCTCCAAAAAACAATTCAAGCCCCATGCAATAGTCGCTATGAAACCATAATTAATAAACGTATTAACAAAAGTAAAGACGTAAAGACGATTAAAAGCGATACAGCATATATAAAAGAGTTTTCTAGTTGATGAATTGAACGCAAGTCAACAAGACCTGCAACTATAATACATATACTAGCTACGCACAACTTTAAAGCTTTACTATTGTTAGCAAATACCTAACGGCAAAAAATCCTAGGACCTTTTAAAGAATCCTTTGCTTCTACAATATTGAATAGAAACGCCGTTACTTAATACCTCCTGAAACTAAAAGACACAACATAAAATCAGGGATTCTTGTTTTAAAATCAAGGTTATAAGCAGAACCTAATACTCTAACGCATAGGGTTAAATCAAGGCAGTCTAATTTCTAACGTTCAAAATAGAGCAACAACCAGTGTTAAAATTGTCATGAGTTTGCTGGTCTGAATTTGAAAAGCAGTATAAGGATTATTTAACAAGTTAGTTGGTTAAAATACATAAAAACGAAGATGAAGTAAGTCTCTCGAACCTTATCATTAAGAAACTGGCAATTATCCTGAAAAAATTAAGAAATTATAGGTATTCCACTTTAAAATATTCAGCTGTTTAAGAAATGATAAAGCGGCCTCGGAATGATTAGCAAAGTTAACCTTATTAATTATTGACACGATCTCATTTACAAAGCTTGTCATTGCTACCATCAAAAATCCGATTAAAAGATCACAATATTCTATATTAAGATGAGCCCAACTATCACAGTTAAATAGCTTAGTATTCCCACCTTTTGTATAAAGCATTGCAGAATAAATCTCATGCTTAGGCTTATTAATAATGCTGAAATAGCGTGCAATTTGAAAATATAAAATTTCTACTAAGAAGAAACTTAGCAGTAAAAAAGCAATCCAAGTGAGCGGCATACTTTAAGTTTATTAAACATATTGGCAAGAAAATTATTAGCTTTTACTGAAAGATATTCTAATAATCTAATTGCCGATATGCTATGTGAAAAGGTAAGTAGATTTTAATTTCTAAATAAAGTAACTAAGATGACTGCTACTGAGCTTAAAGCCGTTGCAATACCAGCTATCCCTGCAATTCCAATCTTTTCTCTCGGTGGATGTTTTGGAACAAATATCTCTGCACCTGGTTTGACAGAAGGATAAGAGCGGAAGAAGAGGAAATTTTTAGCAGCTTTTATAGATCCATTTGCATACTCTATGTAGGCTCGCTTTTTATGTGCATTGTAAGTGAATCCTCCAGATTCATTGATGTACTGGCGCATGCTTTTTCCCTTTGCATAAACAATGTTGGTGGGCTTTAATACTTCGCCAGATACACGCACGGTCTGTAATTCTATCGGAATGTTAATGACATCACCATCCTGTAAAATTAAGTCGTTTTTTGAATTTGGATCTTTAAGAATTTTAGATAAGTTGATACCAACAAAATCACTCCTCAAAGAAACTGAATCTTGTTTGATACTTGTAGTATCCCCACCTGATTGTCTTTGTAATCTTCTCAAATTAAGCAACCTCACTTTTTCTTCTTCTTGACGTATACTATCAGCAAATGTTTTTTGCGTTTTCATTTTAGGCGGACCGGGTCTTTTAAGCGAACCTCCCTCAGGAAAGGCTAAAGCGGTCAAACCACCTGCACGTTTAACAATGTCAGATATCCGCTCATCTTTACGCTCAATGGTGTAAGTACCGGGATATAGAACTTCACCCTGAATAGTCACATTCCTTTGTATTTGATATCCCTCGGTGCTCCTCACAAATACCATATCAAAAGGCTGCAAAACAAACGGCTCACCTGTTAACTTCAGATTTTTATCAATATTCACGGTAAATATCTGTGCTGTTGAAGAACTCTTAGAACGGGCATCACTTGATTTCACACGACGCGATATTTCTACCCTATTGGGTGTGGCGCCTTCTTTGAATCCTCCTGCCATCTGAATTAAAGATTCCAAATTAGTGTTATCTGCGTATTTAAAAACACCAGGACGCCTTACTTCGCCTTGTATTTCTACCTTATATTCGTCACGAAGATCGAAAATAGAAGAAATAGTTACTTTATCTTCTCTTTGCAATAGGATATCGGGGCTTGCACCGCTAAGCACTTTTTGTACATCAAAAGAAACCAATGAAAGAGAGTTATCAACACTCAATCTTTGAATATATCCGCGATTTAAAAATGCATCTTCTTTTAAACCGTCTGCCTTTTGAATTAAATTTTTAATCGTCAACCCTTTCTCAAGTTCGTATTTACCAGGCCGAAAAACTGCACCTTCAATTTCTACCCTATTTTCAAAACGGTCTAATATGGCTTCTACAATGTATTTATCACCGTTTTGTGGTTTGTACTCACTAAAATTGTCGGCTGCAACATCAGCTATTTTTCGTTCTTTGCTAGTATTCTGCAAAACCTTAATATTTGCAGAATAGGCTTGTCCGGTAAATCCTCCTGCGAAATTAATGACATCCTGAAGTGATTCAGAATTTAAAATTTCATATAATGCAGGCCGCTTAACCTCGCCGCTCATTTCCACCCGCGTTTTGTAAACTGGCACATTAATTACGTCCTGATCCTGCAAACGCAGATTTTGCTGCATACCTTTTAACAGAAAATTATAAACATCGATATTTGCTACAACCTTATTATTGCGAATTAACTGGATACTCCTGAAAGAACCATTTTTGTTTGGACCTCCTGACGCGTACAGGGCATTAAAAACGGTAGACAGGGAAGATAAGGTGTATGATCCTGGTCTGACCGCTTCACCTATGATTGAAATTTTTATACTTCTGATGTTACCCAAGTTTATTGCAACGTTAGTACGGCCGGTACGCAACCCCGAATAAGTACGCGACATAGCACTAGTTATTTTTGATGAAGCTTGCTCTATTGTTAAGCCCCCAACAGAAATTAAACCTACGTATTGAAGCCTTATGGTACCTTCAGGACTAACTTTTAATTGATAATTAGCCTCATTGTCACCTGTGATATCAATAAGTAACTCATCATCCGGACCTATCACATAACTTTTAGGAGTTGCCATCCTTAAATTAGGTTCAAAAGTTAGCCTGTTATTGCTTTTAAACAAATCTTCTCCAAATATTTTAGGAACCACATTACCAAAAATATCACGCTCAGCACGCATGGTAGGTTCATTTAAATTATTGCGCCTAATACGAGCAGTGTCTGTTGAGTCAGCATAATTCTTATAAGACCTTCTTGAAAAATTATTGTTCTGATAGCCGTTATTGTATAGTCCTCCGTTATTTTGCCCACTATTTACATTTGATTTGCCATCACCTTCTTTTCGTATTTTATCAATACGCAAAATAAGTTTTTGAGATTCAGCCTCATTCATACCTTGAGCTACAGCTACCTGAGCTATCTGTGAACTTTCGGTATAACCGATAGCTTCAGCTCTTTGCATGATCTGCCTTACTTGAGTATCAGTAAGATCATCAACTCTTTGTTGGGATAAATTTACCTGAGAAAATACTGATTGAGAAATGATTAATAGAAATAATAAGGCAAAGAACGCCCTAAAGACCTTTATCGAATTCATAAATTATAGCTGCACTGTATCATTGAATCGTGATAGTGTAGAAAGAGTATATCTGATAAGATTTAAGTGATAAGCGAATAAGCTCATGCCTAAAAAGCATTTAACCGATTTTCAATCCCAACTACTACCGCGTAATCAGCTCCAAAGTTAGTGAAATAATAACGAAAAGGGAATTGTGTTAACTATCTAATTTTTATCCAAATGTTCTACAATTATATTTACAAAATGTATGTTTGTTTTTGCAAAAAAAGGTTTTGCATCCACCTTTTTTGATTAGAACTATATTAATTTTAGGATAATTTTTTCAAAACAAAAACAGCTTTATCAGGATGAGTTATCTGATAAAGCTGTTTGTATTTAGTGCGCTGTTGAATATTAAATTTCTTTACTCTTCTTCAACGCCGATCCAATCACTTGATGCATATCATAGTATTTGTACTCAGCCAAACGGCCGCCAAATACAATATGACTGTCAGCTTTAGCTAATTGCTCATACTGCTTATACATCTCGGTGTTCTTAGCATCATTGATAGGGTAATATGGCTCCTTTTCAGTATTCCATTCTTCCGGGTATTCTTTGGTGATAACTGTTTTGGGTTGCGAACCAAATTCAAAATGTTTGTGCTCAATAATACGAGTGTAGGGTATTTCCCGTTCGGTATAATTGACTACAGCATTGCCTTGGTAGTTGTCGGTATCTAAAGTTTGGTGCTCAAACTTCAAACTTCGATACTCTAACTGGCCAAACTGGTAGTTATAATACTGATCTATTTTGCCAGTAAATACTAATTTTTCAGCCAGCGAATCCCAATGTGCCTTATCTTCAAAATAATCAACGTCAGTCTTCACCTCAATGCCCTTTAACAATCCTTCAGTTAGTTTATTGTAGCCCCCGATAGGTATACCTTGATATTTATCGCTGAAATAATTATTATCATAAGTAAAGCGTACCGGTAAGCGCTTAATGATGAATGCAGGTAAATCTTTAGCATCACGCCCCCACTGCTTCTCGGTATAACCTTTTATAAGCTTGTAGTAAATATCGGTACCTACCAACGATATAGCTTGCTCTTGTAAATTCTGAGGGTTTTTAATGCCTGAAGCCTCTATCTGCTCTCTTATTTTATTTTTTACCTCTTGAGGTGTCCTAACTTTCCAAAGCTGATAAAAGGTATTCATATTGAAAGGCAAATTATACATCTCATCCTCAAAAACTGCTAACGGACTATTGGTATACCTGTTAAATTCGACAAAGCTGTTCACGTAGTCCCAGATGTGCTTATCGTTGGTATGAAATATATGAGCACCGTACTTGTGTACGTTAATACCTTTAACGTTCTCACAATAAATATTACCACCAGTATGATTACGCTTATCAATTACCAAACACTTTTTTTCTTTCTTTTTTGCCTCGTGAGCAAACACGGCTCCAAATAAGCCAGAACCTACTATTAAGTAATCGTATGCTTTCCCCATATTGATGCTTATACTTATTTATTAAGATTTTAAATTTCTTAATAGTAAAGCTCAAAAAACTAAATTTGTTTAGAATAATTCGTCATAAACGGGCTTGAACCGAATCTTTGTCGAGCAATCCTTTAATATCATAAATGACTGTTTGGCCATGTTTCTTTAATTCTTCATAATCAAGCGAAAGAAACTCTTTGTGACAAACTGCTAAAACAATGGCATCGTAGCTGCCGGTTAATTGTTCGTAACGGTTAAATATTTCCAGATTATAGTCGTGCCAAACCTCATCCGGGTTGGCCCATGGGTCATAAATCTCGCATATGGTGTCGTACTCATTTAGGGTGTTAACAATGTCAACCACACGTGTGTTGCGAACGTCGGGACAATTCTCTTTAAATGTAAATCCCAACACTAAGATGTTGGCCTTTTTGACAGCGATGTCGTTTTTCACCATGAGCTTGACTACTTCTTGAGCTACGTATGTTCCCATGCCGTCGTTAATGCGTCGGCCGGCCAATATAATTTCGGGATGGTAGCCTACTTCCTGGGCTTTTTGTGCTAAGTAATAGGGGTCAACACCGGTACAATGTCCTCCTACTAAACCCGGCCTGAATTTTAGAAAATTCCATTTGGTACCGGCTGCATCCAGTACGGCTTGGCTATCTATATTAAGAAGGTTGAAGATCTTGGCTATCTCGTTTACAAAGGCAATGTTTATATCGCGTTGTGAATTCTCAATCACCTTACAAGCTTCGGCTACCTTAATGCTAGGTGCTTTATGAGTACCGGCAACAATGATCGTTTTATATAAATTATCTACAAAATCGGCCACCTCAGGTGTAGAGCCAGCGGTCACCTTAATAATGTTAGTTAAAGTATGTACTTTATCACCGGGATTAATTCTTTCAGGAGAATAACCGGCAAAAAAATCCTGGTTAAAAATAAGTCCGGATGTACTTTCTAAAATAGGGACACAAATTTCCTCAGTTAGGCCAGGATATACGGTAGATTCATAAATAACCACGTCCCCGTTTTTAAGCACTTCGCCAACCGTTTTGCTAGCGAGTTTAATCAGACTTAAATCGGGCCGGTTATGACGGTCCGTTGGCGTGGGTACAGCAACAATATAAACATTGCAAAACTGGATGTCGATAGTATTAGTGGTGAATACAAGCCCTGTGCCTTGTGGGCTGACCGAAGCCGTAACCTGATGTAATTCGTTCAAGTCAATTTCCTGTGTACGATCATGCCCTTTTAGCAATTCACTTATCCGGCTTTGCGATTTATCAAAACCGGTTACTTTAAACTTTTTGGCAAACTCAACAGCTAACGGAAGCCCTACATAACCCAAGCCTATAACGGCTATATTAATATGATCTGTTTTCGGTAACCGGTCGGTTATCGAGGTCGAAGCAAGATTAGACATCTAAAGAAATAAATTGGCAGATGGCAGCAAATATAATTCAAAAATATATATATTGCCCTGTGATAATTTTGATGCTAAAACGTTGCAAGCACGTTTCAAAGTTAACTTGTAAGCGCAAATTATGCGCATAGTTATATTTGCAATATCCATTTAAAACAATCATTATTATTGATAAAATTAGTTAGTGTAGTTTTTACAATAAATAAGTTTTTTATTTAAATTAAGTAAATGCTACTTTTACAGCATAGAAACAATTAAAGGCCCATGAAATTAATAGCTGACGGCGGCTCCACCAAAACAAACTGGTGCTTAGTCAATGACGAAGGAAAGAAAGTTTATTTCAATACTGAAGGTTACAATCCATACTTTGTAAGTAAAGAATACATCATACAATCACTAAATGCTAACCTACCTGCAGATTTGGAAAAGGATCAACTTAGTGAGGTAAACTATTATGGCGCCGGCTGTTCAACCGAGGATAAACGCAAGCTGGTTGAAGAAGCCATGAAACAGGTTTTTGTAAACGCCAAAGTAAACATCGGTCATGACTTACTAGCTGCTGCCCGCGCTTTATTAGGCCATAACGAAGGTTTTGCTGCTATTTTAGGCACTGGTACCAATACTTGTATTTACGATGGCAAAAACATCACTCATAATATAGATTCCGGTGCCTATATATTAGGTGACGAAGGAAGTGGTTGCTACATCGGCAAAAAATTACTGGTTGACTATCTTAGAGGTTACATGCCCGAAGCTGTACGCAAAAACTTTTGGGATACTTACCATCTTACACCTGATGATGTAAATGAGCAGGTTTACTCGCAACCGTTAGCCAACCGTTTTTGCGCAGGTTTCAGCAAATTTGTTTATGATAACAATGTACATTTGGAATATACCCGCAACCTGGTAAAAACTTCTTTTGAAGACTTTTTCCGCAATTTGGTTACCCGCTATCCTAACTACCAAAAATATACTTTTAACTGTATTGGTTCGGTAGGCTATAACTTCAGAAACGTTTTAGAAGAAGTGGTTACCGAAAACGGAATGGTTATGGGTAACATCATCCGCTCTCCTATAGATAACCTGGTGAAATTTCACTTAGAGATGGCACCAAGCCAACTATAAGAAAAAACGCTATAAAATAGAAAGCGCCACGGCATTACCGTGGCGCTTTCTATTTAAAAAAAAAACAAAACTTTAAATATCTACGCCCATTTCGCTCTGAAATATTTTACTGTATTTACGCCTATCAAATTTATACAACTTGGCGGCCCTGAAAGATACATTCTTTTGCTTTTCGTCCAGCTCTTTCAAAAAGCCGTAACTCAGCATCTTCTTCCTAAAGTTACGCTTGTCCAGTTTCTTATTTAAAATAGCTTCGTAAAGTTGCTGCAACTGGGTCAGTGTAAATTTCTCGGGCAATAGCTCGTAGGCTATAGGCTGATAACTCAAACGGCGACGAAGTTTATTAAATCCAGTTTTAAAAATCTCGGTATGGTCAAAAGCTAATTTTGGTAAATCGTTTACACTATGCCATAAAGCTCTTTTGGCAAACTGCCCGGCTTTTAGTTCGCGCTGACTATCAATACGGATAAGGGCATAATAAGCTACTGTAATAATACGCCCACGCGGATGCCGGTTTACTGCACCAAAGGTGTGAAATTGCTCCATGTGCACATCGTGCAGGCCCGTGAGCTGATGTAAAATTCGTTCGGCGGCTTCTTCTATCCCTTCATCGTTCTCCACTAAATCGCCGGGCAAAGCCAGCCAATCCATAAAAGGCTCGTTTTTGCGCTCAATTAGTAATATCTTAAGCTCACCTGCTTCAAAACCAAATATTACGCAATCGATAGAAAACTCCGATTCAAACTTAATTAATTGTTCTTTCAAGGTTTATTTGTTTACAGTAACTTATTACTCAAGTAAAGGTACTTTTTAAGCGCCAAAAGTTACAACTTAAATTTTAGCACACATTATACCTTATTACTTTTTGTTTATATAATCTTGTATCATTTTAACTATTAATGACCAATTAATGCCCAAATATGCTTAAAATTTTATACTGGTGTAATTTTTACACAATAAGCCGGTAAGTTTATTATATTTGCATGCCACAACAGCTCTATACAAGTACATGGTTGCAGTTATTTATAGTGGGTCCAATTATGCAGACTGGCGCTTAGCCGACAAGGGGCGAATGGTTGCCTCTTTCAAAACAGGCAGCATCAATCCGTTTTTCAGCGACGAAAAGCATATCCTCCACATACTTAACAAAAACATCAACCTGATACATCATGCCGAAGAAATAAAACGGATCCATTTTTTTGGCGCAGGCGTCTTAAACAAATCATTGCAAGATATCATCATTCAAAGCTTTGAGTCATTTTTTAAATACGCCAAAGTAACAGTTGATCATGATATTTTAGGTGCAGCCATTGCCTGTTGTAAAAGCAGTCCGGGTATAGTTTGCATTTGTGGCAGCGGCAGTAATGCTGCCTGGTACGACGGTAAGAAGATTAAGCCCAATAATTACGGACTGGGTTACATTTTGGCCGATGAAGGTTCGGGTAACTGGTTGGGCAGACAACTGATTAAAGCTTATCTGAATGAAACATTACCGGCTAACCTGCGCAAAAAGTTTGTTAAGCGTTACGATACCGACCGTAAGATATTACTGGAAAAAGTATATCACCAGCGGCAACCCGCATTATTTTTAAGCTCGCTGACTGATTTTTTTACAGATAATTTAAACGACAGCTACCTGCAAGACGTTATTATTAATGGCTTTGATACTTTAATGCAGACGTATGTTTTGCCATTGAAGAAAGAATATCCAAATGCTGATATTCACTTTGCCGGTTCTGTAGCTGATGGTTTTAAGACATTACTACAACAATCGGCAAGCAATGCCGGCGTAGAAATTTCGTATATATTAAAAGAACCTATAAACAATTTACTTACATATTATTCTAATAAAAATTAAAAACTAATGAAAATAGGAATTAACGGATTTGGCCGTATCGGTCGTTTAGCTTTCAGAGCTGCTATACAAAGACCAGGTGTTGAAGTTGTAGGTATTAATGACTTAGTAGAGCCTGACTACATGGCTTACATGTTAAAATACGACTCAACCCATGGTAAATTTGATGGCACTATCGAAGTAAAAGACGGTAACTTAGTAGTAAACGGCAAAACTATCCGTGTAACAGCAGAAAAAGATCCTGCTAATTTGAAATGGAATGAAGTTGGTGCTGAAGTAATTATCGAGTCTACCGGTTTATTTTTAACCCAGGAAACTGCTCAAAAACACATTGATGCAGGTGCAAAAAAAGTAGTATTATCGGCTCCTGCAAAAGACGATACCCCAACTTTCGTAATGGGTGTAAACCACAAAAACCTGAAAGCAGAAAACACTATCGTTTCTAACGCTTCATGTACTACTAACTGTTTAGCTCCTATCGCTAAAGTATTAAACGATAAATTTGGTATTGAAGAAGGTTTAATGAGCACCGTACACGCAGTAACCGCTACGCAAAAAACAGTGGACGGCCCATCGGCTAAAGACTGGAGAGGCGGCCGTGGTGCTTACCAAAACATTATCCCTTCATCAACCGGTGCTGCTAAAGCGGTTACTTTGGTTATCCCTGAACTGAAAGGTAAATTAACCGGTATGGCTTTCCGCGTACCAGTAGCCGACGTTTCTGTAGTTGACTTAACTGTAAAATTAACAAAAGGTGCATCTTACGACGCTATCAAAGCGGCCATGAAAGAAGCTTCTGAAGGCGAGTTAAAAGGCATTTTAGGTTATACTGAAGATGAAGTAGTATCTGAAGACTTTAAAGGTGATGCACGTACTTCAATTTTTGATGCTAAAGCCGGTATCGCTTTGAATGACAACTTTGTTAAAGTTGTATCTTGGTACGATAACGAATGGGGTTACTCAAACAAACTGATTGACTTGGTTGAAGAAGTTGGTAAACTGTAATTTAATACCGGCTTAGTTGCCCGGGAATAATTCATAAAAAATGCCTTTGCGATTTGCAAGGGCATTTTTTATGAATTACTATTTTATTTAAGCTTGCAAAGTACCTGCTGTTTCAGGCTGCTCTACCCTACCCGGATAAACTTTTAAGGCTTGCTGTAAACAAACCATTGCCTTTTGTAAATCATCAGCGTTTAACACGTAAGCCATCCTAACTTCGTTCTGACCGGCTCCCGGTGTACTGTAAAAGCCGGTGGCCGGTGCCATCATTACGGTAGCATTTTCATGGCTAAAACTTTCGAGCATCCACTGGCAAAACTTGTCAGCGTTATCAATCGGAAACTTAGCTACCACATAAAAAGCGCCTCCGGGATTAGGGCAAAAAACGCCGTCCATTTGGTTCAGGGCATTAACCAATACATCACGGCGGTGAGTATATTCTTTGCTTACGGCTTCAAAATAAGCGTCAGGTGTGTTAACAGCAGCCTCACCGGCAATTTGCTCAACTAATCCCGGGCTTAAACGTGCCTGGGCAAATTTCAATCCCGCTGTTAATACTTCCTTGTTTTTGGTAATTAAACAGCCTAAACGGGCACCACAAGCGCTGTAGCGCTTACTTACCGTATCCATCACAATCACGTTTTCTTCCATACCATCCAAATGCATTGGTGATATAAACTCACGCCCGTCATAACAAAACTCACGGTAAGCCTCATCAGAAAACAGGTATAAATCGTATTTCAGTACCAATTCTTTCAAAGCCTGCATCTCGGCTTTCGAATACAGATAGCCGGTTGGATTGTTAGGATTGCAAATAATGATGGCCTTGGTTTTGTCAGTGATTAGTTTTTCAAATTCGCTAATGGCCGGCAATGCAAAACCATTGTCGATGTATGACAAAATAGGTTTAACCACTATATCACTCTGGCAGGCGAAACCATTATAGTTGGCATAAAATGGTTCAGGAATAATTACCTCGTCGCCTGGGTTAAGGCAGGTCATCATGGCAATGGTAATAGCTTCTGATCCGCCGGTGGTTACGATGATATTTTCGGGAGCTATATTGTAATTAAGCTTGTTGTAGTATTCTGTCAACTTTTTACGGTAAGACAATGTGCCCTCAGAAGCAGTGTATGACCAAACTTTAAAATCAATATTTTTTACCGCATTAAGCATCCCTTCCGGGGTTTCGATATCGGGCTGGCCGATATTTAAATGGTAAACCTTTTTACCCTCTTGCTTGGCCTTTTCGGCAAATGGAGTAAGCTTACGTATGGGCGAGGCAGGCATGTGCTGCCCTTTTGTTGAAATAGTTGGCATGTTACAAAATTACAAAAAGCCACAAACAAAGAAAGGCGCAAAATTGCGCCTTTCTTCAATATAAATGTTACAAAGTATTAGCGGCTCGCAGCTGCTGTTTCTACTACTTCGCCCGAAATAATCAGATTTTTTACCGGCGTTTTAGCGTTTGATGTAACTACAATGGTTTTGCTGAACGGTGCAGCTACGGCAGCATTATAAGTGATAGAGATAGTACCTTTATCACCTTTTTTAACCGGAGTTTTGGTATAGTCGGCAATGGTACAGCCGCAGGTTGGGCGAACTTCAGTAAGTATCAGTGGCTCAACGCCTACGTTGGTATATTCAAATATGGTCGTCACTGGTTTACCTTTAGGAACCTTACCAAAATCATGTTTTTCTTCATTAAATTTAAACTCAGGTTTTTGATTGTCCTGAGCAGATGCGGTAATTGAGAAACCCAGAATTACGGCAAAAAGTATAATCAGTTTTTTCATGTTCTTTTATAGCTTATACGCAAATATAATTGAATAGTTTAATATGTTATATCAAAAACCATGCTTACTTTACGTTATCTTAGATAAATGCCGGAAGTGGTATTTTCAATACAGAATTTTTTATTTTTACCGCCAAAACGAATAATATATGCCAGAAAGCATCCAACCGGCTACCGGCAACTTTACCGAAAACGAACTCAGCTTTAACGATTTTAAAAACATCGTTATTAATGATTACCGTGTGGGCTACGAAAGCCGGCAAGCCAGTATACTGGGCCGCCGCGAAGTACTTACCGGTAAAGCCAAGTTTGGTATTTTTGGCGACGGCAAAGAAGTGGCCCAATTGGCTATGGCTAAGTCTTTTAAAAAAGGAGATTGGCGAGCTGGCTACTACCGCGACCAAACGTTTATGTTTGCTACGGGTATGAGCACTTTAAAAGAGTTTTTTGCTCAGCTTTATGCCCACCCCGATATTGAGAAAGACCCTGCATCCGCAGGTCGGCAAATGAATTGCCATTATGCTACCCGGTTTGCTAACCCCGACGGCACCTGGATAAACCAGGCCGAAACCATGAATTGCTCGGCGGATATATCAACCACCGGCGGCCACATGCCGCGTTTGTTGGGTTTAGCATATGCCTCTAAGTTATACCGCCAGAACAAAGAACTGGAAGGCATGAAGCAGTTCTCAGTCAACGGGAATGAGGTAGCCTTTGGCACCATTGGTAACGGATCAACGTCCGAGGGAATATTTTTAGAAACCTTTAATGCTGCCGGAGTTTTGCAGGTTCCTATGGCTATCTCTATTTGGGACGATGCCTATGCCATTTCGGTACCAGCCAGCTTGCAAACCACTAAAGAGGATATCTCAGAAGCACTCAAAGGGTTTCAGCGTCAGGATGGCACCAACGGTTACGAAATATTTAAAGTTCGTGGCTGGGATTATGCCGCCTTGTGCGAAACCTACGCCATGGCTATCGAGCTTTGCCGTACACAACATGTACCGGTATTAATTCACGTTACCGAAATTACTCAGCCTCAGGGACACTCTACTTCGGGCTCTCATGAGCGTTATAAAACGGCTGACAGGTTAGCCTGGGAGGCTGAGCATGACTGCCTGCTGCAGATGCGCAACTGGATGATCAGTTCGGCCATCATTACCGAACAGGAACTCGCTGAGCTCGAAGAAAACGCTAAAAAGCATGTGCGCGGTGCACAACGTGAGGCCTGGAACGAATTACTGGCCGAGATAAAAGCCGAACTCGAAGAAGCTGCCTCACTGATAGACCAATTGGCTCAGCATTCCTCAGTTGATGTATTAAGAGATATTGCATCAGATTTGCGCGCCTGTGTTGACCCCGGTCGTAGAGATATTGTGAATGCCATACGCAAAGCATTACGTGTTACTGCAAAAGAAGCATTGCCTGAGCGCCAGGTATTGACTGAATGGCTTAACGGTGAAATGGAACTTAACCGCGAACGTTTTAATTCTAAATTGTTCTCGGACACTCCCCTTTCGCCATTACGGGTGCCTGTAGTTGCCGCCACCTATGACGAAGATGCTAAATTGATTGACGGTCGTGAGGTACTAAACGCCTGTTTTGATGCTGCCTTTAAACGAGATGAACGTATTGTAGCATTTGGCGAGGACGTAGGCGCCATTGGCGACGTAAACCAGGGCTTTGCAGGCTTGCAGGCTAAATACGGCGATCTGCGTATTACCGATACAGGCATTCGCGAATCAACTATTATTGGCCAGGGAATGGGCTTAGCCATGCGTGGTTTAAAACCTATTGCCGAAATACAATACCTTGATTACTGGATTTGGGCCATCACCGTTTTAAGCGATGACTTGGCCAGCTTAAGCTACCGTACCCGCGGCGGACAAAAAGCACCTTTGATAATTCGTACGCGCGGACATCGTTTAGAAGGAATCTGGCATTCGGGCTCACCTATGGGTGCTTTGTTAAATACCCTTCGTGGTATTCACATCTGCGTGCCTCGCGACATGACGCAGGCAGCCGGCATGTACAACACACTGTTGCAGGGCGATGAACCGGCCATGGTGATTGAAAGCCTGAATGGTTACCGGTTAAAGGAAAAGCTACCTGCCAACGTTGGTGAGTTTACCGTGCCTTTAGGTATTGCCGAGATAGTGATACCCGGCACAGATGTTACCGTAATTTCTTATGGCTCTACTCTGCGTATTGTTCAGGAAGCAGCGGCTGAGTTGAAAACTATGGGCATAAACATCGAAGTAATAGATCCGCAAACCTTGTATCCTTTCGATTTGGATAACGCCTGCCTTACCTCATTGCAGAAAACCAATAAACTTTTGGTGGTGGATGAGGATGTTCCGGGTGGTGCATCTGCTTACATTTTGCAGAATGTGCTCGAAAAACAAGGAGGTTACCGCTACCTTGATGCAGCGCCTAAAACTCTCTGCGCTAAAGATCATCGCCCGCCATATGGTTCGGATGGCGATTACTTTACCAAACCATCAGTTGATGATATTATTGAAGCTGTTTACGAAATTATGTCTGATAGTAATCCACAAAAGTTCCCAGCTATTTAATTAAGGGATAGAGCGCTATTTATTACATGAAGCTGAACAAATAAAAGAGCCGCATAATGAAAGATATTATGCGGCTCTTTGCTTCTAATCTTTTGCCATTGCCTAGCTACTTTCCTATTTTCTATCCGAATGGCCTAAACTCTTTTCCGGATTTACCACATCGCGCACTAATTGTTTGAGTTCTTTAATTTCCGGAAAACGGCATTCACTTTTCCGGTCAAAAACTACATGACCGTCAATGCTGACAATGTAGTTACCGCTTACTCCACTGGGTTGCAGCAAAACACCATGCACATCATCACTAAAAGTAGTCAGCAGTTCCTGAGCCATATAAGCAGCACGCAGCATCCAGCCGCATTTAGGGCAATACTCAATACTTACGGTCGGTTTCATTCTCCGTCTTCCTGTTTCTTTTCAAAATAGCCTTCTTGCAGGTCATCTATCTCGCGGCGGTCGCGCTTGGTTGGTCGGCCGGCGCCCCGGTCGCGACGTAAAACCGGCGCATGAAACATACTTTTAAAGGCGGTCGACTGCTCAACGGGTGTTAAATCGCTATAAAAGCTCACAGCAGTTTTAGCATCTACCCTGTTTTCGAGCAAGCCGGTAACAGTAATTATTTTACGTTCCAGTCCTTTAGAGATATTGTAGGTCTCGTTAACTTTTACCTCATGCGATGGCTTGATATTCTGGCCGTTCAGTTTAACCCGCCCTGCCTTGCATGCTTCAGAGGCCATGGTACGGGTTTTAAACATGCGGATGGCCCACAGGTATTTATCAATACGTAGTTTTTCTTTTTCAGGCATAATTGAACAAATTTAACAAATAAGGAAGCAAAAACTGAGGGCAAGATTTGCAAGTCAGTTCCGCTTTCTTATTATATAACGCATCATATATCATATTAGTTCCAGATAAACCGCACGCTTGTTGCCGAATACACTTAAGTTTACATCTAACCGTAGCATTTTCTTGAAAATTCTCATATTTGGGAAAATTTTAAGCATGGCTGCTACTTTAAAACAAATGATAGAGGATGCCTGGGAAGACCGGGGTCTACTTAACGGAAGCGATTACGTAAATGCCGTTGAAACGGTTATTGAGCGTTTAGATAAAGGTGAAATGCGTGTAGCCGAGATAATTGCGGGGCGCTGGCACGTAAACGACTGGATTAAAAAAGCTGTAATCCTGTACTTCCCCATCATGCAGATGGAAGAAATAAAGGTAGGTCCGTTTGTGTTTCATGATAAAATGAAGCTGAAAACAGATTACCGCAAAACCGGCGTGCGCGTAGTCCCTCATGGCATTGCCCGCTATGGCGCTCACTTGGCCAAAGGCGTTATTATGATGCCATCGTACGTAAACATTGGCGCCTTTGTAGACGAAGGTACGATGGTTGATACCTGGGCTACCGTAGGCTCATGTGCGCAAGTGGGTAAACATTGCCACTTAAGCGGTGGTGTAGGCATTGGCGGTGTATTAGAGCCGGTACAGGCTGCACCGGTAATTATCGAAGATAATTGCTTTTTAGGTTCACGCGCTATTGTGGTAGAAGGTGTACATGTAGAACGCGAAGCCGTATTAGGTGCAAATGTGGTGTTAACTGCATCTACCAAAATCATTGATGTTACCGGCGAAACCCCGATTGAATACAAAGGCCGTGTACCTGCACGTTCGGTAGTAATTCCGGGCTCTTATGCTAAAAAATTCCCTGCCGGTGATTACCAGGTACCATGTGCGTTGATTATTGGCAAACGTAAAGAATCAACCGATAAAAAAACATCTTTAAACGACGCACTACGTGATAACAACGTAGCTGTTTAAGGTGCTTGGTTAATAAGTTATTAGGTCATTGAGTTATTAGGATGTATACGTTCGAAGATTTGGAGATCTGGAAAGTCTCACGTTGTTTAAGAAATGACATACGTGAAATAACATCCGGCTTTCCAAAGGAAGAAAAGTACAGCCTTACAGATCAGATATTACGGTCATCGCGTTCGGTTACTGCAAATGTAGCCGAAGGCTTTGGCCGTTTTAATCATCAGGAAAACATTCAGTTTTGCCGCATCGCCAGAGGTTCGCTATTTGAAACCCTTGATCACTTAATATGCGCTAACGATTGTCGTTACATAAGTGATAAGCAAATGTCAATGTTGAGAGTTGATATTGAACAATGCCTTAAATTGCTCAATGGTTATATAGCTTATCTAAAAAAAGTAAAATCCAACCAGCATCTTAATAACTCAATAACCCAATAACTTACTCACTAAGATGCACATTGGATTTGATGCCAAACGCGCTTTTTTAA
Source organism: uncultured Mucilaginibacter sp. (assembly GCA_913775265.1). Classification (GTDB taxonomy): domain Bacteria; phylum Bacteroidota; class Bacteroidia; order Sphingobacteriales; family Sphingobacteriaceae; genus Mucilaginibacter. The sequence continues at coordinate 221,380 of CAJYJH010000041.1, read as the reverse complement.
ACAATACCGGCTTAGGCAATTACAGCCGTTGGCTTATCAGCGCATTAGCTACTCAATATCCCAAGCATCAGTATTCGCTTTATACCCCATCCACCAAAAACAATCAGCATCTCGCCTACTTACAGCAACTGCGTAATACGCGTATTGTAAAATCTTCCGGTATTTATCCTGCTGCCTGGTGGCGTATGAAAGGCGTTGTTCCAGATTTGAAAAAAGATGGTGTTGATATCTACCACGGTTTAAGTCACGAACTACCTTTAGGCATTCAAAAGAGCGGTATAAAAAGCGTCCTTACTGTTCACGACCTGATTTTTTTGCGTTTTCCAGAGTATTATAAATGGATTGACCGCTTGATTTACACAGCAAAAATAAAATACGCCTGTAAAGCTGCAGACCGGATCGTTGCGGTAAGTGAGAAAACTAAGCAGGACTTGATTGAATTGCTACAGGTAGATGCCTCTAAAATTGAAGTGATTTACCAGGATTGCGATCCGGCATTTAAACTTCATCAAAGTGAAGCACAAAAAACCTTGGTCAGAAAAAAATATAATCTACCCAAGCGATTCATTTTAAGTGTGGGCACTATTGAGGAGCGAAAAAACCTGCTGTTGCTTATTAAAGCATTGCCACACACCCGCGGCAACGAGCATTTGTTTGTGGTGGGCAAACCCAAATCTTATTTTGAAGAAGTAAAAAAGTATATCATTGAGCATCAGCTTACCGACCGGGTTACATTTTTACACGAGGTAACCTTTCAGGAATTACCTGCTTTTTACCAGATGGCTACGGTTTTTGTTTACCCGTCGCGTTACGAAGGTTTTGGTATTCCGATATTAGAGGCGCTGTATTCTGGAGTTCCGGTTATAGCATCTACAGGTTCGTGCCTGGAGGAAGCGGGTGGCCCGCACAGCATGTATGTTGATCCGGATGACGAATTAGACTTGGCCAAGAAGATCAATAAAGTATGGAATACCCCGGCATTGCGGCAAGAAATGATGCTGAAGGGATTTGAATATTGTTATAACTTTAGCAACGAAAAATTAGCCGCACAACTCATGCAGGTGTATCAACAAACGTTATCTCATGCTTAAAGACGAAGTAAAAAACGCACTGGATGTAATTAACCAGGGCGGCATCATCTTATACCCGACTGATACTATATGGGGATTAGGCTGCGACGCCACTAATACCGAAGCTATCCAAAAGATTTATGCCCTAAAGCAGCGTGCTCAGGAAAAGAGCATGATCATTTTACTGGATACCGAAAACAAGCTTGAAAGTTACATACAGGAAGTACCTGCTATTGCGTATGATTTGATCGAGTTTACCGAAAATCCGTTAACGCTGGTAATGCCCGGCGCAAAAAACGTATCTCCTGCCCTTATTGCATCTGATGGCAGCGTTGGCGTTAGGGTAAGTTCACATCCATTCTGTCAGCAATTGATACAGCGATTACGCAAGCCTTTAGTCTCTACATCAGCCAACATCAGCGGGCAGCCCTCTCCGCAAAACTTTAGCCAGATTAGTGACGAGATTATCTCCGGTGTAGATTATGTGGTTAATTTAGATCAGCATGATTTGAGCATCAAAAAACCATCGACTATTATGCGCCTCGAGCCTGATGGCAAATTTGAGTTCATCAGAAAATAGCTTACTTTGGTTATTATTGATATACAAATTAATTCGATTGATTTAATGACTTGTAATATCATCTGATCTAAAAAACAACCTTACCAGTTATCTAATTACATTTTTCGTTTTAGCGGTAAAGGTTTCTGCAGATTTAACTACTGAACATAAGAGTGTATTAAATAATAGCCGTTTTAACATTTTAGTACACTACAATTGTTGCCAAAACAAAACACTGTTAATAACTATACTTTTGCGTTATCAAATTGTTTATAAATTGTACTAACCTAGGTTTTTAGGTGTCAAACACACATTTCATTTACACTTCGCTAATCATTTTGCCTTACAGTTATACGTTTAAGCTTGCATTCTAATTATTGCAACCTTTCGTTTCTGTAAATAATACCCTTAAAAACGCGTTGGCGCACAAATTGTAAACGGTGAGGTATTCAAAGGCGGTTTTAATACTTTTTTAATACGCTCTTTGCAATAAAAATACATACACGTTACAGAACATACCATGAGCAGGATATTAGCGGTAGATGACGATCAGGATATATTAGAGGTGTTACAATTAGTTTTAGAAGATTCAGGTTACCAGGTTGAAACTCTATCAGACGGTCATCAGCTATTCGATAAAATAAACAAAGAGCACCCCGATTTGATTTTAATGGACATCATGCTGAACGGCCTCGACGGACGCGACCTGTGCAAGAATGTGAAACTAAACGATCAGACTCAGAGCATTCCGGTAATAATGATCTCAGCCAGCCACAACGTTTCGGATGTTTTAAAGCAGGAATGCGCCCCGGATGATTTCTTGGCTAAACCCTTCGACATTAGCATTTTACTCAACAAAATACAGCGCCAGTTAGCTGCATAGTGCTTTTAACATCAGCTTGCTGCAAAAAACTCTTCGCGAAAAATTAAGTGGCTGAAGGTAAACCAATTGTTATACAAATTTTACCAACATATACCATCTAATAACTACTTTCGTTAAAAATGTGCAATCCGGTTTGTGAAAACATTAACTGGATTGCATTTTTGCATCTTGCTTTTTGTTAACAGTTTCTATGATTAAACTCAAACCCATTGCCGTGAGTGCTTTGTTGCTAAGCACGTTAAGCGTAAGTGCTCAGCAAAATCCCTCGTTCCAGGTTTACCGCACTTACCACGCCGCCTCTACACTGTTAAACAACGGCCAGTATGTGGCAGCTGCCGAACAATACCGCCTCATTGAACAATCGCGTTTAAAAACAGAGAATCAGCCACAGTTTGAGTCTGAGCTATCACTGCTAAAAGAAAACGCTAAATACTACCAGGCATTTTGCGCTTTGGAGTTGGGCAATGATGATGCGATAAGCATGTTCTTGCGCTTCATCAAGGAGCATCCGGAGAACCCGTTGGCTAAGCTTGCCTATTTTCAGATTGGCAAATCATACTCTAAAAAGCAAAAATATAATGAGGCATTGATCTGGTTTAACAAAATCAGCGACAATGAGCTTAACGGTAAAGAATTAATAGAGTATAAGTTCCGTAAGGGTTACGCCTACTTCGAGATTAACGACTATAAACAAGCGCAAGAACTTTTTAGCGAAGTAAAAGACAAGAAATCGCCTTACAGTGAGGATGCCACTTATTACTTTGCTTATATTGCATACTTGAACAAAGACTATCACGTAGCTCTGGTAAACTTTGAGAAACTTAAAAACTCCAAAAAGTACGAAAACAGCTACCCGTATTACATTACTGCTGTTTATTTTTTAGATAAACGCTACGATGATGTTATCAACTACGCCATCCCTATCCTAAATACTACCAGGCAGCAAAATGAAACAGAAATGCTGCGCATTGTGGGCGCTTCTTATTTTGCTAAGGCTGATTATGCTAATGCTGTAAAGTATTACAGCCGTTTCCAGTCGCGCGATTTAAATCGTACGCAGAATACGCAGGATGACTACCAGATTGGTTATGCTTTTTATAAAACCGGCAATGATAAAAAAGCAGCGACTGAACTGGAAAAGCTGGTTAATAAAAACGACGTATACAGCCAGAATGGTAACTACACTTTAGGTACCATCTTTTTAAAGCAAAACAATAAACAAGGTGCACGTACCGCTTTCCAGGTAGCTTCAAAACTCGATTTTGACAAGCAACTACAGGAAGATGCACTGTACGAGTATGCTAAGCTATCTTACGAGCTTAACTTTAACAATCAGGCTTTAGAAGCAGAGCGTTTGTATCTGCGCAGCTACCCGCGTTCGAAACGTACCGATGAGGTTAAAACCTTATTAGGCGAAACCTTATTAAATACCAAGAACTACAAAGAGGCTGTAGAAATATTAGAGCCCATAGCAAATAATACGCCAACGGCGGCCGAAGCTTACCAAAAGGTAACCTACTACCGTGGTTTGGAGTTTTATAACGAGCGTGCTTTCGAAAATGCCATCGGCATTTTCCTGCGTTCTTTAAAGCATCCGCGTGATGAAAAAATTGTGGCTTTAACCACCTACTGGTTGGCTGAGGCTATGTACGAGGTACGCAAGTACGGCGAATCGGTAGAGCAGTTCGAGGCGTTTTTAGAAAACCCAGAGGCTAAACAAACCGGCGTATATAACTTTGCCTTTTATGGTTTGGGCTACGCTGCCTTCGGCGCGGAGCAATATAGCAAAGCAGCCAACTACTTTGAACGCTTTTTGGCTACCCGCCCTGCCGACCGCAATACCGAAAATGATGCGATTGCCCGTTTGGCTGACAGCTATTTTGTACTGAAGAACTACGGCACCGCCTTGTCTTATTATGACAGGCTACGTGCAAGCGGTAGTAAGAGTCAGGACTACGCCTTATTTCAGCGTGGTATGATCCAAGGTTTGCAATCTGCGCCCGATGCCAAAATCAGCACGATGAATGACGTGTTGACCCGCTACCCTAATTCGGACTTTGCGGATGATGCTGCTTTTGAGATTGCCTATACTTACTTTTTGAAGAACGAAGGCGATAAAGCTAAAGGCGATTTGCAAAACCTGATGCAAAAGTATCCGCGCAGCAGCTACATCCCGCGTGCGCTGGTAACCATGGGCTTGATTGATTATAATAACAATCAAGACGACCAGGCAGTAGAATCGTTTAAGAAAGTGGTACAAACCTATCCTTCTTCTGACGAGGCTAAGCAAGCGCTAAAACAGATAGAAAAAATCTACACCGATAAAGGTGATGCGCAAACCTTCATTAACTACGCATCAACTACCCCAATCGGTAACTACAGCGAGGCCGAGCAGGAAAGCATTATGGCAACTGCCGCCAACAACCTTTATTTAAAAGGGGATTGGGCAGGAACTGTGGCAGCTGTTGGTGCTTATTATGATAAAGCCAAACGCCCGATTTACGATAAGCAAATGCGCTTTATACGTGCGCAAAGTTTGGTAAATCTGAACCGCCCTAACGAAGCTGTTGCTGACTACAATGTGATCCTTAACGACTGGACAAGCGCTTACACCGAAAAATCGCTGATCAGCATGGCTAAGCTGTACATGGCTCAGCAACGTTACAATGAGGCTGTAGTGTTTTTGAAACGATTGGAAACCAACTCGGAATACAAAGCCGACTATAACTTTGCCGTAAACAACTTACTAATTTGTTATGCGCAGATGGAAATGTCTGACGATGTATTGCATTACGCGCAGTTAGTACGTGATAATGAAAAATCATCAGAAGAAGATAAATTTAAAACAGGCCTGTTTGCCGGTAAAGCGTACTTAGATAAAGGCGATACCACAGCAGCTGTTAAAGAATTTAATTACACTGTTGCCAACACTAAAACAGTTGCTGCTGCTGAGGCTAAGTACAACATTGCTGAGGTTGAGTACCTGAAAAGAAACTACAAAGCATCTTTAAATACAGCAACAGATCTTACGCAAAAACTGGACAGGTACGACTACTGGGTAGCTAAATCGTTGATTTTGATGGCCGACAATTATGTAGGATTAAAAAATACTTACCAGGCAAAAGCAACCCTGCAAAGTATTATAGATGGTTATAAAGGTAACGATGACATTGTGCCTACAGCCAAAGCCAAGCTCGACAAACTGAATGGCACAGGTGATACCAATACCGGTACCCCAAGTAACAAACAGGACTAATTAGTATTTCCAGAAGTCATGATTAACAGATTAACCTATATAGTATCTTTTTGCGCCCTTGCATTTGGTATTGCACCTGTTGCCGAAGCTCAGGTAAAGCAACCGGCTAAGAAAACAACCAAGCCCGCTAAAACCACTACTGTTAAAAGTAAACCCGCAGCTACCAAACTGGGCGAAGCTGCGGCATCAAAAGTAAAACAAGACACCACTAAAAAAGGTGGACAGTCGGCCGCCAATAACAACAATCCGGGTGGCAGCTTGTCTGAGGAGATAGTAGTGACCACCGTTTATAAGCCGGTACTGGCTGACGCGGTTAAAATACGCCGTAACCCTAACCTCGACGACACCCAACCTTATAAAGCGCCATTGAGCTACAATGCATTGTTAGACAAGCGTTTGGAGCAAAACTCGCAGATACGCCAGTTAGAGGCCATGAAAATGCCTGCCGAGCGTGATTCTATCATGTCCAATAACTTCGTAAGAGCCGGCTTAGGTAGTTTAAAAACTACTTTCGGCGAAGCTTACTTTAACAACGGCGCCGACGAAGCCTTACAGTTAGGCGCTTACTTGAAGCATTTCGGTCAGCAAGGTAGCGCTCTGCCTAAACAAAACGAAAGCCGCAGCGAGATCGGCATCTTTGGCAAAAGCATCACTGATAAAAATACGCTAACCGGCCGCATCAACTACCAACGCCGCAACAACTACTTTTACGGGTATGATAACACCCTGGTAAATGCCCCACTCGACCCTACCAAGCAACACTTTAATACGCTGAGCGGTGAGGGAGAATTAGCCCGCAATTATCAAGACAGCGACCGCGTGTTCACCTACGCCTTAAAATTAAACGGTTATTTGTTTAACAATGCCTTTAATGCTAAAGAGAACAACATTGTATTAAACGGTTACATTAACCAAACCATCAACCAGTTTTATGCCGGCTTAGGTGCATCTATGGATATTGCCTCACAAAAGGATGTCAATTACGCGCTTAACAACAGCTTTTTACGTTTAAACCCTTATTTAAAATTTCAGGGCGACAATTATAAGGTTGATGCGGGTATCAACATTGTAAAGGAGTTTGGCTTTTCGGAACGTTTCTCCATATTTCCGGCGGTAAAGCTGGAGTATCAGGTGATACCTGATTATATACGTTTATTTGCCGAAGCTAAAGGTGATATTAACCGTACCTCGCTACGCTATCTTTCGGAGCTTAACCCGTTTATTGGTCAGAACATCAACATCAGAAATTCGGTTGATAAGCTGGACGTTACCATCGGTTTAAAAGGCCGCATTATTGCCGGTTTAGGCTTTAAAGCAGCTATCTTCCGCAATAGCATCTCTGATTTGCCTTTGTTTGTGAGCAACGTACAACAGGTAACCACACCTCAGGATATCCCGGCTGGCAATAACCGTTTTGCGGTAATTTACGATAGCGGCCGATCGCGCGTAACCGGCTTTAATGGTGATTTGGATTACAAAGCTTCAGACAATGTGGATATTTTTGGCCGGGTTGAGTTTCGCGATTATAAGCTGAATACCCAAGCCCAGGCCTGGAACCTACCTAAGTTTAAATTAACAGCAGGTACTACGCTGCACCTTACCGATAAGGTAGATGTAAATGGCTCGCTGTTATTACGCAGCAGTACCAGAGATATTATTGGCAATAACCAGATTGTAATGCTGAAATCATTTGCCGATTTAAACGGTGGTGTGAGCTACAAAGCCACCAAAAAAATCTCTGTATTTGTACAGGCCAACAACATTCTGAATAGCAACTACCAAACCTACCTGTATTATCCCAACTACGGATTTAATATATTTGGCGGCGTAGGCTTTACTTTTTAATTATATTTGCTGTACTCTAATTTAAAATCAACTCAGAGTTAATAACAAATGGATCTATCGGTTTACATTAGTGAACTCCTTCACCGGCAAGGCATGGTGAATATTCCGCAGATCGGAATATTCAGACAGGTGAAAGTGAGGGGTTACTATAACGCCGAAGAGGGCAGATTATATCCGCCTCATTACGAAACTGAGTTTGAATATCAGCCCAAAGGCAACGACGATTCGTTGTTACAGTATGTGATTAGTCGCAGCCAGGTATCAGCCGCTTCTGCCAGGTATTTTATGGATCGTTACCTTTTTAATTTACTGCAACAGGCAGAAATTAACGAGGTTATGCTGGGTAAAATGGGCACCTTGGTTAAGCAAAACAAAGTACTGCATTTTAAACCGGCCTTGGCCTCCACAACGGGTACCGCGCCATTCGGCTTTACTCCGGTTGATCTGCATAGCCAACCCGAGCCTGTCGAGGAAATCGAAGTTGTAGAAACGTCCGTTCCGCCAGAAGTTCCGGTTATTGAACAAGCTGCCGAACCAACTGAAGTGATCCTGCTTCCGGAGACTACAGCACCTACCGAAGCAGACGAGCATAATGTTGCCGAAAGCATTGTGATGCCTGTAGAGTCAGAACAACCGAAAGAAGCAAAAACTATCTCGGTTGAAGTTGCAGAAGAGACTGTACCGATAGCTTCCACACAACAATTAGAAGAGACTTCTGCCCCTCCAATCAAAAGCGAACATGTAACCCGCCGGGTAAAACCTGCCCCTACGCCTGAACCTTCGCCGTTTACAAGACCATGGTTTATTGGTTTAATTGCCGGCGTGGTAGTAATTGTTGGTGGATGGTTTTTGTACCAGCAAATGGAGAGTGACAGTCATAAGACAGTACCTACGGCGGTAGAATCTCCGGATACCATTGCAACAAAGAAACCGGCCTCAGTTCAACCAACGCAAAGCAAACCTGTTGTAGTACAGCCGGACACTGTTGTCAAAACATCAACGCCAACGCCTGATACTATTGCTACTACTAAACCCGTTATGCCAGCGCCTAAAGTTGTTGCAGATACTACTGCCCGGGCGGCATCAGGGTTAGAATTGGTTAATACTAAAAATTATAAATACGCTTTAATGAGCGGCGCCTTTTACACTATGGAAGAGGCAAAGCGCATGATTGACCGCTATAAAGCCAAAGGCATTAATGCTGGTGTGGTGAATAACGGTCCGAGCAAATATATTAAGGTAGGTTTAGGCTTTTTTGAAACGTATGCCGATACCCAAGCCGAAAAAGACAGGCTGGTGAAATCGAAAAACCTCAGAGCCGAAAACCTGTATGTTGAAACTGTAAGAAAAACTAAGAAATGATGCTAATGATACAGCAGGTAACAGATACTGCTACAAAAGTTATTGATACTCTAAACCAAACTGCTCAGCAAACTGCAGCTCCTGTTGATGACTTGCGCTTTGGAGATTTGCTTATTAAAGGTGGCTGGGTAATGGTGCCTATTGGGGTATTGGCCGTTTTAGGTTTGGTTATCTTCTTTGAGCGTTATTTTACGATCCGTAAAGCTGCCAAAGACGAGTCGAACTTAATGAGCCAGATCCGCAGCAGTATAACTTCGGGTAAACTGGATTCGGCTATTGCCGTTGCTCGTAACAGCAATTCACCGCTGGGCCGTATGCTGCAAAAAGGCTTGCTGCGTATTGGTCGCCCTATTAAAGATATTGAAGGTGCTATCGAAAACGTAGGCAAAATCGAAGTAGCCAAGCTTGAGAAAAATATTGGCATCATTGGTATTGTAGCCGGTATTGCCCCCATGTTTGGCTTTTTGGGAACTATTGCCGGTGTAATCAAGATTTTTTATGACATCTCTAAGACGGATAACATCAGTATGGGCGTTATATCAGGAGGTTTATATGTTAAAATGGTAACCTCGGCTGCCGGTTTGTTTGTGGGTATTGTGGCTTACGTATGTTACCATATCCTGAACATGATGGTAGAAAAGGTGATTTTAAAACTGGAAACCGACGCCGTTGAGTTTATTGACCTGTTAGAAGAGCCGAGCAAATGAATTTAAGAAAAAAACATAGCCGTGCATCAGCTGAGGTACACACCTCGGCCATGAATGATATTATGTTCTTTTTGCTGCTGTTCTTTTTGATTGCTTCAACAGTGACCAACCCGAACGTGATTAAACTGATGCTGCCTAAATCATCATCAGGGCAGGCAGTATCTAAAAAAACCATTACTGTTTCGGTAACACAAGACCTGCGTTATTACGTTGAAAAGAAAGAAGTGCCGGTGGATGCCCTACAGAGCACTTTAGCAGGCTACAAAAACATAGCCAGCGAACTGACTATAGTACTGCATGTTGACCGCACCGTAGCCATACAGGATGTGGTACAGGTGATGGACATTGCACAAAAACTAAATATTAAACTGGTACTGGCTACCGAGCCTAAGTAATAGATAAAGATGGATTATCGTCAGCAAGAAAATAACTATCCTAAAGCCTTTTTAGCAACCGGCATTATACTGGCCTTGCTGATTGGGTTGAGTTATTTTATTGTGTTTCATCAGCCCCCTAAAGAAGAAGATGGTACTGGCGGAATTCTGGTAAATTATGGCACGGTAGACGAAGGTATGGGTGATGACTATATGAGCACTGAAGAACCATCGGTAGCAGAACACGCCAACCAAACCAAACCAGACAAGGTTACACCCGAGCCCCCTACCGAAAAGGTAACACCGACCGAGAATACCAGCAAAGAGGTAGTTACCCAGAATACGGAAGACGCTCCTGAAATAAATACTACTAAAAAGCCTACCCAATCCGTAAGTGCGCAGCAAAAACCGACTAAAGAGCCGGCAAAGCCTACCATTAACCAAAATGCCTTATATAAAGGTAAGACCAACAATGGCACCGGCGAAGGCGATGGTATCGGCAGCACACCGGGCAACCAGGGTAAAACCACAGGAACAACCCTGACCAATAACTATAACGGTACAGGATCGGGCAATGGCGGTAACTTAACCGGCATGCCGCAACGTAACTTTTTGAGCAAACCCTCTGTGAGTGATGACAGCCGCCGTACCGGTAAAGTAGTGGTAGATATTCGTGTAGATAAAGATGGCAATGTAATTTACGCCCGTGGTGGTGCCCGCGGCACTACCATCACCGATCAGGATTTGATTGATAAATGTGAAGAGGCTGTAAAACGCGCCCGTTTAAACTCACTCGACTCTGCCCCTGAAACGCAACAAGGTACTGTTGTGTTTGTATTTAAGGTTCAATAACGTAAGTCTACCTTCTGTAAAGTATTACAGTCCTCTATTTACTTTCCTGGTTTTAGTTTATAGCTTTGCCCTGTTACTAAAAACTGTCACTACCAAGATGAACTACCAGGAAACCCTGTCCTACTTATATAACCAGTTGCCCATGTTTACGCGTGTTGGGTCTTCGGCATTTAAGAAAGATTTAACCAACACCGTGGCTTTATGCGCAAATCTCGGCAATCCGCAAAATCGATTTAAAAGCATTCATGTAGGTGGCACCAACGGTAAAGGTTCTACCTCACATATGCTTGCGGCAGTACTGCAAATTGCAGGTTACAAAACCGGCTTATACACCTCACCTCACCTTAAGGATTTTCGGGAACGCATTCGCATCAACGGCGAGATGATCAGCGAGCTGGAAGTGGTTGATTTTGTCGCCCAATACCAAACCGACTTTGAAAACATCGAACCGTCTTTTTTTGAAATGACAGTTGCACTGGCATTTGATGCATTTGCCCGGCACCAGGTAGATATCGCTGTTGTTGAAGTTGGCTTGGGCGGTCGGCTCGATTCAACTAACATCATTACCCCGCTCCTGTCGGTGATTACCAACATCGGCTGGGACCACATGAATATGCTGGGGGATACGTTACCGCTTATTGCCGGCGAAAAAGCAGGCATCATTAAATCAGGTATCCCTGTAATTATCGGCGAACATCAGCCTGAGGTAGCCGAGGTATTTATCAACACTGCTACAGAGAAAAAATCACCTATAGTATTCGCCTCCGAGCAATGGGATGTCAGTCCATCAAAACAGCAAAATGTTGCCAATACCAATCAAATATCTTTACGGGATGTTACAGTAAAATCTCAACCAAAAAACCCTGTACAAACCAGTTACCCGTTGCAATTAGATCTAACCGGCACCTATCAGCTTAAAAACGTAAAAACTGTTTTATCTGCTATTGAAGCTCTGCGCAATCAGGGCTGGATTATTACAGATGAGCATATTATCACAGCATTAAAACAAGTTAATACCTTAACCGGCCTGCAAGGCCGCTGGCAAACTCTTAGCAACAACCCACTTACCATTTGCGATACCGGGCACAACCCCGACGGTATACAGGAAGTGTTGAAGAACATTGCAAATGTATCCTACCGGCATCTGCATTTTGTATTAGGGATGGTGAATGATAAAGATATCACCAAGGTATTAAGCCTGCTGCCAAGTGCCAACACTACTTACTATTTCAGCAAGCCCGATTTGCCCCGTGGCTTAGATGCGCAGGCATTACAGCAACAAGCTCAAGCGTTTGGTTTGCGGGGTGAAGTATATGCTTCCGTTTCCTTATCGCTGAAGGCAGCCCAACATCAGGCCGGTACTAACGACTTGGTGTTTGCCGGTGGAAGTACTTTTGTAGTAGCCGAAATTGTGTAATTTGCATCAGCAGATAAGCCTTTTGTCTGTATCATTAAATAGCTAAACATTTACTCGAATGACTTATATACCTTCGGCAACCCGTTATCAAAACATGCCATATCGCCGCTGCGGTAAAAGCGGCATTCTATTGCCTGCTATTTCGTTAGGCCTGTGGCACAACTTCGGCGGTGTAGACGTTTTTGAAAACTACCGGAAAATATTGCACCTTGCATTCGACAGTGGTATTACCCACTTCGATCTGGCTAACAATTATGGTCCGCCCTATGGCTCGGCCGAAGAAAACTTTGGTCAGTTGCTCAAAAAAGACTTTTCGGCTTACCGCGATGAACTGATTATTTCGAGCAAGGCAGGGTACGATATGTGGCCCGGCCCTTATGGTAATTGGGGATCAAAAAAATATTTGGTTGCCAGTTTAGACCAAAGCTTGAAAAGAATGGGATTAGATTATGTTGACATCTTTTACCATCACCGCCCTGATCCGGAAACACCTCTTGAAGAAACGATGAGCGCACTTGATTTGATAGTGCGGCAGGGTAAAGCATTATACGTAGGTATATCAAATTACAAAGCGGATGAAGCTAAAAAGGCAATTAATATCCTGAAAGAATTAGGCACCCCTTGTTTAATCCATCAACCTAAATACTCCATGTTTGAGCGTTGGGTTGAAGGTGGTTTGCTGGATGTTCTGGAGGAGGAAGGAGTTGGCTGTATTCCGTTTTCGCCGCTCGCGCAAGGGCTGTTAACTAATAAATATTTGAATGGTATTCCACAAGACTCAAGAGCAGCTAAAACTACCGGGCATTTACAAACCAGCCAAATTACTGAGCAAAACATCGCGCAGGTAAAACAGCTAAACGACTTAGCTGTACAACGCAACCAAACGCTGGCGCAAATGGCTTTAGCATGGTTGATGAAAGACCCTCGCGTTACTTCGGTGTTGATTGGAGCCAGTAAACCTGAGCAACTAGCCGACTCGTTGAAATGCCTGGAGAATACCAGCTTCACCGCCGATGAGTTAACACAAATTGAAAATATTTTACAAAATAAACCCTGATGAAAAACTTAAACTGGGGTATTATTGGTTGCGGTAACGTAACCGAAAAAAAGAGCGGTCCGGCCTTCAATAAAGTAAACGATAGCAAAGTGGTAGCCGTAATGCGCCGCGATGCCGAAAAAGCAGCCGATTATGCCCGTCGCCATAACATTGGTAAGTGGTACAGTGATGCCGGGGAGCTGTTAAACGATGGCGGAGTAAATGCCATTTATATTGCCACTCCACCGTCATCACACCTCGATTATGCCATAGCGGCTTTACAAAAGGGATTTCCGGTTTATGTTGAAAAGCCGGTGACCATCAACGCCGAGCAAGCACAGCAAATGGCCGATGCCGTTAAACTATACAATGGCAAGCTGGTAGTGGCGCACTATCGCCGGCGTTTGCCCATGTTTTTAAAGGTAAAAGAACTGCTGCAACAAAATGTAATTGGTACCGTGCGTACCGTTCAAATGCGCCTATGGCAAAGTCGCAAGCCTGCCCTGGTAACTAAAGATGCGCCCAACTGGCGTACACAACCCGATATATCGGGCGGTGGCTATTTCCACGATTTGGCCCCGCACCAGTTAGACCTGATGCTTTACTTTTTTGGCAAACCGGTGTTTTATCAAGGATTTGCGTTAAACCAGGACGGTGTTGGCCAGGCCGACGACCATGTAACCGGTAATATTCTGTTCGAAAACAACATAGTATTTAACGGCTCCTGGAGCTTTAATGTTGCAGAAACTGAAAACACGGATCTTTGCGAAATTATTGGCACCGAAGGCAAAATCAGCTTTGCAGTTTTTGGTAATACTATTAATTTCTGGAACGAACATACTCATCAAACTATCGATTTTGTGCATCCCGAAAACATCCAGCATCCCATGATTACCAGCGTAGCAGGCTACTTGCGCGGCGAAGAACCTAATCCTTGCACTATTGAAGAAGCGGTCACCTTAATGAAAATAATGGACAGCTTTACAGCAAAAGCATCAGATAAATAGTACATTTAACCACCTACAGGCAAAAACACAACCATGAAAAAATTGATGAGCTACCTGTTTATTACAGGTTTTATTTTAACCGCCTTTACGGCTTCAGCGCAGCAACCGGTAAAAAAACCAAGACCAAGTCCGGCAGATACCGTAAAAGCTACTCTAAAAAGCGGCGTTAATGTAGAAATTGCATACAGCCAACCATCGGTGAAAGGCCGCACCATTGGTACAGACATTGCCCCATACGGCAAGTGGTGGCGCACCGGTGCTAACGAAGTGACCGCCATCACTTTTAGCAAAGATGTTAAAGTTGAAGGAAAACCTTTAAAGGCTGGTAAATATGCGTTGTATACGATTCCTGGCGAAAAAGATTGGGTTATCATCTTCAGCAATGGATTGAAAAACTGGGGAACTGTTTACAAAGAAGAAGAAGATGTTTTGCGCGTAACTGTTAAAACGCAAAAATCACCGGAGTTTGTAGAACAGCTTAAATTTAAAATTGATCCGTCGGGCGTTATCAGCTTCGCTTGGGGCGACAAAATGGTTGCTTTTAAAGTAAAGTAAGCAATTCCAGAATAAACACAAAAGCCGAAGCTATCAGCCTCGGCTTTTGTGTTTATATATGACAATGTATGATTTTCAGTCATTCACTATTTTGAAGAAGCTTTTTTCGGAACCTTCGCTCCTTCTTTGCGTGCTTCGGACAGACCGATGGCGATGGCTTGTTTAGAGTTAGTCACTTTTTTATCGCTTTTGCCACTTTTAAGCTTTCCTTCTTTCATCTCATGCATAGTTTCTTTAACCTTCTCCTGTGCTTTAGCTGGGTACTTTGCCATAATTAAATAATTTAAGTTTGTACACTTATCTAACATTATCATTTTTATAATTGTTTCTCCAAAGATTGTGTACACAGTTTAGAAGAAAACAGCGATCAATCGTATAAGACCATAATCAACTTTTTAAAGCATATCTCCTGCATTCATGAATAAAATATCAGAAACCGACTTAATTTTAAATGCCGACGGTAGTATATACCACCTAAATTTATTACCTGGAGATGTTGCCGATATAGTAATTACCGTAGGCGATCAGGATCGAGCAGCTGAAGTAAGTAAACACTTTGACCGCATTGAATTAAAAAAAGGCAAGCGCGAATTTATTACCCATACTGGCTACCTCGGCAACAAACGCATTACGGTAGTCTCGACAGGCATTGGTACAGATAATATTGATATCGTGCTTAACGAGCTGGACGCCTTGGTGAATATTGATTTTAACACCCGTACCGTTAACCCTCAATTACGTAGCCTCAACATTATTCGAGTAGGTACTTCTGGTGCTGTACAGCCCGATATTGAAATAAATAGCGTGCTGGTAAGTGCAGCAGCATTTGGACTGGATCCTTTAATGCACTATTATCAGCAACAAATCACTGCAGAAGAGCAAGCTTTGCTGCAAAGCTTTAAAAACGCATTGCCTGGGCATTATACCATGCAGCCATACCTTACGTCGGCCGGGAAAACTTTGTTAGACAAATTGGCTGCTGATTTTGTAAAGGGTATCACTATAACCGCACCAGGATTTTATGCGCCACAGGGGCGCCAGGTAAGGGCAAAAAGTGCTGTTTCACAATTAATGCAAACCATCGGCAGTTTCGAGTATCAGCAACAGCGCATTACAAACCTGGAAATGGAGACCGCTGGTATCTATGGTTTGTCGCAATCGTTGGGACATCAGGCTATTTCGTTTAACGCTATTTTGGCTAACAGGGTAACACATCAGTTCAGCAAGCAACCGCAAAAAGTGATGGAAAACTGCATAAAACAAGTACTTGAACTCATCACCTCGAGGTTGTAAAGCCGCTTTGTTTGTAACAAACTAATTATATAAAAGGGTGTTAAGTAGGTGTATTTTCATTTTGTACTAAACAACCTATGATTGTTAAAACTACCCCGCTACCCTTTTACGCCAAGTTAGCCTTGGTGCTTATCGGCATTATGTCGCTTGGCTTTCTGATCCATTTAGGGAAAGAAATTCTTGACCCGCTTATATTCGGCTTCTTATTCGCCATATTACTGCTGCCGCTGTGCAACTTTTTTGAGCGGAAGCTTAAAATGCCGCGTAGCATGGCCGCTTTTCTGGCTATATTTTTATTGATTGCGTTTATAGCGAGTATTTTATATCTGGTAGGTACACAAATCAGCAATTTGGCTAAAGACTGGCCCTTACTTAAAGCCCAGGTAGTAAAAACAACAGCCGATTTGCAGGTGTGGATTCAGAATACTTTTCATATCAATGCCGAAAACCAGATGGAGTATGTAAATAACACCACCGATAAAATTGTAGCATCGGGTACCAGCGTGTTAGGCACTACATTCGGTGCTGTATCTTCTTTACTTTTATTTTATGTTTTCATCCTGATCTTCACTTTCCTGATCTTGTTTTATCGCAGGCTTTTGTTCAGATTTATACTTCATGTATTTGATGAAGAGTCAACTCCGGTGGTACATAATGTAGTTGAAAACATTCAAAGCATTTTACGTAAATATATTATTGGGTTAATTCTTGAGATGGCCATTGTTGCAGTATTAGCTTGTATTGCTTTTTGGATAATCGGAGTTAAATATGCTGTACTATTAGGTATCATTACCGGCTTGTTTAACATCATCCCCTATGTGGGCATCTTTTCGGCTCTGCTATTAAGCACGCTAATTACTTTTGCCACAGGTGCTATTAGCAAGGCCTTGATTGTTGCCGTAGTGGTTGTAGTGCTACACCTTATTGATTCTAATTTTATACTTCCTATTGTAGTGGGATCAAAAGTAAGACTTAACGCATTAATTACTTTTTTGGGCATCATTGTTGGTGAAATGTTATGGGGCTTGTCGGGTATGTTCCTGTCTATACCGGTAATAGCCATTTTTAAAATTATCTTTGATAATATAGACGGGTTACGACCATGGGGATACTTGCTTGGCGGCGATTATGAATATAATCAGCAGGCTAAGGAGGAGATGAAGACAGAATAAACAATAAATAACTTTTAAACGCACAATGGCTTACCTACAAAGTAAGCCATTGTGCGTTTGTACGCCTTTCGGTGATGAATAAATTATTCAAACCTGGGAACTGCGTTCATTTTTCAGTTTAAACAACAACTATTTTACTCAACAACCTTACAGACTGTTATTTTTTTTAAATAGTTTAGGACTTTAAACCTATAACTATTGATGGAACCAACCACACCTCAACAAAAATTAAAACACGAACTGGGTTTATTAGACGGTACTATGCTGGTAGCAGGTTCCATGATTGGCTCGGGTATTTTTATTGTAAGTGCCGACATCATCCGTAACGTAGGTTCGGCAGGCTGGTTGATAGCCGTGTGGTTGATTACCGGTTTTATGACACTTACGGCAGCCGTAAGCTATGGTGAGTTAAGCGCTATGTTCCCTAAGGCGGGCGGGCAGTATGTGTACCTGAAAGAAGCCTATAACAAACTTATTGCCTTTTTATACGGCTGGAGTTTTTTTGCCGTGATACAAACCGGCACTATTGCCGCTGTAGGGGTTGCATTTTCAAAATTCGCAGCTTACCTGATACCGGCCGTAAGTGAAGAAAATGTTCTATTTAGCGTTGCTGTCACCAAAAGCTTCACTTTTAGCCTTAGCGCCGCTCAATTGGTTTCCATTGTTATCATCATTCTGCTTACTTACATCAATACACGAGGGGTTAAAGGCGGCAAACTCATACAAACTACTTTTACTTTAACAAAGCTTTTAAGCTTATTCGGACTGATAGCATTCGGCTTTTTCGCTTTAAAAAGCGATGTGTGGAACGCCAACTGGACTAACGCCTGGCAAATGCACAGCCTAAGTAAGGACGGTAGTGTTAGTTCTTACACTTTAGCTGCCGCATTAGGTGCCATTGCTGCATCTATGGTAGGTTCTATTTTTAGCAGCGATGCTTGGAACAACGTAACCTTTATTGCCGGCGAAATGAAAAACCCGCAACGCAATATTGGCCTCAGCTTATTTTTAGGGACTTTAATTGTAACTCTTATTTATGTAGCTGCTAACTTAATGTATACAGGCGTTTTGCCATTACATGAAATTGCCAATGCCGAAAAGGACCGTGTTGCCGTTGCCGCTTCAAATGTGATATTTGGTAATATAGGCACGCTGGTTATCGCCGTTATGATCATGATATCAACCTTTGGCTGTAACAACGGCCTCATATTAGCTGGTGCAAGAGTTTATTATACCATGGCTAAAGACGGCGTGTTTTTTAAACGTACTGGCACACTGAACGAAAATGCCGTTCCCGAATTTGGCCTGTGGATACAATGTTTAGTTGCCAGTGTATTATGCCTGAGTGGCCGGTATGGCGATTTATTGGATATGATTTCGTTCGTGGTAGTTATATTTTACGTGCTAACCATCATTGGCATCTACATATTGCGTGTAAAACGCCCAGAGGCGGAACGCCCGTATAAAGCCTTCGGTTATCCTGTGTTGCCGGCTATTTACGTAATTATGGGGCTGGCGTTTTGCACACTGTTAATTATCTATAAACCGCAGTACACCTGGCCCGGCCTGATTATTGTACTTATTGGCATCCCCATTTATTACATTTCGCAGCGCAACGTAAAAAGCGATGATACAACTTATGAATCAGCAGTGTAGCTATAACAGCATTTGGGCAATAGACAATACCGTATTTAAATTTTGCTTTGAAAAGTACTCAGGTTAATAAGATCAGGACACAAATAATCAAAAACACGTTATGGGCAGGTTTGTTATTTAGCACGCTTGCTGTCCAGGCTCAAACGCTTAAACGAAACCTGCAAACGGCCATGAGCCGGCTGCAGCAGGATAGCCAGTGCAAATATGCCACGGTGTCTTTAACGGTATTAGATGCCGCGACCGGCGAAACCATATTTGCAGCTAATCCGGACGTTGGTTTGGCTCCAGCATCAACCTTAAAAACACTTACCTCCGTAACCGCCTTTAATTTATTAGGGGCCGATTTTAAGTTTCAGACACAATTTGGATACCAGGGCACTATTGATGCCAACGGTATACTCAACGGCGATGTGATTATTAAAGGTGGCGGCGACCCTACCTTGGGCAGTTGGCGTTGGGCTAACACAAAAGAAAATTACATCCTTACCCAAATGGTCTCTGCTTTAAATAAAGCGGGTATCAAACAAATTAACGGTCGGGTTATTGGCGACGACTCACTGTTTGACACCCAAGCCATACCCGACGGCTGGATTTGGCAAGACTTAGGCAACTACTACGGAGCCGGAGCCTCTGCCCTTTGCTGGCGCGAAAACATTTTTGATATTAAATACGAAACCGGCAGCGTAGGTAGTCCGGTAAAAATTTTGCGTACCGTTCCGGCTATGCCTTACTTTAACTTCACGAGTGAAGTAACCACATCGGCTGCAGGTTCGGGCGATCATTCGTATGCCTATCTACCTGTTGGCAACAAATCCATGTATATACGTGGAGCTTATGCCATTGACAAAGCCAAGAGAAGCATCAGCGTAGCCCTGCCCGACCCGGCTTACGATGCGGCTTTTCGTTTAAACGATACGTTAAAGCGTTTAGGCATTACGGTGAGTCAAGAACCCGAATCTTTAATTACCCTAAATGCCAAAGCCAGCTCTATGCCCACTATGGGTACTACACTTACCGTACTGTACTCTCCTAACCTAAGCCAGATAGTGTACTGGCTGAATAAAGAAAGCATCAACCTGTACGCCGAACAATTATTAAAAACGATAGCTTCAAGGGAAGGCAAAAAGGTTTCAACACATGCTGGCGTCGAAACTGTACAGAATTTCTGGAAGGCACGCGGTATTGATCCCAATGCTATTCATATTTATGATGGCAGTGGCCTCTCGCCCGGCGATCGAATCACCACCAATGCCTTAGCCCATATTTTACAAACTGCGGTAAACCAAACTTGGTATAACAGCTTTTATGAGAGCCTGCCCCTGTACAATAACATGCACATGAAGAGCGGTACCATTGCCGATGTAGTGGCCTATGCCGGCTACCAAACCCACAACGGCCAGCGCTTGTGCTTTTCGGCCATTATCAATAATTATAATGGCTCTACCACTGCATTAAGGCAAAAACTGTTTAAGGTACTCGATGAGTTGAAGTAAAAATCTAATTTGGGTTTGCCCCATGCTCATGTTATCAACAAAATTCGGTTTGCAGATGTTGTTTACCTTGGCTTTGCTATTTTTACAACCTTAATTGCTCCATGGAAAATAAACCTATAGCTCGATACCTAAAATTATTAGGCCAACTGATGGAACTGCACGAGCAGAATTCATTCAAAATACGGTCAATCAATAATGCAGCCTTTAAGATAGATAAACTACCTTACCGGTTGGATGGCAAGAGCTATGAGGAAATGACGCAAATTGATGGTGTGGGCAAGAGTATAGCAGCCTACATTAAAGAGCTGCTGGAAAAAGGATCGGTCAAAGACCTGGAAGATTTATTACAGGATACGCCCGAAGGTGTGGTAGAAATGCTGCACATAAAAGGTATTGGCCCCAAAAAGGTGGCTGCTATCTGGAAACAATTAGGTATCGAAAATACCGGCGAGCTTTATTATGCCTGTAATGAGAACCGACTGGTAGAAGCTAAAGGTTTTGGCGCCAAAACGCAAGACGAAATTAAACGGGTGCTTGAGTTCAGGATGGCCAGCAACGGTAAATTTTTGTACGCGCAGGTACGGCCCGAGGCAGAAGAGCTTATGCTGCTGTTGAAAGACGTTTTTCCGGGAGCATTGATTGAATTTGCCGGCGAATATCGTCGTTGCTGCGAAATTATAGCTGAACTAACCATTGTATTAGGCACTCGCGATACCGACATTGCTTTAAAAACTTTGTCAACCACTTCCCTTTTAAAAAATATCACCGTTAATGATTGCCATATCAACGGCGAAACGGCGAACGGAATTTTGGTTGATATAGTGGTTACCGAAAAAAGATTTTTCTTCCGCGATTTATTTACTTATACCGGTAGCGAAAGTCATGTAAAAGCAGTTTTAGAACGTACTGCCACCCCGCCGGACCAACCCACCAGCGAAGAATTTATTTACCAAAAGGCCAGCTCGGCCTGGATTGCGCCAGAGTTGCGTGAAGGCGATACATATCTGCATAAGGTAGTATTACCCGATTTAATTGACTTGGTAGATCTAAAAGGCTCATTACACAACCATAGCACCTGGAGCGACGGCATCAACACCCTCGAAGAAATGGCGCTGTACTGTCGCGACGAGATGAAACTGGAGTACTTAGGCATCTGCGACCATAGTAAAAGTGCATTTTATGCCAAGGGCATGAGCGCTGAGCAGGTATTTAAACAGCATGAAGAAGTAGACCGCCTTAACAAAAAGCTCGATGACTTCCATATTTTTAAAGGTATTGAGTCTGATATCTTAAACGACGGATCGCTCGATTACCCGGACGAGGTTTTGGAGAGCTTTGATTTTATTGTAGCTTCTGTGCACTCTAACCTTAAAATGGATAAAGAAAAAGCCACCGCGCGGCTGATTAAAGCAATCGAAAATCCATATACTACTATATTAGGACACCCTACCGGCCGCTTGTTGCTGAGCCGAAAAGGTTATGAGATAGACTATCAAATGGTGATTGATGCTTGCGCAGCCAACCAGGTAGCTATTGAAATAAACGCCAATCCGTTAAGGCTGGATTTAGACTGGCGCTGGTGCCAGTACGCCATATCTAAAGGCGTGTTGTTATCTATTAATCCGGATGCTCACCGGTTAGAGGGTTTTAAAGATATGGAATATGGCGTACTGATAGCACGTAAGGGCGGGGTAACTAAAAGTGATTGTCTTAATGCGCTCACTTTAAACAATATTCAAGAATTTTTCAAAATAAGAAAAGCAAAATACAAGGTATAGTGTTAATAGATGGGTTTTAAAAATGAAACCCTTCTTCACCATCTATGCTTATAGAAAAAGTTCGCTCTCTTCAGCAATCTGCTAAACAACCAAATATTTTAGTGATTGGCGATTTAATGATTGACCATTATATTGTGGGTGAAGCCACAAGACTATCGCCGGAAGCACCGGTACCGGTAGTTAATGTCCGTAACGAAACCTCCACCCTGGGTGGTGCGGCAAACGTTGCACAAAACCTGATTACATTAGGCAGCCAGACTACGCTGAGTGGTTTGACCGGTGCGGATGCCTCTGGTGAACAACTAACTTCTATTTTAGAAAAAAGAGGAATTGATATTTGTGGTATAGTTAAAGATGCCAGTCGCCCCACTACAGAAAAGACGAGGGTGATGGCAGGCAGCCACCAATTGGTAAGGGTTGACCGTGAGGTTACAGACTATGTCAGCGAGGCAATTGAAGATCTTTTTATAAAACAGCTGCAAGATTGCATCAGTGAGGCAGACATTGTTCTATTCTCCGATTACAATAAGGGATTGTTTTCGCCCATGCTCACCCAGCGCCTTATCGAGCTGATTAACAATCATGGAAAAAAGATTATCGTAGATCCGAAAGGCCTGAATTATGGGAAATATAAAGGTGCATACATTATCAAGCCGAACCGCAAAGAACTGACAGAAGCCAGCAAAAGCGAAAAAATAAAGAACCTGGACGATTTGCAGCAAGCCTCGGCTGTAATTTTAGAACAGACTGATGCCGAATATTTAGTAGTTACTCTATCAGAAGAAGGCATGGCTATCATAAGTCCGATTGCGCATAAATTGTTGCCGGTTAAAGCCACCGAAGTATTTGACGTAACCGGTGCAGGCGATACTGTATTGGCCGTTATGGCTTACTTTATTGCCTCAGGCTTTAGCGTTGAAGAAGCCTGCGAACTGGCCAACCATGCTGCTGCTATTGTGATCAGGCGGGTAGGTAGTGCTACAACTACTATCGATGAAATCATTGCAGATATGGAGAGAGCCAATCGTTAATAGCATTTTACATTATTATCAGTTATCTTCAGTTTCTTTATTAATATTCAATAATAATGCTACGCTCTGTCGAACATTACCTATCGGCTAAACTCTTTGATCTACCTTCAATGCAAACTCAAATCACAGAGTGGAAGCATCAAGACAAAAAGGTAGTATTTACCAATGGCGTGTTCGATTTAATTCACATCGGCCACATTACTTACTTGGCTAAAGCGGCTGAATTAGGGCATAAGCTAATTATCGGGTTAAATTCTGACGACTCGGTAAGGCGGTTAAAAGGCCCTACCCGGCCGGTTAACAATCAACACAGCCGGGCTATGCTGCTGGCTGCATTTTTTTACATTGATGCCGTCGTAATTTTTGATGAAGATACACCGCAACAACTTATTGGTACGCTGCTACCCAATGTATTAGTAAAAGGAGCCGATTACCAGATTGAAAATATTGCCGGAGCTCGAGAAGTTCTGGCTAATGGCGGCGAAGTTAAAACTATCACTTTTGTAGACGGATACTCATCAACCGCTATCATCAACAAGATAAAAGGGTAAATCTGTATATTTGCACCTTTTACCGCTTATGATGATTAGCGAACAATGCAATGTGCTGTTTGACCGGGTTATTGCCGACTACCACTTATTTAACGAGATAGAACGTAGCGCCAAAAATCCGTATCCCCAAGGTTGTTTTGAACAACTGCTTTATCAAAAATGCTGGATAGATACTGCGCAATGGCATATGGAGGATGAAGTTCGCCATCCTGACATTGATCCGGCAGCCGCCCTGCGCTGGAAACGATTGATTGACCAATCGAATCAGGACCGTACCGACATTGTAGAACGCATTGACGATTATTTTTTACAGCAATACCAGCATATTATTCCTCAAGCGGACGCCCGCTACAATACCGAAAGCCCGGCATGGGCTATGGATAGGCTTTCTATCCTGGCATTAAAAATCTATCATATGCGCGAAGAAACGCTGCGGACTGATATTGACGCTGAACAAATGGCTAAATGCAGCCATAAATTAGGCGTGCTTTTGCAGCAGCGTACCGATTTGTCTACCGCTATTGATGAATTGCTGGAAGATATTGAGCGGGGCAAACGCCGTATGCGGGTATACCGGCAGATGAAGATGTACAATGACCCATTGCTTAACCCTGTTTTATACAGCAGCAAACCATGAATATAGCCGCCGGGCATATATTGGTGTTGCGGTTTTCGGCCATGGGTGATGTTGCCATGACAGTGCCTGTGATTAAAGAACTCCTGCAGCAACATCCCAATCTAAGAATAACCTACGTTTCTCGCCCCGGCTTTGCAGCGTTTTTTAACGGTATAGAAAGGTTAACTTTTGTTCCGGCCGATTTTAAAGCTACTTACAAAGGTGTAACCGGTAGCTACCAGTTATTTAAAAAGCTTACTGAACTATGTAAATACGACGCGGTAGCTAACCTGCATAACAATTTACGCAGCAACATTATTCAGGCCTTGTTTCAATTTGCGGGAGTGAAAGGCCGTCGTATTGATAAAGACCGTGCGGCTAAAAAGCGGCTCACCCGTTTCCCTAACAAAGTTTTAAAACAGCTTACTCCTACTACCGAACGGTATGCCGAGGTGTTCAGGCAGCTGGGCTTATCATTAACACTTTTCCATCAACTTGTAAAGCAAGATTTATCAAGCGAAGCCATTTCTAATTTTGAGGCCAAATCCGGGCATTGGGTGGGTATCGCGCCTTTTGCACAGCACCAGGGTAAAATCTACCCTTTAGGCCGTATGGAACAGGTTGTGCAGATACTGAACCAAGCAGGTATCAAACTGTTTATTTTCGGTGGGTTGGCTGAGGAGAAAGCCGTAGCTGATGATTGGGAAGAAAAATATCAGCATGTTACCTCTATGGTAAAACGCATAGGTTTACAACAAGAACTGGAACTGATTGCGCGTTTGGACTTAATGGTTGCCATGGACTCGGCAGGTATGCATATGGCCTCCATGCAGGGCGTGCCGGTGGTATCGGTTTGGGGTGCTACTCATCACTTTGCCGGCTTTTTAGGATATGGGCAAAGCGAAGCAAATATTGTGGCTGATTCTATTGAATGCCGTCCGTGTTCGGTGTACGGCAACAAACCCTGCTTTCGCGATGACTATGCCTGTTTGTACAATATAGCTCCTCAAACTATTGCCAACAGAGTTTTGGCAAAATTAAAGGAGTTATAATTGTTTAGTTTAAACAAGACTTCGGGGTTATTCATTCCCATCCATCGTTAAAATTTCCCCTTGTTGTTACATTTACTTAATAACAAGCGTACAGGCAATAAACACCTGTCATGATTTTAAAACCCATCCTCGCAATTTTGTTATTCCTTTCGCTCAGTTCGGCTTTGGTGGCGCAGGAGAAAGCAATCAGCTTCGGAATTAAAGCCGGCCCAAATATTACCTGGCTCGACAGAGCAGCGCAAATGGATTACCGAAAGCTACCTAATAAAGCCATGCTTGCCGCCGGGGCTACTGTCTACATAAATGTCAATATCCATAAATTCACACTGCAACCCGGCTTTGCTTATATCATAAAAGGTGGCAGAACTACACAAACATTTATTAATGATGATATATTAGAAGATGCTTACGGCCGCATAAACCTGCATTACGTCCAGGTTCCTGTCAATATCATTTATCATTTCAAATCTAAAACAAGTGGTTGGTTTGCCGGTGCCGGAGCTTACGCGGCCAGAGGCATTAAGGTCACTTTTTCGCCATCTGCTGTAGAAGGCTATCCGCTTTACGGATCGCAAAAACAAAACCTCGAATCTTATTATAAAAGGGCGATCAGGTTTGGAGGCCAAAATAACGACACCTTCAAAGCATATGATTATGGCATTAATTTTTTAGCTGGCCGACGCTTTAAAAGTGGGTTAACATTTAACGTTGAATACAACCTCGGGTTAAATAATATAGAAAACATCAATTATTCGCCCTACAAAAGCACCCGCAACCGCACATTGCACGTAGGCTTAGGCTACGAGTTTAAATAAACTATGCCCAATAAAAGGTATGTTTGTTAATCCATCTACGTTAACATGAAAAAGCTGCTTTTGGTTCGCCATGCTACCGCCCAACCCGAATCTGCTCAGGGTGATTTTGGCCGGGCGCTATCTAACAAAGGGATTAATGAAGCGACTGAGCTTGGGCAAAAACTGAAGAATAACGGCATCATTCCGCAACTCGTGGTAGCCAGTTCAGCTCAACGTACTCAAACAACTGCCGGTATTATTACGGATGTATTGCAGCTGCCCAAACCGCAATTAAACACAGCCATTTATGAGGCCAGCGAGCAAACACTGTTAAAAGCTATTAATGCGTTTGCGGATGTGAACGATTTCACCGCGATGGTGGGCCATAACCCAGGTATTAGCTACCTACTGTTTACGCTTACAGGCGAAATACGGGATGTTCTGCCAGCTACAGCTATATTAGTTACATTTGAGGTGAACGAGTGGAGTGCTGTAAGCAGCAATAGCGGCAACATTGTTTATTATATCTCTACCGGGCAAACAGCTTAATTGATAGCATAAGTTTTACCTGGTTTGGCACTAATATAGCCCTGCATTTCCATATTAAGCAGATTCATGGCCAGTTGGCTAAGCGGCAAATTGGTTTTGATGCTTAAATCATCAATAGCCAAAGGTACCGCATGCTGATGCAGTGTTTCAAATATCAGCCTTTCGTTAGCGTTTAAGTCGACAGGTAGGGCAAACTGCTTTTGCTTCGTCGACTGCCCCGTATTTTTACTGCTGTCCCATCCCATTAAAAACGCCAGGTCGGCTGCGTTGGTTAATAAGCCTGACTTGTTGTTACGGATCAAAAAGTTACAGCCTTCCGAAAACTCGTCGGTTATACGGCCTGGAAAGGCAAATACATCGCGATTGTAAGAATTGGCAATCTCCGCAGTGATTAATGCACCGCCTTTTATTCCGGCCTCTACCACTACCGTAACATCAGCCATACCGGCTACGATGCGGTTACGTTTCGGAAAGTTTTCGCGCTCGGGCTTGGTACCGGATGGGAACTCTGTTAGCAACCCGCCGTTTAAAATCATCTTATCGGCTAAAGAGCGGTTCTGGCTTGGGTACAAGCGGTCCAGACCATGTCCTAACACCCCCACGGTGGGCACTTCTAAACGCAAGCTCTCTTTATGTGCAGCGGCGTCGATGCCATGGGCTAAACCGCTTACTACTAAAACGTCATACTGTTTTAAATCCTCTATCAGTTGTTTACATAAGCTGCGGCCATAATCGGTAGCGTTGCGCGTACCCACTACGCTTACCACATGTTGGGTGTTTAAGTTGGCATTGCCTTTACTATATAAAAGTATAGGTGCATCTGCACAATGTTTGAGTTTACGGGGGTAGCGGCTGTCTGTGTAAAAGATAATATCAACACCATGTTTTTCAACAAATGCCAACTCCTGCTCTGCCCGTTGTAATGCCTCAGTAAAGTTGAGCGAAGTAGCCGTTTTGTTGCCGATGCCCGGCACCTTTTGCAAATGAGTAACCGAAGCTTTAAATACTTCTTCGGCTCCGCCAAAATAAGCTAATAGTGATTTAGACAAGGTTGCGCCCACACCTTTAATAAAGGATAAAGCTAATTGGTGTTTAAGTGACATAGTAAGCAGCTTAAAAGTACAAACTTTGAGCTATCCAAGCCCACAAAACTTAATTATCACTGAAAATCAAACATTTATTTCATTTAAACTATTTAAATAGTTTGCAAACTATAAAAATAGTAGTATAATTGCATAAGCGAACTACAAAAGCAGTTTGCAAACTACATCTATAGTTTAATAAACCTATAGATGTAGTTTGCTTTATGGACTCAAAAAATGATGAAAGAACTTACGAAAGCAGAAGAACAGGTAATGCAGATTTTATGGCAGTTGAAAGAGGCCATTGTGAAACAGATTTTAGACAAAATGCCCGACGACCCGAAGCCGGCTTACAACACCGTAAGTACCGTGGTAAGAGTTTTAGAAAGCAAGGGATTTGTAGACCACAAAGCTTACGGAAACTCGCACGTGTACTTCCCTATTATCAGCGAGGAGGAATACAAAAAATTTGCTTTTGACAAAGTGATCAAAAGCTACTTTAACAATTCGTACAAAAGCCTGGTATCGTATTTAGTGAAAGAACAAAAGTTAAACCTGAGCGAACTTGCTGAATTGATTTTACTGGCTGAGCGCAGCCGCAACAAAGAAAAATAATGAGAAATTGGTTGACTTACTTGCTGGAGGCAAACTTATATTTTGCTGCGGCTTACGGCGCTTACTGGCTGCTGTTACGTAAACAAACATTTTACAGCGCAAACCGGGCTTATTTGCTGCTCAGCATTGTGGTGAGCTTTGCTATGCCTTTAGTGCAATTAGAACTACCGGCAAGCTCCACAGAATTATCGTCTATTGCAGCCCATCCATCTTATCAAATTGCAGCGTATGCAAATTCCGGCACGACAACACCGAACACAGAGCTCACTTTAACGCCAAATAAAGCCCTTGAGGCCATTTTTATGGCCGGGGTGACAGTGTTACTTGTTTTACTATTCTTAAAGCTCTACAGCCTCTTAAAATTAGTTTTTGCAAATGAGCAACGAAAACGCTTAGGATACACGTTGGTGCTGATTCCAGACCTACCCTCACCATTTTCGTTTTTGGGTTATTTATTCGCGGCTGATGAGCACGATTTAACACCGGCTATTTTACGGCACGAACTGGTACATATCACGAAAAAGCATAGCTGGGACATTCTGTTTTTAGAATTGGTAAAAACTATCAGTTGGTTTAACCCCGTGATTTACCTTGCACAAAACAGCTTGAAAACGCTACACGAATTCGAAGCTGATTATGCAAGCGCTAACGACGACAGTAATCCGGACGAGTATGTACAGGTGCTGATTGCTAAAGCCTATCAGGTGAACGGCCTCCCCTTTGCCAACCATTTTTCGAACAAGCAACTTTTAAAATCAAGAATAATGAAGCTCTACCAAAAACGCTCAGGTAAGTTGGCCAGGCTAACTTACCTGATTACCCTGCCGCTTTGTGCAGGTATGCTGTGTGCATCGACCAAGGCCTTTAGTAAAAATTACGGGCTACTCAAGTTAAAACTCGGTCGTTCATCAAATCTGGAAATTGCATCAGCACCTCCAACTGACGACAAGCAACCCGAGAAAAAACAACGGCTAAAAATTACCAGCGGAAGCATAACGAGCATTACCGACAAATTAGAAATCAGGAATAATGGCAAACCACTTATATTCACTGCGGCTAATTTGACAGCAGAAAACAAAAAGATGCTGGCTAACTGGGGCATGACTGTAGAAACCACGGATGCTCCGGCAACTACTTATACATTGGTACTTCCTCCTCCGCCACCGCCTGTTCCGGGGATGCCAGCAAACAAGTCAAAGCAAAAAAAGCTACATCCAATTTTACCGCCGCCTCCACCACCCCCATCCGCTCAACGAGGCCGGTCAGCCAAAACTAACGCGATCGAAACAACCGTCAAAAACCAGTCTGACACGGTTGCCAAATCGCACTTTACTGACATGTTTAAGCGAATAGGCCGCACAACCCGTTACCCCACAATTTCAAGAGAAAAAGGTGCAAGCGGCATGGTGGTGGCAACTTTTCGGGTTACTCAGGATAAAAAGATCAGCGATGTAAAAATTAAAAAAGGTATCTCGCCTGAATTAGATGCAGAAGCGCTTAGAAGTATTACCACTTATGATGAATCAGTTAATGCAGCACCCGGCACTTACAGCTTAGGCATTGATTATGTTGTTGACTACGGCGACGGCTCCATAAGTTATCGCCCTGTTGCCGAATTAGAAAAACCAACGGCTGGAATAATTACGGTTGTCAGCTATGGTGATAAGAAAAAATAAATATCTGTTCAACAATAATTTAAGAACAATAACCTAAACCTTCACATAGATTACTTTTTTAGTCTCAAAAAATTCCTCATCAAAATAATCTTTGAGATTAAATTGCTGAACGGCTAACCCCGATTCGGCAATTTCTTGTTTAAGATCCCCCCCTTTTAAATACAAGATACCATTAGGCAATTGATTGCCTGAAGACTTGTTAAATTTATCTTTTACCCAGGGATAAAAATCTTTTAACTGCGTTACCGCACGTGAAACTACAAAGTCGAATTTTCCGGGAATTTGTTCGGCCCGGGCATGGGTAGCCTGCACATTATTAAGCCCTGCCCCTTTAGCCACTTCCTGTACTACTTTAATCTTTTTGCCAATGCTGTCTACCAGATGAAAGTTAGTTTCAAGGAACATCACCGCTAACGGAATACCTGGAAAACCACCACCTGTACCCACATCCAACACATGCTCGCCGGGCAAAAATTGCATCACTTTCGCTATACCTAATGAGTGCAGAATATGCCGCTCATACAAGGCATCAATATCTTTGCGGGAAATGACGTTGATTTGCTGATTCCAATAGGCATATAAATCTTTTAAAAGACGATATTGCTCCAGTTGCTCAGCAGTAAGTTCGGGGAAATATTTAAGTAAAAACTTTTCGTCCATCTATCGCTCCATACGGTTTATGATATTACCAAGTAGGTACTTTGCTCTAAACAATTGCGCCTTTACCGTGCCTAAAGGCAGGTCGAGTTGCTGTGCAATCTCTTCGTAAGATAACTCGTCGAAATACCTTAAGGTCAACAAATTACGATAACGCGGAGGCAAGCTTTCGATCAATACTTTTAAGTCTTTAGACTGCTGCTTTTTGATAGATGTTTCTTCCGGGTTCAGTGTATCAGCTTTGATTTGCATCGGGCGGTCATCATCCTCATCCATCATATTATCGATAGAAACCGTGCTTAGTTTTTTCTTACGTAAAAAGTCGATACAGTTGTTAGTAGCTACCCTGAACAGCCAGGTACTGAAGGCAAACTCGGGCTGGTATTTATCAAGCTTCTCAAAAGCCTTAGCAAAAGTTTCAACGGTTATATCCATGGCATCTTCCCGGTTATTCACCATCTTCAGCGACATGAAATAAATCGAATCTTTATACCGTTGCATAAGATCTGCATACGCTTTCTGACTGCCCTCACGCGCTTTCAACACCAGTTGATAGTCATTCTTTGCGTTTTCGGTAAAATTAGCATTTACTTCCATTGGGTTGTTTTTATAAAGGTTCCTATCAGGCCAAATATGTTTAAATACAAATAATAAAACAGATCAAAGAAAGGAATAAACCACAATAAATCCATACCTGTCAGCTTTTTAGCCGACAAATAATAAACTACAAGTTGAGTTATCATCCTCACTAAATAAGCACCGACAAGCACAATTGGCTGCTGCTGGAAATATACACAAAAACCTAAAGCAACATAGAATAAAAATCCGGTCATGGCTTCCAGGCTTAGTATAAACCGGTGCTTGCCTTTATACAAAGACCCCACTCCCATGTGCCGCTTTTTTTGCCGGTAGTAGGCCCCGATACTGCTTTTAGCCTCGGTATACATAAAGCTATCCGGGTGCACTTCAATAACTGTATTTTCGGGTGTCGCATTCTTGTTTACAAACAGATCATCATCGCCGGCCATTACGTGCAGGTGTGAAGCAAAGCCTTTATTTTTAAAAAATAAGGTTTTTGTGTAGGCCAGGTTACGGCCGATGCCCATATAAGCGTTACGCCCTAAAGCGGCCGAAAGGTAATTAATAGCCGTTCGTAATGTTTCAAAACGGGTAAAAGCGTTAATAAAGCCTCTTGCCTTGGTGTATGGTGAGTAACCTAACACAATCTCGGTGCTGCCTGTAAAATTAGCGGCCATACGGGCAACCCATTGCGGCGAAGCCGGTTCACAATCGGCATCAGTAAAGAGAAGGTGTTCGTAGGTTGCGGCTTTTATACCCATGGTTAAGGCAAACTTTTTCCCGGTTTTAAACCGGCGGTGCTCAGTAACATTAACCAACTTAAGGTGCGGATGGTTTTCGCTTAAGTTAAGAAGAATTAAATCAGATTCATCTGTAGAGCAGTCGTTTACCACAATTACTTCGTATTGCAGATAGTCTTGCTGCAATATAGCAGGCAAAAACCGGGTTAAATTTTCGGCCTCGTTACGGGCACTTATAATTACAGAAATGGGTAAAGCTGTTTCTGCAACCTGCTCATTAGGCAAGCGGTAAGCAGCAAAACGACGTTGCTGAATGAGCAAAAAACACATCTGCACCACAAAGCAAAGCAGAAATAAAAGCAATAAAATTTCGGGTATATATTGTTCCAAATTTTTAAAAATCCTAAGGCGGCAAAATTGTTGATTTTAAGCGATTAAAAAACAATTACTTTTAAATAACCAACGGTTAAAAACTTCTTACACCAGCCATGCTGACACCCTGAATTATCGAACGTGCCTTACCACATAATTTTAGTAATTTTGCAGCCTTAAAATGAAATTTAATTTAATAGCTCAAGATAAACTTTCGAAGGCACGTGCCGGCGAAATCACTACAGATCATGGTGTTATACAAACGCCGATATTTATGCCCGTGGGTACGGCAGGTACCGTAAAAGCAGTGCACCAGCGCGAACTAAAAAGCGACATTAATGCACAAATTATTTTAGGTAACACCTATCACCTGTACCTGCGCCCGGGCTTGCAAACGCTGGAACAAGCCGGAGGCCTGCATAAATTTAACGGCTGGGATGGCCCTATTTTAACAGATAGTGGTGGTTACCAAGTTTACTCGTTAAGCCAGGCACGCAAAATTAAAGAAGAGGGCGTTACCTTCCGTTCCCATATTGACGGCTCAAAACATTTATTTACGCCTGAAGCGGCCATGGACATTCAGCGTGTTATTGGTGCTGATATCATTATGGCTTTTGATGAGTGCACACCCTACCCATGTGATTACCACTATGCGCGACGTTCTATCGAAATGACGCATCGGTGGTTAAAACGCTGCTGCGACCGCTTTGACACTACGGAGCCAAAGTATGGTTACAGCCAAACCCTGTTCCCAATTGTACAAGGATCGGTTTATAAAGACCTGCGCGCAAAATCGGCCGAGGTAATTGCCTCTTTCGAACGCGAAGGAAATGCCATTGGCGGCCTTTCGGTAGGCGAGCCTGCTGAAGAAATGTATGCCATGACCGAACTGGTTTGCAACATTTTACCCGAGCAAAAGCCACGTTACCTGATGGGCGTGGGCACCCCGGTAAACATTCTGGAAAACATTGCTCTGGGTGTTGACATGTTTGATTGTGTAATGCCTACCCGCAACGCCCGCCATGGTTTGCTGTTTACCCGAAACGGCATCCTGAATATGCGTAACGAGAAATGGAAAAATGATTTTTCGCCCATTGATGCCGAGAGCGATTTGTGGGTAGACCAAGAACATACCAAAGCTTATTTAAGACACCTGATTACTGCCGGCGAAATGCTGGGGGCACAGATAGCCAGCTTGCACAACCTTCATTTTTACCTTTGGTTAGTAAACGAAGCACGGCAAAAGATAATAAGCGGCGACTTTTACAGTTGGAAGAATACCATGGTTAAACAATTAGCCCAACGCCTGTAATGTTCAAATTCTTGAATAACTACATTAAAATCATCGACTGGTATATTATCCGTAAATATCTGGGTACCTTTTTATTTACGCTGATCTTATTTCTGGTGATTATTGTAGTGTTTGACGTATCTGAACACCTGGACGACTTTTTAAAAAGCAAGGCACCTCTAAGCGCCATTGTATTTTTATATTACGGAGGCTATTTGCCATACTATGCCAATATACTACTTCCGCTCATCAACTTTTTGGCGGTAATCTTCTTTACCGCAAAAATGGCCAACCAGACCGAAATTGTACCTATACTAAGCGGCAAGGTTAGTTTTAACCGCTTTTTAAGGCCCTATTTCATCGCTTCGGGGGTAATTTTTGTATTCTTCTTTTTTGGCAACGTGTATTTCATCCCGTTCACCAATCAACTGAGCGTGAGATTTGCCCATACCTATACAGATAGCTCCGACCCTACCCAAAAAGATTTGCATATGCAGTTGGACAATCGCACGTATGTTTATTTGCAGTCGTATGATAATGTTGTGCATACCGGCTACAACTTCGTTATGGAGAAATTTGACGGCGATCAGCTTAAAGAAAAGCTAACCGCTCAGCGTGTGGTTTATGACTCGCTAAAGCGCAATTGGTCTATCCAGGATTATAAGGTACGTTACATCAACGGCCTCAAAGAGCAATTTTTAGAAGGCCCGCGTAAGGATACTGTGTTAGATATGCGCCCCTCAGATTTTGAGGCCAATAACGACATTAATACAAACATCTATCGCGCAATATCCACGTCCGACCTGAGCAAACAGATTGAAAAGGAAAGAATACGGGGCACCGGCCGCCTGGTGGAACTACAGTTAGAGAAATTTCGGCGGTTTGTTTATCCGCTATCAGCATTTGTACTTACCCTCATTGGCGTATCCATATCATCGCGCAAGGTGCGGGGCGGCATTGGCTTACCCTTGGGCATAGGCATTCTGTTATGCTTCCTCTACATTGTAGTCGACCGTTTTGCCAACGTTTTCTCGCTAAAAGCCAACCTGCCTCCTATTATTGCGGTATTTGTCCCTAACGTGGTTTTCGGCCTTACCGGCTTATACCTGTTACGCAAAGCGCCTAAATAAGGCCTTTCTGTTTTATTTCATTTGATTATTACTCATGCAACCGGACACCGCTCCTGCCTACCAGCTCAATAAAAACTTACTCATACTGCACTTTACCGTATTTATATGGGGCTTTACCGGCATACTGGGTAAACTCATTACCATTACAGCCGTAAACCTGGTCTGGTACAGGGTACTGATTGCCTTTTGTACGCTATTTTTATACTTTAAATTTAACCGGCAAGACATCAAGTTAGACCGCAAGACCTTCCTGAAGTTATTTATGACAGGTGCTTTGGTAGGCGGACATTGGGTTTTGTTCTTTTATGCCATCAAAGTATCGACAGTATCGGTTACGCTGGTATGCTTGTCATCAATCACGCTTTTCACGGCTATTTTTGAGCCTATCATCAATCGCAAGCCCATCTCAAAACTTGAGATCCTATCCGGCATACTAATCATCACAGGCATTACCCTTATATTTAAGTTCGAGACACAATATACACAAGGCATTATCTTGGGGCTTCTAAGCGCTGCTGCCGCCAGTTTGTTCTCTATTATTAACTCCAGACAGGTACAACAGATATCGCCGCCTGTGATAGCCTTCTACGAGTTGATTGGGGCGTTTGTATGGATAACCATTTATATGCTGGCCAGTGATACGCTCAACAACTTACAAATTCCGCACAATTACGATATAGGCTACCTATTAATATTGGGGACCGTTTGTACCTCATTAGCATATGTAGCAGGTGTGTCGGTAATGCGCGAGCTATCGGCCTTTAAAGTGGCGCTGATCACTAACCTTGAACCGGTGTACGGCATAATTATGGCCTTTATGTTTTTTGGCGATTTGCATACCATGAGCTTGGGTTTCTGGCTCGGCGCACTCATTATACTATCTACTATCTTCCTGTTTCCGGTAGTACAAAAGCAGGTTGTAAAATTTAAAAGCCGAAAGACAGCTTTTTAAATACATACAAATTTTATCTTATTTTAATACACTAAGTGCTTGCTATATACAGCAAGCACTTTTTTATTGTACTATAAAAACTTCGGGGCGTTGGTCAATTCATTGCTGGTCAATCTCAAATTTCCACTTGCCAAAGTATACTAACAAAGTTACTTGGTTCTGTCGACATTCAAAAACCTGGAAGCACTTGTCGACGAGCACATTCATTTATTGGCAGTAGCTACCTTTGAGTTTGGCAGCCCATATCCATTTATCTCAACGGTAACGCTCTTTAGAATTTCTTGTATTCCGTGACTTTGTCTTCCAAAAACTTCGAAGAACCTAACATTCACCCAAACTGATTTTAAGCCGTTTTAAGCGCTTCTAAAAGTTCAGCATACCAATAGTCTTGTGCAAATGGCATAAGCGATCTCAAGCCAAATCAAAATTCGACTTAGTGTACACTTTTTAATAAGAATTTTCCAATACAACTTCATTTTGAATTGAATTCATGAACTAATTTTTAACATTTTTAAACTTAATTTAATAGTATAAAATACTGGAAAACAGTTTTATATATATATTTATTAAAACCTTAAATTCACATATCATTATACTTTAAAAGTCATTTTTACTATTATTTTTAGCATTAAGCTTTTTTAAGCTCTTTCATACAATTAAAAATCGCTGAATATCAGCTGTATAATGTATAACACTTAAACTAAATTAAAGTTATAAATTTCACTTGTTATTCGAAACCTTAGTGTTACAAATTAAAAACTGTCAGAATATATAAAAACAATGTAGGTCACCCTCAGATTTCCTTGGTGGCAATAATGCCGATAAAAGACGGTGCAAAATGCCTTTAGAATAAGCACAACTGATATACAGAAACTACGTAAACAAGCGATATTTATAGGAGCAATTTGCTCCTTACATCGTATGTTTAAAATGAAGACATAATTATTATATGAGTTTTAGAACTATCCTATCCATTACTGTACTCGCCTTTCTGACGATCACCATTATGCAAAATACTACAGAGTCAGAGTTTATCATTTTAGGCGTGGCTACTGTTGTTCCTAAAACTACCATGCTTACCACCATATCGGTTAGTGCATTTTTGCTGGGCGTGTTGGTAAGCTGGCCCAGAAAAAAGAAGCATAAAATTTCGGATCATGACGATGACACTGGCGAGTACAACAACGCAGCAAAACGTAACAACAGTACACTAAGTGATGAAGACAGAGATTACATCAGTTAAACCTTAGCGCTTAACTGATGTAATTATGAACTGGAAAATTTTGATTGATGACGACAATCCGGCGAAACGCTTAGGCGTTTACGGCGCAGATTTCTTTGATCTTGCTGATGGCAGAATCAATTTCCTGGAGGGTATTGTATTTTGAGAAAGAGAAGCGAACGGCCGGGCGATTAGGATTGGCACCAATACCATTCAGGACATGCGAACCAATGTTGGTACCCGAGCTGCAGGCACTGCCTCCAGATGCCGATATACCGGCAATGTCCAGACTAAACAATAACATGTCGGCCATCTCCATTTCGGGGAAGGACACATTCAGTACTGTATACAAACTTTTGTCCGCATCAGTCTCCCCATTAAAATGCACACCCGGAATCTGCAATAATTGCTCAATCATATAGCTTTTGAGCCCTTGGATATGCGCCTGATGAGCATCCATGTCGTTATAGGCCATTTCGAGCGCTTTAGCGAGACCTGCAATGCCATAGATATTTTCGGTACCGCCGCGCATATTACGCTCTTGTGAGCCTCCGTAAATCATCGGATTTATTTTCACTTTATGATTTATGTACAAAAATCCGGTCCCTTTTGGCCCATGCAGCTTATGCGCTGCGCATACCATAAAATGAACTTTGAGTTTGCTCAGGTCGTGCGCATAATGACCAACAGTTTGCACCGTATCACAATGATATAAAGCGTTATACTTTTCACAGATTTCGCCCACCCGTTCAATATCCGTTAGCGTACCAATTTCGTTATTGGCATGCATTAGGGATACAAATGTCCGTTCGTTGCTTTGCAGCAATTGCTCTAACTGCTCGTAGTCGATATTGCCTTTGCTATCAGTATCAACAAAGCTTAGTTTGATTACACCTGACTTTTCGAGAGCCTCCAAAGTATGCACGACAGCATGGTGCTCAAT
Organism: uncultured Mucilaginibacter sp.; assembly: GCA_913775265.1. Lineage (GTDB taxonomy): Bacteria > Bacteroidota > Bacteroidia > Sphingobacteriales > Sphingobacteriaceae > Mucilaginibacter. The sequence continues at coordinate 183,213 of CAJYJH010000041.1, read as the reverse complement.
ACGGCTTGTAACAGCATGCTTTAAGCCATGGTCGATAATACCGCAACGTATAGCGGTATTGTCGGCCTCAGTACCTCCCGATGTAAAAAAGATTTCGGCCGGCGAAGTATGCAGTAAGCCCGCAATGGTTTTACGCGCCTTTTCAATCAGCGAGCGGGCCTCGCGGCCATGAGCATGTATGGATGATGGATTGCCGTACTGGCTTTCCATCACCTGCACCATTTGCTTCATTACCTCGGGGTCAATCGGCGTTGTGGCAGCATTATCAAGGTATATTCTTGTAGCCATTATTATTTATAGGATAAGAACTTCAATTAAATTAGCAATCAGCTTAAGCAAATTTGCTATATGCCTAATATTGCTTTCATGTCGGTAATCAGTTGTTGCGCTAATGCGTTAGCAGCAGCCTCATTTTCTGCTTCCGAGTAAATACGGATGATAGGCTCGGTATTTGATTTACGCAGGTGCACCCATTGCTTGTCAAATTCAATCTTCAACCCGTCGATAGTGCTATACGGCTGTTGCTTGTATTTTTCCTCCACCTTTAACAGCAAAGCATCAATATCCATCCCGGCAGTAAGCTCAATTTTATTCTTGGAGATAAAGTATTGCGGATAGCTCGCCTTTAACGCTGATACGGTTTTACCCGACTTAGCCAGGTGCGTTAAAAATAAAGCAATACCGGCAAGCGCATCCCGACCATAATGGGTTTCGGGATAAATTACCCCGCCGTTACCTTCGCCGCCAATTACCGCATTCACCTCTTTCATTTTGGTAACTACATTTACCTCGCCTACAGCAGCAGCATAATAAGTACCGCCGGCACGTTCGGTAACATCGCGCAAGGCACGGGTTGACGACAAATTAGATACCGTGTTGCCTTTGGTGTGCTGCAGCACATAATCGGCTACGGCTACCAGCGTATACTCTTCGCCAAACATAGCGCCGTCTTCGCAAACAAAGCATAAACGGTCTACATCCGGATCAACGGCAATACCTAAGTCGGCTCCGTTAGCAGTTACCTGATTTGCCAGCTCTTTTAAATTTTCCGGCAACGGCTCCGGATTGTGTGGGAAATGGCCGTTGGGCTCACAATATATCTGATGAACAGTTTTAACGCCAAGCGCCTCCAGCAAAGCCGGCACATAAATACCACCGGTAGAGTTAACCGCATCAACAACTACTTTAAAATTTGCCTGGCTGATGGATTCCTTGTCTACTAAAGGCAGTGCTAAAATCTCATCGATATGCTTTTGCAGATAAGTATCGTTTACGGTTACTACACCCAAGCTGTCCACATCGGCGTAATTAAAGTCGCTGCTTTCGGCCATTGCTAACACTTCCTGACCATCGGCATCAGTAATGAATTCGCCGGTGCTGTTCAGTAGTTTTAGTGCATTCCATTGTTTAGGGTTATGGCTGGCGGTTAAGATAATACCACCTGCAGCCTGCTCGGCGGGTACGGCTACTTCTACCGTTGGGGTGGTGGATAAACCTACATCAACCACATCAATACCCAAACCCTGTAGTGTGCCTATCACCAGGTTGTTAACCATAGTGCCCGACAAACGCGCATCGCGGCCCAATACAATTTTACGGATACCCGTTTTTTTAATAGCCCAGGCACCAAATGCCGATGTAAATTTTACAATATCAAGAGGCGTTAACCCCTCGCCGGCAGCACCGCCAATGGTGCCTCTGATGCCTGATATAGATTTTATAAGTGTCAAATTGCAATAATTATTTAGCAAAAATAAAAATTTATTACCGCTTAAAGTCATAAAAACGCCATGGTATACAGGCAGGACTTTAATCAACTATATTTGCGGGCGTTTTACCGGCTTGCTTTAATGCCAACCCACATGCCCCATTTTTTATTACAACTTGACCGGCAGGTATTTTATTTTATTAACCATACACTTACCAACCCGTTGTTTGACGGATTGATGCCCTGGCTGCGTAACCCACGTTTTTGGATACCGGTTTATGTGTTCATCATTGTATTTAGTATATGGAAGTTTAAAAAATACGGTGTTTGGTTGGTAGTGTTATTGGCTGTTACTGTATGCGTAGCCGATTTTAGCAGCGCTACCTTAATTAAAAACCAGATTAAACGCCTGCGCCCCTGCCGGGATGAGGCATTGGCGCAAACCATTACCAGCCGGGTATCTTGTGGAACAGGCTACAGCTTCCCGTCTACCCATGCCACCGACCACTTTGCTATGTCGGTATTTTTGGGCGTAGTATATGGGCGAAAGTGGCGGTGGGTATGGCTTTGGGTTTTGCTTTGGGCTTTGCTGGTATGCGTGGCACAGGTATACGTAGGTGTGCATTACCCCATAGACGTTACCGCGGGCGCTCTTTTTGGTGCCTGTATTGGTTTTATATTTGCTGCGCTGTTTAAAAAACTTCAACCTCAATTTTAATGTACTGGTATTTACTTCTGCTTTTTTTGTGTGCTTTTTTGGGTGGCCTGTCTGTATTTCTGTTTAAGGGTGGCAGCCATAAACAATTAAAGCTGGTGTTATCCTTTAGTGGTGCCTATTTGTTTGGCATCACGGTGCTGCACCTGATTCCCGATGCCTACCATGGCAATGACCACCTGGTTGGAGTTTTTATTTTAGTAGGTTTTATTTTTCAGATTGTACTTGAGCAATTTTCGGAAGGTATTGAGCATGGGCACATGCACATTCATCACCACGATAAACCAATCTTTCCGTTAGGCATAATGGTGAGTTTATGCCTGCATGGCTTTTTAGAAGGCATGCCCCTTGCCGGCGGTTATCAGCAGCAATTAGTGTTTGGCATTGGGCTACACCACATCCCGGCAGCGTTTGCCTTAGGTACTATATTATTGGCCAACCATCAAACCAAAGCACGTACTATATTTTTTATAGCGTTGTTTGCCTCTATGGCACCGGCAGGTTATTTTGTGAGCGATGCTATCAGCAGTGGCGGCATCGGCAACCTGCAACAGTACTTTAATCGCATTATGGGCGTAGTCATTGGTATATTTTTACATATATCCACCACTATCTTATTTGAGGCCGGGCCTGACCACAAATTTAACCGACGCAAATTAATAGCAGTTCTATTGGGTGTGGCTATTTCATTAATAGGCTTTGTCAGCGAGTTATAGTCAGTAGCACAAGTAATTTATCCTGTTATTGCGTACTTAATCCCCTCAAAAATACTTTCAAAAAAAGTAGACAGACTTAAGCCGTTATTGTGATTAAAATACATCCATAAAATGATGATGATAACAGCGATCACGATAAATCTTTTAAACAGGTAACCCGCAAAAACAATAATCAACGGTATCGCAATCAGCCAAACCCAACTGATGTGTATAGGACTTAACTTATCGCCATGCTTGTACACATAAAACAACGTTGAGTAAGTACCGCTCTCGTTCCGGTGCTTAATAAACATAAAAGCTGAGCGGTTTACTTTATGCCGATAAAAGGCCGTTCCGTTCTGAAAAAGCAGATCGTTCTCAAATCCGTTGATGGTAAAAGTATAATGTCCGCTGATGTTTTCCTGGATTTGCTTTGCGGTATCGGTAGCTACAATGGCAATCTCCTGCCGGGCAAATGGATTTTCTTTAACAATAAATTGCTTAATAGACACCTTGTCGGCTCGTGATATACTTACTGACAGCAAAACCAGCATTAAAGCATACAATATACGTTTCATACTACCTGAGTTAACAGGCAATAATTTTTCGGCTACCTGTTAAGCAGGTAAAGATAAAAATTAAGTACTGATGCAAAGCTTACCCATAAAATATAAGGCACCAGTAATAGCGAAGCCGTTTTACTGAAATGATTAAACCGATATATCAGCACGCCAATGTTTATGAGTAATAATACGATAATAAGCAATGCGGCTAAAACCTGGTGCATTCCAAAAAACACAATCGACCACAAGAAATTCAGCAATAGCTGCACAAAATATATAGTGCGGGTAGTTTTGTAAAAGCTGCTATCGTCGCGTCGTTGCCATACCAAATAAGCGGCCACCGCAATCATCACATACAGGCAGGTCCAAACCGGGCCAAATAGCCAGTTAGGCGGACTAAAAGATGGCTTTTGTAATATACGGTACCAGCCCGGTATTTGCGAAATGGTAAAAAAAGATGCGGTAGCTGCAATGGCAGCCACCATCAGCAAGCTGATAATCAAAGCGCCAGGATTAAACTTCCGGGCTTGATTCATGGGTATAGAATATTCGGCAGCCATCGTATTAATCTACAACCCGATCTTGCTCTTGCTTTAAAGCGAAAATAGCATCACGGGTTAACGTCAATTGTTGCTCAACCACATTCCTTTCTTCGCCGGTTAGTGAGGTTTCTTTTAAAGCAGTTTCGTAAGCCGCTTCGGCAGCCTGGTCGCCTTTGATACATTCTTTTAAAACGGAATGATTATCATCAGTAACAAAAGCAGTTTTGATGTCGATCCAGACGCGGTGCAGTGTTCCTACCGGTCCGCTGCCATGCTCGGGCTCAGCACCGCCGGCAGCTACCAGTCTGGTTAATTGTTCTGCAAATTCAGCACGTTCTGACGACAGGCGTACAAACATCGATTTCAGCATGGATGAGTTTACGTTATCGGCGGCCTGCGCGTACCCTATTTTACCATCGTTGGCAATAATAATTAAGTGATTTAATTGTTCGGCAGCTTCTTTGGTTAGCATAGTATATGGATTATGTGTGTACTCAAACAAACCGCAGCCTACTAAGTTTAATAATTCTAAGCAGGTTGCTAAAAAAGGTACGAGTTAACGTACGACCCAATAACTAAACCCGATAAGCAAAATACTTAACTAAAACTATCTGCAAACAGGCAGGTTTATATTTAAAAGGAATACATTCATGAGAAAAGCAACTGAAACAGCCATAAAGCAAGCCATAGGTTTAGGTGCTGTGGCTGGATTACGTGCAATGCTGGCACCGGCAGTATTAAGCCATCATATGAGCAAGCATCCAAGTTCGGCCGCCAGGTTATCCAATTTAAATTTTGTACAGTCGCCCATTACAGCGGCAGTCACCAAAATATTAAGTGCCGCAGAAATAGCCGGCGATAAAGTACCGTCCTCTCCTAATCGCACCTCCCTACCACAAGTAGCTGCGCGAGTAGCCTCTGGTGCATTAGTGGGTGCTACTATTTTTAGGGCTAACCGCGAAAACGCTTATCGGGGTATGCTGATTGGCGGAGCTTCAGCTTTAGTGGCTACTTATGCCAGCTTTTACGCCAGAAAATATCTGGACAAAGTACCACATGTGAAAGATTGGTATGTAGCTGTGGTTGAAGATGCGTTAGCGGTAGGTAGTGGTATTAAGCTTACTGAAACCAAATAATTACAGAATAAAACAGCGACATTTTCCAACACTATCCGGCATAAAAGCTTAAAGCAACGGCAAAACGTTACCTTTGGCTTTTATGCTGGATATTTTATATCGTGATGAGCAGTTAATTGCTATAAACAAACCTCATGGCTTGTTGGTACACCGGTCGAGCATTGCGGCCGATGCCGAAGAATTTGCCCTTCAATTATTACGCGATCAAATTAACGCTCATGTATACCCGGCACACCGGTTAGACCGCAAAACCGGTGGTGTATTGCTGTTCGCGCTCGACAAAAACACCGAAATATTGATGCAGCAACAGTTTGCAGCGAACCTGGTACATAAAACGTACTGGGCAATAGTGAGAGGCTATACTGATGATGCGGGAGATATTGACCACCCTTTGCGCAAAGAAAATGGTACCCTGCAAGACGCCTTTACTGCTTACCAAACCATAACCCGAGCCGAATTGCCGATAGCCTTGGGCAAACACTCAACTTCAAGATACTCTTTGATAGAGGCTAAGCCAACTACCGGCCGGATGCACCAGCTGCGCAAGCACTTTAGCCATATTTTTCATCCTATTATTGGCGACCGCACCCACGGCTGCAACAAACAAAACAAACTGTTTACCGAAACCTGGCAAATGGATACCATGCTGTTACATGCCTTAAGCCTGAGCTTTACACATCCTATCAGTAATGCCCCCGTCACCATTGAAGCAAGTTTACAACCCGAATTTGAGCGGATGGTTCACCTTATGGGATGGAAGGATATAGTAAATGATTATGCCAATCCAAAAACTTCCGGATAGGTTAAAGCTGCTTTTAAAATAAAGTTCAACGAGTCGGTCACCCATATTTTACCTTCTTTGGCATACTCCAACACCTGCGGTGCAGGCATGGTAATTACTTCAATATTTTCGGTAACATCCAGCTTTTGTTGAGAGTTGAACTGTGCATTGAATACGATATAACCGTAAGTGATCTGCCGGGTTTTGGTTGGGTTGTTGGTGATCTTACCGAGCGAAATCAGTTCATCAGCGGTAGCTTTGATACCTACTTCTTCTTCCAACTCGTTGATAGCAGATTGCAGAATGCTGGTATTTTTTTGCTGCATACCGCCGGGAAGTTCCAGCAATATCTCACCTAAGCCATGCTTGTATTGGCGTACCAATACCACCTCGTTTTTTGGGGTAATGGCCAACACCATCACTACATCGCCCAATGGCGAAAAAAAGTAGTCGTCTATAATTTGTCCGTTGGCCAATTCAACAGTATGCTGCAGTACCGGAAACCAAGGGCTTGGCGAAACGTCCTGCTCTTTTAGCACCTTCCACTTTTGTATTTGATCATTACTCATGGATGCTAAAATACGCATGTTAGCCGTAAAGCAGCAGTGTCAATTCAGGAAATTGATAGTTAAACCGACTAAGCCCGCATCACCCCAATTCGTTCGCCTTTCCAGTCGGGGAACAACACTCTGTCATTGCTAACTTTCAACTGCCGGTCGGCCACCTCACTAAACACGCTTCTAAAATCGGTAGTTACGGCTAAGTCGCGGCCATCTTCCAGGTTTTCGACTGCCAATGGCTGCATTTTACCGTGTACCAAACCGCCATTAACATTGTTGCCTAAGATGAAATTACACGAGGCACGACCATGATCGGTACCACCGGTACCATTTTGGTGTACGGTGCGGCCAAATTCGGTCATAGTCATTACGGTAACATCATCCTGGTAAGCGCTTAGGTCGTTCCAAAATGCCATCATGCTGTTACTCAAATCAGTGACGTTGCGGGCAAAAATGCCATTCTCAGTGCCTTGATTGTAGTGAGTGTCCCATCCGTTAGATTCTGTAAATGCAACTTCCAGACCAACATCCATTTTTATTAACTGAGCGATTTGCTTGAGCGAATTACCTAAGGCCGAAGTTGGGTAAACCACGTTATTAGCCGGACGATAATTTCGCACATCTGCCTTTTGCAGCATTTTTACAGCATCAAAACTTTCTTTACCGGTACTTTTTAGTAGACCGGTTGAGGTATTATCGTACAAATCTTCAAAGCTTTTGGCTGCTAAATTGGCACCAGTGGGGTTGCCCCGCATCTGGATGGCAAAATCCTGTAGGTTACTGATGGCCACGGCTGGGTTGTCGCCATAAAGTGAGCGCGGCATGGCCGATGTTAAACTTACAGCGGTAAAAGGCGTAAGTGCGTCGTGCCCCAATAAGCCCACGGCCCGGTTAAGCCAGCCGCTGGCCGTACCTTTATTAAAAGGTGTACCCGATTCCATATAATCCTGCGCATCAAAATGTGAGCGTGTTGTATTGGGCGAGCCAATGCCATGCACAATGCCTAATCGCTTTTCGCGAAACATAGGCTCGAAAGCCTGCATAGCGGGATGCAAACCGTAATGCCCGTCTAAATCAATTAATGGCTTGCCGGTGGTACTGCCTTTAGCAGCCGACATAAACAGCGTTGGCCTTGCCGCTTTAAGATAAGCATCAGTAAAAGGTGTAACGGCCATTAGTCCGTCCATAGCACCGCGCTGAAAAATGCAGACCATCACCTTACGCTTACCATAAGGTTTGATGATTTGCTCTCCGGCAACGGCTTCTGCTAAAAAGCCGGGTATACCGCCCATCAGGCCTACACCCATCAGTGCCAATCCGCCTGATTTTAGAAAACCTCTTCTGTTTACCATGATATTTTAAGTTTTGAGCAAATATTAGATAGATGAATTATCGCCGTTGATATTCGGGAGAACCGATGATTACCCCAACCACCTGTGATAACATTGCACTATTACCATTGCTGCCTTGCATAGCCAGCATATTCTTCCTTTTAGATGGCTTGTCAGCGTTTACCAAGTCAGTGCCACCCGTCGTCGTAGTTTCCGGCAACATCGCGTTGCCAGCTGGTTTCATTTTTGCGCTTGCCGCCTCAACCTTACTCATCAACTGCGGATCGTTGAGCATTGGGGTAAGACGTTTTACTGTTTCAGTCAAATTGCGCTCAGGCATAATTAACTTGCTGTATGTTAGCAATGCCGCCTGCGCACTCTCGGGCTCATGATGATTATTAAGCGCAGCCAGATCAACCTTTACACCGGGTATGCGGCCCGACGCTAAGGCTAAACCAAAATTCATGCGATTAAGCAGCGAACCGGTATTAATCCAATATTACCCCCTGTCGGGGAAACCGGTAGGCGCCTGGTAATAATATTTCTTTTCGCCCATTTTATTAATCCAGGTATATAACTGGTAGGGCTGCTTTATTTCAGCCTGCAAGCTACGCACAGCTCCGATAGCCAGCTCGAACGGCGATTTTGTTTTTTCGCGTACGGCATTTGCACTCCAAAACTCGGGCGACGATACCATAGCTAAAAGTACCGCCTTAATGTCGCCATCTTTATCGGCAAAGGTTTTGGCCATTTTATCAACCAGCGTTTGCGCAGGGTTATCACTTACAAAGCGTACCGCCAGCTTACGGCTGATGAATTTAGCAGTAGACGGATTGTGTGCCAGCATTTCCAACAGGTCAACACCTTCCTGGTAACCACCATTAGGGCCAAAATGCTTACCTAAAACTACTTTCTCTCCTTTATCGTGCCGGTTAGGCGTAAACAGAAAATCCCCCTCATGCACAAAACCGCGTTGCTCTAATTTATCTTCACCAATGCGTTCCAGTTGTTTTCTGATACCGCCTCCGTATGCTTCATCTCCCATAGGGTACAAAGTCCATCCGGTAAGCACCCGGGCCGCCTGGGTTACATCTTGTTGGGTATACCCGCCGTCAACCCCCAAAGTATGCAGCTCCATCACCTCGCGGGCATAGTTTTCATTAAGGCCTTGTGCTTTTCTTGCTTTCTGAACTTTGTTCATCATCACCGAATCGCCGCCCATTGCAGGCATCAGACCATTAAGAGCCTGACGTCTTTTATTCATTGGTTGCGCGTTGTTGACGTTATTGCCTACACTCGAAAAATTATCCAAATAAACCAACATGGCCGGCGATTTGGCTGTAGCCAATAGCAGCTTGTCAAACTTACCAAACACGTTAGGTCTGATCACATCCCGCTCGTAAGCAGGGATAAATACGGCACACTGATTTTTGGTAATGGAAACGTTGAAATGGTTAAACCAAAAATCGGTCATTACTTCCTGCAACTGATTATTGCTGTAGCCCGCCCGTAATACTTTTTGATTGATGAACTGCCGAAAAAGCTCTTGCTCGGGTGCCATTCCGTTTTGCTGCATGTAATTCTGCAGCACAGCACGATATTCTTTTCTGTCGGTTTTTACTGAATCTTTATTCACTACCCCGTCGCGGATGGCCATTTTAGTTAACTGACCCGGACGCGGATATTTGGCGACCAATTGTGCATTGGTAAATGTAACGGCATCAAAATGATTGAGGATCTGTTTAAGCGAATCGTCGGGCTGTTTGGCCTCCAGTTGCTGGGCAAACCATTTTTCCAGTCCTTCTTTTACAACAGCATCCACCTGTCCGGGCGTAGCGCCATAGGTAAAACGGCTTAACAAATGTGCTGCCGCCTGCCGTTCGGTTAAACCGGCTACTTGGTACGGAAACTTAGAAACGCCTTTGTAACTACCAGGCACGTTGTAAAATGCTGCAGATAATAAACCTGCGCCTGCAATGGTTGCAGCAACAGCCAATTGTTTTAACCGGGTTTTCATAAAGCCTTACAGATTGGAGGTATGACAGATAAAACTTATTGAGGTTTAATTATTTAATATACTAAACGGCAAATAGCTGGCCGATATTTTTGAACGCTTTAAACTCGAGCGCATTGCCCGATGGGTCAAGGAAGAACAAGGTAGCCTGTTCGCCTACTTGCCCCTCGAACCTGATTCCCGGCTCTATCAAAAACTTCACCTCAAGACTTTTGAGCCGGTCAACTAATTGATGCCAAGCCTCCCACTCCAGCACCACGCCGTAATGTGGTATTGGCACCTCGTGTCCATCTACCGAACTATTATGCTGACCGGTATAACCGGCAGGCTTGGGTTTGAGATGAATGACGAATTGATGGCCAAACATATTGAAGTCAGTCCAATGGTTAGAGCTGCGGCCTTCTGTACAACCTAATATATCGCGGTAAAAGTTGCGTGCTTCCTCTAAATCATATACAGGAACAGCAACGTGAAATGGGGTTAACTTAGTCATGAATATAGCGGTTAATATCAAATTTATATATAAATTTATGATAAACCTGCTGTTATAAAAAACTCATTTTACCTGATGAACAACACTGAAATAGTGATCAATTTTATCCGCGAAAGACTTAGTGAACTATCCGATGTAGAGGAGAAGAACATGTTTCAGGGCACCGCCTTTATGGTGAACGATAAACTTTGTATTGCGGTAAGAAAAAATACCCTGCTTTGCCGCATCGGCCAGCAGCAAGCCGAAACCGAATTAGCGCAGGGCTATTGCATCCCAATGATTAACAATGGGCGCATCATGAAGGATTTTGTTTACGTTGATAGGGAAAGCCTGACCGGAACCAGGCAGCTCCCCTATTGGATTGATCTATGTCTGCAATTCAACCCGATAGCGAAAGCTTCTAAGAAGAAAAAGTAACCACCCGGCTATTCATGTTCAGCATCCCGGATGATTACTTCTAATCATTTGTTTTATTTTAAGAGCGGTTGTACGTTAGTTAACCCGAAAATACCTTCCAATAAATCATCGCTCGGGTTAACCTTGCAGGTTTTTGAAAACAGGTCTATAAATAAGGTATCCTCGCTGTCTTTAACCATAAAGCGCAGGGTACAATTTTTAACGTCGTATTTCTGACTGTTCACTTCAACCATTTGCTCCAGGCGGCTTACCATCTGCTCAGTAAGGCTGTGCAGATGCAAACAAACTGTTAGTGATTTGGTCATTTTGTCGCGCATTTCTGACAACAGGTTGATAGCTGCCAAACGCATATCCCAGTTATCTTTCTGACGATATTTTTCTTCAACCGTACCTTTAAGCTGAACGAAATATCCATCACCCAATAGGTTGCGGAATTTGATGTAGTCGTCGCCAAACAAGGCAAACTCGTAGCTGTCAAAGTAATCCTCGATTACAAAGGTACCGAACGGCTTACCCGTTTTGGTCATTTTGTGTTGCACGTTGGCCATCAAGCCACCAATGCTCAACTCCCCCATTTTACGCAGCTGAGCAAACCGTTCCATCGTTTCGGGCGGAGCCTCGCCATTACGCATAGCTACCAAAACCTTTAAGTCGGATACTTTATTTTGGCAGTATTTTTCGAGTTCGAGCTTATAATTATCCAGTGGGTGACCGGTTAGATAGATACCGATCACGTCTTTTTCGTATTTCAGTTTTTCAATCAGCGGCCATTCGTCGCAGTCGGGCATGGCCGGTTCAGGAATGTAAGCTTCCACCGTGCCACCAAATAAAGAGGATTGCGAACTGGTTTTGGTGTTCTGGTAATCGTTAGAGTACTTAATTAAGCGTTCTACACCGGTCAACAAACCGTTTTCGGTTTTTGCAAAAAACTGCGCCCTACATAAACCAAAACTATCAAAGGCCCCGCTATATACCAGGTTTTCGTATGCCTTTTTGTTGACATTACGAGTATTGCTGCGTTGCGCAAAATCAAATACCGATTTGTACGGACCATTTTGAACGCGCTCATCAATAATACTTTCGATAGCCTTTTCGCCCACACCTTTTACACCGGTTAAGCCGAAACGAACGTCACCTTTTTTGTTCACAGCAAACGCCAGGTCAGATTCGTTTACATCCGGGCCCAGCACGTTGATACCCATCCGGCGTGTCTCCTCCATAAAGAAAGAGATTTTCTCAATGTTATTCTGGTTATTTAAAACCGCCGCCATGTATTCAGACGGGTAATGCGCCTTTAAGTAAGCCGTTTGATAAGCTACAAATGCGTAACAGGTAGAGTGCGATTTGTTGAACGCATACTGGGCAAAAGCCTTCCAGTCGGTCCAAACCTTGGTAAGCTTATCCTTAGGATGACCCTTAGCGGCAGCACCATCCATAAACTGAGCTTCCATTTTGTTCAGGATCTCAATCTGCTTTTTACCCATGGCCTTACGCAAAACGTCGGCATCACCTTTACTAAAGCCCGCCAACTTTTGCGATAAAAGCATCACCTGCTCCTGATATACGGTAATACCATAGGTTTCGCCCAAGTACTCTTCCATATCGGGCAAATCAAACGATACCGGCTCTAAGCCATGCTTACGTTTAATAAAGCTCGGAATATATTCGATTGGCCCCGGACGGTATAGGGCGTTCATGGCAATTAAATCCTCAAATCTATCGGGCTTCAGGTCGCGCAGATACATTTGCATACCATCACTTTCAAACTGGAAGGTACCGTTAGTATCACCGCGTTGATACAGCTCGTAAGTTTTCTGGTCGTCGAGTGGAATGTAGTCTATATCAATTTCACGTCCATGGTTTTGCTTAATCAGGCGAAGTGCATCCTTAATAATGGTTAAGGTTTTTAAACCTAAAAAGTCCATCTTAATTACACCAGCATCTTCAATTACCCGGCCATCATACTGGGTTACCAGCAAGTCAGAATCTTTTGCAGTAGCAACCGGTACAATGTTGGTCAAATCATCAGGCGCAATGATGATACCTGCTGCATGCACACCAGTATTACGCACAGAGCCTTCCAGCTTTTCGGCCTCGCGCAGTACGGTTGCCTTTAAATCGGTGCCATTTTTTATGGCTTGCAGTTCGGGCACCTGCTCTATTGCTCCTTTAAGCGTAATACCCAAGGTATCGGGCACCAGCTTTTTCATGGCGTTTACCTCACTCAAAGGCATGTCCAGCACCCGACCCACATCCTGTATACTGGTACGGGCAGCCATCGAGCCATAGGTAATAATCTGCGCTACCTGGTTTTTACCATATTTTTCAACCACGTAATCAATCACCCGCTGACGACCAGCATCGTCAAAGTCGGTATCAATATCGGGCATCGACTTACGATCGGGGTTCAAAAACCTCTCGAATAGCAGGTTATATTTAATGGGGTCGATATTGGTGATACCTATACAATAAGCCACCGCCGAACCCGCTGCCGAACCACGTCCCGGACCGATAAACACACCCATATTACGGCCTTCTTTAATAAAGTCGGCCACGATGAGGAAGTACCCGGCAAAACCCATGGTTTTGATAGTAAAGAGTTCAAAGTTAATCCGCTCTTCTACATCAGGAGTAATTTCCTGGTAGCGTTCGCGGGCACCGGTATAAGTTAAATGTTTGAGGTATTCCCACTGGTTAAGTACATCAGACTCGGCACCCTGGTGTATCTGAAACTCGGGTGGTATCGGAAAGTTAGGCAACATGATGTCGCGCTTTAACTTCAGTACGTCTACCTTGTCAACAATCTCGTTGGTATTATCTAACGACTCGGGCAGGTCATGAAACAGCTGCCCCATCTCCGCCTGTGTTTTAAAGTAAAACTGATCGTTCGGGAAGCCGAAACGGTAACCCTTACCGCCTTCATCGTCGGTCGCGATCGGCGTACTCTGCATATCGCCGGTGTTTACACACAATAAAATATCGTGCGCGTTGGCATCCTGCTGGTCAACGTAATGCGAGTCGTTAGAGCAAATGATCTTTACCTGATGCTTTTTGGCAAACTTGAGCAGCGTATTATTGATAATTTCCTGCTCAGGTATCTCATGGCGTTGTACCTCTATATAATAGTCTTCGCCAAATAAATCCAGCCACCATTTAAATTCCTGTTCGGCTTCTTGTTCAGTTTTTTTCAGGATGGCCTGCGGTACCGAAGCACCTATACAACAGGTGGTAGCAATAAGACCTTTATGATGTTTTAAAATAAGCTCCTTATCAATACGAGGCCATTTGCTGTACAAGCCTTCCATATAACCTAAAGAACATAGCTTGATGAGGTTACGGTAGCCTTCGGCATTTTTAGCTAAAAACAACTGGTGATACCTAACGTCTTTTTTCTCTTTAGTAAACTGCTTTTTATGGCGGTCATCTACCACGTAAAACTCACAACCTACAATGGGCTTTACCCCATGCTTTGCGGCTTCGGCCACAAACTTAAACACCCCGAACATGTTACCATGGTCGGTAATGGCCAAGGCCTTCATGCCATCAGCTGCTGCCTTTTTATACAGCTTGGAAATGTCGGCGGCACCGTCTAATAATGAAAATTGGGTATGTACGTGTAAATGAGAAAAATCGGGCATAACTAATCCTTTGCAGCTTTACAAAGATACGAAAAACGCCTCCGGCGGGCTTAATTTGACGGTAAATAATTACTGACAAAAAATGTAACTTTTCAACAAAAGGGCCATTTTTACAAACCTTTTTAAGCTGTATCAGTTTTCAATTACAACACACCTCCTAACACTTTTAGGAGAGCTAAAGGCATAGTGTTTGTACATGCTTAAGCACTGCATCATCTACATCACGAAAACTCACATAAATTGGAAAAATTTGGACGTATAGCTTTAAAAACCATACTTTGGATAGTTGCGAGTGTCATTTTTTTGGTGTTGCTTGTATTTGTTTTGATACAAGTACCGGCTGTACAGCAATTCGCCAAAAACAAAGCGGTTAACTTTCTGGAAGGAAAAATACACACCAAAGTTGAAATTGGCCACATTACCCTGGGCCTGCCTAAGCTGCTTGTTTTAGAAGACGTTTACTTTGAAGATCAAAAACGCGACACCCTGATTGCGGGCGACAAACTGAAGGTAGACATCAGCCTTTTAAAACTGCTTGACAATAAAGTAGAAGTAAACGAAATTAACCTGCAAGGCATTACTGCCAAAATAAACCGTGGCGCTGACAGTACTTTTAATTTCGACTATATTATAAAGGCGTTTGCCGGCGAGCAAAAAAAAGAGCCTAAGCCCGAGGATACTACCTCGACGATGAAGTTCTCGATTGATAAAGTAATTTTAGACCGCATCAATTTAGCGTATAAAGATGTAACCACCGGTAATGACGTGCGCTTCTGGCTCGGCCATTTTGATACCCGCATTAAAACGTTCGATTTGGACAGCATGCGGTTTGCAATTCCGAAAATTACCGTGTCAGATGTAAATACGCGCATCATTCAAACCCCTATCGGATCGAGCATTGCTCAAACTAATGCCGTAGATACCGCCACCGCACCGCTTAATTTGAAACTGGATTTAGGCACTATCGACCTGGCTAAGATTAAGGTTGACTATCGCACCAAAGAAATGTCGACCGTTACTACTTTGGGCAAGTTGCTGGTGGAGATGGATAAGATAGACCTGAAGAACCAGCGCATTGGCGTTAGAAGCTTTACCTTAAATGATACCAAAGCTCATTTACGTTTGGCCAAACCTCAATCTGTTGCTAAAGCGGTTGAAAAAGGCGCCAAGAAGCTTGACACTTTAGTAACCGCGCCGTCGAGCACTATGCCTTGGCGGGCCAATATTAGCCAGATCAGTTTAGCTAACAACGATATCAGGTTTGATAATGATGCCATGCCTGCACTGCGCCGGGGTATTGATTTCAACCACATGGACATCAAAAACCTGAGCACTGATATCAGTAATCTGAACTACACCACAGATACTATATCGGGCAAGGTAAATCAGTTTACTTTCAGTGATAAGAGTGGCTTTAACTTAAAAGACTTCCGTACCGAATTTATGTACGGACCTAAAAGCGCTTACCTGAAGGATTTGTATGTAGCAACCCCTCAAACCATATTGCAGCGCAACCTTGAAGTATCTTACCCAAGCATCGAAAGTCTGAGCAAAGACATTAGCCAATTAAGCATCAACGCCAACCTGGACGGTAGCCGCTTAGCATTGCGCGACGTATTACTGCTAATGCCGACTATGGCCAGCATGGAGCCGTTTAAAAGTACGCCCAACGCGGTGTTACGCATTAACGGCCGGGTGATGGGTAAGGTGAACGATTTGCGCATTCCAAATTTTGAATTGACTGGCTTATCTAATACTCACATTAAAACGTCAGGTATAGTACGTGGCATGCCCGATATTAATAAGGCCTACTTTGATGTAAATCTGACCGATTTCACTACCAGCCGTAGCGACATTTATAAATTGGCTCCGCGAGGAACTATCCCGCCAACGGTAAGTATTCCGGAACGGATGAGTTTAAGCGGTAAGCTAAAAGGCAGCATGGCCAATTTAGCTACACAAATGAACCTGCGCTCAAGCTATGGTAATTTAGATTTAACGGCCAATGTTAAAAACGCAACAAACATTAATAAGATTGCTTATTCGGCCAAGGTAAAGGCCAACAATCTAAATGCCGGAGCATTAATTAAACAACCACAAACCGTTGGCCGGTTAACGCTTACATCCAACATTGAAGGATCGGGCGCAGACCCCAAACACCTGAATGTTAAATTTGATGCTAATGTAGTAAGCGCACAGATACAGGGATATACCTACCGTAACCTGATTGCTAAAGGTAGCGCCCGCAATGGCAGCTATGTGGCCAATGCCCGCATGCGCGATCCGAACATTAATTTTAGTTTAGACGCAGTCGCCAATCTGAATAAAAAGTATCCGTCGGTTAAAGCCACCGCGCTCATAGACAGCGTTAACCTGCAAAAGCTGGGCTTTGTAAAGGATGACATGCGCTTTCATGGAAAGATTGTAGCCGACCTGCCTACCGCCGATCCTGACTTTTTAAACGGTAGCGTGTTATTGACTGATATGCTGGTAGTAAACAAAGGCCAGCGTATACAACTGGATACCGTTAGCATGGTATCAACCGCCAATGCCGACAGTAGCAGCCTGCGTTTAACAACACCTTTTTTAAGTGCACATTTAGGTGGCAAGTATAAGCTTACTCAAATTGGCGCTGCCCTGCAAGACAATATTAATAAGTACTTTAATACAGCTCTTGCCGCAGCACCTACCGTTCAGCGTAAAGCTGCCAAAGCGCCGCCTTACTCGCCTCAACAATTTAACTTTGATTTGCGTATTGTTAAGACACCGTTGGTAACGCAGTTTGTGCCCGATTTAAAACAGCTGGACCCGGTGCTGATTAATGGCAAATTTGATAGCCAGAGCGGTTTGTTACTGGTTAACGGCTCTATGCCGCGTATTGTGTATGGCACCAACGTCATCAGCAATGGTAAGCTGAATATTAATACTAACAGTGCATTAAATTACAGCCTTACCTTTGACCAGATACAAGTAGGCTCAAGCCTTAAACTGCTTTACCCGAGCTTAACAGGTAATGCCCAAAACGACAAGCTCAACCTGAGCTTGCAAGTGCGTGATGCCGCCAGAAAAGAGCGCTACCGCATTGCAGGTGTGTTTAGTGTGCTGCCGAACGAATATCAGTTTAGCTTTCTGCAAGACGGCCTCTTGTTAGATTATATGGCTTGGGCGGTTAATCCTAATAATACCTTACAGTTTGGCAGCAAAGGTATCTTAGCACGCGATTTTGCCATTACCAATACTAACCAGGTATTGAGTATCAACAGTAATCCGCAGCAGCTAAATGCTCCGTTGACAGTTCAGTTTAACAACTTCCGTATCGAAACACTTACCCGTTTGGCTCAGCAAGACTCGTTACTGGTAGGCGGAACCATCAATGGTAGTGCCGTAGCCAGCAACTTACAGGCCTCCCCTGTTTTTGTAGCCGACATGAACGTAGGTAACTTTAGCTTTAAAGGTGATACCGTAGGCAACATTGCCATTAAAGTAAATAATCAGACCGCCAATGCCTATGCGGCCAACGTAAGCATCACCGGCAAAGGGAACCAAGTCGACCTGAAAGGTTTGTATTATACCGGCGGCGCCAACCCAGGCACCATGGATATGAACTTGGACATTGTTAATCTGAGCATGAAGAGCATTGAAGGTTTTAGCTTCGGTAACATCCGGCGGGCAACAGGTAACATTACCGGCGGATTAAAAATCACCGGCACTACCAGTGCGCCTAATGTACGCGGCGACATTAAGTTCAACCAAGTGGGCTTCAACGTTTCTATGCTTAACTCGTACTTCACGATGCCTAACGAAAGCATCAGCTTTAATAATGAGGGCGTACGTTTTAATGATTTTACGCTGGTTGACTCTACCGGAAATAAAGCCGTAATTACCGGTGCAGTATACACTAAAACTTATACTGACTTTAGCTTCGGTTTAGACTTACGCACAGACAACTTCAGAGCGGTTAACTCTACCCGGGCGGATAACAAACTATTTTACGGACAACTCTATATAGATAGTCGGATTAAGATACGCGGCGATATGAGCAAGCCTATTGTAGATGCCAGCCTTACGGTGAATGATAAAACCGATATGACCTTTGTGCTACCAACAACCGATCCTGGCATTGAAGATCGTAAAGGCGTAGTGGAGTTTGTAAGCAATGAGCCAAACCTCGATTCGATACTGGTAGCCAAACAGCTCGACTCGTTACGCAAATCGGAAGTTACCGGATTGGATTTGAATGCTACGCTTAACGTAAGCAAAAATGCCAACTTTAATATTGTGATTGATGACCGTAATGGTGATGTGGTACACATTAAGGGAGATGCTCAGCTTAGTGCAGGCATTGACCCGAGCGGTAAGATCAACTTAACCGGCACTTATGTGGTTGACCAGGGCTCATATCAGTTATCTTATGGTCCGGTAAGCCGCTTGTTTAGGTTTAAACGCGGCAGCAGCATCGTCTGGAACGGTGACCCAACCAATGCAACTGTGGATCTGACTGCTGTTTACGTAGCCAACGTTCCTCCGATTGACCTGATTGAAGATTACTCAAGTGGCACTGATGCAGCAAGTACTGTTTATAAACAAAGGCTTCCGTTCAATGTAAATTTGAACATGAAAGATCAATTGCTGACGCCTAAAATCGGTTTCGATATCGTTTTACCGGATAGCAATTATACCGTACCGCAAACCGTAGTTGACGCAGTTAACACCCGCTTAACGCAGATAAGACGCGACCCTAACGAGATGAATAAGCAGGTACTGGGCGTGCTGGTGTTAGGTCACTTTGTGGGTGATAATCCGTTCGAGAGCCAGGGCGGCAGTGGTGGCGTTGAAGGCACCATCCGTAATAGTGTAAGCAGTTTACTATCGAACCAGCTAAATAAACTGGCAGGTAACATGATTGCTGGGTTTGATCTGAATTTTGACTTGCAATCGGGCCAGGATTATTCTACCGGGGTTGAGCAAAACCGAACCGACTTAAACGTGGGCTTATCTAAACGCTTCCTGAACGACCGACTGACGGTTACGGTGGGTAATAACTTCCAGTTGGAGGGTAGGCAGCAACCGGGGCAACGATCAAGTACTATTGCGGGTAATGTGGCTGTCAATTACCGTTTAACCAAGGATGGCCGGTACATGCTACGCGCCTATCGCCGCGACCAGTATATGGTGATACAGGGGCAGGTCATTGAAACCGGCGTTGGATTTACCCTTAACGTCGATTACAATCGCTTTAAAGAGATTTTCTCTAAAAACAGCCGGGAAGAAAAAGCTGCGATAAGACAAAAGAAACGCGAGGAAAAAGAGCAGAAGGAAAAACAAGAACAAAAAGAAAAAGAATTACAGCCTGCGGATGAACCAAAGCAGACTGCTGATTCGACCAGAAGAACCGATGACTAAAAACTTAGCCTATTCATTAATCATCCTGGCTTTATTTGCAAGTGCCTGCAGCACTACGAAAGATTTGCCTGCAGGCCAGAAACTGTATACCGGTGCCGAGATACAGTTTACAGATAAAGACCTGGCCAAAAGCGAAAAGAGCCTTTTAAAAAGCGATCTGCAGGGTTTGCTGCGCCCGCAGCCTAACAGCAAGATTGGTCCTTTTCGTTTCAAATTATATGTTTATCAAAAAACACGCACTAATAAAACTAAAGGCTTAAAGCACTGGCTTAATACCAAATTTGGTGAGCCACCTGTTTTAGCCAGCACGGTTGACCTGACGCAAAACAGCAGCATTTTACAGAACCGGCTGCAAAACCGCAGCTATTTCCAGGCGCAGGTAAGTGGCGACACGGTTAGTAAAAACCGTACGGCCAAAGCAGTTTACAGCATTACTGCCGGACCATCTTACCATTACCGTAACATCAACTTCCCGACCGGAAAAACCCCGTTGGATACTGCTTTGGCAGCAACAGCATCGGAGACTATTTTAAAGAAAGGCGACCAGTATAACCTGGATAATATCAAAGCAGAGCGCCTGCGTATTGATGCCCGCCTCAAAGAAAAAGGTTTCTATTACTTTGCTCCCGAAAACCTGATTTTCAGCGCTTATGATACCACCATAGCCGGGCACCTGATTGATGCCAACATCAAGGTTAAAGATGAGGTAAGCGACCGAGCAAGGCAACAGTACACCATCAATAAAATTTACGTTTATCCCAATTATTCCCTTCGTGACACCTCGCTGAGATTAAATACAGCCGAACCTTACCGCTGGTATAATGTGGTAGATGGCAGACGGCGCACGGTTAGGCCGTTTGTATTTAAAAACACGATTTTATTACATCCCGGTGAACTGTATAACCGTACTGATCATAACAACTCCTTAAACCGGTTTATTGAGTTAGGTCCGTTTAAATTTGTAAAAAACCGGTTTGAAGATGTTTCTACCGATTCATCTAAACTAAACGTATTCTACTTTTTAACGCAGTACCCGCGCAAAACTTTATCGTTTGATGCACTGGTACGCACCACATCGGCCAATTATAACGGTACCCAACTAAACATCAACTGGCGCCATCGTAATGCCTTCAAAGGTGCAGAGGCCCTAACCGTAACGCTGTTTGGTAGCACCGACGGACAGATTGCTGCTCAAAATGGTGGCTATGCGTTATCACAGGTAGGTATTCAAACTACACTTTCATGGCCTCGTTTTATTAGTCCGTTCAACTTTAAAGCAGATAATGCCTTTATACCACGAACTAATTTAAGTTTAGGCTACTCTATCATCAATCGGCGTCAGCTTTATAATTTAAGCTCGTTTAATGGCGCGTTTGGTTACCAGTGGAGACAAAACGCTCACAAGTCTCATGAGTTAAACTTGCTAAGCGTAACTTATGTTAAACCGGCGAGTGTTAGTCAGATTTACCGCGACAGTATCAGAACTACACCGAACCCGGCCCTGAAACACGTGATTGAGCCGCAATTTACTTTTGGCCCTACCTACAGCTACACGTATACTAATACTACCGAAACCTATCGTACCAACACAATATTTTATAATGGTCGTGTAGGTTTATCAGGCAACCTGTTAGGCATACTGAGTGGCGCCGATACCATTGGTGGTAAGGTTAAAACCTTATTCGGTACTGCTTACAACCAGTATGTTAAGCTCGAAAACGAGTTCAGGTTCTTCCACAAACTTGGTCCTAAAAGCACCATTGCGGCCAGACTGATTGCCAGCGCTGGTTTACCTTATGGCAACTCCACCATTTTGCCGTATAGTCAGCAGTTTTTTATAGGTGGTGCAAACAGCTTACGTGGCTTCCGGGCACGTTCAATTGGTCCGGGCACCGTGAATCCTTTAGCCGCTAATCCTAACGGTTTTATTGGTGACCAATCGGGTGATATTAAACTCGAGGCTAACCTGGAGTACCGGCCACACCTATTTAGCATTGTATACGGTGCTATATTTTTTGATGCCGGTAACGTTTGGAATGCAAAGAGCTATGCTACCTTACCCGGCGGTACTTTTAATAAAAACTTTTACAAGCAATTGGCTACCGACGTAGGTGCCGGTTTACGCTTTGACGCCAGCGTTCTGGTACTCCGCACTGACTTTGGTTTCCCGCTGTCGCGTCCATACAGCTCAGATACTGCTAAAGACAAAGTGGTATTCAACTTAGCCATCGGTTATCCGTTCTAAACTACAATCTCAGATAACAAAACGGGCTGCTCATTATTAGACAGCCCGTTTTGTTTTAATTGCTTTGAGTAACTTGCCGCCCAAACGGCAAGGCCTGTACGGCATATATATGACAATAAGCATACCCCTCGAAACCATTGACCTGCAAGGCGACGGCTACCATTTACTGGTAAACGTTAAGATATACAAAAAGACCTACAAGGTGGTGTTAGACACCGGTGCCTCAAAAACAGTGTTTGATCATAATTTGCTATTAGAAGCCGACAAAAGGATTTCGGTACAATCTACTAACCGGCTATCTGCAGGTTTAGGCACACTCAACATGGAATCTTTTACCGCAGTCTTACCCGAATTTAAAATTGGCAGATTGAAGCTATCTGATTTTGAAGTGGCCGTATTGGACCTATCCAACATCAACCAAGCTTATGCACAGCTCAATCACCCACAAGTGTTAGGTGTTTTAGGCGGTGATATATTAATGCAATACGCGGCCATTGTTGATTATGGTAAGCAACGGCTCAAACTCAATGTCACCGTATAACTCGCTAAAGGATACTATTGGTAAAATCCATTTTTATTTTGGATTGGAAATTGCCAATTACCTTAAATATTTCTTTGAGGGTTACGCGCTCGATTTTAGTTAAGCTGGATAGATCAATGTAATTATCCGGCGACGTTTTATCGTAAATGATTTGAACAGCCTGCTTTTTAAGACGCATGCTCATCAAAAAATAATACGACTGTGATAACTCATGATAAGCGGTTTCCGAAAACACTTCCAACTGGCGCAGGGCTTTCATACGTTCGCCGGTATTCACCTCAAATACCCGATGCTTTAAGGCATAAACACGTACCAGATCTACTATAGGCGTCATCGCTTTTTTAATATCAAATACCTCGCGCTTGTTTTTGGTAAAAGTACGTATGGTGTTAAAAAAAGTAAGCGGCGGCTCATATTGCAGTGCGTTTACTGCCATGTTATGGAAGAGCTTATCCATCGGCTTTTGCAGTTCCTCATTTAAAAAGGCATGCAATTCATCCATAATACCAGCATCACCATATACAAACCGGCAATCAAAAAACGTAGAAAAGTTAATAACCGTTTCGGGCAATGACTCGGCCATCCAGTTTAAGTAATTGCGTTTCCAGTGTGACAGAGAGTGCGTCCACTTAGGATTTTGTGCCATAAAACCACCGGTGCAATAAGCAATGCCGATGGCATTTAACCGCCCCGACACCTGCTCAGCAAACTCCAAAAAATAAGCCCTTACCTCTTCGCGGTGCTCGTTAGCTTTATCCTCGTAAATAATGGCGTTATCCTGGTCGGTTTTAAAAGTCTGCTCCTTACGCCCCTCGCTACCCAGTACCATGAACACAAACTTAGCAGGTGGCTCGCCTACAGTTTCGATAACACTCTCAATTACTTTTTGAGCGATGGTATCGGCAATGGTGCTGATCACTTGGTTGGCAATCTGAGCATTTACGCCACGCTCGAGTAACTGGTTCACAAAATGCGGCACCGAATCCCATTTGCGTTTTAATTCATCGTCAGACATAGCCGATTTTACTGACTGTATAAACACCAGCGGAGACTGGGCCTGTTCGCTCAATAACTTGTTACGACTTAAAAATCCTACATACTCGCCCTCTTTCTCTACCAGCAAATACCGCGTTTTGGTACTGAACATCATCAGTACGGCCTCATAAACATAGGCCTCAATATCAATACTCACTATGGGGTTATCCATCACATCGCCCACCGGGTCAGCAGCATTGCGTTGCTGGGCAATCACTTTGTCGCGCAGGGTAATGTCGGTGACGTAACCTTTAATTTGCTTTTGCTCATCGGTCACAAATAAACAACTCACTTTGTTGGTAGCCATGCTGGCGGCTACTTTATAGATGGGCGTACTTTCGGTACATTGCACTATGGGCCGGTATTCAACGCTTTCAATTTTGCGCGAGTACACCTGATCGGCTGCGAGGTAACTTTCTTCAAACGATGCAGGGCGCTTAAAAAAATGAACAAACTCCTCGTTTTGCATCCGCTTGCCAAATTCGGCCGTGAAATACAGGAAGAAATCTTCGTAAGCTTTACAAAGCGCCCTGAAATCTTTACGATGCAGGAAATAAACCAGCGTGCCCTTTTTGGCAATCACCGTACGCATAGACTGCCGGCGATTTAATAATATAGATACCCCACCATAGCAAAAGCCTTCGGTATGGTGCTCTACCAGCCGCTTGTTTTGTGTACTATCATAAAAAAACGATTCGTATTCGCCTTTAACAATAATATCTACCCCTTTCAGTTTGGTAGACTCCTGCTGATAAATGACGGTGTCTTTTTTATAGCTTACCTCCTGTAACTGGTCGGCAACGCTTTGTAAAACATCTAAGGGTAATTGGTTAAAGGGAATTATGGTTTGCAGATACTCTACGCGTTGATTCATAAATGCTGCGCTAATAAAACGATCAGCACCAAAATTATCAACGGAATAAATACCTGCAGCATTTTACCCGACTTTTTTTTCAGGTTTTTAATGCTCACTTGCTCCTGTTGCTTTTCAATAATCTTTTGGTTGATTTCGCCACGCTTCATCAATTCAAAATAGCAATCAGCGGCCGCTTTGGCATCAGACAGGGCATTGTGCTGGTTTTGCAACGGCGAGTAAAACAAGTAAGCGTATAAATCGCCTAACAGCAGGCTCTTAGGCATAGGTGTCCAAACCAACTGCGTAGTGGCCAGCATAGTACAGAATAAAGGCAGATTGGCTAAGGCGTTATCCAGACCGGCACGATAAAAATCAGCGCTAAGTATATGATAATCTAACTGGATAAAATGACCAACAACCAAGGGCTGATACTGGTTTAAATCATTAGCCAGCATTTGCATAACCGAAACCCGCTCCTCGCCTTTTACACCTAAAATACCCGGATTAATACCGTGTATCTCCATCGCTTTTGGTGTGATGACAAAGTCAGTATTCAGAATATAGTGATCCTCCCGCTTCACTTCCTGCCCATCGCGGGTGTAAACTAACCAGCTTATCTGCACAGCCGACGGCCAGTTATCTGTTGCCGAATAAGGCAAATCCCAGTTAACGGGCAGGCCCGAAGCCTCGGTGTCTACAAATAATATATAGTCGTTCACTTTACCGCAGTTTATCTAATTGGCCAAAACTGCTTAAAGCTCACCATGGGTTAGTTAACGCAGCAGTTTACAGGTGCAAAATACAAATACATAACCATAAACAACACAAATAGTTGTATACTTATTTTAGCTTATGATAAGCATATTTTATACTTAATCATGTTTTGGCCTTGTCTGTTTCAGACTGTCAGAGAAACTTTTAAATCTTCTTGAAAAATTCTGATAGCACTTAAACTGTAAGTAATATAAATTACCGCTGCCAGTGCCAAAACAGAAGCATGTGCATGCGTTACAACTAAATGACTTGCTCCGCCGGCAAATAGTTGCGGAATAAATATTAAACAGTTAAACAAACTTAACCCAAGTGTGCCAATACGCTCCGCTACACTTTCTTTAATAGATGCTTTGTACTTTTTGCTCCATCGATTAATCGGAGCCATACGACACCACATTATAAATGGCACCATCACACTACAAAACAATGCCAACATGATGAATTTACGTGGTAAGTGATCAGCTGCGTAATAAAACGAACCTGAGGCCAAAAGTGTAAACATAATTAGCGGAAAGCGGAAATAGCCCTTCATCAGCTGCCACAACTTACCTCGCAATTGTACCTGTATTTGCTTTTGCCTTAATATCTCCAGCTCTTTCAGCTTTTCCCAACCGCCAAACTCGTTTTTAATAATGTCAGCAGCGATTTCATGTGGTGGTTTGTCTTCTTTTTCTGCTTGCTCAATCGAGGTTAGGATGTGATCATACAGTTCATCAAACGTTTCCCGAAATTTGAGATTATGCCAAAGCACCTCCCGAACGTTTTCTTGATGCTCTTGTGTAATTATCATTTGGTTTGAGGATTAAGGTTGAGTAATAGCTGCAATTGCTCGATGAAAGATTGCGCCTCCTGCAACTTAGTAGTCACTTCCTGTCCGCCCTGACGGGTTAAACGGTAATACTTACGTACCCGGTTATCTACCACTTCATTAAACGTTTCCAGCAAACCCTCAGCTTCCAGTTTGTGCAGGGCCGGGTAAAGCGCTCCTTCGGTAAGCTTAATTTCGCCGGTAGTTAGTTCTTTAACCTTTTGCGTTATTTCATAACCGTACATCTGTTTGTTATCATCCAAAAGCTTAAGGATGATGGTTTGCAAAGTTCCTTTTAACAACGGGCTGGTACTCATACAGCAAATATATAGTAAAACTATATACCTAATAAAATTAGGTATTATTTTATCGACAAAAAAAGCCCTGCCAAAACTGGCAGGGCTCATGATATGATATTTGCTAATTATGCGTCGATACGCGCATATTTAGCATTCTTTTCAATAAACTCGCGACGTGGTGCAACCTCGTCACCCATCAGCATAGAGAAGGTATGGTCACATTCGGCTGCATTTTCGATACTGGCCTGGCGTAAAGTACGGGTTGCTGGGTTCATGGTGGTTTCCCATAACTGCTCGGCGTTCATCTCACCCAAACCTTTGTAACGCTGTACATGCACGCTATCTTCGCGACCAGCACCTTTAAGCCGTTGTATGGCGGCGTTACGCTGCTCTTCGGTCCAACAATATTCAAAATCCTTACCTTTTTTAACGAGGTATAGCGGTGGCGAAGCAATATATACATACCCTCTTTCTACCAACTCTTTCATGTATCTGAAGAAGAAAGTTAAAATCAAAGTAGTAATGTGCGAACCGTCCACGTCGGCATCCGTCATGATCACAATTTTGTGATAACGCAGCTTGGTTAAATTTAAGGCTTTATCATCTTCGGGAGTACCAATGCTTACGCCTAAGGCCGTAAACATGTTTTTGATCTCCTCGTTCTCGTAAATTTTGTGCTCCATGGCTTTCTCTACGTTCAGGATTTTACCCCTCAATGGCAGGATAGCCTGAAAATCGCGGGCACGGCCTTGTTTAGCAGTACCACCCGCCGAGTCACCTTCCACTAAGTAAATCTCGCAAACTGCGGGATCACTGTTAGCGCAATCGGCCAGTTTACCAGGCAAACCAGATCCGGTCATCACACTCTTGCGCTGTACCATTTCGCGCGCCTTACGGGCAGCAGCACGGGCGGTGGCAGCCAAAATCACTTTATTTACTATCAGGCGTGCCTCTTTCGGGTTTTCTTCCAGGTAAATGCTTAAAATTTCGCCCACTGCTACGTTTACCGCACCGCTTACCTCGCTGTTACCCAATTTGGTTTTAGTCTGTCCTTCAAACTGAGGCTCGGCTACTTTAACTGATATAATAGCAGTCAAACCCTCGCGGAAGTCATCACCGGTAATATCTACCTTAACATTCTTCAGCAAACCCGATTTATCAGCGTAAGCCTTTAAGGTACGGGTTAAGCCCATTCTGAAACCGGCCACGTGAGTACCACCTTCGATCGTATTGATGTTGTTCACGTACGAGTGCACGTTTTCAGAATAGGTATCATTATACTGCAAAGCCAATTCAACGGGAATACCTTGCTTGGTACCCTCTACATAAATAGGCTCAGGGATAATAGATTGGCGGGTGCCATCTAAAAACTTCACAAACTCTTTTAAACCACCCTCAGAGAAAAACTCTTCGCTCAAGGGCTGGCCATCCTCTTCTACCACACGCTCGTCGGTTAACGACAAACGTATACCTTTATTTAAAAACGCCAGCTCGCGTAAACGGGCGGCCAGGGTATCATATTTATATTCTAAAGTAGTAGTAAAAATTTCAGGATCGGGTTGAAACCACTGGATGGTACCGGTACGGTCAGACTCGCCGATTGATTTTACATCAAACAACGGCTTGCCGCGCTCGTACTCCTGGGTAAAAATCTTACCCTCGCGATGTACTACCGTTTTAACATGGGTTGAAAGCGCGTTAACACACGATATACCTACGCCGTGCAAACCGCCCGAAACCTTGTAGGTATCTTTATCAAACTTACCGCCGGCGTGCAAAACGGTCATTACAATTTCGAGTGCCGATTTATTTTCTTTGGTATTGATACCGGTTGGAATACCCCGGCCATTGTCTTCAACGGTAATAGAGTTACCTTTGTGTATAATTACTTTAATATCAGTACAATAACCCGCCAGCGCTTCGTCAATCGAGTTATCTACTACTTCATATACCAGGTGGTGTAAACCTTTTACGCCGGTATCGCCAATATACATGGACGGCCTTTTGCGAACAGCCTCTAAACCTTCCAGAACCTGGATATTATCAGCCGAATAATTAGATTTATTCTGATTTTCTTCGCTCATGTTTATGTTTAAAAATAACTAACAAATATACGCATTTTTAAGCATAAATGCGTCATGTTGATAACTTGACGGGGTCAGGCACAGGTCATTAAAAACTTTAGGATAGTGCTAACGAAATTATATATTTGTGAAATTTTTTAATTGAGAACGATGAAAACCCCGGCTTCGATGTTATCGAAAATTACTTTAAGCTTATTGCTGGCAGGAAGTTTAGCTGCCTGTAACCAAAACAAAACAGAAGACAAAACAGCTACTACTGCTGCACCTGCTGCAAGCAGCACTACCGGTGCCAGGGCTGAAGAAATAGTGTTTGTAAACTCCGACTCGCTGTTAACTAAATACGAGTACTTTAAAGATATGAGCGCCCGCCTGGAGAAAAAAGGCAAAGCAGCACAAGCAGATCTAGTAAACCGTGGTCAGGCTTTTCAGCGTGAAGTTGCCGAATATCAAAAAGCTGCTGCTACCATGAGCGCCGACCAGCGCCAGGCTACTGAACAACGTTTACAACGTAAACAACAAGAATTGCAAGCTTACCAGCAAAATGCCGGAGCACAGGTACAAAACGACCAGTCGGGCGAGCAGGCTAAACTTTACGAAAAAGTAGCCGACTTTTTAAAGACCTATGCTAAAGATAAAGGTTACAAGATGGTAATGACTTACCAAAAAGGCAACAGCGGTATTTTATATGGTGATGCCAGCCTGGATATTACCAGCGATGTGGTTAAAAAGCTTAATGAGGCCTACGCTAAAGACAAAAAATAATAATTTTAAACATCAGCATAAAACCTCAACCTTTTAGTTGGGGTTTTTTTATGGAATTATAAATTTATGGAAAACAGCAAACACCACGAATATATGCGGATGGCCATTGCACTATCCGAGCAAAATGTAGCACAAGGTTTAGGCGGACCTTTTGGTGCCGTGATAGTAAAAGATGGCAGAGTAGTAGCCGCCAGTGCTAACACCGTAGTGCCCAGCAACGATCCTACCGCCCATGCCGAGGTATCGGCCATACGCCTGGCTTGCCAAGAGTTAGATACTTATAACTTGGAAGGCTGCGTAATTTATACCAGTTGCGAGCCCTGCCCAATGTGTTTAGGCGCTATTTACTGGGCTCGAATTGAGAAAATTTATTACGCCAACAACAAAGGCGACGCAGCAGCCATTGGTTTCGACGACCAGTTTATTTACGAGGAACTTGACCGCCCCAAAGAGCAACGTAAGTTGCCGGTGGTAGAAATGCTGCGCGATGAAGCTTTAGGGGCGTTTAAAGCCTGGGAAACCTCTGTAGCTAAAACGCATTATTAATCAAAATTCTTATCATCATAAAATTGCAGATAGCACGGCTTAACGACCGGTGTTTGATTGGCTCATGACATATTTCGACAACTTACTACACCTGCTTAAGCTGGAGCGAGAGGAAGACCAACGATTTTATCAAAAACTTACTGAAAACACATCGGCAGCCGAGCGCCGGGCCAACGGAATTACCTGGTACCCGGTAGCTATCCGGGGTACAGAACCAAGCCGAGGTGATTACATTACGGTTGAGTTAGAGCGCACCACGCACCAGGATGTCGCACACCAGTTCAGATTCGGTGTGCCTGCCGCTTTGTTTTCCAACCACGATCCTAAAGGTAACCGCGTAGAGGGCACCGTTACTTACCAGGGGAACGACCGGTTGAAAATTACGCTATTTACAGACGAACTACCTGAATGGACGCGCGATGGCAAACTGGGTGTCGATCTGCTATTTGATAATAACAGTTATGATGATATTCAAAATGCATTAAAAACGGCAGATACAGCAAGCACCCAACCCAACCAAAGCCGACTAATCCAAGTGCTTACCGGGCAAAAGCAGCCAGACTTCTCAACCCAAGCGGTAAATGCGGAGTCTGTTGGCTTAAACCCGGCTCAGCAGCAGGCAGTAGATAATATTGTAGCTGCACAAGATTTAGCCATAGTGCACGGGCCGCCAGGTACCGGTAAAACCACCACATTGGTGCAAGCTATTAAAGCTGTAGTGACACAACAACATGAGCAGGTACTGGTGGTGGCACCGAGCAATACGGCTGTCGATTTATTGAGCGAAAAGCTGAGTCAGGCGGGCTTGCGGGTTTTACGCATTGGTAATCCGGCACGCGTATCTGAAAAACTGACTGCCCTTACGCTGGATAACCAAATGGCACAGCACAGCCTGATTAAGGATATCAAAAAGCTTAAAAAGCAGGCGTCTGAATACAAAAACATGGCGCATAAGTACAAGCGCAACTTTGGCAAAGCTGAGCGCGACCAGCGTAAAGCTTTGTTTACCGAGGCGCATAAGATTATGCAGGATGTGGGTAAAACCGAGCAATACATCATTGACGACCTGGTGGCCAAAGCACAAATTATAACCGCTACCCTGGTAGGGGCCAATCATTATACCATCCGCAATACTCAGTTTAAAACTGTTTTTATTGACGAAGCGGGCCAGGCGCTCGAGCCCGCTTGCTGGATACCGATACTGAAAGCGCAAAAAGTAGTATTAGCCGGAGACCACATGCAACTGCCGCCAACCGTCAAATCAACCAAAGCAGCCAGACAAGGATTGAATACTACGCTGCTCGAAAAATGCGTTGCGCTACATCCCGAGGCTGTTACGCTGCTTGATACACAATATCGTATGAACGAAGCCATTATGGGTTTCTCTTCTCAGGAATTTTACGAAGGCAGATTAAAAGCTGATGCTACCGTAGTCAATCAATTGCTATTTGAAGGAGACCAACCGGTTTGCTTTATTGACACTGCCGGTTGTGGCTTTAACGAGCAAGCCGAAGGTACCAGTACCGCTAACCCCGACGAGGCAGGCTTTGTATTTAAACATTTAAGTTTATTGGTTGACGAAATTAACAAAACTCAGCCAGCCATCAACTTTCCATCTATTGCAGTTATTTCGCCCTACAAAGAGCAGATACGCTTGCTGCAGGAGCAGTTATTGAACCACCCCGATTTGGCAAAATATAAAAGCCATATCGCCGTAAATACTATAGATAGCTTTCAAGGGCAAGAGCGCGACGTGGTTTACCTGAGCATGACCCGCAGTAATACCGATGGTGAAATTGGCTTTTTGGCTGATATCCGCCGTATGAACGTGGCCATGACCCGTGCCCGCAAAAAACTGGTGGTTATTGGCGATAGCGCTACACTGGGCAGTTTTCCGTTTTACGCCGACTTTATTGCTTACGCTGAACAGGTTGGCGGTTACCAAAGTGCGTGGGACTTTGCACCTTTTTAATTGAGTAATACGTCCGTTGCTATTTTAGTTTTACAGGAAAACCTCCATATTGCATTAGCCTTGTGCAACTATGCCGAGTAAAACCTTATGGACGATTACAAAACTGTAAAGCAATCACAAACCACGTTAACAGAGTTGATGATTCCCTCCTATTCTAACTTTGGCGGCAAAGTACACGGTGGCGTTATCTTGGGTTTGATGGATAAAGTGGCGTATGCCTGTGCAGCCAAGCATGCCGGTAATTATTGCGTAACGGTATCTATAGACACGGTTAACTTTTTGGCTCCGGTCGAGGTAGGCGAACTGGTTTCGCTGCTGGCTTCAGTTAACTACGTGGGTAATTCGTCTATGGTCATCGGCATACGGGTGCAAACCGAAAACGTGCGCACCCAACAAGTTAAACATACTAACTCCAGCTACTTTACCATGGTAGCCATGGGCGAAGATCATCAGCCGGCCAAAGTGCCTGCGTTAATATTGCAAACGCCCACTGAAGTTAAACGCTTTTACGAAGCCTATCATCGCCGCGAACTGATTGAATATTACAGCCAGGAACAAAACCGTATTAAAAACGATAATGAGTTGGAGGAAGCCATCAAAATTATCAGCAACGAACGCTGTAAAATCGAACTGGATTAATTTATCCGTTCACTACGCTGTACATTCGTCTACCAATCTTAGTATCGACTGGTAGTTTTGCCCTACTGCATCAGACAAGGCAATTTCGCAGGTTTTAGATGATGAGTAATAGCCACTGCACACGGCCTGTGCGGCATCATGTGCTTCCAGCCGGGTGGCAGAACGGGTAAGTTCCGGAAACAAAAAGCCACGGTCGCCAGCCATACCACAACAGCCGGCATGTACAGGTACTGTTACCTTTTCTGCATAATGCCCGGCTACAACGGAAAAGGCATTTTCTAAACCCATTTTACTCAAAGAGCAAACCGGATGCAGCACAACATTGCCCTTCTTAGCTTTCACCTCAGCCTTCGGCATGATATATTGCTGGATATATTCTATGCTATCCAAAATAGTCAGGCCATCATATCTTCCTTTATTCTCTTCAGTAAGCTTACCGCGGCAGTTACGCAAGGTTTGAGTACATGAACTAATATCCAACACTACCGGATATTTGCCCTGCTGCGTAGTATCCCAAAGCTGGCTAATGGTAGCATTGACCATATAAGCATGCGAGTCGGTAAAACCTTTCGAAGAATAAATTTGTCCGCAACACTGACTGCCCAACCCTTGAGGAAACAGCACTTCGATACCTGCCCTTGCAGACACATCAATAAAAGTCTGGGTAACCGGCTTGCTGTTTTTATCAGCTTCGCCCATTACGCGATTTATGCAGGCCGGAAAGTATACTACCCTAACATTACTATTTAAATGCTTATCCGGTTTGGGCAAAGCCGGAGCCACAGCCAATTGATTTGACCATAACGGAAATACCGGGATCATTTTTTTAATTGTTCCCGTTAATTTAAACATGGTGCTTTTACCAAACACATTATTCATCAGCATGCCGGCACGCAGGGCCAGTTTTACTACTACAGATACCGCTTTAAAGTTACGGGCTGTAAACATAGCCACACTGTTAGCCGTTGCCGAATGGTTTTCTACCCGCAAACGCTTCACTAAATCGCCGGTATTGATGTCAACCGGACAGGCGGTCGCACATAAGCCATCCACAGCACAGGTATCCAGGCCCTGGTATTGGTATTGCTGCACCAGCTCAGCGTGTTGTTTAGTGTTGCCATGCTGTTTTAGCTTTTTAATTTCGCGCCTTACTACAATGCGTTTACGTGGGGTTAGCGTAATATCGCGGCTCGGGCATTTTTGTTCGCAAAAACCGCACTCCATACAGCGATCAACTTCTTCTTCTACCTGCGGTAAATCTTTGAGATAACGGATGTGCGCTGCCTTATCATGATTAATAATCACACCGGGGTTGAGCAGGTTTACCGGGTCTACCTGCTCTTTAACCGCTTTCATCACAGCATAAATTTCTGGCCCCCATTCGGTTTCAACAAAGGGCGCCATATTACGGCCGGTGCCGTGCTCGGCTTTCAATGTACCGTTGTACTTGGTTACTACTAAATCAACCACCGCTTTAATAAATCGGTCGTACCGATCAATCTCTGCCGGGGTATCAAACGCCTGCGTTACCACAAAGTGAATGTTACCATCTTTGGCATGACCGAAAATGATGGCATTATCGTATTCAAACTGCTTAAATAGCTGATGCAAATCTAAAATCGCATTGCCCAAATTAGCCACCGGGAAAGCAATATCCTCTAAAATTACTGTAGTCCCGCTGGCCCGTACCGCCCCTACAGCCGGGAACATACCTTTACGTACTTTCCAAAGCAATGCCTGCTCAACCGGGTTTGTGGTAAACTGCGCCTCGTTCAGCATGGCTAATCCCAAAGCTATGGCGGTAAACTGGGCTATTTTAACGTCTACTTCTTCAGTGGTATCAGCCTGGTACTCTACTAACAAGGCAGCCGCACTTGCAGGCAGTTCTTTGATGATGGCAGGCATCCCGACTACATTTTCTATAGAGCGTAACGAAGCCCGGTCCATCAATTCTACCGCTTCGGCACCCGATTGCGTTAAAGGCACGATAGCCTGGCACGCCGCAAAAATATCAGGGAAGTACAGCATCGCCGTTGACTTGGCCTTGTAATCGGGCACGGTATTCATCACCGCCTCAGCAATAAAGCCAAGTGTACCTTCGGCACCCACCAAAAGGTGAGCCATAATATCTAATGGCTGCTCAAAGTCGATAAAGGCGTTTACGGCGTAACCTACCGTATTCTTAGTTTGATACTTATGACGGATGAGATCTTGCAACCGGGTATCACCCAACAACTTTATCCTGATATCTGCCAAAGTTTTTGCTAATGCAGGCTGCTCATTAACAAAACGGATATAATTATCCCTATTTTCAGTATTGTAGCTTGATCCGTCAGGCAGCATAAAACGCAGGTGCTTAACCGTGTGATAAGAGTTTTTACTCACTCCACAGCACATTCCGCTCGAGTTGTTAGAAATGATGCCACCCATCATGGCCGAATTAATACTCGCCGGATCGGGACCTATTTTTTTTCCGTGTTTTTTTAGGTACGTGTTTACCACGGCGCCAATGGCTCCGGGCTGCACACGCACGGCCTCGGCATCATTCTCGATACTAATTTTGCGCCAGTGCTGACTTAAATCAACCAATATCCCATCAGTTACCGACTGACCGGATAAACTGGTACCCGCCGCACGAAAAACCAACGGCACCTGGTATTGCCTCGAAAATTGAAAAAGCTTTTTAATTTCCTCTTCGGAATTGGGTAACACTACCGCCTTAGGCCGTAAGTAGTAAAACCCGGCATCCGAAGCAGACGCCACCAGATCAATTAAGTTTGATTTAACCCTTTCGCGGGGAAGTATTTGTTCTAATAATTGAGGGATATCCATGCTAAAATCGCAGCCTACACTTTCACTGTAAAGTTAACGCGTAAACCCATTGCTTTATGGTACAAATTTTACTTTATGAGAAATTAGTGCGCATATCCATACTAACCATGGTAAAACCGGTGTCAACCAAAAACAAATCGGGCATTGAAACCTTTTGTAATTATACATCAAATACAATATCCTATGGTACCCTATGATGATGAACCAACCAAAGATTATCCGCACCATACCGAACAATCGGCCGATGCTCCGGCAGGTGGTTACAAGGTAGAGGACGATGATAATTTAGATGAAAGCGACTTAAAACGAACCATATTTGGCGGCGAAGACGCCAACCCTGACCAGCCCGGCTACGAAAGCCACGGCATGGGCGGACAAAAATTCGGCGAAATAAACGTTACACGTTCGGGCGATGATTTAGCCAACCCATCGCGCACCGCGGGTTACAGCAACGATTATTTCAAACGCACCGAACCACTCGAAGAGCACCCGGAAAACACAAATTTTAAACCAAAAGACCAACAAGGAGAACCAGACGTGAAACAAGGAAAAGAAGAAGTTCCGGGCTACCGTGAAGAGCCAGAACAACAAAAAGTAGGCGGTGTTGAAGAAGACAACGGCAAAACACAAGAAGGTACCGTAGATAATGACGGCGACCGTCAAAAAACAGGACAGGACGATTCGGACACACCGGGCAAAGCTTATTATAAGCCTGAAGACGATAAAGGCACACCAGATTACGGCAGCCACAGTCCAGAAAATCAATAAGGTTTTTACTAACCTGAAAGAGAAACGCGGTAAAAAATTATTTTACCGCTTTTCTCTTTTATATACCTTTTGCTTTAGCTTTCCGGAGTAACTGGACTTTCCTCCTCCAAAAGTTGTTTCTCGTATAAATCGAAATAAATACCTTTTTGTCGCATTAGCTCCTGGTGATTACCATACTCCGCAATTCGGCCTTCATCCATCACCAGTATTTTGTCGGCACTGCGGATGGTGGATATCCGGTGAGCAATGATGATACTTGTCTTGCCTTTCATAATGCGCCCCAAGTTACCTAAAATTTGCTCCTCGGTGCGTGTATCAACGGCCGACAAACAATCATCAAATATCAATATTTGTGGCTGTTTGATGATGGCGCGTGCAATGCTGACCCGTTGTTTTTGACCGCCCGAAAGGGTTACTCCTCGCTCACCAATCAGCGTACTGAATTGCTGATCCAACTCCATAATATTGTGGTAAACGGCGGCATCTTTGGCTGCTTGCTCTACAGCAGGTATATCTAAAGTATCGGCACTAAAGGCTATATTATTTGCAATAGTATCAGAAAATAAAAACACTTCCTGCGGTACAAAACCGATTTGTGCTCGGTAGCCTTCCAGGTTTAACTGTTTAAGCGGTGTGTTATCAATACGTATTTCGCCATCGGTTACGTCATACATCCGCATCAGCAAATTAGCCAGCGTTGATTTCCCCGAACCGGTACGACCTATCACGGCTACAAGCTCGCCGGGATTAACGGTGAACGAAATATTTTTTAGCGCTTCGATGCCTGTATCGGGATATGTAAAGTTTACCTTATCAAAAACAATTTGACCATCGACTTTTTTAGGAGGAACAGCCGGCGATATAATTTCAGGCTCTTGATGCAAAAACTCGTTGATGCGCTTTTGCGATGCCGCCGCCCGTTGAATAAGCGATGATACCCAACCCAAACTCATGACCGGGAAAGTAAGCTGCCCCAGGTACACCACAAACTCGGCAATGTTACCCGAAGTAATATTGCCCTTCATTACCTCTACACCACCTATGTACACAATCAGTACGTTACTTAGTCCCACTAACAATAGCATCATCGGAAAAAACAGGGCTTGTACGCGGGTAAGTTCCATCGAATGGTCTTTATACTGCTCACTTTCAGCCGTGAAACGTTCATTGACGAAGCCTTCTCTTACATAAGACTTGATAACTCTGATGCCCGAAATGTTCTCCTGCACAAAGCTTGATAGTGCTGATAAACGCTCCTGTATTTTTTCGCTGCGGTGCTCGATGATGTTGTTTACATAGTAAATGCTGAATACCAGCACCGGCATAGGCAGTAACGAAAAAAAGGTAAGCCTTCCGTTTACACTCAGCATCGCATAAACGGTTAAGATAAACAGCACAACGGTATTAATGGCATACATAATGCCCGGGCCTAAATACATACGCACCCGGCTTACATCCTCGGTTACCCGGTTCATTAAATCGCCGGTATTATGGCGGCGATAAAAGGCCAGCGAAAGCTTTTGGTAGTGCGCGTAAATCTCGTTCTTCAAATCATACTCGATGTGCCTGGACATCAGGATGATCGTTTGCCGCATAAAAAACAGAAATAATCCCCTAATCAAAGCCAGCACCAATACCAAAGCCCCGAACAACAACAAACTCGACCCGAATATCTGGTAAATAACTTCTTGTCTTTCAAAACCGGTATACAGATGATAAATCTGTATATTTTCTGAAACCAGATTAAAAGCTACGCGAATGACCTGCGCCGGCAGCACCCCAAACACGTTTGATATAACCACGAACAAAATACCCGGTATTAAATGCCAACGGTATTTGTAAAAATATTTATTCAGGTATGCAAGACTTCTCATACGGCCAGGCAAAGGTAAAGCTTTTATTAAGTTGTTTGCTTATTAACGTTGTAACGCCATGCTAACTAACTGCTAAATAAACATTGCACTTTAATGTTTACGCCCATCAAAAAATTAGCTACTTTTGCGCGGCTATAGGTTCATTGATTTGATGGGTTACCGGTTTATGGATGATGTGAAGCTGACTTAATTTTTTTGGCATTTATTTCAACAAAAAACCACTTTGCTGCTTAACTACATATCGTGAAAATTTAGCTTTTTATTTAAATACAAATTACAAACGTTCTTATTCATGTTAAACAGAAGGCACCTCCGGGTTAAAGTATTACAGGCTTTATACGCTTACCACCAAACCGAACCTAAAGATGTTAGTCAGCACGAAAAATTACTGCTGCAAAACGTCGACCGGGTATATGAAATGTACATCTGGATGCTCTCGCTTATTGACGAAGTCATTCAATACGCCAGCAATGATGCTGCCGAAAGGGCCAACAAACACCTTCCTACCTCCGAAGATTTAAATCCTAATCTTAAGATTTTAGAAAACCGTTTTATAGCGTCATTACACGTAAACAAGGATTATATTGCTGCCTTAAAAAAGTACAAGATTTCATGGGATTTTGAACCCGAGCTGGCTAAAACCCTATTCACTACGCTAAAAAACTCCGACGATTATAAGGCTTATCTGCAAAAAACAGATGATACCCTGCAAACCGATAAAGACATCATCAAATTCATTTTCAAAAAAGTAATTTTAAAATCGTCGGTTGCCGAGCAGGTATTTGAAGATAAATTTATTTCGTGGCCGGTTGATAAGGATGTCTTACAGGCCATGATTGCTAAAACATTCAAAAACTTCTCTTTCGATAATCCGCAGCAAAACAAACTGGCCGAAGTATCGGGTAACTGGACAGAAGACCGTGAATTTATTGTAGACCTGTTTAGGCAAGCCGTAAGGTATAATGCCGAATACCAAGACATGATTGCCCAAAAAACACAGAACTGGGAACCTGAGCGTATTGCTATGATGGATACCCTGCTGATGAAAATGGCTATTACAGAGTTCATTAATTTTGCCTCAGTACCGGTAAAGGTGACCATTAACGAATACTTGGAAATTGCCAAAGAACTGAGCACACCTAAGAGTAATTCGTTCATTAATGGTATCTTAGATAAAATTTTATTTGAATTAAAAGAACAAAACAGGATCCGGAAATCGGGCCGTGGATTAATAGAATAATGATTAAAGCTATTTCGGCAGGTTTATGCATGGTCATCGCTTTGGCCGCCTGCAACCAAACCAATCAAAAAACTGAAACCGGCAACACAACGACAGCCGCACCTGTTGACAGCGCCAATGCACCGATAATGAAGTTCGAAACTGAAGCACACGACTTTGGCAAAATTAAACAAGGCGACAAGGTTACTTACGCGTACAAGTACACCAACACCGGTAAATCACCGTTGATTATAAAAGAAGCATTTGCTACCTGCGGCTGCACTACGCCCGAAGTGTCTAAAGAGCCTATACAGCCAGGCCAGGCCAGCACCGTTAAAGTAACTTTTAACAGCGCCGGCAAAAGTGGCTTGCAGGATAAACTGATTACTGTAGTAGCTAACACCGTTCCGGCCGAAAACAGGGTACATTTAACCGGCGAAGTGACTACCGACGATAAAGCAAAAAAATAAAGTACAATTTACTGAATTACATGACAGCAGCAATTTTATTACAACTTGGAGGTGGTGCAGCCACTGGACAGATCATTACTATGGTTCTGATCATTGTGGTGTTCTACTTTTTCATGATCCGCCCACAGGTAAAAAAACAAAAAGACCAAAAGAAATACGTTGAGGAACTGAAAAAAGGTGACCGCGTGGTAACTACATCAGGCATTCACGGCCGCATCATCGACATTAACGATAACACCATATTATTAGAAGTGGAAAACGGCAAAATCAGATTCGATAAAGCCGCTGTTTCTCTTGATTCTTCTAAAGCTTTAAACACACCAGCCAAAGCTTAAGCTTTGATGGTTTTTAATAAATGCCGTTTTCGTGTTTGCAAACACGGAAACGGCATTTTACATTTACACTGGTAAAGCAAATGATATGGGTATAGTTAAACTGTCGGTAGCAGAACGCAGGCGCTTGTCTGCCTTTTTCACCTGCATATTAATTGCCATTGGCGCCTGGATATTAGCTACCCTATCGGGTTCCTATAACTTTACCATACGGCAAACGCTTACCTTTAAAAATGCACCTCAAAAGCGAGCCTACCATGCCTTGCAGCCCGACACTGTTGACGCCGTGATGCAGGGCGATGGCTGGCATATGCTTTTTGCCCGTTTTAATAACAATTACGAACCGGTAACCATTGATCTGCATACGCTTGAGCACAGTAATTTTATTGCGCTAAACACGCAGGTTGCTGAAGTTAATCGTCACCGCGATAAATCGCATCGCATTATATCTTTTAATCCGGACACCCTTTATTTTGACTTTACCAACCGGGTGGTAAAAAGGATTAAGGTAGAGCCTGTGCTCAATGTAACTTATCTTTCTCAGTTTGCTCCCTCCGGTAAGATGACGGTAAAGCCGGCTTACGTCACTATTAACGGACCGGGTAATGTGATTAATAAAATCACCTCCTGGAAAACGGATACCTTAAAAGTAACTGCGGCAAATAATGATATACGTGGCAAACTGAAGCTCCAACCGGTTAAAGAGGGTAACATTAATGTTTATCCCAAAAGTGTACAGGTGCATTTACCAGTCGAGGAGTTTACCGAAAAAACGCTTCGTATACCTGTTAACGTGATCGGTAACCCACATTACTACAACGTTAAAATTTTTCCACAATACGTTAATGTTACGTTCACTATTCCGCTGAGCCGCTATGCCGAAGTTGACCAGGACTTTTTTGAAGCCAACGTTAATTTTACTTTGTGGGAACAAGGATATACCGTTTTACCGGTAAACATTACCCGCATGCCAGCCTATTGCCGTATTGTAAATATTGTACCACGCAATATCGATTTCCTGATTAAAAAATAACACCATGCTTAAAATTGGAATTACCGGCAATATTGGCAGCGGCAAAACCACGGTGAGCCAATTGTTTGAAATATTGGGCATACCGGTCTTTTACTCAGACACCGAAGCCAAAAAGGTAATGGTTACCGATGTTCAACTCATCAGCGCTATAAAAGGACATTTTGGCGAGGAAGCTTATTTTGCTGATGGTTCGCTTAACCGTAAGCTGATAGCTGGTGTAGTGTTTAATAATGACGCTGAACTTCAAAAATTAAACTCTTTAGTACACCCTGCAGTATTCCGGGCGTTTGAACAGTGGGTTTTGCAATACCCCGATGCACCTTACGTTTTAAAAGAAGCAGCGGTGTTATTTGAAAGCGGATCGTACAAAGATTGTGATTATACCATTATCGTAACTGCTCCGACAGATATGCGCATAGCCCGGGTGATGAAGCGCGATAATATCACAGAAATTGAAGCACAAAGCCGGGAGGTCAAGCAAATGCCGCAAGAAGAAAAACAACAACTGGCCAGCTATACTATTACTAATGACAATTCCTTATTAGTAATTCCCCAGGTCTTGACTATTCATCAGGAGTTGATAGCTAAGACCGCCCCCACTATACTATGATACTCGCTGATTTTGTGGCTTACAACGCCAACGGGCTTTACTGCAAGTACGGCAACTTTTATTTAGACCCTCAGCAGCCGGTTGAACATGCCGTAATCACTCATGCCCATGGCGACCATGCCGTTGCCGGTAACCAAAATATTTATTGCACCAGTCCTACGGCCGATTTTATGAAACTGCGCTACGGCAAAAATGCCGGCCGCAGCTTCCGCTTACTGAACTGGCACCAGGAGTTTCGAATAGGCGACGTAAAATTATTTTTTATATCGGCCGGGCACATGCTGGGATCAGCGCAGGTAGTCATGCAATATCAAGGCAGCTCCTACCTTTATACGGGCGACTATAAATTGCAGCCCGACTCAACCTGCGAGCCTATAGAATGGGTGAAGGCCGACGTGCTTATTACTGAAAGCACCTTTGCTAATCCTAATGTGATCCACCCCGACCCTCTACAGGAGATCGACAAGCTTAATCACATTCAGAGCAATATCCTGTTAGGCGCTTACGGTTTAGGCAAAGCTCAACGCCTTACCCGAATGATTAATGATTATGCCCCTCAAAAGAAAGTATTAGTTCACTTTAGAATTGCTCCTTTAAGCGCCATCTACGAAAAGCATGGTTACTCTTTAGGCCCTTACCAGATGTACAACCGCAAGCTGATGAAAAATCAGCAACAATTCGTGTACCTTGTGCCGCCTTTCACTTTCGACAGTTACTTGCGGGCGGAAGGTGTAAAGCGCTTGTTCGCCTCCGGGTGGAAAAACCTGCAAGCTAACGAGCAGGACACTTTATTTATCTCAGACCATGCCGACTGGAACGATGTCTTACACGCCGTTGAGCAGGTAAACCCTCAACAAATCTGGACTTTGCATGGCGATGGCCGGCATTTAAAGGCTCACTTTGGCGACCGTATTTTTACCAAATCGCTTAACTAAAATATGCTGATTGAAGGAGTTGACTACTACATAAATGAAGACGGAAATTATGTGTTTACCGAAGCCTACCATTTAAAACGAGGTAACTGTTGCAAGAACAAATGCCTGCATTGTCCCTGGCATTACGGACGCGGTAAAAAGACAAAACGTATTAAAAAATAGCAAACGCTAAAATCATATTTATTATACTTGTAATTGATATGAGAATAGAAGACGAAATTCAGAGTGATAAATTTGAAGATAACTACCATAAGGCGGTCATCAATATATCATATACTTATAGTTGGATGAGTAACCTGCTTCGTTCTCATTTCGAAAAGTATAACCTTACCAGTCAGCAATTTAACGTTTTACGCATTCTGCGTGGCCAAAGCCCCAAACCGGCAACTATCAACATGATTAAAGAGCGCATGATCGACAAGATGTCGGACGCCTCGCGCATTGTTGACCGCCTGGTGCAGAAAGAGTTGGTATCCCGCTGCACCAATAATACCGACCGTCGCGCAGTGGACATTCACATCAGTGAAAAAGGCATCGAGATATTGGCTAAAATGGATGCAGAGTTTAAAACCTCAGATTTGTTTAAACATAACCTTACCGAAGAAGAAGCCAATTCGCTTAGCGTATTACTTGATAAGTTTCGCGGTTAAACTCTACAAATCTTAAAACGGCAAACCAATACCAAAGTTCAGCTGCATAAAACGGTATGGTTCGCTGTTGGTGTCGTTATAGGTTTGTTTGAACGAGCCACTCTTAAATAACTCATTAAAGTGCTTAATTAACACGTATTGGTCTGATCCGGTAAACTGAGGATCTTTAAATTTAAACGCAGCATCTAACCTGAATACGAAGAAAGTCAGGTCGAAACGCAAACCTCCACCAATACCAACCGCTGTAGATTGATACAGATTGCTTAGTTTAAACTGGCCGTTAGGTACACCAACCTCTTCTTTCAAACGCCATATATTACCGAAATCCACAAACAAGGCGCCTTTTAATTTTGAACCATAAAAGTCGTCTACCAGCTTTGTGCGGTACTCCAGATTACCGATAATCTTAATTTCACCAAACTGATCCAGGTATTTTAAACGATCCCGGGTTATTTTATCAGGATAAGTTGCGCGATTAAACTGTCCCGGCCCGAGCGTACGCGGTAACCATGCACGTATATCGTTAGCGCCACCGGCATAAAAGTTTTTTTCAAATATCAATTGGTTACTATTACCAAATGGAACGCCGATACCTGGATTGATCCGGAATACCAATTGCCTTTCACCTTCGCCTAAACGACGGTAAAAACGCAAATCCACATCGCCTTTGGCATATTGCGCAAATGCATAGCCAAATAAGGTGCGTTGACCTAGGGTATCACGCGGGGTATTAAATGCTTTCGTAAGCAGGTTTAAGGTATTACCACCAATATCAGCCGATCCTCTGAAATAAACAAAGTTGCCGAGTGAATTAAGCTTATTAGCATTCAGCTGGAACGTGTACTGCGTACTGGCAGTAAACACCGTACGGCCAATTAGATAAATGTAAGAAAAGCGGTTTTGAGCAAGCAATTGCTGGCGCGCTACAGGGTCGATAGTACCGTTGGTAAATTCGATACTGATAGGTGTGAATGAGTGCTGCTTCCGGGTAGTTTCAATCCAATCGTAGGTAATGGCATTAATAAAGCTGCGCCTTTTTACCAATCCGTTTTGATAAAACAGCTGAAAGTTTGACGAGAACGTAGTGTGTGGTACACCATATTTACCTAATGTAGGTAAATTGAAAGGCGAGATAATACGTGGGTATACCAGGTTAACCCCTATTTTGAAATCCTGATTTTGAATACCGCTGATTTCTGACTGACTACCGCCATAAAGGATACTGTAGTTCAGTTTCAACTGTAAAATCTCAGCCTGCTTAAACAGGTTACGGTGGGAGAAGGTATTACCAATGTTAAAACCATAGCCCGAACTGGAAAAGAAATCAAAAAACGCCGGGCCCGAGTGCAAGTATTCTGCCTCAATACGGTCTGACATCCGTTTGAGCGGTATAATATCTATGCGACTGTCTAACCGTCGGTTAACGCTGTCAGGCAGTTTTTTATAAACCGGGTTGGGCACGTTACGGAATACGTTTAGCTCTGATAAACGCGAGGTAGTCAATGTTTGCTGATCTATATTATAAATATCGCCTTTTTGCT
Organism: uncultured Mucilaginibacter sp.; assembly: GCA_913775265.1. Classification (GTDB taxonomy): domain Bacteria; phylum Bacteroidota; class Bacteroidia; order Sphingobacteriales; family Sphingobacteriaceae; genus Mucilaginibacter. The sequence continues at coordinate 138,392 of CAJYJH010000041.1, read as the reverse complement.
GAAAAATGTAACGTGTTACCGCATTAGGTTTAAACCGGCGCGAGTAATCAACAAAAGTAAACTGCGAATCTACCTTTAATGTGTCTGCCTTACCCTCGGTGCGGCCATAAGGATTGGCAATAGTAATTAAGGTATTGTTGATTCTGTAAATTGGGTGCTCTTTTTTACCGGGCGGGTTATCAATAATCATTTTGATGTCTACCACGCTGTTGTTAAACGTAGTATCATAATTGTAATTGATGTATTGCCGGTAAAAATCATAGTAACCGTTACGCTTCATCACTTGATAAAATTCGTCGCGGTCGTAAGCCAAACTATCCACATCGTATCGACCGCCAGGCTGCACATGCGAAAAACGCCTTCGGTTGACGCGATATAATACCTGTACGTTAGGATCGCCGATGCTATCCTGAATGTTTCTTATACGGAACATAGGCCCCTCTTTGGCGGTGAACGTCAGGAAGGCTTTCTTGTCTTTAGTTTTGATATCGCTTTTTACGGTGGCCTTTACATAACCTTTGTTACGTAAAAAACGCTCAATTTGGATGCGCGAATATTCGACCAGGTTACTATCCAAAATAGCAGGCGGTTCGCCCAGTTCCTTTTTACCCTTGTTATTGAACAGGTAATACAACTGCAGGTTAAACCAGCTGTTAGGTTGCTGCAAACGGTCCACATATAAATATGACGCTTCAGCAAACTCTTTATCAACACTGTCGATGGTTATTTTGCGTACGAGGTACTGATTATCAGGGATACCACGAGTTAAGCTGCAACCACCTGCTACAAATGCTAAAAGAATACTTAATATTGCAAGGCTGTAAAGCTTAGTCTCCGGGTAAAATGGTTTCAAAATCTCAGATCAGTTTAATAAAGTCCTTACAACAAAAAAAGTTTCGGCGTGAGCACCATTTATTTGTAGCCGAGGGCTATAAATCTGTATCGGAGTTTATAGCAGCCGGTTATCAAATACATACTGTATACCACGCCGTTGCAGCGGATGCAAAATTGCACAATCTATCAAAGAAAATCAATTTTCAGGAGATAACAGAAACGGAGCTTCAAAAAATGAGTGGTCTTACCACCCCTCAGCAAGTTTTGGCTGTAATTGAACTACCTGAATGGCCGCAACTAAAACCTGAGGCTTTAAAAAATAAATTTAGCTTGGTGCTTGATGGTATACAAGATCCGGGTAACCTGGGTACCATCATCCGTACGGCCGACTGGTTCGGCATCCATCATCTCATTTGTTCGGAGGACACCGTTGATGCCTATAACCCTAAAGTGGTGCAAGCCACCATGGGATCGCTGGCCAGAGTTAAGATTTACTATACCGATTTAGAAGCATTGCTACCTACTTTAACACTACCCGTATTTGGTGCTATGCTGGATGGTGAAAACATTTACCAAGCTGACTTTGGCAATGAGGGTTTGCTCTTAATGGGAAATGAAGGCAACGGCATCCGGCCAAATATCCAGCCATATATTACCCAAGCCATCACCATCCCGAGAGTTGGCGAGGCCGAATCTTTGAACGTTTCTATCGCCACGGCTTTATTTTGTTCAGAAATCAGCAGAAAAAGGTTTAAATAATTATTGACGATGTACAAAAAATAATTATTTTTGCACTCCAATAAAATGGTCGGGTGGCCGAGTGGCTAGGCAGAGGTCTGCAAAACCTTGTACAGCGGTTCGAATCCGCTCTCGACCTCTAAAGGGTTTTACCGTTAAAGAGAAATTACCATGGGCGTAACACGTTTAAAAAGAAAAGACAGAAGAAATAAAACCGTATCTCGCTTAGAAGTACAGTTTTTGAAATTAGCTACTAACCTGGAGCCAGGAAGCCGCTCTAAAGAGAAAGCAAGCAGCCAAATTGCTAAAAATAACGCTGTTTTAGCTCAACTTTCTGCTAAGTAAGCTACTTTTCTTAATTCAAGAAATCGAAGAGCCTTGTTAGTGACAAACTAACGAGGCTTTTTTATTGAGAGGAATTTTCTATTATTAAGATAAACTTCCCCGCACTGGAAAGACAGTTATAAATTTTGATTGCAGCAAAGCATCATAGAATGGATACAGGAGTAAAAATATAACAAGAACTCTGAGAGGTACTCTTGCTAAGTATTAGATAGACCATCGTACACTGAGATGGTCGCTATACTCACTTGCGACCTATCAAATTACCTATACTTCGTGTTTAGCCGCCATAAACAAAGCCTTAATTTCGGTAGCATCATTTGGCTCCATGCGGCCGCTTAAAATGAGCCGCAACTGGCGGCGGCGTAAAGCACCGTCAAACATTAGTTTTTCATCGTCAGTTTCAGGTATCAGTTCAGGAGCTGCTACCGGCTTACCGAACTCATCAAGCGCTACAAAGGTATAGTAGGCCTCGTTGCTTTTAACCTTAGTACCTGAGGGGATGTTTTGCGCCCATACGTCCAATCGCACTTCCATCGATTTGTTGAAAGCACGGGTTACCTTAGCTTCAATGGTTACGGCATCACCCAGTTTGATAGATTGCTGAAAGGATACATTATCAACCGAGGCTGTTACTACCAATCGGTTGCTATGCTTTTGGGCCGACATAGCCGCCGCAATATCCATCCAGTACAACAAACGCCCTCCCATTAAATTATGCATCATGTTGGTATCGTTGGGTAACACCAACTCATTCATAATCACTAACGATTCCTGGGGCTTTTTGGCTTGCATAGCAGCAAAGATAAGATTTTAAGCGTGTGTTCAGGTGTTATGCTTCTCCACTAAATTGCGGATTAAATATACATTAACGCCTACCCGTGTTTAACGGCTGATAGCCTACCAACTCTTCCCATCGCGCGCCAGGAGCACGGTAGTACACTAAAATTTGATAATCGTTCTCAGTTTCAAAAAAGCTACCTTCTAATATCTTAGTGTCGGCTTGCTGTGTTGCAGCGTTTACCCAAACATACTGATAATCATAAACGCCTTGCTTGAGGGGGATAGAAAGAGTATAGCGGTTACGGGCAGCACCATATATCAGCTTGCTGTTTTGATCTAAGCTGTAGTTGTTAAATCTGCCGGTTACGTAAATATCACCTTTCGGCAGGTTGGATGGTGCCGTAAAGTTAAAATACACGTAAGCGTAATCTGCATCCGTAGCCGGCTCCCGGCCATCCTGGTTTAAAATAAAAAAGCTGCCGTTATTGTCGTACTGAAACAAGTATGCTTCATCGTTACGGCTTGCATCCCCGAGCAGTAACACCGTATTAGCCGTATCTTTAAATATCCGGGCAATACGTTCGGAGTTTAGTTTAAGCGTACGAGTATCAAAATGCCTGAATTCGTTACCTCCCACGTAATCATTAATACTTATATCGTTATAGATAAGCTGCGAGCCGCGAATGTATGTTGGCCGTGTATTTAACTGAGCAGTTTGGGGGCGACCATTTTGCATAGCCACCACTTTGATGTCGGTATAAGGGTTTTGAACATTTAACCCCGCGTAGGTAATCTGGAAGTTGAGTTTTTGATTTTGTGCACGCAAAGCTACATTGGCTGAAGGCACAACTTCTGCACCTATGCTTACAGCACTTGCCGCTACATAAATACGGCGGGTAATAATCAATTTAGCAGGGTCATTATCCTCATAAACTTTTAATAGATAATTACCTGGCAGTTTAGGATTGATGTTGTTATTAGGAAACTTTACCTGGTAATGGATATACTTTTGAACGGTTCCGCTGGAGTAACTGTAATCCATAATACGATCTTCAGTAAAGCTTTGCAGATATTCGGCCGGCGATAAGTGTGAGGTATTCCACTGCGCATCGCAATGCTCCAGCGTATAATAGTAGTTACGGCTGCGACCCTCCAAGTCATCAAAGGCAAGCACTATTTGATCATCCGTCCGGAAGTGGACTAACGGAAATGATCCTTGTTTGACTGCATTATAACACTCTACGCTTTTAATGCTGCCACGGTAAACCTGATCGGTATATGATGCCGCGTTTTGAGCATAACCACAAAATGACAGCATCAAAAACAGACAAACAATCCCCAATAATCTCATGATCAAAAAATAAAGCCATGCTGGTGGCAGCATGGCTTATCCTATATTTTGCTTAAGCTTCCAGTTCCATAATTTGCTCCGCCAGTGTTTCCCATTGGTCTTGCAAACGTTTTACCTCGCTTTGCTTTTGCTTGTAGTTATTATTTGTTTCTTTAAGCTTATTGGCGTTGTTATAAATTTCCTCGTCGGCCAAACGGCTTTCCAGTTGCTTCACCTCATTTTCCAGATCGGCAATTTGCTGCTCCATACGGCTTAAATCGCTGTTCAGCTTTTTTAACTGTTTAGATTTATCTTCGGTAGGCTGCAGTTTAACCGGTTCCTTCTTTTCTTCCTTCTTAGGTTGAGGCGCAGGTGCTGCCGCCTTGGTTTGCAGTTTACGTTTAGCTTGCCATTCTTCGTACTCCTGGTAAGTGCCCGGATATTCTTTGATCTGGTAATCCTCAATGAACCATATCTTGTTGGCAATATTATCCAAAAAGTACCTATCGTGCGATACAGCAATAAAAGTACCCTCGTACTGCTGCAACGCCTGTATCAAAATATTCACCGATTGCATATCCAAGTGGTTGGTAGGCTCATCCAGAATCAGGAAGTTAGCATCTGCCGTTAACGCTTTGGCAAGTGCCACGCGTGATTTCTCGCCACCCGACAACACCTTGATTTTTTTAAATACATCATCACCCGTAAACAAAAACGAACCTAATATAGAACGCAGCTCTGTTTCTGTGTGCCTTGGTGCAAAGGATTGTAATTCCTGTAAAATTTCGCTTTCCAGGTGTAATGACTCCAACTGGTGTTGGGCGAAAAACGTTTGCGTTACATTGTACCCGGTTTCGCTTTTACCGGTAAAATCTTTATCTGCATCTGCTATGATACGCAACAGTGTCGATTTACCGCGACCATTGGCACCAATCAACGCAATCTTATCACCTTTCTCAATAATGGCGTTAGCATGTCTTAATATCTCAAGGTTAGGATAGCTTTTGCTGATATTTTCTATGGTAGTTACGTTACGGCCAGATTGTTTACCAAACTTAAAAGTGAAGTTTACCGAAGGGTTATCATCATCCACATCATCAATGCGCTCCATTTTATCCAGCATCTTGATACGCGACTGCGCCATTTTGGCCTTCGATGCCTTAGCACGGAAACGCTCAATCAAACGCTCTTCCTGCTTTATTTTAGATTGCTGATTTTTAAACTCACCCCGCTGAATTTCTTCACGCAACGCCTTTTCTTCCAGGTAGAATGAATAATTGCCGGCATAAACGGTAAGCTTACCCTTACGCGACTCCACTGTACGATTGATCACCTTATCTAAGAACCATCTATCATGCGACACAATAACTACAGCACCTTCAAAGTCTCTCAAATAATCTTCCAGCCACTGTATAGAGGGTAAGTCTAAGTGGTTGGTAGGCTCATCGAGCAATAAAATGTCGGGGGCCTGTAGAAGGATTTTAGCCAGCATTACACGCATACGCCAACCACCCGAAAAGGTGCTTAGCTTGCGTTCCTGATCGGCATCGGCAAAACCCAAACCTGCTAAAATTTCGTGGGCTTTGTATTCGATGTTGTAACCATCTAAAGCTTCAAACTCGTGTTGTTTGTCGCTTAATTTATTGAGTAATTCCTCGCTGTAGTCGGTTTCCAGCTTTTTAAGCAGGCTTTCTATTTCGGTATGCAATTGGTTCTGGCGCTCAAACGCCTCCATAGCCACGTGCAAAATAGATTTATCAGACGAATAAGAAAGCAAATCCTGGTTCAGGTAACCAATGGTCAGATCTTTGGCTTTTGATATAGTACCCGATGTTGGTTTATAATCGCCAACAATGATTTTAAGCAGCGTAGTTTTGCCGGTACCATTGGCGCCAATCAGGCCAATTTTTTCTCCGGGTTTAATATGCCAGTTAGCATCATCATACAAGGCACGCGCACCAATCTCGAACGTCAGGTTATTTATTGCAATCATTTACCCACAAAGATACCTTTTTGGTACGAAAGGGTAAAGAGCGTCACGCTAAGGCAATGTCAAATTATAAATTGCGCCAGTTTAGTCGATTAGCGCACGAAGCCAATAACTAATCAAATACCTATTTTATCATCTTCAGCCAAGCCTCGGCCATCAGGTTGGCACCGGCTAAAGTTGGATGCACGCCGTCGGCAGTCCAGTAGCTACCGGGAGCTGTTTTTTGTGCTTCATCAAACACGCTTTGGTATGGGATGAATACTGCATTATAGCTGTCGGCAATCTCGCGGGCAGCCTGGCGGTACTCATTAAACTTAGGATACCATTGGTCGGTTACCGCTTTAATGCCGTTTACGGCAAAAGGCTCGCCGATAATTAATTTTACATCAGGCAGTGCCTGCTTGGTACGATCGAGCAGTTTACGGTAATCGGTTCGATATGTTTCGATTGTACCGGTATAGCCACCTCCTAAGGTATGCCAAAAATCGTTTACGCCAATCATAATGCTCAGCACATTGGGCTTAATCTGCAGGCAGTCCGCATCCCAACGTTCGGCCAGCTGATAAACTTTATTACCACTAATGCCACGATTGTAAATCTTTAGGTTTTTGGTGGCCTGGTGCATCAACAAATTACCTGCAGCCAAAAAGGCGTAGCCGGTGCCTAACATCGGCGCGCTGTTCGGTGTGGTATTAGTCTTGTTCCGACCGGCATCGGTTATACTATCACCCTGAAAAAGTATAGTGTCGTTGTCATTCAATGTCAGCTTTTTAGCACTGCTATTGCTTACTGCAGCAGATACAATATCGGGAATAGCAATGGCGGCAAGGGTTGCAGTGGCTGCACTGCTGATGAAATTACGACGATTAAACTGGTTACTCATACAGGTAAATTGGATTACCTAAAGTAGATTGTTTTCATGATATCTGCAAACTAAGAATACAAAGCCCTAAATTTGTGACATGTATTCGTTGCTTAAGCCGCTGTTATTCAAATTTGACCCCGAAAAGGTACATTACTTTGTTACCCGTAATCTTAAACGCTTTAATAAAGTTCCGGGAGGGGCAGCACTAAGCCGCAGTGCCTGGCTGGTAAACGACGCACGTTTGAAGCGTACCGTATTCGGACTAAAATTTAAAAACCCGGTAGGCCTGGCAGCCGGTTTTGATAAAAACGGCGAAACCATTGCTGAAATGGCTAACCTTGGCTTCGGCTTTATTGAAGTGGGCACTGTTACTCCCCTACCACAACCCGGTAACCCTAAACCGCGCATGTTTAGGCTACCTGCTGATGGAGCGTTAATTAACCGGATGGGGTTTAACAACCTTGGGGTTGATGTATTGGCTTCGCGCATAGCAGCTTACCGCAAAACGGCTGAAGCCACTAAAAACCCGGTTATTATTGGCGGCAACATCGGTAAAAATAAAAATACGCCCAACGGGGACGCCGTGAGTGATTACATCAAGTGCTTTGACCGGCTTTTTGAGGTGGTTGATTATTTTGTGGTGAATGTAAGTTCTCCTAACACGCCCGGCTTGCGCGCATTGCAGGAGAAAGAGCCACTGATGCACATTTTGAATACTTTGCAGCAGCGTAACCGCAAAAACGATATTAGTCGCCCCATCCTGCTTAAAATAGCACCCGATCTGACGAACGAACAACTGGACGATATTATAGAGATTGTGCAGCAAACCGGTATTGCCGGGGTGATTGCCACGAATACTACTATCAGCCGCGATGGATTAACATCGGCACCTGAGGTGGTAAATGAACCCGGCGGATTAAGCGGCAAACCTTTGACCAGCCGTTCCACAGAAGTGATTAGGTATCTATCAGGAAAATCGAACAAATCATTCCCGATTATTGGTGTAGGCGGTATACACTCGCCCGAGGATGCGGTGGAGAAGTTAGATGCAGGTGCATCATTAATACAACTCTACACCGGGTTTATTTATGAAGGGCCGGGTTTAATTGGCCGAATTAATAAAAAGCTTCTAACGCTATAAAACGCAATCAGCGTTTAAGTTTATGGTCTTAAACGCTGATTGGTTAAATATTAATAATGCCCTCTTATCTTGTTGTGAATTTGCTCATCATACAGCTTCCTCAACTCTTGATGCAAGTCGGCTGAGAGTGGCGGCAGATTAGAGGCTTCAACATTACTGTTCACCTGGCTTATTTTTGAGGCACCCGGAATTACGGTTGTTACTTCCGGATGATCGAGTATCCAGCGGATAGCCCATTGCGCCATACGGTCGCCGGGCAGCATCTGTTTAATTTGATTGCTCAGCTTTACACCCTCTTTAAAATCAATTCCTGAGAAAGTTTCGCCGGCGTTAAACGATTCACCATTAGCATTAAAGTTACGATGATCTGTGCTTTCAAACTTCGTATTTTCGTCAAATTTACCGCTTAATAAGCCGCTTGCTAACGGCACCCTTACGATCAGTGCAACACCTTTTTCTTTAGCTTTGGCAAACACCTCATCGGCTACATGCTGCCTGAATAGGTTAAAAATAATTTGTAAAGAAGCCAGCCCCTCCTGCTCCAAACAAAGCAAAGCCTCTTCCGAAGTTTCGACACTGGCACCGAAATGCTTAATTAACCCCTCCTGTTGCAGCTTACGCAAATGGTCGAACACCTTGCCCGAGCGCATTTCTTCTGTTGGTATACAATGCAGTTGCTCTAAAAATAACTGTGATACACCAAGATGCTCTAAAGAGTCTTCAGCCTGGCGCTTCATGGCATCGTAAGTAAAATTTTGCGGCCAGCCGTTGCCGGCATCTCCGCGCCTGCCCAATTTGGTAGCGACATAAATCTCACTATCTACGGTTTTTAAAAACTTGCCTATTACCTTTTCGCTGATCCCCATGCCGTATACGTCAGCGGTATCAATAAAATTGCCGCCGGCATCGGTATAAGTTTTTAGTATTTGTAAAGCGGCATTTTCGTCCACGTTTCCCCAATCGGCACTGCCTAACTGCCAGGTACCTAAGCCCACCTCGGCTACTTTAACATCTTTAAATAATCTGTAATTCATACTACTGATTTTAAAATCGAGATAAACAACCCTGACTAAGCCAACAGTTAAGAGTTAGTTTAGTTATCCATCTATCTGATTAAATAATCCCTTTTTAACTGCCTAACTCAACAATGCGATCAAATTCTTCCGCTTTAAGCCCCATTACCGACAAGCGCCCCTGGCGCACCAGGCTTATATCTTTTAAGCGACCGTCAGCTTTAATCTGCTCCAAGGTAACCGGCGTTTTAAGTGCCTCAACTGGCGACAAATCTACTACCACCCAATTAGCATCATCAGTAGTAGGATCTTGGTAAAACTCTTTAACCACTTTGGCAATGCCAACCACGGCCTTACCCTCATTGCTGTGATAAAACAACACTAAGTCTCCCTCTTTCATTGCCTTTAGGTTGTTTCGGGCCTGGTAATTACGTACCCCATCCCAAAATGTGTGGCCATCTTGGTTAAACTTTTCCCAACTGTATTTAAACGGCTCCGATTTCACCAGCCAATATTTTAACGTTTCACTCATCTAAATTATATTGTAATAACGAATCACATTCGAAAATTAGACGCAATCATGCCGAGGCTCATCATATGTCTAATGTTTAATAATATTAGACATGCCTTTAATTTAAAGTAAGACATAGCACACTTAAATATAACATAAGAACAATTAGCTTAAGTGAATTGCATACACTTAAACTGAATTCACTGTTTTTAATCAAGCATCGAAAATAGAGTCTGCAACTTATTATTGAAGAAAAACACGTTGATAATAAGTCAATTGAAAAAAGTAGCTTTAGATCACGAAAATTTTGACCTGTATTGCTTTATGCTATCAATTGCTTAGCATGTCTCAATTTTATGAACCGAACTAATTCGCTTCCCTTTAACTGCTCTGAAGAGGTCAACCTCCTTATGTACAACTCTTCGGTATCTTTACCTTCTTCATCTTTGAACATAAAAATTTCTTCAGGACTAGCAGAAACTTTTATTATTAAAATATCACCTTCAGGAAACTTCAAGAACTGCTTATCAAGCAAAGAAAAGAAACTTTCACCAAAAAATGTTTTAACATCGTCATCAAACCTTTTTCCGAATCCATCCCTATTTTGTTGCTTAAGTGAATTATAGTCTATTTCCAAGCCTGTTACTCGCTTATCGTCAGATACACCTATCATTAGTATACCACCAGATGTGTTAGCAAAAGCACATAATGTTTTAAATGCACTGTGCTTTATTGCTTTTCTTTTTTTGATAAGCTGTTCCTCCCTTAAATCAGGTGTTAGCTTTTTAAGATATGCATCCTTTTTATCATCTAAGATTGGAACTAAAAAAGTTTGCTTAAACTCTAGAGATTGACCTTCGTCTTCTTGAATCATAGCAGCGTAATATTTTACTTTTTCGTTGATCTCTCTCTGCAACTTATCCGATACAGTTTCTTTCAAAGATAAAATACCACTTTCTAAGTATGAACTAATAAGTTTGAGGTTCCTTAATGAAAATTCGGAACTATCCTCGGATTCAGATATCATTAAATTGTTTGAAAGTGTAATTTTTGCTAACGTCTTCAAGGATGCTTTACTTTTCGATTTATCGTACTCTTTAACATAGTTATACAGAGTTTCAATATTCTCGTCTTTTTTTTCGTTAAACAAAATTAAAATATTAAGAAAGTAAACTAACTTTTCCGAGTCTGGAAATACAGAAATAGTTTTCAAGTCAATACTCTTTTTTATATTTTCTGCTTCGGACTGTACCTCCTTCCACTTCTCTGCAGAAAAATCTTGGATAGCACCCCTGACTAGTAATAAAACTTCAAAAAATTGAATGTAAATATTTATCAAATATGACCTTACATTGTTAGCTGTAGAAAAAAGATGTTTAGCTAAAAGTAATGAGTCAATCTTATCTTTAAGCTCAAGACTAACTAAAGCTAATTGTTGAAAGCAAAGTGCTTTTTGTAATATAAACCTCAAATTTATATCATAAATACTATCGAAGTATTCATCATTATCCGATATGATATCTTCTTCAAGATAATCATTATCGACCTTATCTAAAAAATCATAATAATCTTGACGAAAATTTGTACCTTCTAAAAGCTTTAAAGATAGATCAACCCGTCCGTCGCCAAAGTCATTGATAACTACTTTAATCGACTTTCCTTTTCTAAAATGAAGCCGCAACCGCGGTTCATCCCAAATGTGTGAAGATATATTTGAATAATGCAAAAGCCCAACACCAAAAATAGTATTAACGAACACTCCAAATCCCTGATAACTTCTCACATACCCATCGCAAACCATACCTTTTTTTATCGCAATTGCTTTGTTGTTCTCAATGAAATATGTCTCGCTGTAAATATCTCCTTCTTTCACAATAAAAAATTTAAAATCTTCACAAATCGATAAACACTTTACAGTCAAAGTAAAATCAATCTCATCAAATTCATATTTCTTCAGTTCGGAGCTATTAACTTGTTGAAGCGGCAAAAAGCCAATACATGATTTGTACACGACATCAAATCCAAAGGATGTTCTTTTAATGATATGTACTGTAAAATCAGCATCACTCTCATTAAGCTTTTTTAATTCCACCCAATCCTGAGTTTGTATGTATGTAAATAGTTTCGTGTCATTAATTTTTTGTTCTTCCAATCTTAAACCGCTGTCATCGAAAGAAAAATAATTATTAGTTGCTGTAGATTCACTATTTAAGATATTTATGGCGTTTGTCAAAAGGCTCCTTTTCAATTCAATGTTTTTAACATCATTGAAAAATTCTCTATGAAGTGTTGCCAATATCAGGCTAGCCTTCTTCTCTTCCCTAATTGAATTAAGAATAACGTAACGACAGTATAACCAATTGAAATATTTTTCTTGTTGAATTTTATTTTTAAACTTTATATTTAGGTTACCTGTAACTAAAAGAAAATCATCATCATTTTTGCCTTGAAACGATCTGATTTTATCTGAAATCAATCTTTCAATTAGACTAAGAAAAAAGTTTTCACTGGAAGTAAGAATAGCTGTTTCGGCTACAATCCTATTTATGACAAAGGTCTCATTGATAATTTCGAAATTGGCAAACCTCAAGTAGTAAAATAACTCTTCTACTTTTAATATTTCAATCTTTTCTTTATCATTAAGAATTTGCAAATAAGTATTATCTATAAAAGCTTGTAAAACATCAGTTATGAGCTTAAATTTCACTAATTGCCTTTCGGCTTTAAGCGCAGCCATTTTTCTGATTTTCGGATCACTAAATGCTTTAATAAAACCCTTACTAATTATCCATTCTTCGAAAATAACCAGCAGCGACGCAACCTCAATTGCAGTTTGATAATCATAACGCTCTATTGCATCATAAAAAATTGAAGGCAAGACTTTGTCGCAATATGTGACAATCCAAAAAGCCCCTTCTGCTTCATACTGTTCTTTTAAATATTCACTTTTGTTATGTAAAATATCCTTGTTAATAACTGAGCTAAAATATTTCTTTATAAATTGCCTGTTAGATATAATATCTTCAATTGGAACAAAAAAGGGATCTCTAACATCAACTTGCATGAATTTAAGTTGATTGTTAAGATTTACAACTTTACACTTTACTTTTTTTATTGCTGCACACCCGTCTATTTGTGATTTTAAAACTGGAACACTGTAATTACATCCGTCTTCACCAAGTAGTTCAAAAAAATAATTTTTGTTGTTTGATTTAGGATTTGTTGAAGATCGTACCCTTTTCACATTAAATTCATAGACATTTCCTTCTGAAAAGAAAGGATGCCGGCAATCCACATTTCTTAACTTTGGCACATCATCACGGAAGCTTAATACTTCACATAGTAATGTATCGAAAGACCAGTTACTTTCGCTTTGCCAATTGTTAACACGAACACTTATTTCATTATCGTTCTTATCTCTGACTAAAATTTGATTAACCACATCGCCTTCAAATTTTAGCTGTACATAAGAAAGGATTTTAAATTCGTAAATTTCACCTACAGCATAAAAATTGTTTTTTAGACATGCTCGAAGAAAGTACTTATTCAATTTTTTGTCATATTCCTTTATGAATTGCTTCTTCTTGCCGATAGATGGGTTATAATTTTTTAGTTCGTATTCAGGAATTATATAGCTTGTATTGTTTATTACATCCTTTATCTTCCAATAAATATTCTCACGAATAATTGTTCTCTCAATATACTCGCATTCAATAAGTGACATATAAGTTAGGTTTAAAAAAGTTCAGATTGTCTAAATTAATATTATTTGCAAAATTCGTATATCAAATTGTTATAATAATTATAACAATTTGATCGCGTAAATTGTAGAAGATAGTTGTTTCACAATTTAGTATTAGAATATTAAATCAACATTAAATACAAAACCCGCTCCTGCCATTGGCAGAGCGGGTTAAAAACTATATAAAGCATCTTATTAAATGATAAGTTAAGGTATGGTTACTGCACCTGCCGCATAATAAGCTTTTACGGCTTTGCGTAAATAACCTCCGTCGTCGTCGCTGCTTTCGTTAGCGCCGGTTACACCATCGTTAGCGGCATCCAGGTAACTGGTACAAGCAGCAGCGCCTTTACCAAACAAGAACGCAATAACTCCGGCCTGAGCATAATCAGTTAAGCGACTGGTGTTGCGGCTATCCAGCACCGGCTGCATAAAATATTCGGGTCTGTTGTCTTTATAATGCCCGTTGGTGTTGTTACAGGTTAATGTTTTGGTATTACCCATTGGTATTTGCCAAAGCATAATTTTTTGGCCGGTTTCCTGATTCAATCTTTTCAAAAATCTCCTGAAACGCTCAAAATCGCTCATGTTATCGTTAGCGGCTGTAGCCTCGGTAGACCACATGCTATTGCTTTTGTTATTCACCAATTGGTCGTAAGCGGCATCGCGGTCGGCAAACTCGGCAAAAATTAAATCGAAAGAGGCGCCTAAAGATTTATAATAAGCCGCCGTTTTCGAGGCCAGCAATTCCGGATTATTCTTACCTCTTACCAAATCGGCACCCGTGGCCCACTGTGAAGCATGCCAGCCTAACAACACATTGGGTGCATATTTATCGCGCATGCTTACAATTACTTGCGCCAAGCCCTTAGCATCGTTGGTAAAACCTTGCGCATCAGCATAACCGCTTTGGCTTACCTTGATCGTATTTTTAGCTGCATCGTCTTTATACATCTCCATGTAACCCAACAAATCAGGCTCGTAGTGGATAATTACGGTGTTACCAAACTCTTTACATATCTGCAGTATAATCTTCCAATCCTCGAAATACTTGCGCATTACTTCGCTATCATTCATGTTAGCGAAGGCAGGATCTTGATTAAGGCCGCGGGCCGGCACGATGTTATAATAAGTAAAAACCGGAGTTTTACCCATTTGCTGAGTTTGCTGTAAAAAGATGCGGGCAAATTGGCCGGACGGGAAGTTCCAGTTGGTCCAGCCATTCGAAAAAATATCACCGGCGAGGTAGGTATAGCGATATTCGGCTTCATCGATGATTTGTGAACTTTGTCCGGCCGAGTTTTCTACGCCCATTGCTAAATGCCGGGGCAGCATAGCAGGCATGTGCTGGGAAACGTTTATCGAGCTTTCAATATGCGTTGGTAAACCGCTGCTGGTAATAGATGGGGTTTCAATTTCAGCTTTTTTACAGCTCACCAAAAAAACCAGCAAAAGAAAAAATGTAATTCTTTGCATTCAATCAATAGTTAAAATTCGTTAGGGTGGCTTAATGTAACAAAACCGTTACTAAAAACCGAGCAAAAAAATTCCTTTAAGGATAATTCTATCCATTAGAGTTATATTTCTATCAAAATTTAATTTTGTTTTTTATCGAAGCACGCAGGCCCGTGTGCTTATTTACAGTCTTGTACGTGATTCACTTTAATAAGTTATGGCTTTACAGAAAAAAGTTTTCTAATGGCGCAAATAAATTCCTAAAAACGTGGCTTTCTAAGCGTTACACTATTCTCACTGTTGCCGGATTCTTAATCAAAGACATGACATTAAACATTTGACAAAAACTCCGGTTATTTAAACGACTAAAAGCTTAAATACATACATATGAAAAACGGACTTTTTGAATACGGCGACCAGGTAGTGATTACAGCTACCGACGAAAAAGGAACTGTAAATATCAATCAGATTAACGATGGCGATCTGGTTGAAATAGAGTTAGTATCAGGAGAAATAAAGCAGTTTAATGAGGATGAGCTTGAATTTGATGAGGATTTTCAGCCAGATACCGGCGAATAAACCCATTTATTATCTGAGTCTGTATTAGATTATACAGACTCAGGTATTTGCATTAATGCAGTATTTTAAAAACGAGTTCTTTTAATAACTCGCCATGCGAAGCCGTTGAATTGACACCTTTACTTTTCAGGTCGTACTCGCGCAGCCAGCCTATGATTTGCATACACTTATAAAAATCGAACATGCGGCTGGCAGTCTCGTAGTCTTTAATAAAGTACGGATTTACGCCCAGCTCACGGGCTGCATCCTGAGGGGTTCTGCCCTTTACGTAATGGTAAAGCAGCACTTTACTAAAAAAATTATTCAGGTTACCTAAAATCAGTACAATGGGATTTGCTTTCGGATTAGCCTCGAAGTAATTAATAATTTGATTGGCCTTCAAAACATCACGCCTGATCAATGCCGATTGCAATTCAAAAACATTATACTCTTTACTGATACCAATGTTATCCTGAATTTCTTTTAAAGTAATTTCCTGCCCGGCAGGAACGTTTAGCATCAGCTTATCCAGTTCGTTAGCAATTTTAGATAAATCGTTACCCAGATACTCGCACAGCATACTGGCAGCCTGTGCACTTATTTTATAATTTTTACCGGCACCATAAGATTCAATCCAGGCAGGCACCTTATTATCGTACAAAGTACCCGATTCAAAAACAAGACCTTTTTTCTCGATAGCCTTGTAAGCCTTTTTGCGTTTATCAAATTTGCCATACTTATAGCAGAACACCAGTATGGTAGTACTTAACGGATTTTCGAAGTAGCTCAACACCGGATTGATGCCCTTTTTATCGACATCATCCTTTCCCCACTTCATATCCTGCGCTTCTTTTACTATTACAACCTGATACTCTGCCATCATAGGGTAACGCTTGGCAGCGTTAAGTACCGTCATGATGTCTGTATCCTTACCATACCACACCGTTTGGTTAAAGCCCTTCTCGGCATCAGATAGTACACTGTCTTCAATCTGACTACTAATGAGATCAATAAAGTATGGTTCTTCACCGTGCAGTAAATAGATAGGCTTATACTTACGGTTTTTTATATCTTTGATAATATCGTTGGCAGTCATCTTAAAGCAGGCGCAATTTACAAAATTTACCCGGTTTAGGCCTTTGACTGCCTCTGTTAAATTGCTCTATGGACTTGCTGCAGCCTTTAAATCTCCCCCCTCATCCTTTTAAATTAACAGAACAAAACGGGCAGTTATACATTTTTGATTTACTCCGCAAAAAACAATTGTTGTTAACACCCGAAGAGTGGGTGCGCCAGCATTTTGTGCAGTACCTGATGCAAGTAAAAGGCTACCCAAAAACGCTGATTAAGCTCGAAGGCGGCCTTAAGGTAAATGGCATGGCTAAACGCAGCGATATTGTTATTTTTAACAAGCTTGGGCAAAAAGCATTAATGGTTGAATGCAAAGCACCCGGTGTGGCAATCACTCAAAAAGTGTTCGACCAGATAGCGCTCTATAACATTACTCATCGCATACCACTATTGGCCGTAAGCAACGGACTACAACATTACTATTGTGTGATTGATTTTGAAAGTTCCAGCTACCGGTTTATCGAAGAACTACCGCCATACGCCGCAGCATTACTTTAAACAGGAGTTACTGCTTTTTTTTGATTAACCAACATCAATACCTTTTCTTTAAGCTCTTCAGGCTTGAAAGGTTTGGATAGGTAATCATTCATCCCAGCATCAAAAACACGTTCGCGGATATCAGTAAGTGCTGATGCGGTAAGGGCCACGATAGGTATGTTAGCTTTATGCTTGTCCTCCAGTTTACGGATCTGAATTGCCGCATCAAAACCGTTTAATACAGGCATTTGCAAGTCCATCAGCACCACATCATATCCCCCCTGCTGTACCATTTCAACAGCTATTTTTCCATTTTCGGCAAACGATGCTTCAATGGCCCACTTGGAGAAGAACTTTTTCATCAACATGGTATTGATCATGTTGTCTTCGGCTACCAAAATGTGCAGACTTTTTAACTGGCTGTCACTGTCCACTTCAACTTTAGGCGTTAATGCAGGTTCGGCCACTGTCGACTCTGCTTTTGCCGTTGGCATGTTGAGGTAAAACCAAAACTCAGACCCAAGACCAGGTTTACTGTTTACCTGCATTTGCACCCCTTTTAATTCCAAGAGGCGCTTTACGATGGCAAGGCCTAAACCGGTACCACCATACTGCCTTGTAGTGGTTATTGATTCCTGAGTAAAAGGTTCAAAAATGGCTTTAAGGCTATCGCCGTGTATACCAATACCTGAATCTTTTACTGAGAAGCGCACATTCATGTAATTGCTGTGTTCTTCTTCGCAGGTCACATTTACTTTAACGTAACCATCGGTGGTAAATTTGATGGCGTTGCTTACTAAGTTAAAGATGATTTGCGCGATACGGGTAGGGTCGCCGATTACGGTTTTATGATTGAGCTTTTCATCGATCATCAGCTTAAAATCCAGTCCTTTTTCATTAGCTTTTATAATCTGCCCGCCGCAGATATTGTTCATCAGCTCGGTTAAGTCGAACCGTATATTTTCAAACACTACTTTACCTGATTCTATCTTGTTAAAATCGAGCACGTCATTAACAATAGCTAAAAGATTGCTGGCTGAAAACCGTAAAATTTCGAGATTTTCTTTCTGATCGCCACGCGGATTGCTCATCATGAGTAGGTTACTCATG
This sequence comes from uncultured Mucilaginibacter sp., assembly GCA_913775265.1. GTDB lineage: Bacteria > Bacteroidota > Bacteroidia > Sphingobacteriales > Sphingobacteriaceae > Mucilaginibacter. The sequence continues at coordinate 120,372 of CAJYJH010000041.1, read as the reverse complement.
CCAATAACCGCGTTGAGCGGTGTACGGATCTCGTGCGACATAGTAGATAAAAACTCCGATTTGGCTTGAGTTGATTTTTCGGCCTTTTCGATAGCTTTCTCGAGGTTGATGTTAAGCTTAGTTTGCTCCTCGCCGTTCCGCTTTAGCTCGAGCAGATTATTTTGAAAGGCGGTGTAAAAGTGATTATGAATAAACACCATTACAATGAAGTTGGATATTACCGAAACAATGATGGTAGATTGATCTAAATGCTCGGCCGTAATACCGATGTTGTAAACATTGGTGTAGGCATAAAACATGAAGAACAAAACAGGCAGCAGATTGACAGCAGAGTAGACCATACCCCACTTTTGCCCAAGCATGTAAAAGCTGAATACAATAATGATAAGCACCACCTGTATGGTGATGATATCGACCTTTTGAAAAATGATCAAAAGGTCGAACCAATTCATTAGCGTGCCTAAAGCCAGCAAGGTATGGGTAACAAACTCCCAATTGGCTTTCCAAGTCAGAAACTTAAATATAACAGCCAGTGTAATGGTTCCACTTACGGCAATACCTAAAAGTGTGTACTGCCTTGTAAAAATCACACTAACAATAAGAGCTAACAACGAAATAAAGATCAAGCACATACCATAGTATAACAGGCGTATGCGTGCCTGCGTGAGCAACGACTGCTCACCAGACAATATCTCCTTTAAAGAAAGGTTGTTAAAACCCGGCTTACTCATTAACTGGTACTATAAGAAATGTTTAAACTCATAGCCCGTAAAAACTGAAACATTAAAAGGGTGCTATAATTTTGTTTTTTAAATGCACCCTGTATGCTCAATTAGTCTGCCAAAAGTTCTAAGTTATCTTCTATTATTTTAAGTTTAGCCTCGGCGTCTGCCTTCTTCTTCCTTTCGTTTTCTATCACCTCGGGCTTGGCATTATTTACAAATTTTTCGTTGGATAGCTTTTTATCAACCGCTTGCAAAAATCCGATCAAATAATCTTTGTCTTTTTGCAGGCGCAAGCGTTCGGCCTCAGCATCAATATTGTTACTCAACGGGATAAAGAACTCATCGGTAGATACCATAAAGTTGGCAGCACCTACTACTTTATCTTCAACGAAGGTAATGTGGCCTAAATTACCCAACTTGCTCAATATAGGCAAAAATGCCTCATATTGCACCAACGAATTTTGTTTAATAAGTAAATCTAAACTTTCTTTAGGCGATATTTGTTTACTATTTCTTGTATTACGAACCTCCGTGATTACCTGCTTTATATTTTCGCATTGGTTAAGAAGCACAGCATCAACAGTAGTGACAGCAGGTAGTTGCGCTATAATACAGCAATCCCGCTCGGCACGCTCGCCGAATAATTCATCATGCCACAATTCTTCGGTGATGAATGGCATAAACGGATGTAATACCTTTAAAATATCCTCGAAGTAACCGATAGTTGCCTCATAAGTTGCCTTATCAATAGGTTGTTGATAAGCAGGCTTTACCATTTCAAGGTACCAGGCACAAAAGTCGTCCCAAACCAGTTTGTAAACGGCCATTACTGCTTCTGATAAACGGTATTGGGCAAACAGATCTTCAATTTCGGCTAAAGCATGGTTAAAGCGGTTTTTAAACCAGTTAATAGCTGTCACATTTACGTTCTCCAAGCTATCATTTACCTCCCAGCCCTTTACTAGCCTGAAAGCATTCCAGATTTTGTTGGCAAAGTTACGGCCCTGTTCACAATAGCTTTCATCAAACATCAGGTCGTTACCGGCAGGCGAGCAAAGCAGCATACCTACACGCACACCGTCAGCACCATATTTTCCAATCAAATCAATCGGGTCGGGCGAGTTACCTAATGATTTAGACATTTTACGGCCTAATTTATCGCGAACGATACCGGTTAAGTACACGTTTTTAAAAGGCGCTTCGCCTCTAAATTCATGACCGGCCATAATCATACGAGCCACCCAGAAGAAAAGTATTTCCGGAGCGGTTACCAGATCATTGGTTGGGTAATAATAGTTGATATCTGCGTTGTTGGGGTCTTTAAAGCCATCAAATACTGATATAGGCCATAACCACGAAGAGAACCAGGTATCCAGTACATCTTCATCCTGACGGAGACCACTGGCCGAATGCCCCTGAGCTTCGAAAGCCGCCTGTGCTTCAGGTTCGGTTTTGGCCACTACCCACTGGCCTTTATCATTGTACCAGGCCGGTATGCGCTGCCCCCACCATAGCTGGCGACTGATGTTCCAGTCTTTCACGTTCTCCATCCAGTGGCGGTAAGTATTAATAAACTTATCAGGAATCAGTTTAATATCACCTTCTAAAACGTAGTCAAGCGCCGGCTTGGCCATCTCCTGCATCTTGCAGAACCACTGCATCGACAGCTTAGGCTCGATAGCGGCATCAGTACGTTCCGAAAAACCGATTTGCGATTTGTATTCTTCTACCTTCTCTAAAGCATCAGCCTCCTGTAATAAAACCGCGATTTTTTTACGTGCCGCAAAGCGGTCTTCGCCTATCAGTATTTCGGCTTTTTCGTTCAGCGAGCCGTCATCATTTAAAATATCAATGACCGGCAGGTTGTGTTTCTGGCCAAGCTCATAATCATTTAAATCATGTGCCGGCGTTACTTTTAAACAACCTGTACCAAAATCCATAGTTACATATTCGTCCAATATCACCGGTATTTCGCGATTAATAAGCGGAACCAACACTTTTTTACCATGCAAGTGCGTGTAACGTTCATCGTTAGGGTTGATACACACGGCGCTGTCGGCCATAATGGTTTCCGGGCGGGTGGTAGCTATAGTCAGATAGCCATCGCCTTCGGCAAACTTGTATTTAATGTAATACAATTTCTGCTGTACTTCTTTACGGATAACTTCCTCGTCAGACACAGCAGTAAGTCCTTTAGGGTCCCAGTTTACCATACGGATACCGCGGTAAATCAGGCCTTTTTTATATAGGTGCACAAACGTATCAATAACCGCATCAGACAACTCAGGCTCCATGGTAAAGCGGGTACGATCCCAATCGCATGATGCACCTAGCTTTTTAAGCTGCTCTAAGATGATACCACCGTATTTTTCTTTCCATTCCCAAGCGTATTTCAAAAACTCATCGCGTGTCAGATCGTGCTTGCTGATGCCGCGCTCTTTAAGCATGGCTACCACTTTAGCTTCAGTGGCAATACTGGCATGGTCCGTACCCGGAACCCAACAAGCATTTTTACCTTTCATGCGGGCGCGGCGTATCAGTACATCCTGAATAGTATTATTAAGCATGTGGCCCATGTGCAATACACCGGTCACGTTGGGTGGAGGTATAACTATAGTGTATGGCTCGCGCTCGTCTGGCACCGATTTAAAAAATTTGTGCTGTAACCAGTAGCTGTACCATTTATCTTCAACTTCATTAAACTGATAGGTTTTTGAAATACTCATAGCTCACAAAAATAATGTTTTGCGTTAATATGTCAGCTAAATCTGTACATGGATTTGGCACATGCCATTGTCTTCAATAAAATGATGCTAACTACTTTCCTTTATCCCTACAAATAAAAATAGCGCGCCTCTTAAGGCACGCTAAACAGGTTACAAAAAAACAACAAACACAATCAGTTACTGCTCATTCATCTGAAACACAATTGGGATAGTATATTTTACCCTTACCGGCTTACCATTTTGTTGCCCGGGTTTCCAGGCCGGTGCCAGTTTCAAAACGCGAAGTGCTTCTCGATCTAAAAGGTTGTCTATACCTTTAATAACGGTCAGGTCGGTTAGCTTACCATCTCGCTCGATGATAAAACTGATCACTACGCGGCCCTGCAACTCAGTATCAGGATAGCGAAGATTTTTTTGCAAAAATTTAGCCCATGCAGCAGCACCGCCGTATGGTTCGGGCATAATGTCTAAGCCGCCGATATCGACAGGATCATTTGTCGGTATGCCATCAGACGTGCCTTTGGGGTCACCCGTATTTACGGGGCCTACGGGTGCTGTACTATTAATTACACCTTTATTGCCGTCACCTTTGTTGTCAATACTCGCAATCGCCTTATCCATATCAACAGGTTTAATGTCTGTTAATACGGGCTCATTAGTTGGCACAGGTGTTACAAGGCGCTGCGATGCTACATTAACTTTGGGAGCTGCTACTATTTCTTTATTTGGTGCTCCCGCCGGGTGCTTACGCAACACTGCTTCTTTAGGCTGCTCAACAGGGGGAACTTTGTAGTGCGGTAAGATAACATCGGTTACAATAGGATGTGTATCGTTCTCATGATTATGCTTTAATGCAATATTAACAGATACTGCAGCAACAGTGAAACCAATTACCGTAATTGCCAAAGCACGCATCATGTTAGCACCATAATGGATACGCAAATCATATGCACCATAGTTTTTATTACGGTCTGCAAATACAAGGTCGAGCCACTCGGCTTTGTACAAATTAAATTTTGTATTAATCATATTAATCAATATTATATTTTAAATATAAACACATAAAACATATAAAATTCTTTAATATGTGATTTTTAATAAAATGCGATCGGAAAGAGATGATCATTTGATTTTTTGCAATCAAAAGGCTCTTGCCGTGCAAAATCATTCGCCTTTAACGTTTCTTATTCAAAGACCAAAAGCGCAGAAGTAAGATTAGGATGTTAGATTTAAAGCTATAAAGAGCTCATTTCGCTTAAAATCTGTCAAGAGACCAAATTTTATTTGGTTGCTCTTCAATAAAGTTATTGTAGAAAACTTATGTATTTTGACTCAGGTATACACTTCAATAAACCAAAGTGCTTCACTTTAAATCCGATTTTATAAAATAGGTCATGTAAAATGAACCTTTCTTTTAACTTGCATAGATAATTTACATGCTTGTGGTTAATTTATAAGGCGTATTGCTCTATATTTGCCCACCGAAAACCATATACACCTATAAACAAATGTCAAATATCCGTTTTCAAGCCCTTCAAACCGTTCTTACACGTACCATACCCGAGTTTAAGGCACCCACATCCAAGGTATCTGAATATTATAGCGCTAATGTTTTCGATAAAAAGAAAATGCGTGAGTTTTTGTCTAAAGAAGCTTACGAAAGCATTATCAGCTCTATTGATCATGGCGAACCTGTTCAAAGAGATATGGCAGATCAGGTGGCCTCGGCCATGAAAGCATGGGCCATAGGTAAAGGCGCCACACATTATACACACTGGTTTCAGCCGCTTACCGGCACTACCGCCGAAAAGCACGACGCTTTTTTTGAACCTACGTTAGATGGCGCTATTGAGAAATTTAGCGGCGATGCTTTGGCACAACAGGAGCCCGATGCATCCAGCTTTCCAAACGGCGGCATCCGCAATACTTTCGAAGCCCGTGGTTATACTGCCTGGGACCCGTCGTCACCGGCCTTTATTATGGGCCGTACCTTATGCATACCTACTGTATTTGTATCATACACCGGCGAAGCATTAGATTATAAAGTACCTTTATTAAAGGCGCTAAATGCGCTTGACAAGGCAGCGGTAGATGTTTGCCAGTATTTTGATAAAAGCGTTGAAAAAGTAAATGCTTCATTAGGTATTGAGCAGGAATACTTTTTGGTTGATCTTGCTTTGTTCAATGCTCGCCCCGATATGTATTTAACCGGGCGCACCTTGTTCGGTCACCTGTCAGCTAAAAACCAGCAATTAGAAGATCATTACTTCGGCTCTATCCCTACCCGGGTATATGCCTTTATGCAGGATTTTGAACTGGAAGCACTGCAATTGGGCATTCCGTTAAAAACCCGCCATAACGAGGTTGCACCATCGCAATTTGAGTGTGCACCTATTTACGAGGAAATTAACCTGGCCATCGACCATAATCAACTGTTGATGGATATTATGGACCGTGTAGGCAAACGCCATAACTTTAAAGTGTTGCTGCACGAAAAGCCCTATGCCGGTGTTAACGGATCGGGTAAGCACAACAACTGGTCGATGATTACCAATACAGGTAAAAACCTCTTATCGCCGGGTAAAACGCCGAAAAGCAATCTGATGTTCCTTACCTTTTTTGTGAACACTATTAAAGCGGTATACGAACATGCTGATTTGCTGCGCGCCTCAATTGCTTCGGTAAATAATGATCATCGCTTAGGTGCTAACGAAGCGCCGCCTGCAATTATATCTATTTTCCTGGGTAGCCAGTTGAGCGATGTGTTAGACGAAATTGAAACATCACGTATCAGCAAAAAAGCTAAAGAGGAAGCTTTGTTGTGGCAGGGCATTCCTAAAATACCGCAGATTTTACAAGATAACACCGACCGTAACCGAACCTCACCATTTGCCTTTACCGGTAACAAGTTTGAATTACGTGCGGTAGGCTCGTCGGCTAATTCGGCAAGCCCGATGACGATCTTGAACCTGATTGTAGCCGACCAACTCAAAAAGTTTAAGGTAGATGTAGACAAGTTGCTGAAAAAAGGCGAAAAGAAAGACGTTGCCCTACTTACGGTGATTAAACGTTACATCAAAGAATCGAAAGCTATTCGCTTTGAGGGCAATGGTTATAGCGAGGAGTGGGAGCAGATGGCCGAGTCGCGCAATTTGGCTAACATCAAAACCACGCCTAAAGCGCTGGATGCTTTAGTAACCGAGAAAGCCGAGAATGTTTTTGAGAGCACAGGTGTATTCAGCCGTCGCGAAGCACATGCTCGCCACGAGGTACTGTTGGACGACTTTTACAAGAAGCTTCAAATTGAAGCCCGTGTAATGGGCGAGTTGGTTAACAGTTTAATTATACCTGCAGCTATTAACTATCAAAGCAAATTGGTAGAAAACGTAAAAGGCTTGAAAGAGATTGGTTTGGATGAAACCATTTATACTGCACAGTTAGATATTATCAAAAAACTGGCTGAGCACATCAACTTTATTAAAACCAATACAGACCAAATGGTTGATGAGCGCAGAACTGCCAACAAAATTGAGGATGCCCGCGAACGTGCCATTGCCTACGACGAAAAGGTAAAAGCCTACTTCGACCCTATCCGCTACCATGTTGACAAACTGGAGCAATTGGTTGACGATGCCGTTTGGCCGTTGCCTAAATTCAGAGAGTTATTGTTCCTGAAATAACCAGGCACATTTCCATAAAAAGAACGCTCGGATACTTAGGTATTCGAGCGTTCTTCGTTTATAAATATTCAACCAAATCTTGTTAATGACCGTCAGGACGGGCAAATATATCGTTAGACTTATGCTGCTGTATGAAAACCTGGCGGTACTGGTTAAGCAAACCTGATTTGGAAATAAAGCCTACAAACTTGCGATCTTTCACTACCGGTAGTTGCCAAACGTTAAGATGATCAAAAACATTCATCACACTACTTACCGGTTGCTTGTAACTGATTACAGCCGGAGGATTTACCATAAAATCGCCCACCACACCTTCTGTTGCATTCTCCTTAAATACATGTTTACGTATCTCATCCATCCAAATAACACCTTCTAAATGCGCGTCGGCATTTAACACAGCGAAGATATTGGCGTTGCTACTTGATAAAATGTTGTATAGCTCGCGGATAGGCATTTCCTTACGAAGCGCGGTGTAATCGCGGTTGATCAAAGTATCCAACTGAATATTGTTGAGCATGCTGTAATCCTGATCGGGATAAATTTCTTTTTCATGTATCAGTGCCTGCCAATACATATTGTGGGTACTAAACACCCGGGCAATAATGTAGGATATGGCCGATACCACCATCAGCGGAATGAATAGCAAATAGCCACCTGTAATTTCGGCAATCAAAAATATAGCGGTTAAGGGAGCATGTAATACTCCGCTCAACGCACCGGCCATGCCCACTGCAATAAAATTACTGGTGTTTAAGTGAATCAGCCCGGTTTGATTAATACCGTAGGCTAATAACAAACCCAAAAAGGCTCCGGTAAACATGGTAGGTGCAAACGTACCGCCATTACCACCCACACCTAAAGTAATGCCTGTAGCAACTATTTTGATAAGTACCAATGCCGCTATAAACAACAACATCACCAGCGGCTCTGATAACCAGTCGGCATATAACGACTCTTCTTTCAGCATTTCCATATTACCGTTAAGAATAGCCTGCAGGTAATGGTAGCCCTCGCCAAATAACGGCGGAAAAAGTAAAATCAACACCCCTAAAAGCAAACCGCCCGCTATGGCACGCACATAACGGTTATATTTCATAAAAATCCCTTTCTCCAGATTTTCGGCTACTTTAGTAATGTAAACGGCAATCAGTCCGCTCAAAACACCTAATATGATGTAAAATGGCAGTGCCTGTACCAGCCACCCTTCGGTTACCAGATGAAATAACTGGCCCGAGTGCAACAACTTACCTACCACTACCCCGGTTGCTGATGCAATAAGTAGCGGTATAAACGTAGGTATGGTAATTTCTCCGATGAGTATTTCTAAAGCAAACAACACCCCCGCAATCGGACTATTAAATACCGCAGCAATACCCGCCGCCGCCCCGGCCGCCAACAATACCGTTTTTTCGTAATTGCTTAATTTGAAAAAGCGACCAACGTTAGAACCCAATGCCGCCCCGGTACACACAATAGGTGCCTCCAAGCCCGACGAACCACCAAAGCCCACCGTTAAAGAACTACTGATTAAGTGCGAGTAAGCATTGTTATAAGGTATGTTTGATTTGTTTTTTTTAATATTAACCAAAATACTGCCTATCCCTTTTTGTATCGCGTCACGATTAATTAAATGCTGATAAGCTACCGTTAACAACAAGCCCAATGCCGGCAGAAACAAGAAGCTGTAATGATAAGGCACACTGGCTGCAATGTGGCGGCTCAATTCTTCCATTAAGTGTACCATATACTTTAAAGCAACAGCCGCAAAACCGCCTACCAGTCCGACCAGTACACTACAATAAATTAAAAAATTGCGTTGCGAATTTTGTTTCGCACGCCAATTGTTAATAGCGGATAAAAGAGTTTTCAGCATAACGGAAGGCAGATGTACAGCAAAGTAACGATTTTACTACGTTAACCCGTATATTTGAACATGATTTCTGAGCAAAGATATGATCAGCGGGGCGTATCAGCCTCCAAAGATGATGTTCACCAGGCTATTAAAAATATCGATAAGGGCCTCTACCCTAAAGCCTTTTGTAAAATAATACCTGATATATTAAGTAACGACCCGGCCTACTGCAATATTATGCATGCTGATGGCGCAGGTACCAAATCATCCCTAGCTTACATTTACTGGAAGCAAACCGGCGACCTCTCGGTATGGCGGGGCATTGCTCAGGATGCCATTATCATGAACCTGGATGATCTGCTTTGCGTGGGCGCCACGGATAACATTTTGCTGTCATCAACCATTGGCCGTAATAAAAATCTGATTCCGGGCGAAGTGATTGCGGCTATCATCAATGGTACCGAAGAAATACTGGAGGAGTTGCGCAGCCATGGTATAGGTATTTATTCTACCGGCGGCGAAACTGCCGATGTGGGCGACCTGGTACGCACCATTATTGTAGACTCTACCGTTACCTGTCGTTTAAAACGCGACGAGGTAATCTCAAACCACCGTATACAAGCTGGTAATGTGATTGTTGGTTTGGCTTCTTACGGACAAGCTACTTACGAGCATGAATACAATGGCGGCATGGGTTCTAACGGATTAACCTCGGCCCGCCACGATGTGTTCAATAAAACCATAGCCCAAAACTTTCCGGAAAGCTTTGACCCGGCCGTACCCGAAAGCCTGGTATTTTCGGGTAGTAAAAACCTGACAGATTTAGTTGATATTGGCAACGGGCAAACCATGGCTGCCGGTAAACTGGTTCTCTCGCCTACCCGCACTTATGCCCCGGTAATTAAAACTATTTTAGATAACTACCGCAGCCAGATACACGGCATGGTACATTGCAGTGGCGGCGCTCAAACCAAAGTACTGCATTTTGTAGATGATGTGCATGTAGTTAAAGATAACTTGTTCCCCGTTCCTCCGCTGTTCAAACTGATCCATCAGGAATCGGGCACCAGTTGGCAGGAAATGTACAAAGTATTCAACATGGGGCACCGCATGGAGCTATACGTACCAGAAGCCATTGCTACCGACCTGATTAAAATATCTCAAAGTTTCGGCATCGATGCACAGATCATTGGACGCGTTGAACCGGCTTCGGCTAAACAGGTAACTGTTCAATCGGAGTTTGGTGAGTTTGTGTATAATTAAGATAATTCTCAATACGATGTAATCAAAGCCCGGCTAAAGTACTTAGCCGGGCTTTCTTTTTAGCTCTATCTTAAGTGACATAAAACAAAAAAGCCCCGGCCAAGTGGCCAGGGCTTTTGTATCTAAAAGCTTACTGATTAGTTAAAGATATATCTCAAACCTAATTGCATGTAGTAAGTAGATAATGTAGTATTATTATCTCTGAACGTATCAGTAATTAAATTACCGCGGTCTACAGCTAAACGGAACGTAGGTTTAACTGCACTGCCAGGCACTAAAGAAGATACGTTAGCAGGAGATAATATTGATGAGTTGTTTATTTGCTTGTAAGTACCCCAATTTTTATTTAATAGGTTACCAACATTCAAAATATCAGCAGTAAACTGGATAGTATTACGTTTACCACCAACGTTCACAAATAAATCCTGAGCAAATTTGAAGTCGAACTGGCTTCTCCAAGGAATTTTAGCACCATTACGTGTTGCATATTCGCCTTGGTGTTTGCTCAGGTAAGCATCTTGTGCAATGTATTTGAAGAAAGCTTCAGATTGCTGCTCCGGAGTGTAAGTTACTGCACTGGCACCAGTACCTACAGTGTTACTTACAAATGTAATCTCAGATGGGTTACGTGGGATGTAGATCAAATCATTATTTTGACCATCGCGGTTAAAATCTGCTGAGTAAGTGTAAGAGAAACGACCGGCAATAGAACCTTCATAATATAACGACACTTGTGTCGCTAAGTGTTTCAAATACTCTTTGCGATAAGAAACGTAAGCAACCAAACGATCTGGTACTACATAGTTAGCATAGCTCAAATCAGGATTATTAGCATTATTAGATATTTGAGTTAAAGACCAGGTATTGATTAACTGGTCACCGCTACCGTCATAAAGGTTTTTAGCTTGGCTTTTAGTGTAAGCAATCGATCCAAAAAATCCTTTTTTGAATTGTTTATCTAATTTAGCGGTTAAAGACCAGTAGTAACCCTGAGAAGCATTTTTCAACATTATAGCGTTGAAAGCCTGAGTACCGTTAGATGCACCGTTACGTACCGGAATGTTTGGCTGTGCAGCGTTAGCCGCAGTAAGCGGATTAACAAATTTTAAGCTATTAGTTGCCGGGTAAATTGGACGGTTATCAGGGTAACCCGCGACATTTAAAGGTGTTGGATCAACTAAGTTGATATTTTCGCCTTTAGCAATATTTAAGTCTTTGCCGTAAATACCCTCTAAAGTACCAGCTATACCGAAAGGTAATTTAGCGTCAACCGCAAAAGTACTTTTCCACTGCTGAGGATTTTTAAATTTAGGACTGATTGCACTGATTGCGCTAGGAACAGAAGTGCCAATTTTCTGATAAGCGTTTGGATCTACGTAAGCAAATGGGTTCGGATTGAACGGACCAGGCGTTGTAAAGTTGGCACTGTTTTCAGTCGCACGACCATTGTTAGCTGATGGTGTTTCGTAAGTTTGAGTGAATTGCAACAAGCCTGAATCGCCTGACTGCGCTACAATCCATACGAACGGAACCTGACCTGTAAAGATACCGGTACCACCTCTTAACTGTAGGCTACGATCTCCAAAAACGTCATAATTGAAGCCAATACGAGGCGAAGGTAGGATACGTGGAGAGGGCAATAAACCGGTGTTCATGAACTGACCACCGTTAAATAATAAACTAGCTACTAATGGATGTGTTTTAATTTGATCAACACCCGGGTAAGTAGCTAAATCTAAACGTAAGCCCGGAGTAACTTTAAAACGGTCAGACACATTAATTTCATCCTGGAAATAACCAGAGTATTGAGCAAACTTAAAGGTCGGATAAACCTGATTGAAACCTTGATTTAACGGATAAGTCACAGCAAAATCGACTGGCTTCTTACCGCTAATAAAGTCATTCCATGACGCAAAGGTATAATAGCTGGTACCGAAGCGCTGGAAGCCGTTTGTTGTAGTACTAAAGGCAGCTTCTGCACCTAAAGTAAAGTTATGCTTACCGATATTCCAGGTTAAATAGTCGATAAATGAGTAGGTTTTAACGTCGCGTAAGTTACCGAAAGTAAACGGCTCATAACCAAAAGAGGTATATGGTGTGTTTAAATCACTACCGTTAGGTAATAAAATATCTACGAACGGAAAAACAGAACTGTTTGAGCTACGAGGGTCATTTTGGTGTGTCCAGGTACCACGTAAAGTATTTGACACCTTGCGCCCAAAAAGATTAAAATTTGAGTTCAACTCAGCAGCAATCGAATACAAATTCTGATCCTGGAAATAATTTGAGTTTTGGAACTGCAAAGCATATTGACTGGTACGACTCTGCGCGAAGGCAGCCAACGGAGAACGAGAAGTACTGGCAAAAGATGGCAGACTACTTTCTACCTGGCTGTACCGCACAGTAAACTTGTTATAATCGTTGATGTTCCAATCTAAACGCCCTAAAATCTTAGTATTCTCTTCACGGAATCCATAATTATCAAAAGCTCCGGTTTCATAACCGTACGTGCTTCTTAAATAATTACTGTAGCCAGTCAGTACAGAAGCCTCTGGTCTGCGTACATCCGGATTAGATGAATTAAACGGACGCTCAGGAGTAGCAGCAAAGTTAGTTTGACCAGGATAATCATTAGTATAGCGCTCAGCATTTAAAAACAAGAATAACTTATCTTTAACAATAGGCCCACCTAAGGTAAAACCATAAGTCTTTTGGGTAAGGGGTTGCTTCACAAACGGAGTGTTATCTTTCACCTTGTTACCTTGCATGCTTTCGTTACGATAGTAACCGTAAACGCTACCGGTTACTTGGTTTGTACCAGATTTGGTTACAGCGTTAATAGCACTACCGATAAAACCACCCTGGCGTACGTCAAAAGGCGTCACATTCACAGAAATCTCTGCTAATGCATCTAAAGAAATAGGAGAACCGCTTGCCGGAAGGTTACCACCAATACCAAACTGGTTATTGAAGTTGGCACCGTCAACCGTAAAGTTATTTTGACGATAGTTACCACCACCAATAGCACCAGGGCTGGTAGAGCTTGCTTGTGGAGTTAAACGGGTTAAATCGTTAACGCTACGACCCACAGTAGGAATAGCTGCAATTTCGCGGGTATTAAGGTTAGTTAACGAACCCTGACGGCTGCCATTTAATACACGCGATGAAACAGCTGATCCGGTTACTGTAACAGCACTCAACTCTGTACCGTTACCTTTCATAGTAACGTTTAGGGTAAACGGCTGACCTAAGGTTAAAGTAAGGTCGGTAATTGTTTCGGTTTTGAAACCTACGTACGACAACACTACGGTGTAAGGGCCACCTACGCGCATGTTAGATAATAAGAACCGACCATCAGCGTTAGTTGTAGTAACGTAGTTAGTACCGGTTGGTGTGTGCGTGGCTTTGACTGTGGCACCAATCAAAGTCTCACCCTTGTCATCTTTAATGACACCCGTCATGCTACTGGTGGTTACCTGTGCAAAGGTAGCCACCGCAGTAAACAGGAAAAGAAATGCGAGAAGTAAACTTTTTCTCATGCTTTTGCTTTGTTTGTTTAATTAACTTATAATAGTTGTAAATTCATCGCAAATATAGACAACCGCTTCTGTTTCAACGTTAAGTTAATGTTAATAAATTTTGGAACTTTTTCACATTTTGTAATTTTTATGTGGATATGTTCAAATATAAACCCATCAACTTACAGTTCTGTTGAATTTTGCGCAAAATCCGGCAAACTGAACCAAATAACCATTCGGTATTAAGTAACTGTCAAAAAAACGTTACAAAATCAGCAAATCGTTTAATTAAAACGCATTGCTATTGATGACTTTACAATGCTTTATTGTGTCGTGCTTTTTATTTAGATTTGACGCCGAACTGTAAAAGAAAAAACATAATGAACTACGATGTAATTGTTGTCGGATCTGGTCCTGGTGGTTATGTAGCGGCTATACGCGCATCTCAGCTGGGTTTAAAAACAGCCATCATTGAAAAAGAATCATTGGGTGGCATTTGCCTTAACTGGGGTTGTATACCCACCAAAGCTTTGTTAAAAAGTGCCCAGGTGTTTGAGTACATTAATCATGCTGCCGATTACGGTATCAACGTAGACATTAAAGGCGAGCCTGATTTTGCAGCTGTAGTAAAGCGCAGCCGTGGTGTGGCCGAAGGCATGAGCAAAGGCGTGCAGTTTTTAATGAAGAAAAACAAAATCGATGTGATTATGGGTTTCGGTAAGCTTAAAGGCAAAGGCGCCGTTGAAGTTAAAGCTGCCGATGGTACCATAGCCGAGCATACCGCTAAACATATTATATTGGCTACCGGTGGCCGCTCACGCGAGTTACCAAACTTACCGCAAGATGGTAAAAAAATCATTGGTTACCGTCAGGCTATGGTGTTACCTAACCAACCTAAATCAATGGTGGTTGTTGGTTCGGGTGCAATAGGTATTGAGTTTGCTTATTTTTACAATGCTATGGGTACGCAGGTAACCGTAGTAGAGTACTTAGATAATATTGTTCCGGTTGAGGACGAAGAAGTTTCTAAACAACTGGCCCGCACCTTGAAAAAACAAGGCATCAACATCATGACAGGTTCAACGGTTGAATCGGTTGATACTAAAGGTGAACTTTGTAAAGTAAGCGTTAAAACCGCTAAAGGTGTTGAAACTTTAGAAGCCGAGATCGTTCTTTCGGCAGTAGGTATTGCTACCAACCTGGAAGGCATTGGCCTGGAAGAAGCCGGCGTTAAGTTTGACAAAGGCAAAGTACTGGTGGATGATTTTTACCGTACCAACGTGGAAGGCGTTTACGCTATCGGCGACATTGTTAAAGGTCAGGCTTTGGCTCACGTAGCATCTGCCGAAGGTATTATTTGTGTAGAAAAAATTGCCGGTCAACACGTTGAACCGTTGAATTATAACAACATTCCGGGCTGTACTTATTGCTCTCCCGAAATTGCATCGGTAGGTTACACCGAAAAAGCAGCACGCGAAGCTGGTTACGAATTAAAAATTGGACGTTTCCCATTCTCAGCATCTGGTAAAGCAAGTGCTGCCGGTGCTAAAGACGGCTTTGTAAAAGTAATTTTTGATGCCAAATACGGCGAGTTCCTGGGCGCGCACATGATTGGTTACAACGTAACCGAAATGATTGCCGAAGTGGTAACTGCACGTAAGCTGGAAACTACCGGTCACGAAATCGTTAAATCGGTACACCCACACCCTACCATGAGCGAAGCGGTGATGGAAGCTGCTGCTGCGGCTTACGACGAGGTGATTCACTTATAAGTCGAGCCCCCCAGCCCCCTAAAGGGGGAGCTGAATTAATTGCTGCAATATCAATTTTATTAAGAAGGCCCTTTTGTTTATTATGACAAGGGCCTTTATACTATAGTGCATGAGTAACAACACCTCATCTTCTACTCCCCCTTCAGGGGGCTGGGGGGCTGAACTTTTTGTAATCAACACCGGCCTGTTTAAACTGGATGGCGGCGCCATGTTCGGCGTAGTGCCTAAAACAATTTGGAGCAAAACTAACCCGGCAGATGAGCAAAACCTGTGTACATTAGCCATGCGCTGCCTGTTGGTTAAGGATGAGGACAGGTTGATACTAATTGATACCGGCATCGGCAATAAACAAAGCGAAAAGTTTTTTAGCTATTACTATCTGCATGGCGATGATACACTGCAAAGCTCGCTTGCAGCGCATGGCTTTACGCCCGACGATATCACGGACGTATTTTTAACGCATTTGCACCTGGACCACGTTGGCGGGGCGGTTGTAAAAGATGGCGAAACACTGAGGCCTGCTTTCCCCAATGCTACCTATTGGACAAACGAGAAGCACTGGCAGTGGGCTACCGAAAATCCGAACGACCGCGAAAAGGCGTCATATTTAACTGAAAATCTTTTGCCATTAAAAGAGAGCGGACGTTTAAAGTTTGTTGAGGTACAAAATGGCATACCATTTTCTGCCAATATGCAGGTGTTTTTTGTATCGGGCCACACCGAAGCCATGATGCTGCCACTACTGCATTATAAAAATAATCTGGTGTTTTACGTTGCTGATTTGATACCTACTGCCGGACATTTGCCTATACCTTATGTAGCCGCTTACGACTCGTTTCCGCTGCAAGCCATGAACGAGAAACGCGCCTACTTGCAGCAAGCATTAGATAAAGAATACATCTTATTTTTTGAACATGATGCCGTGAACGAATGCTGCACTTTACAGCAAACCGAAAAGGGCATCAGAGTAAAAGATGTGTTTAAGCTGACTGACATTTAGCTTATAATCAACGCTTTGGTATGACTTATGATATAATTATGCGAATGCGCAAGAGTTTGCATATATAATTTAATTGTAAATGTCAAATAATATGACGATTTTCCGTAAGAAAATTGTACTTTTGCACGTTCAATTCTAAAACAAGAATCGAGGTATAAATTAGATGAGACAACTCAAAATAACCCAATCCATTACCAACCGTGAATCGCAGTCGTTAGACAAGTATTTACACGAGATTGGCAAGGTTGACCTGATAACTGCCGAAGAAGAAGTAATATTAGCCCAAAAGATACGCGAAGGCGATCAAGCAGCGCTTGAGCGTTTAACCAAAACCAACCTGCGTTTTGTGGTATCAGTAGCTAAACAATACCAAAACCAAGGCTTAACCCTTGGCGATTTAATTAACGAAGGTAACTTAGGTTTAATTAAAGCTGCCAAACGTTTTGACGAAACCAAAGGCTTCAAATTTATTTCGTATGCGGTTTGGTGGATTCGTCAGTCTATTCTACAAGCTATTGCTGAGCAATCGCGTATTGTACGTTTACCTTTAAACCAGGTAGGCTCATTAAGCAAAATCAGCAAGGCTTTTTCTAAACTGGAGCAAGAGTATGAGCGCGAACCTTCGCCAGAAGAGTTAGCAGATATTCTGGAAACTACAGTTGACAAAATATCTGATACCTTAAGTAACTCTGGCCGTCATGTATCTATGGATGCGCCGTTTGTGCAAGGTGAAGAAAATACTTTATTAGACGTACTCGAAAACCATGAGCCGAATACCGACTCTATTTTGATTAACGAGTCGTTGTCTGAAGAAATTAAACGTTCGCTGTCTACCTTAACAGAGCGCGAACGCGAAATCATTGTGCTGTTCTTTGGTTTAGGTACCAATCACCCATTATCTCTCGAAGAAATTGGTGAGAAATTTAACCTGACCCGCGAGCGTGTACGTCAGATTAAAGACAAAGCCTTACAACGCTTACGTCATACATCGCGAAGCAAAATCTTAAAATCATACTTAGGTTAAACTAAATGATACGAAGCCTCCGGTAAACAACCGGGGGCTTTTTTGCTTTTATAGGTATGCAGCCTTCCGAGTACGAAAGTTTAAATGCCGAACAAGCCATTGCCTATCAGCAAGAACTAAGGCAACAAATCCAGATCAAGCCACTGGAGAAACCCATCCGGATTATTGCCGGTTCGGATATCTCGTTCAATAAATATTCGGAAATAGTGTACGCCGGGATCGTGTTGTTTAAATACCCGGAAATGGAAGTAATAGGCCATGCATCGGCCATTAGCCGGACTACCTTTCCTTACATATCAGGCCTGCTGGCCTTCCGCGAAGTACCGGCTTTGTTGGAGGCCTGGGAAAAGTTGGAAACCAAACCTGACCTGTTAGTACTCGACGGGCAAGGTATTGCACACCGCCGGCGGATGGGCATTGCATCACATTTTGGGGTAATCACTAACACGCCTACCATTGGCAGCGCCAAAAGCCGCTTGTTTGGCAAGTACGAAGAACCAGCCAATGAGGTATTTGCCCAAAGCCCGATGTATGATAAGCAGGAAGTAATTGGCATGGCCTTACGAAGCAAAAGGAACTGTAATCCTATTTACGTATCGCCAGGGCACCACATTACGTTAGACCAAAGCGTAGACATTATTAAAAACTGCCTGAAAGGCTACCGCATACCCGAGCCAACACGGCAAGCCCACATCTTTGTAAACCAAATACGTGTTGATGCCGCTGGTACCTCTCCTGCCCAACTTTCTATTTTTTGATATTTACTGTAACGTTTTGGTGGTTTAGCCGGTCTTATGGGTATAGTTCAACCGGATGCACAACCTATGTTTTATAATCATGCTGCTTACACTCCTGCTTGGGGGCAGGGCAAGTGCAAAGCCGGCCATTATGATAAAACATTGCGCAGGCACAGCTTCACCCATCATCGAACCCATTTTTGCCGACGATTTAAAAACGGTAACCATCCCCATCAAGCGGGCCGGCAACCTGATTGTATTAGAAGCTCAGGTTGATTCGGTAGCAGGCAATTTTGTACTGGATACGGGGGCACCTTATTTAGTATTAAATGCCACTTACTTTAGTGATATGCCTCACGTAGGCGACCAGGAAGCCACTGGGGTGAACGGAGCCTCAGCAGGTACCTTTCGCACCCAGGTGAATAACTTTTTGTTGGGGTTGGACTTAAAATACAAAAGGCTCCCTGCTGATGTCTGTGATTTATCGGCCATTGAAAATACTAAAAAAATCAAAGTACTGGGCATTATCGGCACGCAGCTGTTTTGCAAAATGGCCATCACTATCGATCTTTTCCATAATGTACTTTACCTGCACAAACTGGATAACAAAGGCGAGATACCAACGGAGCAACGGGCATTCCAAGCACCCGATATGCGCACCTCGTTTAAGTACATGAACGATGTAATGTTTATTAAAGGCAGCATTGCCGATAAGACTACCTGGTTTGTTTTTGATACAGGAGCCGAAAGCAATTTACTGTCTAAAGATTGCCCCAAGGCAGTGATGAATGTCATGCAGCCCATTAATAAATCGGCTATTGTGGGTGTTGGTGGTACTGGCAAGGCTTTGGTATATGCCAATTTTGACCAGATGGTGATAGGCAACTACTTATTCAGAAACAACCGGATTTTAATATCCGACTTAAGTCATTTGGACAGGGCTTATGGTTTTTCGGTAGATGCAGTTTTAGGATATGACTTTTTTACCCGGGGTATTTTCACCATAAACTTCGTAAAAAAAGAACTGGAAATGTACATTTACAATCACTAACCTAATGATACGGCGGCTTACTCCATACATCATAGTCATCCTGACGTTTTGCATTGTTCCGCAATTGCAATTCGGTAAGGCTATGAGGTACATATCTGCTGCTGCAAAATCAGATCCCGGTTACCCGGATGATGTGGCTTATGGGGTCAATAAATTCTCTAAAGTAACCGTACGCGAATTACCGTCAGGTTTAACGCGTTTCTTTCTACCCGGCAATACCAGTGTACGGCGGGTGCAGTTGTCGGGCAGCTTTAACGACTGGACTACCCAACAAGGATTAATGACACGTACAGATAGTGGCTGGGTAAGCGACATTAAACTGGAACCGGGAATTTATGCCTATAAGTTTATTGTTAATGGCCGATGGACGCGCGACCTGGAAAATAATCTGAAAGAAGCCGACGGTTTCGGCGATTACAACTCTATTTATTTCCGTTACAATTACACCTTCAGGTTGCCCGGCAATCAGTCGGCACGCCGTATATCGGTAGCTGGAAGTTTTAACAACTGGAATGCCAACGAATTGGTGATGACCTTTAAAAACGACCATTGGGAAAAGCAGCTTTACTTGCACGAAGGCAGCCACCTCTACCGTTTTATGATTGATGGCCGGTGGACCGTTGATCCGTCTAACCCAACACAAGCCAAATATAAAAGCGAGGCGGTATCGGTGTTGAGTCTTGGCGAAACAGCCACCTTTAAACTTAACGGCTTCACCAATGCTCAAAACGTTTACGTGGCCGGTAGCTTTAATGATTGGAACCCAAACAGCACCCGGTTAAAGAAAACTGCCAAAGGCTGGGCCTTATCGATCATTCTGCCTAAAGGTAACTACGAATATAAGTTTATAGCCGATGGGCAATGGATGACCGATCCGGGTAATCCGCATTCGTCCGTTACTGATGACAACCATAACTCATTTATGTCTGTTGCGCCAAACCATACCTTCGTATTAAAAGGCTACAACAATGCCCGTGAGGTTCGCTTGGCAGGGGATATGAACAATTGGAACCCTACCGGCTATACTCTTGTGCATGAAGGCAACGAATGGCACATCAGTATGCGCTTAAAACCGGGCAAGTACCGTTACAAGTTTGTGGTGGATGGCCAATGGATATTGGACCCGGGCAATAAGCAACGCGAACAAAACGAATATGGTACAGGCAATTCCGTGCTCTGGATTGCTAATTAGCAGAGCTTTGATCACATACAATAAAGCTATCCGTGTATGAGTTGTATATATTCAGCTTTGCCCGTCACTCTATGCTTAACTTGTATCGCTTATTGTTGCAATTTCACCGGCCATTTTGGTGGTATCATTTAATATTTAGTGGCATTGCCTTGTTGTTGCTAATACCGTTTGGCTTAGTGGTTTTACCGCTTTGTTTGGTTTTTAAGCTTTTGGGCTATGCCACTGCCGCGTTCTTTCGTCATCACCTAAACAGATACGTTTATAATTATTACCGCAATGCCGGGCAAAGTGTAGTTAGGCTTTACGCGATAACTTTTACGGCCGATCTTTTAGCATTTCTTGTAATTACTTCTGTATGTCTGTACTTATTGCCTGTAACTCATGCTTAAAGTAGACAGTGTACAATTAGCCTATAGCGGCCGCAAAATATTGCAGGATGTTTACCTGGATTGCCGGCCCGGGTGTGTTACCGGTTTACTAGGCCGTAATGGCAGCGGTAAGTCGAGCCTGTTAAAAATTATTTTCGGAACGGTAACCCCCGATTATAAGCACATCAATGCTGACGGCAAAATTATTGACAAAGGATATATTAATAACACCATTGCTTATCTGCCGCAGCAAAATTATTTACCCAAACAAATACCCATTTGCCAGCTTGCGCCCATGCTGGTTGATCAGCGAGCGTGGGATGAGTTTACTGAAATTGACATTTACCGACAGTTTAAAAACAACAAACCAAGTCAGCTATCAGGCGGCGAACTGCGCAAGCTCGAAACGCTGATGATTCTGTATAGCAAAGCCAGTTACATTTTACTCGATGAGCCTTTTACCCATATCTCGCCGGTGCAGGCCGAAGAAATTAAAGCCATCATCCGTAAACGATCTGTTTATAAAGGCTTTATCGTCACCGATCATCAGTACGAAAACATCTTGGATGTAAGCGACCAGGTGTATCTCCTGCAAAACGGAGCCACAAAATTGATCAAACATCCTGAAGAGTTGATAACTTACGGCTATCTTAGCCATAATCAATCCCACAGATGACTATACCTATTTACCAGGCAGATGCCTTTACCAATCAATTGTATGGCGGCAACCCGGCAGCAGTTTGCCCGTTAACTGAGTGGCTGCCCGACGAAACCATGCAAAAGATAGCCATCGAGAACAATCTGGCCGAAACTGCATTTTTTGTAAAAACACCCGAGGGTTATCACCTACGCTGGTTTACACCGGAATATGAAATTGATTTATGCGGACATGCTACCTTAGCCACCGCACACATCATTTTTACAGAATTAAACTATACAGAAGATGCCATTCATTTTGAAACCCAAAAGGCAGGAACGCTGATAGTGACCAAAAATGGAGATCGCTACACCCTTGACTTTCCCTCGCGCCCACCCTACCCGGCCGAAATGCCCGAAGGCTTATTAGAGGGGCTGAATAATAAAATGCCGGTACACGTTTTGCGTTCGCGCGATTATTTTTTGGCGTACGACAATGAGCAGGATATTATCGATATGCAGCCCAATCATTTCTTGTTGAGTAAGATAGATGCCGTTGGTATCATCATTACCGCACCGGGTAAAGATGTTGATTTTGTATCCCGCTTTTTTGCGCCTGCCGCAGGTGTTCCTGAAGATCCGGTTACTGGCTCGGCACACTGTAACCTCATCCCCTACTGGGCCGAAAAGTTAGGTAAAACTCAATTACATGCCTATCAGCTTTCTGCCCGTAAAGGCGAGTTATGGTGCGAACATAAAGGCGACCGCGTGTTGATGAGCGGCGAAGCAGTGACTTATTTGAAGGGCGAGATTTATATTTAAAGAAAGCTACAGCAACATCCGTATTATCACGAAAACAGATAAGTACCGAACTTACACTCGAACGTCGACAGCGATTATAAAATAAACACCAATTAACCTTTTAAAGTAGGCGATATATAATTTATACCAAAAATCTTAGTTTTTTCGTTACTTTGCTAATTAAACGATTAGGTCTGATACTGTTGTGCATCAATGCAGTTAACAAAGTTAGAAGTTAAAGGCTTTAAGAGCTTTGGCGATAAAATTACGATTAACTTTAACGAAGGGGTTACGGCTATTGTAGGCCCCAATGGCTGCGGTAAATCAAATGTAGTCGACTCTATCCGCTGGGTATTAGGCGAGCAGAGCACCCGGGCGCTGCGGTCGGAGAAGATGGAGAACATCATCTTTAACGGCACTAAAAGCCGAAAGCCTGCCAACTTGGCCGAAGTATCGCTTACGTTCGATAACACCAAAAACGTTCTGCCTACCGAGTTTTCGCAGGTGACGCTGACCCGTAAACTTTACCGTACCGGCGAAAGCGAGTACCGCCTTAATGATGTGCAATGCCGGCTTAAAGATATCACCGATCTTTTTTTAGATACCGGCATAGGGTCAGATTCCTACTCTATCATCGAGCTTAAAATGATCGATGAGATTATTACCAACAAAGAAGGTTCGCGTCGTAATTTATTCGAAGAAGCGTCCGGTATATCCAAGTATAAGCTTCGTAAAAAGCAGACTTTCAATAAACTTAAAGATACTGAGGCTGATTTGGAGCGGGTGCAGGATTTGCTTTTCGAGATTGAAAAGAACCTGAAAACACTCGAAAATCAAGCAAAAAAAACGGAGCGTTATTACCGGCTAAAAGAGCAATACAAATCGCTCAGTATCATGCTGGCTTCATTTCGTATTACATCCTTTAGTGATTCGTTGCTACGAATTGAGGAGCAAGAACAAAAACATCGCGAAGAACGCCTCGGAATAGCTACACAGATTGATACGCTGGAAGCCGCCCTGCAACAACAAAAGCTGGATCATCTTACCCGCGAAAAAAATTTGTCGGTTCAGCAAAAAGCCACCAATGAGTTTGTGGCCAAAATACGTGCTTACGAGAGCGAAAAGAAAATCAAAAATGAGCAACTCAAGTTTCAGCGTGATAAAGAAACTCGCCTTACCGAAGAGCTGGAACGCGACCGTAACCAGCTTAATCATGTGCTGTATAATATTAAACGGTTGAGTGAAGAAAAACTACAGGAAGAAGAAAATCTGGAAATTATCCGCAATAAGGTAGCTGATATAAAACAAGCCGTTGATGAACTACGCTCGGAACAAACAGATGCGCGCGCCGAACTAAACGAACTGACCAGCATTAATAACCGGCTGCAGAACCTGATTTACCAAACCGAAAAAGAGCTGGATATTTTACGCATACAACAGCAAGCTTTGGAACAGGAAAGCCAGCGTAACATGGAAGATACTGCCAGTCGCGAGGTAGAGTTGTCACACTTTAATCAGCTGGTAACAGAGCTCGAATACCGTACTGAAACAGCTCAGGATGAACATAGGTTGGACGTAGAGTTTGAAAATAAGTTACAGTTTCAGATCACAGAGACAGAAGTTAGCATTGCAGACAGCCGCGAACAGCTATCACAACATACCCGCCAGTTGGACGCTAAGCAGAATGAGTATAACCTGACCAAGAGTTTGGTTGATAACCTGGAAGGGTTCCCGGAGTCGATCCGGTTTTTAAAAAAGCATGCCGACTGGGTGAAGAATATCACGTTATTCAGCGACATTTTGTTTTGCCGAGAGGAATACCGCGTGGCGATTGAGAACTACCTGGAACCGTTGATGAACTATTTTGTAGTTGAGGATTATGATAATGCCATTAAGGCTATCAATCTGCTCCGCAATGCATCCAAAGGCCGCGCGCAGTTCTTCATTCTCAAACATTATGCTGCCTTGCCTGCTGTAGAGCCAGCCGCAGTACCCGATGGGTGGACCCCGGCTTTACAGGTTATAGAAACCGAAGCACGCTACAGCCCATTGTGTAATTATATATTACGAAATGTTTACCTGGTGAATGATGCCAGCGAAAGCGACCTGAACAATACACCGGTGCCACAAGGAGTTATTTTACTGGGTAAAAGCGGCAAATTTAGTAAATCGAAATTTAGCATGGCTGGCGGCTCGGTAGGCTTATTTGAAGGCAAGCGTATTGGCCGGGCTAAAAACCTCGAAAACCTGGCTAAAGAGATCAGGCAGTTTGAGCAGCTGATAGCCAATTACAAAGTAGATATTGAAGCATTGCAAAGTAAGCTGACTGCCTTAAAAGCATCAGGCCGTTCCGCCGAAATACAACAAAAGCAACAGGAGCTTAATCGCCTGCATACCGAATTGGTTACCGTAACTACCAGGCGCGAGCAATACCAAACCTTCATTACCAACAGCCGCAACCGAAAGGAAGATATTTCCCGCAAAATAAGTGATATTCGGGCACAGGAGCATCAGTTACAACCCCAACTGGCCGAGTTAAAAACGCAGAAAGAAATTCAAAGCGACTTGCTTTTGGATAGGCAGCAGGCCTTTAACGAGCTGAACGAGTACACCACCGTACAGAGCAACGCCTATAACCAAGAAAACATCCGTTTTCATCAGCAGCAAAACAAGGTTTCGGGGCTGATGAAAGACCTGGAGTATCGCGAAACGCAACAGGATAGCCTGGATGTTCGTGTTAATAACAACACTGCCGAAATGCAGAAGGTACAGGCTGCCCTATTGGAAACTTTGCAGCAAACCGATTTTTCGGACGAAGAACTGCTGGAAATGTACAGCCAGCGTGAAGAACTGGAACAGGCCACCCGTACTGCCGAGCAGGACTATTATGCCTTACGCGGACAGATTACAGAAACAGAAAATTCCATCACTCAATTACGCCGGCAAAAAGACCAGGCCGACGTGATTGAAAACGAGCTGAAAGATAAGCGCAACAACCTCAAACTGGAGCTCAATGCACTAAAAGAGCGTTTGGCCGTTGAATTCAACATCGATATTAACGATCTACTTGAAACCGAAATACCTGCTGGCGAGAACGAACAGGACTTACGCGAACGCACCGAAAAACTAAAAAAACAGCTGGATGATTTTGGCGCCATTAACCCAATGGCGCTCGAAGCATTTAAAGAAATGAACGACCGGTACGAATTTATCCAATCGCAAAAAAAAGACCTGATGGAAGCCAAGGCCTCATTGCTTTCTACCATTCAGGAAATTGATGATACTGCCCGCGAGAAATTTATGGCAGCGTTTACCCTGGTACGCGAAAACTTTATTAAAGTGTTTCGATCGCTGTTTAACGAGGAAGATTCGTGCGATTTGATTTTAACGGATCCCAATCATCCGCTGGAGTCGGATATTGATATTATTGCCAAACCTAAAGGGAAACGTCCGTTGTCCATCAACCAATTATCGGGTGGCGAAAAAACGCTTACGGCTACCGCCATATTATTTTCACTTTACCTGTTAAAGCCTGCCCCCTTCTGTATATTTGATGAGGTTGATGCCCCTTTAGATGATACCAATATTGACAAGTTCAACAATATCATCCGTAAATTCTCATCCGGTTCACAATTCATCATTGTGTCGCATAACAAAAGAACCATAGCCAGCACCGATATTGTGTACGGTGTAACTATGGTTGAGCAAGGTATTTCGCGAGTAGTGCCAGTTGACTTACGCCAACTGGCCGACTAACTTTCTATTAATGTATGGCTTGTAAGTCGCGTGTATGTATGGCGCCTTTAAACTCGTGCAGCTTTTCGTCTAATATACTATTGGCTTTAGCACGGTCGCTAACCTGGTTATCATTTAAGCTATTAGTTTGATAAGTAGGCACCGCAAAGGTTCCTTTCTCTACGTAGTTTATCGCACGTGACAACAAGCCTTCGGTTGGGTCGCCAAAGTCTTTGGTGTAATCATCATTGGCTACTACACCGGCAAAGTTTCCGCCCGGTACCATGCCTTGGTAAAAGTCCGCCTTACCTGCCGAGTTACGGCTTTCAAATTCGGCTAAATACAAATCATATTCAGACCGGCTGCCCAAAGGTATACCAAAAAAACCAACCGGTTTACCATAAGAGGTTTGACCGATAATCTGCACATTCATTACCGGGTTCAAGTTATTGATCAATAACTCACTTGCGGACGCTGTGCCCCCGGTAACAATAAAGAATACGCGACTTAAATTAAGTGAACCTTTTTTAGCGAAGTTGAACGTATTGTTGGCTACACTAAAATCACCTTTATCAATCCGGTATTTTTTGGCCAGTAAAGGGTAAATATCGTTCTGCAATTTACTGTTAAAGTTTTCAGTATACATTAAAGAACCGCTTTTCGCAGCTGGTACCAGATAATTGGCGATATACTGAGAAGTCTCAACAGCACCGCCACCATTGTAGCGTAAGTCAACAACCATTTCGGTAACGTTGTTTGCAATAAAGCTGTTAAACGCTTCATCAATTTTAGCCTGCGCGTTAGCTAATGTAGTAAACGATTTTAAAGCGAAGTAACCTACCTTTTTACCGCTTGATGTGGTAATGGTAGTATACTTCATTACCGGGTTAATAGTATAGGTACCTTTATTAATGGTAGTGGTAAAATTACTGTTATCAGGCTTTTGCAAAGTTAAAGTGATGCTATTGCCCGACAGCGCATTACCCACGAAAGTTATTATTGGGTCACTGCTTGAGGAGTAAGCCAGATTAGTAGTACCGTTAATAGCCGTAACTTTATAACCACGCACCAAACCGGCTGTGGCAGCAGGCGAATTAGGGATAACATACCTTACCCGTAAATCTGAACTGGATTGATAAAATACAAAAAACCCAAAATCGCCGCCGGTACCACCTATTGAGGTAGCTGCTTGCCCTTGGTCTACATAAGAGTATTTCGATGTACCCGGGTACTGCGTATCATACTCATAAGGCTTTCCTGTAGACGGATTTATTTTAATTTGAGAAAGAGCGTCAACCTCGGCCTGTAAAGCGGCTACAGTCGAGCTTCCAGTGTATTGCCTTGGGTTAAATACGCTTGCCGACGGCAAAGCGTCATTCCATAAATATTCTTCCTGCGCGTACATGTAAACAGAATCTTTCAACAAATCATCGTTAGAAGCTGTAGAACCACCAGTACTCCCCCCTGTGCCTGTAGAAGTTACGGAAACGTCAGTGACGCGATCCTTTTTACATGATGTAAATGCAATCGCAAACAATAAAAAAAAGTAAACATGCCTCTTCATCCTATCTTTCAATATTTTTTCTTTAACGGACAATATACCAATAAATTATCGAATGCAGAAGATAGTTTTAGCTATACAGAAATATAGTCGACACCGGCAGCTTCGGCGCACAACTCATCGTTTTGAGAGGCGCCGATCATGAGTATTTCGCGACGTTGCAAACTGTGTTTTTCAATCACGAAATGCAATGCGTCAGGTTCGGGTTTGGGCGCAATTTCGTCAGCAAAATAGCAGGTCAGGTATTTTTCCAACCCCTGCCAGTCGGTATGCTTTATTTTATTGAGCTGCTGTTGCGGGTTACCGTTGGTTAAAATAAAAATCTGCTTGCGGTCAACCACAATGTCCTGCAATAAGGTTAACATTTCGGGATAGATGTACAGCATCAAAGGCACCTGTGCTGCCGTATGCAAATGCTCAAAGTTGAAACGGTATTTCTCATCTACCTTGAAACGTTCCTTTAACGTATCAAACACGGCAGACGCGCCGCTTTGCTCATATGTGCTTACCATCAAACTAACCAGCACCTTGGCATCCAGCAGTTCTGTATACTCCAGGTAACCTGCAAAAAGGTAGTATACCTGGTATAGATAGTCTTTTTCAGGAAACAACACGTTATCCAGCTCAAAAACAAAGGCGTTAATGCGCGGATCGATATCGCTGTACTTAATCATGAATAGTTTGGAAGTTGATGCCGTACTCGTTAAACAATTGAGTGGAGGGAGCAAGTGCCCGCATTTCGTCAGGGTGTAATACATAAACCGTATCAAACCCGTAATCCAGGCAAAGTGCCAGCATTTGGTGCGGGTAAGATTCGCCCTGCGGATTTGGCAACTTTATCATTTGTCCGGATTTAATCATCACTTCGGGTAAATCCAGATAATCACCCAACAACACCTCGGCAGCGGGCAAAGTATTTTTGAGCCGGTAGGCTTTGGCCATACTGGCCCCGGTGATCAGAATTGAAGCCATAGTTTAATTCACAATCAGTCCGTCTTTCATCACCACCTTACGGTCTGATAAATCGGCCAGGTCTTCGTTGTGGGTTACAATCACAAATGTTTGATTAAAATTATTGCGCAGGTTGATAAACAATTCATGCAAATCGCGGGCATTGGCCGAATCCAGGTTACCCGATGGCTCATCAGCCAATACTAAAGCCGGTTTATTAATTAAAGCCCTTGCTACGGCCACGCGCTGCTGCTCACCACCTGATAGTTGATTGGGTTTATGATGTATGCGGCTGCTCAAGCCCAGCATATCCAGCAACTCAGCGGCACGCTTTTGTGCATCAGCTTTGGCCGTTCCTGCTATAAACGCCGGGATGCATACATTCTCAATAGCATCAAACTCGGCCAGCAAATGGTGAAACTGGAATATAAAGCCTATTTGCGTGTTGCGAAAGTGACTGAGCTGTTTATTGTTGAGCTTACTAATTTCCAGTTCATCCATAAACAGCTGCCCGCCATCGGGTTTATCCAGTGTACCGATGATGTTAAGCAAAGAGCTTTTGCCGGCACCGGATGCTCCAACAATAGTTACAATTTCGCCTTGTTGTACTTCCAAGTTAACCCCTTTTAAAATGTGGAGCTTATTATAGTATTTCTGAATACCGAGTGCTTTCAGCATGTCGCAAAAATAGATAAAAAACATAGCCTTGCCTAATCGGCGGTTTATCAATCCCCCCTTTGTTATATGTCTGTTTAATATAGCGTGGCAAAAGCTGATCTTTACAATGAAACGGATACCTTAATTGCGGTATTTGCATAAAATGTCCAATCCGGTTTTTTAAATACAACTGAAATTGTAGATTTACCGCAAATTCTTCACAAGACATGAATATTCACGAATATCAGGGTAAAGCCATACTAAAAAGTTTTGGCGTAAGGGTACAGGAAGGCATTGTAGCCGATACTGTTGAACAAGCTGTTGAGGCTGCCCAAAAAATGAAAGAAGATTTCGGCTCGAGCTGGGTAGTTGTTAAAGCCCAAATCCATGCCGGCGGCCGTGGTAAAGGTGGTGGTGTTAAATTAGCTAAAAACCTTGATGAGGTTAAAGAAAAAGCCGGTGATATTTTAGGTATGCAACTGGTTACTCCGCAAACCGGTCCGGAAGGCAAAAAAGTACACAAAGTATTAATTGCACAAGACGTTTATTACCCGGGCGATAGCGAAACCAAAGAGTTTTACATGAGCGTATTGCTTGATCGTGCTAAAGGCCGCAATATCATTATGTACTCTACCGAAGGTGGTATGGACATTGAAGAAGTAGCTCACTCTACTCCTCACCTGATACATAAAGAAGAGATTGACCCTAAAGTAGGTTTACAAGGTTTCCAGGCTCGTAAAATTGCCTTTAACCTGGGCTTATCTGGCGAAGCTTTTAAAGACATGGTTAAATTTATCGGTGCTTTATACAAAGCTTATGATGCAACCGACTCTTCGCAGTTTGAGATTAACCCGGTATTAAAAACATCTGACAATAAAATTTTAGCCGTTGACGCTAAAGTTAACCTGGATGACAACGCTTTGTACCGCCATGCAGATTACGCTGCCCTGCGCGATACGAACGAGGAAGACCCAATGGAGGTTGAAGCCAGCCACTCTAACTTAAACTATGTTAAATTAGATGGTAACGTAGGTTGTATGGTTAATGGTGCCGGTTTAGCCATGGCTACTATGGACATCATTAAAATTGCCGGTGGCGAGCCAGCTAACTTTTTGGACGTAGGTGGTACTGCCAACGCACAAACTGTTAAAGCTGCTTTCAACATCATCTTAAAAGACCCGAACGTTAAAGCTATTTTGATCAACATCTTTGGTGGTATTGTTCGTTGCGACCGTGTTGCGCAAGGTGTAATTGATGCTTACCAGGAAATTGGTAACATCCCTGTACCTATCATTGTACGTTTACAAGGTACTAACGCTAAAGAAGCGAAAGAACTGATTGATAACTCAGGTCTGAAAGTATTCTCAGCTATCCTGTTAAAAGAAGCTGCAGAACGTGTTAAAGAAGTGTTAGCATAAACTTAATACATTACTTAAATACCAAAAGCGCCTTGTAAGTTAGTTACAAGGCGCTTTTGTTTTAATGGACTCTTTACTGATAGTGTCGCGTGATAGTGTATTTTTTAATGTCTTGTGCCATTTACTATTAGTTTATTTACCGACCTCAGCTTTCTCGACATGAGCTAAGTTCTTTTCTCCTTCCTGCTCAACCGGTCGCCTGCGCCAGTAGTTAGCCAACAAGGAGCCCGAAATATTCATCCAGGGACTAAACACGGCCGCAGCCAAACCTACCGTGGCCAGCTTACCCATAGTACCGGCTAAGCCCGAGGCCATACCACCATTTTGTAAACCGACCTCGAAGGCGACCGTACGGGCGGAGTTTTTGTCCAGTTTAAACAAACGGCTGAGCCAGTAACCGAAGAAGTAACCGGCACCGTTATGAATTACTGATGCCAGGAAAAGTAGAAGGCCTACATTTAATAAGTTTTCGCGACCGGCAGCAGTGGTTACGGCAGTGAAGTAGACTATGCCGAACATGGACAGGTAAGGAATGAATTTATCTACCTCGGGTTTAGCTCTGTAAATTTGATGGTACACCATGCCTACTACAAAAGCCCCCACTAAAAAGCCAAATACCTCGGCCGACTGCAATCCGGCTTCAGAAAAATGAGTTTCATAAAAATGATATAAACCCGCAGGTAGAGCAAGCAGATAGGCCACACAAGCAACACCTATGATGTAAACCATTCTACGTCCGGCGGCGTCTGCCCGCTTTAAATAATCATGCAGTAAAGCAGCACCGATGGGTACTAAAACAATCTTGATGATTTCCATCATCATACTAATGAATTTGATCTGGATCAGCGTACCCGCCAGTAATTTCATCAATACCGGCGTCAGAAACGGAGCAGCCAGCGTGGCCATGGCAGTTACCGTTACCGATAAAACCAGGTTAGCCCTGGCCAGGTAAACCATCACATTGGATGCTAACCCACTCGAACAGGATCCGATCAAAATAATACCCGAAGCTATCTCCGGCTCAAAATGGAATATTTTAGTGAGCAAAAAGCCCATTAGGGGCATCACTGTAAAATGACAGGCTAAACCAATCAACACGCCTTTACCCGTACTGCCCAAACCCGTAAAATCGCGCAGACTCATTTGGATGCCCATGCCGAACATCACCATTTGCACTACAATCAGGATGAGCCACTTATTGCGCAGATCGAAACCGCCCCATTTTAAAAAAGCGGAAGGGTAAATCATGGCAGCTACTACGGCTGTAATAATCCAGGCAGTGTACTGGTAGCTGGATAGCGCAGGCACAGCCCCTAAGCCAATCGCACCAAACAAACACAGGCTTACCGCCGCCGGCTCCCATAGCTGACGTTGAGTACTAAAAATACCCCACAACAACACTACAGCCGCAAGGCCGCTAAGCACCAGGCATATTTTACGGAGTGACTGCATTGATTGACTTTTTAAATGACAGACGCGATGTACTGAATGGCATTTGGCGGACTGGCCAATATAGGCACTTTCTTATCCTCTTCGGCAAGGCCTTCAACTACGCGCGCCATGCTGGCTTGTGCCAGTAAGATTACGTCTACCTGTTCTGATAATTCGCGCAAGGCAGCAGTCACAATGGCATCATGTTTAGCTGCATCGCCGCCCATCAGGGCTTCAAAAGCGCCGTCGCATAGCTTGGCTACCAGTTCAATATCTTTACCGGCAATAGTCGCTCTGCGTTTTACCAAATCGCTGGTGGGTTCTAAGGTGGTTGATAATGTGGCGATCACACCAATGCGTTTGCCCGATTGTACGGCAAGGTCTGCCATAGGCTGGTCTACCCGCAGTACTGTTACTTTACTGTTTTCGGCTGCTGCTTCAACTGCGGCGCCGATGGATGAACAAGTGACCAGAATATAATCAGCACCCGAATCTTCGGCCGAAGCCACATAGTCGGCCACCCGTTTACTTATAGAAGAAGTTAACTCGCCACGCTCGCGAATATTACGCACCAAACTATCGTCTACAATATTAAAAGTATTTACGCCGGGTAAGTTATCCTTTACCAGTTGCTGAAACACCGGTATCAGGGTATGAGAGGTATGTATTAGTCCTAATGTTTTTGCCATGTTAATTTGCTTTTCCTTTTAAAACCGTTAAAAAATAATGTTCATCGCCTACCTGCCCGCCCTTAATATTTACTTCCAAACCATCTACTGCTTTACCGGGCGCATAAGCTTTGCACAATGGTGCACCTGAAACTACAGGGGCGATCATTTCTACCGCCTCGATGCCCAAAGCACGGGCTGCATAACTGGAAGTATCTCCACCAGCAATCAGTAAGCGCTTCACATTGGTTTGAGCTATCACAGCATCGGCAATACTGCCCAAGGCAGTGCCGTACAACTGAGCTGTTCTGCTACGGATTTCAGTCGGTGTTAATCCTTGTTTTATAAATGCTTCAAGCGCCGTATCAACACAGTCCGGATTGTTTCCACCCGTATGTACTACCACGCTTTTACCGGCTCGCAAAGCAGCAGTAGCTTGCTCAATATTTTCTGAGATGACAGATGCTACATCCTTACCGGAGGCTAAAGCCTCAGTATTGATAATAATTTCGGCAAAATGATGTAGTAACGCCACCTCAATTTGCCGGGATGTTACGGGCGAACAACTGCCGGAAATCACCATTAGTTGTTCAACTTCTTCAGCCAGTTCGAATTCCGTCCTTGGCTGTATTTTATTGGCTGATTTCCAATGATTTCCTAAAGCCATTTCGATACCGGACGATCCAACCGAAAATAACGGTTGCTCAGCGCCGGCGTATTCATCTATCAGATGGCCAATTGCAGTCAAATGCGACTCTTCTCCCCCATCAAATAAAATAGTATCCCAACCTTCGGCTATCTTGTCTTTAAGTACTTGTTGTGCATCTGCTAAGGATTGTGCAAGTTGCAAAACATCTATCAGCCCTGTCCGCTTATCAGTTTGCTCAGCTAAATGCAAACGCAAATCGCTTTCGTGGGCCGGTGTTACCGGGTGTTTGCTCATAGATGGGTGACGATCCAGCCGGTAAACCTGACCGGTACTACCGATACCCATACGGGCAAACAGATTACCGAAAAAACAATACCTGCCCAATGCAGGCGCAGCCACTAATAAAGGGACAAACGGCGCCTGAAAAACTTTGGCTCCTACATCGATAGCCCGGCCAATGCTGCCAATAGCCGGAGAGGAATCGAACGTGGAACATACTTTGTAATGGACGTGCGACGCGCCAAGTGCTTTTAAGGTTGCAAAGGCAGGTAACAGAGCAGCCTCCATATCATCAGGTGGCATTGAACGGGTGAGGCCAGCCACACCGATAGCTTGCACCTCTTCATACTGTGCTAACTGCTCTGCCGTTGGCGGCTCCATAAATAAAACTGTTTTGATGCCGGCACGGGTCAAAAATTCCAGCGCATCCGTAGATCCGGTGAAATCATCGCCGTAATAGGCCAGTAACAGTTCGTGTTTATGCATCGTTATTTATTACCAAATTTTTTTACCGAGGTATTAAACTCCGGGTATGTGGCAGCGGCGTCTTCCAGGCTTAGACCGTCAACCGCGCCTTTCCAGGCTTGTTGTAGGGCTACCACGCCGCCGGTTGGCCCGTCGGGATGTGCCATAATGCCACCACCTGCCATGTACAGCAAATCGGTAGTGGGTACACGGCGGTAGGTTTCAAACGCCTGTCCTCCCCACTGGCCTGATGATACTACGGGCAATACAGTTGTACCGTTAGCTAATGGCTGCAAACATGCCTCCATCGACCGTACGACTGAGTCGTCAGACTCCCAGAATTTATTTTGAATACCATTGACATGGATCTGATCTACACCAGCTAAGCGCCATAGCTTTTGATAAGCCAGAAACTCAATACCCAACAATGGGTGCCGGTTAAGCATTCCCCAACCATTGCGGTGGCCATGTATAGCCAACTGGCGCTGGTCGCATATTTTCTTTACACCTGACAAGCCCACACTGTTTAAGCTTATCATGGCGCAGGTTCCGCCTGCTTTTACAATATATTCGTACCGGCGAAGCATAGAATCTAACTCGTCGCTTAAGTTAAAAGCATACATCACCTTTTTACCGGTTTTGTCGGCATGGGCGTTTATGACACGCATAATGGCATCCACACGGTTTTCGAAACTTGAATTGGCTGAGGCCGATAATAGCTCGTCGTCTTTCACAAAATCAATTCCTGCTTCGGCCAGCGTTTTTACCAGCTCGGCAGTTTGCTCAGGCGTCATGCCGATGCTTGGTTTGATGATGGTGCCAATTAACGGACGTGCTTGCACGCCGGTTAAATTGCGGCAGCCTTCTATACCAAATTGCGGTCCTTTAAAATGTTCGGTGTAAGATGGCGGCAATTCAATATCCATCAGTTTTAAGCCGGTAAATTGGGTAATCTCATATAAATTACCTTGCAGGGTTGAGACCAGTACGGGCAAATTATAACCGAAGTTCTCGACCGACCAGGACACCTCAATATTCCCCCGATGATATAAACCACTTTTAGAAACAGCGCCCGGAATAGCCGATTCTTTAACCGACTCCAACGGCGTAATCTTTTCCACACGGGCCGCAAAACGGGCTTTCAGTTCTTCCGTTTCGCCGGGCACCGCTACAAAGGTTCCGCTCGATTGCTCACCGGCTAAAACCTGTGCGGCTTTCTCCAAGTCGTAAGGCGTTTCTATAAAATATTTACCAATAATGCGCTCCATTACACTAAACGTTTTTTGATTTTATAACCGCTTAAGCCAAAGTAGAAGATTACAAGGAAACAAAGCAGCGGGATGATATAGCCTGGTTGTATTTGGTCATGACTAAAATCAATCACCATACCCATAATATAAGGCAGTATGGCACCGCCCACTATCGACATAATCATAAAAGAAGAGGCGGGTGCAGTATCCTCACCTAAGCCATCAATACCTAAACTGAATATGGTTGGGAACATAATAGACATAAAGAATCCGATACCACATAAACAATAGACTACAAATACCCCCTGAATTAAGATAGCAACGCCACAAAGGACAGCTGCCGAAACAGCATAAATAGCAAGCAGCTTAGGGGCTTTTATATATTGTAAAATGAATGTGCCGATAAAACGTCCGCCAACAAAAAAAGCGCCATATACGGCCAGCCAAAACCCTGCAGTTTTTTCATCAAAGCCTCCGCCCTGAATAGCCATCCTGATAAAAAAACTAATAACACAGGTTTGTGCTCCAACATAAAAAAACTGGGTAATAACGCCCCAGGCTAAATGTTTATGTCTTAAAGTGCCCAGGAAACTGCCGCCTGTAGTTTCTTCCTTGGTTACATTTTTAATTTCGGGCAACTTGGTTAAGCCGAATAATATGGCTACCAAAACCAGTACACCAGCCA
The DNA here is from genome assembly GCA_913775265.1 of uncultured Mucilaginibacter sp. GTDB lineage: Bacteria > Bacteroidota > Bacteroidia > Sphingobacteriales > Sphingobacteriaceae > Mucilaginibacter. Next base: position 84,278 of record CAJYJH010000041.1, on the reverse strand, counting down.
ATATGCCATAAGGAACTTTTACAGATGATGCCTCGTGTAACAGATAGGCAGTGCGCTCGGCAGATGGCATAGCATCCAGTTGAGCTTGCGTTAAACTTTTACCCGAAAGAATAAACAGCGTACCTACTAAAGGGCCCACCATGGCGGCTACACCGTTAAAAGCGGCCGCTAAATTTAAACGGGTAGTAGCCTTGGCCGGGTCGCCAAGTACAGCCGCGTAAGGATTGGCAGCTGTTTCTAATATGGCAATACCACAGCCTATAATAAACAAAGCGCCTAAAAATCCGGTGTAAGCAAGCGCATTTGCCGCAGGTATAAATAGTACTGCACCTACAGCCGCTAAACAAAGCCCTATTAGGATACTTTTTTTATAACCAAGTTTTCTGAGAAGTATACCTGCAGGTATTGCCATTAAAAAATATGCTGCGTAAACGGCGGTGTCTACCAATGTAGATTGTGCGTTACTTAACTGACAAGCTTTTTTTAAGTGCGGAATAAGAATACCGTCGGTGTTATGCACCATCCCCCACAAAAAAAAGAGGGAGCATATAAGCGCAAAGGGTAACGTTAAATTTTTCCCCTTTAAGTCTGATTCGTTAATTACCGCGCTTTCGGCGCCGGTGCTGATGTTGGCCATATTTAAATAGTTGTTTTTTTAACAACCAGCAAGTGGTCGCATACCAGTACTACTTCGCCTTTTTGATTAATTACCTCTACGTGTTCGGTTACAGTACCATATTCTGGCTTTTTGCTATCTGCCTTTTCGGAGATAGTTACCGCAGAATGAATAGTATCGCCGATAAAAACAGGCTTTACAAAACGCAGTTTATCGTATCCTTTAGACATAGCTTCAGGATTAATTTCAGACGCGGTTAACCCGATGCCGATACTAAAAATCATGGTGCCATGTGCTATGCGTTGTTTAAATGGTTGCGTTGCACACCATTCTGCATCCATATGGTGCGGAAAAAAATCACCGGTATGGCCGGCATGTACTACAAAGTCGGTTTCGGTAATGGTTCGCCCTAAGGTGACGCGCTTATCGCCAACATTGTAATCTTCAAAAAAGGTGGATTTGAAATACATATAATATATTGCTTCGAGCTTCGAATATATCGTTTATGATTTATAATAGCTTGCTTTATCCTGTTTGCTATTTCAAGTCTTTCAGTTGATCTGCAATCAACACTCCACCGTTATCGCTGCTTTGGTAAGCGCTTTCTACCACGGCCATGGTTTTAATCACATCTTCTACATGGGTAGGCAGTACATCTGTTTCGTCAGCCTTGTACCGCATCAGGCTCGACATGGTACCAATAAAAGCATCCGGGAACCAAGAACCTTCCAGTTGTATTTCTTTCCATTCCGGCGATTTACCTTCCTCCAATATGCAGTATTCAAACTTATCGGGTACGCCATGCGGATAATCCATCAGTAAGCCCATACGTGCTTTGATGGCTCCTTTGGTACCTTCCCATTTGATAAAGCTTTCCTGGTTATGCGGACCGAAGGCGTGATCATGATTGGTATTAATGACCGCGTGCATGGTATCGCTATAATCAAACAATATAGTTGAGCGTGATGACGACAGCTCTTTAGCCGGATGTTTAAGCGTTTTAGCCATTACCGATTTTGGATCACCTAAAAACGACCTCATTAGGTCGATGTAATGAATGCTGTGATATTGAATTTCCAGCCGCGGGTGCACCATTACAAATGGGAACAATTCCCAAGGTGTAGTTAAGGTTACACGGACTTCCATATCATACAACTGGCCGATCAGTCCCTGCGCAATCATGTCACGAGCAGCGCTTACGTAAGGAGCAAAGCGTAACTGGCAGTTAATGGCAGCAGCTAAGTTTTTGCGGCGGCAAACTTCGAGGATTTCTTTGCTTTGCCAAAAGTAATCGCCCATCGGTTTCTGGATCAGCACTCCGGCACCATCGGGCAGTTGCTCCAGTGTTTCCACAAACTTTTCGGGCATAATAGTGATGTCGTATACTGCGTTGGCAGGTGCGTTAGCAACGGCATCAGCAACGGTATCGTACACATTTGGGATGCCCCATTCGGCTGCAAGTTTTTCTGCCCGGGCACGGGTACGGTTGGTAATTCCGACTACATTAAACCCTGCTTTCTTATAAGCAGGCAGATGGGCGTCGCTCACAATACCACCGGCACCAATTATGATGATAGGTTGTGGGTTTTGAGGTAATATGGGTTGATAAGAAATCTGCATAGGTTATATTGGCGAACTATTCAGTTCATTAATTTTTTGCTGGCCCTGCGCTAATAATTTTTCTACAGGTGTATCGGTATTGATGGCAGCCAGCACAACTTCATCTATAATGTGGGCAATTTGCGCCCAATTACTTTTTTGAGGCAGGGACTTGGCCACTTCGTGCAAATCCTGCAATTTATGATAGTATGGTATAACTGTATTTACTTCGTGGTCCGTCCAGGTAGAGATACGGCAACCAATGCCACCCTCTAAGGTTAGCAGTTTATCGCTATTGCGGTTAGTGGCGAAACGCAAAAAGTCGTAGGCTACCTGCTTATGGCGGCTACCCGATCCTACGGTATATAACCAATAAACGTTAAGCGATGCAGAACTTGATCCTGTCTGACATGGAAGTCTGGTAATATCTACTTTACCTTTCACTGTCGACTCGGCAATCACTTCACACATCGAAGCAAAGCCAAACCAGTTGACCATCATAGCCGCCTCACCACGTGCGAAGGCCATGCCCATAGCTACCGACTCGTAATTTTGTGATTCGGGATGTACAGCACTGGTATCTAAAAACAGTTGTCTATAATATTGCAGCCCTTTAGCAGCTTGCTGAGTGTCAATATTAATTTCTCCGCTGGCATCAGTTAGTTCACCACCACGAGTCCAGAGCTGCAGCACAAAATCAAAAACAGTGTTGTGGCCATCCGGGTAACCGGCGAAGACCGTACCGTATAAATTTTGCTCCGGCCGGTTAAAGAACTGGGCTACGGTTTGAAAATCTTCCCAAGTTTGTGGTACCTGTAAAGGTTTACCATATTGTTGATGATAAGCCTGCTGCTCGTTAGCATCCTCAAATAAATCCTTTCGGTAAATCAAGCACTCAGGCCCGTCATGAAAAGGCAGCCCTGCTACGCCATCAGCATATTGCTGAGCTGAAAGCAATGAATTGCTCCAACCGGCAGGATATTCGTCGGGAGCAGCCTCATCAATGTAAGGCTGCAGGTTTTCGAGCAAGCCACTGTTCCAGGCTTCGTAGAGCCAGTCGGTAACCACGTGGGCAATATCCCAGTCTCCGTTTTGTAGCCCTTTGTTTTTGATGATGGTATCATAAAGCAGTTCCAAATCCATCGGCACCATCTCGGCCTTCAACAAGCAGCCGGTTTCTGCACAAAAGGCACCCCAAAGCTTTTGTAAGGCGCTCTCAAACGGACCAAATTTCCTGACGGCTATCCTGATGGTATCGGCACTGCTCATACTACTCAGTTTTTAATCTCCTGTAATATCTTATCGGTATCCTGCCCCAAAGCAGGCGATCCTTTAGCAGAGGTAAGCAATTCACCATCAATACGAATGGGGCAGCGTGTGGTCTGGTATTGGTAACCATCCTGCATTTGCACTTCCTGCACCATGTTCAGTGCCTTGAAGCCATCTTGTTGCATCAGCGTGTCCCAATTGAATACTTCGGCACACCAAATATCTGCAGGTTGTAACACAGATAACCAGCTTTCGGTGGTATCCGATTGGAGGTGATCGGCCAGTATGGCTTTAATTTCGTCGCGCTGATGGAAAGCCTGCGCTACTTCGGTATAAGGCAGCAACGCGTTGCATTTAAGCAATTGTGCTAATTGTGGGATAGAACCCATAGCTAAAGCCATATAGCCATCGGCTGTTTTGTAAATGCCGTAAGGGGCACCCAAGTAGGCATGGGCGTTATTTTTTTCGGTACGTTGGGGTAGCAAACCATCGTAATAATAGGTGGTTACTGCTTCAAACTGTAAATCGTAAGCCGATTCGAGCATGCTTACTTGCACCAATGCCCCCTCGCCTTTAACACTACGGCGTACCAGGCAAGCTAATATACCCTGCGCTAAATGCGTACCGGCCAGCATATCAATGATGGAAAGTCCCATCGGTACCGGGCCGCCGTCATTACCGCTCAGCCAGGTCAATCCGGTAAGCGATTGCAACAACAAGTCCTGACCGGGCTTATCCTTCCAGGGGCCAACATCGCCATAACCTGATATTTCACCGTATACTACTTCAGGATTTACGGCTTTGATGCTTTCATAATCAAAACCTAAACGTTCCATCACGCCGGGACGGTAGTTGTGCATTACCACATCTGCCTTTTTTACCAACTCCCACACTTGCTGTCTGTCGGCTTCATTTTTTAAATCTGCCGTAAAGCTTTCTTTGTTGCGATTAATGGCGTGGAATACGGATGATTCGCCGTTCATAATGACGTTTGAGGTGTACAGATGCCGGCAAATATCACCGGTTTCGGGACGCTCAATTTTTATAACACGGGCACCCAAATCGGCCAGACGTAAACCAGCAGATGGCCCCGATAAAAACTGGCTGAAATCGACCACTAAATAATCTTCTAAAGGCTTCATGCTCCGGTTAGGTTAAATTGCTGGTTGATGATTTCGGTTTGCTGACCGGGACGCGGTGCTGCCACCGGCGAAAATAGACGGTTGTGGTCAATACGTATGGGGCAACGTGTGGTACTCAATTCCTGACCATCGGGTAGTATTACGTTTTGCTTAACACCCATCGCCTCAAAAGCGTCATGATGTAAGCTTTGGGCATAAGTTAATATTTCAGAACACCAGATATCCAAAGGCTCGAGTATAGCCAGCCATTCGGCGGTGGTTTTGGTTTCGAGCTTGAGTGCCAGCTTATCCATAATCTCATCGCGCTGCTCAAACCACGATTCGCGGCTTGCGTAGTCGCTTAAGTCAACATCCAGAGCCTGACCAATTTTATGCAAATTACCCATTGCCAGTACCAGGTAAGCATCAGCCGTACGATAAATGCCATACGGGGCGCTTAGATAAGCATGACCTGCACCTTTATTTTTACTCCGCTGCGGTAATTTACGACCATCATTCAAGTGCGTGGTAATCACTTCAAACTGCAGGTCGAGTACCGACTCGAGTAAACTTACTTCTACCAGTACGCTTTTCTTAGTTTTATTTCTTTTGATTAGTGCCGCCAGAATGCCTTGCACAAAGTGGGCACCGCACATAATATCGGCCACGGCTAAACCAAAAGGCACCGGACCGGCATCATGCGTATCAGTCAAATAAGTCAAGCCTGACAGTGACTGGATCAACAAGTCCTGACCGGGACGTGTTGCCCAGGGGCCTTCGCTGCCGTATCCGGTAACTACGCCGTATATGATGCTTGGATTGATAGCCTGTACAGCCTGGTAATCCAAGCCAATTTTTTCCATCACACCGGGACGGAAGTTATGTGTCATCACATCAGCCTGCGCTATCAGCTTTTTAACACGCTCTAAATCTTCCGGGTCTTTTAAGTCAGCCGCGTACGATTCTTTATTGCGATTAATAGTATGAAAAACCAGGCTCGAGCCATCTACAAAAATATTGCGTATGGCAATCTGCCGGCCAGCCTCGCCTTTAACCGGGCGTTCAATTTTAATTACCCGCGCGCCTAAATCGGCCAGTCGTAAACCTGCTGTCGGTCCGGCCATAAATTGGCTGAACTCTAAAACTACTAATCCATCTAAGGGCTTAACCATGCTGCGTTTGTCCTTTCGATTGCTGGTATAGTTTATCCAGTTCGTTCAAAACCTCTGTCTCGCTGCCGCCATTCATCAGGTAGTTACGTACGATGTCGCCGCCATGATCCTGAAAATACGTAGAACCGTTATAACGCGGACGTAAAAAGGCGCGTTGCAAAGCTGGTAATGTATTGCTGAAATAATCTGCCGTGTAACTGTTAGTGTGCTCGCTGGTCCAGGCACTTAAATGCCCCGGCTGGCCGCCATTATCGGTATACAAACCTTGCTGACATGCCGGCGACGCTACGTATTCGGCATATTGCATGGCTACATTAATATGCTGGCTCTTTGATGAAACAGCCAGACCTGTACCGCCTAAAGTAGAACGAAGGTTAATTTTGCCATCCAGCGTTACCATATCATGAAAATGCAGCACCTTGCGGGCGTAACCCTGGCGCGAGTAGTTGGAGTATCCGTAAGCAAATGGGCAATAGGCTATATCATCAGTCAAAGTCATGCGTTCATATACTTTGATTGGGTTATATCCAAAACAAGCCGGATCAACTAGTTTAGTCAGGTTGCGGTACATTTGTAAAGACTGTACCCCTATTTCGCGGCCTACTACTTCAGTGTCGCTCTGAAAAGGATCTTCTCCCAACGAGCAGCAGAAAGTATAAAATGTCATCAGCGAATCAATGGGAATCAGCGGGCAGGCTACTAATCCGCGTTGCGCCAGTTCGATCAATTCATCATAAGTCGATGGCTTGTCCGTACCATGAGCCGTTAACAAATCGGGACGGCTGGAAGCTACAGGAGTGGCAGCATCAATAGGTAATGCCCATTGCTGTCCATGAAAGTTATAGCTGGTGTAAGACTCACCCACCGTATTCGCCTCCTGATCTTTTAAAAACTCGGCCGACAAAAACTCATCGAATGGTAATATGGTACGGGTGTTAGCTGCAAAACCTGCCCAGGGATGATCAATCACCAGCAGGTCATAACGCTCGGCTAATTGCTCGATGGAAAAATCAGCAAACTGTTGCAGGGAGCGCTTTTCCCATATTATTTCAACGTTTGGATTTAATTCTGAGAAACGCTGTGCGGTGGCAGTCATGGGTACAAAGCCCCGGCTGTGATTCCAGGTTATTCCCTTAAGTATAATTTGTTCAGACATATAGGCAATGGCAGCTTATAAACATCAACCCGGCAAAATGTATCTTCAGGATAGTATGCTATAATATTAACTGGTTACAATGGTACGTTAGCAAATCTATTTTACCGGCACTCAGTTTTATTATATCATCTGTGCAATGAAGTATACAATTTTAGCATGACACGCTCAACTTTTAAGGTGTGCGATAATTATAAATTGGTCAAACTTCATTATCTATCTGAAATTTTAAATGCAATATTTCAAGTTCAGCCAGTATCGAAATAATCTTGTAAACAAAAAAGAGTGGTCCCATCCTTTACAGATGACCACTCTCAAAATTATTGCTTGGTACTTTTTAAATTGCTGGTTAGGTCAGCATAGCATGACCCGACCAGTGGCTGCTGCAATCTTTAGTTTGCTGCAGAAATTTTTAAAATAGTTGGTTTACCCAATTTATCCAATACCGGCTTTTGAATGCCTTGCAATTCAGTTTGCTCAGGCTTCAACAGTTCCAGTACTACTACTTCGTTAGCACCTTTTTTAAGCCACTCTGCAGGTAGGTAAAGTGTTTGCTGCGGACCAATGCCCCAGTACTTGCCCAGGTTATGGCCATTCACCCAAACTAAGCCCTTACCCCAGCTTTCCATATCCAGATAAGTATCGGCTACTTTGCTCAGCGTAAAGCTGCCTTTACGTATTACAGGGCTTTCGTTCAGGCTTTTGCTGCCGGCCGCTGCTGTAAACTTAAACGCCTTAGTATCGGCAAAAGGCAAGCTGTACATTTGCCAGCCTTTTAGTTCGCTGCCTGCAAAGCTTACTTTTTCGGTGATGCCTTTTTTGTTTTGCAACAGATATTTACCAAAGTTGATACGGCCCATGTTCTCTACTAACAAATCAAGCGTCACCTCTCCTTTTGGCAAGCTTACTTCCATGCTATCTTGCTTTAACCGACGATCGAGCGTACTTATCATTTTACCGTTAACCATCACTACGGCATAATCGCGCAAATCAGTTAATTTTAAAATTCCCGATTTACCACCAGCAACTTTAGTACGGTATAATACATAACCGTAATCCTGGTTTAAATCTTCGAAGGTAAGCGGAGTAGCATTTTTAACTGCTGCCGGAAGATTGTTCAACAACACAGCTTGCTGCGTCAATTTAAAGGCCGGAATGCTTACCGTTGGTTTAGCGGCAGGTACCGCAGGCAGTTTTTTGCCGGCAGGCAGGTATTTTTCAATGACCTCGCGGAAAGCCATAAATTTAGGCGTAGCGTTACCGGCCTCATCCAGTGGCGCATCGTAATCGTAACTGCTGATTTGCGGCTCGTATGGCGAGGTATCTTTGTAATTAGCTCCGTTCATGAAGCCACGGGTAGTACCGCCATGGAACATGTACATGTTGATAGAAATGCCTGTCCCCAGTACACCGTCTAATTTAGCGGCATATCCTTTAGCTGGCACGGTATGATGCGGTGTTCCCCACCAGTCGAACCAGGCCGGGTACCATTCGGCAATATAAAAAGGGCCTTTACCATTGTGGTTATCACGGATCAGCGTTTTCACCTTTGCAGGATCATCCAAACCATTTACAGCCGGCATCAAACCGGGCAGATGACCAGCAACTAAATCAGCTGCAGGGTCACAGGTGTATAACAAACCATCAAAACCGGCCTCTTTAAACATCCGCTGGTTGATGGCCAAGTACTCCTTATCGCTACCGTATGAGCCGTACTCATTCTCGATCTGCACCATCAGGATGTTACCGCCGTGGTTTACCTGCAAGGGGGCCAGTCGCTTGCCTACTTCTTTAATATAAGCTTCGTACTCTTTAAGGTACTGCGTTTCTTTGCTACGCACTACCAAACCTTTTTCGTTTTGTAACCAGTATGGGTAGCCACCAAATTCCCACTCGGCGCATACATATGGGCTTGGGCGCAACACTACCCAAAGACCTTCCTGTTTGGCAATATTTACAAACTCGGTGATATCATCCTCTCCGCTAAAGCTGAACTTTCCTTTTTGAGGTTCATGAACGTTCCAGAACACGTAGGTACCAATGGTGTTAAGGCCCATGGCTTTGGCCATTTTCATGCGGGCACGCCAGGCCGCACGGGGCACGCGCGGATAGTGCATTTCTCCCGAAATCATCTGGAATGGCTTGCCATCCAGCATAAATGCTTCATCGCCTAAAGCGAAAGTGTGCGAACCGGTAATCGGTTGCGTTTGGGCAGGCGCCTTGGCGCATAAAAACAGGCTAAGCGCTAAATATAGATACTTCTTCTTCATATAAATTATTTCCTTTTCGGATGATCATGTAATTGCTTCATTTGCTCATAGTAAGCTTGTAGTATATAAAAGGCTTTCTTTTTGTTACCCTTATCATCATATACCCCTTTACGGTTCCAGCCCTCCTGGTAAATTGGATTATTACGTTTAGGAGAACGAAAATCGGCCAATACCCATGGTGAGATTCCTACAAAATTATCAGGCATACGTTTCAGCATGGCTACTTGCTCTTTGTAATACCACTCTTGGTACTCTTCGCTGAAGCGGGTAAGCGAGTCGGCATGGAAACCGCCTTTGGCACCGGCACCGGTCTCGCTGATGAACAATGGTTTATTATAAGGCGTGCCCCAGTTTGTTTTACGACACATATCTGGCGTACCACCGTACCAGCCCAAATATTCGTTAAACGCCACTAAGTCTACAAACTCGCCCAGCGGATCGTCTATTAGGTTCAGGTTTTTACCCGAGGCATAATTTACTTCTAATGCTGCCGAAACCATACGAGTATTATCTAAACGCTTGGCCTCAGTAATTAGGCTGTGCATAAAGTTAGTGCGGGTTTGACTAATAGGCGTTTCGTTACCCACCGACCAGATGATGATGCTTGCACGATTATGATCGCGGTAAATCATCTCGGCTAATTGAGCTTTCGCTTTATTTAGAACTTCGCTGCTGCCAAAGTTAATGGTCCAGTAAACCGGTATCTCCGACCAAACCAACACGCCTAATGAATCGGCCAGGCGTGTTATAGCTTCATCGTGCGGATAATGCGCCAGGCGAACCATGTTACAACCCAAATTACGGGCTTGCGTTAACAGTTGCATAGCATCTGCCTGAGAGTAAGCCCGACGTACCTCTTGCGGAATTTCACCATGAATACTGATACCCCGCATAAATACAGGTTTGCCATTTAACAATACCTGCTTGCCCAACGCTTCAATGGTTCGGAATCCTATTTGGTCTTCTACCCGGTTATTTTTGGTGGATACGATTACCTTGTACAGCTTTGGCGTTTCGGTGCTCCATAACTGGAGTTTGGACAGCTTTAAGTTCAGTGCAGTAGTTTGCCCGGTTGAGGTGAATTGCTTTTTAAGTTTTAATTCAGGGATTTCTACCGTAATGGTTTCACCGGCCTGAGGATTGTTAATTTTTACCCAACCATATGCATCGGGTGATGCACCAGGAGCTTTACCAGCCAGGGGTCTTTTTAACTGCAATACAAAATCCTGAATAAAGCTCTGCGGTAATTCAACCAAGCATACGTTACGGGTGATGCCGCCGTAATTCCACCAGTCGGTGTTAAGGGTGGGTACCTCATCAGAATAACGCTTATTATCTACCTTAACTACTAAAAAATTGCCTTTTTCTTTCAATAAGCCGGCAGGAATCTCAAAGTTGAAAGGTGTAAAGCCACCTTTATGCATACCCAGTTTTTTACCATTGAGGTAAACATCTGCACGGTAGTTTACTGCGCCAAAATATATAAAATACCTGTTGCCTTGTACCGGTTGGCAATCGAATGATTTTTTATACCAAATGGTGCCTTCATAATAAGTAAACTCGGGCTTTTGGTGGTTCCAGTCGCCCGGAACTTCGATGCTGTATTTATCGATATACCCGTGCTCTTTCTTTTCGGTACGGTCTTTCTGTACATCGGTATTCCAAAAAGCATCCGGATTCTTTTCGTTCAGCTCTTTGTAACGGTAATCATAAAATCCGGTTTCGTAAGGGTCTACAATATACTGCCATTTACCATTCAAACTGGTTGTTTTGCGTGCGCCGATGTCTGTAATCAGGCTGTCCTGAGCTTTAACGGCCAATTGGCTCGTTAACAATAATACTATCCAGTAAATTCTCTTCATTATTTCTTAAAAACGTCCAATGACCACTCTTTAATCCATTTCAATTCAATATCATCACCTTTAAAGGTTACTGGCAGCCACAAATACCGGCCATCAATTGCATTTTTAGGTGTCCATTTATCGGCCATAAAGATGAACGCATCTTTTTTACCAGCTACCGGCAATACATAGGTACTTTGACCGCCAAAGGTAATTTCAGCACCTTCGCCTACGCATGGGTTGCCGTGGTAAGTCCATGGGCCATAAATACTTTTAGCGGTAAACCAACGGGCCGGGTTAGGGTCCCACCCGGTAGTTCCTGATCCTATCATATAGTAAATTCCATTGCGTTTAAAAAGAGCGGGGGCTTCGGTATAACGCCCAGCGTAAACCCTCGAAAATTTGCCGGTATGGCCTGTGTAATCGTCGGTCAACTCGGCTACATCCAGAGTAGCGTTTTCCTCTGCCGAAAATATGTGGTACGCCTTACCATCATCATCCACAAACACATTCATATCGCGCGCCATCTGGCCACCGGGCACGTCGCGACAAAAGAAACCTTCAGTCTTATTTTTAGGCTTGTCGCAATTTACCTTGTCCTCGTCCGAGGTTCCGGGTGGATAATACGGCATTTTACCCGCATTGGGTCTGTAGCTTTTAATAAAAGTATATGGCCCGGTAGCTTTATTGCTGGTAGCCACACCGGCACGAGCTGCTTTATACCCCTGGCCTAAAAGCTCCAAATGGAACCACATCACATACTTTTTAGTCTTTTTGTTGTAGACTACCTTTGGGCGTTCGAGTATACATCCCTTGGTAATATCACTGGTAGTGTCTGGTGATACATTAAGCGCAATGCCCTCGTCTTTCCAGTTGTATAAATCTTTTGACGAATAACAGTGTACGCCAACCATGGCCCGGTTACCGGCACCACCCTCAATTTTATGCTCGCCGTACCAGTAATAGGTTCCTTTATCGTAAAGTAAGCCCCCGCCGTGAGCATTAATGTGCACACCATTGTTGTCTGGCCAGATAGTGCCCGGTGTAAACTGCGTTAATTTAGCAGTATTTGTTTTAGCTTCCTGAGCATTCGCTGTAACTGCGCCGGCGAGCAGCCCGGCTGTCAACAGAATGAATGCGTAAAAAGGTTTTCTAAGATTCATGAATTATACGTGTGTCGTTATTTCTTTAGTTCAAGAGCATGATCGGCAGGTACGTCCTGTCCGCTCCATATTTTAACGGATGTCCACGGGGCAGATGGCGCGCTCCAAAACTCATCGGTTTCGGGTAGTCCTAATGGCATAAAAATATCTGTGCAGATATACAGACTACCTGTAGTAATGTAAAACTCGGCCAATGAGGGCTGAGCGCCATATAAGCCTATATTTAGCCAGCCCGCTTTGTTAAACGTATTGGGAGCCTCCAGCGTTTTTTTGATGACAGCGGTAAGTGCACCACGTACCTGCGCCGGACTGATAGACTTGGGCAATTGCTTTTTGTAAGCCATATCAGCCAGATGATGAAATACACCGCCACGGTAAACAATGGAACGCCCGGTGGCCGGATAACTACCATCGGTATTAATCATTCTTTCTAAAGTCTGAGCATAACGCTGACTTATTTGTAATGCATTCTTACGCTCTTTGTCGTAAGTTTTGTGCTTTTGATTAACCTCATCCAGTATCGCATTAAGGTTAGGGTGAATTACGATGCTATTGTAATAATCTAAATGAAAATCCATTCCATCAGCATATAAGCCATCGCCAACGTACCAATGCTGTGTAAACTCGCGTACTGCAAACTCCACACGAACCGGATCATACCCCAAATCGTACTTGTCGAAAAAAGCCTCGATGGCACCCGAAAACAAAATCCAGTTTGAATAAACCGGGACTGTGTTACGTGTAATTTTCAGCGCCGTTTCTACCTGCTGTTGTACAGATTTATCTAAATGCTCCCATAACCAAGGTGCCCTCATGAGCGCCAAAGCGACAAAAGAGGCATCTACCAATGGTTGTCCGCCTTTCCATTCGAGGTAATCTTTAGCAGCAGGATTTGCCGCATTGGCTATGCCCTGCAGTGCCCAGCGGCGATATTGGTCGCGCATTTTCACTTCGTTCAGATTACCGCCTTCTAACTGCAGCCATGGTGCAATGCCACATAAGGTGCGGCCAAAGGCTTCAAGATAAGCTACCTTAGTACGTTGCGCTTTATTGTCGATGGTACCCGAGGTAACTACCGGCATATTGGCTTTAAGCTGGTTTTCGGCAATGTTTTGCATAACCGGACGAGCTACCTTATCCAGGTAAGCCAACCATTGTTTACGGGTTGGAGGCGTTGCTTTTGTAGCAGCACTCACCGTAAGCATTAAGCTCAGCAGCAATAAAACCAGTAAAGAGTTTTGTTTGACCATTTAAAACGATGCTTACTTTTTGATCTTGACAGGCTTTATTTTTTCAAAAACGTTAACCGGCAATATTTTACCGTCTTTATCAAAATACATCGGTGATATGCAGGTTTCACGGTTATAGCCATCACCACCCGGAATTTTGAAACGGTGATAAGCAATAAACCATTGGTCGGTGCCCGGCACGTTAACTACCGAGTGATGACCAGCACCTTTAACTACACCTTTGCCTTTTAGCACCGGCTGATTAACCACCTTAGTAAATGGTCCTAACGGTGAAGTTGAAGTAGCGTAAGCGATAGAATACCGCGGATCGCGGGTATCATACTCAGACCACATTAAATAATAGATACCTTTACGTTTGATTACGAAAGGCCCCTCATTATAACCTTCAGGTTTAAAATTGATAATTTTAGAAGTGTCGCAGCTAACCATGTCATCATTCAGCTTCACCGCGTGACATTGGCCCTGTCCCCAATACATATAGGCGCTACCGTCATCATCTACAAATACCATTGGGTCAATCATCTGCCCGCGCAGGCTACCACGTTTAATTAAAGGCTTACCAATCGGATCTTTAAACGGACCAGTCGGTTTATCACTAACCGCCACACCAATGTTTACATCGGCCGAATAGTAGAAATAATATTTATTGTTCTTTTTAGCGATGGCCGGTGCCCAAGCACGCTCTTTAGCCCAGGTTAAATCTTTAGGTAAATCTAAAATTACACCTTCGTTCTTCCAATCGACAAGGTTATTTGACGACCAACAAGTGAAGTAGGTCGACATCCAGCCAACAGTACCATCGGTAGTAGGATAGATGTAAAACTTTTTATTAAAAGCAGCAATATTAGGATCGGCGTATACTCCGGGCAAAGCTGCGGCCGGGGCGTTCAGCGTGTCAACGCTTTGCGCCTTAGCGCCAAGACCTGTAATCAGGCAGATTGAGAAAAGGAATGATTTAAACATAATTTAAGTGTGTGTTTAGCTTCCGTTAACGACTAAATTTATTGTAACGCATAAGGCCTTCGATGTAATAATAATCGGCATAGGTTAGCGGAACGTCAACTTCCGTTTTCTGCGGAATATGCCCTACGCTGTGCTGTAAAATAAAACCACCGTTGGTTTTTGGCGCTGCTAAATATGGTGGGGCCGAAAGCGTTTTAAGCATAGTTTGTGCCGCATTAAAGTAAGTTTTCGCCTTGCTTTGATCGACATACCGGCATAGTTCCAATAACCCCGAAGCCATTACTGCACCGGCCGAAGCATCTTTTAAAGTATTCGGAATATTAGGCGCATTAAAATCCCAGTAAGGAATTTTGTCTTTAGGCAGATTAGGATGATTTAGAATGAACTGCGCAATATGATTAGCCTGATCGAGGTATTTTTTGTTTTTGGTTTCGCGGTACATTACGGTGTAACCATACAATCCCCACGCCTGCCCACGCGCCCAAGCTGACTCATCTGCATAACCTTGGGCAGTACGTTTTTGCTGTACAGCGCCAGTTTCGGGGTTATAGTTAAGCACATGATACGAGCTATAATCTGACCGGAAATGGTTTTTCATGGTGGTATTGGCGTGGGTAACGGCTATCTTGTAGTAGCTGGAGTCGCCCGTAACACGTGTTGCCCAAAACAGCAGTTCGAGGTTCATCATGTTGTCGATGATCACCAGGTATTCAGGCTTTTTAGAATCCCATGATTTAATCGCTCCTATTTTAGGGTTAAACCGGCTTGATAATGACTTGGCACTATTGATCAAAATTTGCTTGTACTCTGGCTTAGGCGCAATTTGCAGTGCATTGCCAAAACTGCAGTACATCATAAAACCCAGGTCGTGCGTGGTTTTGTTATACTGCTCCACCTCCAGCAATTTTAGCATCCGCTCAGCTTCGGTAAGCGTAGCAGTATTGTGCGTTTGCTTGTAAAGATACAATAGTGTACCGGGGTAAAAGCCGCTGCACCACCAATCAGAGCCACTGGTGCCCAGGCTATCGTTTTTAGCATAATAAGTTTTGGGGAAACGCCCGGCTGGCAAGCGGCTCGCCAAATAACGGTACTGCTGGTCAGCCCTTTTAAAAATGCCGTTAGCTTGGTTAACCAGGTTCTTGTCTGCAACCAGCCCTCTGCCGTTTTGCGCACTTGCCTGGCCTAAAAAGCCGGCGAAAAGGGCTGCTGACCAAAATGTCTTTTTTAAGTATGTTGTCATTTATTTTTTATTTGATTGAGGCTGCCATTGCAAAACCTGTACAGCTTCGGGCTTTTCTTTCGCCAGACCTTCGCCATCTACCTGGGTTACCTTTTGTACAAAAAGATTAAGCAGGTGCTTGTCTTTCCAAAGTTCAGTATCTAAAGTCGGCTCCCATGCACCAACGCTGTAATCACTCAAATCTTTAACTTTCCATTTAGCTTGCTGCAAGTTCTCGCATACTGCGATGGATACTTTGCTACCCCGTTCGGCATCTCTGAAAATCAGACCTGCTGCCAAAGCGCCTTTATTTTGCCATGCAATTATTTGCGGCCTAGCGATGGGTATGCTTTTAGATCCCTGCCCAGAAAGTGAAAAGGCAGATTTTCGGAAAGCCAGATTGCTTACTTTCCATTCAATACCGTTCTTATAAACCAAATGATACTGCGGAATCTCCTGCCCTGCTTCGCGCCAGTAAGTGGCAATAAACGGGTTGCCCTTATCATCAGCAAACATGGAAGTTTGGTTGATCAATTCGCTTTTTTGCGGAATTTTGCACGCATACTCTGCCGTTGCTGCCGTGATGGGTAGTTTATATAATTCGCCGGTTGATTTTTGCCAGGTGATGCCACCATCTTTTGAGCAGGCATAAGCCAGATCGTGATTACTGGCTACATCAGGCGTTTCGCGCCACACCCATGAGAGGTGCATGGCACCGGCTTTATCAGTAGCCAGTTGCCAATAGGCATTGCGTTGCCCTTCACCATCAATCAAGTTATCCTGCAGGCGCTTCCAGCTACCGGTTTTAGTGTTGTAATAATTTATTATTAAGTTACCGTTACCCGAACCACCATCGCGATATAAAAAAATCAGATTGCCATTCGCCAGGCGATAAAACTCGGGGTAACTTAACTTATTTTCTTTGTTGCCGGTCATGCCCAGCTTCGGTCCTAATTTAAGGGAGCCCGATTTAAGTCCTTTGGCGTAATTTAACGCATTATTGTGCTGCCCCCAGGCTACATGCACTATACCTGCACCATCTACCATTATGCTGATGGATTTGTGTGCATCGGTGGCATCGCCGGTGTAAGGGGTGCGTTGTATTTGCCATTTTGAAGCACCAACCAATCGTTTAGCCAGTACTACATATTGAGCAGAATCGTAATAAGAAGCATACTGAGTTCCTTTAAAAGTAACCAGAGCATTTTTACGGAAGATAACCGTGTTAACAGAATTATTAGCCCAAGCATTTCGGGCAATGGTACTTACCTTAATATCTTTTTGCTGTGCCGATGCCGACTCACTTATGACTGAGAGTAAGCATATGCCTGCAATTAGCTTTAGACATGAAGGAACAGTGAAATTCATAGAGTAAAGGAATAAAAAAGTGACAGGCGATTTTAGCCTGTCACTTGAACGTTACACTAATAGCCTGGATTTTGCTCTAGTTTAGCGTCTTTGTTTATTTGGATGTCATTTAGGGGAATGGGCAACAACAAGTTGGTAGCAGTTAAGCCAGTGATTGGTTTTTGTGCATCGTTAGAGTTTAGTCTCAGGGCGCGTTCAACCAAAGTCCCGGTACGCATTAACGTCATCCGACGGTTCTCTTCTGCTACCAGTTCGCGGGCACGTTCGTCCAGTACGAAGTTAAGATTCATATCAGAAGCACTTACCTGAGCAGCATTAGCACGGGTACGTAACACATTGATGGAGTTAGCAGCATCAGCTAATTTTCCTTGTTTTACCTGCGCCTCGGCAAGTAATAGATAAGTTTCGCCTAAACGCATCAGGATAAAATCTTTAATCATGGCATAACCGAAGGTATCGTTAGGATCGAAAGCGCCCCATTTGGTAGTGCTTGGACAGATGCGGAATAGTGTATCAGCACCAGTGAAAGGAACCTGCTTACCGATTAAAGCAGGGTATGCCGGATCATTATAATAATAACGACGCTTAATGCTGTACTGTGAGTTCCTAATATCATTACCTCTGTATAAGCCATATAACACCCAATTGCTTAATCTTAAACGGGCAATACCACGACCGCCTAAAGAATCGGCCAATGCCATACCAGGTATTTGATAGTATGCAGCTCCAAACACGCGGCGTTGCTGAGCAGCGTCAGTATTACCACCCGGAACTAAATTGGGGTTTTCTTGTTCCAATACCCAGATTGCTTCGCTGTTACCCTGCGCACGACGTTGATTACCATAAACAAACATATCTGAATAATAATCACCGGCGCTACCAGCGCGTACACCATAACGGGAGCGGATAAGGCTAAATTTACCACTATTGATAACATTTTGTGCCTGCTGCTCAGCCAGGTCGTTTTTACCCATGCGCAGATATACCTCGGCTAACAGTTGCATAGCCATATATTTGTTGGCTCGACTTACTGGTTTATTTGCGGTGTTGACCCGACTGTTACCTGCATTTAAATCGGGCAAACCGGCTATAGCCGTAGTCAAATCACTTACAATCTGGTTATTGACCTCATCTAAAGAATTACGGGTAAAATCAAGCTTAACACCTGTAACCGTTTTCAAAATAAGTGGTACCCGACCGTATAAAGTAGCCAACGTATTGTAAGCGTAAGCTCTGAAAAATCTTGCTTCAGCATCTACTAAACGCTTGCCTACCGGACCCAAACTGCTCGTTGAACCTAAGTTTTCAATAATGATATTTGCGTTGTTGACTAAAGCATAATACCGGCTCCAGATGATCGACGAACCACGATCTGTTGAAGTAAGTTGCTGGTAGTTATAATATGGAACTTCAACACCTTGCTGATTAGCAGTAGCATTGGCTACGTCGGTACCTACTTGCCAAACACTTGGAAAACCCTGATCGCCCGACCAAGCAAGTGTTCCAGAATGGTATTGATATAAACCAACCAACGAAGCTTCGAAGCCTAATGAGTCGGCAACGGTTGATGAAGCGTAAGATGAATACGGCTTTTCGTCGAGAAAACTCTTCTTGCAAGAAGAAGCACCTAATAGTAGCGCAGATGCCGCGCCTAATATAATGGTCAACTTTTTCATGTTCTTGATTAAGTTTGAATTATTTTAATGAAATATTGAGACCGAATACGATGGTGCGCGTAACAGGATAGTTGTTAGTAAAATCAGCATCGAAGGCAATTTGATTATTGTTTGAATTACCGCTGCCGCGGGTGTAGTAGGTTTGTTCTGGATCCCAACCTATCCACTTGGTCCAGGTGTGCAGGTTACGTCCGCTTGCATATACACTCAGGGTAGACAATCCTAACTTGTTGGCAACGTTTTGCGGTACCGTATAACTTAAAGTAATATCTTTTAAACGGGTGTAACTGGCATTGCGTGGATATCCATAACCACGGGTATTAGTATAAGCCAATGACTGAAACTCCTGGCTACCATTAGTTGGCGTCCAATAACCAATTTCAGCTGGGGTATTACGACGGCCAGCTTCATCAGCATAATTATAGTCAGCATTGTTTCTAAGCATTCCTTGGGCTGTCTGTATAAATACGGTCAAGCTTAAATTACTGTATCTAAAAGTATTTGATAAACCACCAGTCCATTTAGGTTGTATTTGACCTAAAACCACACGATCGTCAGGAGTAATTCTTCCATCACCATTGGTGTCGGCAAACTTTAAATCGCCAGGTTTAGCACCAGGGTCTTGTTTTGAGGCATCCTCGCCGGTTTGCCAAACACCAGTCATCTTATAATCGTAAATAACACTCACTGGCGAACCAATAAACCAACGGTTACCTACGTCACTTTGCTGGTCACCATATAGGTCAACAATTTTGTTTTTATTGGCAGCAAATACGATATTGCTTTCCCAACTAAACTTATTCAGTTGAACGTTTTTAGTATTCAAGGTCACCTCGATACCGCGATTTCTGGTTTTTCCGATATTATCAAAAACGTTTGCGTAGCCTGTTATTGCGGGTAATCCACGGCGTAAAAGTAAACCACTGTTTGTTGTGTTATAAACATCAACCGTACCATTTACACGGCTATTAAACAATGAGAAGTCGACACCGATATTTAATGGCTTTGAAGCCTCCCAAACTAAGTTAGCGTTCCCCAAGTTGTCTGCCTGCACACCAGTATAAGCGGTGCCATTGAACGGGTATCTAACAGTTCGGTCTGTAGTTATAGTCCCATAGACATTTATAGCTTCGTTTCCTGCTTTTCCATACGAGCCGCGTAACTTTAAGATGTTAACAAACTTCACACTTTTCATAAAAGCCTCGTTGCTTATATTCCAAGCCAAAGCAGCCGATGGAAATGTACCAAACTTGTCGGTGTTTGCACCAAAAACTGCTGAACCGTCGCGGCGAACAGTAAACGTAGCTACATAACGTTGATCATAAGAATAGACTAAGCGGGCCATCTGATAATTTAAAGCATATCGATTGGAAAAGGAGTTTACGTTAGGCGTGGCGCCTGCAATCAAATTGTTATAAGACAACGCATCGTTAACAAACCCCGTAGCGCCAGCATCTGTAAGTACATAACGGCGACGTTGTGCACCATATAGTCCCGTGAAGTCGATCCGGCTTTTATCAAAATCACGAACATAATACAGTAAATTGTCAATGGTGTAGCTGGTAGTCTCAGTATTTCGCGTAAATGCAGATCCCAAAGGAGTATTAGCTAATCGACCGCTATAAGTGCTTTTACGGGTAGGGAGGAAGTTGTATGATGTATTAAGACGATATTTCAAGCCTTTTAATATCCCGCCAAATTTAACTTCGGCATAGCCGTTACCTACCATGTTTACACTACGGTTCAAAACATCTGTAGTTAACCCTAAAAACGGATTAGTATATAGCTGTTCTGGTGCCTGCGGATAAATGGCGAAAGTACCATCTGGGTTATAGATGTTGCCATATGGGCTCAAGGCAGTAGCAAAAAGCAAGTTTACACGGCCACCATCATAATTATTATTAGTAACATAAGCAGAGGTACCGACTGTTAAAAATTTGGTAACATTAATGTCGAGATTTGATCGAAAACTTACACGCTGATACTGATAGCCTTGCAAAACACCTTTTTGCTTTAGGTAGTCGCCTGATATATAATATTTTACATCTTCACTACCACCTTGTACACTAAGATTGTGATTTTGCATATAACCTTGCTGACTTACTGCGTTTAACCAATCTACTGTTTTGCCCGCAGCATAATTGGCACGCTCTCCATTATTGTATACCGGCTCAGTAAATTGCTGTTTTAAATTATTTTGTGATAGATAATCCAAATATTTTTGCGTAAACGATGCCGGATCACGAGGCTCTAATTTATGCGCATAATTTTCCCATCCGCCATATCCGCTATATCTGATTACCGGTTTTCCGCTTGCCCCTCTTTTGGTAGTAATAATGATAACACCGTTAGAACCGTTAGTACCATAAACAGCGGCAGCCGATGCATCTTTCAATATTTCCATGGAAGCAATGTCATTAGGATTGATGTCATTCAAAGTACCTCCGGTTTTACTCAATGGTATACCATCAACAACTATAAATGGATCAGAGCTTGCCGTAATTGAATTTTGACCTCTTACCAAAGCCACCGGCTGACCGCCCGGCACCGATGATACCGTAGTGATGTTTACCCCCGGTACAGCACCTTCTAAAGCCTGCAATACGTTAGTTACAGGCAACTGCGATAAACGGGATTTAGGTACCGAAGCAACAGAGCCTGTAACATCTGCACGACGTTGCGTACCGTAACCCACTATCACTACATCGTTAAGCTGTTTGCCACCATCGGCCAGGTTAACTTCAATCTGGCTGTTAGATGAGCTGACCTGCACTCGTTTTGGCACCATCCCTGTGAAAGAAACCACCAAGGTTGCAGGAGAATTTAAAGTGATTTTAAAACTGCCGTTCGCATCAGCTACGGTGCCTTGCTGTAAACCGTCCACCTTTACGGTGGCTCCCGGCAATGGTATGCTTTTACTATCGAGCACCCTGCCCACAACTGTGTAGGAGCTTTGGGCAAACGCTTTGGGTGATAAGCCCGCTAATGCGACGCTAAATAAAAACACAAGTAAAATGAGATTTGTAAAGTTCTTTCTCATACATTATTTATTAAGTTTAATTGGTTTGTAAAGCAAGCAATTTATTAAAGGAGGGCGAATAGAACTTCAACATATCAGCCTCGCGCTATGTACATTGAGGTTACTCTTTGAACTTTAAGTTTGGTTTTTAAACGTTAGCCTGGATAAATGGCGTTGCTTTATAAAAACGAAGTAAGTAGTATTTGCGATAGCTCAGAGGGGGTAAAACTGTAAATTATAGGGGTCAAAATTGTATTTAAACACTTATTAACCCCTCTTAGCAATCGTTTTTTACCCCTAATTATCCATTGATGTTGTAGGATTCACTACGGTAAAATCGCAACCATCAAAACGATTATTACTTTTTATTATAGATATATAAATTTTACAGCTGTTAGACTTTTATCCGAGTTGCCTCATCCGATACGATGTTTGAAATGTAGCCCGGTGCTTCTTAACAAATTCAGAGGGATTGACGCCGAACTGTTTGTTAAAATGTTCTCGAAAATATTTAATGTCGTTGAATCCTGCCTGGAAGGCAGCCTCATTTACGTTGCAGTTGGTATGGATCAATAATTCGGCAGCCTTACGCAAACGCACAAACCTGATGAAATTATTGACTGATTGCCCGGTGATAAGTTTGATGCGTTTGAACAATGTAGGATAACTCATCCCCATTTTTTTGGAAAGCATTTCTACATCAAAATGCCGATCAATCAAATGCTGCTCAATCACACTGATGCAGTTGTAAAGAAAGTCTTTGTGCTCTTCGGATATATTACGCACATTGTTTTTGAGGGTAATTTCTTTGTAAAAGTAATTTTGTAATTCGGCCCTGCTGCGCAGTATGCTTTTCACTTTGGCTATCAGAACTTCTTTTTCAAAAGGTTTACTTAGAAAGTCCACGGCACCTTCTTCCATACTCTTGAGCATAATGTCTGGAGTTGTATCACCGGTAAGCAGGATAACCGGGATATGATTAATGGAGGTATCCTGTTTCATGGTTTTACAAAGCTCCAATCCGCTCATCTCCCCCATCACAATATCACTGATCACCATGTGGGGCAGGTATTTTTTTATAGTTTCCAACCCTTGTTTCCCCGACCAAGCTTCCAATACATTATATTCCTGACTGAAAATCTTTTTGATGTAAGTCCTGATCTGCTCATTATCATCAATAACCAAAATTGAAAGCTTGTTGGATAGCAGTAATTCAAGGTTTACGGCTTCAGTTTCCTGCACTACGGCTTCGCGATTATTATAATCAATTAGTTCGGTTACCGGGTTAGCATCAAAAATAATATTCTCGCAAACCTCCTCGAGGGTAAAGTGCTTCTTGCCTTTAGGTATGCTCAAAGCAAAGGTAGTACCTCCGTTAGGGTTGTTGTGATAACTGATACTACCATGGTGCGCTTCAATAAAAACCTTCACTAAATATAAACCTATACCAAACCCGGTTTTAAAATAATTACTGTCTTTTACCTGATAAAATTTATCAAAAAGCTTGTCGCCAACATCTTTACTAATGCCTATGCCGTTATCAGCAATACTAAAAAATACATGTTCTGTATCTTCCTGAAGTGTTATGGCAATACTACCACCCTCAGGGGTAAACTTTATGGCGTTTGAGACGAGATTGAACAGCGCAATTTCTATCTTTTCTCTATCAGCGTAAACATCTACACACTCTGATTGGCTATTGAGCGTATAATTAATTTTTTTGAGCTTAACCTGCTGAGCAAAGCAAGCGAAAACATCGTTGCAAAGTGCGACAAAATTAATTTTGCTTGCTTTCAATTGAGCGTTCTCGGTTTCGGTTTTACGGAAAAGCAGTAAATGATCAACCATGCCCAGCAATCGCCGCGCATTACGATAGATCACATTTAATTCGTCAGCATTACCCTTACTTTGATTCAGTAAATCTTTTATTGGGTTAATGATAAGCGTTAGAGGTGTTCTAAACTCGTGTGATACATTGGTAAAGAATGCCAGCTTCTTTTCATTCAACTCCTTTTCTCTTTCAACACGCAGATTAGCAATATCTACTTCATATTTCAACTGGGCCTGCCTTATGCGATAAAGCCAAAACGCGTACACCATACCAGATAGAGCTGTTAAGTAAAGCAAATAAGCCCACCAACTACGATACCATGGCGGAAGTATCTTAATTCTAATACTCAATTCATGGCTATTCCACTCACCATTGGTATTAGTTGCCTTAAGCCTGAAGGTGTAAGTTCCTTCATTAAGTCTGGTATAATATGCTGTGCGGAGCTTGCCTACTTCGTTCCAGTTATGATCCCACCCCTCAAGATAGTAGGCATAATTTATTTTATCCGGAAAAGTGTACTCGAGTGCCGTGTAATCTATAGCTAAGGTAGCTTGATTATAGGGTATGGCGATTTCCTGTAATGCTGCAACAGGTTGTTGTGTATCATCGGTTACACTGTTATCTAAAGAAGCGTTATTGATTCTAAAGTCTGTTAATCTTAGCTGGGGAGAATGTACCCTTCGGGCAACACTGTCCGGGTTAAAAAGATTAAATCCTTTAATACCCCCAAACAGCATCTGACCGGAGCTGAGCTTTAAGGCTGCGTTGTAATTGAATTGATTACTTTGTAACCCGTCAGACTCTGCATAATTGGTAAAGCTATTAGTCCGGCTATTAAACTCAGATAAACCGTTGTAAGTACTTAACCATAGCCTGTCCTTATCATCAACTAATATATTTAGAACAGAGTTGCTTGGTAAGCCATCAGCCTGGGTATATCTTTTCAAACCACCGGTTTGTATATTAAAATTAACTAATCCGCCTCCCTCAGTGCCAACCCATAAATGATGCTGATGGTCTTCGGTTATAGCTCTTACAGCCTGCCCTATCGGGTAATATTTATGCTGTTTCTGAGCGGCGTCTAATTTAATGAGTTGTGTATAATTACCCGCCCAGATGTTCCCTAAATGATCTTCGAACAGGGTATGAATGTTGGTCAAGCGATGATCGAAAAGCTCAAACTGCTTTGTACTACGGTTAAAAACAAATAAGGCACCGCCACGAGTACTACCGGCCCAAATGCGGTGCTTTGAGTCCTCAAAAAGTTTCCAAAAATTCTTTTCTTCAGTATTAGTTGCCGTATTTAAACAGCGATAATGCTTAAAGCTTTGACTTGCTTTATCAAATGCATCAATCCCCCCGTTAAAGCTAGCAACCCATATCTGGTTAGTATAGTCTTTTAGCAGACTAACCACAAAATTACTGCTTAAATGACCTGCTCCAGGTTGGCACTGATAGGTTGTAAAGGAGTTTTTCGCAACGTCCCAGTGATTTAAGCCGCTACCGTCAGTCCCAATCCAGATATTTTTATGCTCGTCCTCGCAAAAAGAAATGATAAAGTTACTAATTACACTATTTCTTTTTAGCGGGTTATGATTAACCAGCTGGAAAGGAAGCTCGCTCTCGCAGTCGATAACATTGAGACCTCCACGTAAGGTGGTAATCCACTTGCGCTGATCTTTATCCTCATAAACAGATGTGACTGCACCGCTACGTAATGAAGCCTTGGTTTCATCGGGCAGAATGTATTTTAAAATTTGCGTTTTGGCGTTCCAGATGTTTATTCCGGCTCCGTTGGTAGCAATCCACAACTCACCATTACGGGCAACCGTGAGATTAAAAATATTTTGGCTGGAAAGTTCGCGACCTCTTCCTTCAAAACGATTAAGATTACCATTTTGAGGGTAAAAAGTGTACAGCCCGCTACCACTACCAATCCAAATGTTGTTTTCACTATCACTTGCCAAACAGCTTGCCCTATTTACCGATTTACTAAAACATATTAATTTACCGGTCTGACTATCGTACTTACACAAACCCAAATTTTCGACAATTGCCCAAACTTGCCCTGCTCTGTCTATAGTGACCGCAGTACATTTCCCGTTAGCTGCGATTCGACCAATCGTGTCATTAGCTTTAAAAACAACAAATCCGTTGCTTTCTGTCGCAGCATAGATATTGCCTGCCTTGTCGGCCACGGCTTGATAGATGTTGCCGGTAATTTTTACCGGAGATTGTGCGGTGCTTAGATTGTAGTATAACGAATGAAATTTACTGTCGGTGTAAGTATAATAAACCAACCCTTTTTGTGTGCCTACCCATATTTGGTTGCCAACGGGTAAGATACAGTTGATAAAATTATTAGGTAATGATGTACTGTTGCCCCATACATTACGAAAACTTTTAAATTGCACACCGTCGAATCGGTTAAGCCCGTCATAAGTACCAACCCACATAAAACCAAAATGGTCTTGTATAATACAGGTTACAGCATTGTTTGACAGGCCGTGTTCAATACCCAGGTACTTGATAGGACGCGTTGCATAACTTTGCTCCAATCCCAACAGCACAAAACACATGCATATCCCGGTTAGTAAAACCTGCCGGAGAAATATCCTCATAGCTAAAATCGAACTTTTTATAATTGGCTAAAACAAAGCTAAGCATTTGCCCTGCATTTGGTCTTTGTTATTATTCGCTGATGATTGCCACATATTAACCACACCCCGAATATAACCATTTGTAACAAGACTATTACAACACGACACAAAGTCGCTCTATCTTAATCATTAGCTTTGGTTAAAACCAGAATCATGGAACCTAATCCCATAAAAAAGGAAGACATTAAGCAAGAGGTGTTTGACTTATATGATGCCTATGCGCATAACCGTTTAAACCGGCGAAACTTTGTGCAGCAACTATCCGCTTACGCCGTAGGAGGCTTAACGGTACCGGCTTTGCTGAGTTTTTTGATACCCGACTATAAGGGAAACATTTTGGTTGAGCCGGACGACCCGCGTTTAAAATCAGAATACATCACTTACGCTTCGCCCAAAGGAGGAGGTATCATTAAGGGACTGCTATCGATGCCGGCAGACCACAAAAAGAAGTTGGGCGGCATCGTTATAGTGCATGAAAACCGGGGCCTTAACCCATATATTGAAGACGTAGCCAGACGAGCAGCGTTAGCTGGCTTTATAACTCTGGCTCCCGATGCCTTGAGCCCTTTGGGAGGCTACCCGGGCAATGACGACGAAGGACGAACTATGCAAGCCAAACGCGATAAGGGACAAATGGAAGAAGATTTTATTGCGGCTTATGATTATTTAAAACATAATAAAAATTGCAATGGCAAAGTAGGTGTGGTAGGTTTTTGTTTTGGAGGCGGCATTGCCAACATGATGGCCGTGCGCATTCCGGATTTAGCAGCTGCAGTGCCCTATTATGGCAGCCAACCTGCTATTGCAGACGTTCCTAAAATTAAGGCGCCCTTGCAATTGCACTATGCATCGCTGGATACCCGCATCACTGGTGGCTGGCCTGCCTATGAAGCGGCGTTGAAAGAAAACGGAAAAAAGTATCAAGCTTTTATTTACGAAAACGTCAATCACGGGTTTCATAATAATACTACGCCCCGTTACGATAAAGCGGCTGCCGATCTGGCTTGGCAGCGTACCCTTGACTTTTTTAAAGAGAATTTAAAGTAATGAAAGGATGGCTCTTTTCATGTTCAATGCACTATTACCAACGAACAACACTTGGACATAAAAAAATTATAGGCTTAAAAAAGAGACACTTACTTTAAATTTCACCACTCATGGAAAGAAATACTGGCAGAATAAATTAAAAATTCTACCTTTGCACCTACAAAATTCTGACGTGGATAATACTTCAAACACAACCACGGCTTAATGATGCGAAAGTAGCTCAGTTGGTAGAGCACGACCTTGCCAAGGTCGGGGTCGCGAGTTCGAATCTCGTCTTTCGCTCATAAAACAAAAAGGCCTTCCTGCAAAACAGGAAGGCCTTTTTGTTTTAAAGCATTTATTATTTAGTCAGCATGTTTTAAAACGTATCGGCCTTTGGCATTACCATGTAAAATGGTTTCGAGTACGCCAGGCAGAGCTTGTAAGTTTATCTCGGTTACAATTTGCTGCAGGTTTTCAGGTTTCCAGTCAGCAGCCAGCAGCTGCCATACTTTTTGGCGCAGTGGCATAGGCGCCTGTACAGAATCAATACCAGCAAGCTTTACCCCCCGCAATATAAAAGGGAAAATGCTGGTCTGCAATTTAGGTGATGCTACCATACCACAACAGGTAACCACACCGCCATATTGTGTAGCTTTAAGCATGCCCGACAAAATGAGGCCACTTACGGTATCAATACCTGCAGCAAAAACCGGTTTTGCTATCGGCTTAGCATCATGTTTTTCGATAAAAGCTTCACGGCTTACCACTTCAGACGCGCCCAAAGTTCCAAGTAAAAAGTCATCATCCTTTTTACCGGATATGACTACCACTTTGTAACCTAATTGATTTAAAAGTAATGCGGCAATACTCCCCACTCCACCTGTAGCGCCGCTTACTATTACCGGACCTGCCTCCGGCGAGATTTCGCTATCTACAACTTCTAACACCGACAAACCAGCTGTTAAACCGGCAGTACCATAAGCCATAGCTTCCTGTAACGATAAGCCTTTAGGTAAAGGTGTAACCCAGGCTGCCGGAACCCGGATATATTCACCAAAGCCGCCCCACGTATTCATGCCTAAATCAAAACCTGTTACAATTACCTCGTCGCCCTCAGCAAAGGCATCATTATTTGACTGCACTACAACACCAGCCGCGTCTATACCAGGCACATGCGGAAACTTTTTGGTAACCCCTTTATTACCGCTTGCTGACAAGGCATCTTTATAATTTACCGACGAATATTTTACCCTGATCAGCACATCCCCGGCAGGTAATTCCGAGATCGAAGATTGCTTAATTTTCTTTTCGTAACTACCGTTTCTTTCAGTAATCCAGAGGGCATCAAAATTTGTTTTTATGGTCATAGATGGTCTATTGAGTAATGAACGCTGATTTGACAGTTTTGTGATCAATTAATGATTAATAACGTCTGTTGTCAACCTGTAAGCTCAAATTTACATTGATATTAAACCATGTTATAATCGCTAAGCTTGGCCCAACATGAACGGACAGATAAAACAAGTAGTAACTTTATCGGTCTTGATTTCAGGAACAGGTTTAAAAACCGTCATTTATGAGAATATATCAACAGGCATTACAACTCAAAGCCCGGCGGCGCGGGTTTCATATCATCACTACTGAAATACTACAGGCCATACCCCAACTTCGTGAAATTAACGCAGGTATATGCCAGGTTTTTATCCAGCATACGTCGGCTTCATTAACTATTAACGAGAATGCCGACCCTACCGTACGGGAAGACTTTGAAATGTATTTCAATAAAGCCGTACCGGAAAATGATCCGGACTACATGCACGACTATGAAGGCTCGGACGATATGCCCGCACACCTGAAAGCAGCGATGCTGGGTGCTTCCGTAATGATCCCTATCCGTAATGGCCGATTGGCGTTAGGCACCTGGCAGGGCATCTATCTATGCGAACATCGAAACCATGGTGGTAGCCGAAGTGTGATTATTACTGCTTGGGGTGAGTAACTATCATAGCATTTGATACTGCAGTAATATAGTACCTACGTCTTTTATTGTAACGATTAGCATGACAAAGACTAATCCTGTATTCATTTGGAAGCAGATTAATTAGCTTTGAATAATGCTCAATAGGCAATAATTCGACCTGAGCATCTATCTTTTATGAATCTAAATTTTATGCTGTCTTTTAATATTCTTCCGGCTATCCTACTTTGTTTGAGTACTGCTTTTTCAGGTGGCACCCCAAAGCCAACACCAGCTTTCCCAACAGCCGAAGGCTTTGGCAAATGGGCTACCGGTGGCCGGGGCGGACAAGTAGTTGCTGTAACTAACGTTAACGACAGCGGCGATGGCAGCCTGCGCTGGGCGTTAGAAAAATATCCGGATGAACCGATTACTGTAATTTTTAACGTTTCAGGTATCATTGATTTGAAATCAGACATCCGGATTAAACGTTCGAACGTCACTATAGCCGGACAAACGGCCCCGGGCGATGGCATTTGCCTTAAAGGTCATTCGCTCAGAATAAATGGTGCCAGCGGCCGTGCTGGTGGCAACCATGGCAATATTATTATCCGGTATCTGCGTTCGAGGCCGGGAGGCAAAGACAAATCGGGCTTGTATGGTATCGATGTGGAGAATTGCCATGATGTAATCTTAGACCATTGTTCTTTCAGTTGGGCTAACGAAGAAAACGCCGCTCTTTACGATACCAAAAACTTAACCATACAATGGTGCATCAGCAGCGAAGGTTTGTATGAGGCTGGGCATGCCAAAGGTCACCGTTCATACAGTGGTGTGTGGGGCGGACAGCGTTCGTCATTCCATCATAATTTAATTGCCAACAACAACAGCCGCACGGTTAGATTTAACGGTGCCCGAGCACACGACACTACGGCATTAATTGATTACCGCAATAACGTGATCTTCAACTGGTCGTCGCCTAATGCCTGCTATGGCGGCGAGGTGGAGATACCCAATGGAAAATCGATGGTTAACATAGTAAACAACTATTATTTACCAGGCCCGGCTACGCCAAACGAGTTAAAGTTTGTAAAAGCTAACTACACGCCCGAAAAAGCCAAGGGCGTTGGCACATGGTATTTAAACGGTAACGTAATGCGTAGCTCAAAAATCTTAACCGCAGACAATCGGAAAGGAGTAGATGCCAGAGAAGTACCGGCAGATAAACAGAAAGACATTTTTGTATCAGCACCATTTGCTGTTACCGATGCTGTTGCGATGCAAACTGCCGAAAAAGCTTTAGAAACGGTGCTGGCTAATGCCGGGGCAATACTGCCCAAACGTGACGCTACCGATGAGCGGCTGGTTAAAGAAGCTAAAACCAACCAGTGCCAAGGCATGGGTGTATTGGGCAAGCCAGGTATTATTGACGATCCGTCGGCCGTTGGCGGGTGGGCCACTTATAAGTCTAAGGCTCCTGAAAAAGACTCTGACGGCGATGGCATACCTGATGCATGGGAAACTAAAAACAGTTTAGACCCACGCAATGCCAAAGACAGCAACAAGCGTAATGCAGAAGGTTATACCATGCTGGAAGTTTATCTCAACAGCCTGACTAAATAACTTGATTCGGATTATTAAATTAGCATATTTTACAGATCTACTTTACGCCCCATAGCGTAATTGATACCTGCTAAAAGGTGCTGTAAAAACAGTTGATCAGTGTAAGACTCGTCGGTATGGCCTAAAGCGGTAGTAAATGCTCTGCCACCATCAAACTCATGATACCAACTCATAGGATGCATGGGTCCGTTTTTACCACCGGTATAACTGTTCTCATCAAGCGTAAGCACTACGCGTGTTTTGTTTGATATCCATTTAAAGTTATACCACTCGTCCGTCTTAGTCCATTGGGCGGGCAGGTTTTTGGTAAAATCATTAGGTAATCCATTTACCTTTAGTACAGCCTGCTGTATTTTAGGATGGCTGCCAAAGTAAGCGCCTGAAAGTTCTCCATACCATGGCCAGTCGTACTCCGTATCTGTAGCGGCATGTACTCCTACATAACCTTTACCCGATCGTATATATTTTTGAAACTCCGCTTGCTGTGCGTCGTTAAGCACATCGCCCGTAGTATTTAAAAATATAACCGCCGCATAGCGCTTTAAATTTTTGTAGGTAAACTTAGTGGCATCGGTAGTAGTATCGGCTTCAAATTTATTCTGCTCGCCAAGCAGTCTAATGGCCTTGATGCCTGCTCCTATAGATTGATGATGAAAGCCGGCCGTTTTACAAAATATTAAAACTTTAGGCTTTGCCAATAAGCAGTTGCTGCATAACAAAAAAGCCAGCAACAGTTTTTGAGATAAAGACATAATTCAGACCTTGGTTATAACCAAAGCTAAACATATAATCATGAATGATTACAAATAATGTTTTAGAAATACACTAACACTTAATTTATTCGCTTTATATCTGCATTGACGGGTTGATTGCCCCGTTTAGTCATCGCTGTGCATTATTATATTTTTTAGTTATTACATCACTTACAAAAAGATAATCCACATTGTAACTCTACACCATTTAACAACGTAGAAAACCATATAAACTCAGTGATAAATTTTTATCACAACAGTTGGTAAAACCTGTAAATTTGCAACCCCTAGTTAAACTATATTAATTGATTAAACTCAACTGAGCGCTTTGAGTATGTGGCGCTTTTTTTAAATGAATTTACGTCCTTCTGCATTTTTAACAGATAACCAGGTTAAGAAAGGCTTAAATCTGGTGATGGCCGACGGCATGACCTCCGAAGCAATGGTGGTATTTACCAGCGGCACTTTTTTAACGGCCATGGCGGTTAATATGGGCGCCACCAACTTTCAGTTGGGTTTATTTGCTGCCCTGCCTACGTTCACTACGGTTTTTCAACTTTTTTCTATCTGGATGGTTAGGCGGTTTAATAATCGCAGAGCCATCACAGCGCTATTTAACTTTTTAGCCCGGCTGCCCATATTAGCTATTGGCATTATACCTTTAGTATTTACCCGCGGCACCAGTATACAGGTTTTGCTGCTCATGCTATTCTTTCAGCATGTATTCGGCGACATTGCAGGCGCCAGTTGGAATTCATGGATTAAGGATTTAGTGCCCGGCACGCAACTAGGCAGTTTCTTTTCGCGCCGCAGCCGTATTGCGCAGGTATTAAATGTAACCTTGAGTTTGGCCACCGCCTTTGGAATAGACTACGTAAAATTGCATTACCCGCAACAGGAAATTATCACCTACCATATGCTGTTTTTAATTGGCGGTATGTTGGGCATGGCCAGCGTAACGTTTTTATTGCGCACACCCGAACCGCAATCATTGCCGATGGATGATAAGTTGCTTACCCTATTTGGTAAGCCACTCAAAAACAAGAACTTTAAAAATCTGCTTATCTTCAACTCATTTTGGGCGTTTGCGCTGAACTTGGCTACGCCCTTCTTTTCGGTGTTTATGCTGAAAACGATAGGATTACCATTGTCTTACATTATTGGACTGGGCATTTTAGGGCAAATCAGCGGTATATTGTCTTTGAAAATTTGGGGTAATTACTCAGACTGGTTTAGCAACAAAACGCTTATCAGCATTTGTGCACCCTTGTACATTGCCTGTATACTGGCATTTGCTTTTGTTGGCATGCCGGCTTCGAAATTAATAGCAGTAATTATACTGGCAGCTATACATATTATTAGCGGAGCAGCTACAGCAGGCATTAATTTAGCTTTGAGTAATATTGGCTTTAAACTGGCACCTAAGCAGGAGGCCATCGTTTATATCTCGACTAAAAATATGTTCGTAGCTTTCTTTTCTACCATTGCGCCTATGCTTGGCGGCTTGATGGCAGATTATTTTGCTACGCACCCATTTAGCTGGAACATGCAATTTAATGCGGCGGGCGATGTAAGCAACATCACACTCATTAACCTGCAAGGCTGGAATTACTTTTTCATCATCGGAGGTCTGCTGGCGTTGACTTCATTACGCTACTTGGGTAAGATTAAAGAAGAAGGCGAAGTGGAACGCGAGAAGGTGGTCAACCACATGCACGTTAGCTTCCGTAAAACGTTGCGTTCAAATCTAGGGCGCGAGGTTACCAATGGCATTTATAATCCTCGGGCTACCGTTAAACGCAAAGTAATTAAAATGGTGCGGCACCGCAAGCAACAACGCGAGGTGTTAAAAAACATAGCTTAACAAAAAATGCCACCCGGACTATCGGGTGGCATTTTTGCTTATTAAAGTCTTTACTATTGAGTTGCAAAAATATCGCCTTTGTTCCATTCGGGGCGTACTGGGTTGTTGGCCACCAGGTAACCAATTAAAAAATTCAGCCTGGCGTATTTGGCACCGGCATCAAAATCAAACATGCCGTTAATATCGTCCTGCGGTTTATGGTAGTACTTAGCACGCCATAAAGCAACCGTTTCGTTCAGATTATTTTTACCATTGGGTGTGCGGCTACCGTATTTAATATGTAGCGCAGGTATACCTTGTTTTACAAAGCTATACTGATCGCTACGCACAAAACGGTTTTCCTTGGGCTCCGGATCGGGTTCAACCGTTAAATCCATGTAAGCAGCAGCTTCGTCCACCACTTTTGCCAGCGACGAATGTTCGGCCCCTAAAGCGGTAACCGAGAGCAATGGGGCAATAATCGTTGGCATGTCTGTGTTAACATCAGCCACTATATTTTTAACAGGCACAGTTGGACGCAGCGCAAAGTAGCCCGAACCTAACTCTCCTAACTCTTCGCCTGTTACGGCGACAAATAAAACGGAACGCTTTGGCTTCACTTTAACATGCGAATAGATGTTGGCAATCTGTAGCATACTGGCCACACCAGAAGCATTGTCGTGCGCGCCGTTGTAAAGTGAGTCACCTTCAACCGGGCGACCAATACCCAAGTGGTCCAGGTGGGCGCTGTGTACTACGTATTCGTTTCTCAATTTCGCATCGCTACCCATAACTTTACCTACCACGTTAAAGCTATTTACATCCTGCCAGGTGCTGGTATATTTGCCCTTTAGAGTATAACCTAAATCGGCTGATTGTACAGATCCGTTTTTCAGCGCAGCTACGGTAACCGCAATTTCTTTACCGCCACCCTGTAATAACTGCTTAGACACGGCATAGCTCAGATTGGCCACCATTTTAATTTGTGTAGAATAAAAACTACCCGACACCGCTACCTTACCCTGACCGTCCAACACACTATATGACGGGCGGCCGGTATTATTAACCATGCGGCGCGTGCTATCAGACGATGCGAATAACACAGCTACAGCTCCGTGCGCCGCTGCGTTTTTTTGTAGTGTCACCATGTCCATACTATGCGATGCGACTGACGACGGAAAACTTTTAGGTGCGCCCCTGAAAATCAGAACCGCCTTGCCTTTTACGTCAATACCTTTATAGTCATCATAATTTTGCTCGGCGTTAGTAATACCGCAACCTACAAAAACAACCGGTACATTCACATTACATGCAGTTTCGGCCGGGTTAGGTGTTACAGTTACATCTTTGCCGTAAGCTAAAATACTACCGGATGTTCCCTTGGTCAGAATCACTTCCGGGGCAGGGCCTACAAACGCCTTACGCAGCTTTACTTGTTGCAGCCAACTGCCTGACTCTCCTGCGGGTTGCACACCATACGCTTTCATCCGGCTAATTACATAATCGGCGGCCATTTGGTAACCTTCGGTACCCGGTTGCCTGCCTTTTAATTTATCATCGGCCAAATAAGCAATGTCTGCTTTCAATTGGGCCGCGCTGGCCTGCTCCATGGCCTGAGCCGCATCTTTGCTAACCACAGCTTTTTGTGCCTGGGCAATATTTATAGCAAAACCAAGGGTTAAACCGGCCACAAGCAGGTAATTCGTTGCTTTCATGAGATAATCATTACGAGAAATGCTAAAATTATCTATTTATATTTAATAAAGCCTCTCATCGGCTTTCATCATTAATTTTTTACAACGCATCACAAAATATAGTTGACATATCAACTTTATTATTTAGTTTTACAGTGTGGAAAGATGTAGCATGAATAAAGACTTGTTGTTGTTTAAAATCTTCAACATTCACAAAATAATTTGTAACAAAGCCAACAAGTTATTTTCTAAAGATGGAGTGAATATTCAGTTTGAGCAAATACCGGTGTTGATGGTAGCTTATTATCATGGCCCTGTGTCGCAACAGGATATTGCTGATGAAATTGCCCGTGATAAGTCATCCGTACTTAGAACAATAGCATCATTAGAGAATTCAGGTTTTTTACAAGTAGAGGCTGATAGTACTGATAAAAGAAAGAAATTAATAAGCATTACTGAAACCGGAGCCGACCTTGCCAAAAAAATAGCCGGTGAGGCAGATGCCATCGACAACCAGATGTTCACCAATCTTTCGGTAGCCGAAAAATTGATACTGACCGAGCTTTTGGAAAAATGTTCTACTCATCTTCAAGCAATAGCATAAGCTTAACAATTAGTTGACACATCAACATGTTTAAACATATACTTTAAGTCAATTTTATTAACCATACCTATTACCTTTAACACTGCTGCAACAGCAATCATGAAACACTACTTGATTATACTCTGCCTGCTCTGCCTCTTCTATTTGGAAGGGAAGGCGCAATTAGTACCGCCCGGCAATCAAACTTATAGCTTTACCCTACAAGATTGTATTAACTACGCTTACGAACATCAGGACACCGTAATTAACGCGGCCTTAGATGTAAAAAGCACCGAATACCGCATCAAAGAAATTATTGGGGGTGGATTACCTCAAATTAACGCAGGGGCATTATTTCAGGATTATTTAAAAATACCAACAACTTTGTTGCCGGCCGATGCTTTCCCGACAGCTCCGGGCGCTACTCCCGCCCCACCCGGCACCTTTATACCGGTTAAGTTTGGCGTAAAATACCAATCTAATTTAACGCTCGATGTTAACCAGATTATTTTTGACGGTAGCTACCTGGTTGGCTTGCAAGCCAGAAATACATACCGCGAATTATCTAAACGCAACTATTCGCGCAGTAAAATTGATGCTAATGTAAACGTAACTAAGGCATACTACCAGGTATTGGTAAGCAACGAACAAATTAAGCTGCTTGATGCCAATTTAGCTCAGCTTAAGCAACAGTTAGACCAAACGACCGCTCAAAATAAACAGGGCTTTGTAGAAAAAATTGATGTTGACCGCCTAGCCTACCAATATAACGCCTTACAAACTCAGCGCGAAAACGTGATTAGGTTACTGGCTTTAAATTACCAGTTGCTTAAATTCCAGATGGGTATGCCTATTGGCGAAAACTTGTCTCTTAAAGATAAACTGGCAGACGTTAAATTAAATGAGAACACTGCCGACCTGAACACCGACACTACCTTTTATAAAAACCGTGTGGAATACAACTTATTTGAAACTCAGGTAAAGCTAAACGGGTACGACGTAAAAAGAAGAAAGGCTTTGTTTCTACCATCATTATCAGCATTTGGCAACTATACATCTGCCTTTCAAAACAACGGCTTTGCTAATTTATATAATAATACGTTCCCGGCTAGTTACATCGGTTTACGCCTTAACGTTCCTATTTTTAGCGGTGGCCAACGGATAAATCAATTAAGACAAACACAAATCACCCTGCAAAAATCGCAAAACGATTTGTACCGGTTAAAAGATGCCTTAAACTTGCAGGCCAGCCGTGCAAGGGTGGTATTTTTTAACGGCTTGCAAACTTTGAATAGCCAGCGGCGCAACCAGGATCTGGCTCGCGAAGTCCTTCGGGTTTCTAAAATTAAATACCAGCAAGGCGTAGGCTCCAGTATTGAAGTCACCCAGGCCCAAACCGCTTTAGAAGACGCTGACAATAAATATATACAGGGCTTGTACGATGCTTTGGTAAGTAAAGTAGAACTGGACAAAGCTTACGGACGCATTCAATAATCACCAAACCTTAACGAAATAACCATATGAAAAAATTGATATACATACCTGCGTTAGCTGTTTTAGCTGCCTGCAGCAATAAACCTAAAGACAAAACCGCCGAACTCGCCGAGCTTAAAAAGCAACAAGCCGAACTGAACGCCAAAGTAACTTCTCTTGAAGCCCAGGTGGGGTCTAAAGCAGATAGCGGCAAAACTACTGACGTGAGCGTGATGGAAATTAAACCCACCAACTTTGCCAATTACGTGCAGTTACAAGGCAAGATCGACGCGGAGGATAACGTTACGGCTTATCCGCAGTCGCCGGGTACTATTACGGCTATTTACGCAAAGGTAGGCCAGCATGTAAAACGTGGGCAGCTATTAGTACAATTGGACAATGCGGTGCTGAAGCAAAACATTGCCCAAGCCGAAGCGCAAGCATCGTTAGGCCGTACTTTATTTCAGCGTCAAAAAAACTTATGGGATCAGAAAATTGGCACCGAAGTACAGTTTTTACAAGCACAAACCGCGTTACAAACTGCTGAAAAGCAAGTAGCAGCCCTACGTCAGCAAGCTAACTTGTACCGCATCGTGTCTCCTATTAGCGGAACTATCGATCAAATGGAATTGAAGCTTGGGCAGGTTGCGCAACCAGGTACAACGGGCATACGCATTGTCAATGCCGATCATTTAAAAGTCAAAGCCGACGTACCCGAATCCTACGCCGGAAGTGTAAATACCGGTAACACCGTTAAGGTACTGGTTCCCGATGCCAACGACTCATTAACTACGCGCATCAGCTTTGCAGCTAAGGCCATTGACCCTACCTCGCGCAGTTTTGCGGTTGAAGTTAAATTGCCCGTTCGCAACACGTTAAGACCAAATATGACTGCCATTTTAAAAATTGCCGACTATTCAAAATCTGATGCCATTGTTATCCCGGTGAAAGCCATCCAACGGTCGGAAGAGGGCGACTATGTTTATATTAACAACGGCGGAACGGCTAAAAAAGTGGTTATCAAAACCGGCAAAACCTACGCCGGGCAGACCGAAGTACTGTCGGGCATTAAAGCCGGCGACCAACTGGTGATTGAAGGTGCCTCTGATATTGAAGACGGCGACAAGATTAAAGTATCTTAACCCGGGTCAATTAATTTTAAAACATACTGATCTGTAATTCATTATGAAAGATCTGAAGAAAGAATTTGGCCCCTCAAGCTGGGCCATTGATAACAAAACGGCGGTGTACGTACTCATGTTTTTGATTACTGTACTGGGCCTTATCAGCTATAATAACCTACCGAAAGAAAACTTTCCGGACATTGCTGTGCCTAAAATTTTCATCACCACGCAGTTTATTGGCCAGTCGCCTCAAAACGTCGAAAACCTTGTTACCCGGCAGCTCGAAAAGCAGTTGAAATCGCTTAAAGGGTTAAAGAAAGTGACGTCAAATTCAGTGCAGAACGTATCAATTATTACGGCTGAGTTTAATGCCAACGTAGATGTTAAAGATGCTAAAGTTGAGGTGAAAGATGCAGTTGATAAAGCTAAAACTGATTTACCCCAAAACGACGATAATTTTAAAGAGCCTAACATATCTGACATTAACGTGGCCGACCTGCCCATCCTATATATCAACCTTTCGGGCGATTACGACTTGAAAAAGCTGAAAGAGTATGCAGATATTTTAAAGGATGAGATCGAAAGCTTTAAAGAAATATCAAAGGTTGATGAGATCGGCGCTTTAACGCCCGAGATACAGGTGAACGTAGATATTAATAAGATGAGTGCCGCTCAACTTACATTTAATGACATTATCCAGGCCATAGGTAACGAAAATATTTTGGCATCCGTAGGTACAGTGAAAACCGACGGTGTAAGACGCAGCATTGATATTAAGAAAGACTTTAAAAATGCTGATGAAGTTGGCGAGATATTTATTCGCAATCCGAAAGGACAAGCGGTTTATTTACGCGATATAGCCGAAGTTAAAGACTCATTTTTAGAACAAGAAAGCTATGCCCGCTTAAAAACACCCGAAAGTGATAAGTTTAAAAACGTAATTACCCTTAACGTAAGTAAGCGCGCCGGCGAAAATTTAATCGAGGCATCAGATAAGATTAATGCTTTGATCAAAGAAAAGCAGAAAACCGTTTTTCCGAAAGGATTGAATATCACCGTTACCGGCGACCAATCTGACAAAACCCGTGTTACCCTTAACGATTTAATTAACACCATCGTTATCGGTTTTATACTGGTTACTGTTATTCTGATGTTTTTCATGGGAACAACCAATGCCATCTTTGTAGCGTTGTCGGTTCCGCTATCGTGTTTTATTGCCTTTTTGGTAATGCCCTGGATTGGGTTTACCCTTAACATGATTGTGCTGTTTTCCTTTTTACTGGCATTGGGCATTGTGGTGGATGATGCCATTGTAGTGATCGAGAACACCCACCGTATTTTTGACAACGGCCGGGTGCCAATTAAAGAAGCAGCTAAGATAGCAGCTGGCGAGGTGTTTTTACCGGTATTCTCGGGTACCATGACTACCCTGGCGCCCTTCGTTCCGTTGGCGTTCTGGAACAGTATCATCGGTCAGTTTATGTTCTTCTTGCCTATCACACTTATTATCACTTTGCTGGCGTCGTTGGTAGTAGCTTACATTATGAACCCGGTATTTGCGGTCGATTTTATGAAACCGCATGTAGAGGGCGAACATGATCATCCTAAGTTTGACCGCAAGGTAAAGCGCACCATGATTGTGATGGGTATTGCTGCGGCGATAAGCTACCTCATCAATATTGGCATAGGAAACCTGGTGGTATTTATTATGGGCCTTTACCTGCTCAATCATTTCGTCTTACTCAAGGTGATCGATCGATTCCAGAAAAACACATGGCCACGCTTTCAAAACTGGTATGCCAAATGGCTCGAGCGGGCTGTTAAACGCCCTGTTACCGTGCTATTAGGCACGCTTGGGCTTTTTGTATTGGCTATCATCCTAAACATAGTTTTAGGCAAAACGCCGGAATTTTTCCCGTCAGGCGATCCTAACTTTGCATACGTATACATTACCTTGCCTATCGGCACTGACCAAGCTGCCACCAATGCTGTTACTAAAAAAATCGAGCAAAAGGTAGCGCAAGTGGTAGAACCGGATAAAGACATCGTTTCTTCTATCATCTCTAACGTTACCAAAAGTGTAACCGACCCACAGGATGAAGATCAGGGCGATTATCAGAATAAAGGTAAAGTTACCGTAGCCTTTGTGGAGTTTGGTAAACGTAATGGAAAGGATACCAAAGATATTTTGAAAAACATACGCAGTGCCGTGCAAGGTTACCCGGGCGCGCAGGTATCAGTTGCTCAGGAAAGCAGTGGCCCGCCGGTGCAAAAAGATATCAGTATCGAAATTATTGGCGATGACCTGGATACGCTGGTTAAAACCGGCAACCGCTTAAAGGCATACTTGGCTAAGCAAAACATTGCCGGTATTGAAAATCTGGTGGCCGATGTGCAGAGCGACAAGCCCGAGATTGTTTTCGACATTGACCGAAGTCGTGCCAATCGCGAAGGTATTTCGTCAGGCCAAATCACACAAAATCTGGTTACAGGCATCTTGGGTTGGAAAGCAGCAGATTTCAGAAACACTAAAGAGGATGATTACCAGATCAAAGTAAGAGCTGCAGAACAACAACGCGGTAGCATTGACGATATCCGTAACATGAAAATCACTTACCGCGATATGGCTACGGGCGGCGCTATCCGTCAGGTACCAATTTCCGCTTTTTCGGATATACGTTATACCAATACCTACAGTAACATTAAGCGCAAGCAGCAGCGCAGGGTATTAACCTTAGGCTCTAACGTAATTAAACCTTACAATGCCAACGAGGTTAATGCCAGCATACTGCAGGCTATCCGTAACTTCAAAAAACCCGATAACGTAATTATTCGCCAGGGCGGCGGTCAGGAAGACCAGATGGAGGCAGTTACCTTTTTGGGCGGCGCGTTACTTACATCGTTCGGATTAATTTTGATCATCCTGATGATTCAGTTTAATTCAATTGGTAAAACATTAATTATTATCAGCGAGATTTTCTTTAGTATCATTGGTGTGCTGTTAGGCGTGAGCATCTTCGGTATGACGATGGCTATTGTAATGACCGGTGTAGGTATTATTGCTTTGGCCGGTGTGGTGGTACGTAACGGTATATTGCTGGTTGAGTTTACCGATTTGCTGATTGAACAAGGTGCTAACCCACATGATGCCGTGGTAGAAGCAGGCCATACCCGGATGACACCAGTATTGCTTACCGCTACTGCCGCCATATTGGGTTTAATACCGTTGGCCGTAGGCTTTAACATTGACTTTGTGGGCTTGTTTACCCACTTTGAACCGCACATTCACTTTGGCGGAGATAACGTTGCCTTTTGGGGGCCATTAGCCTGGACCATGATTTTCGGTTTGGGCTTTGCCACTATCATCACTTTGATTGTGGTACCTTGCATGTACTTGATCAGGGTAAGGCTGAAAGAGCGTTTTTTTGTCAAGAAACCAAAAACTATAAAGCATGCTGAATTAGATGCGACACATTGACATCACAAAAGTCTATAAAAACCAAGCGGCGATCTGTACACAGACCGCCGCTTTGGTTTTATAGTAATTTATTCAGCTCCTCTAAAAGAGTGCGGGCTTCTATAGTTCCTATGATATCCCCATT
The DNA here is from genome assembly GCA_913775265.1 of uncultured Mucilaginibacter sp. Classification (GTDB taxonomy): domain Bacteria; phylum Bacteroidota; class Bacteroidia; order Sphingobacteriales; family Sphingobacteriaceae; genus Mucilaginibacter. The sequence continues at coordinate 42,408 of CAJYJH010000041.1, read as the reverse complement.
CATGTAAATACTAATCGCATTTTTGGTTTTGCTGATTTGCAATTTGCCTTTGATCAGCCGGTCATCACCGCCATAAATAAAATCTAATAGTGCGTTTATGCCCTCTTTACGGCAGATCAGCTCCTTGCCAAGTTGCTTAACGATGATGCGAACGCGACTTGGTTTTTCCTTTTCTTGTTCAATTTTTAATACGTGGTCGCGAAGCAGCCTGAATTCCATAATTGTTATTACTCAATTAATTTTGACCGGCCAACAAGTATAACACCGCCATGCGTACAGCTACCCCGTTTTCTACCTGGTCTAATATGATGGATTGCTTGCTGTCGGCTACATCGCTGGTAATCTCCACGCCACGATTTATAGGGCCAGGGTGCATAATGACAATCTTCTTATCTAAGCTGTCCAGTATCTGTTTATTCAGGCCATACAGCATGCTGTACTCGCGCAGCGACGGGAAGTATTTGATATCCTGACGTTCTAACTGTATACGCAACATATTGGCCACGTCACACCATTTTAACGCTTTGATCAAGTTATGCTCAACCTTAACACCTAACGAGCTGATATATTTTGGAATTAGCGTTGTAGGGCCGCAAACCATCACTTCGGCACCTAATTGTTTCAAGCATAAAATGTTGGACAAGGCAACACGCGAGTGCAGTACATCGCCCACAATCACTACTTTTTTACCGGCTACATCACCTAATTTTTCACGGATGGAAAAGGCATCAAGCAAGGCTTGGGTAGGATGTTCGTGGGCGCCATCGCCGGCGTTTACAATTTGTGCCTTAACATGCTTTGATAAAAATACCCCTGCACCGGCGTAAGGGTGACGCATCACCACCATATCCACTTTCATGGCCAGTATGTTGTTTACGGTATCTATCAATGTTTCGCCTTTGCTTACCGATGAAGATGAGGCTGCAAAGTTGATGGTATCTGCCGAGAGGCGGCGCTCAGCCAGTTCAAATGATAGCCGGGTACGGGTCGAGTTTTCGAAAAAGATGTTGGCAATGGTCACATCGCGCAATGACGGTACCTTTTTAATGGGCCGGTTAATCACAGCTTTAAAGGTGTCGGCTGTTTCTAAAATCAGCTCAATATCATTGCGGTTTAAATCTTTAATTCCAAGTAAGTGTCGTGTGCTCAGCCCGGCCATGTATCTATCAGGTTTCGAATTTTAATACTTATATTTATACTGCAGACAGGTAATTATTTAATTTCGGATACCAGTACCACTTTATCTTCTCCGTCGGTTTCTTTCCAGCTCACCACCACTTTTTGTGAGGCGATAGAATCAACCTCAATGCCGGTATAGTCGGCCATAACCGGTATATGGCGCGAATAGCGGCGGTCAACCAAGGTTAAGAGTTCAACTTTACCCGGTCTGCCAAAGGCCAGCATAGCATCCATGGCGGCGCGTATAGTACGGCCGGTCCACAATACATCATCCATCAGGATTACGTTTTTACCTTCAATAATAAAATCAATACGGGTTTGATTAGGCAGTAGGGGTGCTTCACGACGACGGAAGTCATCACGATAAAAGGTGATATCCAGGTCGCCCTGTAAAACCGGTTTGCCTAAAATTTTGCCGAGTTCTTCGGCCACACGCCGGGCCAGATAAATGCCCCGTGGTTGTATACCAATTAATATAGCGTTCGAAAAGTCGTTGTGATTTTCAATCAACTGTCGGCAAAGGCGCTGAATGGTAATCTGGAACTTTTGCCCATCGAGCAATGTCAGGTTTTGCATCGTTTCAGTAGGTTTGGGCAAAGGTAAAAAAAGTTTGCTATGTTTTGAGGAAGAGGTGTGGTTTGATTCGTTGCTGTTAGTTTAGGTATTTATTTCATTTAGTGCTTTGTGAGAAACAGTAAAGTGATGTTACCATCGCCAGTGATGCTAATTTATTTTCTGGTCACATTAAATTGGTGCTTTTACTTAGTGCGGTGCTATGTGAGGATTGGTAAAGTAATTTTACTTCTGTCTGTGGATGTACTTTCTTTTTTATACAAAAAAGAAAGATACCAAAGAAAAAACTTGCGGCTACGTTCTGTTGCTACTAAGTGCGGTGGTTTTACTTTGGTTTGTGCCACCCGCACAACAGCCCTGATGCCGCGGAAGAAGTAAGGTGTTCTGTTTGTACTCTAAAAGATGAATGCAAACCTAAACTCGACTTGCCGCATTTGCAAATGCATATAAAAGGACGATCGACATTTTTAATCAAAATAAAAGTACTGTATGAAGTTAAACTCAAAAACCGGCATCAGCCTGTGCGGCAATCACAAGCCTATGTAAAATCACTACCTTCAATAGCACAGGGTACAGCCGGGAGTTTTTCTTTGGTTACTTTCTTTTTGAGGAAAAAAGAAAGTAACAACCACAGACTGTGGTAAAATCACTCTACTGATCCTCACAAAGGACTGAATAAAGTAAAAGCATTAAACGAACAACAGTAATTAAAGTAGTATTACTGACAATGGAAAATTCGTTAGCTATTCTTAAGGTAATATTTTAAGTAAAAGCTCTAAAACTAATAGCCAAGCACAATTAACAGCAGAAAATGACTTTAATAAAAAAAGCCCTGCACAAAAAGTGCAGGGCTTATAAAAAGGGATTTATTTAATAACTTATTTTGAATCCTCGTTAGAGCTGTTACGTGCTTTGTTTTCAGCACCTTCCATTTGCTCTTTCAATTGAGCCAGAACGCTTAAGTCGCCCAGGGTTGATTTCTCAACAGACTCTTTTACTTTTTTAACCGCGTTGTTAGCAGCTTTAGCTTCTTTTTTACGGTTTTCAAAGTCAGTTACTCTTGCTTCAGCGCGTTGGTCTTCCCAAATGCGCGAGTGAGAAATAACGATACGTTTGTTGTCTTTACCAAACTCGATGATTTTGAATTCAGCAGTATCTTCAGCTTTTAAAGATTTACCGTCTTCTTTCACTAAGTGTTTGGTTGGCGCAAAGCCTTCAACACCGTAAGGTAAAGCTACAACAGCACCTTTGTCAGTTACTTTCAATACAGTACCTTCATGGATCGAGTCAACAGTGAAGATGGTTTCGAAAGTATCCCAAGGGTTTTCTTCCAGTTGTTTGTGGCCTAAGCTCAGTTTGCGGTTTTCGATGTCAAGCTCTAAAACAACCACGTCTAATTTCTCGCCTACTTTAGTAAACTCGTTAGGGTGGTTAACTTTTTTAGACCAAGAAAGGTCAGAGATGTGGATCAAACCATCAATTCCGTCTTCCAGCTCAACAAACACACCAAAGTTGGTCATGTTTTTAACGGTGGCTACGTGCTGAGTACCAACAGCGTATTTCTCACCGGCGTTTTGCCATGGATCAGGAGTTAATTGTTTAATACCTAATGACATTTTGCGCTCTTCGCGGTCTAAAGTCAAAACCTGAGCTTCAACTTCGTCACCAACTTTCAGGAATTCTTGAGGATTGCGCAGGTTTTGTGACCATGACATTTCTGATACGTGGATCAAACCTTCAACACCTGGAGTGATCTCCAAGAATGCACCGTAATCAGCCACAGTAACAATTTTACCTTTTACTTTAGAACCAACCTGGATTGATTCGTCAAGGCTTTGCCAAGGGTGAGGAGTTAATTGTTTTAAGCCCAGAGCAATACGTTTTTTCTCGTCATCAAAGTCCAGAACAACCACATTGATTTTCTGATCCAGAGACAATACTTCACGCGGATGCTCGATACGGCCCCAAGAGATATCGGTAATGTGCAGTAAGCCGTCAACACCACCCAAGTCGATGAACACACCGAAGTCAGTGATATTTTTAACGGTACCTTCCAGTACCTGACCTTTTTCAAGGCGGGCAACAATTTCAATTTTTTGGTTTTCTAAGTCATCCTCAATCAGCACTTTGTGCGATACCACTACGTTTTTAAACTCGTGGTTGATTTTAACAACTTTGAACTCCATAGTTTTACCTACATACACATCGTAATCGCGGATAGGCTTGATATCGATTTGTGAACCAGGTAAGAAGGCTTCAACGCCCATTATATCAACAATTAAACCACCTTTAGTACGGCTTTTCACAAAACCGGTGATGATTTCATCGTTAGTTAATGCATCATTAATGCGCTCCCATGATTTTTGTGTTTTAGCACGTTTGCGAGATAATACCAACTGGCCGTTAGCATCTTCTTGCGACTCAACAAAAACGTCAACAACATCACCGATTTTCAGATCAGGTGTATCACGGAATTCTGACAATGATACCATACCATCAGATTTAAAACCGATGTTTAATACCACGTCTTTGTTATTGATGTTTACTACAGTACCAGTGATAATTTCACCTTGATTGATTGAATTGAATGTACCATCGTACATTTTTTCAAATTTTTCACGATCAGAGTCGCTGTAGTTACCAAATTTCTTTTCGTCAGCGTCCCAGTCAAACTCGTCTTGGTTAGCTGCAATTTTAGATTTGATTTCATCAATAGAGATTGAATCAGCTTCTGACTCAATGTTTTCTCTCTCTTTACCAGCTCCAACTGTCTCCAGCTCAGCCTGTTTAGATTTTAATTCTTTTTCTGCTTCTTGTTTTTTTGCCATTAAATAAATTGTCTCCTTTTCCCAATTAATTGGGACTGCAAAGGTACAGATAAATTTCTTTTAAATAAAAGAAAAAATATTGTTAAATGCTGATATTGAAGCAAATATTGTTGCGGGCGAATGTGCAAATATGATTTTAATGTGCAGATGTGCGAATATGCAGATGTGCAGATGAGAATGATTATTTAATTGAAAATCTAAACTAATCAAAAGCAGATTGGGTATATTATAAGATTCTTCATCACTAAACTTTTCTTCATTTGCACATCTGCATACTCGCACATCTGCACATCTACAGGCTCACCGGTTCAATAAATAACTGCTTGTAATGTGGATAAGTTTGCTGTATAGACGTTCGGATATTATCAATAGCGGTGATAATTTGCTGGTTGCCATCATCGGATTTAAAGTTGATTTTTAAAACCAGAATTACTTCTTCGGGAGCCAGAAAGGTAGATAGATGATGAACCACTTTGTTAACGGCTTCGTGTTTTTCTGCTATGCCTACTACTTGTTGTAACTCGTCGGGCATCGGAGTTTCTCCCATCAGCAGGCTGCGGCTTTCGCGTACCAATACAATGGCCACCGCCGTAAGCAGCAAACCAATCATGATAGATGCAATGCCATCAATATAAGGGTTGTTGAGCAACTGTCCTAACAAAATACCGGTGAAGGCTATGAGGATACCGATCACATCAGCCGCATCTTCAAATAAAACTACAAACGTGGGTGGGTCCTTGCTTTCGCGTACCGCCTGCCAGAAAGGCGTATCCCCACGTTGTCGGGTAAATTCTTTTAAAGCTGTGATGAAGGATATGCCGTCGAATATAAAAGCTATTCCCAAAACGGCATAGTTCCAAACAGGATTGGTCACGTATTCAGGGTTTATTAAATGCTCGATGCCCTCATAAATGGAAAAACCCCCGCCCAAAGCAAAAAATAAAAGTGATACGATGAAAGACCAGAAATATAATTCGCGGCCATAACCGAAGGGCCGATGCTCGTCGGGCGGTTTTTGACTTCTTTTAATGCCTAATAGTAGAAGCACTTCGTTACTCGTATCTACCAGGGAATGTATACCTTCTGACACCATGGCCGAGCTGCCTGTAAATAATGCGGCAACCAGTTTAGTAATGGCAATTAAAAGATTAGCTCCGAGAGCTGTGTAAATGGGAGTTTTTGAAGCCGGCATAAAACATGTATTACAGGATTTAAGGCAATTGGTTTTTGACACACGAGCAACCTGACAGAATTTTATGCTGATAAACTATTTAGCATCAATTATGTAATAAAGCCGTTATGTCTGTGTTATTTTGGTAAAAACAGCTGTAAAGAAATATATTTGCAGCAAGTTAAAATTTGACTAAGCGTACGGCTAAAATACTGACCTCATTATTGCTGCTGCTAACTTTTGTTGCAGGGCAAGTAATTGTATTTGCGCATACGCACCAAACCGATACCCAGTCGGCCAAGCATTATTCTCATAAGCACAAGTCAGCAACAACTGAAGATAAATGTCCTATCTGCGTTCAGCATGGGCATATACAGTTGTTTTTTCAGCATCACGATTTTCATTTCTGGTCTATCAGTAGTTCCTATGCACCTATTGCCTGTTCGGTAATTTATCAGAACATTAAGGTACTGCTGGCAGGTAACCGGGGGCCACCGGCATATAATCTATTGTTTGCATAAGCCGTAGCTCAGGCTACTGCTGTTTTATCGTGTTCAATAAATTCTAAGTTTAGTTTTCCTATTATCATGAAAATCAAAGTATTAGGCAGCTTATTGCTGCTTATGTTACCTGCATATATTTTTGCGGCAGTTGCTGCATTTACCGGTAAAGTTACCGACTCTAAAACCAACGAGCCTATCATCGGCGCCACCGTTACCCTGCCACAACTCAAAATAAGCACCAGTACAGGTGCTAATGGCGAATTTAATTTTAGTACCCTGCCGGCCCGTGGCCGATACGTGGTTGAAGTGCGTTATGTTGGCTACCAAACTATGGTTAAAACGGTGGATCTATCATCGCCATCGTCACTCGATTTTGGTTTGATACCCAGTATTATAGAAGCCCGCGAAGTAGTGGTTACCGGCACCCTGGTTACCGCTACCAGCAAGTATAATAGTACATCTGCGGGTGTAGTGTCTAAAGAAGAATTACAAGGCCCATATACAAACCTGATTGATGCTTTGGCCAAGCAGGTGCCGGGTGTTAGCCAAATTACTACCGGTCCGGGTATATCTAAACCAGTCATTAGGGGTTTAGGTTACAACCGCGTAGTAACCCTGAGTGATGGGGTTAAACAACAAGGCCAGCAATGGGGCGATGAGCATGGCATTGAGTTAGACCAGTACCAGGCAGATCGGGTGGAGATTTTGCGCGGAGCGGCTTCACTGCAATATGGTTCTGACGCTATTGGCGGGGTGATTAACCTGGTTGAGCCTTTGGCACCTGCACCGGGAAAAATTAAGGGCGAGTTGCTGTCGAACTATTCTACCAACAACGGTTTAACAGGATCTTCGGCCATGTTAACTGGTAATGAAAACGGTTTCGTTTGGCGCGGCAGAGGGTCTTACCAAAATGCTTATTCGTTTAAAACACCGAGCGGTTATTTTCCAAACAGTGGTTTTAACAATACCAACTTAAGTGGTATGGTGGGCTTAAATAAAAGCTGGGGATACTCACATTTAAACGTTTCGTATTATAAAAACAACATCGGCTTTTTCGACCCTGAAACTCCGGAGGATTTATACACTACTGAGCATTCCAGAACGCTTGATTATCCAAGACAAGACATTCGTCACTATAAAATAGCCTTAAACAACAATTTTGTAATTGGCGAAGGTTCGTTAAAACTGGACTTAGGTTATCAAAAAAATCAGCGCCGTGAGTTGGAGGATAGCGCGGAGCCGTCTTTATTTTTCGATCTGAATACTTACTCGTTAGACGCTAAATACTCGTTGCCTGCCAAAAACGGTTGGGAACCAGTCATTGGTTTAAGCGGCAGCATTGGTCATAGTGTGAACAAAGCAGAAGAGAAGTTGATCCCTGAGTATAAAGCTTACGCCACCGGTGTATTTGCCTTTGTGAAAAAGACCTACGGTGCCAATAGTGTAAGTGCAGGTTTACGTTATGATTACATCCAGAACAAAGGCAAGCAGTTGATTGAAGATGGCGAGCAAAAGTTTACCGGTTTTAACAACAACTTTAACAGCATAAGCGGTGCTTTGGGTTACACTCACGTGTTTAACGAAAACTTGAACTTTAAAGCTAATGCGGGTTCTGCCTTCCGGGCACCCAACCCGGCAGAGTTAGGGTCGAACGGTGTGCACGAAGGTACATTTAGGTATGAAATTGGTAATGGTAATTTAAACCCGGAACGTAGCTACCAGGCTGATGCTACGCTTGAGTTTGGATCGGGATTAGTTACGGGTAGTGTAGGCGTGTACGAAAATTATATACACAATTACATTTATGCTTCTAACACTAACAACGAAACCATCGTAGTGCCTAACGAAGATTTAGTGAACTATCCGGTTTATCGTTACGGACAGGTAAACGCCAATTTATACGGAGCGGAGGCCAGCTTAACCTTGCACCCGGTATCATTTATCCACTTCGAAAACACATTTGGTTATACTCATGCTCAAAACACCAGTTTAAACAGGCCGTTGCCGTTTATCCCGGCTGGAAGTATGAACAATACTTTAAGATTTGAGCCAAAAATTAAAGGGCTTAACTCATTTTACGTGTATGCCGGTATCAACAATTACTTTCGTCAAAACCGTATTGATGCCACTTTTGAAACCTCGACCAGTTCTTACACCCTGCTCAACGCCGGTGTAGGTACTACGTTTAAACTGGGTCGTCAGCAGCTTAAGGTTTACTTATCCGGCAATAACCTGACCGACAAGCGTTACTATGATGCGCTTAGCCGCTTAAAGCCCGGCCGTTTGAGCCAAACCGATCCAACTTTGGGCGTTTATAACCCAGGCCGAAATATCACCTTTGGTTTCTTTTTACCGCTGGATATTAAATAAATTCACATCAATATACATTAAACAAAAGGCGCTTTTCTTCACGGAAAAGCGCCTTTTGTTTTGTATTTAAAGAGTAGATTAAATCAGCGGATCATTGTGATCTCTGCGTTGCTCTATACGCTCCGCCTCAACCTCGGTGTTGCGCACCGTGTCCCGAACAGTTTCTTCGCGCTCGTCAATATTGCGGTTAACATTTACTTCTTCAACCACGCGGGCTTGCTTGTTTACCACCGGCACTTCGCGGTGTTCAATAATCTCAATATTGCCCTCTTTAAAAGTTTCGAACGGAGCCGGTGTTGATGGTCTGTTATGCACGGTGATGTCTGGCACCAACGTAGTACCGCCGATGGCTGCTTGCTCAATGGCTGCTGTGCTGTTTTGGGCAGCCGGTGTGCCACGAAGCTCTGCATCTCTTTCGGCAACCGTTTTGTTATCTGCCAGTGGTTCGTTGGTGTAATCTTTAATGATCGTATGGCCTGGATGAACCGGTGCTGGTGTTACCTGTGCATCGGTAACTGCCGTGCGGCGATTATATAATCTGTTTTGATTAAACTGCTGATGCTCGTAAAAGTCCTGTGCCGGAGCAGTAGCGACAGTTCCAGCTTCGGCCACAGGAGTTATGATGGTATCAGGTCGATGCTCAAAAGTGTTTACAATCAATCTTTCAGCATCAGTATCTAAAGGCAGTCCGGTATAATCGGGCAGTGCCTGGATTTGATTAGCAGTTACATTAGGCACAATCACATCATCGTCTTTTTCGTGCAGTTCGGCCAATCCAATCGGTATGAGTACTTTACGCGCGTTTAAACGCAAATCATTTGCGTCAGTATCCACAATCATGTATCTCACCCGTTGCGATACCGGATCGAATAACAGTTCGATAACATCCCCAATAACTTGGTTCTGCTCGTTTTTAACTTCCCAGCCTTTAATATTATATTGGCCGTCTACTATCTCGTAATCGCTGCCGCCCAGTTCCTGCAGGCGGGGCTGATCTTTTTCATTATCGTAAGCCATGTAAATTCTTTTTTAAAGTCAATTAATTGGATGAACTATCGCGCACCCCACCGGTAGTTGAAGTAGAGATAGTGGTATCTGTAGACAGAGTGCTGGTTGTATCTGCTGCACTACTGCCCAAGCCGGCGTTGTTGCCGCCACCGCGTAAAAAGTAAAAGGCCAAACCGCCTACAATCAATACAAGCAGCAGCCAAAGCCACCACGGCGATTTATTTTTAGGTCTAACATTAATCTCTGCCATAGGTAAATTGTTGAGTGTTGAAAAATGCTTATAACAAACAACAGCCACTACAAAGAATGGCTGCTGTTTGTTTGTTTATCGACGCTGCTTACACATTGTCTTTGTAATCATTATAGCTTTTGTTGCTGTCCGACCGGTACACCGGGTTATCGGTTGTAGTATTTAAATTTTCTGTATTCACTTCGGTATTGCGAACGGTATCACGTACCGTTTCTTCGCGTTCTGATACTTCTTTGTCCAGTTTTACTTCTTCCACTACACGAGCATCTTTGGCTACTACCGGCACCTCGTTGTGTTCTCTTACCTCAACGGTACCTTCTTTAAAATTTTTAAAGTCGGCATCGGTAGCCGGGCGGTTAACCGGAGTGCGCTCTACATTCACGTGCTCCTGGCGCAGGCGGATGTTTTCTTCTACCGGACGCTCTACAATGCGGCTGCGCAGGCGCACGCCGCCGGTTTCTTCTTCACGTTTGCCTACTTGCATGTCTTCCTGGATAATCGGGATGGTACCTGCCGGCAAGTCGATATTTTTGTAGCCTGTATCCTGGTCGTCGCCAGTAGATAGCCGGTTGTTTAAATTATTTTCCTCCAGCCTGCGATTAGCCAGTTCGCTATCTGTTAAATTATTGGTTTGGTAGGTGTTCGTGTTACCCAACGCAGTACCACCGACTATATTATCAGCATAGTTGCTGTCCACGTCGTTTGCTCCATAATTATCTAATATTTCGGCGGCGCGCTGTGCCTCATCCGAATTGCGCGCATGCACGGTAACGATAGTGCCTTTGCGGCCTGCCTCTGTATATTTGTTTCGGGTATCATCATCATCATCGCCGCCAAAAAGGTTGCTGAAAAAGTTGCTCACCCGATCTCCAAAATCTTCTTCCTGATCATCCGCAACGCCTTCGCGGGTAGCAATATCAATGTCGGCGCTGTTGAACCCATTATTCACTAAATAATCTTTCGCTTCTTGCGCTTCGCTGGTGTAGCTAAAAACGCCAACTACAGTGTGTGACATGTTTTTCTGTTTTTAAGGTAAATTAATTTATTTGTTATGATAGATGTTAAGGAAAGGTTCATTAAAGGTTAGTTGTCCGACTTACAGTAACTTCTTCGCGGCGCAAAGTTTCCTGGCTTGGGTTAGCAGTTTCTGTACGTTTTTTGGTGATGTGCACTTCTTCAACCAGCATCAGGCGTTTCTCTACTACCAGTACTTCTTTTAATACTGATACAATGGTAGTGTCCCCATCTTGCCTTACAGCTGGTGGAGGCGTATCAACATACTGGTTGATGGCTTTTTTCTCTACAATAACTTCTTCATTTACTACCGGCACATTCACGGTAACATCCTCGTCAACCACCCGTTTGGAGATGTTTATCTTGCCGCTTTCTACAAGCTGTTTATCTACCTGCAGGTCTTCTTGCATCACTGGTATGGTGGTGTGTTCTGCGCGTTGCTGCCCGCGGTCATCAGCGGCATCCTTATCAGCGAATATATTCCAGTTAGGCATAATATATCTATTGTAACTATTGATTAAAACACTGCCTTGATTCTCGTCCAGGCTTATAATTTAAAAGCTTTTTTATTATATAAGGTTTTAAAAAATACCAAAAATGTACTGATATACTTGTGCTTAAGGGTTATGGTGGCCTTTAACTGCCAAGTCTCGATTTTTAAAAACAAATTTCCGGATATATACTTTAAAGAGAAGTAATTAACCCGATGGTTTTTACTGGACACGCTATACACACTTTAAATACTTACAACTATGTTTGATCAGATATTAGGAATTGTAAAAGAGCAAATAAATAATAACCCTGAAGCTAAAGCCGCTTTACCACAGGACAGGAGCAATGAGATTGAGCAGGAAATTGCCAGTCACGTTGAAAACCAAGTGAAAAATCAGGCAGTAAGTTCGGGTGGAGGCATCGGCGACTGGTTATCATCGTTGGCCGGTGGAGGAAACAATACGGCATCTAATGATATGGGTGGCGGTTTAGTAACTAACTTGGCTAATAAATTTGGATTGCCGCCGGCCGCAGCAACAGCTATTGCCGCCGCATTGCCAGGGATATTACAAAAATTTGCCAAAAAAACCAATGATCCCAACGATAGCAGCTTGTCGCTCGACGGTATCTTAGGCTCACTGACCGGCGGAAAAGGTTTAGGTGGATTGTTTTAGACGTGATAATTAATAACAGGAATGCAGGCAAAACTTAAACGGTTTTGCCTGTGTTTTTTTAAAGAAAAATTTAGAGAATGAATACAATAGCAGCCGGGTACACGGATGAGTTTTTGTCGGGCATGCGAGAGCAAGCAGATAGTGCCGCAGATGATTTACTGAACCGGTGTTTTAGTAATGAAGAAGTTAAAATAATAATGCGCCAATACCTGACTGACCTTAAATACAATTCGCAGCTTTTACAATTACCTGAATTACTAAAAGACGAACCGTTGTTGCTTAACGCTACTCAATTACCCGGGTGGGCCAACCACAGGGAAATGCAAACAGGTGCGGCTTTTTTCGCGCGGTATGCATCACTGATAATGAATATGCTTGGGCTGCTGTCATTACCATACTGTTATGCAGCCGCTGATGGTGCTAGGGTATTATACTTTTCTGACAGGTTACGAAACGACGTAGGCAAACGCCTGCGCGAAACAGGCGAATTTGTTTGGCAGGTAATGTCGCCGGATGCGTTTACGCCCGAGGGGCAGGGTTTTGCTACTATTGTTAAAGTACGGATGATGCATGCCATGGCGCGCTACTATACACTGCAAAGCCAGCAGTGGCAAATAGCTTGGGGACAACCCGTTAATCAGGAAGATATGGCAGGCACTAATCTGTCATTCTCTTTATTAGTTATCAGAGGTTTGCGCAAACTGGACATTGCTGTAAGTTATGCTGATCAGCAAGCATTTATGCACTTGTGGAACGTGATTGGCTATCTGTTGGGCGTTGATGAAAGATTATTGCCCGAGGATGGTCAGCAGGCTATTGCCTTGGAACAGGCTATCAGTCGCAGGCAATTCAGATCGTCTGAAGAGGGAAGGGCATTAACTAAATCACTAACGGACTACATTACCGGAGCCAATTTAAGCAAAGGCAGTATCAGCGCTAAAGAAACAGTGCAGTTGATGCGTTTTTTAGTTGGTGATGAAATTGCTGATATCATTAATTTACCCAAAGGGCAGGTGCCTAAATCAGCAGTAAATTTGCTTAAACTGGCAGGCACATTTCAGGAATTCAAAATTGTGCCTTCAATCAAAAATGAATATCGGCAGCAGTACAAGCAGTTTAATAAGCAACATGCAGGGCTATAAAATCTACAGAAACACAAAGGCCGCCTTATAAATCAATTATGAGGTGGCTTTTGTGTTAATATCTACCTAACTATTCTCCTTTATCACTATCCATCTTAGCCGGCTTATCTTTAACCGGCTGTCCGTCGCGTATTTCATCAGTAGCAGTTTTCACCAATTTATCGCCTGGCTTTAATTCTTTGCTGTATACCTCAACTGCATCTTTGTTTTGTAATCCCTTTTGAACGTCTACCCATTGCGCGCGGTGCTTATCATCAACCCGTACCACAAATAATTTTTCGGTGGATTGAACCAGCGCCGACTTAGGTACCACAAAAGTACTATCGTGCGACTTGGTAGGTACGCTTACCTCAGCATACATACCTGGGAGCAAAGTTTTATTGGGGTTCTCTACGTCCATTTCTAATCGCTCTGAACGTAAGCGGCTATCCAAGGCGCCTGCCATACGTTTAATATGCGCAGTAAACTGCTGATTAGGTAACGCCTTTACCGTAAAGCTCACCTGCTCACGGTTACTTAAAGAGCCGGTACTTAACTCGGGAACTGAGATAATTAAACGCAGTTTTTTTTGTTGTTGTACCACGAACAACGGCATTGCAGATCCTGTTCCGCCCGGACCTACATAAGCGCCCAAGCTTGCATTACGTTCGCTTACTACGCCATCAAACGGCGCATGTATCTGCAAGTATTGTAAGTTGGCCGACACTTCCTGGTAAGCAGCTTTTGCGGCATCCAGATTGGCATAATCAGCCTTGCGCCGCGCATCTGCCTGGTCCAGATCGTTTTGTGCAATAGTACCGGGGGTTTTGCTGGTGCTGTACAACCTATCATAAGTAGCCTTGCTGGCCAGATACAGTGCCTCCTGTTGCTTGATTCTTGCCCGTGCCGAAGCCAGTTGGGAATTGATTTCAGGGGCTTCCAGTATAATCATTAATTGCCCTTTGTGCACTTCCGAGCCTACATCTACCAGATATTTTTTTACATAACTGTTTATTTTAGCATAAAGGCTCACCTGTTGAAAAGGAGCCAATTCACCGGGCACTTGTAAGCTCGATGCCATTTTCCCTTTTTCGAGTACCACAGTTTCTACAGGCGGCACCTCTATACCTGCCTGTTCTTTTTGCGAACGCTCCTGCTCGGCTTTTTCTTTATCATCAGAGTGGCAGGCACTCAGGCTTAACAAACCGGTTAAACTGATAATTGATAACGCAACGCTTATATTTCCTTTCAGACTTTTCATCTTTATATTGTAGCAGTATTTTCTATAACTTCTTTTGATTTACACGAGGCGGTTTAATGCCTCGTGCTTATTTGTCTCATGCTTTACTCTCCTGATGATGCATCGGCACAAAGTATTTACTTTCTTCATCTTCCGGATCTAATGACACCGAAGCTGTACTGGTTTTGCCTTGTACCCATGCAAATACCAAAGGTAAAATCAACAAAGAAGCAAAAGTAGAAAACAATAGTCCGCCGATTACAGCACGGCCTAAAGGCGATGTTTGGTCGCCGCCTTCGCCTAAACCAGATGCCATAGGCACCATACCCACAATCATGGCTAAACTGGTCATTAAAATAGGTCTTAAGCGTAAGGCAACAGCCTCACGTGCGGCTTTCAGAGCGTCACCGTTATAAATCCGTAATTCTTCGGCGTTTGTAATTAATAGTACCGAGTTAGAGATAGCCACACCAACGGCCATAATCATGCCCATGTACGATTGCAGGTTAAGTGTTGCCCCCGTACCCCAAACCAATAACAACGAACCGAATATAACCGCCGGAACCGTTGATAGTACCACAAAGGATACCTTGAACGACTGAAAGTTGGCGGTAAGCATTAAAAAAATCACGATGATGGCAATCAGTAATCCGCTTTGTAAACTGCCCAAAGTATCATCCAAAGTCTGGCCCAAACCACGTGGCTCAATGGTTAGTCCGCGCGGCAATTCGCCTAACGATTTGATGGCTTCTTTTACATCATCTGTAGCGGTACCTAAATCTGTTTTGTGCAGGTTAGCCGTAACCGAAATAGTAGGTATGGCGCCTATATTATCATTTTCGCCATAAGTAGTGTCTTGCTTTATTTCAGCCACATCGCTTAATACCGGGCGACGCTGATTGGCCATAATCGGAATCTCTTTAATAGCATTCAGGCTCGACATCTGGTACTCGGGTACTTGTACCTGAACATTATAGCTCAAGCCTACTTTTTCGTCCAGCCAAACGTTTTTCTCCGTAAAGCGGGAAGATGATGTGGAAGCCGTTAGCGAGCGGGATATATCACCTACTCCTACGCCCAATTGAGCGGCACGGGTACGATCAATATTGATATTTATAGCCGGATACTTAAACGACTGGGCAATCTGTACGTCGCGCATGTATTTAATCTGCTTAAGCTTTTCCAGCATTTTGTAAGCATAAACTACATTCTGCTTTTTATTTTTACTGGTAATAGCCACCTCGACAGGTGTAGGTGAGCCCTGGCTTAATATTTTATCTGTTAACTCTATGGGCTCGTACGACACCTTTACATTAGGCATATCGCGTTTAATAGCGTTACGGAAATCTTCTTTTAAATCGTCCAGATTGCCTTTATACTCTTCGGTCATGGCGGCTTGTATAACCGCTTCCTGCGGGCCGGCCATGAATAAGTAAATTGGACTGGTGGAAAACTGCGATGGATGCGTACCTACGAAGGATGATGTTACTGCAATTTTATCTTTGCCTACCAGCTTACCCAATACCTGCAGTGCATGCACCGTCATCGCCTCGGTACGCTCCAAACGGGTACCGTCGGGTAAACGCAGCCTAACCTGGAACGTACCGGAGTTTACTTTAGGCAACACATCACGGCCAATGGTTAAGAATAACAAGGCAGCTAAGCCAATAGCCACCACAGCGTAGATACTTACAATCCATTGGCGTTTGGGCAGCATGGCATCCATCCAGCGCATAAACCGGTGCCTGAAGCGATCAAACTTGGTCTCCTCTTCACCATGATCTTCCAAGGCATGTTTGGCAGCCTCTTCTTTATTGGCATCCAGGTTATCATCCTCGCGCGAGTAATCCTTTTTCTCATGATCATTTTTCATCAGCCAGTTGGCCATAATGGGCACAAAGGTTTGCGCCAGAAAGTATGAAGTAATCATCGAGAAACCGATAGCCAATGCCAAAGGTAAAAACAAGGCACCGGGAATACCCTTCATGGTAAAGGCCGGAGCAAACACCGCCAGGATACAGAATAAGATGAGCAATTTAGGAAAAGCGATCTCCTTACAAGCATCCCAAATAGCCAAGGCCTTAGGTTTACCCATGGCAAAATGCTGGTGAATATTCTCGATAGTTACCGTCGATTCGTCCACCAAAATGCCAATGGCCAGCGAGAGCCCGCTCAATGTCATGATATTGATGGTTTGATGGAACAACGATAAAAACAAAATACCGGCAACAATAGAGGTGGGGATAGTTAAGATTACAATCAGCGCCCCACGCCTGTCGCCCAAAAACAGTAAGACCATCAAGCCGGTCAATACCGCACCAATGGCACCTTCTTCGGCCAAACTTTTAACCGCGTTGATTACATAGGTTGATTGGTCAAACACATACGACAGCTTAACATCCTCCGGCAGCAAGGCTTGGAAACGAGGAATAGCTTTTTTCAGATTTTGCACAACCTCCCAGGTCGAAGCATCAGCCGATTTAGTAATGGGCAGATATACCGAACGTTTACCGTTTACCAAGGCATAACTGCTGGTAATGTCGGCTCCGTCCTCTACCGTGGCTACATCATGTAAAAACACGGTTTGTATACCGTTACGGTATAAAGGAATATCGCCAAAGTCTTGCACCCTTTTTAATGAGGTGTTAGCCGGAGTCAAGTAATTGATATCACCTATACGCACGTTACCTGCCGGAGAGTTCAGGTTGTTTTCGCGGATGGAGGTTACGATCTGGTCGGGGGTGAGATTGTGCGAACGTAACAACGAGGGGTCGACTTTGATGACCACCGTACGGGTGTTACCGCCAAACGGTGCGGGCGATACCAGGCCGGGTACCGAGGTAAACGACGACCGCACATAAACGTTGGCTAAATCCAACAACTCATTATTGCTTCTTTTGGGGCTTGTTAATACCAATTGACCAACCGGAAGTGTAGAGGCATCAAACCTCAAAATAAAGGGAGGCTGTGTACCGGGTGGAAAGATGGCCTGAGCGCGATTGGTGTAAGCCGATACCTCGGCAGCGGCCTGCGCCATATTGGTACCTTCGTAAAAAGAGAGTTTTATTAAGGTTAACCCTTGTATGTTGCGCGTTTCGATACTCTTTACACCCGATACATACAGCAGCAAATTCACATACTGCTTACCAAAATACGATTCCATTTGCGTTGGTGTATAACCACCGTAAGGGTGCGAAACATATATTACCGGCAAATTCAGGTCGGGAAAAATATCTATTTTAATGCTATGGATAGCGTTGATACCAAAGAAGAATAATCCGGCTACTAAAACCAGGATGGTAATGGGTTTACGGAGTGCAAATTTAATGAGTCCCATGTATGTTGTGTTGCGGTAGCGTAAAGGGTAACTTAAAAATTATTGATAAACAGGTCAAAATCACCGGTCGAGGCAGCCTTAAAAAGCAACGCTTGCCAAACATTGTTATAAGCAATATAATTGTTGGTTTCGGCACGGTACAAAACATATAACGCCTGCGTAAAATCGACGATGCTGGCCAGCCCGTTTTTATACAGTGTTATCTTTTGTACGTAAGCATCATTAGCCGATTTGATTTGAATAGGCGCCTCTTTCGAATTTTTGAGGGCCGTGCTGATGCGCGTTTCGGCCAATACCTGCTGGTTACGCAATTGCTGGTCTACCAAATCATACTCGTTTTGATACTGCTTAGAAATAAACTTTTGCGATTGTACCTGGTACTTGGTGCGGAACAAGCTGCTAAAATTCCATACGGTAGCGACCCCAATAACGTAGTTAAAACGCGTTGGGTCTACCCCGCTGCCATAATTACCGGTATAAGCTACGGGCGTATTGATAGCCGGTGCCAGGGTAAAACCCGATCCCCTACCCTGAAACGTACCAACTAATGAGAAGGTAGGTAAAGCAAAAGTACGCTGGTAACGTGCCTGCTCATCGCTCACCTGTATACGGTTTTTGTAAAACTGAAGTACCGGGTGCTGCTGCTGCCCTACAGTTGTCGGCGGATCGGGCATGGCTGGATTTCGGACAACGAACGTGCTGTCGAGCACAAAGTCGCTCGGAGGAGTATCATAACCTAAGTATTGCGACAACTGGTTAACCTGCTCCTGCTCGTTTTGCTGTGCATTGGTTAGTTGGATGCGTGCGTTTGAAACCTCAGTGTTAGCGAACGAAGAATCGACACCGGGATTCAAACCGTTTTTTACGCGGGCCACTACTACGCGTCTTACATCTAACGTTCGGTTTAAATTGTCTTGCTGCACTTTCACTAACCGTTGTGCGGCCAGCACATTTAAATATGACGAGGCTACCCGCACTTTGTGCTGAAACTGTTGCTGACCTAAATCGGCTTCATCGCGATTAACCACCTGTTTTTGTACTTTAATGCGCTCCATGGCACGACCAAATGCAAAGAAATCCCAATTGACATTGGTGAGGTATAAGGCACCAAAAGCGGCATTCCAGCTTTGATGATTGAGCGCCGGGCCGGATGAAGACGCAGCCAAACCACGATACCCAACCAGCGGACCATTTTGTCCGTTAATAGTACCATAAACCTGTTGTGCTGAGAAATTCAGATCGGGCAGGTATTCGGTTTTGGTTTCTTTTAAATAAGATTTTGAAGAATTGAGCTGATTCTTTTTTGCCTGAATGGCAGGATAATTATCAACTCCTAATTGTATAGCCTCTTTCATGCTCAGGGTTTTGATTTCCTGCGCGTAATCCGGAGTTGTGAGCATTAAACCAACAGCTACTAAACTTATACAAATTGCTATTTTGTTAAACATCGGAAAGGAAAGTTACGATAGAGACAAACAAATGTAACTGCTATCGCAAAACTTTAAAACCTTTATATGTTATAACCGCTAAATGTAAACGTAATGTTGCCTGAGCCAGACCCTAAGATGACAATAAGTGTATTCGGCACATAAAGCTAAAGCTTTAGCAATTGCTTGGCTGTATCGAGACCACTGGTAAGTGCGGCTTCTACCGTCCCCATCGCAGTTCCCTGATACATAAATTCGCCCGCAAAATATAAGGTGTTGGCTACAGGTTGCTTCAATGTTGTTAGTGCTGCAGCTGTATCCAAGGTGTCATAAGCGTAGGAACCATAAATATATGGGTCGGCTGTCCAATTAGCTACATGCCAGGCAATCAATTTTCCTTTTAAAGCCTCAGCACTGATGTTGAAAACGTTGCTCAATGATTGTAATGATTGCTGCAAGATCTTTTCGGCAGGAGTATCAACTTGTTTTGCTGCCGCTGCACCACCCAACCAACCGGTAAGCAATGGCTGATGCTCGGGAGCTTGTGTCCACCACGTTGGTATCGCTTCGTCAGTGAATAAAAAGGCCATATCTTCCAAGTTGCCATCCTGCTTTTGCATTGAAGTATTCTCCCAAAAAATTTCATCAAACTGCAGAAGCACTTTGATGATGGCACCGAACCCCAATTTGTTTAATGCCGTAGTTTGCTCTGTAATAGGCGGCAAAAAATTAATATACCCTTTTACTGTTTGAGGCGCCTGCCAAACGCCTAATGGTATGGCGAATATCACCTGTTTGGCTTCGTAGCTTTCGCCATCAACTGTTGTAGCTTTGACCGTTCCCGCCTGCCAGGTAACTTGGCTAACCGGAGCATTTAAGTATATCGATCCTCCGTACTCCTTGCAAACATCAGTAAGATAGCTAATCAGTTTACAGTAGCCGCCCTCAATCCGGTACTGAGCGTCTTCATCCTCATTCTGCCATTCGCGTCGTAATGCTAAAGCGCTTACCCGAGCCGGATCGCTGGTATCGTAACCGTTGGCGTATCGGATCACAGAATCTTTTAATGCGTCGAATCTCTTATCAGCAAAGTACTTATCCAAAAATTTCTGAAGGGTGATGTCGGCCTGCAACTCATCAAGTTTTTTCATGAGCAGATCCCAACCTTCAATCATTCCGGCATCTTTAGTAAACTCACCATCTTTGTATTGCCACATCTCACCACCCGCCGGATGATAAGCAATTCCGGCTTCGCGTAGTAATTGCAACGTAATTGGTAAGTTACCGTGTACAAACTCTGCGCCTAATTCGGCATGTTTAAAAAACATGGTATCGTCGATGGTACGTATGCGTCCACCGGTACGGTTACAGGCTTCTAACACTGTCACTTTTTTACCAACTTTGGCCAAAGTATATGCCGCCATTAAACCGGCTGCACCTGCGCCTATAACTAGTACATCTGCGTTTTTCATGAGAGTAGATACGCAAGGTAGAAAATATTCCTTATTTGTGAATTAAGGCGACTATCACGATTTGTGATTAACAAAGAAACGACGCTTTATAATTCCAGCGATAAGCCATCATATGCCAGCTGAATACCCGGCGGAAGTTGCAAAGAAACATCGGCATGCTTACCTAAGCGGTGACTGATGTGCGTAAAATAAGTAGTTTCGGCGTCTATTCGTTGTGCAAACGCAATGGCTTCATCAAACGTAAAATGCGAAATATGCGGCTCCTTTTGAAGTGCATTAATTACTAAAACCTTACTACCTTTTATCTTTTCAATTTCAGATTCGGCGATCGTTTTAGCATCAGTGATATAAGTAAAATCGTGTATCCGGAAACCTAACACCGGCAGCTTATAATGTAAAACTTCGATGGGTGTAAACTTAACCGGACCAACATAAAAAGGTTCGTTGCCGATGGTATGCAGGTTCAATTTAGGGATACCCGGATATTTGTACTCAGCAAAGATGTAGGAGAACTCTTTTTGGAGAGATGCCTGGACGCGCGGTACGGCATAAACATCCATAGGCTCTTGCTGCAGATAATTAAACGCACGTATGTCATCCAACCCTGCGGTATGATCTTTATGTTCGTGTGTGAACACCACGGCGTCCAGGTGCTTGACTCCTGCACGAAGCATCTGGTACCTAAAATCGGGGCCTGTATCAATCACAATAACCTTACCCTGCGCCTCTACCATGATGGAAGTCCGCAGGCGCTTATCGTGCTTGTCGGTAGATGTACAAACCTCACAATCACAACCAATAACAGGCACACCTTGCGAAGTTCCGGTTCCTAAAAATGTTATGGTCACAGCTGCAGTTCGATTTGTTTAACTTGGTGAAAAAATGCCAGCTGTTTATCATCAAGCTGTTTAGTGTCAATCTCCAGTTGCCTTACCAGTTCAATAACCGATTGTATTTTACTTTCGAGGTTAGAAAACTTATTGACCACAATCATGCGGCTGTTTTGAAGCAAACAAGCACCTGTTTTAAAATTCCCTTTCTCGTAGCGCACTTTATAACCTGAGCTTTTGAGCAGGTTCTCTAATTTTTCGAGTGTATGGCTGGTAAGGGAAAGCATAAAATCAAAAATACTAAAACTTGAGCCGGATAGTAGCGTAATTTATGATTTTGACAACAAATGTCTTTATGATAGTTATTGCTTCAGCGTTGCAATTATTATCATCATTTATCAATAACATTGGGATGTAAAGGCTGATGCCTTCACTCCCTTTTGGTTGATGCCCTAAACTTATTGGTTAGAATTTAAGGTGCTTTACCGTAAAGCCATTATTAATCAGTTGCTTTAACGATTCAATCCCAACTTTCAAATGTGTTTCTACATACTGTTCAGTTACTTTAGAATCGCTTTCGGCTGTTTTTACGCCCTCCGGAATCATTGGCTGGTCTGACACTAACAATAAAGCACCGGTCGGTATTTTGTTAGCGAAACCTGTAGTGAAAATAGTCGCGGTTTCCATATCGACCGCCATAGCGCGCAGGCTTTTCAGGTATTTTTTAAATTCCTTATCATGCTCCCAAACGCGACGGTTAGTGGTATAACAGGTCCCGGTCCAGTAATCGCGCGAAAAATCGCGGATGGTGGTTGAGATTGCTTTTTGCAAGGCAAACGATGGCAACGCGGGCACTTCGGCAGGCAAGTAATCATTTGAGGTACCTTCGCCACGGATGGCTGCAATAGGCAAGATCAAATCGCCTACGTTATTTTTCTTTTTCAAGCCACCACATTTACCCAAAAATATAACGGCTTTGGGAGATATCGCGGTAAGCAAATCCATTACAGTTGCTGCTACCGGGCTGCCCATACCAAAGTTGATGATTGTAATACCATCGGCTGTAACACTTTGCATTGGCTTGTCTAATCCCATAATTGGCGCATCGTTGTGCCATTTAGAAAAAAGGGATAGGTATTTAGAAAAATTAGTCAGGATAATGTAACTGCCAAATTCGTTTAACGGACGACCGGTGTAACGGGGTAGCCAGTTGGCTACAATAGCCTCTTTTGATTTTAAACCACTTTTTACAGGAGACTGTACTTCTTTCACTTTTTTAGACTGCTCTACAATGGATGGGTCCTTTTTAATATCTATTTCTTCGTTCATATCAATTCCTCCTTTTAGTTTATTCTTTTGTCCCTTATAACTTAACTTTTCTTACCGGGACACCTGTAAGAAAAGTTATTATACAGCAAACCCCGGCGTTTCACCAGGGTTTGTATTTTGTAATAAAATTAAGCAGCTAAATGCTGTGTGATGTTAAGCTACTTTTAATTTTTTCAAATCAGATTTTTCAAATTTTTCGCGAGCGTAATCGAGGCTTACTGTTAAGCGTTTTACATCTTTTTGGGATGGGAACTCAAACATGGCATCAATCATAATAGCTTCGCAGATTGAACGCAAACCACGTGCACCTAATTTAAACTCCATTGCTTTATCTACAATAAAATCAAGCACGTCGTCGTCAAACTCCAGTTTTACACCTTCATAATCAAACAACTTTTTGTATTGCTTCAATAACGAGTTTTTAGGCTCTACCAATATATTACGCAATGCATCACGGTCTAACGGATTAAGATAAGTTAATACCGGCAAACGACCGATTAACTCCGGAATCAAACCAAACGATTTTAAATCCTGCGGCGTAATATATTTGTAAAGGTTTTTAGTGTCAACCTCGTTTTCGTCGCGTTTCATTTTGTAACCTACGGTTTGCGTACGCAAACGGCTGGCAATTTTTTTATCAATGCCATCAAATGCTCCACCGCAAATAAACAGGATGTTGCTGGTATTTACCGAAATCATTTTCTGGTCCGGATGCTTACGACCACCTTGTGGCGGTACGTTAACCATAGTACCTTCCAGAATTTTCAGTAGAGCTTGTTGTACACCCTCGCCAGATACGTCGCGGGTTATGGAGGCATTGTCGCTCTTACGGGCAATTTTATCTACCTCATCAATGTATACAATACCTTTTTCTGCGGCGGCTACATCATAATCGGCAGCCTGCAGTAAACGGGTTAATATACTCTCCACGTCCTCACCTACATAACCGGCCTCAGTCAATACGGTAGCATCAGAGATACAGAATGGAACATTTAATACTTTGGCAATAGTTTTAGCTAATAAAGTTTTACCGGTACCGGTTTCGCCCACCATCATGATGTTCGATTTCTCTATTTCTACCTCGTCTTTGTCCACACGCTGGTTAAGACGTTTGTAGTGATTATACACCGCTACAGCCAAAACCTTCTTAGCATCATCCTGACCAATAACGTATTGGTCTAAATGCGTTTTAATTTCAGATGGTTTTAATATAGAAGGAGCTGATGGGGAGGATTTAACTTTCCGTACCTTCAGTTCTTCTGCCAATATCTCGTTAGCCTGGTTCACACATTTATCACAAATGTGCGCATCAAGCCCGGCTATCAGCATCAGGGAATCCTGTTTTCCGGCTCCACAAAACGAACACCTGATCTCCTTGCTGTTTTTATTCATCTGATTTAGATTTGGTTATCAAAAATAATAAATACTGATTTATTTGAGCGACAAACTCAAACAAATCAGTACAATAGCGGCAAAATAATATTACTTGTCGTTGTTGCGGCCTAATACCTCATCAACCATGCCAAACTCTTTTGCTTCGTCAGCAATCATCCAATGGTCACGGTCTGATGCTTCCCAAACCTTTTCATACGGAGTACCGCTGTGTTTTGATATAATTTCGTACAATTCTTTTTTCAATTTCTGAATTTCACGAGCAGTAATCTCAATATCAGATGCCTGACCTTGTGCGCCACCCAATGGTTGGTGAATCATTACGCGTGAGTGAGGTAAAGCAGCACGTTTACCATCAGCACCAGCACACAACAATACCGCAGCCATCGATGCAGCCATACCGGTACAGATGGTAGCTACGTCATTCGTTACAAACTGCATAGTATCGTAAATACCTAAACCGGCATAAACCGAACCACCCGGAGAGTTGATGTAAATCTGGATATCTCGTTTTGCATCAGCAGACTGCAGGAATAATAACTGCGCCTGGATGATGTTGGCGATGTTTTCGTAAATGGCGTCACCTAAAAAGATAATACGGTCCATCATCAAACGCGAAAACACGTCCATTTGAGCTACGTTTAACTGGCGCTCCTCGATGATATAAGGCGTCATCCCTACCGGGTAAGCAATACCCTGAGGCATCATTTTATGCTCAACGCTTGATATAAATTTATCAACGGTTAAACCGTTAATGCGGTGATGTTTCACCGCATACTTACGAAATTCGTTTTTATCGATGTTATTCATTTTGTGTTAAGATATATTAAATATGGTGCGCTTCCGGCGCATACGGTAAATTTAGTTTTTAAGTGCACTTACAATAAGTGTAGCAAAATATAAAATTATCACCTTAAAACAAGCCACCCTTTACTTACCGCATCAGCTTATTAAAATTGTAAGCTGTAACAAACCCGGTTTAACTAAGTTTTCTTATAAAAACAAAAAGCAACCTGCTGATGAGGTTGCTTTTTGTTTAAGTTATATTTTAAGCAATAATTAAGCTTGCGCTAATTTACTAAACTCGTCATAAGTAATTTCCTGCTCATTCAGGGTAAATACTCCTTTTAAATGCTCAAACACTTTCAGTGATTTTGCTTCTTCGAAAATACGGTTAGCATTTTCTTTATCCTGCAAAAACTGCACAGCGTACTGGTTAAGCTGCTCCTCGCTGATTGGCTGAGGGCTGTACATTCTGAATTGAGCATCAATACGTTGCTTGGCTAAATCTAAAACGTCTTCGTACTGAATCTGGATGTTGTTATCACGGATGATTTTATTACCAATTAAAGTCCATTTCAGGTTTTTAGCAAAATCAGCATAACCACCGTTTAACTCCTCTTCGCTCAGTTTTTCGTTAGTCGCTTTTAACCAACGTTTCAAAAACTCGTCAGGTAATTCAAAGTCAACTTTATTAAGCACATATTTGTACATTTCGCTCTGCAGTTTATTATCTGCATCTTGTACCATCATATTTTCTAACTCTTCAGTGATTTTAGTACGGAACTCCTCTTCGGTAGTTACCACACCCTCACCAAAAATTTTGTCAAAGAACGCCTGATCTAAATCCGACTCTTCTAAACGGTTAACGTTTTTAACGGTTAACTCAAAGTTTGATTTTAAATCAGCGGCAGCAGCCTCGTCTATTTTCAATAAAGCAGCAACACGAGCAGGCTCATTGTTAAATGCTTTTTGAATATCAAATTCAACAACATCACCTTTTTTCAAACCAATCAAAGAACTTTTGATGGTTTCATCCTGGATCTGATCTAAACGTACAGAAGCTGTATTGGTAATACCACCTTCAAAAACAGAACCATCCGGCGAAAGTTGCTTTAATTCGGCATAAAGCACGTCATTATCTGCCGATACGTCAGGGTTTGTCATTTTACCATAGCTGCGACGCAGGTTGCTGATGCGTGAAGCTAACGTTTCGTCATCTACTTTAATTTTGTAGTTGGTTAACTGGTCGGCCGAGGTAATATCAACATTAAACTCAGGAGCCAAACCTACTTCGTAGTTAAACTCAAAGTTGTCGGCAAAATCCCAGTTATATTCTTTGCTGTTGTCCACCTTTGGCAACGGCTGACCTAATACTTCTAATTGCTGCTCAGTTAAGTAATTGTTCAGGGTATCTGATAACAGGTTGTTAATCTCATCAACCAATATGCTTTTACCATACATACGCTTAATGTGCGAAGCCGGTACCATACCTTTACGAAAACCTGGTATTTGTGCTTTTTTAGCCTGATCTTTAATTGCTTTATCTACACGTGCCTGATAATCTTCAGCGTTGATGTTGATTTTGATAACCGCATTCAGGTTATCTGTTTTTTCCTGTGATATATTCATAATTTATACCTTGTAATGTAGTTTACTACCGGACGGTGCTAAAAGCAACCAAAGCCGGATTTGGAGCGCAAAGGTAAGTAAATAATTTTTTATTTCAGCTACTTAATCATCAGTTGCTTAACCACCCTATGTGCTGTAACTGAGAGGCTTTGTATCATTGCCAGAAAAACAGCTATGAAGATAAAAAGACAGATATCAAGGCTACCTGTATTATTGGTCGGTGAACGGCTTAACAACAAATGAGATTATTAATTTACGCAAAGCCGCGTAGGCATTTAAACCAAATGCTTAATTAAACGTTACGCAGTTACACATCCAACATGAAAAAACTTGCCTTGAGCCTCTGCACCGCAGCTGCATTTTTTATTTTAGCCGGTACCGGTTGTAAAACCAAACGAAAAGTAAATTTTTCAAAAAATACCGCAGTGCCTACCAATACCGCCAACAACGATTCTACGGGTACTTCGCCACAGGCTAAACTTACGCCGGCTCCGGTACCAAATACACGCCCCGACCCTATTCCAAATCCACTGCCACCAAGTCCGCCTATGTAGTTTAGGCGACTATTGCACTTTGGTAATTTTTGACGCGCCTGACTTTTTTGAATCCACGCTTGATGGATTGCCTTTGTACTTGATATCTGCCTGTCCGCTGGTGTTCACAATCAGCGTTTTTAACACGTTGATTTCGCAATTACCCGAACCTGAGGTTTTGATGTTATAGTTGCCTGCAACAAAATCATAGGCATGCAATTTGCCTACACCGGCAACTTCTACTTTGTGCGAAGCTGCCTGTCCTTTTAAAAATATTTCGGCGGCACCACTGGCTTTGGTTTCCACATCGGCAGCGCTCAGATCCATATCGACCTTACTTACGCCCGAAAGTTCCATTTTAAAGTTCTGGGTGTTGATGCGGCCTTCGGAGGTTAGCGCTACTGCACCCGAACCTTTAACTTCACTGAGCTGTGTTATCGGGATATTTAGCGTGATAGCATTGTTATTACAGAAGTTTTTTCGGGTATAGATGCGGAGTTTGTCTCCACTAACTTCTGTTTTGATATATTTCATCAGGTTATCATCTGCTGTAACGGTTAAAGCATGGCCACTATCCTGCTTCAGGTTTATTTTAAACGCACCTGAGATATCCAGTTTGGAGAACGAACCCACTATACGGTTTTCGTTAATTTCTTTTCCCGAACCTTTAATACAACCTATATGGCATGAAGGCAATGTTGCTGCAAAAACCAAGGATAAAAGGATGGGCAAAAAGTAGAGGCGCTTTTTCATGATGTGCTTTTTATATGGGACGCGAAGGTTGAATATTTGGTTACACCAAAAGTATAAAAAGACACCTATTAAAAAGCGTTTTTTTGAAGTCTATTCGGATTTTTAGTGCATAGAACTAAAAGCCTCTACATTATTCTGTTAGACTTTTGCCTCCAATAAACTTACAAAAGAAAAGAGGTGCCTGATTTCGATCCGGCACCTCTCCTACGCATATTATTTAAAGCGATGTTACAAAACCTCTATTTGCTTAAAGTTTTTGGTAAACTTAAAGTCGAGCCTTTTTTGCTCAGAGAAAGTAAAATCTGTTACTTCTTTACCATCAGCTATAATTTTGGTTGGCTTAAATGGTAAACCAGCTACCGCAAAATGATAGTTTTCATAACGTGGTGTATATAAGCCCTCCATTGTTTGTTGTATAGTCATTGATGTTGGCTTGCCGCTCACTACAAACTTTTTCTCGGAGTATATATCCTGCTCGTAAGCAAACGTCTCTCCATAATCTTCAAAGAAGAAAGAGTTAGCTTCGTTTTCGCTGTAGTATACTTTCAGCTTAACTTCTTCTATCTCTTTCTCACCCACGTATTGCATTACCGGGTATTCGGGTATAACCGAACCTGCTTTAATGAAGATTGGAATAGTTTCGAGCGGGGTGGCTACTTCTACTTCCTTACCACCTTCTACTTCAGTATTGTCCCAGTAATTAAACCAACGGCCTTTAGGCAAATATACACGACGGCTGCGCTGATTAGGCTCCATTACCGGGCAAACCAGAATTTTATCGCCATAAGTAAACTCATCCTGGCGGGCCTGGTTGTTAATTTCTCCCTGCTCCTGCATCACCACCGGGCGCAGTATAGGGAAACCATAACGATGATGCTCCCAAAAAGTAGAGTATAAGTAAGGCAATAATTTGTAACGCAACTCTATAAACTTACGGTTGATGGCAGTATAAGGCTCACCAAAGCTCCAAGGCTCGCGCTCTTTGGTATCGCCGGCCGAGTGCGCACGCATAAACGGCGAGAAAGTGCCCATTTGTATCCAGCGGGTAAACAGTTCGCCATCAGGCTCGCCGCTAAAACCACCAATATCAGTACCACAGAATGGAATTCCCGACATTGATAACCGCTGACACTGCACGTTACCTAAGCGCAAATGCTCCCAAGAAGCCACGTTATCACCTGTCCAAACCGAGGTAAAGCGTTGCACGCCTGAGTAGCCTGCACGAGTGATGGTGAACGGCCTTTTGTTTTTCATTAATTTACGCATACCCTCGTAGGTAGCGCGTACCATTTGCATACCGTACACGTTATGCGCCTTACGGTGCGAACCACGGTAACCATCAAACTGGTGCCGTACATCATCCGGAAATGTACCCGAACCAAATACGGCAGGCTCGTTCATATCATTCCAAACACCCGCTACACCCATCTGCACTAATTCGTCAAACAGGGTACCCCACCATTCGCGTACTTCGGGATTAGTAAAATCAGGAAACTGGCAACGGCCCGGCCATACATGCCCTTCCATAAAATAATCATCACTCCGACGACAGAAATAACGTTTGGCCTTACCTTCGCGGAAAACCGAATAGTTGTCGTCCACGCGGATGCCCGGATCAATAATCACTACGGTTTTAAAACCATCGGCCGCCAGTTCCTTAATCATCTTTTTAGGATCAGGGAAATACTTGCGGTTCCAGGTAAAACAACGGTAACCATCCATATAATCGATATCCAGGTAGATACCATCACACGGAATCTTATTTTCACGGAAACCGGTGGCTACCTTGCGCACTTTTGATTCCGGGTAGTAGCTCCAGCGGCATTGGTGATAACCCAAAGCCCAAAGCGGTGGCATGGGATGCGTTCCGGTTAACAAATGGTAGCGTTTTACCACGTCCATCATATGCGGACCGTGAATATAATAATATTGCAACTCGCCGCCATCAGCCCAAAAACTGGTTTTGCTACGGTCTTCGGCACCGAAATCAAAATGTGCTTTAAAGGTATTATCAAAGAAAATACCGTGCGCTATCCCTTCATTTAAGCTGATGTAAAACGGAATACTGCGATAAATAGGATCCTGGTTCCAGGCAAATGAGTAGGCATCAGTATTCCAGTTCACCAAGCGCTTACCACGCAGGTTCAAATCGGTTGGTTTATCGCCCAAGCCAAAAAAGGCTTCTTCGGGATGGCATTCTTTAGTACCAAACACGTAATAACCACCAAACTGCACGTTTTCTTCCCAGTGCATCGGCACGGCATCCTTACTGGTCACGTGATTCTGACTATCAGAAAACGAAATCAGGAAATCTTTTTTATTGATGTGGCAGTTAACGGTATTGGTGGATATGCGGTATTCTTCAGGATCATCGTGCAGGTGAAAAACAGATACCTTGGCTTGCAGTTTAGGCACCGCGTACGAAAAATCTTCAAGAAAAACACTATGAGGAGCCATTCTAACCCGGATAATTTCGTCGGTAATTACAATTACCTCTACCGTAGCTTCTCCGTCAGAAATTAAAAATTTATTACCCTTTTGCTCCACATGGTTAGGCGAAGCCAGGTATTTTTTAACGATAGGCTTTAAACTGGCTACCGGGTTATTAACGTGCTGAAAAACTTCTTCTTCTTGTTCAATCAATTTCACCGCGGGCGACTCAAGGGTTGGTTCAGCAGGGGGTGTATTTTGTTCCATTTAAATTAATTAGAGACTTAGCAAAAATAAAAATTTGAATTTTCTGCGATACGGGTGCTCGCAGGGCCAATAATTAAGCCATTATACGATTTTAAGCTTAATTGGATATGCCTTTTTTATGCAAAACGAAATTTTTTTAACAATGATTAATAAAACTTGAACTTGTAACTTGATTAAACTCTTAAACCTCAAATTGTTTCAATTATTACAACACCGGCAACCTCAAATCGTACCTGACAGCTAAAATACGAAGGCTGCAAACCAAAGATATAGCAACTATTTTTGCCCAATCAGCGTTCATGAACGATAACAAGATAAAATAAGCCGAACCGCCTATGAGACATGCTGTGGCGTAAATTTCTTTGCGAAAAATCAGCGGGATGTTATTCAGCAAAATATCGCGTAATACGCCGCCGAAGCTACCAGTTATGGTACCTAAAATAATACAGACCACAGGCCTTAAACCCGCATCTAAACCTTTTTGCAAGCCGATGAGTGTAAACAAGCCTAAGCCCAGGGCATCAAATAAAAACAAGGTTACTTTAAAGCTTTTGATGTATTTTTTGAAAATAATAGCCGCGACAACAGTGATGGTAATTACAATTGGACCATGCAGGTTGCGCATCCAGCTTACCGGGGTGTAACCAATCAGTATATCGCGAATAGTACCGCCACCTATGGCCGTGATGAAAGCAATAACCAATACCCCAAAAGCATCCAGACGCTTCTGCATGGCAGAAAACGCTCCCGAGATGGCGAAGGCAATAGTGCCCAACAGTTCGATAATGTTTAAGATACTGAACATTACACTTCCCCTTCCCGCTTGCGTAAAAACCATTCTGTACTCAGCAAAGCCAGTATCAGCACAAAAAACCATTTGCTATCTACCAGGTCAGTGTATTGCTGGTCGTCATAAACCACGGTTTTAATGTTATCGTTCTTGCGAATCAAGTCGGCTAATTGCCCCATTTGTGATGGCTGCAAAACCTGTCCGCCTGATTGTTTGGCCAGCGTATACAACAATTGATGATTAGCCGAACTTTGCCTACTCTCTAAATTTAAAGCTCTCACCGTAAACTGTCCTTTGGCATTAAACGTTTGGCGCCCCAACTTACTCACTGCCGAGTAACTATAAGTACCCGCCGGTAATATGCCTGCATTAAGCTGATAGCTTTGCCCGGATCGGCTAAATAAAAAGCTATAGTTTTTATTTATGGCAGTATTTTTTAGCGTAATGTTAACATCAGGAGTATTGATGAGCTGCAAGGCATCATTATACAGCTCAGCATTGAGCAGAATGTTTTCGCCCTCGTCAAACACGTTTTTAGCCGGGTATACCCTAAAACGTTGACGGTTGGCATTAGCAGTGAGGTATTGAATGCTTTGACTGAATAATTCTTCCAAAGCGGCGTGACTGCCGTACTCGTCAAACTCAGCCAAATTCCAGCGCCATATGCCCTCGCCCGCTAAGGCAGCAGTGCGCCGTCCGTCGGCATCCTGAAATGCCAGTAATGGGTAAGTAGTGCTTACGCTACCTATTTTTTGCTTCAGCAACACCGACGCCCCGGCTGCCGAACCATAATTACCAAAAGGCGCCAGCAATGGCGGAAACTTGTTGAGTTTACTGAGCGTAGAATCAGAAAGCGTGAACAACGAAAAACCAGTTGCCGGTACGGCAAACTCTTCCTGCACATCAGTCCGGCCGGCTATAATGCGGATGGTACTTTGCTCTTGGTTAAAATCATCCAGGTTGCTTTGCGCCCCGGCTATATACCATAACGGCACCTTGCTTTGTGCTGCAAAAATTCTTAAAGCTAAATTATCCCCGGCGGTTAACTGGTATAAAATAATCAGGCCATAGTCGGTCGGTTTTACGGTATTAATATCGTTAGCCTGCACAGCTTTCAACTCGTAGTTTTTATTATGCTCTACCAGTTGTTTTATCACACTTACATCGGGGTGTGGGCTATTGTACACGAGCAATATTTTCTGCCTGGCATCCAACACCTCAATATAAATAGTCTCTTCGTTATTTTGTACCGATAGCTCGTTGCTCACCGGCGCCAATTTTATACTGTACTGATGAACGCCTTTTCGGTCGGCATGCAATTTTAAACTGACCGTTTTGCGGAACGACTGACTATTGACGGCGATGTTTTGGGTGTGTGATAGTCGCCCGCCTTCGGTTACCGTAAGCCGCATGTTTTCGCCCTGGCTTTGGTAAGCCTCCGCCAATACTTCGACGATAAAGTCGTTGCCTAAGAATGCAGTTTTATTGTAATTAACATTGCCAATCAGCAAATCCCTGCGCGGCACGGTATCACCTAAAGCGATTGGATAAATGCTGGTTTTGAGGTTACGGGCCTCATACTGCGGATCGGCGCCCTGGTTATACAAACCATCCGTAGGCAATATTAACGCTCCAATATTTTGGTTAACAAATCGCTCATTTAACTGCTTAATGGCCGATGCAATATTGGTTTGCTTACCATTGTAAGCCGTATTTAAGCCAGTGTGCAGATTGCGATCAAAGTGAAACTCACGCACATCGTAATCACTACCCAACAATCCTTTCAAAGCAGCGATTTGCTTGTTGAACTGGTTAACATCAAAAGCCTTGGGTTTAAAGGTGGTAATGGATGACGAATTGTCTTGTGCAATAAGCACCAATGGCTTTTGCGGTTGGTAAGTAACCGTTTTAATAAGTGGCGATACCAGCAAAAAAGCAATGAGGAAAATTGCAATTGCCCGCAAAACGGCCAGCAGGTAACGAACCTTATCAGACAGATTAACTGGCTGCCTGTACATTAACCAGGCATACAAAACGCCTACCAGCAGGCAAACCGGTGTCCACCAGCCCGATACCTGGCCCCAAGTTATAGAAAAAAGCAGGGAAGAATAAGCGGTTATAGAATTTAGCACCAGGTGATGGTTTACAGATAAAAGCACATAGCAACCCATTACCCGCCTAAAATAGCTTTTTATTTAGTAAATCTTTCAACCATTAACTACCCGTTATGAAGTAGTTACAATTTTAATGCGGATAGGCCCTTTTATATTTCCGGTATCAACAGGTTCGCCTTTTTGAGTGATGACAACCTGCCCGGCATGCTGTAAGTCAACAGCGCATTGCCTTACCTCATCCATGTACTTGCGCCAGTTAGCCGGGAAAAGTGTCCTGGCAACTTCCGACGGACAGATGGTTTTGTCCGCGCCACGCTCGGTGGCCATTTGCAAAATGGTATCGGAAATTAAAGTTTGATGATTCATGAATGAAAGGTTAATGCATTAAGTTACTATCATCCATGAACCATCAACTAAGAAAACTTACAACATACCGCCGTCAACGGCAATCACCT
Organism: uncultured Mucilaginibacter sp.; assembly: GCA_913775265.1. GTDB lineage: Bacteria > Bacteroidota > Bacteroidia > Sphingobacteriales > Sphingobacteriaceae > Mucilaginibacter. The sequence goes on along the minus strand of CAJYJH010000041.1, from coordinate 8,444 downwards.
GACCGGTGATGTATGCGCTCATATCTGACGCCAGGAAAACGCAGGTATTAGCTACGTCATTAGTTTCGCCGGCACGTTTAAGCGGAATATTTTGTGTCCAGCCTTCTACCACTTTCGGGTCCAGTACTTCAGTCATTTCTGTTTTGATGAAACCCGGCGCTACCACATTGGTACGAATGTTACGTGAACCTAACTCTTTAGCTACCGATTTAGAAAAACCAATGATACCCGCTTTAGAAGCAGCATAGTTTGCCTGACCAGCATTGCCTTGTACACCTACCACCGAACTCATGTTGATGAATACACCCTGACGGGCTTTCATCATGATGCGTGATGCAGCTTTGGTTACGTTGAAAATCGATTTCAGGTTTACGTCTAAAACTTCATCCCACTGGTCTTCGGTCATGCGCATTAACAAGCCATCCTTAGTAATACCAGCGTTGTTAACCACGATGTCCAGTTTGCCAAAATCGGCTACGATGTCATTAATCAATTTATCAGCCTCATCAAATTTAGAGGCATCAGAACGGTAACCCTTTACTTGTGTACCGTGCGCCTGCAATTCCTGCTCTAACGCCTGGCCTTTTTCCACCGATGATAGGTAAGTAAAAGCTACATTAGCTCCATGCTCGGCAAATTTTGCCGCTATGGTGCGGCCTATACCCTTAGATGCTCCCGTAATTAATGCGGTTTTTCCTTCTAACAGTTTCATATTTTATCAGCGTAATTTTCGAACCGGTGAAGGTAGGTATTTTAGCTTGCAGTTCATAGTTTAAGGCATTACGTAACAATTACAACATTTTAGGCAGGTAAACCTTGCTATACGCTATCTGCATCTGTAAATCTTTATATTGGACACATGGAAAGTGTTGAAGCATTTTACGATGATTTAAGTAAGCGGTACACCGAACTCATCAGTCGTTGTGTACCTCGTTACGAAGAGATATTTTATAACCTGTTCTACTACATACCTGACGAACTGCAACCACGGCAAATTTTGGATTTGGGCTGCGGCACCGGTAACCTTACGGCTGCTGCGCTGCAACATTATCCTGAAGCTTCTATACATGCACTTGACCTATCAGCCGAGATTTTGGATGAATGCCAGCAACGCTTTACGCATCATAAAAACGTTTTTTATCATCAGCAAGACTTTACCGAACTCAATTTTGCGCCTGAAACTTTCGACCTGATTATATCAAGCATTGCCATCCATCATATACCTGACGAAGCAAAGACCGGCCTGTATGCACAGGTATACCGTCTGCTTAAACCCGGCGGCATTTTTGTGTGGGCTGATCAAACCCGGGGCATAAATGGTGAGATTTACCAAAAGCAAATTGCACGCTGGAAAGACGAAGCCTTTAAATTAGGATCAACCGAAGCCGACTGGCAGTTGTGGATGGAGCACCAGGATGCGCATGACTACCACACTCCCGTAAGCTGGCACCTCAAGCAACTGGAAGCAGTTGGCTTTACCGAGACAGACGTTATCTGGAAGAATATTATGTGGGCGGTTATCTGGAGCAGGAAAACCGTTTAATTCATTTTAAACATACATTCTGATTGGTTGTTAGGCTACAAACTAACAGCGTAATATCTATGTACACGGCTAAAATTATACGTCACCGGCATAAGTTTCATCATTACATGAATGATGATTTAAAATCGGTTAAAGAAGAAACACATTTTAAAATCGTTTTTTCGGAACCTGCAGAGTTTGATCAGTTCAGGGAATGGATTAAACAGCACGATGGCGAGTATAATTATAATAAAGAGGAAAGTAAACAAGAGGGCAAATTCCCGAAAGTGCCCATTTTTCACGATGAAATTTGCTGGTGCGATATCATGACCTACTACCTTTTACACGTAGCCCAGTACAAATTTTACGACACCATCGATCCTTACAAAGGCGAGGTGTACATCAAAGAGTAAATGCAGAATTAGAGTCAAGAGTATAGAATCAAGAATACAGAATACTTGGCAAAATGGCTTACCTGAGCATTGTGCCTAAATTCTTGATTCTATAATCGTGACTCTAAAAATCTACTTCTTCCCGCCTTTTTTAAGTTCGCTTTCAGATTTTAGCACTTTGGTGCCGTTGTCCTGCTTAATTTCATAAGCAGGCTCGTCTTTACTCGCATTGCGTTTGATGGTGCTGCCCTTACTTTGCTTTTTTACAGGTTTTTCGTGTTTTGCTTCAATTTTGCCTTCGGCTTCCGATTTTCCCCATTCCCAATGTACGGTGTCTCCCTTTTTCATAGTATTGATATTTGCCATGAATTTGGCAAAAGGCAAGCCAGACTTACACATAGTTTTCCACAAAAGCATATTTTACTGTGCTTTACAACTTCAGAATGTAAATATTTTTAAGCCTGCGAGAAAGAATAGACTTTTGCGGAGTTATTTTACTCTCAGTGTATCTATGATACCCGGTTTATTATCCGGACCAACAAACTTTAAAATATAAGTACCCGGATTAGCGGCTTTAAACTTATAAACTGAAGAGCGTTTAACTTCTTTACCGGTACAATCTTCATGAGGATTAGTAGCGATAAACAGCTTGATGTGTGTAGTATCTTTAAGCGTACTGGTTTTAAAGCTTTTGAATTTTTCGCAGTTACCAGTATAAGGCCATGACACGTTGAAGCTAACTTCCTGGTTTACGCTGGCTGTAAGCGGACCGTTAACGGTGATGATGGACGCTTGCTTAACCAATGATGAAGTATCTGCATTAACCGGATTGCTCATTTCTGCTTTCTGACAAGAAGCAGCCACAAGCATGATCAGGATGGCAAAAACAGATAAAAATTTATTCATGGTTTAATTTAGCGCGATAACTCAGATCATCAAAACTTAGACGCCTAAAATATAACTGGTTTAATTCGCTTATAAAACTAATGGTTAAATGTTAAATTAACAATAATAAACGACTAAATCTCGTAATGTATCGACAAAGTTGCTACATAGTGCTTTGAAAGCACTCCAAAGACAAATTGTTGTCCACAAAAAAAGCCGGTCAATTACTTAACCGGCTCTAAAATATGTTGTGTTTCCTTATTTCATTAAATCCACAAAGTCGTCGAACAGGTAGCGGCTATCATGCGGGCCCGGAGAAGATTCAGGGTGATACTGTACCGAAAATGCTTTTTTATCTTTTACACGGATACCTTCAATCGACTGGTCGTTCAGGTTAACGTGGGTAATTTCTACTTTGTCAGACTCACGAACGGCTTCCTGCACTACACCAAAACCGTGGTTTTGTGAAGTAACCTCGCAATGGTCTTTAATAATATTTTTTACCGGGTGATTTAAACCGCGATGCCCGTTAAACATTTTTTTGGTGGGGATACCATTAGCTAGAGCCAATAACTGGTGACCTAAGCAAATACCAAACATGGGTTTATCAGCCTCTAAAATATCTTTTACCGTTTCAACCGCGTAAGGCATTGCTGCCGGATCGCCGGGACCGTTAGAGATAAAGTAACCGCTTGGCTGAAAATCCTTTTCCATCTCTTCGAACGATGTTTTAGCCGGATATACCTTGGCGTAAACGTTACGGTCGGTAAAGTTGCGCAGGATGTTTTTCTTGACCCCTAAATCTAATACAGCTACACGGTAAGGTGCATTTTCGTCACCAACGGTGTAAGTTGCCTCAGTAGATACTTGTGATGACAGTTCCAAGCCGTCCATAGATGGTACAGCAGCCAAACGTTTCTTCAACTCCTCAACATCCAGTATTTCGGAAGAAATGATAGCATTCATCGCACCTTTATCCCTGATGTGACGAACCAGTTGGCGGGTGTCGATGTCAGAAATACAGGTAATGTTTTGCTCCTGAAAATAATCCTGAATAGACTCATCGGCTTGTTTGCGGCTGTAGGCAATGTTGTAGTTTTTACAAACCAACCCGGCAATCTGAATTTTGTCCGATTCAATTTCTTCTTTAGTAATACCGTAATTACCAATGTGTGCATTGGTAGTTACCATAATCTGTCCGAAATACGAAGGGTCTGTAAAAATTTCCTGGTAACCTGTCATGCCGGTATTAAAGCATATCTCGCCGGTGGTTGTACCAATTTTTCCGGCAGCTTTGCCATGAAAAACGGTTCCATCAGCAAGTAACAAAATAGCCGGTAGCTTTGTGTAGTTGGTCATCTTACAAAAAATATAAAAGGATTAAAAATGGGCCGGTTGGCCTGCGGTACAGCTCCGTGAAGGCAGTGGTTTGGCAACAACAAGCGTGCTTCTGTTTTCACGCCGCAAAAATACGTTATTTTAGTGTTTACACTATGTAAATTTTCAACAATTTATTAAGTAGTTGTTTCTACATTTGTGCCGTTTACATAATTGCTCTGTTTTAACATCAGCATTAACTCTTAAAATCTGCAGATAAACGGACTGCAAGGGCTTTGGCCCTGTTAAAATCTACATTTAAATCATGTCAGTAAATAAAGAAATTAAGCGCGTTACTACCCATAGTTTGCAGGCCATGAAAGGCCTTGGCGAAAAAATAGCCATGCTTACGGCATATGATTATACCATGGCTAAAATTGTAGATGATGCCGGTATTGATGTCATATTAGTAGGCGATTCGGCCTCTAACGTAATGGCGGGCCATGAAACCACCCTTCCCATCACGCTCGATCAGATGATTTATCATGCCTCGTCGGTAGTACGGGCGGCCAGCCGCTCACTGGTGGTGGTCGATTTGCCTTTTGGATCTTACCAGGGTAATTCTAAGGAAGCGCTGAGTTCGGCTATCCGCATCATGAAAGAGTCGGGTGCCCATGCTGTGAAGCTAGAAGGCGGTATTGAAATTGCCGAATCGGTAACGCGCATTTTAACGGCAGGTATACCGGTAATGGGCCACCTGGGCCTAACGCCGCAATCCATCTATAAATTCGGGACTTACACCGTACGTGCCAAGCAGGAAGCCGAAGCACAGAAGTTACGTGAAGATGCTGCTAAACTACAGGAGCTTGGTTGCTTTGCCGTAGTGCTGGAGAAAATTCCGGCAGCATTAGCGCAAGAAGTAACCCAAAGCTTGCTGATCCCAACGATTGGTATTGGTGCCGGGCAGCACTGCGACGGCCAGGTATTGGTAATACACGATATGCTGGGCCTCAACAAAGGTTTCCGTCCGCGTTTTTTGCGCCAGTATGCCAGCTTATACGAAGTAATGAATGAGGCTATACAACATTATGTAAGTGATGTAAAAGCTCAGGACTTTCCGAACAGCAAAGAGCAGTATTAATTTGCGCATATACTACATGCGCATCCTATAATTTGCTTTAATAACTGCATAAAGCAAGTTGTTAAGATGGCATATAACTGCCAAACAATCAGTGCCAGAAATCGTATTTTTAATTACAAACTAACTTAACCAGCATGCAAAACATTAACTCTGATATTACCGACTTTGACGTTTTGTATGAAGACAACCATATTATTGCCATTAACAAACGGGCCGGCGATATTGTGCAGGTAGATGATACCTGCGATGAACCGCTGGACGAAAAGGTAAAAAAATACTTAGCTAAAAAATACAGTAAACCCAATGGTGCCTTTTTAGGTGTGGTGCACCGCTTGGACCGCCCGGTGAGCGGCGTTATTTTATTTGCTAAAACCAGCAAAGCGCTCGAAAGGCTGAACCAGATGTTTAAAACGCGCGAAATGCGCAAAACCTATTATGCTGTAGTACGTAACCGTCCAGAACCGCCTTTTGGAAACCTGGTGCATTGGCTGGTTAAGAACCCACAAAAAAATGTGACTAAGGCGCACGGCCATGAGGTACGAGGCAGCTTACGTTCGGAGCTGCACTACCGTTTAGCCGGTGAGCTGAATGGTTATTATCTGATACAGGTTAACCCTATCACTGGCAGGCCGCACCAGATTCGGGTACAGCTATCTACTTTAAATTGCCCTATAGTGGGCGACAACAAATACGGCTATCCTCGTGGAAGCTTAAAAAAAAGCATCTGCCTGCATGCCCGCCGTTTACAATTTATCCATCCCGTAAAAAAGGAACCGGTTGATATCATAGCTCCGCTACCCAAAGATGGTTTTTGGGATAAGTTTGCACACCTGGTTCACGAAAAAGATGAACAGATTGTACTAAAAGACGAATAAAACAACGGCACCTCACGGTGCCGTACTTATTTATCGCGATTGTACTTTAGCCCAAATAGCTTCATCAACCGGAATGCCTTCTTCCATATTTTTACGGCGGGTTTTCAGGGTACTTTCACCAGGATAGCGGATGGACTCGTCATCGTTAATTAACGTTCCGCCTTTGGTGTAGTCCAGGATTTGTTCAATCAATGCCTCATTGTTATCGGCCGAAGGTTTAATACAGATAAATACTTGCGACACGCCATACTCCGCTTCGCTCTTGGTAATTTCGGCGGTTGATTTTCCCTGGCTTAGCACCGTTGCCAATAAATCAAGCATCAGCGACAAGCCCGAGCCTTTCCAAAAGCCTACCGGCAGCAATCGCCTGCTGTCAATAATTGCAGCAGCGTTGGTAGAAAGCTTACCTTCCTTGTCATAACCACCGGGCAATGGTAATTCGTCGCCATTGGAATGATACTGCTGGAGCTTACCAAATGAATATTGAGATACAGCCATATCCAATACAATGTGCCCGCCATCACGCGGGACGGCTATCACCACCGGGTTATTGCCCAGGCGCGGGTCTATCCCACCCCAGGGTGGTACATTCGCAGTGGTATTGGTAAAGCAAATACCAATCATACCGGCATCGGCAGCTTGCCAGCCGTAAGTGCCGCCACGCATCCAGTGGTTAGTGTTGCGTATAGCTACACAACCAATACCATGCTCCTTAGCCAATGCAATAGCCCTATCCATACAACAGCGTGCATTAAGCGGCCCCGGACCAAGATTACCATCCCAACGTTCGATAGCACCCGACAGCTTCAACAGGGCAGGTTCGGCATTTGGTTTAACCAAGCCATCTTTTACATATTGTACAAAAACCGGGAAACGGTTTAAGCCATGGGTGTATACACCATCGCGACTGTTCTCGGCAAATATGGTGGCACAAGCATCCGCTTTGCTGTCAGAAAATCCAATACTAATCAAGACTCGCTTAAACTCGGCTTGCATGGTTTCAAAAGGTATACGCATAAGATAATATTAAATCCGTTTTAAGCATTATGATTGCATGCTTTAAAACAGATTATGACTACCTAAAGTAACATACCCAACCAAGAATAGTTGATTAGATGATGAATAGGGAATTTGAAACTTAGAGCGATGAGTTAGCTGAAGATTCGTCCGGCTTTGCAATTAGTCTGGCTAAAAACATGGTATCAGCTTTATGCTCATAACCTTTAAGCACTTTCATTTCTTCCAGTTGCAGGCCTAATTCGTTTACCAGAAAATGCACTGCTTCTTCATTTTCGGCTTTAAAAGCTGAGCAGGTAATATAAATTAAAGGCTTGCCGGGTTTAAGATATTTAACCACGTTGCGGGCAATGCTTTGCTGCAGACGCTGAAAAAAATCAATCCGGTGGTCTTCAAATTGAGATGTCAATTCGGGCGTGCGTCCCCAGGTACCTGAACCCGTACAGGGTGCATCTAATATAATGCCGTCGAAGGCATAATTGTGCATCAAAAAGTCGGGGTTCTGTGTTAAGTCCAACACCTTTTTTTGATACTTATTAATACCGGCCTGTCTGAAACGTTCGTCCAGATTAGCCAAGATAGATTCCCGCTTGTCGGATACTACCAGCTTTAAATCGGGTTCCTGCTCATGCAATAATAGCGCTTTACCACCCGATGCCGCGCAGGCATCCCACCAGCTTTCCCATCTTTGCGGACGAAAATACTGCGCCGTTTGCTGCGAAGAATAATCCTGCACCTCAAACCAGTGCTGGTTTGGGAACAAGTTATCCAGCTTGATACCGTTGGTGAGCGTTAAGCAGTTATTTCCTTCATCTTTAAAAGTGATACCGGCTTTATTCAGCGTTGCCTTTACCTGCTGCTCAAACCCTTTACGTATCCTGATAAAAAGATCGGGCTGAATAAATAATGACTTCAGAAACTCGTCCTTGTTGATTGCTTCCGAAAGCTTGTTATGGAAAGGATAAACATCTTCGAGTTTAAAGGAAGGATAAGCCACTTTAACCATCTGTATTTTCTCATCCAATCCGAAAAATATACAGGCGGCCCATTCGGGTTTAAAATGCTGGATTAAAGAATTTGTTTGCGAATTGCACAAAAACTCGGCAACCATCAGCCGGTCTTCGTCAGGCACATCGGCAATAGCCTTACCCAGCCTGAAATAATTATAAATTAACCTACTGGCCACTCGCCGGTCTGTAGAGCCCATTTGCTTGTTCTGCCTGAAGAAACCGGGCAAAAATTTACTGAGCTGTACATCGGCCGGGTACTCGGCCAACAGCCGCTGAAAAGTTTTG
>CAJYJH010000040.1 GCA_913775265.1 uncultured Mucilaginibacter sp. | reverse complement strand
ACCCGTTGTAAGTACTTAGCCAAAGGTTCCCGGCTTTATCACTTAATATGTTCATGACATGGTTACTGGCCAAACCATCAATATCAGTAAATCGCTTAATAATTTTCCCGTGCTTACTATCAAATTTAACCAGCCCGCCCTCGGTGCCCAACCATAGAATTCCTCCTAAGTCTTCATGAATTGCGCGTACCGTATTACCAATTTCAAAATGTTTGTATTGCTTGTGATTAATATCAATATGGATAAGAGAATTCCAATCGCCAGCCCAAAGCTGCCCGTCAGTTGTCTCTTTCAGTACCAGTACATCATTAAGTTTCGGGTCAAACTGCTCAAATCGGCCATTTTTAACGTTTAAAATAAATAGCCCGCGCTGTAAAGCACTTGCCCAAAGGTTTCTCTTACTGTCTTCGTATACAAGCCAAAAGGTTGCATTCGCTAATTTGTTGCCTGAGGCGTATGCATAATACCTGTCAAAAGAATTACTACCAGGTAAATATCGACTAATGCTACCATCGTAAGAAGCTATCCAAACGTTACCTTGCCAGTCTTTAGTGATACCGGTGATAAAATTACCGCCTAAGGACGCAGCATTACCATATATATGCTTGTAATTGACCACTGAATTATTCGTGCGGTCAAGTAAACTGACACCACCACCGTCGGTACCTATCCAAACTTTTTGCGGCGACTGTTCACAAATAGAAAGCACAAAATTATTTGACAGGCTGTTGGGGTTGCCTGTTTCATGCCTGATAGTTTTAAATCCTGATTTATAGGGATCAATAATATTCAGCCCTCCCCGATACATGCCAATCCATAAACGAGCATTGCTATCTTTATAAAGCGCTAATACTGCATTGCTGGCAATAGCATTATTTTTATCATCATTGGAGATAAATTTTAATGTACCTGTATCTTCATTTAATACACAAATGCCGCTACCATCAATACCCACCCATAGCTCACTGTTTCCAGCAACGATGAACGAAGATATACGCTTGAAGTTAAATTTGTCGGCAGGGTATGAAAAGTGCCGGCCAGGTCTGTTACCTTTTACATCATAGCAATCTACACCATCGATGCCTGCAAGCCACAGCCTATTACGATGAAAAAGCATTCGGGTTGCATTGCGGTACTGCCCGGAAACAGGCTTTAATTGCTTCGATTGATTATTATAAGCACATAAGCCGATTCCAGCAACCGTAACCCATAGCTTTTGTGTAGGGCTTATAGCAAGTGCCTGCACATGATAATTCTTCCCGGCAGCTGCACACGGAACCACAAAACCGCTTTTTAGCGATCCTTTCTCAAAAACGACCAAGCCTTCACCGTTAACTTTAAGATAAGCAGCACCTTGCTGATCAAACTTTATATCTTCAACGTCCTTATTGAGCTTTTCAGGAATTTTCTTGTTTTGCGGCAGATAACTAAGCGACGAAAAACTTTCGGTGAGCCGATTATATATGCTTACACCACCATGGGTGCCTACCCACAAATCATTATTCTGATCTTCTGCAACAACGTTTATCCAGTTTTGTATAATACTGGTGGTATCGGCGACACGATTGCGGTAAATCTTGAACTCATAACCATCGTAGCGGTTAAGGCCGTCGTTTGTACCAATCCACATAAAGCCCTCATGATCCTGAAAGAAGCTGCGCACTGCACTGTTTGACAATCCGTTTTCAATACCTAAGTGGTCGGATGCATTGCTTTTTTGTCCGTATGTCTTACCACTTACCCAAAAAACAAAACATACCAAATACACTATGGGCTTACACAACTTCATCATCAGGGCTACAAGAATCTACTTTTAGGTTTACAGCTTAGCTGTTATATAGTGCCTAAAAATATAAAAATTATTTAACGCTTAACTCTAGTTCAAGCTTAGCTTCCGCACAGCCAGCCAGCCCTGACGTTTTGTTTTTTTTTCACTACCAACCTAATTTCTGGTTTAATTTGCTGGGTTGTGTTTACAATAAACAATGGCGCCAGCTCAAATAGCGGTACCAACTGCTCATTATAAATTTGAGCGTTCACACATAAATAAGCAAACAATGCTGAGGTGATGGCAACAATACATTTCATTTTACTCAAACGAATATGGAGGTTGCTTAATCAAAAGAGATGCAAACTAAGCAATAAAAATACTCTGTTAACCATAGCCAATACCGGGCAAAACGTATAGCTATCATAAATGATTGTGATAGACAAGAAGGGTTCAATTTTTTCCAGCGGCACGATATTGATCCTGACACCGTGAAAATAACTGACTGATGCCGCTCACGCTCGGTGCAAGGCAACTGAATAATCATAAACTATGACACATGATGAATTCATAGCCTTTTAATGACGAATTTATATCCCTTGGTTTAGTTTGTTGCTTTGCACTTTTGCCAATACATCGTTAAGCAGCTTTTATCTCTTTTCGAGCAGTAAGCATTCACAAAGCTGGAGTGCTTATTTCTTGAAGTATCTTAGCTATAGCTTTTACGATTAGCAACTAAACCTTATCACAATTCAATATTATATCCTGTTGTATTCTCATAAACCGATGATCTATTTTAATTATTTCTTCCGTTCCCTGTTTTTGTTAAGCTTATTGCACGCTTCCGGCCAATGCCAGCAGAAAGAGCAGGTGCGGTTACCCCAGTTGGGCACCAATAGCATCAGGGACGTGATTGCGGCAATGACCTTACAGGAAAAAGCAGAGATTGTAATCGGTGCCGGACACAACAATACGCCATCAGCATTTTCGGACGGCTCCATGATTGGACGAACTGATTTCAGGATTCCCGGAGCAGCCGGAGCAACTAACGCTGTACCGAGGTTGGGTATTCCTGCGGTGGTGATGGTAGATGGCCCGGCGGGAGTACGCATTAATCCGCGCAGAAAAGGTGAAAGCAAAACCTATTTTGCTACGGCATTCCCAGTTGGTACTACACTAGCCTCAACCTGGAATCCGGCTATTGTTGAAAGTGTGGGCAAAGCGTTTGGCAACGAAGTAGCCGAATATGGTGCCGACATCATTTTAGCTCCCGGTGTAAACATTCAGCGCAATCCGCTTGGTGGAAGAAACTTTGAATATTACTCGGAAGATCCTCTGGTTACCGGTAAGATAGCTGCAGCCATGATACGAGGATTACAATCTAACGGAATCGGAACATCCATTAAACATTTTGTTGCCAACAACCAGGAAACAAATCGCTCAACTATTAACGAAATAATTACCGAACGTGCCCTAAGAGAGATTTATTTAAAGGGCTTTAGAATTGCCATTGATGAAGCTAAGCCATGGGCAGTAATGTCTTCATACAATTTGGTAAATGGTGTGCACACTTCAGAACGAGAAGACCTTTTATCAACCGTTTTACGGGATGAATGGCATTACAAAGGCATGGTCATGACGGATTGGGGTGGTTCGGCAACCAATCTTGACGATCAGATGAATGCCGGCAATGATCTTATCATGGCCGGCAGTGCCAGACAGATAGCCAAAATTGTTTCCATGGTAAAACATGACTCGCTTGATGTGAAAGTGCTTGACCGCAACGTTGAGCGCGTGTTACAAATGGTTTTAAAATCGCCTACTTTTTTAAATCGTCCTTACAGTAATAATCCCGACTTTAAATTACATGCCGAAATTTCAAGAAATGCTGCAGCCGAAGGTATGGTTTTGCTAAAAAACACCAAAAATACCCTACCCCTGGCCAAGCCGGTAAAACAGGTGTGCTTGCTTGGCAACATCAGCTATAATCTGATACCTGGCGGTATGGGTAGCGGCGAGGTAAACAAAGCATACACTATTTCGCTCGCACAAGGATTAACCGCAGCAGGTTACCTACTACATGAGCCTTTAAAAGAAAGGTATCAGCGTTATGCCACAAACTGGAGAAACGTTTGGCGCGAAATGACAGTATCTGATCAAGAAATTTTGATGGCGGCCGCCCAGAGCGAAATAGCAATTTTAACAATTGGCCGAAACAGCGGCGAAACCAAAGACCGATCTTTAGACACTAATTATGTTCTTAAACCAACCGAAAAAGATTTGATTGAACGCGCCGCAATAGCTTTTCATCAAAAAGGAAAAAAACTAATTGTTGTTCTAAATATTTGCGGCGCAATCGACACTAAAGGATGGCGCGATTTACCTGACGCAATTCTACTAGCCTGGCAGCCGGGCCAGGAAGGGGGCTACGCTATTGCGGATATACTGAGCGGTAAGATAAATCCTTCGGGTAAACTGGCTACTACATTTGCCGAAAACTACACGGATGTATCATCAGCCAGAAATTTTCCGGGAACAGCCACAGAAAATCAAAAGCAAGTTATATATAAAGAAGACATATATATAGGCTACCGGTATTTTGATAGCTTTAAAATTAAGCCCGCTTATGAGTTTGGCTATGGATTGTCTTACACTACATTTAGCATTGCCCCGCTTAAGTTAAGCAGTACTATATTTAAAGATGCTATTACTGTGACCACTAAAGTAACTAATACTGGTAAAACAGCAGGTAAACAGGTTGTACAAATTTATATAACCGCCCCCAATAAGCTTATCAATAAGCCGGTGCAAGAGCTTAAAGCTTTCGCTAAAACCAAATTACTACAACCGGGTGAAACAGAAATGTTAACTTTCAGGATTACAACTAATGATTTAGCCTCATTTTACAATGACAAAAATGCATGGATAGCAGACCAGGGACGTTATCTTATCAAAGCGGCAACCTCATCAAAGCAAATCAGACAGTCGGCAATGGTGATGTTACCAAAGCCTGTTATCACTGAACAAGTACATCAGGTGCTTAGGCCAACTTTACCGGTAAATGCCTTTAAGCCGGCTATTGATTAAGGTATCACCAATATCAAGCGTTGACTTTTAGTCGAGTGTTTTAATATTAGATAAGCTTAATTGGTTGGAGCGATCATATTAACTGACAAAGCTTTCTTATTTAGAATCAATGTATTGATTCTAGTCAATCATGTGAAATTCTTTCTTGATGTTTACTATCAAATCATTTAACTATTCATGATACATGCTGAAGCTTTGGTAACACTGCCAACTTTAAGACGATTAAGAATACACCTGCGGTGATACTTTACCGTATCGGGCAATACAATATTTTTTTCGGCTATCCGGATAATAATTAAGCCAATTTGGTGAAAGGCACATTTCTTCGCCCAAATAAGTACGTATCAACAAAATAATAAAAACTCTTTTTTAAATTCTCATCAACGGCTTAAACATAGATTGATAGCGTTTACTTATTATAAGCTTTGGGCTACGTCACATCTTAGCAGCCCATGTAAAACTTTTTTTTACCCGAAAAATTTGTACAGTTAACTGTGGAAATTTCAAAACTGCGTAGTGAATTTTATGCCATACAAGCTAATTGGTATTTAAGGAACTAAAAAACAATGCCTCCATTTTGACAATGCGTCTGAATGGACTAAGCTTTTACAGACTTATTTAGATCGGCAAGCCTTCAAAAAAAATCAAAAATGGCATTACAGAGTCGATTGTACCCCCCGTCCATTCCGCTAAAAGTCTGCAAACGTTTACAGACTTTTTAGTTATCTCGGTTTCTATTCAATAATCTTCTCTAAAAAAAGAACAATTTGCGAGCTATTGTAGCTAATAGCCACGCTGACAATAATATTTACAACTTACTATATTTCAGTTTTTTTCAATCAGATGTTGTGCTATAAGCGACCAATTGAACTTTTAGGTATAAATTACTTCAACATTGTTCTATGACAGGCTATAATTGTTGTAAACTTACATCTCACTCGTACAAATGCTCTGCAGTATTATAACAACGGTTATGTCTGGTTACATATTTGTTAATGATTTTTTGTTTTTCTAGCTATCCAACCGAACATCTTTATCCTATATAAAACAAGCAATTCTCTATGCATCTCTGTTTGCTAATTAAAACGTGCAAAAGTTTAAGTTGCGCTTTGTAATAATTAGTTAAATTAGTTTTCCTAATTTCGATTATTATAACCCCTAATGAGAATTATTTTTCTGCTGCTTACACTCCTGTTTTGGAATTTGACTTGCTCAGCTACAACAACAGACAGCCTATTAAACTTACTGAAGCTGGAAATACGCAGTAAAGCCAAATACGATAATGCGAAGCTAAAAAGAATCAAGGCTTTACAGAGAGCATATACCCAGACTCGCCCTGATGATTATAATCGCAAATATGTTCTTTGTGACAAACTATATCATGAATACCGTGATTTCATATTTGACTCTGCCCACGTATATGCTGCCCAGTTGTTCGAATTAAGCAAACAAACTAATTCAAATTTCAAGCAACACGAGAGCTGGATCAATTTGAGTGCTATACAATTAACCTGGGGCATGTTTAAAGAAGCTTTTGAGGGGATTAAACGCATAAAGGTTTCAGAGATGCCCGACAGCTTAAAAGCCAAGTATTACGAGTTAAAATCCATAGCTTATAATAGCCTGGCGTTATACAACACTAACCAATTCTATGTATCTAAAAGCCGCTTGGAGTCTGTTAGAGCCCTAGACTCCGCAATATTATATAGTAAGCCAAACTCATACGAACACTTAAAATATACCGCCGAAAGATTCAACATCTACGGACGTAAACAAGAGGCAAAACTTTATTATCAAAAGTTATTGAATAATAATAAAATCACTGCTCACCAACGGGCAATGATTTCTCACGATCTGAGCAGTTTGACCAGTGGCGCGGAAGCTATTGACCTTATTTTAAAAGCTGCTATTTATGATATCAGGTCATCAACAAAAGAAACACTTGCCATTTCCACCATCGGGAATTTACTTTTAAAAGAAGGCAACCTGGATGATGCGGAAATACTACTAACCGAGGCTTTGAGTCAAGCCCGGTTTTATGGTAACAAGTTGCACAGCCGCGAAATTACTGCTGCATTAACAACACTTAAAGCGCAAAGATTAATCAAATCTCAAACAACGAAAAATCGCTCATTAACTGTCCTAATTGTCATTCTTGTGCCTGCAGTTATTGGCACAGTGCTTATGGCTAAAAATTTAAATAACCGGCTAAAACAGGTAAAAAAGCGCGAAAATGAGATTAAACAGCACAACAAATATTTAGATAGCATTAATAAAAAACTGCTTGAAGATTCTCATATCAAAGAAGAGTATATCGGTTATTTTTTTGACGTTATATCGAGCTATATAACTAGGTTAGAAAAAGTTAAACGTGGTACTGAAAGACACGCAAAAGCAAAAAATTATGATGAGTTAATGCATTTAGCTAATGACATTGACATAAAACACGAACGCTACCAGTTGTTTTATACATTTGACAGTGTATTTCTTAAACTCTTTCCAAACTTCATCGATACTTTCAATTCGTTATTACGACCTGAAGATCAGATTTGGCCTAAGGATAACGAAGTATTAAACACCAGCCTGCGTATTTTCGCTTTAAACAGGCTTGGTATAAAAGACAACCAAAAAATTGCGGACGTATTGCAGAGCAGTGTTAGCACTGTTTATACCTACAAAAAGCGCATCAAGGCCAAAGCGCTGGTTACCCCTGATGAGTTCGAAAGTAAGATTATGGATATTCAGTTTATGCAGGCAACTGTTGTTGAGCAAGAGTTTGAAAATTGATCAAATCTATTGCTATCAGACGCCTATTTAAGTAGCAAAACTCCCTTTTCAAGATATTAAACCGGGGATTTTAACCCGGAACATCCTTTGCAAATATCTGATTGTAAGCTTGTTAACAATTTACAAGCCGGGATTTACAGGGGATATTTTTTTGAGCTATTTTATTATCGCTATCCCTTCTCAATTTTTGTAAAGGCACTACATCTTCATGGTGCCTATAATCAAGTACTTGTTAAATCAGTTACAAAGCGCTAAAACGTTTGTGCTGATCTATACAGGCAGTAAAAACCTTTAAATCAAATTTATGGATAAAGACAACTAACCTCTATTACTCCACAAAGGGAGTTCCCCTTACATTACACTTAACCATTATTAATTATCAACGTCCAATTATGAAGTTCAAAGATTTACTAAAATTTAGTTTTTCCTTGCTGCTGCTTATGTGCGCAACCATGGCACAAGCACAAAACAAACAGGTATCAGGTAAAGTTACCGACAGCAAAACCGGAGAATCTCTGGCCGGAGTAACCGTTGCTGCAAAAGGCACTACCGCAGGTGCTACTACAGATGTTAACGGCTCTTTCCGGCTATCCGTACCCGCATCAGCAACCACATTAACCGTAAGTTACTTAGGTTATGACAGCAAAGATGTTGCCATTACCGGTAATAACCCTATCAATATTACTTTAGATGCCAATTCAACCACTCTTAATGAAGTTAAAGTGGTATCCATAGGCTACGGCACACAGGATCAAAGCAAAGTAACGTCTGCTATCACACGCGTAACTCCTGATGATTTCCGACAAAGCGGTTCACGAAACGCACTTGACCTTATTCAAGGCAAAGTAGCAGGTTTGGCTATTACCCGTACAAGCGGCACCAATCCTAACGGTGGTGTTTCCGTACAGCTTCGTGGTGCAGTTTCTGTTTCTAGTGCCAACTCTCCTCTTATTGTAATTGATGGTATTCCTAACGGCAACCTGGACCTACTGCAACAAGATGATGTTGAAAGCATTGACGTTATCAAAGATGGTTCCGGAGCCGCCATTTACGGTAGTATTGCCAGTGGTGGGGTTATATTGGTAACCACTAAAAAGGGAAAGAATGGCCCTCCTACAGTTAATTATTCTTCTTACGCCAGAAAAGAGTATTTGAATCAGCGTTTAAAATTTTTATCAGCTGATGAATACCGCCAGCGCATTGCATCCGGAGAGATTAAACAAAAAGACTTTGGCAATTCAACAGATTTTATAGATCAACTAATTAATAAAGACAACCTCTCACAAAATCATAACCTTTCTTTTTCGGGTGGTACAGAAAAAACAACCTATCGTGCCAGCTTAAACTACCGTGACCTGCAAGGCATTGCTAAAGAAAACGGCAGAAAAGAGTATACTATCAGGTTAAATATGACCCAGAAGTCGCTTAACGATCGTTTGCGCTTATATGCTGATTTGACAACGAACATTAACCGGGCAAACCTGCTTGGCGGCGGCGGCTGGGAAAGTGAACTTACTAAGAATCCGACCTTATCAAATTATAACCCGGACGGTTCTTACAGGTTCGATTTGACAAGTACTAATGAGTTCGCCCGTCTGCAACAAGAAACTTATTACCGCAAGCAACAAACAACTTCGGCTAATGCTAAAGCCGATATAGACATTGTTAAAGGATTAACAGGTAGTGTAGCCGGATCAGTAATCAGAGATAGCTACATTGATGGTCAATATCGTTTAAAAGCTAGTGAAAATTCGCTGGAGAACACCGACTTTCCGGGCGGTGGTTATGCGTACAAAGGTGATTACTTAAGGTTCGATTACAATTTTGAACCCACTTTACAATACAAGAACACCTTTTTCGAAAAACATAACTTAACAGCTTTAGCCGGTTACAGCTACCGCTATTCAATTTTCGAAACATCATCTGCCTCTAACCGCGGATTTATTAACGACTTGTTCCGTGAAGATAATTTAGCTCAGGGGTCAGCCTTAGCTGTTGGCAAAGCTTCAATAAGCAGCAATAAGGAAGATAACACGTTGGTTGCCTTATTCGGACGTCTGCAATACTCATACCAGGGTAAATACCTTTTACAAGGTACTGTCCGTCGCGAAGGTTCTTCAAGATTTGGTGCAGCTAATAAGTTCGGCTTCTTTCCCGCTGTTAATGCTGGCTGGGTATTATCAGAAGAAGACTTTATTAAAAAACACAAGTTCATTAATTTTCTGAAACTAAGAGGTGGTTACGGCGAAACAGGTAACAGTGGTTTTGCTAACTATGCATCGTTGGTTACGCTTGGCGGCGGCGGTAGATATATTTATCCTGATGGAAGCTATTTTGAAACTTACGGTCCTACCCGAAACCCTAACCCTAACCTAAAATGGGAAGTTAAAAAAGAAACGGATATAGGTGTGGAGTTTGCCATGTTTGATAACCGCCTGACCGGCCAGATTGATTATTACAAACGGACGGTTAAAGATTTATTAGATACTTATGTATCTCCTCAGCCTCCATTTATTCAGTCATCTATTTATACCAACGTGGGTACCCTGTCTGCCTCCGGACTTGAGTTTGCTTTTGGTTATGCAGCTATAAACAGCGGCGATTTTAGATGGAACGTCGATGCAACCTTCACTTACGCCCTGAGCAATAAGCTCGACTCATACTCAAACGACGAGTATAAAGTATTGTACAAAACCTTTGCCGGCATTGGTGGAGCTGGTGATTTGGGCAATGCAATTACCACATACGAAGGTGCTAACACAGGCGAATTCTGGGGCAAACGCTTTGCAGGTTTTACTCCTGACGGTAAATGGCTGTTTTACAATCGCAACGGCGTAGCAGTACCAAATTCACAAATCAATATCTCTAAAGATGCTAACACTACCGATTTAGCAAAAATTGGCAATGCCATACCTAAAGCTTATGCTTCGTTAACTAATAAGTTTGCTTACAAGAGCTTTGATTTGCGCTTTTTTCTGAGGGGAAGGTTCGGGAACGATATTTTGAATACGCCGGCCTTATCGTACGCTAACCGTACCTGGAGCGGTAACTTGCTAAAAAGCACATTTACTAAATACAGCCAGATTAACGACACCTACCAATACTCTGATTACTACATTGAGAACGGAAGTTTTGTTAAATTAGATGAGGTAACGTTGGGCTACAACTTTAAATTTAAAACAAAATATTTGCGTAATGTACGCTTGTACGTTACCGGCCAAAATTTGGCAACCATCACCAAATACACCGGAACCGATCCTGATTACATCAGGGATACCGGCTTAGATCCCGGTGTTGACAACAGAAGTGCTTATCCAAGCACCCGCTCATTTTTAGTTGGACTGAATGTTGGATTTTAACTGTTGAAAACATGAAAAGTAAATTATTTATATATACGGCATTAGCAGCAGGCTTGTTAAATTCAACTGCCTGCAAAAAGCAACTTGAAGAAAAGGCGTATAGCCAGTTAACTACGGACGCTTTCTACAATAATAAAAACGAAGTTGTTTCGGCCGTTTTGAGACCATATACACATGCAAATGCCTGGGTTACCCCATCAGGTCAGGACGGCTGGTGGAGGCCTGCAGAACTTTCGGGCGATCAACTGGCATGGCCTACCAAAGGCCGGCATGGCGAAGACGGCGGAAAATGGAAACGACTGCATTATCATACCTGGTTTAATGATGAAGGCGGTTTAAACAATGCCTGGTCTTTGATGTACTGGGGCATGGGCCTTTGTAATGACCCGATCGAAAATTTGGGTAAGAGAGACATTGCCTCGATGGGTATTACTCAAGCCGAAAAAGATAGTTACATAGCTGAATTGAAGCTGCTTCGTGCTTTCCATTATTTAAAACTCATGGACCTTTTTGGCAATATTCCGGTAGTGACCCAGGTTGGTATACCTGCCAAACCGGAAACCAGGCCAAGAGCAGAGGTATTTAAATTTATTGAGACTGAAATAAAGGACAATATTGCTAAAGCCCCAAAGCTTTCGCGTACCCAATTAGGCCGCATGAGCCAGGCGGGCGCTTATGCTATGCTGGTTGAGTTATATCTTAACGCAGAAGTATGGACAGGTACTGCCCGTTGGGATGATTGTATTGCTGCTGCCGACCAATTGATCAATAATGCCGGTGGTGGCCAAAACGGAGTTATGGCACTTGATCCTAATATTACAGATCAGTTTAAGACAACGAACGATTTATCTAAAGAAGTCATATTTTCCATTGCTTACAATTACAGCGTAGCCAATTTCCAACCATCATGGCCAAGTGAATTTTATCACTTTAAGCAGCAGGAAATTTATGGTGGCGGCCGCAACGGTAACGACGGTATTGTAGTTATCCCAGGCGTTTATACCACTTACGATGCGAGTGATCTTCGCCGCTCAAACTGGTTATTGATTGGTCCGCAGGTTAAATTTTCTGATGGTGTTTCGCCTGTGCTTGCCTCCGAAGAATACAATGGCTCACAACTGGTTTTTGTAGACAATATTCGGAAAAACAAATCTAATTCCACCGTTTCTAACATGAGCGAAGGCGAAGAAAACAGTGGTGTACGATTTAACAAGTACAAACTGGGTAACCAGGTACCGGGGCCGGGCGGTGTGCCTGCCATTGATCCGAATTATAACAACGGCGACTGGAACATCTATCGCTTAACATGGATCTATTTTGCCAAAGCCGAAGCCTTGATGCGCAAAAACGGAGGAGCAGCCAATGCTACTGCAGTGCAATTAATTAACGATTGTAAAAAGCGTGCCTTTTCGGATGCAGACTGGGCTACACGAGCTTACACAACTGCCACTTTAACATTAGATGAATTACTGGCCGAACGTGGTCGCGAATTTATTTTCGAAGGTTTTAGACGAGATGACCTTATCAGATTTGGCAAGTTTAACACTGCCAGCTGGTGGGACCATTCACCTACAGCTGCAACACGTGCATTGTACCCGATACCTCAACAACAACGGGACTTGAACGGAAACTTAGCTCAAAACCCCGGATATTAAGCCAACCTGTCACAAGCAAAGGTGCCCCCACCAGGGCACCTTTATTTATATTATAGTTTTTAAGTTTTTTCTGTTTATGATAAATATAAAACCAAAACACAGCCTAACAACGGCATTACTTTTATACTTTTTTGCGCCTGCCCAGGCACAGGAAACTATCAAAAAAAAAGGTTATACGCTCAACTTTGAAAGTAATTACAGCGCCTTAAATCCTCAGCTAAAGCAACGCATGATAAATACGTTTTTTGAGGTGTACCCTAAGCTTGCTAAAACTTACAACCCGGCAACTTTAAAAGATGTAAAATTTTTTGTAGACACGGCTTATAAAGGTGTAGCTGCCACCAGCAACGGACGAGTAGTATTCAGTTCGGCTTGGCTCACCAAGCGACCTGAAGATATTGACGTGGTTACCCACGAAGTAATGCACATTGTGCAGAATTATGGGCAAAGCGTTGGTCCGGGCTGGCTTACAGAAGGTATAGCCGATTATGTAAGATACCGGCACGGTGTAGACAATGCAGGCGCCAAATGGTTATTACCTGATTACAAGCCCGAACAAAGCTACAAAAACAGTTATCGCATTACCGCCCGCTTTTTTGTATGGATGGAAGAAAAGATAAAACCGGGCATTATTAAAACGGTAGACGCCAGCCTGCGCGACCATACTTATACCAATGATATCTGGAAAAATTTGACCGGTAAAAATTTGGATGAGCTGTGGGCTGATTACAGTAAAAACCCATCTATAGCCGGTTAATTATATACTTACCACGCTTTTTTAATGAAAAAAATACTTTTTGCATTGCTTAGTTGCAGCATGATAAATGCCGCAGCACAAAACGTTAACAAAATTTCAGACCCTGTAGAGTGGGTAAATCCATTAATGGGAACAGACTCTAAATTCGAGTTATCTAACGGTAACACCTACCCGGCGGTAGCTGTGCCCTGGGGCATGAATTTTTGGACACCGCAAACCGGAAGAATGGGTGATGGTTGGCAGTACACTTATGCAGCAGACAAAATTAATGGCTTTAAGCAAACCCATCAGCCTTCACCGTGGATGAATGATTATGGCCAGTTCGCTATTATGCCTGCCACCGATCGTATAACTGCTTCACAAAAAAGCCGGGCCAGCTGGTTTTCTCATAAATCAGAAATATCAAAACCCTACTACTACAGTGTTTTTTTGGCAGATCATAACATAACTGCCGAACTTACCCCTACTGAGCGCTCGGCGCAGTTCAGATTTACGTATCCTAAAAATGACAGCTCTTCCATAGTTATTGACGCTTTCGATAAAGGATCGTATATCAAAGTGTTACCCGGCGAACGAAAAATCGTAGGCTATTCTACCAAATATGCCAGGGGACCGCTCAAAAATTTTAAAAACTATTTTGTTATATATACCGACAAGCCCATTACTTTTACCCGTGTATTCAATGATACAGTTGCGGTAAACGCCAATGAGCTCGCAGCAAATCACGTGCTGGCAGTTATTGGCTTTAAAACCAACAATCACGAAAAAGTTCACTTACGTGTAGCATCTTCTTTCATCAGCCAAGAACAAGCCGAATTGAATTTAAAGCGTGAACAAGGAACCGATAGCTTTGACGTACTTAAGAACAAAGCAAAAGTTACCTGGAATAAAACACTGGGCCGTATATCTGCAGAGGGTGGCACGACGGAGCAAACCCAAACATTTTATTCTTGCTTGTACAGGATGTTATTCTTCCCTAATAAGCTCTACGAGATTAATCAGCAGAACCAGATTGTTCACTGGAGCCCTTATACCGGAGAAACTGCACCAGGTTATATGTTTGCCGGCACCGGTTTTTGGGATACGTTCAGGGCCTTATATCCTTTCTTAAATTTGATGTACCCTGCTATTAACAAAGAAATGCAGGAGGGTTTGATTAACGATTATAAAGAAGGTGGCTGGTTGCCTGAATGGTCGAGCCCGGGCTACTCAGATATTATGCTGGGCAACAACTCAGCTTCTGTAGTTTCGGATGCATATATTAAAGGCGGTCGTGGATACGATATTCAAAAACTTTATGAGGCAGTAATACACGGTGCTAACAACGAAGGCCCACGCGCTACAGGCCGGCGTGGCGTTGAATTTTATAATTCATTGGGTTATGTACCTCATGACGTTAAAATTGGTGAAGGTGTTGCCCGCACGCTGGAATATGCCTATGACGATTTTGCTATTTATCAATTAGCCAAAGCTTTACACAGACCTGCTGCCGAAATTAATTTATATAAAACCCGAAGCCTGAACTATAAAAATGTTTTTGACTCTTCTATCAACTTTATGCGGGGTAAAAACAAAGACGGTAGTTTTGAAACACCATTTGACCCGTACCGTTGGGGCGGCTCTTTTATTGAAGGCAACAGCTGGCATTACACCTGGTCTGTTTTCCATGATATGCAGGGCTTGGTTAACCTGATGGGTGGCAATCAGAAATTTGTAGCCAAACTGGATTCTGTATTCTCCGCACCGCCTGTGTTTGCTACAGGTAAATTCAGAGGTGGCGTAATTCATGAAATGCGCGAAATGCAGGTGATGAACATGGGACAGTATGCACACGGCAATCAGCCTATACAGCACATGATATATTTGTATAATTACGGTGGCTCGCCTTATAAAACTCAGTTTTGGGTAAGGGAGGCCATGAACCGCCTTTACAAAGCAACACCAGACGGTTACTGCGGCGATGAAGATAATGGCCAAACTTCTGCCTGGTACGTATTTTCAGCTATGGGCTTTTACCCGGTAACTCCGGCAATTAACCAATACGTTGTTGGTGCCCCGTTATTTAAAAAAATCACGCTGAAGTTAGAAAATGGCAAACAAGTTATTATCAATGCCGCTGCCAATAATGCGCAGAACAAATACATACAATCTGTTAATTTTAATGGCAAGCCTTATACTCAAAGCTGGTTAAATCATAACGATCTGTTAAAAGGCGCCACTGTTAACTTCAATATGGGGCCGTCTGCTAATAAAGCATGGGGTAGTGCTTCCAAGGATTACCCATACTCGTTATCAAACGAAAAATAATCCTTCACAAATATTTAGCATACCTGGTGTGCTAAATATTTGAAACCAAATTGTACTGTGGCTAACCAGTGCACTATTAGGTAATAAAATGATAGTTATGTAAACGCCAAACGGCTAAATACTTAAGTATTTAGCCTAGTTTGGCGTTTATTGTATATAACAGTCGGTTTACTTCTGCTGCATTTTGTCGCGCAATACCTTCATAAAATAACCGCCCACTACACTGCGTGCCTGGAAACCTACCATTTTACCGTCTGTAGTCTCATGCCAATCGGACAGTGGTACACGCGATGACGTATGAGTCGCATAGTAGTATATCGGATTAATCAATGCATTAAAATCACTGCTTTGATCTGCCATGGCTGCTGTCCACAAAATCCAATCAGACTTGGTGTAGGTTCTACGACTATCCAACGGCAATCCGTATTCGTTTTGCTTGGTTAAATAATACTTCAGCTCCGTATCGTAAATGCGTTGCGGAAACAAATTCAAGTTCAATACTTTATCCCAAACCATATTATATTTCTGGCTCCAAGTGTTGTTGCTTTTAAACACCAGGGCGTAATGGTCGCCGGCGTTGGCTATTTGCTCCCATTTTTGCGCCATCTCTTTAGCCATAGCGCTGTATTTTTGAGCTGTTTCCTGTTCGCCTAAAGCTGCTGCCATTTGTGCGTAAGCGCCAATAGCTACAATAGCTTTTACTGAGAGATTAGCATTGTGCGCTAAATGCCCTGCAAAGTCATCGGTACATAATTGATTTTCGGGATCGAAACCTGCCTGCGCCAAAAAGTTGGTCCAGGTGGTTAGAGTTTTCCAATGCTTCTTGGCATAAGCCGTATTGTGTTCGGCTTTTACCAAAGCAGCCGTCAGGATAATCATATTGCCACTTTCTTCCACCGGCATATCTTCTCCATAGGTCTGGCCGTTAGCTAAAGGGTAAGTACCTAAGTCGTGCGCTGCAAAAGGCTTGGCCCATTTACCGCTTTCGCTATAGTAGAAAATGCCGTTCATCATACCCTTCAAAAGTTCCGGGTTATACAGTAAATATAAAGGTGCAGATGGGTAGGTAATATCTACAGTGTTAATAGAGCCATTACTGAAATTCTCTTTCGACAAAAACAACATCTCGCCCTCCGGGCTGCGTACCAACTGGTGTGCAGCAACACTTTGCCTGTAAGCAAGCACAGCCAATTGTGCATAATTTTCGCCTCCGCTGGCTTTAGCATCCTGGTAAACTTTGGCATCAGTTGCACGGCATTGTGCCAATACATCGGCATAGTTTTTAACCGACTTGCTTAGCAAGCCATCCATAGTTGCGCCGGGCTGGTCGCGCCACCATGGTTTCAGGTTGTTTTTAAAATACTGAACAGCATATAAATCATCGTAACCAACAGCTATAAATTTACTTACCGGTGCTTTATTAACAGTTCCGAGCGATAAAACCGTGTTCAGCATAATTTGCTTGCCGGTTTTGCGCTGAGCAGAGGGAAACTGGTTTTTGCTAAATGCTTGTGCTATATCGGTAGAGGTAGAAAAATACTGTTTAGCGTTGTTTGCAGCCACATAAACATATCCCCAGTCAATCCGCACGTTATCACCTTTCTTTTGTAATAAAGGTTGCTCAATGGTTCCGGCCTTCAGTATATTTAAACCATTTTTCGCGTACATACTGGCTTCCACTTCCTGGTAAGGGCGGTTTACGGCAAGATTGGTAGATACACCTTGCAGAACACTTACCTGATGTGGTTTACCGTCGTTACTTGATGCCTGGTAGGTAATGTAAGATACAGGTGTTGTAAGTAAATTTAAATTACTTAGTACCAAAGGTGATGTGAACATTACTTTCAGATTAACAGCACCACATTTGAAATTGTAAGTGGTTTGCGTAGCCGACACATTGACGCTTGTTTGTGAGGCTAACTTTACATTAACAGGCGAAGGGCTAACTACCTGATACTCCAAACCAACATCCAGCCAACTACCACCACCCGTGTTTTTACAATGCACGGCTAATACATTATCGCCTGTTTTAAGGAAAGACTGTGCTTCGGCCGTAAGCGGAAAAGGTTCATAATCACCATTTGCCCCATTGATGGTAGCCACTTGATGTCCATTTAAGTATACCTCAGCGCCATCATCATGAAAAACCCGAAGCATCAGTTGTGCTTGCGGTAACTTATCCAGGGTGAATTTACGGCGCATCCATAAATCAGTACCGGTCCATGACGTACCAGCTTTAGCCCGATCGTCGCCAAATGGTGCGGCACCGGTTTTCCAATCGACATCGTTAAAATCAACATTTTCCCAACCTTGTGCAGGTTGCTTGTCAATTAGATACGGGCAATTGTAAGGTTGCTGTTCGGCAATAGGAAGCACTGATTTGTACTGTATCTCTTCCTGCCCCATAAAACGGTAAAGCTGATTATCTACCTTAATTAACCCCACAAGAGATTGTTCTTGCCCAGTCCAGTGATGGGTTACTGATTTGTTCAGTGTATCGGTATTTGACCAGATACTGAAATAAGGATTATGGGTAATAAGCGGATAAGCCGGCGCTTTGCTCACCTGTGCTTGTGCACTTGCAACCAGGGCCGGTAAAGCAACCAGCAATTTTAAAAATTTGTTACGGAAAATGTTGTACGTGCAATGAGCAACGGATTGTTTATTCATTCTGCTGAGATATGTTCTTAAATTTATTTGTTTGGCAATAAATGATTGTGATAAAGTTTAGGATTAAATTATTTAGCGGCGGGTTTTACTAAAGCCGGATTATATAATTTTTGATGTTCTTCATGCAGTGTATTGGCAGGCATTTTAGTAACCTTACGATCATAGGTCATAAAACCGTTTACTTCTCCTTCTACATCAGTAGTTTGGGTGTAAACTGCTGCAGATAGCCCTCTTTTAATCAGTTCCTGCAGGCGATCTGTAAAGGTGATATACTTTTTGAGCAGTGCTGTAGGGTCTTTAAAATTTTGATAACCCCAGTTACGTGTACTTTGCCATATGTGCCCCTCTACCGGCCAGCCTAAACCGCCAAACTCGCCAAGGACAAGTGCTACCGATTTACCAAAAAGCTCGGGTCTTGGCATGGCCGGATGCGGATAGTTATGCAGATCTACCATGTGCCCCGTCATGAAATAATTCCCTCCACTGGCGCTGTTTACCAACCGCGACGGATCCTTTTTCATGGTCCACTCTGTGATTTCTTCAGTTTTAAATTGCCCCCAAGCCTCGTTAAATGGGGTCCATACCACAATGCATGGATAGTTGTACAGGCTGTTGATAATAGCGTTCCATTCTTTACGATAATACCCCTCTGATTCTGGAGTCCGGTCTTTATCAGTTGCCTGGTCATATACGCCTGGGTTATTACCCCAGCCGTTGCCTAAATCGCCGCTTGGCATGTCCTGCCATAAAAGCATACCTTGCTGATCACAATAGGTATAATACCTGGCGGGCTCCACTTTGATGTGTTTCCTGATCATATTGAAGCCCATTTTTTTAAGCTGATCAATATCATACACCATTGCTTCCTCTGTAGGCGGTGTATACAAACCATCCGGCCACCAGCCTTGGTCAAGCGGACCATATTGAAACAAGAATTGGTTATTAAGCATCAACCGTTGAATACCCTTAGCATCGGGCGCCATAGAGATTTTACGCATAGCAAAATAGCTTTGTACCTCATCAACAGGCTTACGGTTACGTAAAAGCCTCACCTTCAAATTATACAAAAATGGTGAAGATGGCGACCACAATTTCTGATCTGTCAATTGTAAAGCAGCAGAATCGGTTGCTGCTACTACGGTCTGCGCAACCTGGCGTTGCCCATCCATCACTTCTATCGACAGTTGATCGCCGGGGCGGGCGTCTTTTACTGCTGCAGCAACGTGAATAGTGTGCTTATCAATATCGGGCGTTTGTTTGGTGGATACGATGTAACTTTGGGGGACAGCCTCCAGCCAAACGGTTTGCCATATACCGGTTACCGGAGTATACCAAATGCCATCCGGCTTATTAACTTGTTTGCCTCTGGGTTGCGGACCATCATCTGTTGGGTCCCACACCCTCACTTTAATCTCCTGTTTTGATCCTTTAGATAAATAAGGTGTTATGTCGAACGAAAATGGATCAAATCCACCTTCGTGCTTACCAGCGCTTTTACCATTTATAAATACTTCGGTTTGCCAGTCTACCGCGCCAAAATGCAGTAACACGGTTTTAGACCGCATTGATGCCGGCACTATAAAAGTGTTTTTATACCATAACAGACTGTCTTTGCCAACCCGCTTGCCTACTCCTGATAAGGCCGACTCTACTGCGTACGGTACCAAAATCTGACCATCGTATTTGGCTGGTGCGTTAGCAGATTTCGGTACAATGGCATAACTCCACAGACCGTTCAAGTTTTTCCAATTGTTGTTCCGTACCAATATAGGGCGCGGATACTCGGGCAAGGGCTGCTGTGGGTTAACTTTTTCTGCCCATGGCGACAAGATGTGATCAGCTACAGGCTTCCACCGGCTCTGCTGGGCATTTACTCGGCCACAAATTAATGCCAGCGATAAATAAAAAAGTATCTTTTTATGCATCTTCTAATAATTTGGTAGATAGATAAATTAGTAAAATAAGGCCACTCCTTTTACAGAGTGGCCTTAACATTTTAAAGTGTAAGCTTTTGTACCGGACTAAAAATCAGATCTTCAATACCGGCTACTTTTAAACCCACCCGGGCAAATACATAATTTTGCGTTGGGCTAATAGCAGGAACAGTTACACTTAAAGAAACGTTATTGGCATTGGTTATGGCATTACCGGCCAATTCGGCAGACGCAATTTTATAATCGTTAGCACCTGCAACAAACTGAGTTTTATTTACAAATAGAAACACACTTTGAATGTCGCGCGCGTTCGCATCTGTAATAATTTTATTGACACCGAAACTAGCAGACACCACTCGATTACTCACTGTTATTTGCGGATTGCGTATAAGATAATATGGCGTTACCGGTAAATCCAGTGTCTGGTCGCCGGTTAGATTTATATTGACGGTATCTCTTCTGCCGGTTGTAGCATTTTCGTTCCATCGGAAAGGGCCTTGTCCATTAGGAATAATGGCCTTATAATTACCACTGAACAATAGCATAGAATACGTTCCGTCTTGGCCAAAGGTGGTGGTGATGGCACCGGTTTTACCAAAGCCGGGCTGGTAAAGTTCTAAAGGCACTTGATTATACTCAAGGTTAATAGCCTCACCGTTGTAAACCAAACGCCCCTTTAAAGTAATTTGAGGTGCGTCATAAGTGTCCTTTTTACAGGCAGTGGCTAAGCACATAATAGCCAGTAAAAAGATATATTGATATTTAAATTTCATGGTCATTATGTTTTATTGATTGGGCTGTTTAACAATCTTAGGGTTATTAGACAAGATATCGTTGCCAATCTGCGAATAATAGTTACCAAATTGGAACCTGTTAGCTCCGGTTACTAAATTGGGTTTTACTTCTTTATAAATCCATTTACCGTTATTAGGGCTACCCGGATTGTAATACTTGTAAGGCCATAAACCCCAAGGCTGCGTATTTCGCTTGGTTGCCAGTCCGATATTACTTTTCAAATCGTCAACAGACATCTGGTTACCGTCCCAAACCACATGAGCCAGCCGCCATCTTTTCATATCAAATAAAGTATGTCCTTCAAAAACCAACTCTACCCTTCTCTCATGTACAATACGGTCGAAATTGATTTGAGTAAGCGGCGTAGTTAAGCCAGCACGTGATCGTACCTGATTGAGGTAACCAAGCGCTAAACTGGTTTGGTTTAGTTCAAATGCAGCTTCGGCAGCGTTAAGCAATACTTCGGCATAACGGTAGCGAATAAACGCCACATCGCTTCGACGGCCACGCCTACCTGAACCGGTAGCTGGGTCCATGTATTTGCGAATGTAGAAGCCGGTTTGCGTTCTAAACTCTTTACCATTGGCCGGCCCATCCCGTCCTATCACCTGGATGTTTTGCGTGGTGCCTGGAAGCTCCCGTAAAGCGGTAGCGTCCGAACTGCTGAAAATGCTGCCATCGGCTAACTGATAGCCAGCCCAGATATCAACGGCCTGACTTTTAAAAACACCTCCGGGGATAATAACAGTCCCTTCTAAACGCGCATCCCGCCCGGCAAATATATCTTGCTGCTGTGTATAATAGATGGGATTACCATTAGCATCTGTCGTAGCCAGCGGGGCATAGGTATTGTCTAACTTTTCGAAAGCCTCTACTATATTTAACGAAGGATTCAGCCTGCCGGCATCACCGCCCTCTTCTGACGAAGAATATGGCTGGTTATTAACCGTATACGAATGGACTTTGGTAGAGCCCGTTTTAAAGTCTTCTACCCAAATCGACTCTTTGTTTTTACCACTTTTATCATAAAAGATAGAAGCAAAGTTTTCGGACAGATTAGGTATCTCCTTATAAAGCTGGTAGCTGCCGGCACTGCCATTAATAATTTGCTGTGCAGCAGCAAGAGCCTTGGTATAATAACCATTAGCTAAATTAGCTGGGATGCCGACCTCGTTACCCGGCAGTGAAACTTGTGGTGTATTTACACCATACTTGGCTATCGAAGCTGCATACAAGGCGGCTCTTGCTTCCATGGCCAATGCTGCGCCTTTAGTTGCTCTTGCCTTTTCGTCCGAACTGGCAGGTAATTGATCTTTAATTGCCTCAGCCTCGCTGATCACGAAATCGTAGATATCAGACTCTTTAGCACGTGGTTTTTGCAGACTTACCACATCGCCGGTAAATTCAAGCGGGTCGGTAATTAATGGTACACCGCCCATGCGTTTCACAATTTCGAAGTAGTAATTGGCACGTAAAAAACGGGCTTCTGCCAAAAAACGGGCTTTATCAGCAGCGTTTAGCGTTGTAGATGCATTGGCTCTCTGAATAAACAGGTTAAGCTCTCGGATATAGGTATAGTCCCAAGTACCCCACTCGCCGTATCCCCAACCATTTCGTTGTACAATACCGGAGCTTCCGTTTTCGGATGGGAAGGCCTCACTGAAATCTACAAATGATGCCCAGCCGTTATCTAAGCTTGAAAAATCAAGCTGCCTGTCGTATAAATTGGCCAGTGCAGATAGCACCAGCACCGGGTCAGAAAACAAAGTTTCTGTAGGGATAACCTGTTTAGGTTGTACGTCTAAATATTCATTGTCTTTCCGGCACGCTCCTGTAGTAAGTACAGCGGCAAGAATTATAGCTTTATATGCTCTTTTCATGTAAAATCTTTTGGATGTGGGTTAGAAACTAAGATTAACACCAAAACTTAATACCCGGCTCTGCGGAAACTGTAACCCGTTATCGTCAATAGTTTCCGGATCAAGGCTGTACTGCTTCATGTTGTCGAATGAAAACATGTTATACCCGTTTACATAAACTCTGGCACGTCTGATGTGTACCTTAGTTAAAATGCTTGCCGGCAATGAGTATCCTATTTCGATAGTTCTGGCCCGTAAATAAGTAATGTTGTGAAGCCAGTAGGTTGAGTTACGGTCGTAGTTAGAATGGGATGTGCCAGGATTGTAACGATTAGCTGGATATTTACCTGGTATCCAAGCACTGTTTACATCAAACGGATTAGCACGGTGCCATCTGTCCTCAAATATGGAGTTTAGGTTACCGTCGTTTTGGAAGGCCCAGCGTGTTTCCCAATTCTGGAACCAGGTGTAACCCGACGCTCCTGAAAAATCAGCTCTGAAATCAATGTTTTTATAGGATGCACCCAGCGTAAAACCAAAGTTAATGTTAGGCTGCTGTCCGTATCCAAAGCCTATAGGCCGTTCGTCATAACCATCAATTTTACCATCGCCGTTCTGATCCTTGTATATCAAGTCTCCCGGGATAAGGCTTGAATTTCCTTTACCATCAATATTTACCGGATAGTTATTAATCTGTTCCTGTGATTCAAACTGACCGATTACTTGCTGTCCCCAGTCAATGTTTCTAAAACGGTTCTCCTGCGAATTACGATACTTATCCCACGAGTTGAAATAAGTTGGATTATATCGATCAACGGTTTTAGAACGTGTATAAGCAATATTACCACCTACATTAAACCTTAATTTGCCTATGTTGCCATTGTAATTTAATGCAAGTTCTTCACCGTATTGGGCATCGCTTTCCAAGTTTTCGGCAGGCAGGCCATATCCCAATTCTGATGGCACCAACCTATCAATTCTGGCCGCTGGCAGACCTGTCCTTTTACGATAAAAATAATCTACAGTACCGGTAAGCCTATTATTTAAAAAGGCAAAGTCAGCGCCTACGTCAAATATTTTACTTTTTGTCCAGGATAAAGTTCTGATCAGCGTACCCTTATCGCTGGCTCCTACTATCACGTTTCCGCCCAATACAGCCGACCCTGAATTGTAGTTATAACCAGGCAAGAAAGCGAACGGCGGCACTACGGTGCTATTGCTATCATACGGGTTGCGATAATCACCCAATACGCCATAAGATGCCCTGAACTTGAGGTCGCTCAATATATTGCTGTTGCCCAATAAGCTCTTCATAAAAGGCTCTTGAGTAATACGCCACCCTACAGATCCTCCCGGGAAATAACCTACCCGTTGATCGGGTGCGAACAAATATGACGCATCTCTCCGGCCCGAAAATTCAGCATAATACCTATTGTCATAACTATAGTTAAAACGAGCAATGTACCCTACCCGTCGGTCGGTGTTATCACTGTCATCGTAGGTATCAACTGTCTGGAAGTAAATTAGCGGCAGATTGTTAGACGTTGGTATAGCATGCAGCCAGTTACGCAAATTATGCAGCTCAAGCCGCTCGGCAACTAATAAACCGCCAACGGTGTGTTTACCAAAGGTGTTATTATAATTTAACTGCAGCTGTGCTGTGGTGTTGATGTTTTTAATCTGCTCGCGCTCGCGCCAAGGATTGTTACTGCCACCGGTTCTTAAATAGGTGCCGTTATTAGGCTGATAAGTGTAGGTATCGTAAGTATACTCGTGGTTGTTAACCAGGTTATCGGCATAGTAATAAGAATAAACACCTTTGGCTATCAAGCCTTTAATACCCGGTATTTGATACTCGGCATTGAAGTTGGTTTGAATAACCCGCCAGTCGCTTCGGTAAGTTCCGGAGGTTTTTTTATTCAAGAAGGCGTAGTTAGACTCGTTGTTAGAGATCGTATTTAAATAATCAGGATTATCATTGGCATAAGGACGCTCCGTAGGTTTATTTCTTAGTACGGCAAAACGGGCTAAAAAGTAATCATCGCCGCCCGGAACACCTGGATTTTCCCGGGTTTCGATACGACCGTTTATATTTAAGCTTACTTTCAGCCCGTTGGCTACTTTAGCACTTACGTTAGACTGTATATTGTTACGCTTAAACTCATACTCTTTACCTAATTGCGAATTTTGGTAAAAGTTAGTAGCTGATACATAGTAATTAAACTTGTCGCTACCACCCGTAAAGTTGACGTTAACAGTTGATAATGGTGCATTATTATTACTTTTTAGTACATAATCGCGCCAGTCAAAACTCTGATAGCCCGGCTCAGTCCCGATACGGTACTTATCTAATTCGCTTTGTGTAATATTGGTGCTTCCAAAACGGTTTATCTCCGCCTCGGCACGGTAAAGCATATAATCGTAAGAATTGTTAACTACTTTTGGAAAACGTGTCCAATTCTGCATGCCATAGTTGGCATCTACATTAATGCGTGTTTCTCCCGACCCTTTTTTAGTGGTCACCACCACAACCCCATTAGCACCAAGCACCCCATAAATAGCTGCCGAGGCATCTTTAAGTATCGAAATATTTTCGATGTCGTTCGGCGCTATATTATTAAATTGACCTTCATCTTGTTGAATACCATCAATTACATACAAGGGGCGACCCATATTGCGAATTTGTATACTGGCCCCGGCACCCGGACGACCTTCGGCCATTCTGAATGTGAGCCCGGGCAGTTTACCGGCCAATGTAGTACTCACCGTAGTTCCCGCATGCACTCGTTCAATATCTTTGCTTGTTACCGCAGAGATAGAACCGGTTACTGACTCCTTTTTTTGCGAACCAAAACCGGTGACAACCACATCCTGCAAAGTTGCATTACTGGATTGCAGGCGCACATTTAACGTTGTCTGCCCATTCAGCGGTACTTCAAGGGTTTGGTAACCTATATAGGTAAAGACCAGCACATTATTTGTATTAGGTGCGGTCACGGTAAAACGTCCGTTTACATCTGTAGTAGCACCACCCGCTGCTGACTTCACCTTTACAGCAACCCCTATTAAGGTTTGCCCGGTAGTATCCGCTACGGTTCCGCTTATTTTAACCTGTGCCGAAGCCGGCTTAAAAAACAGTAAGCAGATGAAAAACAGTGATAAGGTTAAGGTTGTTGTAGACCACCTGGAATAGTGAGGCGGCCACTGCATATGGAGAGATCCCCCATACTTGAGTTGTAAAACTTTTTTCATAAAATAATGGTTTATCTAGTGTTGATTAAAGGCTAATTGGTAACGCCTTCATCAAGGGATAAAGTAAATGGTTTTAGCTTCGCAGCAGTTGACCATTTTGTATCAATTATTAGTTAAAACGTATCATTTCTGCTGTGTTTTACGCCATTTAAGCCTATATCTGCTAACTAATTAGAGTATCTCAGCATAACCGTATCCATGCCAATAGCGCCAGTCAGAGTACAGCCTGTATCTATTAAGGAGTTTGACAAAGTGCATTTTCAGCCCTCCAACTTTGACATCATCTGCATCAAAGTGCCAGCTTTTGTGTCTCTTTATCGTCATCAGATAATTTTAATTTCCTGCCAGATAAGGTTGTGACGAGCCGGATAAAAAATATATTTGTATCAATAAACCAATTTGAAAGTCCTATATATTCTGTTGCTGCTTATTGTTCCGTGCCTTGCATGCGAAGCACAGCCCTATTATTTCAAACACTATCAGGTTGAAAATGGGCTGTCTAACAATACAGTTTATTGTAGCTTGCAAGACAGCCATGGCTTTTTGTGGCTAGGAACTAAAGATGGCCTAAATCGTTTTGATGGTTACAGTTTCAAAACGTTCAGACATGATGGTAAAGACCCAAAATCACTGGCTAATAACTTTGTACATGTACTTAGCTTAGATGCCAAGGGCAATGTATGGGTAGGTACTGATAAAGGTGTAGATTGCTATAATGTAGCAGATGAAAGTTTTATGCATATGCCGCTCGGCAGAACTGAGGCGGTCAGAAGTATTGCGCATGATCTGAAAGGCAACACCTGGATTATTGCTGCCGAAGCGTTAGTGAAATTTGACGCCGACGGTAAAGTGTTTAAATTAAATAAGCATCAGTATCTAGACGCAACGTCGCTCATGTGCCGTAACGGTGCAATTTGGTTATCTACTGCCGGCGGATTATTGTTTCTGCTGGACAGTCAGGGTAACATTGTACGCAGTTATGATTTGTTCAAAAATTCAAAACATGTAGCTTCTAATAGTATACAGAAAATTTTTGACGCCGGTGACAATCAGATACTTGTTGGAACTACCGATCAAGGCATTAAACTCTTCGATATTCCGACGGGCACCTATAAAGACATCCTTACTTATAACGAAGATCATACATCAATTTTTGTAAGAGATTTTTTGCATTACGACGCACAGCAATTTTGGATCGCAACAGAGTCCGGCATCTATATTTATAACAGGCAGAGCGGCGCTGTTATCCATTTGAAAAAGAATTATCATGATTCCTACTCACTATCAGACAATGCCGTATATACTCTTCTTAAAGATAATGAGGGTGGCGTTTGGGCCGGCACTTATTTTGGTGGTGTAAATTATTACTCCAAACAATATTCAATTTTCAACAAGTATTATCCGGGTGTAAACCAAAACTCATTGAAGGGTAACGTAGTGCGCGAAATTTGCCGGGATAAATACGGGAACCTTTGGTTAGGCACTGAAGACAACGGGCTAAATAAGCTGAGCCCGGACAAACATACTTGGACCCATTTTGCGCCTAGTGGTAAAAGCGAAATATCTAACTCAAACATACACGGGCTTTATCCTTTTCAGGACAAGCTTTTTATCGGCACATTTGAGCGCGGTCTGAACGTACTTGATATTCCGTCAGGCAAGGTCGAAAAGGTTTATTTGGCAGGCAAAGCCAAAAACGAACTAAAAAGTAATTTTGTAATTAGCTTTTGCCGCACACAAGATGGCGCTTTATTAATAGGTACAACAAAAGGGTTGTACCGCTATAACGGGCAATTGAAGGATTTTACGCTGATTAAGCAGTTACCACCTGATGCTTGCATTTACGCTATGTGCCTGGGGCACGATGGCAAAATATGGCTGGGTACAGTAAACGATGGTTTATATAGTTTTGAGCCTGTTGGCAACCGTGGCGGTAAAATACGCTTTAAAGATGATGCACAGGTATTGGCAACCAGCATGATTAATGGCGTATACGAAGACAGTAACCGGCAACTTTGGCTGGGTACCGATGGGCAGGGGCTTTGGAGCTATGATCCGGTAACCCAGAAAAGTAAATCTTACACTATTAATAATGGCTTCCCGAGTAATCAGGTTTACAGGATACTGGAAGACGACAGCAAAAATTTATGGATCAGCACGAGTCATGGCTTGGTGTGTTTGAGCCTTACGACAGGTAACCAGCACATTTATACCAAAGCTAATGGTTTGCTAAGTGACCAGTTTAACTATAACTCGGCCTACAAAGACGTAGATGGAACGCTTTACTTTGGCTGTTTAAAAGGCATGATCAGTTTTAACCCGGCTGCATTTAAGCAAACAAACCGCTCTTATCCTGTTTATATTACCGGTTTTCAGGTGCACAATCAGGAAGCAACCGTGGGTGGTAAACAATCATTACTCAAGCAGTCCTTGTTATTAACCAAAGAAATTACTTTAAATCATCAACAAGCCTCGTTCAGTATAGATTTTGCGGCGCTAAATTTTTCGGCTCCGGAAATGATCAGGTACAGGTATATGATGAAAGGTGTGGATAAAGGCTGGATTGAGTTAAACAAAAACCGCAAGGTTTATTTTACCCAATTAGCTCCTGGCAACTACACCTTTATGGTTAAAGCAGCAAACAGCAAAGGGCAGTGGACAGATGATGTAACTTCACTTAAAATTTATATAACCCCACCTTTTTGGGCCAGCATTTATGCTTATTTAATATATATAGTTGCGTTTATTGCAGCTGTTTATTACCTGTTAAGGCGCTATCATCTTAAAACCCGTCAAAAAAACGAACGTATTATTGAATTACTTAACAACGATAAAGAGAAACAGATTTATACAGCCAAAATAGAGTTTTTTACCAATATAGCCCATGAAATACGGACGCCGCTTACTTTAATCAAAGGGCCTATGGAAAATCTGATGAAAAACATGCCTGTAGGCACTTCGGTACAGCACAGCCTGAAAATGATGGAAACCAATACCGACCGGCTGTTAAATCTAACTAATCAACTGCTTGATTTCAGGAAAACCGAACAGGAGGGTTATCGATTAAACTTTGTTAAAACTAACATAAGTACATTACTGGCTAATACATTTTTGCTTTTTACAGATTTAGCAGAACGGAAAAGTATAACGTTTTTTATAGATAAACCCACGGAAGACGTTTACGCTTATATTGATAGTGATGCTTTTTCAAAAATTATTTATAACCTAATTGGTAATGCCATTAAATACAGTATTCATATTGTTAAAGTAACATTGTTTGCGCCACAGCAGGATGATGATCAATTTGTAATCGAATTCTGTAATGATGGCTACATTATACCGTTTGATATGCGGGAGAAAATTTTCGAGCCATTTTACCGGCTTAAAATGACAGAAAAGCTTACAGGTACCGGCATAGGACTGCCACTCTCCCGTTCGTTGGCCGAATTGCACAAAGGACGTTTAGAACTTAAAAAACATGATATGGAGATGAATATTTTTGTCCTCTCTATACCCATTCATCAGGATTATGAATTTGATTTTACCATAAGTACATCAGCACCTTCGCAACTTAAAATACCCCACAACAACGATCTCACACAGTCGGTGCGTCCTGTCATATTAATCGTTGATGACAATCCTGAAATATTGGATTTTATTACACAACAGCTCCGTGGTAACTACACTGTGATGCAAGCACTAAACGGACAGGAGGCAATGCATAAAATTAAAACAGAAGCTGTAAACCTCATAGTGAGCGACATAATGATGCCGGTTATGGATGGGTTTGAGCTCTGTAAAAATCTTAAAACAGATTTAACATATAGCCACATCCCTATCATTTTGCTTACAGCCAAAAATACTTTACAAAGCAAAATTCAAGGTCTTGATATTGGAGCTGACGCTTACATCGAAAAGCCATTTTCTACAACCCATTTAGAGGTACAAATATCAAATTTACTTAACAATCGTAATAAAATTAAAGAACACTTTGCTAATTCGCCGCTCACCAATATTCGGTCAATGGCTCACTCCAAGGCAGATGAAAAGTTTTTGGAAACACTACATACCATTATTTGTGATCATATGCAGGAAGTTGAAATGGATGCCGATTACATAGCAAACCTGATGAATATGAGCAAGCCCACACTATATCGGAAAATAAAGGCGATTTCAGATCTTTCGTTGAACGAACTGATTAATATTACGCGACTTAAAGCAGCAGCTCAATTACTCGAAAGTGGAGAGCATAAAGTTTATGAAGTAGCCTCTTTAGTCGGTTACAGCTCTCAATCGCAATTGGGCAGAAATTTTTTAAAGCAATTCGGACACACTCCCACTGAGTATCAGCAACAAAAAGGCGTTAAAAAGTCGGAAACAGCATCAAATAGTGAGTCAAACCATAGGAAAACTGTTCAGTAAACTAAATTTTCAACAAAATTTGCTCAAATCATTTTAGCATTTTATAGCACCTTTTCCCGCACACATCAAGACCTTCAACTTTTACTGGTCAGTACGTAATTTCTAATCCTTTTTGATTGCTACTATACAAAAGGTATATTTAAAAAGTCAGTAAATCAAGAAGATGGCGGTGTGATATAATGTACGGCACTTATAAGTACAGC
Organism: uncultured Mucilaginibacter sp.; assembly: GCA_913775265.1. Classification (GTDB taxonomy): domain Bacteria; phylum Bacteroidota; class Bacteroidia; order Sphingobacteriales; family Sphingobacteriaceae; genus Mucilaginibacter. The sequence goes on along the minus strand of CAJYJH010000040.1, from coordinate 2,560 downwards.
ATCAGTTAACGTTTAGTAATACAGCCACCTTATTCCACTTAACCTGCGAAAATAATTTGAATATTGCCTGTTTGGAATAAATGTTTTAGCTAAAATTGTAGCATTTAAAATGTATTGACAAAATCCTGTTCTTTTAGGTCTACATTGGTAAGCATGTGTAACTTTCTTACCACATGTAAGAAAATCACACTTGCCTCGGCGTAGGTTTAATTATGAAGAAAAAAATTTCAATTACCGATGTTGCACAGCAACTAGGCATTTCAATCACCACAGTTTCGTTCATCCTGAACGGAAGAGCGCAAGAAAAGCGGATAAGTGATAAATTGGTTAAGCGGGTACTTGATTTTATGCAGGAGGTAAATTACAAACCCAGCTCATTGGCCCGCAGCTTGCGTACCGGAAAAACCAATATCATAGGCTTAATGGTCGAAGATATATCAGACCCTTTTTTTTCGTCGATAGCCCGAGCAATAGAAGCCTTAGCGTACGAGAACGGGTATAAAATTATTTACTGCAGTACAGAAAACGCCACCGATAAAACACGCGAATTGATTGCTATGTACAGCGAACGACATGTTGACGGATATATTATTGTACCACCTGAGGGCTTAGAACAGGACATTGAGCAACTTATAGAAAGCGGCAAACCAGTGGTATTGATTGACAGATACTTACCGGCACTTGAAACAGACTATGTTATTATAAACAATGAAGAGAGCGCCTATCAGGCAACTACTCACCTTATTAACAGCGGATACAAGAATATAGCATTTGTAACTATTGACTCATTGCAACCGCAAATGCTTGACCGGCTATCTGGCTATGAGAAAGCATTAAGCGAGCACGGCCTCTCGCAATTTGTAAAAGAAATTTATTACAAAAATAGCGATCAGGCAACGCAGCAAATTGTATCATTTCTGGATAGAAAACAGCAAATAGACGCCATCTTTTTTGCAACTAATTATTTGTGCGTAAGTGGCTTAAAAGCATTGAGCCAAAAAGGATTAAATATACCCGGTCAAATAGGCATAGTAAGCTTTGATGACTATGAGTTATTTGAGTTATACACTCCGTCAGTTACTACAGTCTCACAACCTACCAACACAATTGCCGAAGAAGCCATCAGCCTGCTTTTATCCAGATTGAAGAAACTTGCAAAGGAAAATAAACCACAAAAAATCGTCATTCCTACTACGCTAATCATACGTAAATCTTCCATAAAGTCCTGAATGCACCTGAATTTCCTCTTTAGCATATTTCTTACAAATTTGATTTTTTTAATTATGAATTTGCTAAAACGTTTTAGATATTTGAGCTCTCTTTTCATACAAACCTGTTACACTATTTTATGAGCACAAGCATAGCTAATAACGTTTTTATTGGGGTTGATATAGGTGGTTCACACATTACTGCAGCACAAATAAACCCAGATGACTGGTCTATTTTACCGCACACCCGCGTGAGGTGTAAAGTAGATGCACACGCAGATGCCAACACCGTTATTAGTCAGTGGACATCCGCCCTTGCTAACTTGTGCACTTCAACAATTAAAGAAAACATCAGAATTGGTATAGCTATGCCTGGTCCGTTTGATTATAGTAAAGGTATTTCGCTTATAAAAGGAATGAATAAGTATGACAACTTGTATGGCCTTGATGTCCGGCAATTACTGGCAGACAGTCTGGATATTAGTCCAAACAACATCACTTTTAGAAACGATGCAGAAGCGTTTCTACATGGCGAAGTGATGTTTGCACGCTTTCCTGTTGAGCTTAAAGTGATTGGCATTACATTAGGAACAGGCTTGGGATCGGCAGTAAGTCAACACGGTTATACCACTGATGTGTTTAGAGCCATACATGCCATGCACACTGGCATTGCCGAAGATTATATATCAACACGTTGGTTCAAAAAAAGATGTGCTGAACTTTCCGGATTAACACAGATAGATGTAGAGGCTTTGATATTACACGATGATACACTTTTAAAAGAAACCGTATTCCGGGAGTTTGGTGCGAATCTAGCCTTATTCCTGACCAAATTTGCAGATGAAGAACAGGCGGATGTAGTCGTCATAGGAGGTAACATCGCTAAAAGCATGCAATTATTCATAAGCCAGGCAGCTGAATTATTAATTGCTAAGAACGTGCAAATCAGGCAGAGTCAGCTTTGGGAGAGTGCCGCGCTTGTAGGCGCAGCTTGCAGCTGGCCGGTACTCTTACAACAGGATAAAAATACGGTGGTGTTAACTGCCGATAACACTTCTAACATCTCCGCATAACCAATAACACACCAATTTAACCATAAAACATTTACATGAAAAGACGCACTTTTTTAACGCAGACCGGCATACTCGGCTCATCCTTAGTTTTGAGTGGTAATATTAGCTTTGCGGCGGCAGCCGACTATACCTCGCTTCGTCCTCCGGTATCTAAGCGCAACTTTACGAGCACTGCGGTGGAGGATGCCATCAAGCAGTTCAAGGCCAAAGTGACTAACAAGGAGCTGGCCTGGATGTTTGAGAACTGCTTTCCCAACACCTTAGACACCACCGTTTTCT
>CAJYJH010000039.1 GCA_913775265.1 uncultured Mucilaginibacter sp. | reverse complement strand
CGGCTATGTACCAGCCGGGCTCCCCCTGCGGGTCGCGGCCCAATAAAGCACCTGCTACCGGTGGTCGTTCTGCCGTTTGCATTAATTTATTACCAATGGCCGATTTAAATATTTCGGCGCTGATCAGCGTGGTTACACTCTCCCTAAAAGCGGCAATAATGCAGTCCATATCAGCCTTACTATGCGCCTCTGTTAAGAAGCATGGAAAACCATCGTAGATATGTATACCGTTGAAACGCAACAGATGAAAAAGTAATTCGCCGTAAGGCACATCCTCATTAAACTTAATTTTCCATAACGATCCGAAATGCACAATGTTAAGCGGTAGTTTGTGTTGTGAGGAAATAGCACGTAAGGCGTCAGCAAGATAAGTGGTATTGTCAGTCAGCAACTGCTGCAACGACGGGCCTTTGGCTTTAAAATAAAGTAGCGAAGCTTTGGAGGCAGCCAATGCCAGCGGATGACGAACGAAGGTACCTGCAAAATAGGTTACCCCCGCTTCTGGCATTGAATCATCGCCGTATTGCCAGTAACCGCCATCAAGCGCATCCATCAAATGTGCGTGCCCTGCAATGGCACCGATAGAAAGTCCGCCGCCGATTACTTTACCGTAAGTAGCCAAATCTGCCTTGATGCCAAACAGCGCCTGAGCACCACCCGGATGCATCCGAAAGCCAGTAATCACTTCATCAAAAACCAGTACAGTACCGCTCTGTGTAGTTACATCCCGTAACTTCTTTAAAAAGGCAACAGGCTGAAATTCCGGTCGTCTGCTTTGTACCGGTTCTACCAGTACGGCTGCAATTTCTTGGCCGCGCGAACGGATAATTTCCAGACTTTCGTCAGTGCCATAGTCCAGTATCAGCATGTTTTGCACTGCCTCGGGCATAATGCCCGGTGCCGCCGGATACGAACGCAGATTTTTTGCACCCCGTACAATTACCTCATCTACAATACCATGGTAAGAGCCGGTGAAAGCAACAATTAGAGACCGGTTGGTTACTGTACGCGCTATACGCATTGCGCCCAAAACAGCTTCCGATCCGGTGTTGCAAAGTGCAGAACGGTCGTGGCCGGTAAATTCGCAAATCAACTCGCTAACCTCGCCAGCCAATTTGTGCTGCGGACCAATCTCGTAGCCCAAGTCCATTTGTTCGGCTATGGCTCGTTTAAGAACCTCCGGCTGGTAACCCAAAATGTTAGATCCAAAGCCATTCAATGCATCAATGTATCCGTTGCCATCAATATCCCATAAGCGGCTGCCCTTTGATCTTTCGACAACAATAGAATAAGTCAGTTCTTTAGTTTGCGGCTTAAAACCCGACACCACACGCGGGTCGGCCATGTGTTTGCGGTGCTGTTGCGTATATGCTTTGCTGCCTGCAGTTTTTTTGTTATAGTCTTGAGTGAAGCTTTTCAAAAATACTTCCTGAACCTTGTTTAAATCTGTTTTAGTACGCTCGATACGTGCAGTAGCCCCAAATGGCTTTTTAATCTCGGCTTGCTCTTCTGCACTAAGCAAATTGTTTGACACCAAATTTATTGGAGCGTTAGCCGTAGGTGCTACAGGCCCTGATAACGTGTTACCCTGCTGCAAGGCGGCCACCTGTTCGGTAAGTGATTGCAGTTGACGACTGATTTGCGACAAAGCATCATCACCCTGAGCTATTGTTGAAGCAGGCAGACTTACCTGAGGCTGGTATCTATTTAAACGCTCGGGAGGTAAGTTTTTTACCAGATAAGCCGTTAATAAATTCAGCGTATACAATTCGGCATTAAATTGTCTGAACGTGATATTAATACCGAAATGCTTTTGAAAGGTGAGCCTGATTTGGGTCATCATCAACGAATCAATACCCAGGTCGATAAAGTTGGTATCGGCCTGGTTTTCGTTAATGCTTACACCTGCGCCGTTTTGCAGCAATTGCTTTATATCGGTAGCCACAACATCCTCGATTGCAAAAGCTGGGTGAGGAATGACCGGAACTCCTTTAGTATTAGCTGATACCGCCTGTGCCGGTATGGCTTGCTGACTGTTGATGACTTCAACACTATTCCCTTTAGGCGGATCTACCCAGCAACGTTTACGGTTAAATGCGTAGGTAGGCAAAATTACCTTGCGGCGGCTTTCATGCTTATAGAATGCGTTCCAATCCGGCTCAATACCGTGCTGCCAAAGTTTACCTAAAGATGTAAGCAACGGAAGATAAGCCGAAGCTTGTCGTTGAGGTTGAAGCGAAGATGACAGCACCAGTACGTTTGCTTTATTCGCCTGTTGGGTTATTAATGATGTGGCTACCTGGTTTGGACCGGCCTCAATCATCACCTGTATACCTTCAGCTATTAATGCATCTACAGCATCAGTAAACAAAACCGGCTGCATAATCTGGCTCGACCAATAGTCAGGGCTTTTCGCCTCACTTGCGCTCAGAAGTTTGCCGGTAGCTGTTGATATTAAAGGTAATACCGGCTCATTCAACGTAACTTGTTTTACTACCTCTTTAAATTGTGCCGCAGCCTCAGCTAACGCCGGCGAATGGAAGGCGTGTTGCGCCTGCATAACTACCGATGGTGTTCCCAAAGCCTCTAATTGGGCAGCAAAAGTTTGAATGTGTGATTCATTACCCGACAATACACAATTTTTTGGTCCGTTAACCGCGGCTAAACTTATGCTATCTGTCAATAATGGTTTTATCTGATTCACGTTGGCACGAACTGCCAGCATTACACCCGCGGGCATTTGGGCAATCAGTTTACCGCGTGCTGCTACTAATTTAACTGCATCGTTTAAACTAATTACGCCTGCAAAATAGGCGGCAGCCAGTTCACCAATGCTATGCCCCATCACCATCGCTGGCATAATACCCCAGCTCATCCACAATTGAGCTATGGCGTAGCTCATGGTAAATAAGGCTGGCTGTGCATATTGCGTCTTGTTCAGCCTGTTGTCTTCTGCGTCGACCGAATAGATAATTTCGCGTATGTCTTCGCCAATTTCATTTATAAAGAGTACCGCACATTCATCAACAGCAGTTTTAAATACTGGTTCAAGCTCATACAGCTCTCGGCACATGTGGAGGTATTTCGAGTCCTGCCCCGGGAAGACGAATGCAATGTGCTTGCTTTTTATCGCTGCTACTTTCTTGTTTCGATCATGTTGTACAAGCAATTGATTGCTTAGCTCACCAACGTCGCTAACTACAGCAAAGCTCCTTCGGTTGAAATGTTGACGTTTGGTTTGTAAAGTATAAGCTGCGTCAGCAAGCAATTCTGTTGAATTTCTATTAGCCCAAGCTGTCATTTTTTCAGCATAACCGTTCAAGCTGATTTCATTTTTCGCCGACCATGTTATTAACTGTAGAGGTCTATTACTTGCAGCAGAGATTGTAGAGCCTTTTGCTTCTTTAACAATCAAATGAGCATTAGTGCCGCCCACACCAAACGAACTTACTCCGGCAATACGTTTCCCGGTTGACTGCCAGTCGATCAGCGTATCATTAACGTAAAAAGGTGAGTTCTCTAATTGAATATTTGGGTTGAGTTTTTTGAAGTTGACAGTAGGCGGTAGCTGATTGTGTTTAAGCGCTAACATCACCTTAATTAACCCGGCTATACCTGCTGCGGCTGTTAAATGGCCGATATTACTTTTGATAGAGCCTAAACCGCAATAGCCTGTAGCTTCCGTTTGCCCGAAAGCTGTTTTCAGCCCTTCGATTTCTATGGGTTCGCCGATATAGGTGGCTGTACCGTGGGCTTCAACATAACTGATGTCACTTGGCTTAACACCCGCGTCAGCAATGGCAGCAGCAATGGCACCGGCTTGCCCTTCGGCACTGGGCGCTGCAAAATTACCTTTGCTCCCGCCGTCGTTATTCAGGCCGATGCCTTTAATAACGCCATATATATAGTCGCCGTCGCGCTCTGCGGCTTCTCTGGGCTTCAATAAAACTACGCCAGCACCATCGCTAAAGGTAGTGCCACCTGCTTGAGAGTCAAACGTGCGGCAATGCCCGTCGTTGCTCAGCATTGCACCGTCTTTGTACAAGTAACCGCTTTTGATAGGCGATGTGATGGCCACACCACCAGCTATAGCAATATCGCATTTGCCGGCACGCAGGCTCTCTACGGCTTGCGCTACTGCTACCAGCGAGGTTGAACAGGCTGCCAGTATAGTTACTGCCGGGCCGTTCAGATTTAATTCATAAGCGGTGCGGGTACTGATGTAATCTTTCTCGTTAGCAGCCATTACCTGGAAACTGCCAACATTATTGACCAGTTCGGGGTTGGTTAGCACGTTGCGGCGGTAGTAGCTGTTATTTCCTGTACCGGCAAACACACCGGTCTTACCGTGGTAAATGCCCGGCAAATGCCCGGTGCTTTCTAAAACCTCCCAGGCAATTTCTAAAAACACCCGCTGTTGCGGATCCATTAACTCTGCCAGTTTGGGGTTGATATTGAAAAATTCAGCATCAAACTGATCTGCTTGATTAATAACGCCGCGTGCTTTGACATAATCAGGATTACTTCGTTTTTGCTGAGGAATGCTTGAGTCTAATTCATCCTCAGCAAAAAAACTGATCCCCTCCCTTCCATCTTTAAGCATTTCCCATAGCTGATCAATATCATCGGCACCTGGAAACCGTCCCGCAATACCTATCACTGCAATATCACCGCCTTGTTGTTGCGCTGTTTTTATAATCTCGGGACTTACATTAGTATCCTTGCCATCCAAAAAAGCCGAAAGCTTGTTTATGGTTAGTAATTGATAAATCTTGGTTACCGGTATCTTATATTCAAATCTGTCCTGTAGCTCCACTACCAGTTTAAGGGCCAGTAGCGAGTTACCGCCTAAGTCGAAAAAATTATCATTTACACCGACCTTGTCTATCTGCAATAATTCACACCAAACATTAGCTAGATTAGCTTCTCTAATGGTTTTAGGCGCCTCATAAATCATGTTTAATTCGGGCCTGGTCTGTATTGGATCAGGCAGGGCATTTCGGTCAACCTTTCCTGCGGCGTTGTAAGGCATTTCAGGCAGCGTGGTAAATGTCGCGGGAATCATATATTCCAGCAGCCGCTGTGCTAAAGCCTTACGCAGGCCGCTTATATTAATTTCCTGATCATCGGTAACGATGTAAGCAGCCAGAAAAGGTTGATTTGAGCCTTTGGTTCTAACAGTGACTACTGCTTTTTTTATAGAAAACAATCCGTTAAGTGCAGATTCCACTTCGCCTAACTCGACACGATTGCCACGGATTTTTACCTGATGATCAATCCTTCCTAAGAACTGGATATTGCCGTCAGGCAAGTACACACCTAAGTCGCCGGTACGATACATGCGCAGGGAGCCTAAATGAGGATGGTGGAGTGTTACAAATTTTTCCTGCGTTAGCGCTTCCTGCTTCCAATAGCCCTCAGCCAGGCATACGCCGCCAATATATAATTCGCCCTGCTGCCCATCAGGCAAAAAGTTTTGCTGTTCGTCTAAAATAGCAATCGTAACATTATTAATAGGTTTGCCGATGGTAGGCAAATCCGCCCATTGATCCGGATTACCGGTCAACGTAAAATCAGTTACGATAATGTGGGCTTCCGTCGGTCCGTATTGGTTACGCAAGATACAGTTAGGCAAAGCTTTAAAAAACCGTCTGAGCTGTGGCGTAACTTTGAGCTGCTCGCCGGCGGTAACAACAATCTGCAGGCTTTCCGGAAATTGGTTGGTCTTGTCGGCCGTGTCAGTAAGGTACTGTAAGGCTACAAAAGGTAAAAAGAGCCTGTTAACGCCTTCCCTTTGCAAAAAAGTAAGCAGTTGCCGAGGGTCAAGCCGGATGTCTTCGTCCACCAGCACCAATGTCCCGCCGGTAGTTAATGTCGAAAATATTTCCTGAAACGATACATCGAATGTCAACGGCGTATATTGCATCGTTTTGGTACCTACTTTAACTCTGGTGTTTTGCTGAAGCCATAATTGTAAGTTAATAGCCGCCTGGTGCGCCACAGCAACACCTTTTGGCTTTCCGGTAGATCCTGACGTATACATTATGTAGGCTAATGACGGTTCTGGATAGCTCAACTTAGGCACGTCCTGCCTTTTAATATTACTATCAATTACTTTTAGACCTAAGGTGTTGAAAACAGCGATGTCATCGCCTGTTGCTATCACGCTTGAAATCTCAGCTTCACTGATGATCTCTTTGTTTCGTAACGCCGGATGCCTGGCATCTAAGGGTAGATAGGCTTTTCCTGCTTTTAAAATAGCAAGCAAACCTATAATAGTATTGATACTTCTGGCAGTGCTCAGACCGATAATGTTTTCTTGTGTATGGTTTTGGATCAGAACAGCAGCTAAAGCTTCTGTTTTTTCAATTAAAGTTTGATAAGAAACAACAACGTCATGATGTTTTAATGCAATAGCATCTGGTGTTAAGCGGATTTGCTTCTCAACCAACTGCATAATGTTTGTGAAAGGCGAATATGCGTTTTGCGGAGTGTCCTGAAAAAACATAAAATGCAACCAATAGTTATAAATCCGCCTTTACGTTCGCGAAAGGGATTTGTTACTGCAACATCCGCGCTAAATGTATAAAATGCTTATTATCTTCATTAAATTTTTAAACCTTAATTACTTTTTAATTAGTTGATAAGCAAAGTGGCGATAAAACTCTGCAAGATATACTCAATCAATTACAGACAAGCTTTCGACTATTTAACGGATTATTCTACATCACCGAGTATGGCTTTGATGTCGTCTTCAGTACTTTTCAACCGGGCTTTACACCAGCTAACTAAATAGGCACCTCGGCGCACTTTCTCCGACAATTCATCGACGGTGATGATATCAGCCTCCAGTTCTTTGGTTATTTCGGCTAATTCGGCTGCTGCAGCCTCATAGGTTAATTTATCGTCTGTCATGTTCTTTTTTGTTGGTTATCGTGGCTGTTAATTCCTCTTCGGCTGTAATAATTTGCACTTCCTCTCCAATGTTAATCGCCGTATTTGTGTCAGTCGTGTTACGTTTTAATATCACAAAGCCTTTACGCAATATGTTCTCGGGCGAGAGTAATCTTAACATCAGCGCTTGTGTTTCTACTTCCTGATTGCGTTTATCGAGATTTACAAGGCATTCATTTTTAAGCTTGTCATTTAGTGTATCAAGTTCACAATGTCGACCAAATATTATTCGCTCAGGTCGCTTTGCAAATTCATCTGTGAGATGCGTCAAATGCAGTTGCTCCTGTAACAACCTGATCTGACTAATGTGCACAAGTTCACTCGCAGTTCGCTGTAGAGCGTTATTTTCCGTAATCAAACGAGCCTGAGCGGCTTGTTGTAAACGCTGTTGCAACGAAAAAATATCTTGTTGGTAAGCCAACGTTATTTGTTGTGCGCGGAGCGCAATGCTTCTCTCTAACCAACTGATCTGGTCTGTAAAATCACGGTTTCTTGCAATGATAAATTCTGCTACCTGCGTGGGTGTTTTTAAGGATGTATGCGACATCAAATCAGCAACAGTCTCGTTTTTTTGATGACCAATACCCGTAATTACAGGGATGGGGAATCGGGCGATGGCTTTGCCAATGGCATATTGCTCGAATAATAATAAATCGGTCTGCGCACCTCCGCCACGGATGATGATTACAGCGTCATAAGCTTTATTGGAATGATAAATGGCAATTAGCTGCTCTACAATAAAACGGGCATTATTTTCGCCCTGGACTACCGTAAAATAAGGATCAACGTGAAAAGTAAAACCTTGATTATTATTCTGAAGCGTGTGCTGAAAATCTTCGTACCCGGCAGACGTGCTCGAAGAGATGACAGCTAAACGCTGTACAACACTGGGCAGTGCCAACTCATGGTTAAACGTAATATAATCGCCGTCTTCGAGGCGCACATGATCGGGATTTTCTTCAACCAGACGGGCCAGTGTGGCTTGCTTTTGTTTCTCGAGCGTACCCAGCGTAAAGTTAACATCAATGTTATGAACAACCAATTGCAATCCGAATGCCGGATGATAATTTACGCTCACTAATAATAACACATTGATGTCATTAGTAAAACGTTGCCCGGTAGTCTCTTCAAAAAACGCAATTTGCTCGGCCCCCTCACTCCATGCTCTTGCCGAAAATCTGGCCAGCAAAGTGCTGCTGCCAGGCGCTTTTTCTACCAAATCAAAATAATGATGATTTTTGACAGGCTTATAGCTGTGGCTGGTTACATCGGCAATCACCCAAAAGCCTCGGCCCTGAAACACCTGTTCCATTACACCGGCTACAAGTCCGGATAGTTCTGATAAACGAAAAAAGTGAGTATCGCTCAACGCTCTTTAATAGGTGTCGTTAAAAGTATAAAAATAGGTGTTTTGCTTTATAATGGTATGATGAAACATTGAGTACTGTATTTTAAATATTAAATCTGATCTTTTTTAATGGAAAATATACTCCGTCTCAGTATTTGGCCTTTTTCGATCGATTTAAGAATTTATATGCTATTGATAAAATCTTAAATTACGTAAAAACCGCAATTAATTTTTGGGATTAATACGCTGCAAGGCTAATCTATTCAGTTTAGTTTTGAAACATCAGCATTTGCATTAAGTATGGATTAAATTCGGCACCAACTACGCGTTTATTCTCTAAAACATGCCGAAACTTAACTTAAACATTTACTAAACGGAAATTAAAGTCAGATACGTTATGTATACTAACGCAGGAATCAACAAGGTAATGCTGGCAGGGAAAATATCCAAAGAGCCACGATTGCATAACCACAACCAGGAACGCTGGTTATATTTTAGCCTGGTAACCAAAGAAGTAATCTACTCGGCCAAGGGCGATACCGACCACGAAGAGATCCATCAAATACGGGTAGAAGAAACAAATCCTGCCCTCAAACGCTTTGAATTAAAAAAGGATGATTTGGTGTTTGTACAAGGTAAGTTGCACACTAAGGCCTTTGTAGATGCCGAAAATGTCAAAAGATACAAGACCGAAATTGTCGCAAGTAATTTTGAAATACTTTCTGCAGCTAGTTAATAGCTAAAGCACAGATATTTATGATTAAGGCAGCTAACTTAAGCTGCTTTTTTATTGGTAGAGGTTATTTTCCTACAATGAGACGCGACACTTGAACTTAAATACAGAAATTAGCAAACGAAAAATTAAATTACAATAAAACAACGCATTACGCTCTTTGCTAACATTAATCATCATAATAGCTTTGTTTCTTAAGTATCAACGAACTATTTTTGAATCCGCAATCAGCTAAGTCAACAGCTTTTTCAGCTTTAAAAGCATTGCAGAATTTCACGGAGAGGTGTCAGAGTGATCGAATGTGCCTGATTCGAAATCAGGTGTACTGTAACAGGTACCGGGGGTTTGAATCCCTCCCTCTCCGCTTAAAAGACATAGCCTTTTATTTACCACAGTGGCTTTGTACACTACTCTTTATCTTTTTTTTGGTAACAACTTCCGTCAAAAGTTATTGCTTTAGATATTTTTTTTATTCGGCAATTCCAACAAAACTTTTTTGCGTACATCCATCTGAAATTTTCAATGATGCGATTATCTGTGCTTTACTGGTTAAATTACAAGTAGTAGTTGAAAAGAATACTTAACATACATAGGCTTAACCATTATTAAAAATATTATTAAATCATAGTTTACATTTGTAAAATTCTCCGGTCGCATAAGCTATAAGCGCTTAGTTCACTTTGTATATACATTTATTATTTTATATATTTAGATCTACTACCTTATTATTAAGCGTTACAATAAAGGCTTTAGCCTTATTCACAAACGCTTTTAAACCTATTCACTATGGCCGAATCAGCAAAATGGGACTGGGAAATTACCAGTAAAACTTCGTGGTTTGTAAATTTTAAAGAGCTTTATCTCTATAAAGATTTATTAATTAGCCAAACCCGGAAAGATTTTTTAGGTGCTTATCAGCAAACCTTATTGGGTCCGCTGTGGGTTCTTATTCAACCCGTTCTTACTGTTGGTATTTTTGTTGTTGTGTTTAACAATATCCTGGGTGTAAAAACGGATGGCTACCCACCGGTGTTGTTTAACCTGATTGGAGTTACTCTATGGACACTCTTTTCTGAAGTGTTTGTTAATACCACCCGCACGTTTACTCAAAATGCTGCAGTTTTTAGTAAAGTTTATTTCCCCCGAGTTATTGTAGCCCTGTCGGCGTTACTGTTGCAGTTGGTTCTATTCGTTATACAATTATTGCTTTTAGGGTCTGTATTTGCTTACTACGTTTTTACAGACCAGATTGCATTACACCCGTACGACCTGCCGTTGGGCTTAATTGCCGTTTTCATTACATCAGGTATTGCCTTTGGCGCAGGTTTGATTTTTTCTGTACTAACTGCCAAGTATCGCGATCTGGCTTCGCTTACCCAACTCATCGTAAGGCTGCTCATGTTTGTGACTCCTGTTTTTTTTACGCTGGCTATAGTCCCGAAAAAAGTGAACTGGATAGTTATGATTAACCCGCTCTCGTCGATGTTTGAATTATTCAGAGCGGCATTCACGGGCAACTATCATGGTACAACGTCAGGAATTGGTTTCAGTGCTTTATTTATGATTTGCATTGTTACCGCAGGCATCTTGCTGTTTAATAAAATGGGCGACAAATTACTGGATGTATTATAAATGTTATGTCTGAAGTTGTAATTAAGGCCGAAAACATTTCTAAACTGTACCAACTGGGCAGTATCGGGTCGGGGTCGCTTCGGCGCGATATGCAGCAATGGTGGCATAAGCATATTACGAAACGTGATTTTGTAAGCGACCACTCCAATGAAGAAATATGGGCGCTGCGAAACATTGATTTTGAATTACGGCAAGGTGAAGCGTTTGGTATTATTGGGCATAATGGTGCAGGCAAGTCTACGTTTTTAAAAATTTTGTCTCGAATTATTAAGCCTACCGAAGGCCGTATACTCGGTAAAGGTAAAATAAGCAGTTTACTTGAAGTAGGCACAGGCTTTCACCTTGAGCTTACAGGTCGCGAAAATATATTTATCAGCGGTCATATGCTGGGCATGACCAAAAAGGAAATCACTAAAAAATTCGACGAGATTGTTGACTTTTCCGGGGTAGAAACATTTTTAGACACACCAGTTAAACGCTACTCATCAGGTATGTATGTGCGGTTAGCATTCTCTGTTGCTGCACATCTGGAACCCGATATTTTGGTGGTAGACGAAGTTTTGGCGGTGGGCGATGCTGAATTTCAAAAAAAATGTTTGGGTAAAATGAATGACGCTACTCATCAAAATGGACGCACCATCATTTTTGTAAGCCATAACCTACAGGCCATAAACAATTTATGCTCCAAAGCAATGTGGTTGCAAAAAGGTAGCGTTATGGCTAATGGGCACGTAAAAGAAATAACTACCAAGTACTTGCAAACGCTGCAAATCAAAAATTGGAGCAGAAAATTCACCAATTTAATTGAGGCGCCAGGTAATGATCGTGTACGTGTATTAAGCGTCGACCTTATACCACAATTGGCTCATCCAGATGCTATTTTTGATATCAGGACACCTATTGTTGTTAAGTTTTCGTTCAAAAATTTGGTACCCGGCACCTTGCTGTCAACATCCTTACTACTGTTTACGTCTGCTGGCGAATGTATATTTGATATTCCGTCAAATCACATCAGCATTGACGATGAAATTATAAACGGTGAATGTCACGTCCCCGGAAACTTTCTGAACGATGGGGCCTATTATTTTACTTTATATTTCGTAGAAAACAAGTCGCAAGAATTATTTACTTACCACGAATGCCTGAGCTTTGAGGTTGCCGATTACCGCGAAAATACCGATTGGTACGGCAAGTGGTGGGGTTACGTGCGTCCTGATTTCCCTTTACATATAAAACCGGCAACCGCAAAATTGCCTATCACTGACCAAGCCTCCAACCTGCATGGTAACTAAAGAAAGAATACCGTCCTCCCCGCCAATTATTGCTCCGCTTGCGAGCGATGTTCGACGAGTTACCTGGTCGGTGATGATTCCTGCCTATAATTGTTCGAAATACTTAGCCGACACCATCAACAGCGTACTGCAACAAGATTTAGGCGAGGACGAGATGCAGATTGAAGTTGTGGACGACTGTAGTTATGATGCTGACGTAAAAACTTTGGTAGAGCAATTAGGAAATGGCCGCGTGACATATTTTTGTCAGGAAGAAAATGTAGGCAGCTTAAGAAACTTTGAAACCTGTATTAATCGTGCTCGTGGAAAGTACATTCATTTGCTACATGGCGATGACCGCGTGCTGCCGGGCTATTACGCCAGTATTCAAAACGAGTTTGAAATTTTCCCTGAAGCAGGTGCTATCTATTCTGCCTGGCGCACCATCGATGAAAGCGGTACCATCGTAGCCGAACGATCAGAACCGACAAAAAAAGCAGCAATTCTGGAGCAATCTTTATTGAAACTGGCTCGTTTAAACTTAATACAGTATGTGTCTATTGCTGTAAAACGCGAGGTTTACGAAAAAGTAGGCAGTTTTTACGCTGCCCGTTATGGCGAAGACTGGCTGATGTGGGTTACCATTTCAAAAAGTTTCCCTATTGTTTTTCTTCCTAAAATGCTGGCCGAATACCGCTTGCACAAAACGTCAATCACCAGCGACAGCTTGTTAACAGGAGAACACTTTGACGATATAAAGAAAATATTTGGCTTAACACAAACCTTACTCCCACCCGATCGGCAGAAAGAAGTTATGCTGTACGCACGTAAAGATTACGCTTATTACTCGCTACAGGTCACCAGCGATGTTTGGCACTCAATCCGAAGAACTAGACCTGTATTGAAACAGGTAGCCGGGCTGTTAAATTTCTACGTAGATGCCCATATTCTGAAAGGCGTAGGACATTTATTATCGTGGGTGGCTAAAGAACAAGTTAGACGAATGTTTGGGATAAAAAGTAAAGAATCGGACAGCCAATAATATATTTTTTATCATCACAGTATTTTAAGTTTTCTTTCTACAATAACCTTAAAAGCCCTTTCTATAATGACACAAACTGCCAACTATTATAAGAATCAGTCGTTGGTTTCCGTTGTCATCGCTAATTACAATCACGGCCGATATTTAGCAACGGCGATAGAAAGCGTTTTGTCGCAATCGTATAAAAATTACGAAATTATAATCGTCGACGATGGTTCTACAGATGGTAGTCGTTCGGTAGCTGAGCAGTATCCATCTGTCAGGTACTTTTATCAGCAAAACCAGGGACTTTCTGCCGCCCGCAACAAAGGAATAGATGTTGCTCTTGGTAAATATATTGTTTTCCTTGATGCTGACGATTGGCTTTACAACGAGGCCATTTCTATTAATTTAGAATTTTTAACCGGTAACCGTAATGCTGCGTTTGTTTCTGGTGCTCATCAAAAAATCAACACTAATGACGGAACATCGGTAACAGTTTCGTTTAACTTGGCAAATGAGCCGTATCAGCAACTACTGCAGGGCAATTACATTGGAATGCATGCTACTGTAATGTACCGTAAATGGGCTTTGCAAGAGTTTAAATTTGATACTTCACTACGCGCCTGCGAGGATTACGATATCTATTTACGCATAACAAAACGTTATCCGGTTATTCATCATCAACATGTAATAGCCGCCTATTTGCATCATGGGGGCAACATGTCGTTCAATTATTCTTTCATGCTAAGCAATGCACTGAAAGTATTAGAGAGATTTGGTAACAAGAATAATTTAAACAGTGTTGATAAAGCGTTGGGCATAGATAACTGGAAGCAATATTATACCACAGAAGCCGCTAATGTTTTAACAATCCTCCCTTTAAAAAAAATGCTGCAACAAAGGGATTCTTTGCGTATACTTTATGACTACAACAGATCATTTTTTTTTAAACTTGTCACGAAAAAGGGATGGCAGGCTTTAAAGAACAAATTTAAGTCGGTTATTGGAAAGCATGGTGTCAGCGAGACTAATCCTCCGCTTTACCATGTAAATTTAGGCGACTTAAATCGGACGCAACCCTTCAGTACCCAATTTGGTTACGACCGGGGCGGACCAGTAGACCGCTATTACATTGAAAAATTTTTAGCGAAACATAGTCACTTAATCAAGGGCCGCGTGCTGGAGATTGGCGATAATGAATATACCTTGCACTTTGGTGCGAGCAATGTAGCCCAAAGCGAAATATTACACATTGACAGTAACAACACCAAAGCAACTTATGTGGGCGACCTAAGCAATGCTCCGACCCTGCCCAACAATACTTTCGATTGTATCATATTAACCCAAACTCTGCAATTTATATACGATTATCAAAAAGCGATAGCCACTTGCTTTCGTGTGTTAAAACCCGGCGGAAGCCTTTTACTCACTGTACCCGGTATAAGTCATATTCCTCAGGACGAGTGGGGCAAATATTGTTGCTGGTCGTTTACCGAAACTTCCATTCAAAAAACCACGTCTGAACATTTTGGAAGCGATTATATCCAAACAGAAGCCTATGGCAATGTATTGGTAGCGACGGCGTTTTTGTATGGCATGGGTCGCTATGAACTGCATGACGCTACGCTTAATGCTCACGATCCGCATTATCAGGTAATCATAACTGCAGCATGCAGAAAGCCTGCTATTTTATAAGCCTAAAAGACATGTTCAATTTATTGAAGAGCTTTCAAAGTAAATCTGATGTAGTGGTTTTAATGTATCACCGTGTTACTGATTTAGCTATCGACCCTTGGCAACTGGCGGTTACTCCCGAGCAGTTTGAAGGACAACTAAAATTGCTAAATAAAAAATACCGTGTGGTCAGTGTTGAAGAGTTGCTCCATCATTACCATCGCGGCAAGATTAAAAGTAAAACCGTTTGCCTTACTTTTGACGACGGGTACCTCGACAATTACCTTGAGGCAAAACCACTGCTTGAAAAATATAACTGCGCTGCGACCTTTTTCATCGCAACCTATTACATTAAAGCACAAATAGGCTTTTGGTGGGATGAACTGCTCAAGTTAATTATGTTTTCGCCTGAGTTGCCGAAAGATATTACGATCCATGTCCATCAAAACAAATTTCATCGACGCATTAAAGAGCAAAGGATTAACGTGGAAAAGAACCAGGAACTTAAATACTGGGTCTGGAACCAAGCCTATCCTACCGAACGTTGCGAAATTTATATGGCACTCTGGGCTTTTCTACAACCTTTGCCTATTCATGAAATTCTGATTTGCCTTGCGCAATTAACTGATTTAATAAATCAACCGGCAAAATTATTACAGGATGAAAGGGCTATGACGCATGCGCAATTAAAAAATCTGGCCGCTAATCCCCTTTTCCAAGCAGGTATTCACACCATCACACACCCAGCGTTGGCCTGTCATTCAAAGTTTGAACAGGAACAAGAACTGCTTAAATGTAAAGTAGAGTTGGAAACACTTTTAAACCAGAACATAAATATTGCTGCTTATCCTTACGGTAATTTTAACGATGACACTTTGCAGGTGATGAAAGAAAACCAAATATCTGCTGGGTTCACCACTAAAGCGCAAACAGTCAACTGTGATAGCAATATCCATCAACTCGGTCGCTTCCACGTAACCAATCAAAATCAGTCCGAATTTGAGCAGCAGCTTAAGCTTTGGTTTAAGTAATACTTCTCTTGTCGCTCCAGTCGAGTTCAATCTTATTATTAAAAATTAATTAGGCCGTAATTAAAGTTAATTAAACATATTGCAGCGTAAATTTTTATAACATATCTACCGTTGCTACTGTATAACATAACCTTCTATCTCAGCATATTTATCATACTCTCTACCGCCATTCCATTAATCCGTAATGATTATTGGGTGTTCAGGGTGTTTGAGTATCCGCGCTTGCAAAAGCTAGTAGTTAATGCATTGCTGTTGGCAGCAATGCTGATTTTCTATTTCCCGGCAGATTTAAAAAATACAATCCTTGTTATCGCTTTAGGGCTAAATTTGATATACCTATGCGTTAAGATTTACCCGTTTACGCCGCTGGCGCCTAAACAACTCATAAAAAGCAGCAATAACAGTCATTCAAATAATATAAAACTATTGGTTGCCAATGTATATCAGGATAATCAAAACTCAGCTGCCTATCATCAACTGATTAAAGAGTGTAATCCTGACGTGGTACTGATGGTTGAAACTAACCAATGGTGGGCAGCGCAGATGGAAGATATTGAGCGCAACTATCCCTACCAAATCAAAGAGCCTTTAGAAAACACCTATGGCATGATGCTCTACTCACGCCTTAAATTAGCAGATGGATCCGTTCATTATCTGGTTGAGGATGACATCCCGTCTATTGAAGTTAACGTGAGTTTACAATCGGGACAAAAAGTAAAATTATATTGTTTGCATCCAAAGCCACCCGTTCCGCAAGAAAGCCCCACATCAATAGAACGCGACCGGGAAATATTACTGGTAGGCCAGAAAGCTAAAAGCAGTCCTATGCCTGTTATTGTTGCCGGCGATTTGAATGACGTTGCCTGGAGCTATACTACTGAGCTTTTTTCGAAAACCAGCGGTTTGCTCGACCCAAGACGAGGCCGTGGATTTTTTAACAGCTTCAATGCTAAATCTTTTTTTCTGAGATTTCCGTTAGATCATATTTTCTGCTCATCGCACTTCAGCCTCAAAAGCATTAATACGATGAATCATTGCGGATCTGACCATTTTCCGATTTGCGTAGAACTACAGTTTGATCCGAAAGCAGAGATGATTAATGAAGAGCCCGAAGCTACACAAGAAGACAAGCAGTTAGCGCAAGAAAAAATTCATAAGGAAGCCTGATTTACTCTTGTTTTTTTTAGCACCACATTTTTGAGAGTTATCGCTCAAACGAGATTAAACTTGAGTATCAGCCAGTTGTTTTTCTTGTTTTTTTTCTTCGCGGCGCCCTTCGCGCCAGCCGCTGTATAGCAGGTTACGGTCTAAAACCGGCTTAGGGAAAAATAAACTGGCTACATATCCTACGCCAATTACCACTACGTGACTGTATACACCCAACATCAATTTGTTGTGCGTAAAGTTGTATTGGCCTAAGTCGAGCAAAACCGTTTTATTCTCACCTGTACCAATAGGTGTTGAGGTTAGAAATGCGTAGGCTGTAAAGATGACACAAACTACAATAGCAATATTAATACCCTGGCGATTAGCCCTGGCGCTGAACAGCCCTAACAAGAATATCCCTACAATACCGCCCGAAAAGATGGCATATAAGGTGAATATAATGCCTAAGATACCCTCGTTACCAATATTGATATAAATACCGCCGATGCCAATAGCAATTGCACCGGAAATAAAGATCATCCATTTGCTGGCGTTTAGATAGCTTTTGTCAGCCTTGCCAGGAAACAGCTTTTTATAATAATCCTCGATACCTACAGCGGCCAATGAATTAAGGTCGGCACTTAAACTACAGATTGCTGCAGAAATCATGGCCGATAAAATAAAGCCGATTACGCCGGTAGGCAGCTCGGTCATGATAAAGTGCGGAAAAATAGCATTCGGATTTAATCCGGCAGGCAACGCATTTTGCTTGTAGTGGACAAATAGACAGGTGCCAATAAACATAAAAAGCATCCATACCGGAACCGCAAGTGATATACCTAATAACGAAGCCCTGATTGCAGCTTTATCTGTTTTTGCTGTTAAATAACGCTGTACAACCGTTTGGTCGGTACCATACTTCTGGATGGCATAAAACATGCCGTTTATAGCCATTACAATGAATGTCAACCTTTTAAAATCAACATCATAAGGGCCAAAGCCGGCACGACCGTTAGCTGAAGCTACTTTTAAAATTTCGGGCACACCACCTTTGATAGAGAAAATTAATACAACCAGGCAAAGTATGCCGCTGGCAAAAAGCATAAATCCCTGAAAAACATCCAGCCAAATAACAGCTTCCATACCGCCCATTAAATTTACAGCGATGATGATTGCTCCTGTCAATACTATGATAAAGTACATGTTACCACCCGTCATGCTATTCAGAGCCACGGCTAATAAAAAGAAAACCGTACCCATGCCCGAAAATTGCCTGAGCACAAATGCAATGGAGCTGTAATACCTTGCAAAAAGGCCAAAACGCTTTTCAAAATATTCATAAGTACTTAGCCCTATCACTTTTCTAAACAGCGGCACAATAAACCAGATGGTACCCATTAAAACCACCGGAACCATCAACCCTTGTACTAACAATATCCAGTTAGATGAGAACCCCTCGCCGGGGTATCCTAAAAAGGTAACACTACTAATGAGTGTAGCCAGTAACGACATACCGATAGCCCAGGCAGGCACCCTGCCTTTTGCTGCGAAATAAGACTGCGTGGTACTTTGATTTTTGGCATATCTTAAACCCAAAAACAGCGTAGAAAGCAATACAGCTATGATAATGAGGTAGTCTATAACACCTAACTCAGGTTTGATCATGGTAAATTGGTTATCGTTTTAAAGGCAGTTAAAATATCCAGGTCTTCTCACTCCATGGATAACTGCCGGGCTTCAAAGTAACATGTAAATTTGCAGCAATCATAGTACTGCATCTAATTATTCCGGGGCCAAATTCGTGCACCGGATAAAGCGTATTAATGTGCAGGCTATTCAAAATTGCAGCGGCAGTTGAGCCGCCTTCAATAATTAATTCATTTACATTAACCGCTTCCAGCACCTTTTTAACTGCCGTTGCCATGGTTTGACGCAACGTTGCAGCATCAGGTTTAAATCTGTTGTTGCTTATTTGCTCGATCGCCATCACTGCCTTGCCACGCTTTTTAAGTACGGTCACAACTTCATCGCACCAATTTGCTAGGCTTTGTGTGTCGTGCTCGTTTTGTAACAGGTTTAATGGCAGGTAAGCAACAGGGCCGTTGTTGGTTTTTAAATTATTTATCCTGTTGGCATTATGGCCAAAAGTAGTACCGCTAACATATAAAATTGGCTCGCTGAGCAAATCGCTTTCTGACAAAGCAGTATCAACCGTCTCGAGTTTTGACTTTAACAATGCCGCAAAAAAACCTCCACTGCCGGCAGGTAAAATTTGCTCGCCACAATGTTTAGCCCATAAGTCTAAATCGTTAACATCATGTACCTCACCTACTGTAATCCCGGTAACGGGAATACCATCGTCGGGCCTACGAACTTCAACCACTCCCCTTTCGGCTTTCAGCATACCAGCAGCGTCACAACAGCTTACCGGAAATTCCGGATCTACAGCGAACGATGTTTGATGCACTGGCGTGCCGTTAACTAAATAAACATCATCAACAAATGTCCGCCCCATATGTGGATTGGCAGATGCTATCAGTGAGCGATGCCAGCCTAACACGCTAAGTTCCGCTTCAATTTCTGCCAGCACGTGCCCGCGCATCACAGAGTCTATCTTTTTGTAGATGAACTCCGGTTGCAACGCCTTAATGTTTTGACACGCTTCTGTAACAGCCCTTATGGCATCCGGCAGGCATTTTGATCTCGAATCGGTATTGATGATCAGCAGGTCTGCTTTGGTATGAGGATTCACCTGCTGACTTATCTCTACTTTCAGGC
>CAJYJH010000038.1 GCA_913775265.1 uncultured Mucilaginibacter sp. | reverse complement strand
CTTCCGATCTGGTAGTTACCTACTCGTCAGACAAGCCCGAGCAAACTATTGATCTGTTTAAAGTGGCCGGCAAGCTGCCGCAGATTGTGGTGTCGGTTGATATGCTTGACACCGGCATTGATGTGCCCGAGGTGCTTAACCTCGTGTTTTTTAAACAGGTAAGATCGAGCGCCAAGTATTGGCAAATGGTTGGCCGTGGCACCCGCCTGTGCCCCGGTGTGTTTGGCCCGGAGCAAGACAAGCAAAACTTTTACATTTTTGATTACTGCGGCAACATTGAGTTCTTTGGCGACAACCCTAACGGTATTGAGCCTTCGGCCACGCTATCATTAACCCAGCGCATATTTTTACTTAAAATAAAACTGGCAGCCACACTCGAAAACCTGACCGACGATGATGAGCTGAACGCCTACCGGGCGGTATTGCTCATCGAACTGCAGCATGATATTGCCAGCCTTAACCGCGACAGCTTTGTGAACCGCCCGCACCTGCGGCTCATTGATCAGTTTACCGACCTTAACCACTGGAACGTGCTGAGCGACGACAAGGTGCGCGACCTGCAACGCCACCTGGCCCCGCTGGTGATGAATGCCGACACCGACTTTGATGCCCGCAAGTTCGACTCGGTGATGTACCGCCTGATGGAGGCTTACCTTACCGGTAACAAAAAGCTACCCACCTTGATCTCTGCCGTAAAGCAAACAGCCACTGCCCTGCTTAAGCAAACCAGCATACCGCAGGTAGCCGCCAAGCGCGACATACTGCAGGCCATTACCAATGACACTTACTGGCAAAATGTAAGCGTACAGGGTTTGGAAAACCTGCGCCTCGAACTGCGCGCCATCATGAAATTTATTGAGCAGCCCGAGCAAAGTAAAATATATACCAACTTTACCGACGAGCTTACCGGCGATATTGAAGAAGTAGATATTATTGCCCCGCTGGCAGGTATGGAAACCTATAACCAGCGTGTGGCGTCGTTTATCCGCCGCCATGCCAACTATATAGCCATCAGCAAAATCAAAAACAACGAACCCATATCCGAAGCCGAACTGGAACAGCTGCAGCAATTGCTGTTTACCGAAGACCCGGATGCTGCCGGCCATTTAGATGAGGTACTGAGCGGACGACACTTTACGCAATTCATCCGCTCCATTATTGGCTTGGATGCCCAGGCCGCCAAAGCCCTGTTTGCCGGCTTTATCAACCGCGAAGGTATCAGTGCCGAACAGATCAGCTTTATTGACACGCTCATCAATTTTTTAACCGTCAACGGTACAATTGACAAAACTATGCTCTTTGACCGCCCGTTTACCGACATTAACCATCAGGGTATACTGGGTGTCTTTAAAGAAGACGACGCCGGGAAGCTGCTGCGAATTATTGACAATATTAATAAGGCTGGAGTAGCGTAGGTATAGTTGCTTTTTACTTATATAAAATTTTATGTATCAATTCACGAGTATTACACAAAATCAATCCCCGGAAGTTATTTGGGAAAAAGCAATTAAGCACTTAGCCTTTTTGGAGAGTATTTTAAGCATCAAAAAAGTTACGTATACTTTAGTAAATGTAAACGCAGACATGATTACGTATACGGGAGACAACCGAAGTGGAGGTAAGACAGAATCAATACAAAAAACCGATTTCATAGAAGCCGTTACAAGTTTAAATGCCCTTAAAAACTTCACAACCGCCACCGCAAAGGAGATTCTTAAGTCAGTACTTTACAGAAAGCGTGGGCCTCTTTTTGCCATATTATTAGAAACAGGTATTATTGAAAAGCTTCGATAATTTATAAAAGCTATTACTGCTTTACCTCATAATTCCATAAAAACAAAGCGCCTTTTACGCTCAAGATAGGCTTATCGTACATCACTGGGTTGGCCAGCACCCAGTTCCAGCAATCCTCATCGGCCCAAACGGAGTTGTGCTCTTGCACACAGTCGATGATTTCAACCTCGCCGATAATTGCAGCCGTATGAAGCTGCCCGCTTTGAAGCTGGAACTGAATGGTTTGCGGAATATGTTTCCAGTAATAATTTAAATACTCTGATACATCTCCATTTCCATGTGCGCTCTTGGCAGAGGCATGGATATATATTTTGCCTCGGTGATTAGTTTTCCAAGATCTTATTTCAATGTCTTTTACGCCACTGGCTATTAAATGCGCCCAAGGCTGTTTGATGGTTAAGGTTTTCATGTAAGTTGTGCAAGGTATTATGTTTTGCCTTACGGAGCAACTATTTTCGCCGGCCGGGCAACCATTTAAATAAAAAAAAGCACGCCGGAGCAATCCGGCGTGCTATCATTTTTTTTACTCAATCAAACCCATCAAACAGTACGGTGGCTCCTCAAATTATACTATAACACCGGTACAGGCACGACATCCGTAGCAATGTATATTTCTCTACGTCTCCGCCCCTGTTTTAAAAAGCTTCATCATATAAATAAGGCCGCCTGTAAATCAAGCAGCCTTATCCATTTTTTAGAAGTTTACTGCCGGAGCAGAGGCGTCCCAGGTTGGGTTTACCACTACGGTAAAGCTTGATGCGCTTGGCACTGCCGGAAATAAGCTTCCGCTTAGCAGGGTTTTCTTGTTTCTGATGCACGTTACATTAGGCACTGCCTTGGTGGCTATTACTTTGTTAGCCGCATCGTAAGCGGTAATATTTACTGTAATAGCCGATTTGGTGTTGGCCACATACATCGAAAACTTTTTATTTTTCTGGCCCACATCCGATGCAGCGATGGTGAACGACTCTGTTGACGGCACGCTTCCGCTGCCCAACTCAGCATTGAACGGGATTACCGAAACTTCTTGCTGAAAACTAAGGCTTATTTTGCTTACACCGGAAGGTATGGCATCTTCGAGGGTTACTTCTAAACCGCCCACTGCCCTATCCAGCCTTACTTGCTGGTTAACAGCGGCAGTACTCACTGTAACCGGTACTACTTTAAAAAAACAATCGGCCCAGGGCGTTCCGGTACTAAACAACGACTGCGCAAAACTAAGCCCCGGAAGTGTGGTAAGCGTGGCCCTTTTAGATACTGCCACACAAACATTATAGTTACCGGCAGGCAGCTGTTCGGTTATTTGGCCAAAGCTGGCATCGGTAGCCAGCTGGTCTTTACCGGCCACCTGAGTGCCCGAGGCATCGTAAATGCGGTACAACAAGGCCTGGGCATAGTTGCTTAGGGTATCGCCTACGGCTAAAGTTGTTTTATTGTTAGCAACCGACTGCGTACCTACCGACTGTGCAAAATCGGCAATGCTTAACGTTACATTGTATTTTTTTAAATCGGGTTGAGCAGGCTGTTCGGGCTGTGTGCCATTTTTTTTACAGGCAAACATCACCACACTTAGTAGCATTACTGGTAGAATTTTTTTCATGTTTTTTTAAAGTTAAAGGTTTGTTTTATTAGGATTGAAGCAGAAATTGCTAAGCTATTTACCCTGCTACATACTTTAGCGGACTATGATTTATAAGGTAAACCATGCATATATGGCACGCGCGAAGTTTGGATAAAGTTGGTTTCATTAAGGTTTTAGAGATCGACCAAATATATACAACTCTTAGCCTTATTTTGTTTAGTGTAACTAAAATTTGTGCAACCCAAATTTATGTACAATAATGACCTGCTAACACCACCTCCCGCTCCATCCCAATCCTCCCCACAAAATATTCATCATGCGAAATCACCAGCAACGTACCTTCAAAGCTGCGGATAGCTGCGGTAAGCACTTCCTGGCTTTGCACATCGAGGTTGTTGGTAGGCTCGTCGAGGATGAGCACGTCGGGCAGGTGGTTGCTTACGGCCATGCAGCAGAGCAGCAGTTTCAATTTTTCGCCGCCGCTCAGGGCGGCACAGGGGCGTTTCCAGTAGGCGGCGTTAAACTGGTGGTAGTGCAGCAGCATTTTAAGGTCGTGTTCAGGCAAGTGGCGCTGGTTATGGTGTTGCAGCTGGGCTAACACGGTGAGCTGGTTATCAATGGCGCTGTATTCCTGGTCGAGGTACAGGTAGGTAAATGGCGCCGTCACTACCTGCCCTTCATCCGGTGCCTGCTGCCCCATCAGCAATCGCAACAACGTGGTTTTGCCCGACCCATTACGCCCGGCCACCCGCACCCGATCGCACGACCGCAGCTGGAAGTTCACCACCTCCGCCCACAATGGCTGGCCGTTAAACGTGACGTTCACCGCCTGTAAATCCACCAGCAATTTTCCACGGTGCAGGTCCGACCGGCGCAGGTCAATCTTTAACGTCTGCTGCTCTTGTACCTGTGTGCGCAAGTGTTGCAAGTCTGACGATAAACCGTCCAACTTTTCGCCTTGTACGGCTTTCAACTTGGCGGTGCTTTGCTCGGCCTGGCGTTGCAGGTTGCCGGCCACAATGCGGGGCAGCGACTGGCTTTTGCCGGCCGCCCTTCCCCTGGCCTCCTGACGCTGGCGCTGTTCGGCCAGGTCGCGGGCTTTTTGTTTAGCTTGTTTCAGGGCCTTTTGCTTGTCGTCTAACTGAGCCTGTAGGGCGGTCAGTTGTCCGTCGCGTTGCTCACGATAAAAGTCATAATTGCCGCCGTACAGGGTTACGCCCTGCCGGGTAAGTTCGAGCGTCATGTCGAGCTGGTTGAGCAGGGTGATGTCGTGGCTCACCACCAGCACCGTGCTTTTGGTTCGGGTAATCCATTGATACAGCAACTGGCGCGCGGGGCCGTCTAAATGGTTGGACGGCTCATCCAGCAACACAATTTGCGGCTGATGGATGAGAATGCCGGCCAGAAAAACCTTTGTTTTTTCACCGCCGCTCAGGGTGTCCATGGATTGATTGAGGTCGAGGTGTTGCAGTTGCCAGTAGGTGAAAGCCGCTTGTACGCGTTCTTCCATATCCCATTCATCATTCAGGGTGACAAAATGCTGTTCGGAAGCGTGGCCGTTCAGGATGGCATGCAGGGCCTGGAGTTGATCGGCCACACCCAATACCTGCGCGACGGTCTGCCCGTTGTATTGCCCCAAATGCTGCGGTACATAATAATGCCTGCCCGATAGCTGCACACCACCGCCCGACGCTGGCAACAAGCCCGCCACCACCTGCAGCAGCGTTGATTTGCCGGTACCGTTGTTGCCCACCAGGGCTGCCTTTTGCCCTGCGGATATACTGAAACTGATATGTTGAAATAATACCTCCCTGTCCGGGTGGGTATAACTGATAGATTGTGCGATGATACTCATAACCACACTTGATTTTAGATACGTGAAAAATGGAGTGGATTAAACCGGAGGCCGCCAACTTAAAAACGCAGCCTGACGAACGGCGAACCGCTGCCTGAGTCAATAAAAAATCACATGGAGAAACTAAGTTTGTGCAGCAGCTGTGGGTATAGCCGACCGCCATTAACAAATGATGACCAAAACGCGCTGCTTTAGTGACAGCCTTTGTGATGGCACGTAACCATCCGTATTACTTAGTAATTTTCACTGGTGTAGTTTGAGGTGAATACTGGTGCAAAGATAGGGAATTTTTTGAGGTGTGAAGTCGGTGGACTGAGGTCGGTGGTCGCGAATAATGAAAAGTATAGAACCGTCATGCTGAATTGAGTTCAGCATCCCACCAGACCGGCTCTTCCTCATGCTTGTTCGGCAAAACTCGCTACTTAGCGCGTGGGATGCCGACCTTTGTCGGCGTGACTGAATAGGTAAGCTATATACTCCCGTCAATTCCAGCCTTTACCGTGAACATGTTACTTGATTGACACGAAATAAACTTATATATCTCCGTGCTTCGAAGGAGCTTCAGCTATCTCCTCTGTTTTGGTCTGCTCATAATTATGTAATGCCATTTTAAACTGATCCTGCATTTGTTTCACCAATATACGAGGCCCCAACACCTTAATCTTGCCGCCAAAGCCCAGCAGTTCACGTTCGAGTTCAAAGTTAAGGATGACGCGGATGCTGAAGATGCTGCCGGTTTCGTCCTGGCTCAACAATTTTTGGCTATGATGCAGGGGTTTGGTCACCACGTAAGGCGCGTTGGCTTTGTCAATCCAAAACACCACTTCGCAATCGCGCTGGTTGGGGCTTTTGGTCACGCCCAGGCAGTTGTCGTAATAGGTGGCCAAGTCCAGTTCGGTGTTCTCGCGGTAGTTTTCGGCATGCTCCTCTATGGTGTGGATGCGGTCGAGCGCCAGGGTGAGCAGCGGGCCACGGTTTCGGTGCGTTTGCCCCAGCACAAACCAGCGGTTGCGGTACTCTTTCAGCAAGTAGGCGCTAAAGTAAAAGGTGGCCGCCTCGCGTGCCTTAAACGACTGGTAAGTAACGCACAACGTACGCTTACCTACAATAGCCTTGCGGATAACCTCAATCCACTCTAACCCTTTCAAATTGTCATTCTTTTCAAAATCAATTACCGGGGCGCTGTGCGTCTTCTGGGTGTAAATTTTGTCTTCCAGCTTGCTCACCATTTCGTTCAGGTCGGCAAAATGGCTAAAACCTTTAAACTGTTTCAGCAGGTCCGACACCTCGCCCAGCACCTGCATGTCCTGGTGGTTAAGGGGTATGTTGGTGATACTGTAATTTTTGTCGCTATAGGTATAATACCGTTTATCCACCACCACAATGGGCGCCTCGTAACCTAACTTGTTGCTGCGCATCATTTCCAGGTCGGCCTGCACGGTGCGGCGGCTCACGCCCTTGTCAATCCCCTGGTACTCGTACAACGCGTCCGAACAGGCGTCGATCAAATCCTCCAGCGTCCACTTTTTGTAGCGGTTGCGCAGGCAGTTATCAATAGTGCGGTAACGGATGAGGGCATTGCGGTTGACGGGCATGGGGAGCTAATGAGTGAATTTTGAATGAGTGAATGAGTGAGTGTTTTGATGTGCGGATATGCAAATGTGCAGGTGTGCAGATGAATTACTAATGAGTAAATGTTTAATAACTCGTATGTAATCTCAATGCCAATCCAAAAAGCAGTGCTTGCATTGTTTGGCTAATGGAGTTCGGGCTAATCGCCCGCATTGAGGACAAATATTTATTATAATATCACTCCTATGCTTACTTAGAAGTTGTTTTGAACAGGTGATGATGAAGTTGCTATAGCCATAATCTAATTGAGTTGATATTTCAGGTTCTTCGCTTAACCATTTGTTTCGCGTATATGTTGAGGTCAACCGATCACGGTCTACTCCATCGGCCAACTTTAATGAATGTTGATGGTGCTTTAGCGCCGTTTTTTGCGGCAATGTTAGTAAGTAGGCATAATGCGCAATTACATAATCCGCAAGCTCAATCTCTGAATAATTCATGCTATCAATTTCAATTGCTGAAACTTTTTAAAAATAATAATTTACTGCGCAAATACACTGCGCAGCACCATTTTTATTTTGTGGTGTTGAATTTAAAAATACCCGTGATGGAAAAGGAAAAAATCAGCAATACCGAATTAAAAAACTTAGGTATTAACGACAATAAAATACTCGAAAACTTTAGTCGGGTAGCTAACGGTTTGTTGAAGCACAATGTGATGGGCCGGGCCGAAATACTGGCTAACCTCGAAGCCCTGATTGACGCCCCTATGCCCTACGCGCTTAAAAAAGGGGGTAAGTTTAAAAACCTGGCCGAAAGCGTGATTGAGCTGCGTAAGGAAGGCAAATTTGTGAAGCAGGAACGCGGCAACTTTAAACTGAAGGAGGAAATTGCCGAGTTCCCGGTGTATGGTTTGGAGCATATTGAGGTGGGTGCGCTGGCCCAGATGCGTACTGCCGTGCAACTGCCCATTGCGGTGGCGGGTGCCTTAATGCCCGATGCCCACCAGGGGTACGGCCTGCCTATTGGCGGCGTGCTGGCTACCACGGCCAATACCATCATTCCGTTTGCGGTTGGGGTGGATATTGCCTGCCGCATGTGTTTGAGTATTTTTGAGTTGCCTGCTACCACGGTGGATGACAAAACCGACCACCTGAAAAGCCTGCTGTTGAAGAACACCAACTTTGGTATTGGCGGCACTACCAAGTCGTATTTTGATACTTCACTGTTTGATAGCAAGATATGGAACGAAACTAAAGTGATCCGCTCACTCAAGGATAAAGCTTATGCGCAGTTGGGTACCAGCGGAACGGGCAACCACTTTGTGGAATGGGGCGAACTTACGGTGGCCGATAACGCGCTCGACGGTGTACCGGCGGGTACTTACCTGGCTCTGTTGTCGCACTCCGGATCGCGCGGGTTTGGGGGCAGCGTGGCCGACCATTACAGCAAACTGGCCATGGTTAAAACCAAGCTTCCGGCCGAGGCTAAGCACCTGGCCTGGCTCGACCTGGATACCGAAGACGGACAGGAATACTGGATAGCCATGAACCTGGCCGGCGACTATGCCAGCGCCAATCACCACGAAATACACAACAAAATTGCCCGCGACCTTAACCTGCAGCCCCTGCTGCGGATTGAGAACCACCACAACTTTGCCTGGAAAGAGCAACTGGCCGACGGCACCGAAGTGATGGTGCACCGCAAGGGCGCTACCCCGGCCGGCGAAGGTGTGTTGGGCATTATTCCGGGTAGTATGAGCACGCCGGGCTTTGTGGTGCGTGGCAAGGGCTATGCCGAAAGCATTAATTCGGCCAGCCACGGTGCCGGGCGGTTGATGAGCCGGAGCGCTGCATTTAAAACCGTGAAACGCGATTTGGTGGAGGCCGAACTGCACGACAAAAAAATTACGCTCTTAGGGTCCGACCTCGACGAAGCCCCAATGGTGTACAAAGACATCCACGCCGTAATGGCCGCCCAACACGACCTGGTGGACGTACTGGCGAAGTTTCAGCCGAGGATTGTGCGAATGGCGGATGCAAGGGAGAGGCCGGAGGATTGATTAATTTTAATGATTAAATATGGAAACACAAATTGTAATTTCAACAGACAAAACGGGTATCCTTCTATACGAAGCTGCAAGAGATGGCTTAAATTTTTATGCGAGTCATTTAGATGATTTAAATAATTGGAATAATACTGTACTTGGATGGGAAGCTATCTGTAAAGAAAGTAACTTAGAAATAGATGTAAACTTCAAACATATAAAAGCATTGATATCAATTGATTCGCTTTATTCAAGAGCACTCATCGATTTAATGCTTGTCACAAGTCAACTATATTTAACGAAAACAAAAATTGAGCAAATTTTCTACATTAAACAAGCGTACTTAACAATTTACGAAACATTTGAAAATTTTAAGACGCAGCAACCATGGTTAGAAAGTATTATAACAAATAGTGGAGAAAAATTTAAATCTGATTTTTACGATTGGAAAAAAAGCAAGAAAATATTTTTTAAACGTCATAAAGTTGACTCGTATATACGCATAATTAGAAATAAATTAGCTGGTCA
>CAJYJH010000037.1 GCA_913775265.1 uncultured Mucilaginibacter sp. | reverse complement strand
AGGTGCATAACCAGATCATCAAAACCAATTTGTTAGGCTATATTAATGGTGCGCACGCTGCAGTTACGCATTTTAAAAAGCAAAAACGTGGGGTATTAATCAACTTGAACTCAGTGGGGGGCTATGTGGCTTTCCCATATTCTGTTTCGTATACGGCCAGCAAGTTTGGGTTGCGCGGATATTCGGAAGCATTGCGGGCTGAGTTGAGCGATTGTCCGGGCATACACATCTGTGATGTATTTCCAGGCTTTGTGGATACCCCGGGGCCAAGCCATGCGGCTAACTATACCGGTAAGGTTTTAAAGCCCGCACCTCCGGTAGTGCCTACTTACAAGGTAGCGCATACGGTAGTTATGCTG
The DNA here is from genome assembly GCA_913775265.1 of uncultured Mucilaginibacter sp. Lineage (GTDB taxonomy): Bacteria > Bacteroidota > Bacteroidia > Sphingobacteriales > Sphingobacteriaceae > Mucilaginibacter. The sequence goes on along the minus strand of CAJYJH010000037.1, from coordinate 9,723 downwards.
GCGCAAAATCCTAAAAACTCGGTTATGTTAGGCAGCTCGGCTTATTTGGCAAGGTTTAGCCAGTGGTTGTCGCCAACGCTCACCCGTCTGGCCACCACCAAATTCATCAAAATGTACATGAAAAATGCCGAACCAGCCCCGGTAACCAACGGCAGTATATTTGAGCCGACCCGCCAGGATAATAAAATATCAGGTGGTTACACTTCAAAAAAGGTAAGTAACAAAAAGGTAGCCCGCGCAGCAGGTATTGTCGGTGTGGTTGCTAGCGCTCTGTATCTGCTTAAAAAAATAAGTTAATTATTTCAACTGCAGGGCAATGGCTCTTAGTTCGTCTTCCGAGATTTCTTCAGGTGCATTAAACTGCCTCAGTATCAATTTTCGAGGCAGAGTAACCGGTCCGTGTACTGTTTTTACGATCACGTTGTCGTTGTTTAGATGATGGTCTTTGTAGTTGCCAATAGTGGGGTTAAAAGAGGATAAGCGGATTAATAATTCAACAATAGCGTAAGTAGGAAGGTCATTTTTTGACATGCGCAAAAGTAGCTTAACCTTATAGTGATATATAATTAACAATTTGTTAACGAATAAACTTTGTCTTAACATTCAATTTATAGTGTAAATTTGTGGCACTAAAGTTTAGCTATTGTTGTCACCCATATTATCGCTGAAAATACATGAGTAATTTCCTGACTAAATTTATGCCGAGTAACGACCATGTATTCTATGGTTTGTTTAATAAGGCGGCAAGTAACAGTGTTGCCATGGCTAAGCTGTTATACACAGCTATTGAAGGCGAATGGGTACCCGAGCAAAAAACTGAATTTGCGCAAATAGGCAGGTTAAAAACACAATCTGCCGACTTAAAGCGTCAGGTTTACGCAGTATCAGGTAAAGCCCTGATTTCTCCTTTCGAGCGTAACGATATGTATGCGCTTGTATCGGCCATTAATGGTTTTTCCGATTACATAGATTCATCGGCCCGTCGTATCAACCTGTACTCGATCGATTCGATCACGATGCCTATTCGTCAGTTGTGCAAAATTGTGTTGGATTGCAGCCTCGAACTGGAAACTTGTGTAATGGCTTTGAAAGACCTGCACAATGGACAGGCCATTGTTGACAGCTGTAACCGCATTAAACAATTAGAGCACGAAGCCGACATGGTATACGACAAAGCCTTTGCTGTGCTGAACAACGAAGAGACTGATACTTTCAGGCTAATCAAATACGGCGAAATACTGGCCTCATTAGAGCGTACTACCGACAAATGTGAGCAGGTTGCCTATGTGGTTGAAAGCATCCTGGTTAAAAATAGCTAATTTTTTTAAAGCTTTCCGTATTTGCGATAGTAAGCCATTGTTAAATAAATCATGCGGTTATAGGTAAGCAGCCCTTGTGGCTGGTTGTTAGCTTTTAAAAAGTTATCGTAAAATATGCCGGTTACATAACCAATCTGGTTTTCGTAATGCTCCCAGTACAACCGGTCGGCTTTCAGATCGTTTTTAACGGGTTGTGATAGTTGCTTTTTTAGTTGGTTAAATGCTACGGTGTCCCGGCGGCGTACTTGCCGCATAAATTCCTGCATGGCCAGGTAGTAAGCAGAATAACGTGTTAACTGATCTGATGACTGTTTAGCAGCTAAAAATCCTATAAAATTCGCTTCATCCTCCCGCGCAAAACCCATCTGGTGTGCCATCTCGTGGCAGGCAGTAACTGGTGTATTTATCAAAGGCATCTGGTAATTTACCTGGGCTTCGCCGGTAAAAGGATTGAAATATCCGAAAGTGGCCATGTAGTTGATCATTGGTGTAAATAAGGCAGATTTGGCCGTTGGTCGGTAGGTTTTGAGCAAGCTGAATTGTGCAGGTAGCTTCTGAATGGCATCCGAAGCAATGTCAAAATAATGAGGCTTGATCTGATTTTTCTGCGCCGACAGTTTATATGCCCGTTGCGTAGCGTTAGTGCTGTCAATTAATAATCGAGTAACCTGTGTAAGTTCATTCAAATTGTATTCCTGCTGAGGCAACCGCAGTAGTACAGCTGCTGGCGGCCTGAAATAATTTAATCCCCACAGCAAATAAAATGCGCAGGCAAATATTTGGAACCCTATGATGAGCCGAATGATGCTTAATGGTAACCTGCTGAATCTTTTATTAATCATAAACCGAATGAATCTAATTACCGAATAAATGATGTAGGCGATCAAAGCCAGATACGAGAGATCCCCTAAACTCAAAGGCAGCCATCCAATTAGAAAATTCCGGACTGCGTTGATGATAGGGTAGCAGCCTTCGGAGTAATACGTTTCAATTACCTCAGGATAATTGCCCAACCAGAAAATTGAAAACAAAAATAATGTGAGCGCCACCAAGGTAATAACATAAGCTTTGCGGCTATAATTCACTGTTTTGAAGTTTCGGCTCATGCAGCAAAATAAGCGAGCTTAAGTCAATAATCAAATATCCTCGTACTTGCTTTCCTCACATTGTGCCAACCTCTTAAAATGGCTTTATTGCCTATTAATGAATTTTTATCAATCTGTAGCAATTGTCTAATTATTTTCAATAAAAACAATTTTATAATATCGGTTTTATATCAAAATGCGCATTTTTGTCGTTATAGACCGGATGTTGAAATTTACCTGGAAACGGAGCTTTTTGTGGTCGGTACTGATCTTAGTGCTGGAACTGGCTGCTTATGCCCAAAATAAACGTGATGACCGTAAATATGTTGCCGGTCATTTACAGAGCAGCGTCAACAACGAAACCTCAGGTATAGCAGCGTCGTCAATCCATCCTGATATCTTTTATATTCATAACGATAGTGGAGATACCAGTCGCTTTTTTGCTATTAATTCTGAGGGTGCTTTAATAGGTACTTACTATTATCCTCCGGCTGATAAATCTTATTTAGGTGCTAAAGATTGTGAGGATATAGCCGTTGGTCCCGGTCCGATTGCAAAAAAGAGTTACGTTTACGTGGCCGATATTGGCGATAATGCCGAGCTCAATAAGTTTGTTACCATTTACCGTGTGCCCGAACCTGGTTTGCCTGCCAAAGCAGACGCGAACACCAACGTGCAAAGCGATGCTTTATTTGTAAAATACCCCGACGGAGCTAAGGATGCCGAAACGCTGATGATTGACCCGCTGGAAAAGCTGATTTACATCGTAACCAAAAGGCACAAAGATGTTGGCGTTTACACCGCTCCGCTTAACTTTAAACCGAATGATACTGTTACCCTGACCAAACGCTGTATGCTGCACTTTAGAGGACTGCAACCTTTTAAATGGATAGTAAGCGGCGACATTGCTAAAGACGGCAGCCAGGTAATACTTAAAAGTTATAGCCGCGTTTATTACTGGAAACGCGAGGGCAACGAGCCCATTTGGCAAACCCTGCAGCGCAAGCCCAATCAGCCGGCTTACGAGCAGGAGCGTTTAGGCGAAGCTATTGGATTTTCGCCCAACGGCAAAAGTTTTTATACCGTGAGTGAAGGTAAAAATCAGCCTATATATCTTTACCCTGTTCCAAAACCTTAAAGTCGGTTTCTGTCATCAAGCCGTAATACCTATTAAAGCACGCGCTTTGTTGGCACCTTTGCCTGTTATATTTGTGCATCAAGAAACTGAATCTCATGAAAGTACAAATATGGTCGGACGTGCAGTGTCCGTTTTGTTATATAGGCAAGCGCAGATTTGAGGAGGCGTTGTCGGCCTTTAATCACAGCGACGAAATTGAAGTTGAATGGAAAAGCTTTCTGCTCAATCCAACCCTAAAGACTGACCCCAACATCAGTGTATACCAGTCATTGGCCGACAGCAAAGGCTGGCAGATAGATTATGCCAAACAAGTGACTCGTCAGGTTACAGAAATGGCTGAACAAGTGGGTTTGAACTTTAATTTTGATCAGGCCGTTGTAGCTAACAGTTTTAATGCGCACCGGTTGAGTCATTTGGCTAAGCAATACAATAAAGGTGACGCTTTAGAAGAACAATTATTCAAAGCTTATTTTACTGAAGGTAAAAATATTGATGATGTTGCGATATTAACCGAAATAGGCATATCAGTGGGTTTGGACGAAACCGAAGTGAAAGAAATGTTGGCGACCAACGCTTACACTGACGACGTTAATCGTGACGTTTACGAAGCTCAAACTTTGAACATCAGGGGTGTTCCGTTTTTTGTAGTAAACAACCGTTATGCGGTATCGGGTGCACAGGCTACTGAAGTATTTTTAAATACCTTACAAACAGCATATGCCGAGTGGCAAAAGCAACCTGTTGAGTTAAGCGTAACCGATGGCCCAAACTGCAAACCGGGCGGCGAATGCTAATCTTGTTATAACAATATAAAAGCAAAATGCCCGTGCGATGAACGCACGGGCATTTTGCTTTTTAAGTTACGCGTTAATTAAATTGCGGAAACTTCTTGTATATCCTTTGATTTTGGCGCTGTTATTTTGCCACCCCGGTTAGAACGAGCCGTACGCGAAAACACAGACAACTCGCGGTTGAATAAGAACTCAAACAACAAGCGGGTGTACGAGGTATGGTAACCCAGGGTGTCATAATGTGTACCTGCAATAGCTTTAACCTTAGGCAAGTTATTCCATGGGATAGAAGGAAAATCATGGTGCTCGTTATGATAACCCACGTTTAAGTTAGGGAAATTTAAGCGGCCATAATAGCTTTTGGTTTCCTGCTCGCCATGAGTTAAGAAGTGCTCCTGCACCCAGCGTGCACCCAGTGGATGTAGACCTACCGAGAAGAAGAAACTTACGGCTAAGTAAACTACCGCCTTAGGGCCTAAGAAATACCATACTGCCGCAGTAAATGCCAATTGTACGATCCAGTTAACAGCAGTCCAGCCGTCTAATAGGTTAATTTCTTTTAGGCGGAAAGGACGTAATGCCTGAAATATAGGGTAAAATAATAACCAGATCGCTTTACCGAAAGTGTAATTATTAATCAGGCGGGCTTCCCATCTAAACGGCATATCGGCATCCAAAGCCTCAACACCCTGGTAAGAGTGATGTTTTAAGTGATATTTTTGGAAAGATACTGCACTTGGCAATAGCGTAGGCAAGTTGGCAAATATACCGGCCCAGGTATTGGCTGTTTTATTTTTGAAGATGAGATTGTGTGCACACTCGTGTATACAAACAAATAGTGTATGGCAGGCAAAGGCACCAATACCATAAGCAGCTAATGCAATCCAGTACCAGGCAGCATCGCGCAGCAAATAAGCGGCGGCTAACTGTACTCCTACACAGAGGGTAATTACCAAAAAAGTGTAAGGGTTACGGCCTATAAGCTGGCGCAGTTCGGGATGATCCTTGATAATTGTTTTAGTGCGTTGCTTATGTGGTTCCGCTTCGTCCGACCATCTGAAACTCTTTTTCTTCATGCGTGGATTAATAACTGTTTGTTAGTATGTTTAGTAACCTAAAGGTAAAAACTTTCGACGATATTTAATTCAAATAAATTTTACAAAGGGGAGTAAAGCAATGAAGCCCCGTGAGTACCTATAACGGCACCCACGGGGCTTCATTGCTCAAACCGGTAAATAAATTATTAATTAATCATTCACGGCTGATGTTGTGTTGTACGCCGGCATGTTTTCTTTTTGCTGAATCCAGTCGTAAACTGCATTAATTACTTCTTCGTAGCCTGGCTCACCACAAATAAAATGGCTTTTGCCACTAAACTTTTTGTAATCGGTATAGCTAATTTCGTCGGTGTATGCTTTCGCGTTCTTTTCGCAAAGCTCATGAGGGATAATTTTATCTTCTTCGCCTGCAATAAATAATAATGGTACGTGCGGTAAGTCTAAATCAACCTTTCCGTCATCACCTAAACAGTTACGTAGTACGTTGCGGCTGTCATGAGTGGCTGTTCTTTCGTAAGGCTCTTTCACCGCTTCCATGCTCAGCGTGTTGGCAAATGTGCCTTGGAAACTTTCCAAATCCATCTCAAATATATCATCACCTTTTAAGGGGTTCATAATAAGTGCGCTGTTTTTGGCAAAATCTAAATCCAACGAAATCATGCCGTTTGGAGCTACCGAACTGATCGGAACGCCCAGTTTAGCCAAGCCTTCGTTTATTAATATCTGCGCAATCAAACCGCCAACTGAGTGACCAATAATGATGGGTTTTTCGGTTTGGCTGGCCGCCAGGTTTCTAAACTTATCAATAACGGTGGCCAGTTTTAATTCGCCCAAGCCAGCCGGCGGGTTGGCACGCAGCTCAGCTGGTTCGCCTTCGTGCAATGGCCACGATTCGGCTATGCAATTGTAACCTTTGTCGCTAAAAAAATTTACCCATGCATCCCAGCTTTTCGCATTCTGAAACATGCCGTGGATGAAAATGATGGTGCTTTTCATAAGTGATGTTTTAGTATTAATGTCTAAATACTACAACCCATATCACTTATTGTTAGCCAAAATTCTAAACGTTCAAGTTGTAACTTACAGTAAAATAAGTTAACTAAATAGGCGTATGATTGACCTGACGTCTATGCTTGGTAAAAGTCTTTAAACCAGTGTACAAAACGATTAATACCGCTTTGTATATCAGTTTGCGGATGGTATTGAAACTGCTGCTCTAAATCGCTCATGTCCGCATCTGTCAAAAGCACATCGCCAGCCTGCATAGGCAGCATATTGATGATAGCTTTTTTGCCTATGGCATTCTCCAACGCTTCGATAAAATGCATCAGTTTAATGGGAGACGAGTTACCAATATTGTACAGCCGGTAAGGCGCACTTGACGTAGCCGGATCGGGTCTTTTACTATCCCATTGCGGATCGGCTTGAGCGGGTTTGTCTAATACACGTATGATGCCTTCTACAATGTCATCTACGTAAGTAAAATCTCGCTGCATATCGCCGTTGTTGTAAACGTCAATAGGTTTTTCTTTGATGATGGCATCAGCAAATTTAAAGTAAGCCATATCCGGACGGCCCCATGGGCCATACACGGTAAAAAAGCGCAAGCCAGTAGTAGGTATTTGGTACAGATGGCTGTAACTGTGCGCCATCATCTCGTTACTCTTTTTGCTGGCGGCGTACAAACTCACCGGGTGGGCCGCACCATCATGTACCGAAAATGGTGTATTGCTATTCAATCCATAAACACTCGAGCTGCTGGCATATACCAAGTGCTGTACCTGTATATTACGGCAACCTTCTAAAATATTTAGGAAGCCCGATAAGTTACTCAAAGCATAATCGTACGGATTGGTAATAGAGTACCGCACACCCGCCTGCGCCGCCAAATGGCAAACCACATCAAACCGGTAAGTATTGAAGATGTATTCCATCAAAGACCGGTCGGAGATATCGAGTTTAATAAAGCAGTAGTTCGGATAAATTTTGCTGTATACCGGCTGGTTATCTTTTAAAGTAGTAGTGTCGATGCCCGATGCTTCCAGGCGGCCATACTTCAGGCTGGTATCATAATAAGTATTGATGTTGTCAACGCCCACAATGTCGTAACCTAATTCGGCCAGCCTTTGTGCTACATAAAAACCAATAAAACCAGCAGTACCGGTAACTAAAATCTTCATACCCAAAAAGCAAACAACCCTAACGGCTGCAAGGCCACAAAGGTAAATTAAATTTACTCAAATAACAGCCGCACCATCGAGCGTGGCTGATCAATTAATGACGATGATATAAACGCGTTTAACGGTAAAAACTTATAACATAAATCAAGACGGTTACTTTGTGCCAAAAGCATAAAAACTGTGCATTATTTGCAATCAATATTCAATATAATTTGCAAAAAAGTGCAGAGCCGATGCTGATTGACAGTAATTTAGCTGCATAAGTAAAACAACACACGCTTATGAACGACTTTTTGGCTGCCCGATCACAGATGGCCCTTTCGTTGGGGTTTCATATTATTTATGCCTGTATAGGTATGGTGATGCCCTTTTTTATGGCCGTAGCGCACTTCCGCTGGTTAAAAACAAAAGATGAGCATCATAAAAATATCGCCAAGGCCTGGAGCAAAGGGGTAGCCATATTTTTTGCTACCGGTGCGGTGTCAGGTACAATCTTATCGTTTGAATTGGGTCTGCTTTGGCCCAAATTTATGCAATATGCCGGACCCATCTTTGGGATGCCTTTCTCGTTAGAAGGCACTGCTTTTTTTATTGAGGCTATCGCTTTAGGCTTCTTTTTATATGGATGGGATCGCCTTAACCCGACTTTTCACTGGTTTACGGGTGTAGTGGTCGGCATAAGTGGTTTGGCATCGGGTATTTTGGTAGTTGCAGCAAACTCTTGGATGAATAGTCCGGCCGGGTTTGATTACGTGAACGGTCAGTATCTCAACATCGACCCTATTAAAGCTATGTTTAACCAGGCATGGTTTTCCGAAGCTTTACACATGACCTTGGCTGCCTTCGCCTCAACCGGCTTTGCGGTAGCAGGGGTACATGCGCTGATGATCGTGAGGAAACGTAATGTTGATTTCCATAGGCAGGCCTTTAAAATAGCCGCAGGTTTTGCCGCTGTGGCGGCCATATTACAACCTTTGGCCGGCGATATTGCAGCCAAAAGTGTTGCAAAACGGCAACCCGCCAAGCTTGCTGCCATGGAAGCTTATTTTAAAACGCAGTCCGCCTCGCCACTGGTAATCGGCGGTATACCCGACGAGAAGCAAAAGAAAGTGAACTATGGGCTGGAGATACCGGGTTTGCTTAGTTTTTTGGTACACGATAACTTTCATGAACCGGTAAAGGGACTGGACCAGATACCAGAACAAGATCAGCCGCCGGTGGCTATCACGCATTACTCGTTCCAGGTGATGGTTGGTTTTGGGATGTTTATGATGCTGGTTGGCGTGCTTTACCTAATTGCCATTTGGTTTAAAAAGCATTGGCTCGAAAAAGACTGGCTGCTTAAGCTTTTTATCATCGCTATACCTACCGGTTTTATTGCGGTAGAGGCCGGGTGGATGGTAACCGAGATTGGCCGGCAGCCCTGGATCATTAACGGCATCATGCGTACGGCCGATGCGGTTACACCGATGCCGGGCATCGCTTACTCGTTTTACCTGTTCACAGCTATTTATTTTTCGCTAAGTATTGTGGTGGTGTTCCTGTTGTACAGGCAAATCAGGATGGTGCCCCAATTGTATGATAAGCAACCTAATAATTTGCAACTAAGCCGCTCTTAAGCATATGGAATATTTAATTATTGGTTTTTTGTGGCTATCAATTCTGCTTTACTTGGTATTAGGCGGAGCCGACTTTGGTGCGGGCATCATCGAACTTTTTAGCAGGGGTGATAACCGCCATCGTACCCGCAAAACGGCTTACAAAGCTATCGGCCCCATTTGGGAAGCTAACCACATGTGGCTGATTATTGCCGTGGTGATCCTGTTTGTTGGCTTCCCGCTCATTTACAGTACTATGTCTATCTACCTGCACATCCCCTTAGTGGTAATGTTATTGGGCATTACAGCGCGGGGTACAGCGTTTGTGTTTCGTAATTATGATGCCGTAGTTGATGAGATGCAGGTGGTGTACAACCGCATTTATTTGTACTCCAGTTTCATAACGCCGCTATTCCTGGGTATTATTGCAGGTACGGCTATATCCGGACGCATTAACCCTGATGCTAACGGGTTTTTGGATGCTTACGTGTTTGTGTGGTTAAACTGGTTTTCGGTAGCCATCGGCCTTTTCACCGTAGCCTTATGTGGCTTTT
>CAJYJH010000036.1 GCA_913775265.1 uncultured Mucilaginibacter sp. | reverse complement strand
CGAAGCTACACATCGTGGATACATTATTGATAACCAGCTTAGTATATCCGGAGGGGTGGAAAAAGTTACTTATTTGCTGTCAGGTAGCTTAACTAAAAACTCGGGCTTTATTAAAAACGACGTTTTCAGACGCAAGAGTTTGCGGGCCAATATTGAAGCTAAAGCAACCGACTGGCTTACCGTAGGACTGCAATCATTCGGTACGTTTGTTAACGAGGATGGTGTTGAACCTAACTTGGGCAACATCCGTATCCTTTCTCCGCTTATACAGCCGCGCGACGCAAGCGGGAACTACATCATCAACCCCTTTAATACCAATTTAACTAATCCGTTTTTAAGTTATGAGGCTGATGATTACGACCGGCATAATTATTTCTTTGCCAATATATACGCCAACGTGCAGCTACCGCTTAAAGGCTTAAGTTACCGGCTCAATTTCGGTAACAATTACCGTTTAGATCTCAAAAATATATCTAACAGGTATGATGCCGGGCTAACCGGACAGGCATCCAAAGAAGTAACTACTTATTACGATTACACCTTGGATAACATTCTGACTTATAACAGAACGTTTAACAAGCACAATTTTGTAGCTACCCTTTTGTATGGTGCCGTTGAGCGTAAAAACGATTATACACGGGCATACTCAACCGGATTTGACCGGCTTACTTTAGGCTACAACAGTTTGCAGCAGGGCACCAACAGGTTTGCTGTTTCAAATGCTTATCGCGAGGCACTCAACTACCAGATGGCACGCTTAAACTATAATTACGACAGTCGTTATTTGTTAACAGCTACCGTTAGGAGGGATGGATTTTCGGGGTTTGCAGAAAACTATAAATCGGCTTACTTTCCATCATTATCGGTGGGTTGGGATGTTGCCCGCGAGTCTTTTTTTAAAGTGAACTGGGTTGATAATTTAAAATTGCGTGTAGGCTATGGCGTGGTAGGTAACCAAACCTCAAGGTACTCATCGTTAGCGGTGGTTAACGTAAACGCTGCCTATGTTTACGGCGATGGCGGCTCAACGCAGTTTGGGCAGCAGGTGAGTTCACTGCCAAATCCGGATTTGAAATGGGAGCGTACTTTAGGTGTTAACGTAGGTGTAGAGTTTTCTATGTTTAAAAATCGTTTATCGGGCGTGGTTGAATATTATAATAATCGAACAACCGATTTGCTATATAGTGTAAACATACCAACCATTACTGGTTTTGGCAGCATACAAACAAACGTTGGTCAACTTAATAATCAGGGGTACGAACTTGCTCTAACATCCAGAAACATCAACGGTAAAAACTTTCAGTGGAGTACAACACTCAATTTTGCCCGTAACATTAATAAAGTGGTGAAGTTGCTGGGCGACTTAAACGGCGATGGTAAAGAAGATGATTTGCCGCAAAGCGGTTTATTTATTGGCCAGCCCAATACCGTGGTTTACGATTATGAAACTAATGGTATCTGGCAAATAGGAGAGCAAATTCCGGCAGGCTACTCGCCCGGTACATACCGCATTGTCGATCAAAATGGCGATGGTGTAATTAATAACGCTAACGACCGAAGAATTTTAGGGTCGACGGCACCATTGTACCGCGCCAGTTTGTTAAACAAGTTTCAGTATAAAAACTTTACGCTTACTGCTTTTTTAAACACGGTTCAAGGCGGTAAAAATTCATATCTGGCCGGCAATACGCCTCGTCGTGTCAGAGATGATAACTCTATTCGCGAAAACAATTTAAGCGGAACAGATTACTGGTCGCCCAGCAACCCGGGTGGCAGATATCCAAGTTCAATTATTGCATCAACTATCAGTCCGTCTATTTACCAAAGTCGCAGTTTTGTGCGGTTGCAGGATGTATCTCTGGGCTACAATTTTACAGGCAAAGCTATTCAGCGTTTGAAGCTGCAAAGCCTTAATCTTTTTGTTAGCGGTCGCAACCTGGTCACTTGGACAAACTGGGATGGTTGGGATCCGGAAACGCCGGGTCAGGGTTTAATTAACGACGGCCGTCCGGTACTGAGGGGATATTCTGTAGGCGTAAACGTAACTTTCTAATCTGTAAAGTAATGAAAAAGACTATCATCACATTTTTATCAATAGGCATTATATTATCTTCCGCTTGTAAGAAAGACTTTTTAGACGAAAAACCTCTTGACTTTTTGAGCACCAGTAACGCCTATAACAACAGCAGCGATTTTAACGCAGCTATAAACGGGTTGTATAACCGTGTGCGTACTGAGTTTTATACGAACGGCGACCGCCGGCCTTTTGATTACGTGTACGGGTGCGATATTGTTTTTGACGGGCAGCCCAGCACCGAAAGGCACACCAACATGATTGCCTCTTATGCCCCGCAGGGCGGATTAAATATTCCGTTAAACCACTGGTCCGCATTGTATAAAATCGTGAGCGAGGCTAATACGGTTATTGACCGTATTCCGGGTTCATCAATGTCTGCCGCAGATAAAACACTTAATGAAGCAAGGGCGAGATTTTTTCGAGGTTTCGCTTATCGTACGTTGGCTTATCTGTATGGCGGTGTGCCGCTGAACGTGAAAGAGGTTGAATCGCCCAAAACTGATTACACACGAGCATCTAAAGTAGAAGTGCTGGCGCAGGTAATCAGCGATTTAAAGTTTGCTGCCGAAAACCTACCTGCTATCAATGCAGTAAGCGATGGGCAAATTAATAATTTGGCCGCTTACCATTTGTTATCGGAGGTTTATTTAGCTGCAGGTGAGTTTCAAAACGCGGTTACGGCGGCAACTTCTGTAATCAGTAACCCTAACGTTGCTTTGATGAGAACCCGGTTTGGCGTAAAGTCATCCGACGCTACTAAAAATGTATACTGGGATTTGTTTCAACAAGGTAACCAAAATCGTAAAAACGGTACCAACCGCGAAGGTTTGTGGGTAGTGCAGTTTGAAACTGATGTGCCCGGTGGTGCTGCTGTATCAACCGGTATCGATGGTTCTTATCAATTTGAAAGAAACTTTGCTCCGCAAATATTAACCTTCCGTCTGGCTGGGAGTAATGTACAGCCTTTTCTTTATCCACGCAGCGATTATTCGGGCGGCCGGGGTATTGGCTGGGCCGTATCCACCAAATATTTCTCGGACGTCATCTGGCAGGGCGATTTTAATAATGACATCAGAAACGCACCATTTAATTTTGTGAGAGAATTTGTGGTGAATAATCCTGCTCATCCACGTTTTGGCCAAGTTATATCAACCGTAAATCCGCCGGCAGGTATCACCGTACCACGACGTGACTTTTATGCTTTTCAATCAAAAGTAACTACACCCGGCGATCATCCAGACGGCATGTTCCAAGATAAATCGCAATTGCTGCTTAAAGCCAGCGCAGGCGGCACCTATGCCGATCAGTATATGTTCCGCTTGGCCGAAACTTACCTGTTGCGAGCCGAAGCTTACTTAGGCTTAAATAATCTGACTAATGCAGCTGCCGATATAAACGTAGTTAGAAGTCGGGCCAATGCATCCAGTGTGCTACCTGCAAATGTAAACATAGATTATATTTTGGACGAACGCATGCGCGAACTTGGCTCTGAAGAAAAACGGCGCATTACACTGATGCGTTTGGGTAAGGTCTATGACCGGGTAAAAAAATGTAACCCATACTACGCTGATGTATTGCCTACTTATAACCTGTGGCCTATACCCGCATCCGAAATTGAGCGTAACAATGGCAGCAAATTAGAGCAGAATCCAGGTTATTGATAAGACAGCAATAAGATACTCGTTATGCCTGATTGCAGGCAGCACTTGCCTAGTTTAATAGAACTAATTTCGCATCTAAATAAACCTTGCCTCGTTAATTAGCGGGCAAGGTTTATCTGCGTTTTACAAACTAAATAATCTTGGTTCCAAAAAGCATATTATGAATTGTAAAGTTCGTTAGAAGAAATTTTTGATAGATATGATAACCTAGCTTTAAAAGCAACGGTTTATACATTAATGTAACCGTTTATGCCAATGATGCGCTGACGGCCAATGGTTATAATCATAAATTTATGACGAAAGACTTAAATTAAGGTTTCAGGTATTTAAATACGCAAAAGATATGTGCTTACATGGTTTATCGACTTAAAAACGGAATCATCCGCAATACAGTAACTTCATTTTTAAAGGATATAAGGATAATTTAAGTTATGGAAAGGAGAGCTTTTTTAAAAAGCAGCAGTGTACTGACAGGCGGACTGCTTACTAACCAACAAACCTTTGCTGCAGAGGCTGGTCCGCTTAAAGTGGCCATTATTGGTTGCGGTGACAGGGGCAAGGGTATTATGTATGTGTTGAATGATTTACCCAATCTTTTCAAGGTAACAGCTGTTTGCGATGTGCTCGATTTTCGGTAAAAGCGGCACAGAAAATTAGCAAAACATCGACGCCCAAGGTTTACGCCGATTACCGAAAAGTACTGGACGATAAAGAGGTAGACGCTATAGTAATTGCTGTACCACTAAATATGCATTACGCTATTGCTTCGGAAGTGATAAAATCGGGAAGGCACCTGTACCTCGAGAAAACAATGATTTATAATATTGACCAGGCATTGGATTTAGTGAAACTGATGGCAGGGCGTAATAAACAGGTTTTACAGGTAGGGCATCAGTATCGGTATTCGCCATTATATTATAAGGTTAAAGATTATATTAATAAAGGTTACTTAGGTAAAGTAATCCAGGTAGATTGCCGCTGGGACCGTAACAGTAGCTGGCGGCGCGCCGTGCCCGAGCCATCATTAGAGCGGCAAATTAACTGGCGGATGTATAAAGAGTATTCGGGTGGATTGGTAGCTGAGTTGCTGTCGCACCAACTGGATTTTATCAACTGGGCTTTTGATACACATCCGACAGAGTTTTTAGCGGCCGGGGACATAGACCTATACAAAGACGGCCGTGAAACTTATGATAACGTGCAAGTGATTGCACGGTACGGCGAGCAAGGCATGGTGGGTAATTTTGGTGCTACCTGCGGTAACGCACGAGATGGCTACCTGTTTAAGATAAAAGGTACCAAAGGCACCGTATCATTGCTTACCGATCAGGGTATGTTTTATGCTGAAAAAGATTTGCTTAAAGAGCGTGGCTTGGTAGATGGGGTAACCGGCGCAACCAAAATAACTTGGGACAAAGAGGGTGGAGTGCCTATATTACCTGAGCCCACCAAAGATGGCACATGGTATGCACTTAAAGATTTTTATGAGAAGGTAACCACTGCCACATTGCCTGATTCGAATATTTACACCGGCGCAAAAACAGCGATATGTGTTCATTTGGCCAATCAGGCTTTATACAGTACACAGCCAGCTTACTGGAAAAAGGAGTATAGTAGTATCAAAGCTTAATTTATTGCTTGAGCGGACGCGTTTATATGTTCAAAATCGTTTAGATGATTATTAAATTTCATAAAAAAAATAAAAATTGAGGCATGCACCCAGCACTGTTTGTGCAAAATTGCGATCAACTCGACAATAAAGTAGCGTAATTTTAAGTAACCTAATAGAGTTTTAATAAGCAATGGCCGTTAAGAATTTAATTTTAACGGCCATAACTTCATAAAAGTGCTTTATTTTTTAGCTGCCCATTGATCTGCCAATAGCTTAATGAAATAACCGCTTACTACACTGCGTGCCTGAAAGCCAACCATCTTACCATCCTTGGTTTCGTGCCAGTCGTTTAATGGTACACGCGAAGGTGTTTCGGTAGCAAACTTATAGACTGGTTCCACCAGGCTTTTAAAATCTTTATCTTTTTGGCTTAATGTAGCTGTCCATAAAATCCAGTCAGATTTGGTATAGGTTTTCCGGTTGTCTAAAGGCAAACCAAACTTGTTCTGATGGTTTAAATAATACTTAATCTCCCTGTCGTAAACTTCCTGCGGAAAGATGTTTAGGTTTAAAATCTTGTCCCAAACCAGATTGTACTTTTGGCTCCAGGTGTCTTTACGGCCAAATACCAGCGAGTAATGGTCATCGGCATCCGCCATTTGCACCCATTTTTTTGCCATGGTAATGGCCTCACTACGATATTTTGCAGCCACTTCTTTATATCCTAATTGGTTTGCCAAATCAGCATAACAGCCAATAGCTACAATTGCTTTTATTGATAGGTTTGCATTGTGTGCCAGGTGCCCGGCAAAGTCGTCGGTACAAAGCTGATTGGCAGGGTCGAGTCCTGCTTCCAATAAAAATTTAGCCCATGTAGTCAATACTTTCCAGTGCTTTTTAGCATAGTTAGCGTTATGTTCGGCGCGGGCGACAGCATTGGTAATAATAATCATATTGCCTGCTTCTTCAACCGGCATATCTTCTCCATACGTTTGGCCATTGGCCAGCGGGTAAGTGCCTAAATCGTGTGCCGGAAAATTTTTGGTCCATTTACCGCTTTCACTATAGTAAAATATACCATTAAGCATACCTTTTTGTAGCTCAGGGCTATAAATCAAATACAAAGGTGCCGAAGGGTAAGTGATGTCAACGGTGTTGATTGATCCGTTACTATAATTTTCCTTAGACAAGAACAGTAAATCGCCTTGCGGGCTTTTAACCACTTGGTGAGCCGCAATACTTTGCCGGTAGGCCATTACGCATAGGCGGGCATATTCTTCACCACCTGCTTTCAGGGTACTTTGGTAAATCTGTTTATCAAACGTATTGCATCTGGCAAGGGTGGTGCTATAGTCTTTTACAGCGGCGTTAAATGCTGAATAAATTGTAGGGTAAAAAGCTTTCCAATAAGGTTTTAAGTTTTGCTTAAAATATTGGATGGAATACAAGTCGTCGTAACCCAGCATAATGTACTGTTTAGCCGGTGTGCTTTTATTTACCTGCACAGACATTACGGTGTTCAATACACCCTGCCTTCCTTGTTTAAAAGTGGATTTAACGCTGCCGCTTAAGAAGGAACTTACAGACTCTGCACTGTTGGTAATGTATTGAGCTATATTCCCTTTTTTAGGAGCAGCCACATATAAATATCCCCAATCAATGCGCAGGTCATCACCCTTCTTTTGCAGTACGGGCTGGTCTTTAGTGCCAGCTTTTAATACAGACAAGGTGGCATTATTTACAGTTTCGGCTGTTACTTCCTGGCTCGTACGGTTAACTGCTAAATTGGTAGATACACCTGTGTATATCTTAACCTGATGCGGACGGCCATCATTGCTGTTAACCTGGTAGGTAATGTATGATACCGGGCGAGTAAGCGTTTTCAAATCGCCCAGTAATAAAGGCGAAGTAAATGTTAGATTTAAATTTACCTGACCACATCTAAACCGATAACGCGTTTGTGTGGCCGTTACATCAACATTTTGCTGCTCGGCAGTTTCTAGCCGGTTTGCCACCTTTACTTTAAGTAAATCCAGCAGTCCAACATCAAGCGAAGCACCACCAGACGTATTTACACAATGTATGGCAATTACATTTTTGCCCTTTTTTAAAGCCTTGTTGTATTTCTCATCCAGTTTAATCATGCTAAAATCTTGCGTCCAGCCGGTTTTGTTATAAATTTTTGTGCCATTCAGGTACACGTCGATATTGTCGTCATGGTCCAGCTTAAGCACTAATTGGTTAACTTCTGCATCAGTCAGCGTAAACTCCCGCCGCAGCCAAATATTTTTTAACCATTGCGTAGGGTAGCGGTCTTTAGCATCGCCAAATGGACCTGTTCCTGTCTTCCAATTATGATCGTCAAAATCAGGTTTGGTCCAGTCGCCATCCGGCTCAGTTTCTATGTATTGGCATTGGTAAGGCTTTTCGTCTGAGGCGGCTGCCAGTGTTCGGTAGTGGTCTTCTTCCCTCCCTAAAAAACGATAAAATTGGTTGTCCACTTTAATGATTCCCACCAGTGGTTGGTCTTTGCCTGTCCAATGATGCGTAATAGAGGAATTTACCGTATCGGTGTTAGACCATATACTAAAATATGGGTTATGCGTGATGAGCGGATAAGCGGGCATTTTATTTACCTGTCCATAAACATTAATGCATAAACTAACCAGGAATACAATGCTTACATATAATTTCTTCATAAGAGTGTCTTAGAATTTGCTGTGCTATCAATAATTAGTGGCTACACAAACAGTTTACTAGCAAGTTTAGCATCATCCACAGCGTAGTGCTATAGCCGGATAAAGTTGGTTGTCAATTTCGTGAGTGTATAGTGATGATACTGTTCAAATTGTAGTCAATTTGTCTCAATGATACTTGTTTTGTGAAATGCGCATGCCAACTTAAATTTTAATATTAAGGTCGGAATTGAGACAAAACAACCATCATTTGAACAAAAGCAATACGGATTATCCTCTTTATTTGAACGAAAAAATAACCAAAGAAATTACATTCAATCTTAGATGAAGGGGTGGGTGGAAACATCAGTTAGTTCGTTTCCGCCTCTTTTTTGTTTCGGAGTGACAATTTTATAATCCTTTATCATGTTTAAATATTCTTTTTTCTTGAGTTTGCTATTCGCATTTCAGTTGTCATCAGCACAAAAAAGCGCGCTTAAAAAATTTCCGCAAGGTTATACGCCGCAAGAAGTAGGCAAGCGCCTGGCTTACCGGTTTGTAGAAGGTAAGCACATGCTACATGGCGGTAAATGGATTAGTTACCCGGAAACCTTTAATTGGATGGGGGCACTCAAATATGCGGCTATTACCCGCGACACGCAGTTAATTAAGCTTTTGCAAAACAAGTTTGAGCCGTTATTTACTACCGAAAAGGTATTGCTGCCACCCATGAATCATGTTGACTTAAATATGTTTGGCAGCTTACCATTGGAGTTTTACCGGGTTACTAGCCAACAACGTTATTATGATCTGGGCTTGCCTTATGCTGATACGCAATGGATACTTCCGCAAAACGCAGATGCTCAGCAAAAGGCCTGGGATGAAAAAGGCTTGTCGTGGCAAACACGGCTGTGGATAGATGATATGTATATGATTACTATTGTGCAAACACAAGCTTACAAAGCAACCAAAAACCGCAAGTACATAGATCGTGCTGCCAAAGAAATGGTGTTGTACCTTGACTCGCTGCAGCGGCCTAACGGGTTATTTTACCATGCACCTGATGTGCCGTTTTACTGGGGCCGGGGTAATGGCTGGATGGCAGCCGGCATGACCGAGCTGCTTACCAATTTGCCTAAAAATAGTGAATACCGCACGCGTATATTGAAGGGTTATCTTACGATGATGAACAGCTTAAAAAATTATCAAAACAAGGGCGGCATCTGGAACCAGCTGATTGATGACCCTGCTTGCTGGGCGGAAACATCTGGGTCGGCTATGTTTACGTTTGCACTTATAACAGGCGTAAAACATGGCTGGCTAAATGTTAAAGAGTTTGGACCGATTGCCCGTAAGGCCTGGTTAGGTCTGATACCTTATATTAACGCACAAGGCGCCGTAACCGAGGTTTGTGTGGGTACTAATAAAAAGAACGACAAGCAGTATTATTATGACAGGCCGCGCAATGTAGGCGACTATCATGGCCAGGCACCTTACCTTTGGTGTACACGCGCGCTGCTGGAAGATTAATAATCCCTTAATTTTAAAGCCTGACATAATAATTGACGAGTGGGCAACGCCGTGTGTCACTACCAATGTCATCTATGTCTATGGAGATTGTTAATCCGTACTGTGCAAAAGAGACATTAAGCTGGTTAGGAGCAATACCAATTACCATAACATGCATCGCTGATATTTAGAAAGTTTTGTTGCCAGAATTCGATGAGATGGACTGTTGACGTGATAAGAATATTGTCAATTGCTGTTTGATGCCTTGACGGATTTAAAAGCAGCTCGTGTACCGCAAGGCACAAAAATCTTTTATGAAAGCTGTTCAACTATATTGAGCGTGTTAAAGTAGATGTAGTATTCTACTTCATTCGTTTAGCTATATAGCAATGTGTTGATTAATCAATTCTATTGTTCTGGCTGCTGGCTTACAAGGCAACTTTATTGAGACTAAGCAAAATAGTATCGTATATTGATAATTTATTTGGAGAAACTTTTACTTGGTAAGCAGACATTAGTAAAATATCATATAAACAGTTATCAACATGCCATACTATAAAAAATACAGTCTGCATTTGTTGTTACAGGCTATAATAGTTTTAGGGATATCAAATGCTTTTGCAGGTAACCTTGCCAATGCGCCTATTGCTAAGCAAGTAAAGAATATCATTCTGATTGCCGGGGAGAAAAGCCATGACCCTGGTGAGCACGAATACGTTAAAACCGTGCGTTTGATCAAAGTGATGCTCGATCACGCTAATTTGAAAAACGTCAATACCTGGGTGTATTTGCATGGCTGGCCTCCGGCCGACTCGCTGCTGAACCACGCCAATTTAATACTTTTTGTAACGGATGGTGCTGATGGTCTTAATTTTAAAGAAGCACCCTTTATGACGCCCCATCGCATGGCTGTTTTGCAACGACAAATTAACCGGGGATGTGGTTTGGCATTGCTGCATTTTTCAACATTCGCTGCTTATGATTGGGGACAGAAACTCCTGCAATGGACCGGCGGGTACTATGACTGGCAAGATGCAACAGGTAAAAGGCGTCATTACTCTGATTTAAGAATAGCTGATGTACAGGTGCTACTGGCTAGTCCGCAACACCCTATCAGCAATGGTGTAAAGCCGTTTAAGTTGCGCGAAGAGTTTTACTATAATATGCGTTTTGTAAAGCTGCGCAAGGGGCTAGCGCCTGTGCTTAAAGCTCCTGCATTGGGCGCGGCCGAACCGTGGGGTAACGTTGTTGCCTGGGCATTACAACGTGGCGATGGTAGTCGGGCATTTAGCGCTACGGTTGGTCATTTTTACGCAAATTGGCAAAATGATAACTTTAGGAAAGTCTTATTAAACGGATTGATTTGGGCCGCTCGTTCAAATGTACCTGCTAATGGGGTAAATGGTCGCTTTTATACGGATGAGAAAGTAGATCAATTAATTGGGTTGGACCATTAGCAACTTACCGGGGCTAAAAAAGTATTACAATCAGGCAAAAAAAAATAGTTGCAAGTTTTTCGTTTTTTATTGCTTTGTATTCATACCAATTTAAAGCTAAATGAAATCTTCTTATCTCAAATTACTCCTATTCCTGGCCGGTATAATAAAAGTCGGTTGTGTTGCCGCTCAACCTGGGCTTCAAAGCAACGCCATTAAAAAAGACTGGTGGCATATAGATGCTATACAACCTTATAAGCTACCGGCAAAGGCATCCAAAATGTCATATATTAAAGTAAAAGGTAACTCTTTTATTGATGAACAGGGCAAAACCATAGTTTTTAAAGGCTTGTCAATTTCCGATCCTGATAAGTTGGTAAAAGACGGGCATTGGAATAAAAAGCAATTTGAAGTGATTAAAAGCTGGGGCGCCAACCTGATACGTATCCCTGTACATCCGGTTGCTTATCATCAACGCGGTGTAGAAGCTTATTTAAAGCTGTTGGATGAGGCTGTTAGCTGGTGCTCAGAGTTAGGTATTTACGTTTTAATTGACTGGCATGCCATAGGTAACCTGCAAATGGAGATTCTGTCGCAAGACATGCATAAAACCACCAAAAGTGAAACTTTCAATTTTTGGCGCACCATTGCCGAACATTACAAAGATGTACCTACCGTAGCGTTCTATGAGTTATTTAATGAACCCACTACTTACGATGGGCAATACGGTACTGCAAGTTGGGAGGGTTGGAAAACGCTGATGGAGCAAATGATAGACTTGATTTACGTTTATAATAAAAATGTAGTTCCGTTGGTGGCTGGGTTTAACTGGGCTTATGATCTTACCCCGGTAAAAGATAATCCCATCGCCCGTCCCGGAATTGGTTATGTAACTCACCCTTATCCGGGTAAGCGAGCTGTGCCCCGCGAAGACAAGTGGGAACTTGATTTTGGATTTGTAGCTGATAAATATCCTGTTATAGCAACTGAACTGGGCTTTATGCCGGGTGACGAAGATGAAAACCTAAAAGATGATGGTATATACGGGCCTTCGATTATGAAGTACTTTAAGAAAAAAGGAATATCATGGGTGGTATGGGTGTTTGACCCTGATTGGATCCCGCAAATGATTAAAAGCTGGAATTATGAGCCTACATCACAGGGTAAGTTTTTTAGTGATGCAATGAAGGGTAAGCCATAAAACAATCAAACATTTTTTAAGTCAAGCCGCCGGTATTTATACCGGCGGCTTTTGTTTTTGCGCTGCAAGTGTCTCAAAAAACAGCACTATTCTGCTAAAAAAGTATTAGGCTGATTTTGCTAATAGTCAGACATTTATAGTAGTGTTACAGTTGCTTGTACGCCTTGCATAAAAGCCGGTCATCCTCAAAAGTCGGCAAGTTTTAAACCAGTTAATAAATAAAATTATGAATGTTGGAATTGATAGTTACTGCTACCACCGGCTCTTTGGCGAGGTATACCCAAGGCAGGACAAGCCCGAAAAGGAACTTTCATTTGAGGCTTTTCTAAGCCGCATAAATGAGCTTGAGATTAAAGGCGTATCATTGGAGTCTTGTTTTATTCCGCAGTATAATAAAGATTATTTGCAGGGCATTAAGCAGTATCTAGATGACCGCCATATGGACCGGGTTTATGCCTGGGGGCACCCTGATGGTTTGGAAGGTGGCAAAAACGAAGCTGCCTTTGAAGAAATGATCGCCCATATCGAACACGCGAGCTCG
>CAJYJH010000035.1 GCA_913775265.1 uncultured Mucilaginibacter sp. | reverse complement strand
CCACCTGAAATTGATGTTGGAAAGTAGAATAAGCCATATTTAAATAATTCTTCTTTCCTAATTTACACCGAAATGTAGTGTCCACATTATTCACCTTAAAAGCTATCAGAGCACTGCTTTTATCTATATAAATTGATGGCAATCTCCGTTCGCTAAATTTGCTATCATCAATTTTTATCTGATGAACATTCTTGCCATCAAGACTTATAGAAATATGGCTGTTGGTTTTATACTTACCATAAAGGCAGATGTTGATTTCGTTGCCATTTTTATTTTTACAGGCAAGAAACAATAACAATATAAATAACAAGCTTACCCTGGTTTTTTTTAATCTTAAATCAGCTGTGATCTTGTTTTTCATTTGGCTGACAAGTGTATCACTTATTTTTGTTAATTCAATCCTTAATTGGTGCAAGTATGCCGGGCAGTGCAAAGCTTGGCCCCGTCTCATTGCGGCTGCCACGCCTCTATTTAGCCCTCCTTTAGCGCAAGTCTTAGTGCGGCTGCCATGCGGGAAAGCCTGACTTGTGCTTTGAGCATTAGGTAAAGCCCAACTTAGGCTCTTGCTTTTGCCTCACGCACTGATACTTGCGCTAAAGAGTATGCCTGACTTGTGCTTTGTACCACCAAAGCCCAAGTCTGGCTCACGCTGCTACCTCATGCACTAAGACTTGCGCTAAAGAGGGGGCTTTGTACCACCAAAGCCCAAGTCAGGCTCACGCTGCTACCTCATGCACTAATACTTGCGATAAAGAGGGGGCAAGTATGTCGGGCAAGGCAGAGTGATTACTACTCGTGCCCGCGCGTTCAGGGCACCAGTAGCAGCCACACAGTCTATCGCTACATACTGGCGCCAGAGTGGGGAGGTTGATTTTTTATAACTTCTGGTATTTAGTAAAGTACTAATATAAATATTTAGGCTAAATTAAGCCGCCAGTCAAAGGTATTAATGCCCAACCATTTTTCACACAGATACAAGCTGCTAATGAAGACTTACCTTTCTTTTTTGAAGTTATTGCTTTGGGGGCTGTTGGGTATGCCTGTGTTGGGTATGGGGCAGTCTGCGTACCGGGTTACGGGCAAAACCAACATGCTGGTTAACGGCAGAGCCGTGCTGAGTAAAATGTTGCTGACAGATTTACGTGGTGGCCGCGAAACGAATGATACCGTACCCGTTCGCGACCAAAAGTTTACCTTTAGTGGTGTTGGCCGGAGTGGGCAGTATTGCCGTATTATTTTGCTGGATGCCGGCGGCAAACAAAAATTAACGGAGCCCATTTTTTTAAGTGCCGGAAACCAACGGGTGGTGATCGACTCTTTGACGGAACCGCACGACTTTCTGGATGTGGGGTACGGCGTTAGTATGGAAGGATCGGCCTGTAATGATGAGTATATACACCAATACCTGGCGGCCTATCAAGCTTCCGATGAGCAGGTAAAGGCTTTTTTTGTGAGGAGACGGGCCTGCAGTTCGGTCAAAGATACGGCGGCAAAACGGGGATGCCTGTTGCAGGCAGAAACCGAGCGCCTGCAGATCAGGAAAAGCCGCGACAGCATTTTGTACCGTTATGCGGAGGCGCATCCATCTTCGCGCATTATGCCCTGGCTGCTTTATGCAGCCCTTAGCGATCATGGTTATTCTGAGTATTACCAGGCCGCCTTCGGGCACGTTGCTCCACACACCGATCCCAAAATGCGCCTTGCCATTCGGGAATTTTTGGCAAAGCAAAGTTTAAAGGCACCCAAACGGATGTTTCCGCTCATTGATTTGTTGAAAAGAAACGTGGGCACAGCACCTGGCCAGGCAAAGTACACCCTGGTAGAGTTTTGGTTTAGTAACTGTGCGCCCTGCATTGCACAGTTTGATGAGCTAAAAACCCATTATCAGGACCTGCAAAAAAGAGGGGTGGAGGTTGTTGCCATTTCGGTAGATGGAAAAGACAAGCTGGCTGCCGCTCAGAAAGTCATCCGCGACCATCAATACCCCTGGAAACAGATTGCTGATGTTGGCGGAGAGCAAGCCAGATCGATCAACGTACATGCCTTTCCGTCCAATTTTTTGCTGGATAGGCAGGGTAAAATCATGCAAACCAACATCGGCTGGGAATCCCTGAATCAAATGGTAAACAAAAACTAACACTTACAGCAGTGCTGAAGGGGGTTGTTGCTGACTTTTATTTGCAGCTTGTAATTAGTTTGTAATTGATGCCAACACCACAGGTGTTGGGAAGAATAATAAACCGGGCGGTCATGCTTAACTTATTTCAGCATCCCATCAGGATAGGCGCACCGCTGTGCATGTACGCCTGCAAGTTCGCTACTCAGCGCGAGGGCTGCCGACCTTCGTCGGCATGACCGGGCGGGCTTTTTTGAGTCATTCCGAAACTTGTGGTGTTACCGCCACGCCACCTACACACAAGAGTTTTAAATAACAGGATTTCACAGTTGGCCGCATAGTATGAAGCAAAAAAATTTTAGCTTTTATACTGTAAACCCAATTGGTTTTTTGTATAAATTGTTGTTTATTCAGGCTTTCAAACTATACATTAATCAATAAACACCTAAACCTATGTTGAGTGCCGACATCCAATTACCTTTAACTTACAAAACGATTTTTAACCAGAGCCAGGCTATAGGCTTTGGCATGCCGTCGGATGTTGAAACCGGCTGCCTGCTCAGAACGTTGGCGGCCGGTAAACCCGGAGGCTCATTTTTAGATATCGGCACCGGCACGGGTTTATCGTTAAGCTGGATGGCTGATGGTGCTGACCCGAAGGCAACTATCACCTCCATTGATAATAACCACAAATATCAGCAAATTGCCCGGCAGGTATTTGCGGACGACGACCGTATTTCGCTCATTTGCGCTGATGGGGCAGCATGGTTCAATGCCTATCAGGGAGCGCAGTTCGACCTCATATTTGCCGATGCCTGGCCGGGTAAGTTTGAATGCCTGGATAAGGCGCTGTCGCTGGTAAAGGCAGGTGGCTTTTACCTGGTTGATGATTTACTGCCTCAGCCCAACTGGCCCCAAAACCATCAGCCTAATGTTGATGCGCTGATGCATACACTGCAAGCCCGCACAGATTTTGTGCTGACGCCCTTTAATTGGTCTACAGGTTTATGCCTGCTCACCAGGGTTGGGTAGCGGCAACGCATAAAAAACTGTACTAAATCGCTTTAAGGGTGTAGTTATGCTATTCAAAAATACAGTTTACTTAATTTGATATTTGCGGATCGTGATTGGTGTGGGCACCACAACCACAGATAGGCTATATTTACTTTAAAAGCGTGGACTATGGTTTGTAACAACATAACTCATAAGGTAATAGAACAATTTTTAATATGAGTTACATAGAATGGCGAATGGGGTGTGACCGCACTAACTATAGGTAAAGATTAAAACCTTATACCCATTACGCCACCATTAAAAAGCTAAATACTGTACATTAAAAAGAGCTTGAAGTGTGACAAAAAGTTTAAACCATAATAAGAATGCTTCCGACGCTCAAGCAAGATTGGGCTTGACGCTTTCGTTCTTGTTGTTGCTTACCTTGCTCTGTTGCCGTTGCAGCTCAAAGCAAAACATCAAAGCAGGCCTGTTGATGGTGATTGATTCTGTCAGGTTAATTGATCAATCTAATCAGTCAGAATTATCTCCATTTGTTGAATTTAAAATAAAGATTGTTAATCAGACTGACCAAGAAGTCATGCTGTTTACCGGCCAGGATTATAATTTGCCTTTTGGAGACACCACCAGTTTTTTTACCATCAACACCGGCACCGAACAAGATGTACGTCTGAGAAAAAAATATCTGTTCTCCAACCCATTAGATACAGCATTTAACCACGTTTACATTACTAAAAAAACACCGGCAGATATTATTATTAGTAAGGGAGGTAATGCCTATTTAAAGCTGATTAAGTTTTGCCAACCACCCGCAACAAAAAAAGACAGCATAGAACTGATGCGCTATCTGATGCAGTGCAAGATTGTTTATTTCAATAAAGGGAATGTAGGCAATTTACAATCCCGCTATCCGGATCATTTTATCGTTAAATATGCGATAACAAAAGTTAGATGACAGGTCTGTATGCTGGCGCGGGTATGCTGGGCCGGGCAGCGCAATGGGTACCCGTGCCCGCACGTTCCGGTCATGAGTTGCAGTCACGCAGCCCCCGGTAACAAACTCGCGCCGGGAAAGGGGGGCACTAAATGATTCCTTAGCTTGTAATTAAAACAGTTGGCCTGATAAGAGGCCATTTGATAATTACGCTTAATATAAAACTGAACGTATGTTTTATTCGTAACTCATGGTACACATCTGCTTATGCCACACCCAAAAAAAGCTCCGCTCAAATCACTGAATAAAAAAGCTATCGGTCAAAATTTACGGTTAGTGAGAATGCAAAAGGGCTTTACCCAGGTCGATATTGCTGCCAGGCTGGACCTGACTCAAAACGGGTATAGTAAAATAGAAACAGGCCATACTCACCTTACGTTAGATATGCTGGCTTGCATCAGCCACTTATATGAAATGCAATTTGAAGAATTAACAAGCCTTTTGGTACGCGACAATTTTTTGAAGGCAGATGGTAGGCGTTGCACAGGTAAAGTTACTGTCTGACGTTTTAGGGTTAGCCCGTTATTGTGCATGGCCCGCAGTTGATAAACCGGCTATTTAATATAACGCAGCAATATTATGGATTTTGACAAGAATGCTTTTGACATATTAAATGCACAAAAAAATGAAAAGCTGTTGCAAATACAAGCGGCCAGGCAAGAGCTGTATAACTTAAAAAAAGAGGGTCAGAGCACCACGCAAATACTGGCGTTACTCAGTAATTTACATGGCGAACTTGCAAAAATATATGCTCAAACTAACCAGGTTTTAAATGGCTCGCAACAGCCTCGCTGGCTTAAATAATATTAAACCTCACGTTTTATAAGTGCATCAGCACAGCACAAATAAGCATCCGGTGTTAAACGCCAAACAAAAACACATCTATCTCGGCCTTCACTAATATTAGGTCAGCATGGCACTGAACAAGGTTATGAAGCGTTGCGTAAGAATCACTGCCGTCCCGCGCATGTCTGTTGAGGTCTGCCTTCAATATTTTCATCGTAAAAATAAGGGTATCTCTTTTGTCCAGCAACTTTCCATAACATTCCATGCCCTGCGTTTCTGTAAATCTAATGTTTATTTATCTCAATTTGAACAATATGGTTCTCAATGGTTAGCTTTAACAAGGTCATGATCCGGCGGTACTCTAAACTTTGTTTTGATTTAAAGCGCTTATTCTGACTTGCAAGTTGATCGTAATGCTTAAAATCAGTATTCTTTATCTTTTCTAAATCATTAAAGTACAGGTGGTTAATCATGCTGTGTTTGCTGTCGCCGGCTCTTTTAAGTTCCTGGTTTAGTAACGATAAAACGGTTTGATAATGCCGCTGGTTAAGCGAGCAATCACTTAACACATTTAGCAATAAATTTAATAAAATTATTTCTTGCGAATACCCGGCTACATCCATTACAGTATCTACGAAGCACGCCGGTATAAGTTTTACCCATGCCGGTTTATTTGTTAAAGCCTTTGCCTGTTGTCGTCACATCAAAGTTAAAGAGTGAGTAAGCGCGTATTCGATGAGCAGGTAACTATTGCTCATCATTTCAGCCTTTAGCGGGTATTGTTATTACATACTCCACCGGCGCGGGTATGCGGGGCAGCGCAACAAACCCGCGCCGGTAAAGGGATGTTCGTTATTGAATGTCAAAGTTCCAGTACCTGCTCGACCGGCCCTTGCTGTTGTTGGTCGCGCTTCTTTCTGAGCGTACCTTGCCGAATGATTTGATTTCGGCGTTTAGTTCGCCCGCTCCCGAAATGCTTACTTCGGCGGTCACGTTATCGCCTATCTGGGCTTTGTCTGAGTGAAATTCATAGGGTTGTATAATTTCATACAGCTCAACGGTTTCAACGGTTACACCGGTGTTAGGCGACGTAGGCCTCGAAATACGAAAGTTGATCCGCATGGCTTTGTTAGCACTGGCCGTAAAGCTGAACGCCGACCGGTTGGCTTTTTTTTCTGATTCTTTTTTGCAGGCACCAAAAAGCATGGGCACTAAGGCCAGGGCCGCAAAACGCAATTTGCTCATTAAGTTAAAGGTTTGAGTGTTGAATAAATGTTGTGCAAATTAGGAAAAAACGGCGGGCATTAACGTGTTTTGAGCTTTGATAGGGCATTTTAACCGGCGCAAAATAATTTATATACGCAGAGGTAATTTATAGTGTTAAAGAGGCAAATCAGGCATGGCCGGCCCTGCGCCAAACCGGCATTAAACCAAAAAAGCCGGGACGCAATGCCCGGCTTTCATTATAATCATGCAAAAGTTTTAAAAAGGAACCACAGCACCCGATGGGCTCCACACCGGGTTAACTACTACGGTAAAACTGGTAGCCGCAGGGCCAAACAAATTACCTGTTAATGTGGTGCGCTGGTTTTTGTTAACCCGGGTGGTAATTACCTTTTCGGCCAGCTTGGTGCCATTGCTATCAAAAGCTTGCAGGGTTACGTTAATATCGGTAGCGGTGTTAGCCAACAGTACCGAAAACTTTTTGTTAGCTACGCCGGCATCGGCCGCAGTAAGGGCAAAATCGCGGGTGGTGCTGCCATAAGTACCGGCCACACCGGTTTTAATAAGTAAGTCGGCTGCTTCTTTATCAACCGTTACAGCTATTTTAGCTACCGAGGCAGGCATGGCATCTTTTAATACCACATCAAGCGCGCCAACGGCACGGTCGAGTGTTATGCTTTGTGTTAAAGGTGTGCCGCCAACCGTGATGCTCAGGTTTTTAGTAAAAAACTCCAGCCACAGGTTAGGTGCAGGCGGGGTTATTTTGGCAGTGCTGTATACGCTGCCCGTACCTGCAAAGTAGCCAAACATATTTTGCGTGGCGGTTACAAACACATCGTAATTACCCGGAACCAGCTGCTCGGTAAACTTACCAAAGTTGGCATTGGTTTTAGTTTGCGTGGCCGATTTTACGTAGCTGCCATCAGCCGCATAAATAGTGTAATACAGGTTGTCGGCATAGTTGCTCAGGGTGTCGCCAACGGCCATGGTGGCTTTGTTGCCGGCAGAGGCAAAACCTTTTACCGACTGTGCAAAATCGGTTACAGCAAAAGTTACTTCGGTTTTTTTGGCTTCGGTTTGAGGCTCAACGTCGTTAACCGGTTTTTGGCAGCCCGTAAAAACAAGGGCCAATATTAGGAGTGAAAATAAATTTTTCATGTAATTGGTGAATATTATAAGGTTTAAACAGCTTTTGGCTGGCTGGCCAAAGCGTAACAGTTGTTAAAAATTTTGTGTGGTACCGGCGCCCCAGGTTGGGTTAACGTTAACAGTAAAATCGCCTGATGATTTCAACAACAGCGAACCGCTAAGCAGTGTAATCTGGTTGCGGCTTACCATCACCGGGCCTACTCTTTTTTGAGCAATAATGTTGTTGCCGGCATCGTAAGCATAGATGCTAACCGTTGCCATAGTGCTGGTATTACCGATGTACATAAAAAACTTTTTGTTTTTAACACCTATATCCGATGATGCAATAGTAAAATCCTTACCTGCGTTAGCGTTCAAAAACGGAAGGCCGCTTTTCATGTAAATGCTGGAGGCGTCCTTTTCAAACACCAGCGATATTTTGGCCACGGTAGATGGGATGGCATCAGTAAGCGTAACTTCCAAACCACCCAGGGCACGGTCTAAACGTACACTTTGCGTAACGGCCGAAGTACCTACGGTAAGCGTAAACGTTTTGGTAAAGGTATCGCTCCAGGGTGTTGCCTGGTAGGTGGCTACACTATAATCGTTGCCGGCCTGCAGGGTAAGCGTACCTTTAGAGGCTGCCATAAACACGTTGTAAGTACCTGAAGGCAGCTGGTCGGTTATGGTGCCGAAGCCTGTTGTTAAGGCGTTTTGCGAAATTGATTTTACCAGCAAACCCGTTGTGGAACTGAAAACATAATAATAAAGGTTGTCGGCGTAGTTTTTTAACGTGTCGCCTACGGCCATGGTACTTTTGGTGCTGGCGTTAAAGTTGCCCACAGTTGAGCCAAAATCGGCTACTTTAAAGGTAACATCATACTTGGTGGTCTGGGCCTCGGTTAAGGTATCGGGCTTAACGGCAGGTTTTTGACAGCCAAACAGCGTAAGGCCTGCAAAAAGGATGGGTAGAAATCGTTTCATATATAAGATTGAAAAAAATTGTGCATGGTTACGGTATCGGCAGGTTAACTGAAATAATATTCAGTAATATACTAAACGGATCGGGACGGTGAAGGTACAATACTCATTGCAATAAGTTTTAAAAGTCTAATAATATTTTAATGTGCATATGCAAATCAGGCAGGTGTGCTAAGGTAATATCGTATAAGTAAGTGCTAACTCAAATGGGGTTGTGGGCGGGTAAAGTAATGCCGTACCGGTACGGTTAATTAAAGCAGCAGGGGCCTGGTATTGTGCAATTTTACCCGGAGTAGCAGGTTGGGCAGGTGGGTTTGCCATTCGGGCTTAGGTATGGCAGCAGCAGCGTACTACCGTACAACTCATATTATTTGCTCAGTAATTTGCGGTAAGTGCTCCAGCGGCTCAGCCTGGCAATGCGGTTTTGCAATACACTGTCCGACTGTTGCTGCACAATTTTTTTGCTGAGGTTGCGGTTGGCTTTCAAGGCATCATCCACAGTTTTTTTAAGCTCAAGTAAATCGTCGACAGTACGGTTCATCGGTTATGCTAAAGTACGGTTTTGTACGAAATTGCCACCCTCAAGGTTACAACCGTATGACATATTGTTTAATATAAGGTTAAAGGATTGTTTATTATAAGGTAAGGAGAGCAGTGAAGTGATGCCTGTGAATGAGTGAATGAGTGAGTGAGCGAGTGAGTGAGTAGTTTTCTTGATTCTCGGCTCTTGGCTCTTGGTTCTCTTCTTGATCTGTCATTTCTCGCTATCGCTCGAAATGACAGCGAAGGTAAGAACCAAGATCCAAGAACCAAGAAAACTACTCACTCACTCATCCACTCATCCACTCACTGGCTTCACAACCAGCCAAACAACAGCATTACTCCTAAAACCAGCAATAATGCCGGCACCAGGGTAAGCGCAACGCGAACAGGATGGGTTACGGTAAAAGCCGGGCCGCCGGTGCGCAGCACTTTAACCGAGTTAAACATGCCCAGGTACAGCACGGCAGCCGCCGCTACCAATACGGCCGACAGTATGCCCGACTGCAGGCCCACATCAAGCGCCAAACCAAAAAACATAGGTGTGGTTAGTGCCAGGCAAATCAGGCCCAGCCAGGCTGCAGGTTTTACCTGGTAAAGTGCCAGGGCCGATGCTACGCCAAACAGCAGGGCAGCACCAATTAAACATAAATAAGGGTATATAGTAAGTGCGCCGGCAGTAATACTCCACACCAATACAGTGCAGTAAAATATAAACAGGCCGTACACTAAAAACGGGACGTACAGATTAAGCATGCGTTAAAGCAGTTTTCGCACGGGTTAAATGCGGATAAAAAATAATGGCTTTAACCCCCTTAACGTAATTAACGGCAGTTTGTGACAGGTAAACGATAAAAAATTTTAACTTTCTGATAATATGCGGCCACCCTGCAAGCATTCGGCTCAGGGTTGGTGCATTTTATCCGCTTCAGTAACCGTAAAATGCTTAAAGCGTGGTGCAGGGCCGGGCCTTACTCGCTGCGCTCCAGGTTGCTGTCGGCAGGGTTAACCTCAGTTTCTTCTTCGGCTTGTTCAGCCTCTTCCTGATGTTCAGGGTCCTGGGCTTGTTCGGCAAGTTTTTCGGCTTCGTCTGCTGGTATGGGTAGTTTCTTCGGATCCATGTTGGTTATGACAAATGAGAGCAGGGTTTTGTTTAGCGTTGATACTCTCAAATAGTTATTTACCGCCCGCAAAACGTCGCACCGAAATCGAAAAATTAATCAGTAACGATGCTACACCTATCAACAAGGCAACCACAGTTAACAACGCAGGTAAAAGCCCGATAAAATAAGACCACCGGGCCAGCCATGACGCCGATTGGCTATACAGCAAAGGCACCCACGGTATTAACAGTAAATGAGCGCATGCAAAAGCGGCCAGTATAGATAGCGTATGTATCCAACTCATTTTTAATGATTTAAGCCAGCCGGATAACAGCATGTTAATCACCCAGAAAACCAATAGCCAAATAGCCCAAAAGCGTAAAAAGGTGCTGTAATACATCACATAATAAGCGTTGTGCAGGTTGATGTCGGCCGCCCAGTGCAGGGGTAGTAGCGAAAACAGTGCGGCTAATACAGCGGTGATAGCCAGCAGGTGATAAGGTTTTTGGTTGATGGTCATGCTAAGGATGAAGATAGGGTTTTGTAGAGGTGATTGCAAGGGGGGGGATGGATGTTGCGTTTTAATAATTGTCGATACGTTTTTAACTTGCATTAGTTGAGGTTCACTCACTTCGTCCGCTCATCGCCGCGGAGCGGCTACTTCTTTGTCTTGAAACAAAGAAGCAAAGTTCAAGTCACCTCCCGCTTGCTTTTCTGCCGCAAAAGGCCACTGCGCTGCAAAGCCGGACAGCACCACAGGCTGCTTATATTTTGCACCTTGCTTCGCGCTTTTGCCCAATGCTTCCGCAAAATCTAAAATGCCTTTTCTTGCCGCACGTGGCCTCCATGTGCTGCCCGCCTTTCGCCCGAAGCTGGGGAGGTTGACGAGGGTGGTTAATTGGGCACCCACATGGCCCTCGCTGGCCCGGGCGCAACAGCGGGCCTTTGCGCTTTTTGGATCAGATTTTACTGAATTTAAGAATTTACAAAATGATAATCATGATGTTATTCAGTAACTCTACCGCTGCCGCAAGCGTCCAGCGTGTGATTATCAGGCTGGTTTTTTATCACCGGCCACTGTCAAAACAGCAACACAAGTGGGAGCCTTGCGGTGGATAGGAGGCACCCATATCTATTAATTTTTATCTTGGCACATCGATATTAAATCAGCCCCCCGACATGCCCAAACGCAGTTACGCAGACGAAGCTTATCCGTTAGCCCGGGCCATCAATATAGCTATAGAGGCATTTAAGAGCCA
Organism: uncultured Mucilaginibacter sp.; assembly: GCA_913775265.1. Lineage (GTDB taxonomy): Bacteria > Bacteroidota > Bacteroidia > Sphingobacteriales > Sphingobacteriaceae > Mucilaginibacter. The sequence continues at coordinate 23,244 of CAJYJH010000035.1, read as the reverse complement.
TCCGCCTTTGGGATGGGAGAACGGACAGGTTGAACACTGTGTCGCGGTGTACACCGAATATAAAACAGATGTATTAAATCCACAACCTCAATACCATAACCTGCAAAGCCTAAAACATATCCACGACGCTGCTTTCACGTATTTTCAGGAAGGGTCGGGCGCCGCTGTTGAACACTTTTGGCAGCAAATTAAAGCGCAGGCTTTGCCTTATGAGCGCCAAAACAAAATGGCTAAAATTTTAAAGAGGCAAAAGATCACCAACCAGACTGAACACGATTTTGTAACCGATACCATGATTGCTTATTTACAGAATGGAATGATTACGCAAGCCGAGGTTGTTCTGCTCAATAGCTATCTGCATGCTTTCGAGGATAGAATGAGCAAAAAGAAAGCCTGAATTTTTAGCAGTTTCTTACCTTACAACCGTCGCTCGCTCTCCTCAATAGCCACATCATTAATGCTGGCGTAGCGCTTTTGCATCAATCCGTTAGGGTCAAATTCCCAGTTTTCGTTACCGTAGGCCCTAAACCATTGGCCCCCGGCATTGTGGTATTCGTACTCAAAACGCACGGCTATGCGGTTACCCGTAAAGGCCCAAAGTTCTTTTTTAAGTTTGTACCGGTGCTCTTTTTCCCATTTGGCCGTCAGGAATTTGACGATGGCTTCGCGGCCGTTTAAAAAAGTATCGCGGTTGCGCCATTCGCTGTCGGTGGTATAAGCTTTCGATACCTTTTCAGGGTCTTGGCTATTCCAGGCATCTTCGGCCATTTGTACTTTTTGCAGTGCCGTTTCGTAAGTAAACGGCGGCAACGGAAATTTCTGTTCCATAATAATGCTATTGATTATACTACCAAAAGTAGGTTAGAATGATACGTGGTTTATGGTGTTTTTTATAGATGTAGTGGTATAATTTGCAGTTTTTGCTGATGGTGCAGCCAAGCCGGAGATGGCGGCGGTTAAATGCTTGTTAGCCCTAAAAGTATTGTAATACAGAAATTTGTACAAATAAATAAAACACTTTGTTGAATTTTATGTGCTGTATTTAACTTAACCAATTACAAACCTTATTTAGCGCAAGTCTTAGTGCGGCTGTTTAATGTGTTGGCCTGACTTGTGCTTTCGATCAAACAAGCACAAGTCAGGCCTTTGCTCAATTCCCCGGCACTAAGACTTGCGCTAAATGAAGGGCGTCATGGCGTGGCGTGCGTTATTATACAAATAAAATGATAATTGAGCGAAAAGGGGTGAGGTTGAGAGAGTTTGTGTGATGGTTTCACAGTTTAATAACGATTTGCCCGCGCTTGGCTCGCGCAGAATACGGGTTTAACTAAATGCAAAAAGCCCGCCTACCCAATGTAAGCGGGCTTTAACAACAGCAAGTAAAGTTATTTAAGATTAAGCGCCTGTTGCATGGCTGCAAAATCTTTAGTGTCGATTTTTTTGGAAAGCAATGCTTTTGCCGCAGATGTAGTAAGCACAACTACGCGAAAGTCATAGCCGGCATCCAGCATACTTTTAGGTACATACATCGATTCGCCGTAAAAAGTAACTACACCTTTGATGATATAATTGCTGTAAAAATAAATGCTTGCATCAAAACTGCTGTTAACATCTTTTAATTCGGCATATACCATGTTTCCGCTACCGCTGACTTCGAACGGCTTCCATTGAGCGTCGGCATTGTTTGATATCCTGAAGAAATAGAATAGAATATTTTCGTCACTTAATTTTGAAAATTTGTCACCCAGCTCTAATCTCCCGGTAAAATTCGATAGTTTGTTAAAAGTATCACTGTAATATATATTGGTATACTTTAGGCCTTTAATAACGTACGTTTGCGCCCCGTTATTTACAGAACCTGCAAAACTTATGGAAGCGCCCCAACCTGCCGGCGTTTTAGGGCCGTACATTTCGGCACTGGCGGTGTTGATATAATAATCGCCGATAACTCCTAAACTGCTGCTTGGTGCGCCCGAACCATTTAACAACTGCGAACCGTTAACCCCATCTTTACCGGCAGCACCCGTTGCGCCTGTTGCACCCGTCGCGCCGGTTGCACCAGTAGCACCTGTTGCTCCCGTAGCGCCTGTTGTGCCGTTCATGCCTTTAATGCTGATGGGTTGTCCCCAACCTGCACTGGTTTTAGGGCCGTAAAAATTAGAAGTGCTCAGGTCGAGAAAGAAGTCGCCTGTGGTACCTGCTGTTGATGCAGGAGCAGCCGTGCCCGACAGAATAGTTTTGCCATCCAGGCCTGCTACGCCCTGTATACCCTGTATACCTTGCGGGCCCTGATCTCCCACATCGCCTTTTTGGCACGAAGTAAAACTGATGGCTGCGACCGCGCAGATCATCGCATACGACCTGATACGTAAAGTTAGTTTCATAAATTAATTAGTAACTTGTTTTGGGTTAAATTACTGTAAACCTAACCCAATGTTTGCACAGTGGCAAGTTGTGAATGGCCAAATAATTAAAATTTTTTTAACGTAGAAAGGAGCAATGCCCACTGATGCGCAAGCCCGGCTTATGCCTATCTATTAAAAGCTTAGTTTTGGATGCTACTCAATCTGCCCTTATTTAGCGCAAGTCTTAGTGCGGCTGTTTGATGTGTTGGCCTGACTTGTGCTTTCGATCAAACAAGCACAAGTCAGGCCTTTGCTCAATTCCCCGGCACTAAGACTTGCGCTAAATGAAGGTAATTAATGGGTATGCAGGTGCGCACAGTGGCAAACCTGTTCCGTGTGGTGCTGAATTTAACTCAGCCTCACTGCGCAAGATTTTGTGCTTACTAACTTAATTTAAAGCTAATGTAATATTAGGTGATCAAATAGGTTCAAATGCGAAATACCACTCATCAACCGTTAAAATAATCTTACTTTCAAACCCGATATGGCAGTACTGCAATTACATTATCCCGAAGGCGATTTTGCTAAACTATCCGGCAACGAAATAACCGTATTAAACTTTTTGCAAGCTGTAATGAAGCATCATACTAATAAGCCATTAGTACTGGCGCAACTGGTAACTTACCACAACCATACGGGTGCCGCGCCACAGATTGAAGATTTCGAGATCATCGATGCTTCGTTGGATGAAACCAACTCATCGGGCAAGGTAAAAATCAAATATATCATACAACGGTTTTACGGCTGCTCAGATATGAATACCGCCGAAAATGACCACGAAACATGGAGCTATCTAATGGATACTAAACGCAACTGTTTGGTGGTTAATGCGCCCGATTTTGAAAGGTTAAGTCCGGGTGATGAGTTTTAATAAGGTGATGGTATAATGCTGATATTAACGCAGCAGAAGTTACGCCGGGCCAGGTATTTTTATGGTATAAGATGAAGAAAGTTGTTCAGAATGGTTATAATAAAAAATAAAAGCCCTCTGCACTCGCTGCAGAAGGCTTTCAACCTAAACCTTATCACAATTTGCAGGCAGATCGCCTGCGACACAAATGTACAAAAAGGTAACTATTTACCTAATTATTTTTATCAATAAGCCATTGAACAAATCGATAGCAGCGTTGGTTGACCGGCGTCGGTATGTGAGATGTAGTGAGCAGTGGTTAATAGTGCACAGGTGTTTAAGTCGCGGATAGCTATCGCTCAAGCCATTGCTGCATAGCTGCGCCCGTTTGTTATCTCCACCCAAAGTTATATGCTATAAGTCAGCGTTAAATAGTACAATCCGCCTACAGCCGGGCCGCCTAAAAATGAATTATAATAACGATTGAGCAGGTTAGTGGCGCCGATTTTTAGATTGAGGTGTTGCTTTAGCAAATCGTAATTGGCCTGTGCATCCACATTGCCGTAAGCTTTAACCTGCCCATTCACTAAAAACGACTGCCAGTAAAAGCTGCTCTGGTGCCTGTACGTAATATTAAAGCTAAAGCTGCTGATAACATGCTCGCCGCCGAATGATACATTGGTGATCCAGTTGGGCGTGTTAAAGCCATCCTCAAAGCCGTCGGCGTTATCGGTGCGGCTTAGTTTGGCGTAGGCTACATTGCCGCCAATGGTGTATCTGCCTAAAAACAGGTAACTGAGCCCCAGGCTGCCGCCGTAGTTGTACACCACGCTGCGCGAGTTGGTATAAATGCGGTAACGGTTTTGCTGGTTACGGTTGTTGAGGTAATAGGGTATAGAGTCGGCTACGGTGGTTCGGGGCACGTTCATCTCAATTTGGGCAATAAAGTTGTTGTACTTGTTGTAATACACATCCGCATCTACCCGCAGTGTGCGCGCTAAAAATATACCCTTGTAACCCAACTCTAAAGATTTGATGTGCTCGGGTTGCAGGTAGCTGTAGTAGTTTTTAACCAATAAACCTTTTTCGCGCTCAATGGCCTGTGCCGTGGTTAAGCCGCCGTTGTTAAAATCATTGGTTACGGCCGCCTGGAAACGGTCGATAGAGCTGCGCAGGTAGGCGTTTTCGAACACCCCGTTTGACATTACCCTTAAGCCGCCAACCCGCCTTACACCGCCACTGTTTACGTTGGAGTAAGCCTCAAAAATACTCGGAAAACGCGACCCGCTCTGGTAAGACATCCTTATGCTCTGGTGATCATCAGGCGTAAACACGGCCGTAAAACGCGGGTTGTACCTTACCCGAAAGTAATCGTTTTATCGGCACGTAAGGTGGCGGTGAGCTTAAGCCGGTTATTGAGCAAGTATTTACCGGCCTGCACAAACCCGCCTGTTTTGCCGTAAGCAAAGGTTTTACCCGGATCATTGCCCTCGGGGTTTACAAAATAGTTGCCATCGGGCTGAATAATGTAAGCCTGATAATCTGCCCCGGCCAAAACTTCCAGCCCGGTGCGCCCGGTAAAGCCGGCGCCGATAGCCTTGCTCACATCCACCTGTGCCTCGGCATGCACCAGGTCGTCTTTTACGCGCAACGCGGCGCCCTGGTCCCAATTATTAATATCGGCAAGCTGGTTTAGCGCGTTACTAAAGGCAGTTGTGCCGGGTTGGAACCGGCCACGGTCGGCAGCCAGCCGTGCCAGGCCGAGCGCCTGCGGTGTGGTGGTTCCGGCTACGCCAAGGGCGGTATTAAAGGCAGACGTGTAGTCGGCATACCAAACGTCGTCAGGTTTAAACCGGCGGTCCATATTCTCGGCGGCCGAGCGCAGGTTATAAGACTTGCCCGTGTTTTCGCTGGTGACGAATGCCCTGGCCTGAAAAATATCGTTTTTAACCTCTAACGCGTGCTGCTGCAATACATAATCTTTTAAAGCAAAGCGGTTGGCACGCTGGTAAACATTGTCCAGATCGGCAAAGCGGTAAGTATAGCTTACCGTGGTTTTATTATCCAGTTTGTAATAAAGGCCAACATCTGCCTTGATGTTTTGGATGTTATAATCGGTCACATCTTTTTCGTCGTAACCCGTGCGGGCTACTACATAACGGCGGCCCTGCAGGGTAATGGTGCGCCGGTTGGATGATTCGTTGCCATAACCGTTAACAGGGTCGTAGGCCGGGTTGGTTGTGCCGCCCGGCAGGCCAACGCCTGCATTGGCGTTCGGGTTCAGGTCGGTCAGGTTGTTGGCCACCCAATCGTAACCTTTGGTGTAGGTGGCGTTAATTTTAAACGCAAAGCGCTCAGATAGCTTTTGGGCTATCCTGAAGTTGGTTTCCGAAAATAGCTTTGCACTCACATTGCTATCGCCCACATGGTTAACACCGGTTTTTTGCTGCAAGGTGATGCCGGTGCTGGTAAACGGGTTGCGGGTGATGAAATTGGCCAGCCCGTTCACGGCGTTTAAGCCGTACAGGGCAGAGGTAGTGCCGGGGATGATCTCCACGCTTTCAATATCCAGATCACTCGGCCCCATGGCGTTGCCAATAGGGGAGCCAATATGCGGTGCCTGGTTGTCAATACCATCCACCAGTTGGGTAAAGCGCACATTGGTGGTATTGGCAAAGCCCCGGGTGTTGATAATTTTAAAACCCAGGCTGGGCGTAAGCATCTGCACGCCTTTCACATTTTCGAGCGCATCAAAAAAGGAGGGCGCAGCGCTGGCCTTAAAATATTTTGTCGTGACGTGCTCGATACTCACCGGAGATTTTAAAATGCTTTCGGCCGTGCGCGACGCCGATACCACCACCTCCTGCAGGGCGAGGGATGAGTCGCGCAGTTTGACACTGTCTTTAACGGGCCGGTTTTGCGCGGTAACCTTAACAGCACAAAGCATTAAAACAGGTATTAGGTAGATTTTTAAATTCATCGATATGGTATGCTTAACTAAATATTATACTAATCGTTATTCCTTTTGGTGAATAACGCCGGGCAAAAGTTTAGCTCAGGCGTTTAAGCCGCTCAGACTGCTCTTGCAAAAATGCTTTAAACCGGGCATGAAAATCCCGAAACTCACTGATCACCTGTTCGCCTTTGGCGGTAATTACCGCATTGCCTCCGCCGGCACCACCACGGTTAACTACCACTAACGGCTCTTTAAACTGATTGTTCAGATGATCAATAGCCTGCCAGGCCTGCCGATACGACATATTCATCTCCTGGGCGGCCTTGCGGATGGACCCATGCACCCGGATCTTCTCCAGAAGCTCGACGCGCCCCGGGCCCACAGTTTTTTCGCCGTCAATTTCCAGGTAAAGTTTGCCGGTATATTTGAGTTCCATAAGTGCTGATGTTGAATAACTTATTTAATTATAAAAATGGGCAACTGCTGATGTAAAAGTAGCATAATGCTAACTTAAACCTACACACCATTAATTTCGTGTTTAATATAAGCCGATAAATATTTTACTAACTCACTGTCTACCGCCCGGCTATCAAAAGCTCCCCCTTCAGGGGGATGGTGGTATGCTTCAATGTCTGAACCGGAATTTGTAGAATTTCAATAATCTAAAGAACTCATTATTGCCGTTGTACAAACCAAAAGTCCTCCCTCCCGGGGAGGATTTAGGTGGGGCTGCTCCCCCTTCAGGGGGCTGGGGGGCTAATGTTTCACCATTTGATGATACACCATTTCGAGGGCGGCAGGGGTAACACTGATTTTCCCTCGGAAGGGATTATCCATAGTGCCGATCAGGTAGATCATCAGGCCAAGCAACCCGGCGAGTAAAACAGTCATGGATGCATGCATGGCAAAGCTTTTTACATCAAAAAACCACGACACTACAATACACACCATGCCGCCGATGACTACCAGCGTCCATAACACCGCAGGTAAACCGGTGTGCGTAGAGTTGATGCGCGACCGCCGTGCCTCCACCAGGTTATTATACTGCCTGAACACTTCGGCCTCCAGTATCTGGTCGCGGATGGTTTGCGGCTGGTAGCTCATCAAATGGGTCTGGAAGGTATCAAGGTACAGGCCCGACTGCGTAGGCAGCAAACCCTTGCGCTGCTGTGGCCAGCTCACGTAAATCACGTTATGTACATAGTTACGCAGGTCGCGTTGCAGCTTGCGCTTCAGCGTGTCGGGGTAGCCCCGCACGTCGCGGTAAATACTGGCCACCACCTGGGCTTCTTCGTCTACCTTATTGTTCAGGCCCGAATACGTGTTCCAGGTGCCGGCCGCTACCAGGCCCAGCGTAATGCCGTAAAAAACCGTCATGGCAGCCAGGTAGTAGCTCACAATATCGTTATGGGCCTGGTCGGCCTGGTGCAACCGTTTGATGATTTTGCGGGTAAGTATTAACCCGATAAGCCCAAAACTAACAAAGAACAAAATAATAACGCTTGCAAACAGCCAGTTAGGCAAGTCGTACAGAAAATAAAAATTCATTTGCGTTTTGGGGTTGTTCGTTTTGTTCGCAGTTAAAACAGCGTTTCGTTAACGGGTAGGGGGATGGGTTTGTTTTTTATTTTGGGGAGGGGGGAGGATGTGTAGGTTGAATAGGTGATTATGTACCGGCGCAAGTATGTTGGGCGGGTTGGAGCGATGGCTACTCGTGCCCGGCGTTCAAGTCACGAGTAGCCACCACACAGGTTTTGCTACATACTCGCGCCAGTAGAGGGGGGACCGGAAAAGCTTTAATTATACAGTTGTTCATGTACTGGCGTGAGTAAATCAAGTGGGTTACAGCAATGGACACCGCGAGTAGCCACCCAAATGTCGTCGCTACATACTCGCGCTATTGAGGGGGCGTAGATGAGTTTCAATTCTATCCTTGATACGATTAAGCTTTGCTTAAAACGCTCATGTTTTTACTGACTGCTTCTTCCCATTTGGTTTTTGCTTCATCTACCCGTCTATTCCAGTTTTCAAAGTCGGCAATAGTTCTTTTAGAACTGTCTAATTTACCGTAATGTTCGTACATTATTGCTTTACCTTTTCGAATTTCAACGGGGAATAACGTTCTTATCATGTGATGCATTATATCAATCATCTGGCAGATAAAAATATACTCGCCAAAATCTTGAGGAACTTTATAGCTTGCTATATCTCCATATAAAATAACCTTACGATGTTGTTGGGCTTGTATTCTTCGTGGATGTGCTAGGTAATTGTTTCTAAATTTTCCAAGGTCTGGGAAAGATTGTTGTATTGCAGCTTTGATTGGTTTCAAGCATTCCATGAATGCGTTACGATAAGCCTCCCCTTTATAATCTTTTAATGAACTAGCGAACACATTATTGTATTCATCAAGGTACGAAGTGATATCTATTAACCCCAATTTTATAATCGTACCGTACAGTGTATATAAGGCGTTTTCATCCTTCAGATTAATACTTTGAATTGCCATTGATGGCTCGTATATGTTAAGGTATATGTCCTCCAGTATTGAAATAGTATCTAAGAGATCATGCGCCATAGCTAAAGATACGCTAAAATATTACCTTCACATTTTATTACACAAGTTCATTTGTGTTTAAAGTTGATTAAAAATGCCCAGCGCGATGCCGGGCTTTATATAAATTATGTTGCAATCGATTGCAACATAATTTATATATTTGATACGTCCAGTTCCTACGGACATGCTATTTATTATTAACGGGACCGGACGGTAACCCGGTCCCGTTTAGTTTAGCTGAAGTTGCAGTTTCGATTTTTATAGGGGTGAGGGGCGACGCCAGGATTTTTAGTTTACCCCCTTAGCGCAAGTCTTACTGCAACTGCCATGCGGGCTAGCCTGACTTGTGCTTTGCTTGCAGGACGCACAAGTCAATCTCTTGGCTGCGCCCTCGCCGCTCAAAACGGATCATGTTTTACGGCTGTTTCTTCGACCAGATTGTTGTGCCGGTTGGTTCGAAAACGAGTTGATCGGCCTTTGTCAAAAACGACGACCTGAATTTGGGGGTAGTACAAAAGCGCTTGATGTCGGTTATTATTTTCTTATAAAGCTCGTTGTGGTTTAGTTTTGCGCTATATTTTGCAGGCAGCAAATAATACATTTCTTTAGGTTCAAACTCAATTTTAATGGTTTGTCTGCCGGTGCCTTCGCCATAAGTATTGGTGCCGTTTAAAAAGAGGGTAACACGTTTGTCCGAAAAAAATAGTCCGATCTGGTACTCAGTTATAGCTTTCCGGGGCTTTTTGCCATCGCAGATGTTAGCGAGCCAAGCCTGCATGGTGCTAAATTTAGAGACTAAATTGGGTGGCGGCGGTCCCGGATCATCTACTTCTAACGACAGCGTCACCTCTTCAACAACCTTTTTTTGCTGGCCTCCGTTTTGTCCGTAAGTTATGGCAGGTATAATTAAAAGTGAAATGAATGCCAGAAGTCGGTAGTGCATGTGGATGGTTTAGATAATGGGCCTTAAGTTACAAATTTCAGGATTTGGAATGGCTATGTGGTTTTGATTTTAGGGATATTATTTATTGGTCTTTTTTCAAGCAAACGTTAACCAGTGCCTGAAGCTTATGCCAACAAGCGTGCCCCCCTTTAGCGCAAGTCTTAGTGCAGCTGCCATGCGGGCTAGCCCGACTTGTGCCTTAGTTGCAGGAAGCACAAGTCAGGCTTTTGCTTGCGCCTTGCCGCACTAAGACTTGCGCTAAAAAAGGGGCTTGCAGGCGCTGAGTGATTGCATGGCAGCCAGTATGATCATGAACAATACAGGCGCCCTTTTTTTTAATATCATGTGATTGGCGAAATAGGTTATAGCCAAGATAAGCCTTAAAAGGTAAAGTCACAATTATTTTGTAAGGCAAGCGGTATTTCGCCGCTGTTTCGGCGCAGAGGGCAATCAACTTTCCTCACCACTCATTTAGCGCAACCCTCAGTGCGGCTGCTCAAAAGGGGTAAGCCAGACTTGTAATTGTTTGCCGGATAACCCAGGTCGGGCCCGTATTCAGTGCCGCTACACAAAAGGTTGCGTTAAGTATGCGCATGAAATACATTGGCCGGAATAACAACTTATAGGCTGTTGCTGTATATTCGTGTCAGCAATATGGGCCGACACCTATCTCAATTTTAAGATGTCGTGTAATTGCCAGCTAAATATCACAATGATTAAACAGATTATTAACTTCCTGAAAGCCTACGCTAATGGCGAACAGGCTGACCTCGACTTAACAATTCAATTTACGTGGTGGGAAGTAGGAGCTATTTTAATTATTATAGGCTTAATTATCCGCTGGATATGGATGTAACAGGGATAAGGGCAGCCTTTGAGGCGCTGATCAGTAAACGCGGTATTTACACTACGCTGGGCGTTGATCGAAGCACGGTTGCTAATTGGAAAAGCTACATGAAGTCGGGTAAGAGTATATCGCTTGATAAAATGGTGGAGATGCTTGAGAAGGGTGGAGCTATAGAAATTCAGCCCCCCATTTACCGGCTGCCTGATTAAACTATACAACGGTAACTGTGCTAATCTCATGTAAATAATCAGTACGATAAAGCGGGTAAGCTAAGCTGCATCGTCAAGCGTTTATAAAAATCAAAAAGCCCGCTTGGCATCAACAAGCGGGCTTTGGTTAATTGAGCAGTACTTACTTTATATTAAGCGCCTGTTGCACGGCTGCCAGGTTTGTAAAGTCAACGTGTTTGGATGTCATGGTTTGAACAGAAGAGGACTTGATAAGCAGTATTTTAATATCAATACCGCGATCTACCGTAGTACGTGGCACATAACTCGAATAGCCTATAAAATACATGATCCCTTTATCTACAAATGCGTAATTGAGATAGTAATTGCGGTTAGACTCACTTACTCCGGTATTTTGATTGCCGGTTAAATATACATAATCGTACCCGCTGGCTACATAACGCCACTCTGCGCCCGCCGTGTTAGACATTTTAACAAAATAAAATGGCGATAATTCATCATTCAGGTTGGTAAATTTGGCTCCCAAGGTGACAGACGAACTCAAGGTAAATCTGGGTATATTATCAAGGCCGCTAGATGCGTTTTGAATATCTTTGAACTTATGCCCCTTAATAATATAAGTTTCTGAATTGCCTGTTGCAGAGCTTCCAAAGCTAATGGCAGCACCCCACGTGTCTGCCACTTTAGGTCCATATATTTCGGCCGTTGATGTATTGATATAATAATCGCCGTTAACTCCGGTGCTTGCACCCGGCGCTCCGGTGCCACTATACACCTGTGAACCATTTTTACCCGCTGCCCCCTGAGCGCCTGTTGCTCCGGTGGCACCTGTGGCCCCGGTAGCGCCCGTAGCCCCGGTAGCTCCTGTTGCACCGGTATCGCCGGTTGCCCCGTTCATGCCTTTAATGCTGATGGGCTGGCCCCAGCCTGAACTGGTTTTAGGGCCGTAAAAGTTAGAGGTGCCCAGGTCGAGGTAGTAATCGCCGGTGGTGCCTGCGGTTGATGCCGGAGCAGCCGTACCCGACAGGATGGTTTTGCCATTGAGGCCGGCAACGCCTTGAATGCCCTGCGGACCCTGCACGCCCTGGATGCCCTGGTCGCCCACATCGGCTTTTTTGCACGAGGCAAAACTGATAGCGGCAGCCACGCAAATCATGGCGCACAACCTACTACGTAAAGTTAATTTCATAAATAAATCAGTAGCTTATTACAAATACTTATTTAATATTGAGCGCTTCTTGTACTGCGGCAAGGTTTTTCAGGTCAACATTTCTCGAGGTCATTGTTTGAACTAAAGAAGAATTTACCATTAATATTTTGATGTCTACACCGTTATCTAAAGTGGATTTTGGAACGTAACTGGAATTGCCCGACATAGTCATTTCTCCGTTAACTACAAAAACATAATTTAAATAAACAGTAGGGTTACTGGCAGACGAACTTTTATTAGGCACTCCCAATATAAAAGCATTATCATTGGCCCCTCCAACGTTGCGCCACTCTGCGCCCGCCGTGTTAGACATTTTTATATAATAGAAAACTGTTGTTGCGTCACTATAATTAGAGAATTTCTCTCCTAACGTTAGTGTTGACTGTATAGAATAAAGAAGCTGGGTTGGGTTTCCGTAGGTTGATTCGGTCAGTGTTTTAAATTTATGCCCTCTGATGATGTAGGTTTGTGCACTGCTGGTTACCGAACCTGCAAAGCTCACAGCCGAACCCCAGCCATTTGCAGTTTTAGGACCATACATTTCGGCAGTGGCTGTGTTGATGTAAAAATCGCCTGTTACACCTAAGCTTGTGCTTGGTGCGCCTGAACCGTTTAATAACTGCGTTCCGCTTTTTCCCGGTACACCCTGAGCACCCGTTGCCCCGGTTGCACCCGTTGCCCCTGTGGCACCTGTTGCGCCTGTGGCACCCGTAGCACCCGTAGCCCCGTTCATGCCTTTAATGCTGATGGGTTGTCCCCAGCCACTGGCAGTTTTTGGGCCGTAAAAATTGGATGTGCTCAGATCGAGATAAAAATCGCCCGTGGTGCCTGCTGTTGATGCCGGAGCAGCGGTGCCCGACAGGATGGTTTTGCCATCTAAACCGGCTACGCCCTGTACACCTTGCGGCCCCTGCACACCCTGGACGCCCTGCTGGCCCATATCGCCTTTTTTACAGGAGGTAAAACTGATAGCAGCCACTGCGCATATCATGGCGCACGACTTGATACGTAAAGTTAATTTCATAAATAAATTAAAAGTTTATCTGGGCTCTATTACGGTTAACCCGACCGAATGTTTGGAAAGTGCCAAATTAAGAATATTTTGCAGATTGTAAGTCTGCCGGTGATCATGCCAATGGGCAGTTCAGTCTTTTTAACAGCCTTAATGTTGTGTTTAAGTTAAATTAAGCCCGGGCAATACCCATTTTTTTAGCCAATAAGCTTCAAACAAAATAGTTGTTGCTGTGTCTGATATAGCAACCGGCATTGCCGGCTGATGTTAAAGTGTTTGAGAGCCGGGCAACTGCCGGGCTCTTTTTTTGGGGCACTGGTCACAAAGTTGTTTTTAACTCATTTAAATTTACACATGTTAGCTTATGCAAGGCTGCTTCACAAGCGTGATGAGCTAAAAAATGTCATTGATCTGCTGATTGCTGATCTGCATAAAAAGGCAGCCGGGGATGGCAATATTTATGAGTCGGCACAGTACCTGGCAGATTGCCAGGCAAAACTGATTTTAGTAGAGTCGCAGATCAGTGTATTGCTGTTTAACGAGGTTTGAAACCGTTACAACTATATTGTTTATGGGGGTATTGGCGTTATTTACCTGAAGAAAACAAAATGTTCGGGCATAAGCGGGGTGTTTTGTTTTGCAACGCAATCTGCCTGGGGCAAATTTGCGTAAATAACGTTTCAACTTAACCTATGCCGCGCCTCAGAAAAGCTCCTGTAAAATCATTGGATAAAAAACTAATCGGCCGGAATTTACGGTTGATACGTATGCAAAAAGGATTTACCCAGATTGATGTTGCCGTCAAGCTGGGCCACTCCCAAAATGCTTACAGCCGCATAGAACTGGGCCGCACGCAGCTAAACATCGAAACGCTTATATTAATCAGTCATCTTTTTGATATGGAGCTCGATGAGTTGATCGGTCATCTTATAACCGAGGCCTCCGCTTAGGATAGCAGCCTTCCGCGTCGAATATTTTGGAGTTACTGCCGGGTTGGTTAGCTTACGTTTATACGTCTAAAGCTAAACCGGGCCACGGCTTTATTGATAAGCATGGTGGCTACGGCTGCTTCAGTTATATTTTTTGTTTATGGATGTACCGCTTTAAGGCGTAATTTTATAAAGCTGCTTACCGCCAGCCATCCATATTTTGCCCGAGGCATCCAGCGTTAAGCCCGAAATAAGCTCGCCGGATGGGTTGAGGTTGGTATTGTAGGCCACGTTGTTTTTAATTTTCACGATCTGGTTATCCTGCGCAAACACAATATTGCGATCGGCATCAACGGCAATGCCTGCCACGGTTGGCCCCGGAAACCAGATGTCGGGCATCCTGCCGCCTTTGGGTTCGGCCCGGGTAATGATAGGGGTGCTTACATAGCCGGTTGGGGTAACCTGCCTTAAACCGCCATTGGTGGTATTAAAATCTACCACGTACAGGTTACCGGTTTCCTGGTCAACCGTGATGCCGAACAAACCATAAAAGTCGGCCGCAGCGCCCTGCCCGTCAATAGCGCCCGCGCCAGCCCTGGGGCTTAAAGGGTGGTTCTTGCCGGCCAGGGTGCTTACCTGCCCTGCCGGAGTTATTTTTCTGATCAATGTACCGTCGGTTACATACAAATCGCCGGTTTTGTTGTTGCGGGCCATATAGGTGGGGTACCTGAATTTAGCCGCTGTGCCTTGCCCGTCGGCCTGGCCCGGGTCGCTGCCGGCAAAAACCGAAACTGTGCCATCCGGGGTAACCTTGTATATTTTAGCACTGCTGGCCGTAGTTTTGTAAATAGGACCCATGGTGCCGGGCTCCGAGCTGCGGTCATCGCCCGAGGCTACGTAAACGTTGCCCGCCGCATCGGCCACGGCATCGCCTAAAATAAAAGTGGCATCGCCTATGGTGGCCAGGGTGGTTACGGCACCGCCCGGAGTAACCTTTAACACTTTATTGTTATGAACCCCGTAAACGTTACCCGCCGCATCCAGCGAAATGCTGTTGATGGGCGTGCTGCTGTACGAGGTAAACGTGGACGGCAGTATTTGCATATCGTACGGGTAAGTAACCGTTTTGCCAAACGTGGTAACGGTAAGTTTACCCGCACCCGCATTTTGCGGTACGGTAACGTATAGTTTAAAGCCGGCTTTCGGAAAATCGTGCTGTACGTTGGTGGTAATGCCATTATATAGCACAGCGTTGAAGTTAAGGTTTTGATTTTTAAGGCCTACCGAGTCTACCGTGGCTTTAACGCCGTTAATGGTAACCACGTTTTCGGCCGCTGCCGGACTAAAACCCAAACCGGTAACGATAACACGGCCGCCACGCAGCAGCTGCTCGGTGTTTACGGACGACACTATGGTTTCGGGCTGGGTAATTTTATAGGGCTGGCCATAAACGGTATATTTGCCGCTGGTGATGATGGTCAGCTTCGATTCTGTGTTGATGGCAGCTTCCGGAACGGTCACTTCAAAGTGCTCCGTATCGCTTACCGTGGCATCGGCAGTGATATTATTAAACATCACCTTGTTGTTTTTCAGGTCCGATCTGAAATTAGTACCGCTGATGTACAAGGTATACGATAATTTACCCGCGCTGTTAAAGGTGGTTTTTTGTAAGATGGAATTAACAACAGGGGTGGTTCCGGCGGGGAACACTACGGTGCCAGGTTCGTCGGGAGAGGTTACCTCATTTTTATTACAGGCCAATAAAGATAGAAATACCAACGGCAAGCCAAAGTAAAGTGCTTTCATTGCAACAGGTTTAACAGGCGAATATAACCTTTTTACACAACAGTAAAACTACCTTTAACGAAGCTGCCCGTGCTACAACAAAGGCAAAAGCTTCTCTGCCGAACCGGTTAAACGTGGTAGGGGTAAAGGCTTCGGGGATGCGCGGCGTGGCGTAAGCGCCGTTGGGGTTGTTGATCAATGGCTCTAACGGCGCTCCGCGTTAAAGTCACGGGTAGCAGTTGTATGAGGCCTTGCTGTAACTTGCGCCGGTTTGGGGGATAAACGGAAAGTTATAAGCAGCCACCCACGTAATATAGCTATATACATCAGCCAGCAAAAAGGGTAAAATGTCAAACCAGTCAAGAAATAATTATCTAAATCAAACAGGAAATTTAAATACCGACAAAAAAATTATAGAATTACATAGACACAAAGCATCGATGAATGAAAATACTTTGTAAAAGCAAAACATTGTCCTCAGAACACGTTCAAATTTTAGGGGATTATGCGGAACAAAAGAATCATTTCCACATCACTGTCGGCAAAGAGTACATTGTACTGGCACTGACCTTTGACGAACATACTTGTTTTGTGCAAATTGTTTCAGATTACGAGCATTTAATACATGTGCCAATCATCCTTTTTGATGTCACAGATGAAAGGATATCTTCTTATTGGATTTACAGAAAGCTGGATGATAACTGCTTCGCCTTGTGGCCGTCATCATTCTTTAAAGAATTCTATAACGATGATTTATTTGAAGAGGTGGATGAAATTGTAAAAGATTTTTCAATAGTGCGAGCACAAATAGAAAGCGAGTATTGATGATGAAAGAACACTTGGGTAGCCTTTTCAAATGCGTCTCTACATACTTGCGCCAGTAATTGGGGGGGGCGGATAGCACAAGTCAGGCTCCTGCTCAATCCCATAGCACTAATACTCGCGCTGAATAAAAAGGCTAATCAGCCATAGCTAAAACATTAGTTGCCTGGTTTGTTTAGTTTTAGGTATATTTGTTTGAACAGCATCAGTTTAACAGTAAAACATGACCACCATTACCGTAGAAGTGCCTGATAACGAAGTGAGCGAGGTGAAGCAATTGCTTGAACTGAGCGGTAACGTGTTGCGTGCCGAAATGCTGAAGCAAGCGATTATGGCTCTGCATGCCAAAAGTGAGATTGATGGTGCTCTTAAACGCGGACTGATTGAGGTGGAAGCGATTGAAAAAGGCGAGTTAAATGCTTTGTCGTTCAACGACCTTTGGAATGACTGAAGATGACGCGGCCGCTTCAAAGCCTGAGAATGAAGTGTTGTTTACCCGTGAGTTTAAAAGGAGCTTAAAGCCTTTTAAAAACCACCACTCCATAAAAGTCTGATTTGCAGACATTGGTTGCCTGCCTTAAAGATAACCCATTAGCCGGCGACGCTTATGGTGAAAACGTCTACAAAATACGCATGCCCGACTGTAGTAGTAACAAAGGCAAAAGCGGTGGTTTTAGGGTATTGTACTACAACGTTGTTAAAACCGATCATGGCACGAGGGTCTATTTAATTACACTGTTTGCAAAAAAAGATCTGGATAGCGTTAAAAAAGATGCGGCAGTGACCATAGCCAAACAAGCCATTGCAGAGCAAGGTGATGTACCGCTTAAAGAATAATAATCATACAGCATCCAACACCTACTTCCTGGCCTTCATCAGTTTTTCGAGTATGGCTTTCCCTGCCTGGTGATGAGGGTTTAACTCAACAGATTTTTTGTAGTTTAAGATGGCAAGCGCCGTATTGCCAGATTTCAGATATGCTTCGCCCAGGCTATCGTAAGCGTTATAAGAGTTGGGATGAGCTTTTACATTTTCGATAAATAGCGCAACCGCGTTTGCCGTACGTCCGGAATTGAGCTGGTTATAACCGCAGTTGTTTACAAAGTCTTCTGTCGGGTTTATAGGATAGCCAAACTCGTCGGATAATATTTTGAAGTGTTGGGTGATATCCCGGTAGGTAATAGCCGTGTTTCCGTAATAATCGGTGAACCAGTTTTTGTAGATGAATTTCAGTCCGTCGAACAAGCTTTTGTATGGCACCGAAAAATGGTTTTCGTCATCATACTTTTGGTAAGCCCAGTTGAGCCATGTAGGGGCATACCGCTTTAAACCAGAGGTTAACGAGTCAACCTTCTGCGTGTTTTCGTTGCCAATGGCGATAAACAATTTGCCATTATGCGGGTGCGCAGGCTTGATGAATGATTGAAGGTTAGAAAGCAGTCTGTCGTTAACACCGTTGATGGCAGGACTGGTTAAGATCATGGCCGGAAACAAGTTGGGCATCTGCTCTTTAACGTACAAGGCAAATAGGCCGCTTAACGAATGCCCGGCCAGTATGCGGTAGGGCTGTGTGCGGTAACGTGAATCTACAAACGGAACCACTTCGTTGGCCAGATATCTCAAAAACCTGCCGGCTCCGGCGTTGGTTGCGGCTTTAACGCTATCCATGGTTCCGTTGGCTGTGTTAAGGTAAACAGGGGTAAAGTCTCTGCCACGGTCAACATTGGTTATGCCAACCACTATCATTTCAGGCATCCTGTTGCGGTCGTACCCTGATAGAAAGCTTACCGCTTCGACGGCGTGATTAAACTGGTTACCTGCGTCGAGCACGTATAATACAGGGTAAGTGTTTAATGGAGTAGTTGCGTAGCTATCCGGCAGGTGTATCCAGAGGGTCCTGTCTTCGGCCATAACCTTTGAATGTATTAGCACCGCTCTTTGGTTATGGGCGGGTAAAGAGTCGATCTGTGCAGCAGCTGCATAGGGTAACAAAAAGCCTATCAATAACAGCATCAACAAAAAGCTAAGTTGGTTAATGTATCCGTTAAGATTTACTCTTTTGTTCATTGTTTAAAGGTAACAATTCAACGTTCATTTAGCGCAAGTCTTAGTGAGGCTGTGTAAAGGGTAAGCCTCCCTTATGCTTGTCTGCCGATAGCCCAACTCAGGCTATTACGCAATCACCGGGGCACTAAGACTTGCGCTAAATGAAAGGCTTACTTAATCATCTGCAAATTATACTATTTAGAAAATAAGCGAACGAAGTACTGACTTTACCATCATGCCCATTCATGGATAATATGTAACCGCCATCGTAACATAAAACTTTGATACTTCCATCTGTATTATGTATGATGAACTGTGCTCTAACATCTGGCTCAAGATTTTTTGAGGATGTCCATTTTGTTAAATAAGTTTCCATTTTACGGATATCGTTTTTATCCAAATTAGTGACTTTAACTTTTTCTTTGAATACAGATTTGAAGCTTTCACAATCAATTTTCATTACCGTATGTATTGAAGGAGACACGCAAAGAACTTCTACTTTTTTAATTTTAGGCTGGGAGTAACAACCTGCCGAGATCAAGGAAAGTATGAGTGCAATTATTGTATTTTTCACTAAGTTGCTTTTTAGGTTTATGGTTAATATTACTAACACCCTCACCCCCTAAACACATTCCCCCGATGCCATTCCAAATTTGCTAAAGCCGGGCGGTGATGCCGGTGATCGGGCAGCCGCAGGGGCCGGCCGTGTAGCTGGCCGAGGCTGTAAGGGTGAGCGTGATCTTCGCGCAGGTGGGGCGAGGTGATGACGCGATACTGCTGGTCGATGCTGATCAGTCCGCGGTCAAACGCGCGGTGCAGGTTGGGGCACAGGGCCAGTCCGTTGGTAATCTGGTCGTTGCCGTTCAGGCTAAACGGTTCAATGTGGCAGGCATCAATCAGGGTATGGCCAAAAGTGCTTTCGATGCGCAAGCCGGTAATGCAGCAAGTGTGGTTATATACCCTGGGGATCAGTTTTTTAAATAGTCCGCCACGCACAAATATGTCTTCTTCGGTAACGGGCGGCGCGAGGGTTTGATACTTAACTTCGGGTTCGTTTAATACGTAATGTTCCAGCTCGGTAAGGTAGCCCTGGCCGGTGGCTTTGGCTTGCAGGTAAGCTGTGCGCAAGGGGGCAAAATAAGTTTGCAGCAAGGCATTGAGCAGTACTTGCCGGTTTACGGCATCGAGCAGCAGCGCAAACAGGGGCGGGGCAAAGCTACCATAAGCCAGCACATTGATGAGGGTGTTTACGCTTTTAATGTGGGCGTTAATCTGGCTGCCGGGTTTGGCGTGTAGTTGCCACAGGGGTTGCCTGTCGGCCTGTTCGCTTTGCAGGTAGTAAAAGGGCTGCGTAAAATCGGCCTGGTGCAGGGTGTTTACCAGCAGTCGCCAGTTTTCCTGAAAAGTGCCCACCAGTTCGGTATTTACTAAAACCTGGTTATCAGTAATATGACCACGACCGATGAGCTCGAGCAAAGTAATGAGCAACACCGGTTTGTGCGGTGCCTTGCCATAGCGGGTTACGCCCTGTTTGAGGTGCGTAAAGCGGTACAAATAATCGGCAAGGGTAAGCATGGCTGGGATAAATGTCAGCAAATTTGCATGTATTTCAAAACAATAGGTCCTTCACTATCCCTCAACTCACAACGGCTGCCCCATCCACCAAAACAGGTAGGCCAGCAACAAAATCACCACAAAAACAAACACGTAGTATTTAAAATTCTCTCCGTTGCCCCTAATAATGCCATCGTCCGAAAAATCAGTTAGGCTGGTACTTACGTATACCTGCCCGGCAGGCTGGGTATCGGCCGGGTCGGGCAGGTTTACCTTTTCGTATAATTGGGTTTCGGCGTTATAGACGCTGTGCTCAGTTAAACTGTTGTAGTTGTCCCATCGTTTTACCTCCACCTGCCGGCCTGCCAAATAAGTGGCTTCATATTCGGGGTTGCCATTGTAATGCCAGCTTTGTTTGCTCAATCCGTCCTTTTGCCGTCCGTTTTCGTACTCGGATGCCTGTCGTTTCTGGCCGTTTTCGTAATAGGATATTACCTGCCCATGGTAAGCACTCTCATCATTAAAAGTTTGTATTTGCCAGATATTGCCCAATGGGTAGTAGTTTTTCCAGGTGCCAATCCGTTTACCATGGTTATAGTATTGTTCGGATTTTAGCTGGCCATTGTTGTACCAGTTTAGTTCCTGGCCATGGGGCTTGTCGTTAATATAAAACGCCTGGTGGCGCAGCTGTTTGTTGTCGTAAAACTCCTGCACTGTGCCGTTGCGTACATGCTTGTGCAGCGGGCTTTCGGGGTTTTGCAACTTTGTGATCACAAACCTGTCTTTCTCGTAGTCGTTCCAATGGTCGAGAATGTGGCGCATTTGCCAAGGGTAAAGCTGCTGCGCCAGTGCTTCGGCATCAAATATCTTTTCGTCGTTGTGCCGTATATGCTGGGTAATGGTTACACTGGGCGGGTTCACCCTCATGTTGTTGTAAGCCTCCAGTTTGTGGTGGCCATCCAATACAAAATCGGCCGACCATTCGTGCTCCGGCAAAACAGCGTTCATCACCAGCACCCAAGGCCGTGCGCCTTCGGCAATCTGCCTTTCAAAATGCCTAACCTGGTCTGCATCAATCTCATCAAACGGCCGGGTGGCCACGTACCGGAAGGCCCCGCCGCCGTTATATGCCCAGGTTGAGGTAAACTCCACTAAATCATAGAGCGATTCTTCGCGGTCAAACTGTTTGCACTCGGCTTTATAGTCGCGTTTAAGCTGGTCAATCTGGTTTAGTTTTACCGGCGTGGGATATTCTGTAAACCAGGCGTAGCTCACCGGTTGGTTTTGGTCATTTACCGGTTCCGGTTGGGGCAGTCCGGCACGGTAGGTTAAATCATATTCGCCGTTTGGTAACAGGGATAGCAGCGGTTTAAGTACCTCATACAGGTCTTGCTCGCGGCCGGTAAAATCGGTGTTTAAGCTATCCATAATTAAATCATGGACTTTTTCATGTTCGCCCGGAGCCATGGGCATCAGGCAAAGATATTCGGCCACCGAGCCGCCGGCGTCCGGCCAGACTAACGTTACCGGCTTGTTTATTTGTATGTACGACCCTGCATCACAAAGCCCAATAGCAATATAGCCCGTACCGTTGGTAATGTTAAAATTCATTAGTTGGGTGTAACGGCCATCATAAGCGGATTTATTGTGACGATAACCTTCTCAAAGTTATTATTTAAATACCTTACTCAAATGAGCAAGCTATGGCTAAATAAATGGAATGCGGCAGGGGTAGGGCTTTAACGGCTAATACAATGGGTAGGTTAAATACCTGTACCTGCATACCTTATTGTAAAAGCAGAAAGGCCGTTTTATGGATGAACGAGTTGTAAAGTGCAGATGCCGGCGTGGGATAAACTTGCGCCTTTGGATTGTGTAAAATAAACTATCTTAAAGCCGTGAAAACACTTCTTTTAATATTACTGACAGGCCTGTCATTTTCGGCCAGGGCGCAATGGACCGCACCCGATGCCTTTGCCGGGCGATGGTTTAATGATACAACCGGGTATGAAATTGAGGCCGACCATATGGTTGGCCTGCAATACGACCCGGATAACCGGGGACGGTGGGAGAAAAAAATAAGCCACGACGACTGGACCTGGCTGGGCGGTGCTTTAACACTAAATACCAAAGTTTTTGAAAGCTGGGCAGTAAGCAACTTTACCTCGCGCCGGGGAAAACTCCCTGACGGAACCAGCACCAGCGAGGAGACAGCTGTTTTTCGCGTATTCAGGATTGAGGCCGTGCGCCCCGACCTGCTCAAGATAAGCATGTCTAAACCCGAAGTGCTGACCCTGAAAAACCAGCACCCACCGCAGATAGTAACACCCGAAATGCAGCAACGCTGGCAAAGCAACAAAGTGTTTGCTACCGTGCTGTACCTGAAAAAAGATGCCGATACCTTGCAAGAGCAGTAACCCCCCAGCCCCCTGAAGGGGGAGCAGCCTTACCTAAATCATCCCCTGGTAGGGAGGACTTTAAATGAGCATACTAAGTACTCTAACTTTATTCTGTCAATTCTTAAATTCAGAAAATTATGATTAAGAAGCGCAAAGGCTCGCTGTTGCGCCCGGGCCAGCGAGGGACATGCGGGTGGACAGGTGATCGCAACAGCCAGGCGTTTTTGATTCTTTTGAGGCTATGTCAAAAGAAGTAGCCTCCGTGGCAATGAGCGGACGAAGTAAGTTAACGAGCACAGGTGAGAGTCAAAATCGCACTAACAAACCTCAAAAAGCACATACGTCTAATACAAGAAACAATGATAGCCTAACTATTTCGTCACAGACCCTTTAACAATACCAACTTCCGCACACCCACCTACTCCGGAAACTTACCCAAACTCAAACCCACACCAGCGGTAAAAAAACTATAGAAAGATCTGCCGAGGTTATTGTTATTAAAATACACCGTTTGCGACCCTAATTTGGGCGAGAGAGCCAGCTTACGGCTGAGCATAAAGCGCTTAACATTAATCATCAGTTTTAGGGTGGCCATATCGCCCGGTTTGCCATAAGGGTTGCCATTTACATTCCAGGCAAAATTGGCATCAATGTAAAAGCTGTCGTATTTGGCCTGTTCATCTTCGTATTCGCGCTTCATTAATAAATTGGCAATACTGTTAGGGTAAATGCTGATACCGC
>CAJYJH010000034.1 GCA_913775265.1 uncultured Mucilaginibacter sp. | reverse complement strand
CGGGCTGGGCGAAAAGTTAAATAGCCTTGGCCAAGCAAAAGTTCAGGCGCAACAAAGCATAGAAATCTATAACATGTTACGCCCTCATCTAAGCTGTCAAATGCTGACACCAAAACAAATGCACCAGTAGCAAAAAATGAAAGTTAAAACCTACAAAAAAACCTCAAACACTTTGGTTAGTGTTTAAGGTTTTTTACCAATGTTTGTAATCATTAAAATAGTCAACCTATTTCAGGACTACTCAATATAGCTTCTAGCTTATCTAACACTACCGTGCGCATAGTCTGCATTGGTATCGGCCAGCGTATTTTCGGTTCCATCAATGTTCATATATTGCTTAAAGTTGCGCACGTCATCGTCTACCATTTTCTTAAACAGCGGATTCAACACATGGCCTAAGGCTGTGCCTACGCCGCCTGCAGGCGGCGTATAGCTAATTACTACATCTACAATAGTACCTTCGCCATCTTCTGCATCTTTAAAGCGTACTTTACCAGCATTGTCGATAGTGGATCCTGGCAGCGAACTCCAACCAATAGCATAGCCCGCCTCGTCGTTTACAATCTCGGCATCCCAACTCACCTTAGCTACATCAACAGGAAGCTTTAACACCCAATGCGAGCGTTTGCTATCAATTACCTCCACGCTTTGCAGGTGGTTCATAAACTTAGGTAAGTTATCTAACTGTCTCCAAAATTCGTAAACCTCTTGGCGCGGTTTGTTTATAGTAACCGATGAACGTATGTTTACGTTAACCGGCTCTGTACTGTTTTTACCCATTTGAGTATATAACTCGCAGTGCCCGGTCAAGCCACGGGTAATCAAATATCCACCTGCACCAACTTTCAGAATGCTGCTGAACGGGCTGGAGAAAATATTTTTTAAGCCTGACAATGAAATTTTTACGCCTGCGGCTATGGATATATAACGTTCCGGCCATTCCAAATTGATGGCTCCATCAGTTAATCCCTCTATCAACGGTTTTTTTTCTAATGCAGTAGTTGCCATAATCATGTTTTTATAGGTCTTATTTAAACAGGTTAACTCTTGCTAAGTTTTGTTGATTTTAAATTAACTAAGTTAAGAGCTTTATGAAGTACGCTGTTTATTAGGCAACTTAATTATTAGAGCTTAAGGCAAAACGGAGATGTATTAAATGTATAGAATGTTGTAGCGACTGTTGAAAATACAATACAATAACAAAGCTGTTGGTTGCAAATTTTAACAAAAAAGCCACTCGTGGTGAATGGCTTTAACCTTTGATTTCAAAAAATTTTTAAGCAACGCTACTACTTGTCTTCAACCAAAAATCGTGCATCGCGCTTAAGCATTTTACTAAGTTAGCATATCCTAATGGCTTGGTCACATAAGCATTAGCGCCAAATTCTAACGAAGAGCGAATGTCTTTCGGATTATCAGATGTCGAAAACATCACAATAGGAACATACCTAAGTGCCTGCGTTTCTTTAATTCTTCTTAATAAGTCGAGTCCCGATAAGCCCGGCAGGTTCAAGTCAATCAAAATTAGTTTAGGTTTAGCCTTGTCTTCTGCCAGCTTTTCTAAAGTATTTAGAGCTAAGGCCCCGTCATCAATAGTACGCAGCACAGTGGTGTCATCTATCTGTCCAATGGCGCGCTCAACAACGTCAACAAAGTCTTCGTTGTCTTCCACATAAAATATATCAGGTACTGCCATTACACATTTCTTTTAAAAGCAACATAAAAAACTGTGCCAGCGCCAAGCTCACTTTCTACCCATATACGTGCATTATGCTTTTCTATAATGCGTTTCACTATTGCCAGGCCCACGCCGGTGCCTTCGTAACCCCGCACATTGTCCATCCGTTTAAACAGGTCGAATATGCGGTTATAGTAATTCAAGTCGATACCAATGCCATTATCACTGATGGAATAGATCACCTCGGAAGATGTTTCTTTGCCATCAACACGTACTTTAGGGGGATTGGATTTAGCCGAGTATTTAATAGCGTTGTTTAGTAAGTTGGCAAAAACCTGTGTAACCATAGTTTGGTCGCCATATAGTGCAGGTGTTTCGCCAATTTCAAATTGCAAATTATTGATGTTTAGAGCCACTACCAGATCATTCTTGATTTCCTGTACCAAGGCTTTCATGTCAATCTCAGTGTAATCTAAATCAATACGTCCAACCCGCGAATAATTCAGGACTTCCTTGATTAAAAAATTAAGTTTATCTGCCCCGGCGATCACCTTACCCAATATGCGTCGGGCGTCGTCATCCAAACTCTGATTAGCTTCTAAAAGCAGTTCCGAATAGTTTTTGATGGTAGATAGCGGAGTACGCAAATCGTGCGATATGGTAAAACTGAAAGTATCCAGCTCTTCATAAGCCTGTTTCAGTTTTTCGTTAAGCACCCTGATTTCGTTGGCCTGGCGGTTAATAGCAAAAACAACTTCATCGCGCAGTTTTAATACATTAGCAATCTCCTCACGGGTCCAACGTTCAGAACTGTTCCGTACAGTTTCCTGCCAAACATCAAATGACCGGCGGGGGCTAAGTGTTACCACACCATGCTCATCTACTTCTACAGGCTTGTTAGGGTTACCCGCCCAATTTACGGTTGATAATTGTTCCGGTTTAAACCAGGCAATCAGTTCGCCCATTTCTTTAGAAAGCGTACACGCTAAAATGCCGCTGGCCATTCCGCTGAAGCCTTTAGCGGGTTGATATACCTCGGGTAACTGGTGAGTATAATAAATACGGTCTTCCATATTTTTTTTCAGCCAGTTTATTAAAGCTTCTAAATCATCTTTGTCGGGAGTCTGACCAAGGGTGGTAATCTTATCCTCGTATACTAAAACGGCTCCGGTTGCATCCGTAATACTCAAAATATTGGTTTCGTGCTGCGTAATGGCCTCTGCTATATCTCCGCCTTTGCGCAAAGTATCTGATAATACATTATACGCAGCTTTAAACTGGTCGTTCTTCTGCGAATTAGCCTCGTCTTGTTTGTACTCTAAAGCTGAAGAGATAATCTGTCCAATTAGTTTTGAAGCTTCGCGTGCTTTATAATTAATAAACCGCGGCGAATAATTGTGGCATGCAATCAGCCCCCATAACTCGTCGCGATACATCAACGATATGCTGAAGCTGGAAGCAACTCCCATGTTTTTTAAATACTGAATATGTATGGGAGAAACCGCACGCAATGCCGAGCAAGTTAAATCTAACGGCTTAACTTCGCCATGCGCAGCCAATCCTAAGATAGGCGACGATTCAGCATTGACATCAGTAATAATGCGGGTCAGGTTTTTTTTATACAAATCGCGGGCTTGCTTAGGTATATCTGTTGCCGGATAATGCAATCCAAAAAAGGGATCCAAGTGATCTTCTTTAACTTCGGCAATTACCTCACCGTGGCCATCATCTAAAAATTTATAGATCATGATGCGATCATAGCCAATAAGCTGCTTTACCTGCTGTGCGGCATTGTCAAGCAGTTGCTTTAACTGTTTGCCGGCTAACATCTCTGATACCGAGCGTCCTATCGTTTTATGGATATCAACTTCGGTAGCAGTACTGTCGGGCTCAAATTCCAACAAAAAATAAGGCCCGGTTTGAGACAGAATCAGGTTATAATCGGCTCCGTTAATAACAACCTTATAGGGGTTAATAGTTTCAAAGCTCTTGGTATGTCGCCCTAATAAAAGTAACTGACTTATAAAACCGGTTTCCTCTCCCTGCAGTAATAAATTTTCGAGCGTTGTAACTTTTTGACCTAATAAATCTGCTGCTTGGGCAGGTAAAAAGGCATGGATGTTTTCACTGACGTAACTAATTACAAACTGGTTATCTACCGCTACTAAAAAACCATGAGCCTGGACTTTACCCGGAATATGTATCGGTTCTCTGTCGCAGTTGGTTAAATCTACCTGGTAATCTGTCATATCTAAAAATTCAGGATGCTTTAAGGTATCCTACTACAATAAACACTAAGCCTCAACAACCTGCAATGATTGCTTGCAAGTAACAAAACATTAGCCGTCATGGTAAAAGTAGTAAATACATTTGTTTTTTATGATTGTTTTAGATTGACCTTGCTGCCTGATACAAGGTTTAATGCAATAAGCGTTTATTAAATAATTAATCAGTAATAAATTTTGCTATTTAATATTTAATTATTGAGATTAGGTTTTCTTCTTACTTATGCAGTCGCAAAATGAAGATATCGGCTATGTAGCCGGGGGCTCAAGCCAGTTTAACGGGCAGCTTTTTCATTTATTGATGGAGGCACCCGGTCCCATTGCCTTGCTGCGTGGCCGTGACGGAGTATGCGACGTACACAATCCGCAGTTTCAAAAGTTATGGGGAGGAGCTAATCAATCAAATCTACCTATGCGTCAGGCTTGGCCTCATCAGGAGAGAAGTGGGGTTTTTGAGATGGTTGAAGGTGTGTTTGATACCGGAAGGCCTTATCATCAATACAGCTACACTTCAATAGCTGAATGGAATGATGACGGTAAAGCAGAACAGCGTTATTTTGATTTGGTTTATTCTCCATACCGAAACGAACTGGGCGAAACCATCGGTGTAATTATTATGGGGCTTGATGTAACGGCCAAAACCAATGCACACCGCCAGTTAGCCGAGCAACAATTGCTTTTTAAAGACATCACTGATGCAGCCGGTACTGCCCTGTGGACGGTAGACACCAAAGGCAATATCATATTTGTAAACCAAACCTGGCTAGACTGGACGGGTAAACCATTTAAAGCGCATTTAGGCAGAGGATGGATAGATTTTGTAGTGCCCGAAGATCGGGAATGTGTCATCAGTAGTTTTCTCAGGGACGTAAATCATAAAAGCCAGTTTCATGTCGATTTTAGGGTGCTGCGTAAAGATAAACGACTGCAATGGGTAGCAGCCACTGGTAAACCGCGCTACACTATCAACGGTGAGTTTGCCGGTTATGTGGGCTCATGTATGGATATCACTGAGCGGAAAAAGACTGAACAATTACTGCGCGATAGCGAAGAGCGTTTCCGTAATATAGCCGACTCGGCCCCGGTTTTGATATGGATGACCGGAACCGATAAACAAATTACGTTTGTAAATAAAAGTTGGACAGAATTTGCCGGCATAAACCAATTAGTGGGAAATATAGGCCATTTGCATGATGATTTGCTGCATCCGGACGATCAGGCTTTGGTAGTAAACAGTTACATACAAGCTTTTGAGGCACATCAGGAGTTTTATCTGGAGTACCGAATGCGTAACCGTAACGATAAGTACCGGTGGATTGGCATGAAAGGTATTCCGCGTATTGGTCCCGACGGCATTTTTGAGGGCTACATAGGCTCGGGTATGGATATTACCGAAATGAAGGAACATGAGCAGGTTAAAAATGACTTTATTGGTATGGCCAGCCACGAGCTAAAAACGCCTATAACTTCTATTAAAGCTTATGTTCAGTTATTGCTCACGATATACAGTAAAAAAACTGATGATGAATTCTTGCTGCGCTCGTTAAGTACGGTTAATAAACAAATTAATAAACTTACCCGCTTAATTACCGATTTGCTGGACGTATCAAAAATGGAAAGTGGCAGATTAAGCTTAAACAGTGTTGAGTTTGATTTGCATGATCTGATTAAGGAAACGGTAGACGAGGTACAGCATACGGCCACACAGCACGATATTTTATATACACCAATTGGCCCGCTCGCAGTTTATGCCGACCGGGACCGTATCGCACAGGTGATTACTAATTTTTTAACCAACGCCATTAAGTATTCGCCCGATAGCGACAGGGTGGATGTGATGGTAAGCACAGATACACAGGCCATAACTATAGGTGTACGCGATTATGGTATTGGCATTAACCCCGAGGAGCAAGCTAAAATATTCAATCGTTTTTACCGGGTAGAAGGACGTAACGAGCAAACTTTTTCGGGCTTTGGTATTGGATTATACGTTGCTGCAGAGATTGTGAGAAGGCATGGCGGTAACGTTTGGGTAGAAAGTGAAAAAGGTGAAGGTTCAGTGTTTTATTTTACCTTGCCGCTGTACAAGGATCTGACGCAAGACTAAGTTACAGAGGTTAGTAATTGCACCTAAAATCAAATTATTTGCAATTTGTTTAAACAGTAAGGTACAAAATACTGTTATGTAACCAAATCATCTACTGTAAAGGAAATTAACTATGAAAGATCAAACCAAAATTATTGCAGCGCTTTTAGTAGGTGCTGCGGCAGGTGCAGCTATAGGTTTATTGTTAGCTCCTGAGAGCGGCTCTGAGCTTAGAGAAGACATCGCTGACTACGTTAACGATTTAATCGATAAAACAAAAGACAAGGCCCAAGGAACTGCTGAGGATTTGAAAGAATACGGCAGCAACTTAGTAGATAAAGCTAAAACCAAATTTAATGGTGTAGCAAGCACTTTGTCTGATTATAAAGATGAAGCTCAGGATAAATTTGATGATGCAAAATCATATGCTAACCAAAGCTATGACAGCGCAAAATCGGCTGTAAAAAACGAAGCTAACGACTTAAACAGCTCAATCCAGAACGCATAATTAATTTTTTTGTGCTTATCATATGAAATGCCTTTGGCGATTAGCCAAAGGCATTTTGTCTTTTTAGCGCTTTACATACTCATCTGCTATCATTAAAAACAGCTTGTCATTGTCTGACGACTCATCAAAGCTCTCTAATAGCATTTGTTCAGCTTCTTTATAATTCAGCGCTTCCGCCAAAATCTTAAGCATGCGATAGGATGTTAGGTTCATGTGCTCCAATAACTGCAGATAAAGGATGATGTCAATATCGTTAAGCAGGTAATTATCGGTTCCGTAATCCTGAGGTTCAAAAGCATCTTTAAATACGGCAATAATAGGTACACAATTTTCCCGTGCCGGTTCTAAGTCTAATAGTTGATAGATGCTTTCCAGCCGTTCTACCTGGTTTTTAATATCACTCCAGGTTTCTTCGATACCTTGTTTTAGTTTTTTAAAGGTGGTGAGTTTAATCAAATTGGGTAAATGTTCTTTAACATATCTTTTGCCAAAGTAAACCCGGTTTAAATGGTGTATAAAATGCTGTTTAAGCACTTCCGGACTGGCCGAATGCAGGGTGTTTGATTCCATGTGATGTTTGTAGTTTATAGTGTTAAGCCTGTCTATCAGTAGTAAATTGAGTTGACTGACAAAGCCATATAACAAACTATCGTAAATCTTGATTGTAACTATTACTATGCAAGAAGATAATTTTGACGATTTGGATTACAATGAGCCCGGCAGCGAAGGTGCATTTCACATAGAGGTTGATTTTTATGATACCGGCGAGCTTACCAGCATGCTGGTGATCCCATATAATGAGGCTTACATCGTTGTGTCCAATAATGAGCATTTATGCACGCTTGTGCATACCTGTAAAGAAATTGAATGTTGGGAACAGCAAGACGGTACGCTGGACGATGAACTGATTGAACGTATTGGTATAGGCATACAAGGTGCCCGACCGGAAGATTTTTGAATCAAATATTTTAAACAGTAAAAGGGCAGATTTTTGATCCGCCCTTTTGCTGTTTAAAGTAACATGCTTTTATAATTCTTTCCTTAACCGTGCTACCGGAATATTCATCTGCTCACGATATTTAGCTACGGTACGGCGGGCAATATTGTAGCCACGCTCTTTTAATATTTCGGTCAGTTTTTCGTCGGCTAATGGATGGCGTTTGTCTTCGCCGCCTATACACTCTTCCAAAATCTTCTTCACTTCTTTATTAGAAACCTCTTCACCACTTTCGGTCTGGATAGCTTCTGAGAAAAAAGATTTGAGCAGATAAGTACCATGCTCAGTTTGCACGTATTTGGAGTTAGCCACACGCGAAACTGTAGAAATATCCATACCTATACGGTCGGCAATGTCTTTCAAAATCATTGGCCGCAAGTTTTTCTCATCACCGCTCAAAAAAAACTCGTATTGATATTGCATAATGGCATTCATGGTTTTAAGCAGGGTTTGCTGGCGCTGTTTAATAGCATCAATAAACCATTTGGCCGAATCGAGCTTTTGCTTCACAAACTGCACTGCTTCTTTCATTTTCTTATCCCGCTGTGAGGCCTTATCGTAATGCTCAAACATCTCCTGGTACGAGCGGCTTACCCTTAGCTCAGGTGCGTTTTTAGCGTTTAAGGTTAAAATCAATACACCGTCGTTATTGCTGATATGAAAGTCAGGGATAACCTGGTGCTGTTTGGTGCTCACCTCGTTGGAGTCGCCTGGTTTAGGGTTAAGCTTTAATATTTCGTTAACCACACCGCGTAACTCCATTGAGTTCATGTTCAAGGCTTTTTCAAGCTTGTCATAATGTTTACGGGTAAACTCATCCAGATAATGCTCAACTACTAAAATGGCTTTTTTAATAATAGGATCATTCACATCCTTACGGCGTAGCTGGATTAATAAACATTCCTGCAAACTGCGTGCACCTACACCCGGAGGTTCAAAAGATTGAATCACCTTCAGCATTTCTTCCACTTCCTCATCTTCGGCCATTACATTTTGCGAAAAGGCCAAATCGTCGGTAAGCGACATAATAGGGCGGCGCAGGTAGCCATCATCATCTAAACTACCGATGATTTGCTGACCTATCCGGAAATCTTTATCACTAAGCGGTACTAAATCCAGTTGCGATTGCAGGTTTTCAAAAAAAGAACTTTGAATAGCAATAGGCATTTCCTTGCGTTCTTCCTCATCATCACCGTTCTGGTCGTAACGAGAACCATATTCATTTACGTTATCTTCCTGCAGATAATCGTCAATATTAAACTCATCGTACTCATTATCATGCTCTTCACTTGATGAATAATCATCATCAGGGTCGCGGTCCGGGTACTGTTCTTCCGGCTCGCTCATATTAGTCAAGCTTAAATCTTCAAGCGCAGGGTTTTCTTCCAATTCCTCTTTAATGCGGGTATCCAAAGAAACAGTAGGCACCTGCAACAATTTGATAAATTGTATTTGTTGGGGTGAAAGCTTTTGTAAAAGTTTTTGTTGAAGATTCTGTTTTAACATATAAAATGAGTACGCCAAAAATACATCAATGGCCCGTATTAAGCAATAAGTAAAGCTGATTAAGTAATTGGTTAAATGCCAAAAAACAGCTTTTGTTTTTATACGATAAAACTTTATAAAAGTATATGGTAATTATAGTATTTTAGCTAAATACAAATTAAACCTAAATTACTATGTCGTTTATCAAAGAATTTAAAGAGTTTGCCATTAAAGGCAATGTACTTGATTTGGCTGTCGCAGTTGTTATTGGTGCTGCATTCGGTAAAATTGTAAGCTCGTTAGTGGATGATATCATCACACCGGCAATACTTACACCGGCATTAAAAGCGGCTAACCTTACTAACTTAAGTCAGTTGGTGATACCCGGAACGGCCATTAAGTATGGTAATTTTTTGTCACAGATTATTTCTTTCATCATTGTAGCATTAGCTTTATTTATGTTTATTAAAGCCATCAACCGCTTTAAAAAGAAAGAAGCTGTGGCACCAACAGTAGTGCCTGTGCCTACTAACGAAGAGGTTTTGCTAACCGAAATTCGTGACTTGCTGGCTAACCGCGCCCGTTAAAAACTTTTAGCCAGGCGTCCGTTGGTTACAATAATGTAGTCATTGCTTTTACTGTATTTGCTCCAGTCTATGTGGTTAAAATCTTCAACAGCAAATACTGCTATATTTAACACAGATGCTTTTGGCGCATACTTTTTAAGTTGAGCAGCGGCGCCCAGTTTTTCTTCGCTGTGAAAGCCGCCGTTAATTTGTAATACTTTACTGCCGGGATGGTCTTTGATATATTTTGCAACAGACCATCCCATGGTAGCATCCCAAAGGTTTTGCGATTGGTAAATTTGCATGCCTCCCATGCCTGCATGGCCACCCATAATGTCAACAAACTTTTGGTAGTAAGTACCAGTAGCCGTATCAATAGGTAGGGGCGGGAGCCAGCCTTTAGCGGTAGCATCCAGTTGTTGCAAACTGTTTAAGCCTAAGCGGGTAACACGGTTAGTGTACCTGCCGGGTGCATTGGCTGCGATAACGGGTATGCCCTTTTCTTTAGATAGCTCAACCATCGGGCGATAGTCTTTATAGTTTGGCCAGGCACGGGCATCACTGATTAAATTTTTCTCACGAATCAGCCCGCTCAAGTATTCATTCAATATAGGCTGCGTATCGGTTTCAAACATCTCTAAAGACAGTGCCACTTTTTTTGGGAATTTTTGAATCAGCTTATTAAGTAAAGCCAGTTCAATGGTATGGCCAACAGAGTCATTGTGCTCTTCACCGTAAAATAATACGTCGGCTTTGTTCATGTCGTTCATGATGTCATCAAGCGACACTTGTTTTTGAGACGCTGTTTTATAAACCTTATAATTATCCTGAGACATTGCCAGAAATGGCAACAAGAGCAGTAATATATTAAGCGTTATTTTCATTACAAAGCATTTAAGCGCGTAATTTACAGGCTTAAAATCATAAACGTAAATAGTAATATTTGTATTTGAAAACTGAAATATAAACACTAAATTTGCACTCCCGTTTTTAGGATATTAACGAATTACAATATAACAATCATGAAAAGAACGTTTCAGCCGTCTCAACGTAAAAGAAGAAACAAACACGGCTTCCGTGAGCGCATGGCAACTGCTAACGGCAGAAGAGTATTAGCTGCAAGAAGAGCTAAAGGCAGAAAAAGATTATCAGTATCTGACGAGCGTCGTCATAAAGCATAATACAGGTTGCTTGGCCCTTTAAACGGGGCAGGTGCCGTAATAATCTAATTTCCGGTTAACCATTAAAGCAATATGTATACTTTTAAAAAGGAAGAGCGGCTATGTAATAAAAAGCTTTTAGATGGGCTTTTTCGTAGCGGCTTTTCCTTTTTGTGCTATCCGTTCCGTGTATCGTGGATGCAGGTGGATGCGGCGTTGCCAGCTACCGTACAGGTAGTTTTTGCGGTGTCGAAAAAGCGATATCGCCGTGCCGTTGACCGCAACCTGATTAAGAGACGCATGCGAGAAACTTATCGATTGCATAAACAGGAGCTGTTACATTTGCCTTTGCACGAACAAAACCAGCAGTTGGTACTTTCTATAAATTACATTGGTAAAGAGATTGCCGATTTTAAGTTTATGGATAAAAAGATGATCAAACTGCTGATGCAAACCTGCGATCAAATTAGTGCGAGCCATGTTAAATTGGTTTAAAAATCTGTTGGGGAGCTTCTTTTTGTTGCTCATTAAGATTTACCAGTTAATTATTTCGCCCATTTTGCCTTCATCGTGCCGTTATACGCCCACCTGTTCGCAGTATGGTGTAGAGGCTATACGCAAGTATGGACCTTTTAAAGGTGGGTGGCTAACCTTGAAACGCATTGGCCGGTGCAATCCCTGGGGAGGGCACGGGCACGATCCGGTACCATAATATTTATTACTATGAGTTTACTGCTTTTAATAGAAACAGCTACAGCTTCTTGTTCGGTTGCGTTGATGCAGCAGGGGCAGGTTTTGGCATTAAAGGAGCTGAATGAGCGAAACATTCATGCCGAGGTAATTACTGTTTTTATTGAAGAGCTATTCAGCACGGCTGGTAAAACTTACGAGGACCTGGATGCCGTTGCTGTTAGCAGCGGACCAGGATCATACACAGGTCTGCGCATAGGCGTATCAACCGCAAAAGGCTTATGTTTTGCGTTAGATAAGCCTTTGATTGGTATAGAAACCATGAAAGCCATGGCCGATGGCATGGCGGCGAAGCTTCCTGCTGATAGTACCACCTTACTATGCCCTATGATTGATGCCCGGCGCATGGAGGTTTATACTGCCTTGTTTGATGCAAAAGGTAATCGCATAAAGGAAACGTCTGCCGAAATTATTGACGAGCATAGTTTTGCGGATATTTTAAAAAGCCATCCAGTCCTGTTTTTTGGCGATGGAGCCGAAAAGTGCAAAGATCTATTGGGCCATAACCCCAACGCCGAATTTGATGGTGGCTTTGTCAACTCAGCTGCTCATTTGGCAACAACTGCTCAGCAAAAGTTTGAAGCATCAATATTTGAAGATGTGGCATACTTTGAGCCTTTCTATCTGAAAGATTTTATCGCCGGTAAAAAAGCGCTTTAATTATTCTTTAGTGGTTAAATAAGTCATTCCATCGTTTACCCAGCGGACCTTGCTCTGAACCATCCGGATAGTAACTTTCATTTTTCCAGCGTTCAATCAGTTTTCCGATCTTAAACGAAAAACCAAAATAGATACTGGCTCCTGAGTGCGATCGTGAGCTGGTAATGGCGCTATTATTATCGTTGTAGGCGCTGTATAGGTTAAAGGTATTGCCGAGTTGTTCGCTACCTATAAATAATTCAAAATTTGGCTTTTTGTACATTAATTGTAACCCTAAGTCAAATTTTTTATCCTCGTTCAAGATACCGCTGAAGGATGTGCTGAATGTACCAAAGCTAACCTGGTTAATTAAAGCTAAAGCGGCTCCTTGCCCATACAACTGCTGCGAAACAAGCGCTGTTGGCTGATACATTACACTGCCAAATACGAACTTTTTAGCAACAGCAAATTCTGCCCGGCCTAAAATGGGTTTAACAAATGAGCTGTAGTTTTCATTGTCTCTTATGGCTTGTCTGAAGACATTTTGTGGACCACCAGTTATTCCTGAGCCACTTGATTCATCAAATCGGTATGTTGCTGCTCGGCGAGCCCAGCGGATAAAACCTAAATCTTTAATATTACCTTGGAAAACTATTCCTCCAGGTGCATTAAAAGTCGCGCCAATGCCAATAGCGGCGCCAGGATTAGAGAACGACGGTAACAAGTCGCGTTTAGGATATCTGCCATCTATATATGTAGCCTGATATCTTCCTCGAACTAGCGGCATTGTGTCGGCTGTCAAGCGGGATTGATCAATGTTTATTTTATTATAGTCTATACCTAGTAAAGCGCTTAATTTTATGCCAAGCGCAAAGGTGCGGGTTACCTTTTCGCGATAGGTTACACTGAGTTGATGAAATCCTTCGTAGAATCCTCGACCGTTAAATACGTTGTCTTTATTGGTAAGGCTTTCATAATAGCTTCCGCCGTTAATTAAGTCTGCGGTTGCATCTGTGGCAAAGCCACGAGCATTAGCTCTGATTTGATAAGAGGCGCCCAGTTCTACACGTCCACTTAACGACGTGAACATTTTAATCATCCCCAAATAGACATTGCTTTGCACAAGAGCTTTATTAATTGAATTTTGCCCTGATGTAAAAGTGCCCTCATCTGGTTCACTTAGAAATATACGTCTTTTAACAGGCGTTTGTGCATTACCAATTAAATAGGTATAAATGCTTGCGTTACCAATAAAACTCAGCGCAATGTTTTTAGTGGTATCCGCAATAAAGGCTGCTTGAGAGGGGTTTTCGAACGAGTCGTAAAGAGTACCTGTATTATACATAGAAAACCTTTGTGCCCACACGGAGCTCAAACTGGCGTAACACAGTAAAACCGAAAGTAGTATTTTTTTCATCAAGTTGTAAATCAGTTAAAAAATTAAAGCACAACTTGAGCATTCAAGAGCCTGAAGCTTTTGTTAATTACTCAAAGCAGTACTGTCGGTAGAATTGAGCTTAATACACAAATTAGTATAAAATTGGTTTTCGGAAGCTGATAGTTGATAGGCCGCAGCGTAATAATTTTTAAACCCTGGGTCTTGCTGCTGGTAAGCTTTAGCATAAGCCGACTTCAGTGTTCTCCTGAAAACGTTGCCTGCATTTTTAAAATGAATAAAAAACTCAACGTTAGCACGCTGGGCTAAAAGGTTGTTAAACTGCGCGTATTCTTCTTTCCTGATCAGGAAATCGCCGTTTACGTAATTCTCTCTATAATTGCTCAGTTCGCGCTCAGTGTTGGCCAAAATAAGGTAGTTATCAAGTACCATAAAATGGGGTTTCCTGAAATAAGCCAGCGCATCACCTAATACAAAAACCGGTACCTGATCATAATTAAATTGCCCTCTTTCATCATCGGTATCCATGGTGCTGATGTTATTGAGGTAAGGCCTTAATGCACCACCATTTTTTACTTTAATAATGGCTACTCTTTCCTGAAAACGTGTGGTAATTACGGCAAATTCATTGTCCAGCAGTCTATTAAACTCGCGGTCAAACTGCACGCCTGTTTCGCTTTTTATTTTAGTGAACAGCTTTTTCTTCTGCACATTTAGTCCTGCAATTTGCTGCCAGTTGTTTAACTCGCTTTCAAATCGTTTCACGTCATCAATGGCATAGCTGTTACTGTAAGCCGTGGTTGAGGGGAATAAGTTCTTTAACTGCACAGGCACCGGATTCATCTTCCGGAACAAATCGAGGTAACTTACAGCTTGGTTATTTTTAAACGTTGTGAATCCATTAAACATCAGGGCATCACGCTTATAATTTAAGCTGAGCGAGGTAACGGCTGGTAAAATAGGAAGGCCCTTCCATAAATCCAGCTTATCTTTTCTATAAAACTGGTTAAGCAGGTGTCCTGCCTGCCGGTAATTGATATACAGCGCACCCAACGAGGTTGAGTTTTGCTGATCGGGCAGCAATTCAAAATGCTTGCGTTTTTTAGATGGTTTGTAATCCAGGCTTTCTTGTAATAACGTTTTTGAGAAACTACCCGTTATGACCTGGCCGGCTCTTTCCGCCAGATAAAAATCGGCTTCCAAAGAATCGGAATGAATTTGATATCCACGGCTTTTACCAAAATTGACCGGCGTAAATGTAGTGCCTTTCAGTTTGGCTGCATTCGTGAACGTTTCAGGGTTGATGCGCATGCCTTCAGTTGCAGTAAACAGGTAGCCTACGCTATCGTTAAGTTGCGGGTGAACCGAAATAAAGATGTCCTGGTCAGCAAAAATACCATGCAGGTCCGGACTGTTAAGCAGGACATGGCGCAGAGCATTAAATTGTTTAATGGCGGGCTGCCCAACTATGGCGCTAAACAAATCGCTATTCTTGTAAATATCGTAAAAGCTGCTGTCGTTATTAAATTCAAATATCAATGCGGCCGATTCAGGTATGGTATTGATTACTTGTGTAGCACGTTTTCCCGGCGGACTTAAATGTTTAAAATAGGCAACGGTTACCACCGCAGTAGCTGCTATTAAAATAACGGTGATGATAATGAGCCTTTTCATAATTAGTTATCGTAATCAAATGTAGATTTTTACCTTATGGCAATAAAGTAATACTTGCAATTGGCTAATTTAGCTGTAATTTAAAAAGCCTGCATGCAGAAAAACATTATTATTACAGCAGCCATATTGGGCATGCTGGCCGTTATTACCGGTGCTTTCGGAGCGCATGCCCTTAAAGTCCGTTTGGAAGTATCGC
>CAJYJH010000033.1 GCA_913775265.1 uncultured Mucilaginibacter sp. | reverse complement strand
AGCTCGTCCATCGGGCGGGTTATGTATAACGGATTTTCGATGGTGTTCCATAAATCCTCACAGATGGTGAGCGCAATACGACGCCCTTTATATTCTACGCAAGCAAATTGAGTTTCGGGTTCAAAGTAGCGGTATTCATCAAACACATCGTAATTGGGCAGCAATGCTTTGTTTACTACCTGCAACATTTTACCGTCGGCTATAAAATAAGCTGAGTTGTGCAGGTCTTTACCGCCTTTGCTTTTATGTTTATTAGGCGTAGGTATTCCTATAATACAAGCTATGCCAGTACAAGCTTGCGCTATTTGCTGTGCCGATTGTTCGCACAAGTCGATAAACTCTTTAAATTCAAGAAAATCGCGCGCGGGATAACCGCTTATACATAATTCGGCAAACACCACCAGATCGGCGCCGTTGCTGCGCGCGGTATTGATACTGTCTATAATTTTTGCTGTGTTAGATTCGAAGTTACCTATATGGTAATTAAGTTGTGCCAGCGCTATTTTCATAGTTATAACGATTAGAAGTTTTATAGCTAATTATTGCAACCCAAAAACGATATTTTTGTTGAAGCTAAATATGACGAGACTCTACGCAGGCAAAGTAAAACATTTTTGTGCTCTTTTTTTAACAGCAATGCTGGCCATATCGTGCCGACAAGAGAAAAAAGATATTGACTTAAGCAACATTAAGCTCGAAGTACACATTGAGCGTTTTGATCATGACTTTGACCAGTTGCGAACGCCTCCCATGCAAAATAAGGTTGCCGGCCTGCAAAGCAAATACGGGCCTTTTTATACCGACTTTGTAGAACGCATTATTGAAGCAGGCTCGGTAAAGGATACAGCATACTTTGCCAACATACGTAGTATACTTAACAGCAAACCCTACCAGGATTTAAAACACGAAGTAGACTCAGTTTACCCTAACCTTAACGAGCAGGAAGAAGATTTGACTGATGCATTTAAACGGGTTAAATATTATTTTCCGAAACAGCAATTGCCTAAAGTGTACGCCTACCTATCAGGTTTCCAGGTGCAAACCAGTGTGGGTAACGGTTACTTTGGTGTAGGACTGGATTTGTTTTTGGGCGCTAAGTCAAAATTTTATCCGGCGCTTATTAATACTTATCCGCAGTATT
The DNA here is from genome assembly GCA_913775265.1 of uncultured Mucilaginibacter sp. GTDB lineage: Bacteria > Bacteroidota > Bacteroidia > Sphingobacteriales > Sphingobacteriaceae > Mucilaginibacter. Next base: position 396,187 of record CAJYJH010000033.1, on the reverse strand, counting down.
TGTCGAGGCGTTTTGCACCCGACAATATGGTACCACGCATTATGGAAGGAATATTGCGGGAAGATATCGCTCCGGAAAAAGATGAAAAATCGATACTGGAGAAAATGATTTATGAAGGCAAAGTAATGTGCCTGATGGACCGGCTGTTACCCCACGTGCCCGACAGCACCAAAATTGGCTATACCACCCGGCAAATGGAATGGTGCCAGGCCTTTGAAGGAAATATCTGGGGATATTTTTTAAATGAAAATCTGCTATACGAAACCGATTATCTCAAAATGCAAAAGTACTTTAACGAAGCACCTTTTACACCGGGATTAGGAGAGCGTACTGAATCGGCGCCTAAGCTGGCTGTATGGACAGGTTGGCAAATTGTAAGGCAGTATCTTATCAAACATCCTGACGTTACACCGGCTCAGTTATTAGCTACTAATGATGCGCAGCTTATTTTAAATGAGGCTGCCTATCATCCTAAATAAAACGCAGAAACTTATATAAACGAAAAATGGGTTTCTGACATTATCAGAAACCCATTTTTTATGCTTGTAATGTTGACTACGATTTTAAGATAGCAAATACACCTTTTAAGGCAACCAGTATACCAATAACTAAAATAATGTTAGATACGCTGGTGAAGATAAATCCGTGACCAAAGATCTCATCCAAAAAACGGAAGAACACCCCCGCTAAACCAAGAATAACAGCAGCAGTGATAATTACATATATATTTACTGAATTTGCTTTTTGCATTGAGCTCATAGTAGTTACAAATTTTGTTGCCGCAAAAATATAAATGTTTAATTAATAACCAGCATTAGGTTCCAATTTTTTAAACAGATTTTATTGCACTTACCAATTTGATCTTGTAATACTTAACCGTAACCCAAACGATTACGCCCAGTACTATGAAAACCCACAAATTGGCCATACCAATAACAAAATCAGCAAACAACGTGCAGCCGTTGCTTAAGGCAAAGGCCATACGACGTAAAAAAGATATTGAATAGGCGGCTGGGTTATCGTTAGCTACATGCTCAATACTCACGGTATTATTTTGATAAAGACTAAAATCAACGATGCTGTTCTTCACCGCATCATCAATACGTCTGTTGTTAATTTTTTGATCTATCATGTCGTCTTTCAAATAAAGAACAGACGCAGGATCTTTAATCTTAATCTTTCCAGATTTTTGCTGATCAATAATCTGAGTCCGGCTGTTCAATTTGAGTTGTGCAGACAGATAATCAAGCGTACGGTCTTCAATATCCATACGACGAACATTAACATGCAAGCCCATCTCGCCGGCCTGATCTAAAAACTGCTGAAGTTTTTCAACCGGCACTTTAGTGGTGATATTGCCCGTCATCCGGTACACCGTCACCCGTTGTATGGAATCCTGGCTTAAAGGCATATCCTTGGAGTTTACTTCCTGCGACTGAATTTCGTGATGTGTAACCATCCCTTTGTACTGGCTGGTTAGCTGCATGATCTGCTTACTTGCATTTTGCACATCCTTAACCTTCATATCCATCGAGGCCGTACGCAGTAACTTTGTCCCTGCGGTATCGCTGCTTATCGACGTTGCCGAATCTGCCGAGGCGTACTTATCCTGGTTGTTAATTGGCTCATAATTACCACCCCGTTTACAAGCTCCCAAAAGGCAAAGCGCGGCCAGGAGCACCAATAAGATACTCATTTTCATAATACTAAAGTTTAAAGGTTTTATTATTGATACCTTGTGAGCCTCAAAAGTAACCTTACATAAACGCTTGTACCAAACTTGTTACAATAAGCAATAATGAGCAGCTTAGTAATTGGTAGCCACCAAACAAGAAAAGCCGGACGAGCGTCCGGCTTTAGTCAATATATTCAAGTTTATAATTATCCGTTTGAAAGAGCTGCAGCACCGCTCACAATCTCGGTAAGCTCTGTAGTAATTGCTGCCTGACGTGCCTGGTTGTAAGATAGCTTTAAGGCCTTTAATAATTCACCGGCATTCTCAGTTGCTTTATCCATTGCGGTCATCCGTGCGCCATGTTCTGATGCATTAGAATCAAGCACTGCGCGATACAACTGAATCTTAATATTTTTAGGAATCAATTGCTCAACAATATCTTTTTGTGATGGCTCCAAAATATAATCTACCTGCTCAGAAGCGGCTACTTTTTTCTGCTCGCCTTCAGCTTTAGGCACCGGCAATAATTGCTCGGTAACTAATAACTGCATTGCTGCGTTTTTGAAGTGATTATACACAATCTCAACACGGTCGTAATCGCCGTTGATGAAACCCTGCATAATGCTCTCTGTAATTTTTGATACATTAATGAAGTTCAGATCGCTATAAACTTCATTATTATCACCAATCACATTGTATTTGCGTTTCACGAAGTAATCTTGAGCTTTACGACCAATAGCTACAACAGATACGTTACCGGCAGCAAACTGATCGCTGTATTTATCAGCAATCAAATTATTAGCCATTTTAATAGCGTTGGTATTAAAAGCACCAGCCAAACCCCTGTTTGATGATACTACCACAATCAGTACACGTACCGGTTCACGCTCCTGCAAAAATGGAGAAGCGCCGTCTTCAATACTGGCTGATAAGTTGGCCAGCATTTCTTTTAACTTGGTAGCATAAGGGCGCAACTGTACAATAGCATTGGTAGCTCTTTTCAGCTTAGCTGCCGAAACCATTTTCATGGCTTTGGTGATCTGCTGAGTTGAGTTTACTGATGCAATACGGTTTCTTACTTCTTTTAAATTAGCCATATTTTAAATATGCAAATGTGCTGATGTGCAAATATGCAGATGGACTTATTAGTAAATGATCTTAAACAGTGCATTAAAGAGATAGGTAAACATTTTCATATCTACCTATCTGCACAATTGGATATTAATATTTTCCAGAAAGCTCTTTAGCTACTTTTTCAAGTACGCCGGTAAGCTGGTCGTCAAATTTACCGGCTTTAAGGGCGGCCAGCACTTCAGGGTGGCGCAGCTCTAACTGGCTGGTAAACTCGCTTTCAAACTCTCTTACTTTGTTTACAGGTACATTACGCATCAGGTTTTTAGTACCGATGTAAATGATAGCTACTTGTTTTTCAACAGATACCGGTGAGTACTGACCTTGCTTCAAGATCTCAACGTTACGGGCACCTTTGTCAATTACGTTTTTAGTAGCAGCATCCAAATCAGAACCGAATTTAGAGAAAGCCTCTAACTCTCGGTACTGAGCTTGGTCAAGCTTTAAGGTACCGGCAACTTTCTTCATTGATTTGATTTGCGCGTTACCACCCACACGTGATACCGAGATACCTACGTTGATAGCCGGACGAACACCTGCGTTAAACAGGTTAGATTCCAGGAATATCTGACCATCAGTAATAGAGATTACGTTGGTAGGGATATAGGCAGAAACGTCACCAGCTTGAGTTTCGATAATAGGTAATGCAGTTAACGAACCACCACCTTTTACCAACGGACGGATAGACTCCGGCAAGTCGTTCATTTGCGCAGCGATATCGTCGTTAGCGTTGATTTTAGCGGCACGCTCCAGTAAGCGGCTGTGCAGGTAAAATACGTCACCAGGATAAGCCTCACGGCCCGGTGGACGACGCAGTAATAAAGACACCTCACGGTAAGCTACCGCTTGTTTTGACAAGTCATCATAAATGATCAACGCCGGACGACCGGTATCACGGAAGAACTCGCCGATAGCAGCACCTGCAAATGGAGCAAAGAACTGCATTGGTGCAGGGTCTGATGCATTAGCAGCTACTACAATTGAGTAAGCCATAGCACCGTTCTCTTCTAAGGTCCGAACGATGTTAGCTACGGTAGAAGCTTTCTGACCACAAGCAACGTATATACAAATTACCGGCTGACCGGCTTCGTAAAATTCTTTTTGATTGATGATTGTATCGATACAAACCGCAGTTTTACCAACCTGACGGTCACCGATAACTAACTCACGCTGGCCACGGCCAATCGGAATCATGGCATCGATAGCTTTGATACCGGTTTGCAGAGGTTCGGTTACCGGCTGACGGTAGATAACACCAGGAGCTTTACGCTCTAAAGGCATATCATAAGTAGGGCCAGTGATCGGGCCTTTACCATCAATAGGTTCGCCCAAAGTGTTAACCACACGGCCTAACATACCTTCACCTGCTTTTAACGAAGCAATTTTGTTGGTACGTTTGATGGTATCGCCTTCTTTCACCATGTCATACTGACCCAGTAATACGATACCTACGTTGTCTTCTTCAAGGTTAAGTACGATACCTTGTAAGCCGTTTTCAAATTCAACTAACTCACCGTATTGTACTTTTGTTAAGCCATAAACACGGGCAATACCGTCACCTACCTGAAGCACGGTACCCACTTCTTCTAATTCAGATTCTGACTTAAAGCCCGACAACTGCTGACGCAGGATGGCCGATACTTCGTCTGGTCTAACCTCTACCATTTTAATTTTTTATTTTTAGTATAAGTGTCTATAAATTATTGAACCACCTTTTGGGCAAATTCTTTTTTAAGCTTTTGCAGGCTGGTGGCTACTGATGTATCAATCTGCCTGTCGCCAACATTTAAAATGAAGCCTCCGATAAGCGATGCATCAACTTTGGTTTGCAACTGAACTTCGTTGCCGCCCAAACGTTTCACTTCATCAACAATCACCTGCTTGTTGGCTTCTGACAATGGTGCAGCCGAAACCACACTGGCCTTAACCACACCTTTTTTGATATCGTATTGGTTTACAAATTCCTGCGCAGTAGGGTATAATATCTCTGCACGGCTTTTATTGACCATGATTTTAAAAAAAGCTTCCGTACTTGCACTTACTTTGCCTCCAAAAATGGCTTGTAATACCTTAACCTTTTTATCGTGCGATACAATAGGGTTACGTAATACGGCCTGTAGTTGGGTATTGGCTTTTAAAGTTTGCACAAAAAATGCCATATCTTCTTTAGTAGCCTCAAGCGTATTATTCTCCTGAGCTAAGTCAATCAGCGATTTGGCGTAACGGTATGCAACTGTTATTTCTGACATATGGTTTGATTGGTGATAGCTACACAGCCTTGCATTGGCATCGACCGCTTACTAAGCACAAACTTTATTTAATCTTTACTTCTTTTAATAAATCGGCTACCAATTGGTCTTGAGCCTGCTGATCGGCAAACTGCTTACGTAAAATTTTCTCAGCAATTTCTACCGATAATGTAGCAACCTGATTTTTAACATCAGACATAGCTACTGCTTTTAAGCTGTTAATCTCTAAACGGGCATTTTCAATCATGCGTGCACCTTCAACATTAGCAGCAGATTTAGCTTCGTTGATGATCTGATCTTTCAACTGGCGGGCTTCACGTAAAATCAAGTCACGCTCGGCACGGGCCTCTTTTAATAACTGCTCATTTTCGTTAGTTAAACGAGCCATTTCTTCTTTGGCAGCTTCTGCTTTTAACAAAGCATCCTCGATAGAACGCTCACGCTCGCTGATAGCGGCCATGATTGGTTTCCAGGCAAATTTTGCCAATAAGATTAACAGAATAATAAAAGCTACTGCAGCCCAAACCACAAAGCCTAAATGATCATTTAATAAACCTTCGAATAATTGTTCCATTTATATTTTAAATAGCTAAACTAACACTCTTTAACTTTTAGTAAGAACCTTGCCTGCCGCCAACCGCTGCAAGCAAGGTTACTTATCTTTTTGGGTCGGGTAAAATTATTTACCTAACAGTGCAACTACCACACCGAACAGCGCAACACCCTCAATAAGGGCCGCAGCGATGATCATAGCAGTTTGAATTTTTGAAGAAGCTTCAGGCTGACGAGCAATACCTTCCATGGCTTTGCCACCTACCTGACCGATACCGATACCTGCACCGATAACCGCTAAACCTGCACCTAATGCAGCAATACTTCCAGTCATGTTTGTAAAAATTTAAAAGTTAAATATAGTGTATAATTATTTACGATTAATGATGATGCTCTTCTACCGCAGTACCGATAAACAGCGCGGTTAGCATCGTAAAGATAAAGGCCTGCAGAAATGCAACCAGTAACTCTAACACATCCATGAATAACACGAAGATGATAGACACCGGCGCGATCCAAAGCGTTTTGAAGATAAATATTAAAGATATTAAGCTCAACACAATGATGTGACCTGCAGAGATGTTCGCATACAAACGTATCATCAACGCGAACGGACGAGAGATTACGCCGATCAACTCTACCGGAATCATGATTGGATACAACCAAACCGGTACAGGTGGCATAAAGATGTGTTTCCAGTAATATTTGTTAGCGCTGAAATTAACCACCAGCAATACAATAAACGCCATCACAAACGTTAGCAATATATTACCGGTTACGTTAGCACCACCCGGAAACACCGGAATTAAGCCCAACAAGTTGTTAATCCATATAAAGAAAAAGATGGTTAACAGCACAGGCATGTAACGCTCGTAACGGTAGCCAATATTAGGGCGGGCAATTTCATCACGCACAAACATAATAACAGGCTCAATAAAAGATTGCAGGCCTTTTGGCGCTTTACCTTTGCGTTTTTTATAAGAAGCAGCTACGGTAAAAAATATAATAAATAATATGGTTCCGGCTAACCACATAGCCAGCACGTTTTTAGTGATCGAAAAATCGTAAACATGACTCGAAGCTTCTTTATCCACTTCGCCGGCGGCATTTACTACACGAATTTTATCTTCAATGAGTTTGTAAGTATAATACTTGCCTTGATAAGCTTCGTGGCCGTGGTGAAAATTAGCGCCCGAGAAAAACTCCGTTCCTTTATCAGTAAAAAGAATAATTGGCAACGGAAAAGACAATTCGCCCCCTACATGCCAGTAATGCGAATCGGCAATGTGTTCTAAAATTGCAGTAGTTGGATTGAAGGCTTCCTGTTCTGCATTTTTGGCCTCTACGGGCTCATTTTCGTGCTGTATAGCAAAAGTGTTACACACAGTTAGTGTAAAAAGAACACCTAAAATTACGCGGAGGATAATTTTTTTTGAGTTCAAAATGTGCCTAAAATCCATTAATTGCGAGATTTTTACTTTGTATTTTGGACGCGCAAGTTACTCAACAAACTGTAAATTTCAAAGGCGGTATATAAGAAATACAGATAAAAATAATTGAGTACAAAAACAACGTCGTTAACCTTGTACTTATGCAGGTAAATAAGCGCTACAGTCATGCACAGAAGCAGCTTGAATGTAGTAGCTCCTAAAAACACTTGTCCGCCTAAAGTACCACTTTTTTGTTGCGCCCATATTACTCCAAGGCTAATTAAAAAAGTAAGCGATGAAAAAAACTGAAAGATAAGCCAGAATCCCGGAATAAGCCAATCATTTTTTCCGGAGTAAGTAATCAGCACCGGAGGTAAAGCAATAATGATAGTGGCTAAGCCAAAAGCAATAAAAAATCTTTTCAATCTTTAACCGATTTGATGACCAGGTACAACGATATAAATACACCTGTTAAAGACAGGGCGGCCGTAACCCAAGGTGTTGCATGTGCAGCACGCTTATCAATTTCATAACCTATAAATGATAATACACCGATAATAACAATCATTTGGAAAGCTATTCCCGTATACTTGATATAATCGTTGGTCAGCTTGCTCATTAATATAAGTTTGATAAGTAGCGCTTATATATAGTGGTACAAATTTACAAAACACCTTGCATAGTATTTAGTAAATTAGCCAAGCTTTTTGTAATATAGGTTTAGCGTTGAAATACTCTTTTAAATTACTGGTTGGTATAGTGTTGGGGGCTTATTTAGCCGGGTGTTCTCTCGAAAAAGAAAGCGCGGTAAACCGTGGCCTGCAAAATCTAACTGCCCGTTATAATATATTATTTAATGCCAGCGAGATTTTGCGGCAAAAGCAGGAAGATTACGCCGTTGCTTTTATTGATGACTACGATCAGGTATTAAGCGTTTACCAGGATACAGCCTCGCACCTGGCCACAGGCGATAAAGATTTGCAGGCTGTAGTTACCAAAGCCAACACTATCATCAGCACTAAAGAGCAAAGCCATTACGTTGGTGATGCTTACTTATTGCTCGGCAAGGCGGCACACCTGAATGCCGACTATTATAATGCTATTGAATACTTTGGGTACATCACCCGTACGTACGCAGCCAACAAAGCATTAGCGCAAGAGGCAAGGGCCTGGCAAATCCGCTCACTGGTTTATTTAAACGAATTAAGGCAGGCCCAGCAGGTGCTTGATTCTGCTTTACTCAATATCAATCCTAAAGACAAAGCGCAAACAGGCAATGTATACGCCGCAGCTACGCAGTACTATATTGCCGCTAAAAAATATCCGGAGGCTGTTGACATGGCAGCAAAGGCTGTAAATTTTAGTCAGCAAACACAGCAGCGCCTCCGGCTAACGTTTATTATGGCACAATTGCAGGAGCTTACCCGCAATACAACTGATGCTTATAGTAATTATACACGGGTAGTAAAAAGCAACGCTCCTTTTGTGATGGCTTTTAACGCCGAGCTTAACCGTATTCGCATCGAAGACCAGCAGGCAGGCAGGCATGTTAACCGCGCCGATCGTTTGCGCAGTTTGTTACGCAATGAGAATAACGAAGAATTTACCGATCAGATTTATTACCAATTAGGCGAACTGGCTATTAACGACCGGCAAACCGACGAAGCTACTAAGAATTATAACCTGTCAATTAAAAGTAGCCTTAAAAATCAAACACAAAAGGCATTGAGCTTTTTACGCCTGGCCGATATCAAATTTAAGATACAGGCCGATTATGTAGCAGCTAAAAAGTATTACGACAGTACGCTGCTATATCTTCCACCACGTTACCCCGGCTACTCGGTTATTCAAAAAAAGGCCGATAATTTACAGTTACTGGCCGACCGTTTACAGATTATTGCTCGCGAAGACACCTTGCAGGCCTTGGCAAAGCTTACCGACCAGCAAAGGGCTCAACGTATCGAAACCATGACCCGCAGCCAGGCCTCGTCGCCTGCCAGCACAAACCTTGCTACCATTGCGGTTGACAACACGGCTTCTTTACCGGTACAAACCGACAACGGTACCAACATTATAGGCAGTAACACTTCGGCACCGGGCAGCGGTTTTTATTTTGATAATGCTGGTGCGGTGAGCCAGGGTTTTAACGATTTTAAACGCCGTTGGGGTAACCGTAAGTTAGAAGATAACTGGCGCCGCAGCGTTAGATATAACAGCGATGTGACCATCAACACTCTCAATGCTACGCAAAACGTAGACCCAAGTGTATTGCCCGGCCCTATGCAAAAGAGCACTGCTGATGTAGCCGCATCGGCTTACCGCCAGCAACTAATACAAAGCATTCCGGTTACACCTGAGTTACTGGCCCAATCTAATCAGCGTATTTATAATGCCTATCTTGATCTGGCGGCTTTTTACCGGGACGTGCTGGACGACAAGCCTGAGGCTATTGCAGTTTACGAAGAACTGATCAGGCGTTTCCCGAAAGACGAAAACCTGGCGGCTGATTATTATAACCTGTACCGCCTGTATACCGAGGTAGACAAAGATAAATCAGAAAAGTATCAAAGCCTGATTTTGGCACAGTATCCAAACAGCACTTTTGCTAAAGTAATTACCGATCCGGATTATACCCGCCGATTGGGTGATAAAGATGCTGAGTTAAGCGCATTTTATAATCAGTTGTACGATCAATATTCACAGCGTCAGTATGGGCAAGTGATTACCCGGGCCGACGAGTTACTGAAGCAATATCCTGAAAGCGGACTGGCACCGCAAATTGCCTATCTGCGGGCTATAGCTGCCGGTCACCAGGAAAAAGCAGCACCTTTTAGAGCCGAATTATTGCAGATAGCTTCGCGATATCCGGCTGATGCATTGATTACACCATTAGTAAAACAGCACCTGGCTTATATGGATGCCAACCAGGCCGAAATGGCTGCCCGACCAGTTGCCATTATAGATAGTGACCCGAATGCAGCAGCATTTGTACCCGAACCGGTGATGAAACAGCCTGCACCTGCAGTACAGGTTGCGGCCGTTAAGTCTAAGGTCGCTCCGGTTACAAAAACACCTGTTAATAAACCTGCTGTATCCAATCCGGTAGTTGAAACCCAACCTGTAAAATCGGCTACTCCAGTGCAGCAATCAACGCCTCCGCCGGCTAGTGTACAAAAGCCAGCCGTAGTGCCAGTGGTTAAGCCATCTATTTTTAGCAGCCGCGATAGTACAAACTACTACTTTGCCGTTAATGTAAACAGTGGCACCACTAATCTGGCTTCATCGAGGTTTGGCGTAGGGCAATTTAATCGTACTACTTATCAAAACAGTCCGATCAAACATCAGTTAAAACAGGTGGGCGCCGACAATCAACTCATTTACGTTGGTCGTTTTAACAGCCTTAACGAGGCCAAGGATTATGCGCGTAAAATAGTACCACTGTTACCGCAAATCATGAAGGTGCCAGCCGATAAATACAGCTTTTTTATCATCACTCAAGAAAATCTGGATAAATTAGCCGACCGAAAATTACTGGATAGCTACGTAGAGTACTACCAACAAAACTTTTAGTACATGTCTGTTAAACTTACTGTTCCCGAAATACGCAGTTACAACGCCCTCATCTGGAAAATAGCTTTGGGCTTTTTAGCTATATTTATCATCATTATCGCACTTACTGCCTTTGGCGTATTTGGTCCCCTGCCCTCTTTCCGCGATCTGGAAAACCCTAAAAGTAACCAGGCTTCCGAAATTTTAACATCCGATAATCATGTACTGGGCACTTACTATGTGCAAAATCGGTCTAACGTCACTTACAAAGAGATATCGCCCAATGTTATACACGCGCTGATTGCTACCGAGGATAACCGCTTTATGAACCACTCGGGTATTGATTTTGGCCGAGCTTTTACCATTATCTTTTATAATCTGATTGGCAAAAAGCAGGGCGGCAGTACTATTACACAGCAATTAGCCTTAAATCTTTTTTCTGAACGTTCGCACGACCGCCTTACCCGCGTGAAGCAAAAACTACAGGAGTGGATTATAGCAGTCAGGCTGGAGCGTAATTATACTAAGGAAGAAATTTTGACCATGTATTTAAACACGGTAGACTTTGGTGCCTACAATACTTATGGTATCAAATCTGCTGCCCGTACTTACTTTAATACTACTCCGGCTAAACTAACTCCCGATCAGGCAGCTTTGTTAATCGGTATGGTTAACGGCCCTGGTGTTTACTCGCCTATACGTCATCCTGATAATGCTATCAAACGCCGCAACTTCGTACTGCGCCGCATGGCCGACGAAAATTACCTGAGCGAAGGACAGGCTGAGGAATTTAAAAACAAACCGCTTGGCTTAAGCTTCCATCCTACTGATCATAATGAGGGTTTGGCTACCTACTTCCGTTCGGTACTTAAAAAAGATGTGCAGAAAATACTCACTGATCAGGACATGCATAAATCTGACGGCACGCCTTATGACTTGGACCGTGACGGCTTAAGAATTTATACCACCATTAACTACACCATGCAGCAGTATGCCGAAGAGGCACAATCTGCTTACATGAAAGATTTGCAACAGCAGTTTAACCAGCACTGGCGTGGCCGCAGTTTATGGAAAGCTGTTCCTGATTTTCAAATGCTGCTTAACCAGGGCATGAAACGGTCGGACCGCTACCGGTCATTAACCCTTCAAGGTAAAACTGACGAAGAAATAAAGCAGGATTTTAATACACCAACCAGCATGAACTTATTTACCTGGCATGGCAACGTAGATACCACCATGAAACCTATCGACTCGATAGTATACTGTAAAATGCTGCTCCGTAATGCCATGATGAGCATGGATCCATCCACCGGTTATGTAAAGGCATGGGTAGGCGGCATTAATTACGAGCACTTTAAATACGATCAGGTAAAAATGGGTACCCGCCAGGTAGGTTCGACCGCTAAGCCATTTACTTATGCAGTAGCTATTGATAACGGTTTTTCGCCCTGCATGCGCGTAAACAACGTACCTGATACCATTTATGGTTATGGCAAGCCTTGGTGCCCGGGATCAGACCCATCAGAAACTGTTTCGGGTATGATTACCTTGCGCAAGGCACTGGCACGTTCGCAAAACTGGGTAACCGCCCACGTAATGAAACAGGTTACCCCGGAACCAGTAGCGCAGCTCATCAAAAAAATGGGTATTACCAGCGATGTTCCGGCCTACCCTACCATCTGTTTAGGTACTTTTAATGCTTCGGTAATGGACATGACCGGTGCTTACAGTGTATTTGCCAACGAAGGTTTATGGACGGAGCCGACCTACCTTCTCCGAATTGAAGATAAAAACGGCAACCTATTATATGAACATAAGCCACGCGTTGTGCAAGCCATGAACCCACAAACTGCTTATGTAATGACTTATATGTTGAAAGGTGTGGTTGACGAAGGTACAGGCTGGCGCTTACGAAGCAAATACGGACTACGCAATCCCATAGGTGGCAAAACCGGTACTACCCAAAATAACTCTGATGGTTGGTTTATTGGTATTACTCCACAATTAGTCACAGGTGTTTGGACAGGTGCCGAAGATAGGGCAATACATTTCAGATCGACACGACTGGGCGAGGGCGCGAACACAGCTTTACCAATATTTGCTACGTACATGAAAAAGGTATATGAAAATGCCGGCTTAGGTGTTAAGAAGAATATAGATTTTGCCATGCCTAAAAATGGTGTTGATATCACGCTCGATTGTAATGCCTATACCCAACAGCAACAAGGTGCTGCCGAGGTAGACAGCAAACTCGGATTTTAATGATTAAACCGGCCATCAGTATTAATTGATGGTTATATAAATAACAAAGCCCTATCCGACAAGATGGGGCTTTGCAGCGTTTTACAGAACGACTTTTGGCCTGATGAGTACCGGATTATCTTACATTTCCCTCACACATTAATTTTAAACAAAAGCCGTTATATATCTATTTAATTAACAAGTGTTAATAACTTATTTCCTTTAAGCAAGAAGCAGAAAGGTGTTATGTTTGATTATAAAGAAGCATTAAAGAAAATACCACATAAACCCGGCGTTTATCAATATTGGGACGACGCCAATGAACTCATTTATATTGGTAAGGCTAAGGACCTGCGCAACCGCGTATCATCATACTTTGTTAAAGATCACCAGGTAAGCGCTAAAACCAGAGTACTGGTTTCTAAAATTCGCAATATCACCTTTACCATTGTTGATACCGAGGTAGATGCTTGGCTGCTCGAAAACAGCCTGATTAAAAAGCACAAGCCTAAGTATAACGTACTGCTCAAGGATGATAAAACATATCCTTGGATCGTCATCAAAAACGAAAACTTTCCGCGTATTTACTGGACACGTAACATTGTACGCGATGGGTCTAAATACCTTGGCCCCTACCCTTCGGTAAGTATGATGCATACCATATTAGGAGTAATACGGGAGACTTATGCCTTACGTACCTGTAACCTGGCGTTGACGCCACAGAATATTGAAGCAGGAAAGTTTAAAGTTTGCCTGGAGTACCAGTTGGGTAATTGTAAAGGGCCCTGTCAGAATTACCAGTCAGAAGAAGATTACAATCGTAGTATAACCGAAATACAGGATATATTAAACGGCAAAATCAGTAATGTAGTTAAAGACTTAAAAACAGACATGGAAGGTGCCGCGTCTGACATGGATTTTGAGCTGGCCCACAAGCTAAAGCGTAAGTACGATTTGCTGTTAAATTACCAGAGTAAATCAACAGTAGTAAGTTCATCAATCACCGATGTAGATGTATTTAGTATAGCTGTTGATGATAAATATGCCTTTGTGAACTTTTTAAAAGTAATGAATGGCACCATTACACAAACTCAAACGCTGGAGCTTAAAAAGAAACTGGATGAATCGGAAGTAGAACTATTGACGCTGGCAATCTCGGAATTCAGGAGCCGATACAACAGCCAGTCGAAAGAAATTATAGTACCGTTTGAAATTGAACTGGAAGACGAGAAAATCAAATTTACTGTTCCGAAGCTTGGCGAAAAGAAAAAGCTGTTGGACCTGTCGCAAAAAAACGTACACTTCTTTAAACGCGATAAGGTAGAGCAGTACGAAAAACTAAACCCTGACGTACGTACCGACAGGTTGCTAACGCAAATGATGAAAGATTTGCGCATGAACCAGCTTCCACGTCACATCGAATGTTTTGATAACTCTAACTTTCAGGGCAAATATCCGGTATCGGCTATTGTGGTATTCAAGGATACCAGACCATCTAAAAAGGACTATAGATTTTTCAATGTTAAAACGGTGGAAGGCCCTAACGACTTTGCTACGATGGAAGAAGCCGTGTTCCGCCGCTATCGCCGCGTGTTAGATGAAGGTTTGCCGTTACCTCAATTAGTGGTTATTGACGGTGGTAAAGGCCAATTATCAGCTGCTTTAAAAAGCCTCAAACTTTTAGGTATCGACAAGCAACTTACTGTTATAGGCATAGCCAAACGCTTGGAAGAGCTCTATTATCCCGGCGACCAATACCCGTTATACTTAGACAAAAAGTCTGAAAGTTTAAAAATCATTCAACAGCTCCGCGATGAGGCTCACCGCTTTGGTATTACTGCTCACCGAAAAAAACGAGATAAAGGCACACTGGCTACTGAGTTGGAACTTGTACCCAGCATTGGTCGTTTATCTGCCGAAAAACTGTTGAAATACTTTAAGTCAGTTAAAAAAATACGTGAGGCTACGCTTGATGAGTTGCAGGAGGTAGTAAACCTAAAACAGGCGCAAGCAGTAGTGCAGTATTTTAAACCAGAAACCTCTGTTCGGGTTGTATCTGATGAGGTGGACGAAACTGTATAGTAACCAACGGACTAATAACAAAAAAGCCTGAGTGCAACGCATTCAGGCTTTTTTGTTATTTGATAAGTTCGACTAAGATTTAGTGCTGCCACAATCCGAGTTCCCAATCTAATAGAGATTTCTTTACTCGTTCCGATTCGTATAAGCGATCAATTCCTTGTGCATAATCTTTGATACGTTCATCTTTCTGATTAGACTCTTTAACAATTACACTGGTAAACAATCGTTTCATAAAAACGTCATCGAAACTTAAACCTGTCGCATCGTTGTTGCGGCTTATCGCTTCTTTAGCAGCCAGTACTTGGCGTGCTTCAGGGAAATAAACCCAAAATGCCGGTTGAAAGTCAGTTTGAACGTCAGCAACTTTCAGTCTCATTAAAGGTGCAATTCCAATAATCCGAGGCTCAAATACCGAGCGTTGTTTATCAAAAACCCAGTCCTCTTTGATACGGAAACGTATAACACTATCCGCATTAAATTCACCTGCTTGTAATACAGACCCAACTTTGTCTCCGTTGGCATTAAACTTTTCAACAATAACGCTGTCGGCCATCTTTGCCTTTGCCTTAGCAGCAGTTAAAGGCACTGCAAATCCGTCACCATTAGGATCTTCTTTAGTGGGGTTAGCATCATAGGCGGTTAATTCACCAGCCTCTACAGCCTCCATCAAAATGTCAATCAGTCTTGCCTTCGGCGAACCTAAATAACGGTTCATTTTTTCGCGCAGATCTATTTCGCGCCAAACACGCTTTGCATATACAACATCAGCTTCGCGCAAGTTAGCATAAGGCGTTACGCGGGCACTTAAAATGTTGGTCTTTTTGTAGTAACCATCTAACGGCCGTTCAAAAAGCTTTGTTTTTTTAGTTGTATCAACCGTAGGTTGCGCAGTAACTGCAGCGTTTAATGT
Organism: uncultured Mucilaginibacter sp.; assembly: GCA_913775265.1. Lineage (GTDB taxonomy): Bacteria > Bacteroidota > Bacteroidia > Sphingobacteriales > Sphingobacteriaceae > Mucilaginibacter. Next base: position 380,368 of record CAJYJH010000033.1, on the reverse strand, counting down.
GTTGTTTTGCACTGGCGCAGCCATGCCTTGCCGCGTTGTAGTACGTTTGCGATTTGTAGTGTTACGCTTTTGGGCGTAAACACTACAAAACATCAAACTCATTAGCCCAAATACTAAAATCTTGCGTCGCATTGTTAAATTGTATCAAATATTAATTAGCGCTGATGATGATATCTTTCAATCCGCGTTGTGTACCATCAGGACCAACAGCTATTACGTTTGTGAATGCTATACGGCTTCCAGGTACCAGAGTTGACATAGCTGCACGCATTTGGCTTGATAACTCATTTCCGCTGGTTGACAATAAAATTGGGTCTTGACGTGGTTTTAAAACCAGCAACGTAAAGCGTTGAATGGTAAAGCTCGCGTCAAACTCAAAGTTATCCAAACGGGCAAAAACACGGTCTTGGGCTTTTAGGTTAGCTGTAGAGGTGCTACCGCCATCGCGGCCACCAAATACTACCGTTGGGTCAGGAATACGTTTTACACGGAACTTAGTTGAACCTAATACCTGAGATTTACCAGGAGAAGCCTCACCCGACACAGTAACATCAACCGTACCCGGAGAATTTACACGTGCGCTGAACGAACCGTTAGATCCGCTTACTGATCCGCCGGATATACTTACTCTCAGTTTATCTTTAGGGATCCCAGGAGCAGATACTGATAATGGGTTAGGCACACCGATATAAAGAACATTCATTTTTTCGGCAGCTACCGTTGCAGACGGACGAGCCACCTGATAGGTTTGCGGTGCAGTTTTGTACTCTTTAATAGTACCGTCATTTTGTTTTACGCGGATAGTACCTACCCAAGTGCGTATACCTTCGCCGCTAGTACCTGTGGTGTATTCACCACGTCCTTCACTTACTTGTAAACGTGATCCGTTTACAGCGATGTCCGGGCTCGATTTTGAATCGTAAGCGGTTAAGAATACCTGTGCCTTGTAAGGCTGACCGGCAATAATATAACTACTTGGAGCTACGGCAACGGCCACAAATTTATCCAAGTTAACTACAGCCTGGTCAACTTTACCCAAGATCTTTTTGACAACCTCAGATTCCGAGTTTTTAGCATCAGCTTGAACTTTGCTTAAAGAAGTCATTGCAGCTCCCATCGGAATACCATCACCAAAGTATGCTTGTTCCCAGCTTAGTTTTGCGTTTCCTTTTTTAGCTTCCGGAGCATCGGCAGATAAAGCAAGCTTTACACCAACACGATCCTTCTCATCTAATAAAGACATCAGCTTTTCACGGGTTTCGTCAATCTTTTTATGCAGCTCTTCAGCCTTCTTACCGTTAATCATTACCTGAGATGAAAGATCAAGGTCGTCGCGCTTTTTATAATCACCGGTATTTTCGTCTATGCCATCAGCTTTTTCGATCAAAATCTTTTTTATGCCTTCAACATAGTCATTCAACTGGTTTGCAATGGCGCTAGCTTGTTTTGCTTTGTCGTAAATAGGTTTAGCGCGATCCGGTTGCTCTTTCAGTTTAGTTTTCTCGAATGCTGAGAAAGTGTTATCAATACCGGTTTGTACGTTTGTTTTTGATGCGTTTAAGCTATCGCTTATATTTTTGAATGCATTAAGTAAGCTATCCGGCACGTTAAGTGCAACTAAGCCTAATAATACCAGGTAGAGGATGCCAATCATCCGCTGCCTAGGGGTTTCTTTACCTCCAGCCATGTGTTAGTCTCTGTTAATTTAAATTAATTTGTTAAGTGGATTAATAAATTATTTAAATTATTAAGCACGTGGTTGGTTCATAGCAGTAAGCATATTACCGTAAACAGCATTTAAAGAACCCAGATTTTTAGCCAGACGGCCAACTTCGTCTTTAAATTGTTTCGAATCGTCTAACGACTCGTTGAAGTTGCTCATAGTTACCGATAAGTTCTGGTAGAATTTGTTCATTGACTTCAAGTGGTTGCTTGAGTCTTGTAATTCCAGTTCGTAAACAGCATTAAGTGCAGATAAATTTTTTGCTAAGCTGCTAACTTGGTCGTGATAAGCTTTTGAATCAACACTTGAATTTGCCATTTCCTGTAAGCTTGCAGAAGCTTTGTTAAATGCAACGCTTAAGTTATCATAACCTGCGCTTGCAGTTTTTAATTTAGCAGCAAACTCGTTAGTAGCAGCACCAGCGTCAGCTACTTTAGAAATTGAAGCTACTTTATCGCCAAAGGTTCTTAAACCTTCGCCTAAGGTACCAATCAGTTCAGGGTTAATTTTAGCATCAGCCAGCATTTTGTCTAATGCAGCAGTGTGACCTGTGCTTAATTGTGCAGGAGCAGGAGCAACTCTTTTAATAGGCTCACCTACATAATCATCTGCTAATTCAGGATAAGCTTTTGTCCAGTCTACTTCGGTAGCCTCCGGTTGTAAGCCTAATAAGAAGAATAAAACCGCTTCAGTTAATAAGCCAACAGTAATGAATGTTGAAGCGTAAGGCCAGTGTTGTATCTTAAACAACAAGCCAATAATTACAACAGTTGCACCGATTGATACGATGTTACCAATGCCAAATTTTCCTTTTTTCTTGCCAGCCATAATAAATTTAATGTAGTTGTTTTTTAAATTTGATTTGTGATTGTTGTACGTATACTTAAATACTTTTGTTCGTTAAAGTTTAATTTATTTTTTATCGCCAAACTCACGACCTACAAAATGCAACACGCATCTGAAACCTACATATGCTTTCGCACTATCCTGGTATTCATAAGAACGCGTCGAATTTTGTAAGAAATAGCCTATATCTTTCCATGATCCGCCACGCACCACTTTACGTTTCAGCACTTCAGGATCAGCAGCCTTAGCTTCATAGTTAAACGTGGGTGCCATATCATGTACAAAGCTCGAAGCCGACTCATCAAAAGCAGAGAGCGTCCACTCAGATACATTACCGGCCATGTTGTAAAGGCCATAATCGTTAGGGAAGTATGAATTTACTTTTACCGTGTATGCACCACCATCATCGGTATAATTACCACGACCCGGTTTAAAGTTGGCCAGCAAACAGCCTTTAGCATTTTTGATGTAAGGTCCACCCCACGGATAATCCGTACCTATGCGACCACCACGTGCAGCATATTCAAATTCGGCTTCGGTAGGTAAAGTGTACGATACCTGAGCCGGTTGACCTTTGGAATAATTATAAGCTTCTTTTTTGCGCGACCGCCAAACCGAGTAAGCACGGGCCTGACGCCAGTTTACCCCTACTACAGGATAATTAAGAAATGCGGGATGAGAAAAATAACCTTCAACCATAGGCTCATTGGCTGCGTACGAAAAATCATTAAGCCAAACCAAAGTGTCGGGATATACATTTACGGTATCTCTAAAAATAAAGTCTGAGCGTTTTTTGGTTTTATCGAATCGATTGTTTGAGGCACTACGCAGATCCATCATAGCGTAGTTATATTTTAACTGACGTACATCAATCTCGTTGCGGTCAAACACGCGGTCGTCTCCCTGGTAAAACATACCATCAAGTTTACCGGCAGCAGACGCCTGTCCTTTTTTACTGCCGTTACGTCTCCATATAGGGTTTTTATCTACATAATCCCAGTTGATGTATTTTTTACTGGTTGCCGATGGGTCACGCGGCTTGATGTAGTACTTATCTTCGTTAAGATAATTGGTAATAGCAATAGAGTCGCGCACCCAGTGAACAAACTCCTGGTACTTGCTGTTGGTGGTTTCCATCTGATCCATAAAAAATGGCGGAACGGTAACCTGTTTGGTTTGAGCTATTTGAGCGAAAGTAACATCCTGGTCGGTTTGCCCCATTAAAAAAGAGCCACCCGGAACGTAAACCATACCCAGCGGAAGTTCGGCTTTGAAAGATTTACTGCCACGAATACCGCGCACTTCTCCTCCGGTATTACCCGAAAAACAACCGCTTAAACACACACCGATAATACATAACAACAAAAGAGAGTACAGTGTCTTCATTCTTCTCGTAATTCCTGTTTAAAAGTTCATCATGTCTAATATACTTGCGCAATATTAAATTTTTATTTTCTTTAAAATAAAAATTATATTTTCTACCGCATCAAAAGTGATGCAAAGTATAATTCGCCAAATACTAGTGAAAGTATTTGCGAGACATGGTGACTTATACGGGAATTAAACCGATGAAGTTGCTAATGAAGAAATATTTTTTACTTGTTGGCCTGCTTTACATATTGCTCAATAGCCATGGTCATGGATGGAGCACCAGGAGTAGGTGCAGGGATATCCAGTATCAGTCCGGCCTCCAGCACCGCTTTATGCGTGGTAGCGCCAAATGCTGCAATACGGGTATTATTTTGTTTAAAATCAGGAAAGTTTTGGTATAATGATAAAATACTCGACGGACTAAAGAAGGCAATAACATCATAAAATACCTCAGCCAGATCAGAAAGATCGCTGCATACCGTGCGGAACAATACCGCCGGGGTAAAGTTATAACCGTTCTCGGTCAGAAATTTTTGAGTCTCCTCCGCAGCAACATCCGAGCACGGGTATAAAAATTTCTCGCTGGAATGCTTTTTTAATACTTCTGCTAAGTCAGCAGCGGTTTGCTTACCAAAAAATATTTTACGCTTACGATACTGAATATATTTTTGAAGATACAAGGCAATAGTTTCCGACAAACAGAAGTATTTCATATCTGCAGGAACGTCAAAACGCATTTCTTCGCAGATGCGGAAAAAATGATCGGCAGAGTTGCGGCTGGTAAAAATAACGGCAGTAAAATCGGCCAGGTTAATTTTGTCTTTACGAAAGTCTTTGGCAGGAACGCCCTCCACATGAATAAAAGACCTGAAATCAATTTTTAAGTTTAATTTCTTAGCCAGTTCAGCATATGGATTTTTGTCGTTTTCAGGTTTAGGTAAAGTAACCAGTATACTCTTAACCTTTTTCTTTCTATCTTCCAATTTGTATTTGTCTAACTACCTAAGTATTAATTATTCAGTGCCTTTATCAATATTAAAATTGGGCAAATTTCAAGGGCACAAAGATAGGTAAATAAATAAAACTTATGAAACTTAAAACTCGAAATAATATTAACGCTGCTGCGTAAATACTGCCACACAAATATTACAATAACCAATACCAGGGCTAATCCGAGTACAAAAGGTATATACCGTGCAGCCATCAAACTAAAGCACAACGACACTGGCAAAAACACAAACGTAATGTTAAAATAAGTAAGATAAAGTATGGATATATATTCGCCCACCAAACGGTTGATGTTAAACACAAACCCAATAAAGCGGAGCACTAATAACTTTACTGCAAATAGTACAATAATCAAAAAAGCAAATGATCCAAAAAGCTCAATACCGCTGATACTGTAAAAAACCTCATAGTAAGCTGTAAGCTGATATAAGAACAACCCAAACGTAAATCCAAACAGAATAAAAAGCCCCAGAAATGTCCAGGAATTTAATATCCCCTCCTCCTTACTCACCTGCGATAGAATACGGTTGTTATAAAAAGATTGCAGCACGTTACTGATGTCTTTACTCATAGCCCGGTTAAGAACAGCCATATACACCAGCAACGAAGCTATAATGACGATTACCCACTGGTCGCGTGTGCGGCGGCTGCTGCCTTCCCGCAACACCCCCCTGCGTTGCCCGGATTGACTTAAAAAATTATAATCAGTAGCTATCCTCGTTTTAAGCATGCTATCTAAAAACTGGTTATGCCTTAAAGAATCTGGCTTTTTAATAAATACCATTGCCAGCGAGTCGCCAACGAACTGGTCATGATGAGCAAGGGCATTAGCTACCGAATCGAGCAGCGTTCCTGCTGCGGACGGGGGCTGATAATATCTTTTTTTAGGTAAGGTATCGGGCTGCGGCGTTAGTTCTGCCGAATCTGTTTGAGCATAAACTGCTCCACCTATCAACAAAAACCAAATAAGAAATAGCTTTTTAATCAATATCATTAACCGCTTTTATACCTGAGCTGCAAAAATATCCAAAAATCTTCAATACCAATAACGATACGGGCAAGTACACTATAAATAACGAAAGCTAACCATAAGCATAACGTACATATTTACTTTAGCCTGTCTATATACCCTTGTAAGGTATTGCTGTGCAAATGTATCTTTGCATCTCAATGGCAGGTATCTACATTCACATCCCTTTTTGCAAGCAAGCCTGTCATTACTGTGATTTTCATTTCAGCACTTCTCAGAAAAACCGGGGAGCCATTATTCAGGCTTTGGCTCAGGAAATTGAGTTGCAGAAATCCTATCTGGATAATGCGTTGATCGAAACCATTTACTTTGGCGGTGGCACCCCCTCAGTACTTGATGCCAGTCAGATAAATTTTTTGCTTGAAACTATGGCCAAGCACCACCAGGTAAGTTCTGGTGCCGAAATTACATTGGAAGCTAATCCAGATGATTTAAGTCAGGACAAAGTTTTGCAGCTACGGCAAACCGCCATCAATCGCTTTAGCATTGGTATACAATCTTTTTTTGATGAAGATTTAGTGTGGATGAACCGCGCGCACCGCGCGGCTGAGGCTGAAACATCCATCAAAAGAGTGCAGGATGCCGGTTTCGAAAATATAACGGCCGACCTGATTTATGGTTACCCATTGCTAAGTGCTGATAAATGGGAGCGAAATTTGAATACTTTATTCTCGTTAAACATTCCGCACCTGTCGGCCTACTCCATGACCGTTGAACCGCGCACTGCGCTGGCCTCGCAAATTAAAAAAAAGCAATCGCCTCCGGTAAATGATGCCCAAAGCGCCGAGCAGTTTGTATACCTGATGCATAGGATGCAGGAACAAGGCTTCGAGCATTACGAAATTTCCAACTTTGGCAAGCCGGGCAAGCATTCACAGCATAACTCCAACTATTGGAAAGGCATACCATATGTAGGCATTGGACCATCTGCACATTCTTTTAACGGAGATGCGCGACAATGGAATGTAGCCAACAATGCGCTCTATCTTAAAAGTTTATCCGAGAATAACATCCCCGCTGAGCTGGAAACGCTAACCACTGAAAACCGCCTGAATGAATATATTATGACGTCGATCCGTACAATGTGGGGATTTAGCTTGGAAAAACTGGAAAGCATTGAAAGAGGCACATCGACTATCATAAAAAAGGAAGCGCAAGCTTTTATAGATAACGGTTGGCTTACTCAGCAAGAGCAAACATTCACCCTTACACCGGCAGGTAAGTTGTATGCCGACCACATTGCTGCCGAACTTTTTTTTAATAACGCGTAGCGCACGTTACGAAATTTAAACGTCCTTAGTTTTGTTTTTTGCGGAAAGTACTTACTACCACAGGCTTTAACAAGTTTTAGCAATCTTAAAATCCGTTCAACACCATAAGCCGTAATTTCTTCATATCAAACTTAAACGAACATGAAAAAATTATTAATTGCGGCTTTTGCTTTAGTAGCTATGGCAACCGCGTCTGCAAGCTATGCGCAAACTGTAATGGTGGGTGGCGCACCTATGTACCCAACCAAAGATATTGTTGATAACGCCGTAAATTCAAAAGACCATACCACCCTGGTAGCTGCAGTTAAAGCAGCAGGCTTGGTTGAAACTTTGAAAGGTGCAGGCCCATTCACTGTTTTTGCACCAACCAACGAGGCTTTTGATAAATTACCACAAGGTACCGTAGCTAATCTGCTAAAACCAGAAAATAAAGCAACGCTTACCAAAATTTTAACCTACCATGTGGTTGCAGGCAAAGTAAGCGCTGCCGATCTAATGGCTAAAATTAAAGCTGGTAACGGTAAAGCCGAATTAAAAACGGTGAGTGGTGGCACTTTAACCGCTATGGCCAATGGAAAAAAAATCTATTTGGTTGACGAAAAAGGCGGCAAATCTTGGGTAACCATTGCTGATGTGTTTCAGAAAAACGGTGTAATCCACGTAGTTAACACTGTGTTAATGCCTAACTAAGCGGCATTTTATATCACTTTATATGAGCCCGGCAGCCCTGAGCGCCGGGCTTTCTTATGTCAGGTACATTTCAAAAACAAACTATTTAAGCGCCCGGCTTTAATTTTGGTTAGATTTGTATGTTAAATTGATGTTATTGCTATGGGTTTGATACTATCTCCGATTGATCGGGTTGACCATATTTCTAAAGAAGATTTCATTAACAATTATTTAAATCCGCGTAAACCGCTTGTGATCCGCAAGGCCACCGAAAGCTGGCCGGCTTTACAAAAATGGACATTTGAATATTTGAAAGAAACTGTTGGCGACCAGATTGTTCCTTTATATGATAGTTCCAAAGCTGACCCAAGCAAACCCATCAATGCCTCGGCAGCCGAAATGAAATTTGGCGATTACATTGATCTGATACAAAAAGAGCCTACCGACCTGCGTATATTTTTATTTGACCCTATAAAACACGCGCCCGGTTTATTAAACGACTACCGCTCACCTAAAGATTTAATGGGCGGCTTTCTGGATAAATACCCCAACATGTTTTTTGGAGGTGCAGGTTCTGTTACGTTTTTGCACTATGATATTGACCTGGCGCACATCTTTCATACCCATTTTCAAGGCCGTAAGCATGTGATGTTGTTTGATTATAAGTGGAAAGAGCGCTTGTATTGCATTCCGTTTGCTACTTATGCATTGGAAGATTACGATATTGAAAACCCGGATTTTTCAAGATTTCCGGCACTGGATGGCATTGAAGGGCAGGAAACTATTTTAGAACATGGTGACACCCTGTTTATGCCTACAGGTTTTTGGCACTGGATGAAATATTTAGACGGATCGTTCTCTATTTCGTTGCGTGCCTGGGATAAATCATGGGGTATTAAAGCCAAAAGTTTATACAACTTAACTATACAACGCAACTTTGATAGCTTTTTGAAAAAACGCTACCAAACCCGTTACATGAGCTGGAAAGAAGAATTAGCTGTTAAACGTGCAAACGCAGCTTTAGCCGCCGGGGAACCAAAGTAGGTTTATTGGTTCATTGGTTCATTGGTTCATTGGTTCATTGGTTCATTGAGCAAGTTGACTCATATAAATTTGTTTATTATATTTTCAAACTATTCACTAATTAACTACCGAACAAGTGAACTAATCAACAAACCAACCAGTCAACTAAACTTCCCCACCCCTACTTGTCGGCAGTAGTCTAATAACGGGCAGGTAGTACACTTGGGTTGATGATGGGTGCAGTGAAATTTGCCGAAAGGCATCAGCAGCCGGTTAATGTCGATCCACCGATGTTGTGGCACCAGCTTTTCTAAAGCCAGCACTGTTTTTTCGGGTTGCGTAGTTTTTATCAATCCCCAACGGTTTACAACCCGATGCACATGGCTGTCTACGCTGATAGCGGGCTTTTGGGCGGCAATGCCTAAAGCCAGGTTGGCACACTTCGGTCCTACACCTTTTAGAGCAATTAATGCATCGTAGTCTGCCGGCAACTCACCGTTATATTGTTCTACAGCGGTTTGCGCTATACCTAACATGGTGTAAGCCTTTTGTCCGTTGTAAGACGAACCATGTAAAATATTCTCTAAGTCCTGTGGAGAAAGCTTCAACAATTGCTCGGGTGTGCGGGCATGAGCGAAAAGTTTTTGTGATACCGGGATAGACACTTCATCAAGTGTACGGATGGAGATGATACAAGACAGCAGTTGCTCAAACATCGACATATAACCTTCGTCATATAACTGAAACATAGCAGCTTTAGGATATTGCACCATCAGTTTTGCAATACGGTCGAGCATATCCTCAATATCAAAATCCTTTTTCATAATCGTCTGCTAACAACTACTCACCGACTAATGAAAATGTTTTATTATGCAAATTAGCGAACTTTACTTATGCTGAATATAATTAACTCGTTTACAATTTATTAAATGCAATTATGATAATCGACAAACACAAATGCTTTGCACAAATATTTGTAAACAAATCACCTTATTAAATCTTGTTTAGATTTGCGCTTTCATCAGATTAAATATGAGCAAATCAACATTATGCTTCGGCGAGGTTTTGTGGGACACTTTTGGCGACGGCAAAAAGGTAGGTGGCGCACCACTTAACGTAGCCCAGCACTTAATACAGCAAGGCACTGATGCTTTTATCGTGAGTAGCATCGGCACTGATGCTTCGGGCGCAGAATTAGAGCAGGAACTGCAACAGGCAAACCTGCAGCTACAATATTTGCAACACGACCGTAATTTGCCTACCTGTGAGGTTACCGTTAAGCTTGATGAAGGTGGCCATGCAACCTATACCATTCCGCAGCCCGTATCATGGGATAACGTTAAACCTACTGACGAGCTATTGCAACAGGCAGCCCAAACAGGTGCCATTGTTTTTGGCAGTTTGGCTTGTAGAGAACGGGTAACCCGTGCTACGCTGTTGAACATCTTAAGTGACTTTACCATCCCCATCAGGGTATTTGATGTTAACCTGCGTGCACCGCATTACGAGTTGGATACCATTGAAACGCTTGCTGCTTTAGCCAATGTGGTAAAGATGAACGAGGACGAAGCTAACTTACTCATTCATGGTAACAGCGGATCATTACAGGATAAAATTATGGAGTTCCATGGTAAGTTCCATACTCATACCATCTGCGTTACGCGTGGCGAAAATGGGGCCATCATTTGGCACGACGGTGAGTTTTACGAACATGAAGGTGTTGATGTAAAGGTTGCTGATACTGTAGGTGCAGGCGATGCCTTTTTGGCCACGTTAGTTGCAGGCTTGCTAAATGAGCAACCAATCCCTCAAATACTGGATAAAGCATGTAAGGTGGGAGCATTTGTAGCCAGTCAGCGCGGTGCAAATCCGACTTATCCGAGTGATTTGTTACAGATAAACTAACCTAAGTGTTACTTTAGTTTAGCAAGCTGTTGGCACAATTTAAACCATTCGTTCAATTGTCATACAATTCTGTTTATTATAATGATCGGGCAGTTTATAACACTACCCAGTAAACTTTAACGGAAATTAATACGTTAATTTATACTAAGAAAGGTGCATCTATGCGTGGTTTTGGGTTTTCTAAATTTACACCCCGGGAAATTCCGAAAGGGGGATTTGATGAGTTGTTAAAGCTGTTTCTGGAATTGCTCAATTATACATCGGGCGATGCTGGCGAAGCTTTAACCTGGATGAATGAACTGGATAAGCAATACAATATTACCAATGACGATTACGGCATGGGTAATTTTATTGACGATCTTAAACAAAAAGGCTATTTAACAGAAGACCAGCAACAAGGCAATTTTAATATTACGGCCAAAACTGAGCAAAGCATACGTCAGTCGGCGCTCGAAGAAATATTTGGCAAGCTTAAAAAATCCGGCAAGGGTAATCACCGCTCACCTCAATCGGGGCAAGGCGATGAAAAAAATTCAGAACGCCGCGAATTTGAGTTTGGCGACAGCTTGGATCAGATTGATATGACGCAATCTATTCACAACGCGCAGGTTAACCATGGTATCGGCGATTTTATGATGACCGAGCGCGATTTGGAGGTAGAGGAAATGGATTATAAAACCCTTACCTCTACTGTGTTGATGATTGACATTTCGCACTCCATGATTTTATACGGAGAGGACCGTATTACGCCGGCCAAAAAAGTGGCCATGGCCTTAGCAGAACTGATCCGCACTAAGTATCCGAAAGATACTTTGGATATTGTAGTTTTTGGTAACGATGCATGGCCGATCAACTTGCAGGATTTACCATACTTGCAGGTTGGCCCCTACCATACCAATACTTATGCCGGCCTCGAACTGGCTACCGATTTGTTACGTCGTCGTAAAACGCATAACAAGCAAATTTTTATGATTACCGATGGTAAGCCAACTTGCTTAAAAGAAGGCACCAAGTATTATAAAAACAGTATTGGTTTGGACCGTAAGGTGGTGAACAAAACGCTTAATATGGCGGCCCAGTGCAAACGGTTAAAAATTCCGATCACGACCTTTATGATTGCGCGCGACCCATACCTGCAACAATTTGTGCGTAAGTTTACCGAAACCAACGGCGGACGTGCGTTTTACAGCTCCCTCACCGGTTTAGGCGAATACATATTTGAAGACTACATCAAAAACCGCAGAAAAACGGTAAGATAATAAGAGCTAATAAGTAGGTTAGTCCGTAAATCCGATTAAATAGACTTTATACATCGACAATAATAATATACTGACCGTTGAGTTAGCATTTAAATACTTATAAGAACACGAATGGCAAACGAACTATTGAATATAACAACCCTCGGGCAATTAAAACAAACCGATTATCGTAGCCGGTCGGTTAAAGAAGAACTGAGAGAAAATCTGATACTGCAACTGCAAAAAAAACACGAAGGTGGCTTTGAAGGGATTATTGGTTATGAAGATACCGTAATACCCGATTTGCAGACAGCTATACTTTCACGCCATAACATTTTATTGTTAGGTTTACGTGGTCAAGCCAAAACCCGCATTGCCCGCCTATTGGTAAACCTTTTAGATGAGTATATGCCGTACATTGCCGGTTCTGAGTTATATGATGATCCGCTGGCACCCATATCATGGTACGGGCATAATGAAGTAGAAACCAAAGGCGATGACACCCCGATTGCCTGGGTACACCGTTCAGAACGTTATACCGAAAAACTGGCAACACCTGATGTTACGGTAGCCGATTTAATTGGTGACGTTGACCCTATAAAGGCTGCCACCTTGAAGCTTACTTATTCTGACGAGCGGGTAATTCACTTTGGCCTAATCCCACGTGCGCACCGCAGCATATTCGTAATTAACGAATTGCCCGACTTGCAAGCGCGCATACAAGTATCGTTATTTAACATCCTACAAGAAAAAGATATTCAGATCAGAGGTTTTAAGCTGCGCTTACCTTTAGACCTGCAATTTGTATTTACCGCCAACCCCGAAGATTACACCAACCGTGGCTCCATCGTAACACCGCTTAAAGACCGTATCGAAAGTCAGATCTTAACTCACTACCCTCGTTCGGTAGAGGTATCACGCAAAATTACGCAACAGGAGGCTTTGTTAACGCCGGAGCAAAGAGTAGCTGTAGAGGCAGATGGACTGGTGAAAGATTTAGTTGAGCAAATTGCTTTTGAAGCGCGCAACTCAGAGTACATTGATAAAAAATCGGGGGTATCCGCCCGTCTGACTATCTCGGCTTACGAGAACCTAATCAGCAACGCCGAACGCCGGATGATTATCAATAACGAGAAAAGCACCTTTGTGCGCATCTCCGATTTTTTAGGTGTAATCCCGGCCATTACCGGTAAAATAGAGTTAGTATACGAAGGCGAGCTGGAAGGTCCGGCTAAAGTGGCTAATATCCTTATTGGTAAAGCTATTAAGTCGCTTTTGCTACAATTCTTCCCTGATCCCGAAAAAGCTAAAAAGAGCAAAAAGGCTAATCCTTATAACGAGATTATCGGTTGGTTTGCGAGCGGTAACAATCTTTCGTTGGTTGACGATTTGCCTATAGCCGATTATAAGAAAGCTTTGAACTCGGTAACCGGTTTAAAAGACTTTGTAAAGCAGTTTCACTCGCGCTTGACCGAAAATCAACAACTGCTGTTGATGGAATTTGTATTGCACGGCTTAGCCGAGTTTTCGCAACTTAACAAAGGTTTTCTGGATAATGGCTTTGCCTTTTCGGACATGTTTGACAGTTTGTTTAACATGCAGCCAGACGAAGATGATTTAGAAGATGACGACCGCTATTAATCATTAACTTTGTACCGCTTTAGATAAGCCTGTATAACATTTAAAATGTTTACAGGCTTATCTTTTATATGAACATTAACTATTAAGCTTTTATGGAGGGACATTCCCTTACGCTCGTTTCTATTTGTATTGGCCTTTTAATTGCCGACTGGTATATTGTTAACGCCTTGCGCAACGGTTTTACTAAATGGCGCTTTGTACAAAGCAAAAAGTTTTTAAGGGGCTACTGGATATTTTCTATACTATTGGTCATCGGCGTAATCTCCAGCATATTTCTCAAATTTAACCTGGGTTTTAAAGGCGCTGTATTGTTAGGATTTTTCCTAACGTTGTTTTGCAAAGTATTTTTCCTGCCTTTTGTCATCATCGATGATGTTCGTCGCTTTTTTGTAAGGCTTAAGCGTAAGCCCGAACAGCCAGCACTTACAACATCAGCACAGCCAACAAGCGCACCTGAAGAAGTTAATCCTAACAAAATAAAGCGTTCGGAGTTTATTTTAAAAGCAGGCCTCATTGCCGGATCACTTCCGTTGGCGGGCTTAACTTATGGTATGATTAACGGTGTATACGATTACCGCGTTAAACGGCGCACACTATGGTTACCTAACCTGCCCAAAAAGTTTGATGGTATTAAGCTTGGACAGATCTCGGATATTCATTCCGGCAGCTTTTATAATAAAAAAGCCGTAACCGGAGGTGTAGATTTACTTTTGGCTGAAAAACCAGACTTCATATTTTTTACCGGCGACCTGGTGAACAAGCAGAGCAACGAAATGCGCGAATACCAGGATATTTTTGCCAAAATAAAAGCGCCGTTAGGTGTTTATTCCAGCTTAGGCAATCATGATTATGGCGATTACAAAGACTGGCCGAGCCAGGCAGCCAAACAAAAAAACTTTGATGACCTATTAGTTACCCATAAAAATATGGGTTGGGATTTATTAAGAAACACCAACAGGCGTTTAAAAGTTGATGGTGAAGAAATTGGCATTTTAGGCGTTGAAAACTGGGGATCTCTCAGCCGTTTCCCTAAATATGGTAAGCTGGACTTAGCGGTTAAAGATACTGACGATCTGCCGGTCAAACTATTACTATCGCACGACCCATCGCATTGGCGCGCTCAGGTATTGCCTAACTATAAGCAAATAGACGTGATGTTTTCGGGTCATACGCATGGTATGCAATTTGGTTTGCAGACAGAACGTTTCCAGTGGAGTCCTATCCAGTTTGTTTACAAAGAATGGGCAGGCTTGTATCACCAAGATAATCAGCAATTATATGTAAATGTTGGCTATGGCTTTTTGGGGTACCCTGGCCGCGTAGGCATACTGCCCGAAATTACCATTTTTGAGTTGCGGAGTGGTACCAAGCCTAATGTATAAGCTAATAAATCCTGCCACTCGAATCTCCGGCAGTAAGAATACTTAAGTAATTAAAAATCACTTAATATTTCACAAACAAAGGTTGCATACTTATCATTGCATTTACAAATGAAAAAGTACCTTCAGCCAGCCTTTGATGCCTTGTTGTTCAGCAATGTGTTTATGGCACTGTGCGCGGTAGCACAGGGTTTGGTTACGTTTCATTTAATAGGCGCCAAGCCCAATTGTCCGGTACTGGTGCTACTTTTTACCTCAACTTTAGGCCTGTATAACTTCTGCATGCTGATTATACGGCCTAAACGCCCCGAGAGCTCCCCATATCGCCGGGTACGCTGGTTTTTTAAATATTACCAGCTGATGGTAGGCATTACCATCGTATCAATGCTCAGCTTGCTTCCGCTGTTTTTCCTGATGTCAACGGATTCAAAATTGCTGCTTATCTTTTTGGCAGCATTATCCATCGGCTATGGCTTACCAGTGTTTACGCATAGTGGCCGCAAAACCGGTTTGCGAAACATTCCCGGGCTGAAACCTATCTTAATTACCGTAGTATGGACATTAAGTTGCGTACTCTTACCTGTGTTGCAATCCAAGGCTTTGGGGCAAACCTATTTAACTAATACCGACACCCTTATACTGGTTGGTAAACGCTTCTTGTTTATCGGAGCCCTCACCGTACCCTTTGATATTCGCGATCTGTTTCAAGATAAAATTGCAGGCTTAAAAACTATCCCTGTAGCATTTGGGGAGCAGAAAGCTTACTTGTTTTGTCAAGTACTTTTAGCCGGTTATTTGGTTCTACTTTTCGTGTTTCGCGACATGGGGCTAAGCCCCGATTTTTGGGCGCTTGCGCTGGTTACAGTGTTAACCGGCTGGCTGATCTTTAAATCTACCTGGCAGCGTAATGAGTACTACTATTTCTTTTATTTAGACGGTGTACTCATTCTACAATACGCGGCATTAGTGGTCTTTAATTGGTTCTGAGATATGTCGGCCGATTATGATAATGCCTCCTGGTTTTATGAAGGTCTATCCAAACTGGTGTTTGGGAGCGCCCAAGTTCGTGCACAAGAGCATTTTTTAAATCTTATCTCGCCGGGAGCCAGCATTTTAATTATTGGTGGAGGAACCGGACAAATATTGGAGAGTATCACTAAACTCTATCCTTCAGGACTTCATATCACTTACGTAGAAATATCAGCCAACATGATGGCACTTTCTCGCAAACGAAATACTGCTCAAAACAAAGTAACTTACATTACACAGGACATTGGCAACTCATCTTTACAGTCAGAGTTCGATGTAATTATTACAGCATTTCTGTTCGACAACTTTTCGACACAAGAGCTCTTCCATATATTCCCGCGCATTCGTCAATGGCTTAAGCCTGAAGGTTTGTGGCTTAATACCGACTTTCAGCTAACCGGTCCAATCTGGCAAAAAGTAATGCTTAAAACCATGTATTATTTTTTCAGGATGCTAAATGCAGTTAAGGTAACGCAACTGCCCGACACAGCCGGAGTTTTTACTGAGTATCAGTACCAACTAATCTCAGAAAAAACCTTTTACGGGAATTTTATATCGGCGAAAGCCTACAAAAAAAGCCGCACATCAGTGCAGCTTTAGTTCAATAAGTACATTCGCCTGTTTGCCTATTCGTAAGCAAATTTATAGCCTACTCCGCGGACGGTCTGTAAATATTGCGGCGAATCAGGGTTATTTTCGATCTTTTTGCGCAGCCTTACTATATGTATATCTAACGTACGGGTATTTACATCAGCGTTGTAGCCCCATACCTCCATCATCAATTCCTCGCGGTTAATAACCTTATTTTTATTTTTAAGGAAGTATAGCAGTATGCGGTTTTCTAAAATGGTCAGCTCAATTTTCCGACCCGATTTTATCAGTAAATGAGTATTGGGGTGATGCTCCATATCAGCAAAACGATGCACTTCCGACTTATCGCTATTTAGCGAGAACTTGATTTTATTATCAATCATAGCCACCAGCACATCCATGTTAAACGGCTTGGTGATATAATCAGACACACCAAAATTGTAGGCCTCAATTTTGTCGATATCCTGCGCTTTGGCTGTCATCATAATCACCAGCTTATCAAAACCTTTTTGCCTGATGTTACTGCAAACTTCAGAGCCTTGCTTGCCGGGCAACATCCAGTCCATCAAAACAATGTCGGGCATGTTCTCCAATATTATTTTTTCGGCATCGGTGCCATTGGCTGCCTCAAGTACCTTGTAGCCTTCGCTCTCCAGCCGCTCGGCTACTAAAAAGCGTAAGTTTTCGTCATCCTCAACAAGAGCAATCTTTATTTCTGTATTCATGATTTAATTTTCATAAGGCAGGGTCACTATAAATTCCGAGCCTTCGTTAACTTTACTTTTTACCTGCAAGTCTCCGTTCATAAAGTTAACCAGTTCTTTACAAAAAGCCAAACCTAAGCCCACGCTACCGTTTTGGTTATACTGGTTTTCGATACGATAAAACTTTTTAAATACGTTATTAATTTCGCTTTTAGGTATCCCGATGCCTTTATCAGTAAACGAAAAAACAATGTTCCGCTTTTCGAATGCAATCCGGATAAACAAATCCTTTCGTCCCGGATTAGAATACTTGTAGGCATTCTCGATCAGGTTCTGAAATATACTACCTAATAAAACCGGGTCGGTATAAAAGTTATAAATGCCATCAACTAGGTACCCTAACTTAAAATCAGGGTATTTAATGCTAAAGGTGTTAATATACTTTTGTACAAATTGCTCCAGGTTTATTTCTTCCTTGTTTAATTTAATTGACCGGTTCTCGATTTGTGTAAAAGAGAGCAGTTTATTCATCAACTCGTTTAACTTGTCGGCTTCCTCATCGAGTATTTTACCGTAATGTTTACGTTGCCGCTCAGTGAGCTCACCATCACCACGTAAATTAGAACCGGCTATTTTAATCACGCTTACCGGTGTTTTAAACTCGTGGGTAAAGTTGTTGATAAAATCGTACTGCAGTTTAAAGAGTTTCAAGTTGGTGTTCAGGTTACGGTAAATTAGCCAACCAATCAGTACCATAAACACATAAATTAATAACACAATGCCCGCAATAGGCATAAAGCGCCGGTTAACTTCGGTGTCCAGGTGGCTTTTTTGCGAGTTAAAATAAATTTTATAATCAGCAAATGCTCCCGGAAAAGCTACCTCAGTACGTAGTTCATTATCGTTGGCATTTAATGGGTCGTAAACGACCGGTTGCACAGTAACATGCTGGTATAACTCGGGATGGGTATTGGTGATTTTTAAAGCAAATACATCCAGCAAAAACGTCATCATGTTTTGCTTGTATAAAGCACGGGTACGCCTGCCTTTTTGCAGTTCGCGGTAACTTCTTATTTCTTCGCGGCGCGGAATGTTCAGGTAACTGATCTTACTGGGCTGAACATCATAAAAGGTGCGATATATTTCATCCTGATTGGGTACACGTGAAGTATCGGCTACTGCAATATAATAGTTGAGTTTAGCAGCCATCGTTTTAAAATCCTCGTTGGCTACATCAACAGCCAGTCGCGTACCTACCACTCTTCTGATGACAGGCTGATATTCGTAAACTGCTTTCATCACGATATCCATACCATTACCCGTATAATTCTCCGACTTGCTGCCTACGGTAATTTCATTGTACCTGATTGATTTTACAAACGGATAGTCGTCGAATACAGAGCGCGCATAATTGGCAGCCGAGGCCGAATCTAAAAAGCCCTGATAAGATGTAATTTCGGGGATACGGTTTTGAAAAAAGTCATTATAAGGTTTAATCGCTCTTTCCAGTACGTCAAGCTTACGTAGGTTAAATTCGTTTTCTACATAACGTGAGGTGAGATTGTATGCGATAATCAGGGCGATAATCAGCGTCACGGTGATCAGCACCAGGAATGCAGCAATCAGTGAAAAGTTTTTCCGGTAAACGTTTTTGTGGGCTCCTGCCGTCATTGCTACTTAAGGCTTAACTTTCAGGTAGTCGTCTAAGAAGCGCTCAATTTGCGAATACATATCCATCCGGTTATGTTCACTCCGGAAAGAGTATCTCTCGTTAGCTTTCAAAATGTACCTGATGGGAACGTTGCGCTTTTGTATTTCCCGAACAAACTGATTAATCTCGCTGATGTTAGCCCGCGGATCTTTAGCTCCCTGAAACATCAAAACAGGAGATTTGATTTTGTCGGTATGAAATACCGGCGAGATAGCCCTAAATAAATTGGCATCTGTTTCCGGGTTACCTACCTGCTCGTAGGTCATCTGCAACTGCGGCTGGCGGTAAGGCGGAATATCTTTGATGTAGGTGAAAAAGTTGATTAATCCATACTGCACAATAGCACATTTGTATAGCTTAGGATAAAACGAAACGCCGTATAAAGCTGAAAAACCACCGAACCTGGCTCCCATAATAGCCACCCTTTTTGGATCGGCTACTTTTTCTTTGATCAACCAATTAACACCGTCGGCAATATCGCTTTGTATCTTACCGCCCACCTGTTTAAAACCGGCGCTCCAAAATGCTTTGCCGTAACCGGTGGAGCCGCGGTAATTTACCTGGAAAACTGCATAACCACGGTTGGCTAAAAACTGTACCTCAGCATTGTATCCCCATACGTTACGATTCCGTGGCCAATCGTGCGGCATCACTACTAAAGGATAATTTTCTTTTTTCTTACCTAATGGTAAAGTGAGGTAACCATTAATCAGCATACCATCGGCAGCGCGGAACGATACCGGTTTCATGGCGCATAATTCTTCTGGCTTTAAGCTGGCGTTTAAATTACTTAAACGGGTTAGTTTACCGCCCTTACGTTCGTACAGGTAAAAAGTACCCGGGTTACGGTCGGTATAAGTGATAATGATATACTTAGATTCTGAGGTATCCCTGTCAACAAACTTAACTACGCCACCATTAACCTTAGTTTTTATATCGCTATAAATGCTTTTAAACTCGTCATTTAAAAAGTACTTATGTGGTTTGTCGTCCTCCCATCCGGCGTATTCCAACCTGTGTCGATTACGCGAGTAGCCGTAATCCATCACGTCAGCTTTATCTGTACTGTAAACCACCTTTACTTCTTTACCTGTATTCGCATCAATTTCAACCAAAGCAGATTTATCACGGTTAACATTAGATAAGGCATAAAATGAATTGCCCTTAGTGGTTATCGCAATGGGATCGACCTTATTCTTAAAATTATTTTTGATGATAGGTTTAAAAGGCGACTCATCACTGGTACGATACAAGATAGTCTCATCAACCCCATCAGTAGCTTTAGCCAGTTTTATTTTACCATCGTTATCCGGATACCACTCGGTAATGTTACCGGGGTTGGCGATGTATAGCGATAATTGTCCGCTGGTCAGGTTTAGCTTATAAACATCAAATGTTGCCGGGTTACGCTTGTTCATTACAATGGTGATCACATCCGGCTCCTTGCGGTTACGGTTAAGCAGCCACATACGGGTTTTAACCTGTGTAAGCAGCGTACGCATCTGCAAAGTTTTTACATTTAATGCATACAGGCTAAATTCCTCATTTTCGCCCACATCCTGGTTAAATACCAGCTGATTATTGTAGGTCCAGAAATAATCGCGGATGGGATTATCGGTAAAAGAAGTTGCCATGCGCTCTTTACCATCGGCTAACGATTGGATAAAAAGGTTCTGTTTTTCTTTGTAGGGTTTTAAGTAAGCCAAATACTTACCATCGGGAGAGATTTTGATAAAACTTTTTTCGGGCGTTTTAAAGAAGTCACTGATGGGTATCTGTTTTTGCTCATCCTGGCATGAAAAAAATAAGGGCAAAAGAGCAAGCAACAGTAAATACTTAAAACAACGCAACATGGTAAAATCTTCCAGCTTCTTTTTCAATCAGGTCAAATTAGATAAATTTACTTGGGTACTCAACAATGTCACTACAATTTTACCCGTTTAATACAGGGCAAAACTATTGCTAAATACTGTCATTTGCATCGCCCGCAATTTATTAAATTTGAATACATGAAGTATTTTTTGCTACTGTTCATCACCGTTATTTTACAAACCGGGTCGTTGCTTGCCCAAGATGATGATTTGCAGTTGGCACGTCAGTTTGCCCAAAACGGAGAGCTGCAAAAAGCTGCGGACATTTACCAGCGGCTGTATAAACAGGACAACGAAACTTACTTTTCCTTATATGCTAACAACCTGATTGATCTTAAAAAGTACGATGAGGCAGAAAGTATCATTAAAAAAATGATTCGCAAGCACCCTGAAGAGGCACAATATGCTATTACTTTGGGCAAAGTATACACTGAGCAAGGGCATCGTGATAAAGCCAACGCTATCTACGATGATTTGTTGAAGAAACTACCTAATAACCCGGCTGCTATTACAGCCTTAGCTACCCAGTTTTACCAATCCGAAAATGCTGATTTTGCTATTAAAATATTACAGCAGGGCCGTAAGCAGTTAAACAACGACCAGCTATTTGCCATGGAGTTGCTTAGCCTGTACCGCTATAAACGTGACAAACCCGGACTTACAGAAGAGTACCTCAACTTTCTACCCGGCAACCCAATTTACATCAATCAGGCAGAAAGCGTGTTGGCTACCTTGTATGACGGTCCTGCCGACTATGATATATTACGTACTGCTTTACTAAAGCGCCTGCAAAAAGATCCGCAACAGGTTGTATACTCTACTCTACTCACCTGGCAATACTTGCAGCAAAAAGAATATGACCAAGCGTTAAACCAGGCATTGGCGTTGAGCCGCAGACAAACTAACAATAACGGAAACGACATATTTGAGCTTTGCCAAACTTTGGTAGCTAACGAAGCTTATGATGCTGCCATTAGAGGTTACGAGTATTTACTAACAAAAAATACGCGGACCGATGAGTTATACGTGCCTGTTAAAATTGAACTGGTAAACACCAAGAGCCTTAAAGTGACCACCGGCAAATATGTACAAGCCGATTTGCTAAGTTTAGAAAAAAACTATACTGATTTACTGAACGAATTTGGCCACACTTCCAACACGGCCTTTGCTATGCAAAAGCTGGCCAATTTACAGGCCTTTAAACTACACAAGCTTAATGAGGCGCAGAAATTGCTGGAAGAAGCCGTTAATATTAAAAACCTGCGTCCGCAATTACTGGCATCCTGTAAACTGGATTTAGGCGATATATACCTGATGAATAACCAGCCTTGGGAAGCGACGCTTACTTACAGCCAGGTAGAAAAAGCTTTTCCGGGCACGCCGATAGCGCAGGATGCTAACTACCGCAATGCCAAGCTATCTTATTATACCGGTGATTTTAAGTGGGCTAAAGGCCAGCTTAACGTACTCAAGGCGGCTACCTCTCAACTTATCGCTAATGATGCTTTAAACTTATCTCTGGTAATTGGCGATAATACCGTTGCAGACACGACGGGCAATGCACTAAAAATGTATGCTCGCGCCGACTTATTGATTTTTAAAGAAGAGCCTACCAAAGCATTGAATACACTCGATAGCATTGATCATAAATACCCGAACAACTCTTTACAGGATGATATCCTGATGGCTAAGGCTCGTATTTTGATACAGCAAAAAGATTATCAGGCAGCTATAACTCCACTTAAAAAAATTGTTGCAGAACATCCCTCCGATCTTTGGGCTGACGACGCCGTTTACATGCTGGGCACTTTATATGAAGAACAGCTTAACGACAAGGAAACAGCTAAAACCTACTACCAAAAAATCATCACAGATTATCCTGGTAGTGTATGGATTGGCGATGCCCGTAAACATTTCAGAATATTACGTGGTGATAAGCCTGATACCGCCTCTTAATTTATATTTTTGTTGCAATGATTATTTACAACGAAACCTTTGTTATTGAAGCAAGTGCTGAGCAAGAATGGCTTAACTGGATGCAACAAGAACATATCCCTGCTGCCATGGCTACTGGCTGCTTTACCGATTTTAAAGTATTAACTGTGCTTGATTCTCCTAACGAAGGTGTTACTTACTGCATCCAGTACCTTACTGATGATTTGCAACAGTATAACGATTTTAAAGAACAGCATCTACATAGCTTGCATGTACGTCATCACCAGCAATTTGAAAACCGTTACGTGCTTTTTAACAGCTTAATGAAAACCGTCAACTAAATATTATTACAATGAACGTTACTACTACAGCCATTGAAGGCTTGGTGATTATAGAGCCGCGCATTTTTAAGGACGATCGCGGGTATTTTTACGAAAGCTACAGCAAACAAAAATTTGAAGATGCAGGCATTCATGCCGATTTTATACAAGACAATCAGTCTTTTTCGCAAAAAGGCACGTTAAGAGGTTTGCATGGTCAGGCTAATCCGTATGCTCAAGGAAAACTGGTGCGTGTTATTCAAGGCCGGGTTTTAGATGTAGCGGTTGATATTCGTAAAAACTCGCCTACTTACGGACAACATATTACTGTTGAACTAAGCGGCGACAATCATAAGCAATTTTGGGTGCCGCCTGGCTTTTTACATGGTTTTGTGACGCTGGAAGATAACACCATTTTTACCTACAAGGTAACAAACTACTACAACAAAGAGTCGGAAATTGGCGTGATCTGGAATGATCCTGCGCTGGCTATCGGTTGGGGCATTAACGAGACAGAAGTTTTGCTGTCGCCCAAAGACGAATTATTGCCATCTTTTGCGGATTTTAAGAGTCCATTTTAAATAGACTATATATTAACGGCCATATGTTGTAAGAAGACATTGCTCTGCTTACAATATATGGCCGTTTCTGTTTAAAGCGCTTATATCTGCGAAAGTTGCTGTGCTATTCTCGTACCCTCAAATCTTTAGGCATCCGCCCCTGTAACAAAAACTGCGACCATTTCTCGCTACCGTTGGCCCTGGCTGCAGCTGAAGCAGCATGCCAGTCATAAGTGCAATGAATTAATTCAATATTGATGTTATCACCATCAACTTTAACTAAGGCATATTTAGCGTGCGGAGTCATCGATTCCATAGCAAAACGATGTTCGCCGTTTCCTAAGTAAGTCGGCAGCCCGATACTACCAGGGTTAAGTATAATTTTACTGTTAGATAAGTATACCAAACGGTTAACATGCGAATGCCCGCATAAAACAATTCGTTGGTTAATGTGTGCTGTTTTTTCGATCAGCTCTTCATCGTTATAAACAAACACACCGTTAGAAGTTACCTTTTCTAAAAGGTAATCATTGTCACTACCGGGCGTTCCATGGCAAACAAAAAATAAATCATCGCAAACAGCAGTAGGTGATAGTTGCCTTAGCCATTCCAAACTCTCTGCAGAAAGTTCTGCCTTTACCCGCTCCATATTTTCTTTATCAGAGGGTTTATCCAAACTTTCTAATATCTCACGGTCGGTGTTACCGCTGATGCAAAGCATGGGTATTTGCCTAATCAACTTCGCCGTTTGTTCGGGCTCTAAAGCACCAAATACATGATCGCCCAGGTTGATGATCTGGTCAACATGACGTGTGGTAATATCTTCTAAGACTACCTGAAGCGCCAGTGAGTTACCGTGAACATCAGAGATGATTGCGTATGTTTTCATAGATATTAAGTCGATACTTAAGCAACAGCTTTAATACGTTTTTGTAGTTGCCCGAAAATAAAAACAGGACCTGCATAGCCTTTAACGCTATAACTGGTCCTGTTAAATATCATAAGTAAAAGCCTTGCTTACTTTGTTGTAGGGGTATTAATTAAATTATAAAGCTCATCCAACCTCGGTGTAAGCACAATTTCGATACGGCGATTTTTAGAACGAGCTTCAGGTGTATTAGCCGGATCTACAGGCTGAAACTCGCCTTTACCGGTTGCTGTGATACGTTGCGCATCTATCTTCTCTACTTCAGTTAAATAACGGCTAACCGAGGTAGCCCGCAATACGCTCAAATCCCAGTTATCTTTAATCTGGCCTAAATTTACCACCCGTTGATTATCGGTATGACCCTCAATAGCCAGGTTAATATCTGTTTCTTTATTCAGTACCGCTGCCAATTGTTTTAACGCCTGCTTACCTTTATCATCAATCACTATACTACCCGACGGGAATAACAGCTTATCTGTTAAAGAAACATACACCTTCCCGTTCTTAATATCGACTGAAAGGCCGCTTTGCTGGAAGCCTAATAAAGCCTGCTGAAGTTTATTCTTCAAGGCGTTAGTAGCTTCGTCGCGCTTACGCAAAATATCTTCTACCTCGCGCAAGCGAGCTTCACGTTTCTGTAAATCGCCGGATAGCTTACTCAATTGCGTTGAGTTGGCGTTATAGCTGCTGTTAAGCGAATTGTAGTTCTTTTGCATGCCGGCTATCTCGCGGTGCATGCGGGCAGTATCGCTCTGCAAGCGGGCAAGTTCAGCCTCTAAGTTATTAGTACGGTTTTGCAATGAGTCGCGCCCGGCAATTAAGGCATTATAAGCTTTTGGCGACATCACCTTGCACGAATGCAAGGTTGCCGCACCCAACAGAAGCGCAGGTATGTAAAGTTTAATCTTCATAATCATTAATCGGTAAGCCTACTGAATAGCATTGGCTAAAAAAACATTGAGCGGATGCAATTTGACACATAGCTTAGCTACCATTTTTACCGCATCGCGTTCACCTAACTCTTTGTCGGTTAAATCCCGGTAAGCAATAAAGCTTTTTAATTTGAGCAGATCAATATTTTCGTTATCGGCATCATAACCTTTGGGTACGGTACGCAATGATTCCTGCGCCCTGAAATCCACAAAAGTTTTTTTGAAATCGGCCGAGTCAATAATACGAATTAAATCTGCTGCATTATAATCAATTTCCTGGCGTATAGCTTTTAAATGTTCGCCCTGCGGCATCCAGTATCCACCAGCCATAAAAGACTTATTTCCCGGCTCAATCTGTAAGTAATACCCAATCTCACCTACCCTATTTTTGGTAAGCCGGCCAATGGCCATGTTGGTTTTATAAGGTGTTTTATCTTTACTAAAGCGTATATCCCGGTAAATCCGCATAACACATTTTTTAGGATCCAATGATGCATCAACACCTATCCCGGCTTTGCTTAACTCATCAATCAACTCGCCGGCAAAGGATATCACATTTTCATGGGCTTTCTCATAACGATCCTTATGCTCCTGAAACCACTCGCGTTGGTTATGCTTTGCCAGATCGGCTAAAAATTTAAATGTATCAGTTGATATCATCGGTATCTAAATAAGGCAGATAATGTATTTTGGGAGATAGCCAGTAAAGTAGGATCACCCTCGAGTATCGGTAATTGAATGGTGCCAGCAAAAAACAGCCTCCTAAAATAACACCCAAATACAACCAGGGCGATTCCATATTACCTGTTAAAAAATAGGTTATGAAGGCAAGGGTCACTGCTTCGGCAACGTTAAACGCATAGCTAACATACATGGCCGCATAAAAGTAGCCAGGTTCAATTTCGAAGTGCAGATTGCAGTGCGGACAATGCTCCAGCATGGTATTACCTCCAAAGCTATACATGGAGCCCTTGAACATCCTACCACGACGACACCTTGGGCATTTAGCCTGAAGCATGGCGGTAAACTGAGGGGTTGGTGTCATAAGCTGTATAGTATTTAACCAAAAACATCCGGCATTACCGGATGTTTAAATTTAATTCATATGAAATTTTTCGTCGCGCATGTTAATCTCCACGTTTTCTTTACGACGATATTTCTTATACCAGATGTAGCCTACTACAGCCACCGCGATGTAAGGAGCAGCAAGCAAATACAATATACCCTTATTTAAGCCATTAGCTTCGGTATTACCATCCTTCACACCAGCTTCGGCCGTGGCCGAACACATGGCACATTGCGCTGCTGATGGTTGCATGATAGCTATCGCCAACATCAAACTCCAGCTAAACATTAAAACCTTAAGCAATCTCGTTATCTTCATCACCTCACGTCTAAAAGTTATAGTACTTAGATATCATTACATACACAACAACCCCGGTTATGGTGACATACAACCATATAGGATAAGTCCATCTTACCAGCTTTTTGTGCTTTTCAACCTGCATTTGCAGACCTCTGTAAAAGCTAAGCAAAATTAATGGTAAAACAGCTGCTGCTAAAACAATATGTGTCAACAGTATAACATAATACACATACCGAATATTGCCTGCCGCTGCCTTTTCTTCTATTGATACGGTGTGGTCGCCGTTTAAATCTCCAAACTTAGTATCGTGTCCCAGCCAATGAAAAGAAATATAAGACACCAGGAATAAAGAAGACAATAAAAATGCCGCCACATTAAGTCTTTTGTGCCAAAGTATTTGTTTATGAGTAATACAGTACAAGGATGCAATTAACAACAAGCTGCAAGCACCGTTTATAAGTGCATTGAGCTTAGGCAGCAAATATAAAAGTGACGGTGAAACGGCAGGTGCAGGTAAAATCTTCAATGATAAAATTACAACCACAACAAATACAAATATGGAAACACCGGTTACGAAACGGAATACTAACTTGTCAGAAAAATTCATCAATCAGGAGCTTTAATTTTACGTAGTTCTTCGGCAATCTGCACTTTAATCTCATCGTTTAAACGGGCAACTTCGGCAATAGATGTACCGTCATAATACCCACGGATACGTTTTTCGGCATCAATCAGTATCAACTTATTGCTGAAGATGAACTCATCATCCGTCTTTACAGCGTCTACCAGGAAGCCATTACGGGCCAGCTTATAAGTTGAGGTTGTGTCACCTGTTAAAAACATCCACTTACTGGCCGGATAGCCTAATGGTTTAGCGTAAGCACGCAGGGCAGCAACACTATCGCGATCAGGGTCTACTGTAATACTTACAAACTTAACCATCCTATTCTTGCGAAATGCGCCCGCTAACCGGTCAATGTTATTCCTCATCGCATCGCACACCACCGGGCCATGAGTATAAAAAAAGTTCACAACAAAAATTTTATACTCAAAATCCTTAGGTGTAATTTGTTCACCTAATTGATTGGTCAACCTGAAATCACCAATCTTATGGTATATGGTATCAGGGATATATTTACCATGAAAGCGATGGCCCGTTTTTGCAACCTCTTTTGGGCCGTAAAAAGGAAGTGGTTTATAGCGATTCTTTCCCTTTTGGGTTAGCAAATAATATAAAAATCCTGGTACTGCTAAGATGAGCACCAGGATTAATATTTTTTTTGTCTGTGATGACAAGCTATTCATTGAGCAACTTACCTTAAGTCAACCCAGTGATGACTCTCGTTGGTAAGCACCAGGATTAAACCGATAATGAACAACGTTGGAACAATGATCGAATACATCAGGCCAATTTTTTCGAACTTTAAATGCATAAAGTAGGCCACGATGTAGAACGCTTTAGCTAACGTTAAGATAATGTATATCGGGTTAGCAATGGTTAAAGGAATAATACCTTTAGGAACCATATACAACGCTATGATAAATTCTATTACTGTTATTCCTAACAGCACAAAAAACACCTGCCATATCTTTTTGCGGCTCATGGTGTCATGCTCGGCATGATCGTGTTCTTGTGTATGATGTGTTTCTGACGACATGATAAACTCAGATTAAAAGGTAATTAAACTAAATAGAAGAATGTAAACACGAATACCCAAACAAGATCTACAAAGTGCCAGTATAAACCAACCTTTTCAACCATCAGGTAACTGCCACGACGATCATAAGTACCAGCCAAAACGTTGATTAAGATGATGATGTTAATAATAACACCGCTGAACACGTGGAAACCGTGGAAACCGGTAATTGTAAAGAACAGGTTAGCAAATTGTTGAGTATAAACTGTTGATGGAGCTACGCCCTCAGGGAAAAACTCTCCGATTTCGTGAGGAATTTTCCCCCAGTTAAAGCCTTCGTGAAATAAGTGGCTCCACTCTAAGGCCTGACAGCCCAAGAACATAAAACCGCCAATTACAGTAGCAATTAACCAGCCGGCAACTTCTTTACGAGCACCACGGTGTCCGGCTTCAACGCCTAAAACCATGGTTACAGAGCTCATGATGAGGATAAATGTCATGATACCTACAAACACCAGTGGAGCGCCATGCTCAACCATACCAGGTACCGATTGAAATATACGATCAGCAGCTGGCCAGCTGGTAGAGCTAAAACGCAACGCGCCGTAAGCAATTAATAAGGATGAAAAAGTAAATGCGTCTGATAACAGGAAAAACCACATCATCATTTTGCCGTATTCAACCGAAAACGGCGATCGTCCGCCAGCCCATGGCGTTGTTTTTACTTCATCTATAGGTGATGTAACCGCTGTTGTACTCATTTGTACTTATTGTGTAGAGGATGATTAATTCTGGTTCAAAAGTAAAAAAACATAGAGATAAATCCATATAATATCGACAAAATGCCAAAAAATAGAGGACATCTCCATCCGGAACAAGTTTATAACCTGCGGCGTTTTCCGGTACGCGCTCACCAGGCTTATAAGTATTAACACCAAACCACCCAAAATGTGTAGCAAGTGCATACCCGAAAAAACATATATAAAAGATTGTGATGCATTAGGGTTAACAAAAAACACACCCATCTTAAAAGTTAATACATACCAAGCATAAACCTGCAGCACTAAAAACAACACGCCTAATAAGAACGTAGCCCATAAAAACATGCGCTGTTTGGCAAACTGCAAGCCTTTAGCGGCCTTTGACGCCAGGTACATAGTTACGCTGCTCAATACAATCACCGCAGTACTGTAAACAAATGCCTGCGGCATTACTGTTCTTAGCGCGTGCCCCTTACCGCCAATATAAACTATAAAGCCACTGGTAAGCGCGGCAAAAAACATAAATGAGGTGAATATAAATATCCACATGTTAAAGCGCTTCGGCGCTAAGTTTAATTTGTCTTTATCCTGTAACTGAGCCTTCATCTTACTTCACTATAAAATCAAACAAAAACATTAACTGAACAATAGGCAGATATAAAAAGGAACCAAACATTAATTGTTTTGCTGCTTTAATTTCTAACGTGCGCATCAAATTAAAAGCCTGATATAAAAATATTAATCCACACACTAACGATACCCCGCCAACAAAATAGCCACCATAACCATAAATTGTTGGCAACAGGCTCACCGGTATTAAAATGAGGGTGAACACAAACGCAATCACTGCACTTGCCTTGTCGCGCTTACCTGTTGGTAATAACCGGAAACCAGCAAGCTTATAGTCGTCATCCAACACCCAGGCAATAGCCCAAAAGTGTGGTAGTTGCCAAAAAAACTGTATACCGAATAGTATCAGAGCTACCTCATCAATTTTTGGATTGGCTGCTACATAACCGATTAAAGGAGGTAAGGCGCCAGGTATACCACCTACAAATACTGATATAGGTGACTTACGCTTCATCGGCGTATAAGCGAATGCGTAAAGCACTATGGCAAATACCGATAAGAAACCAGTGAGTAAATTAAGGCTTCCTAACAGATAAGTGCCAAATATACCCATTAATAAACTCAACACTAACGCTTGCCCGTTAGTCATCCTGCCTGATGGTAAAGGACGATCTGCCGTGCGGGCCATCAAGCGATCTAAATCTTTTTCTATTATTTCATTAAAGCCGTTTGCCGCACCTGTGATGAGAAACCCACCAACAATTAATTTAAGCCAGTTAACCCAATTAATGTGGGTATCGCCATGGACACCACCGTTATTGAGGAAAGAATTAACCTGGCTACCTATCAAAAAGGAAATGGAAGCGGAAAAAACTACCAAGAATGTAAGTCGGAACTTGACCAGCTTCATTAAATCCTTCCAGATCATCGCTGCACCTCCGTATATCTCTCTGAACGTTTCAAATTAAGCAATAAATAAAATTGAGCACCAAATATTAAGGTCGCTAAAACAATGTGCATAGCTTGCGCAACTGGGGGTAAAGCCTGATAAGATAATGTAACCCCTACTCCTATTTGCGCAATAATCAGCAAAAACACAAAGCTCATCAGTTGCTGCTGCAAAGAGTGGCGGTTGAAGTTTCGACGAAGCAATGCATAGATCATTACGTTAATCACAACTACCAACAATGCCATATCACGGTGAGTGGTAAAAATCTCGCCTACGTTGCTAATCCACCGGTTACGATAACCATCTTGGAAACGATCGGCAACCTCATCTACCTTCTCCCTAACCTCCGTACCAAGCGTTATTTGAATAACACTTAAAACAACTGCCGCTATAGTCAAAACGTTGATTAATGGCTTTGTCGGCAACAACGGCTTTTCTATCACTTTGGCTAAGTGATATGTATAAATGGAGATAGCTAAGATTACAATGGCCAGCAGCATATGAATCGTAACGATCCAATCAACCAGATTGGTTGATACAACGATTGAACCCAACCATGCCTGGAATACAACAAATAATAAATTGAGAACACTCAGTACCGGTATCCAAATATTACTTTGGCGATAGGTAAACGAATACACGGCTGTAAGCAGTAAGAAAACGCCTGACAAAGCCCCAACTAAACGGTTGATGTACTCTGTCCATGTTCTGGCTGCGTTAAAATCTTCAGGAACCAGAATAGATTTATCGTTTCTGATACGTTCAGCTAACTGTGAGTATCCGAAAGCTTCAAGCGTTTTAGCAAAGCGCCGATTCTTTTTTTCCCTCTTGGCTACGTAGTTTTGTTTATAGTCTGATGGCAATTCACTTGCCTCAGTCGGTGGTATATAACGGCCAAAACATTTTGGCCAATCCGGGCAGCCCATTCCTGAGCCGGAGCTACGTACCACACCACCCGCAAGAATTAAAACAAAAAGCGAAATTATCGTGATAAGGTTGATCCGTATAAATCTTGCTTTTTTGATTGTTTCACTCATTTAAGTTATAAAAAATTAGGGTATCTGTGTTGGAAAGCTTTCCGGTACAGATACCCTAAATTATCAGATCGAAAAGGTAACCTATTTTACCTCTTTTTCACTTGAACGTTGGGTATTTACCCACTGTTTATGTTCTTCTAAACTCACCGGATTATCTTCAAAATCGTGAGGCAGGTTAGACGCTAATGTTTGAGAAAAAGGCGTAGTCTGCGGAATAAAGTCAGTATCGTGACCTGGTTTGCTGTAATCATATGGCCAGCGGTATACGGTTGGTATTTCACCAGGCCAATTACCATGGATATGCTCTACAGGTGTAGTCCACTCGATAGTGGTAGAACCCCAAGGGTTTTGAGGAGCTTTCTCTCCGAAGAAAATCGAATAGAAGAAGTTCCACAAGAACGCTACTTGCGCTAAAGCCGATAATATGGCCGCCCAAGTGATAAAGGTGTTAACTGACACCCACTGTTTTAAAGACTCAATTTCGGTGAATGAATAGTAACGACGAGGTACACCATCTAAGCCCATAAAGTGCATTGGGAAAAATACCAGGTAAGCACCGATAAAAGTTAACCAAAAGTGTAAGTAACCTAATTTGGTATCCATCATACGACCGAACATTTTAGGGAACCAATGATAAACACCTGCTAGCATACCAAATATAGCTGCTGAACCCATTACCAGGTGGAAGTGAGCAACAACAAAATAGGTATCGTGTAAGTTGATGTCTAACGCAGCGTTACCTAAAAAGATACCAGTGATACCACCTGAGATAAAGAATGATACTAAACCAATAGCAAACAACATCGCCGGCGTAAAGCGAATGTTACCACGCCATAAGGTAGCCAGGTAGTTAAACGTTTTAACCGCCGATGGTACCGCAATGATTAACGTGGTAATCATGAACACACCACCCAGGAATGGGTTCATACCGGTAACGAACATATGGTGACCCCATACAATGAACGATAAAACAGTGATACCAATTAATGAGTAAACCATTGCATGGTAACCGAAGATTGGCTTACGTGAGTTTGTAGCGATAACCTCAGAAGAGATACCCAAAGCAGGCATAATTACAATGTATACCTCAGGGTGACCCAAGAACCAGAATAAGTGCTGGAATAAAATCGGGCTACCACCCTCGAAGGTAGTTTGCTGATTTTGGATAACAATGTCTGACAAGTAGAAGCTTGTACCGAAGCTGCGGTCGAAGATCAATAAAACAACACCAGCAACCAACACAGGGAAAGCTAATACGCCCAAGATAGCGGTTAGGAAGAATGCCCAGATAGTTAACGGCATTTTCCAAAGATCCATACCTTTTGTACGCATGTTTAAGATAGTACTCACATAATTGATACCGCCTAATAACTGGGAGGCAACAAATAATACCATACTAATCAACCATAAGGTCATACCCATACCAGAACCCGGCATTGCTTTGGGAAGCGCTGACAAAGGCGGATAAATAGTCCAGCCTGGTCCGGCAGGACCCTTTTCGGTAAAGAAAGACCCTAACATGATTACGCTGGCGATAAAGAATAACCAGTACGAAAGCATGTTCATGAAAGGTGACGCCATATCGCGCGCTCCTAGTTGGTATGGAATTAACAGGTTACTAAAAGTACCGCTCAATCCGGCAGTTAGTACAAAGAATACCATGATGGTACCGTGAATAGTTACCAACGATAAATAAAAGTTAGTGTCTAAACGACCGCCCGGTGCAAAGCGACCTAACAAAGTTTCCAGGAAAGGAAATGCCTTTTCAGGGTATGCTAACTGTATACGAAAAAGTATAGAAAGTACCATGGCAATAACAGCCATAATGATACCGGTAATAAGAAATTGCTTGGCAATCATCTTATGATCCTGGCTAAAGATGTATTTAGTCAGAAACGTTTCATGATGATGGTGCCCGTGATCGTGATCATGATGTCCTTGTCCTACGCCGTGATCCTGAACTGCTAATGTTGACATAATCGCTATCTTGATTAATTATTTGAAGCTAAACTGTTTTGTAATTGGTATTGCTTGTAAAGCGTATTATCCGCTAATTTTAATTCCTTTTTTAACTGATCGCTCAAGTAAGGCTTTTGATTAGCTAACCAATTTTGATATTCAGCTTGTGATACTACCAATACAATTTTCTGCATGTTGTAATGGCTTCCTCCACAAATCTTATTACAGTATAAGTGGTAATTAAAGTCTGGTTGATCCAAATCTGCACGCATTTGCGCGGTAGTTTTGGTTGGAGTAAATTTGAAGTAGGTAGGTAAACCTGGTACAGCGTTTATTTGTACCCGGAAATTAGGCATGTATACACTATGGATAACGTCCTGAGCGATGATATTCAAACGTACAGACTTATTAACAGGCAGCACCAGTGTGTCTGCTGCTAAATCATCGAAGCTGTTTTTATCTTCAAAGTTAATACCGAGTTTGTTAGTGCCGCTCACTAACTTTGATTGTTTCTTGCCCAACTTTCCGTCTTTACCAGGGTAACGCAGTTCCCAGGCAAACTGGTGACCGGTTACGTCTACATTTAACGATGCAACCTCGCCTTTAGCATCAACAGTGTTGGTAATTTTTCTCCAGGTTAAGAAACCGAATACTACTAACACTGTCAACACAATAGCAGGAGCTACAGTCCAAATTTTCTCAATGGTGTTGTTGTGTGGATAATAGTAAGCTTTACGTTTGTCAGACCCTTTGTACTTAAATAAGAAGGTGAAAAGCAAAATCTGTGTACCTAAGAAAACAACAAATGTGATACCAAAGGTAGTCCAGAACATAGTATCCAATGTTTTACCATGTACAGACGAGGCCGGACCTAAAATCATGCTGCCTTGTTCGGTAAACGAATAATATACTCCGATGATGCCTGCAATCAAAAAGATCAGGAAACCGGTAGCCATCACATTGTTCCAATTGATACCTCTCCTGCCCTGCATTTGCAGCGTGAGGTCATATACTTTTAATATTTTGCCTACTACCGCAACCACTACACAAACAATCAAGAAAAGTAAGGTATAGTAGCCAACCGATGCCCACATACCAGCCGATTGGGCTGAAGTATCGCCGCTATCGGTAGCAGTGGCGTTTGAGCTTGTTGCCTGCGCCATTACCAGGTTAGTACCCAGCAACAGGAACATCGCAACGAGCGAGGAAAATTTCTTTAAATTTATTAGATGCTTGAATGCCATTTGTATCAGTGGTTTGGTATTCTATATAAGATTACAAAGTTAGCAATTATTGAATGTGGTGATGAAGGCTTTCCTCCAGGAATGGATGCTTTTTAGGGATAAGCGACTCAAACTTACTTAAAGCTGACAGCATCAGGAAAGTAAACAAACCGGCAAAACCTATAAAAGTGAAAAGCTCTGTGATACCAAATTCTCTGTGATTCTCCATAGTACCTGGCATGATCATCAGATAATAATCTAACCAGTGGCCAATGATGATAATGATACAGGCAATCTTCATGCGTGTCATTGAGCGTTTGTCATCATTCTTCATCAACATGAACAATGGAGCGACAAAGTTTAAGCCTATGTTTAACCAGAACCACCATTTGTATTCAGGCTCCCAACGTTTGTAGAAATAAACGCTTTCCTCGGGCATGTTGGCATACCACGTCAGAAAGAATTGTGCAAACCAAACGTAAGTCCAGAAAATAGAGAAACCGAAAATTACTTTACCCAAATCTTGTAAGTGACTCTCATTAACCCAAGAGAAGTAACCGTTTTGCTTTAGGATAATTAATGTTAAAGCAATAACTGCTAATCCACTAACGTGCACAGCCGCTAAGTTATACCACCCAAACATAGTTGAGAACCAGTGTGCCTCTAAAGACATGATGGTACCAAAAGCATATATAGGGAAAGTAAAACCGAAGATAACTAAGAAGATAGCCGAAATTTTGAAGCTTTTGTTATAATTAACCATTCCTCCCAAAGCGTCTTCATTGTTCGAATACTTTACCAATAAGCTACCGAAGTACGTGTATAACCCTAAAAATATAACCAGAGTGCCATAGAAAAAGGGAATATTAAGAAAAGCTGATTTACCGGCTATGATGCTATCGTAAATCTCACTTTTAGGATCCGTTAAACCCGGGGTTGCCCAGTGCGCATACAAATAGGGGGCCATCACCTTATGGCCTTCGTGCATTTCCTCGTGCTTTAACAGTAATCCGGCCGCTACTACAACGAGTAAGAAGACTACAGCTATACCTAATACCTTGGCAAACGCCTGGGGGATGCGTAAAAAGCTAACAGACCAACCCGATTGAGCCATGTACTGATAAGCCAGGAAGAAAACACCGGCTACACAAACACCTACAAAGTAGTAGCTCATAAGCAGCAGGTTAGAAAAAGTACGAACAGTGTGATGCTCACTGCCATCTACCAAAAATCCGTACAATATGCCAATCACACCTATTACAATAGCAGCAAGGCTAAAGGTTTTGGCTTTACCGGCAAATTCAAATCGTTCGTCAAAACTATGTTGATGAGTGCTCATTTAAGCTTAATAATTATAAGGTTTGCAAATGGTGAACATACATAATTACTTTCCAGCGCTCTTCGGGGGCCAGTTGCGAAGCGTATGAGCCCATAGCGTTTACACCATAAGTAATGGTATGATAAATTTTACCGTCAGTAAGGTCTTTCATGGCGCCTCCACGTGATGACGTACCTGTTGAGTACGAAGGCGGGGCCGGATAACCATGTTGAACTACTGTACCGTCGCCCTGGCCGGTTAAACCATGGCACGGAGAACAGAAGTGTTCGTAAAGGTTTTTACCTTCGGCATAGTTGGCTTGCGTTTGCGCAAGCATATTTTTCACCTCTACACTCGATTGGTCGTAACCTGCGCGAGTGTTAGGATAATCAAAACGCGTAAACCCTACCGGTATAGTACCAGCCGGTGGCAACTGTGCAGTTTTACCGTCTTTAAAATTATCGTTTTTTTGATCGTATTCGTAAGCAATGTGCTCATACATGTTGGGAGCATATTGCCAGCCGGTGCTTCTTTTGTCTTTGCAGGATGTAGCTACCATAGCAGCAACAGCCATTATTGTTGCACCAAATATCTTAATCTTACTCATAGCTAACATATTTCCTTTCGTTGTGCTTTACTTCAACAGCACCGGCGTCTTTTAATATTTTGGTAATATCGTCGTGAGGTACGTTTCCTTTGGCGTCAATAGCAATTACGAAACGATCGTCTGTTGCACGCAGGTCCATTACACGTGGTGCACGGCCGGGAGCAAGGTGTGTTGCGAAGAAAAAGGTTAACACCATACCAAAAGCTGTAAACAGGATGGTCCACTCAAACGTAAACGGCACAAAGTTAGGCATGGCAAAGTGTGGCTTTCCACCTATGTTCATAGGCCAGTCATGTACCAGCGTATAATAAACAATGCTGAAGATTACTGTTGCGCCTAAACACCCAAAGCAAAAGGCAGCGTAACCTAAACGAGATTCTTTAACACCCAATTTAGCTTCAATACCGTGAATAGGCATTGGTGAATACACATCGTAAATTGGAATACTGTTTTTCTGTAGCTTGCCGATACCATCCATCATCTGGTCCGGATCGTCAAAACAACCTAATATAAATTTAGTGCTGCTCATAATTATGCTTTTTGGTATTGAGTTAAATCAACACTGTCGTATTTTTCTAATGACTTAATATACTCCTTTGCCTGCTCCGGATCAACATGACCTTCGTCAAGCAATTTCTTCTTAGCTTGCTCACTTGATGTCTTCACCAACAACTTAACCTCGGCCATAGCAACAGAAGGTAATACACGGATGAATAACAGGAACATTACAAAGAATAAACCGATTGACCCAACGAAGATGCCTACATCTGTCCAGGTTGGATAGAACATTACCCAGCTTGATGGCAAGAAGTCGCGGTGTAACGAGGTAACGATAATCACGAAACGCTCGAACCACATACCGATGTTAACGATAATAGACAATACCCACGAGAATGGTATGTTGGTACGGATTTTCTTAGACCAGAATAGCTGTGGCGTAATTACGTTACAAGTCATCATACTCCAGTATGCCCACCAGTATGGACCGGTTGCACGGTTGATGAAAGCATATTGCTCATACTCAACACCCGAATACCAAGCGATGAAGAACTCAGTGATGTAAGCCACACCCACGATTGAACCAGTTAATAAGATGATCTTATTCATCGACTCGATGTGGAACATGGTGATGTAATTCTCTAAGCCTAATACTTTACGAGCAATCAATAACAGGGTTTGCACCATAGCAAAACCAGAGAAGATCGCACCCGCAACGAAGTATGGAGGGAAGATGGTAGTATGCCATCCCGGCTCTAACGAAGTAGCAAAGTCAAAAGATACGATAGTGTGTACCGATAGTACCAGTGGTGTTGAGATACCAGCCAGGATTAATGACACAGTCTCAAAACGCTGCCAGGTTTTCACTGAACCTGTCCAACCGAAAGAAAGTACTGAATAAATGCGGCGACGTAAACCAACTGCACGGTCACGGATGCTGGCAATATCAGGCAATAAACCTGTGTACCAGAACACTAATGATACCGAGAAGTAAGTAGAAATTGCAAACACGTCCATCATCAACGCCGAGTTCCAGTTTACCCATAATACATACTGATTTGGAAGCGGCAGTGTCCAATAAGCTAACCAAGGACGGCCCATGTGACCAAAGATGTAAGTAGCGGCACAAATAACGGCGAAGATCGTCATCGCCTCAGCAGATCGGTTGATGGAGTTACGCCAGTTTTGACGGAACAACAACAACACCGCTGAGATTAGAGTACCTGCGTGACCGATACCTACCCACCACACGAAACCGGTGATGTCCCAGGCCCAGCCCACTGTTTTGTTTAATCCCCACTCGCCTACACCGAACCAAAAAGTCCAGCTGATAGAGAACACCCAAAGTGCTGCGCCGGCTGATGCTAAAGCAAAACCGATCCACCAGGCTAAGTTGGGTTTATTTTCAACAGGGAGTAAAACCTCGTTAGTAATTTGGGCATAGGTTATATTCTTGCCCGTAATTAACGGTTCCCTGATTATTGATTCACTGTGAGATGCCATAGTATAATATATCTCGTGTAATTAAGTTTATGCTTCTGTTGTTGCTGCTTCTCTGTTTCTAACTTTAGCTTGGTAACCGATACCTGGTTTCACGTTTAACTCTTCAAGCACGTAGTAAGTTCTTTCGCTCTTCAGTGCTTTTGATACTTCAGAGTTTGGATCTTTAGCGTTACCGAAGATGATAGCGTTAGTAGGGCAAGTTTGCTGACAAGCAACTTTGATCTCACCATCTGCCAAAGGACGTTTTTGCAATTTGGCATTCAATTTACCAGCTTGGATACGCTGAACACACATTGAACATTTTTCCATCACACCACGGAAACGGGTAGTAACATCAGGGTTCAATACTAATTCAGTATAATCGTTTTGCAAGTAGTTCTCGAAACGTGAGTCGTTCCAGTAGTTAAACCAGTTGAAACGGCGTACTTTATACGGACAGTTGTTAGCACAGTAACGGGTACCTACACAACGGTTGTAGGTCATCTGGTTTAAACCTTCTGAGGAGTGGGTAGTTGCTAATACGGGACATACTGTTTCACAAGGAGCGTGGTCACAGTGCTGACAAAGCATCGGTTGATAAGTAACCGAAACGTTATCTAAGTTCTCCAGCTTGTCAATTTCTTTCTCCTCTGTTACGTTTTTGCCTTTTTCGTCAAAGCTATAGTAACGGTCGATACGGATCCAGTGCATCTCACGACGACGGCGAACCTCGTCACGGCCTACTACCGGTACGTTGTTCTCAACGTTACAAGCAACCACACAAGCACCGCAACCGGTACAAGCATTAAGGTCGATAGCCATTACCCAATCATACTGCGGACGATCGTACTCGTCCCAAAGGCTATAAGTTTCTTTCTCGCCACCTTCTTTCTCGCCTTTTTCTTCAGACTTTTTAAGGTACTGCTGTAATGTAGTCTCACGGATTACATCACGACCTTCGTATGAGTGGTGAGTTTGAGTTTGAGCCAAAACCACTTTGTCGCCACCAACAGCTTCCAGAGTAGCCACTGTATTGCCTTGGAAAGTACCATTAGCGAAAGCTAAGAATGGGAAAGCATTTTTACCAACCGCATCTCCTACTTTACCCGATTTGGTACGACCGTAACCTAAGGCGATAGAGATAGTTCCCTGTGCCTGACCCGGTTGTAATAAAATTGGCAGTTCGGTAGTATAGTTATTAGCGGTCACTTTAACTACGTCACCCTCTTCCAGTTTCATGTCCTTCGCTGTTTTTGGAGCGATAGCTACGTAGTTATCCCAGGTAACTTTAGAAATAGGATCAGGCAATTCTTGCAACCATGGATTGTTAGCGTAACGGCCATCTAAAACTGTATTGCTCTCAAAAACCTGCAATTCTAATTTGCCTACTGGAGCAGCAACCTTAGCACTTTGGCTTAAGATGGTTTGCGCAACGGCGTTCAGATCGCGGCTGAAAGTATAGGTACCTGCAGGTTTAGCAGTAGTTTTAACAAAACCGGTTTGCAACAAAGTTTCCCAACCGTTTTGGCCGGCTAAACCAGCTTGCGGAAGGATGTTGGTATTCCAAGTATTGCGTACGTAAGTATAATAATCTTTAACCGGGTTGTCTGACCATACCAATAAGCTTTGCTCAGCTTTACGGCTGTCATAAACCGGGTTGATAGTTGGCTGAACGATGGTGTAGTAACCTTCTACCGAGTTTTCATCACCCCATGACTCCAGGAAGTGGCTGTTAGTAGCGATAACATTACATTGAGAAGCAGTTTCGTCAGCATAATCAGCAAATGAAACTCTCAGGCGTACTTTTTTCAAAGCATCAGCAAATGCGCTGCTTTGGTAGTAGTTATAAACCGGGTTAGCATTCAGGAAGAATACCGCACCAACCTGGCCCGACTTCATGTCGTTTAATAAAGCTACCATTTCGGCATCATTACCTTTGTATTGGTAAGATGGGTTGTCCAAATCGATAGTAGTTCCGTAGCTGCCTAACAAAGAGTTGATGGCGTTTACTAAAACCTGGATGGCAACATCATTGCTACCTGCCACTACCAGTGCACGACCTTTGGCTGCAACTAATTCTTTAGCAGCTAAAGTGATTGCAGTATCAGCAGCGGCGCTTGATAATTTTTTAGAACCTGGTAAAGATGTACCCGATATAGCGTTATATAAGTTAATTAAAGCAACACCTTCTTCAGATGGTTTAACAGGAATACGGGTATCTGCGTTACTTCCGGTTAAGCTCATGCGAGACTCGAACTGGATGTGGCGAGACATTTTTTTACCTTCTAAAGCCTGGTGACTACGTTTAGACACATACTGACGCATGTGCTCAGCCTGTGAAATCCATGGGCCTAAAAAGTCGGCACCGAAGCTTACAATCACATCAGCTTTATCAAAGCTATAACGTGGAAGCACTGCTTTACCAAAGCTATTTTGGTTTGCCTGTATAATACCGGTTAACGAAATTGGATCATAGTTAACCAGTTTAGTAGTTGGGTATTGTGCAATAAAGTCATTAATTACCCTTAAGCTCGAAGGGCTGTTAATGGTTGATGATACAATACGTATTTGTTTGCCACTGGCTTTAATAGCAGCCAGTTCGTTTTTCACAAAAGAGTCTAATGCGCTCCAGGCAGTTTCACCGCCATCTTGCATAGGGCCTTTTAAACGGTTAGCGTTGTATAACTCTAACAGTGAAGCCTGAGTTTGGGCATTAACACCACCCTGACCTAAAATGTCACCCGGGTTACCTTCAATTTTAATTGGGCGACCCTCACGGGTTTTAACTAATATAGACTGACCGTTGTAGCTTGATACATAGAAGTTAGCTACACCAGGAGTTACCTCTTCCGGTTTAATCAGGTAAGGGATTGATTTATGTACAGGGGTTTTCTGGCAGGCCGCTAAAGAAACAGCACCTAAACCAAAGCCCAGCGTTTTTAAAAAGTTACGGCGCGGTGTTTTACCGGTAAGGCCGGTACCGCTAAGCACATCCTCAATAGGAATAGGCTCGGCAAACTCGTGTTTGTTTAATTCAACAAACTCCGGGGTATTGTTCAGCTCTTCTAAACCTTTCCAGTATTTTTTGTTGCTTTCCATTTAAGCTATATAACTATTTGCTAAGTTCTTTAATTAATTAATAGTGGCATTTAGCACACTCTAAACCACCCAGTGCAGCAGCAGTAACTTTTTCACCACGTTTTAAGCGCTCGTGTACTTCTATCATGTTGTCATAATAGGCGTTACCTTTGAAGCCGGTTTCGGTACGGCGGTGACACTGGATACACCATTTCATGGTAAGCGGTGAATACTGATACACCTCTTTCATGGTTTGGATAGGACCGTGACATTTCTGACACTCTAAGCCAGCAACTTTAACGTGCTGAGAGTGGTTGAAGTAAGCAAAGTCTGGCAGGTTATGGATACGTACCCACTGTATAGGACGGGCTTTAGTAGTATCATATTTCTGCGTTGAAGGATCGTAACCTAAAGCATCATATATTTTATGAATCTCAGGCGATTCTGTTTTAACCACCTTGTGACAGTTCATACAAATATTTAATGACGGGATAGTAGCGTTTTTTCCTTTATATGCAGGTGAGTGACAGTACTGACAGTTGATTTTCATAACACCGGCGTGTAACTCGTGCGAGTATTTAATAGGTTGTACCGGTTGATAACC
Source organism: uncultured Mucilaginibacter sp. (assembly GCA_913775265.1). Lineage (GTDB taxonomy): Bacteria > Bacteroidota > Bacteroidia > Sphingobacteriales > Sphingobacteriaceae > Mucilaginibacter. The sequence continues at coordinate 337,594 of CAJYJH010000033.1, read as the reverse complement.
TTGGTGTACGTTAGTGTTCCACATGGTTACCCAGCTCCAGCTACCCATAGTTAAAACACCTGCTAACACAAAGAAGAATACCAGTTTCTTGTTTTTAGCTAACTTTTTAACAGTAGCAAAACGGTCAACGGCAACAGTTTCTTCGGTTTCTGCAGTCTCTTCAGGCAGTAAATCTTTACGTTTTAACAATAAACGCTCTAAAGTACCGATAGCACGGTTAAGCACCAGGATAACGATGAAAGCGATAACGATAACCGCTAACAAACCAAAAATCATGAAGCTGCTTGGAGTATCAGACGCAGCAGCTGCACCACCAGTAGCAGCACCGGCTGCAGGAGCAGCTTGCATCTTTTTGTACTCTGTACGCACGTAAGCAATAATGTTTGCTACATCACCGTCGCTTAACTCGGTGAACACGTTCATGCCCGCCTGGTTGTACTCGTTGTAAATTTTAAGCGCTTTAGGATCTTTGGCAGCAATTAAAGCCTGGTTATTTTGAATCCATTTGGTTAACCATTTATCATCTGTTTCAGATGTAATAGCTGGACCTAAGGCCGGGCCGGTCATGCGCTGATCAAGCTTGTGACATGAAGTACATTTGGCCTTATATAAAGCTTCACCCTTTGCAACATCAGCTTGCGCATGAGCTGATAAGCCCATAGTTGCCAAGCCTGCCACAAGTAAAACTGACCTTGAAAACTGTTTAAGAAGTAATGAGAATTTTCTCATAGAGTGTATTTATGCTTAGATATTTTAAGTATTTGATAACAGTTACCTATAAAAGACGTAAGTATCCCGCTATTTTCAGTCCACAAAAGTAAAATTTTATAAACTATGGCTGACAAATTAGTGACAGTTGTTTATAATTTATAATCGTTCTAAACAAATAAAAAAAAATAGCCCTGTAAGGGTTTACAGGGCTATTTTAGGCTTTTTTTGCTATCTTATCGCGTTATAACCGCTTGCATAAAACATAAACTATGTTATTGTTTTAACAGCCAGGCAAATATCAACGGCGCTACGATGGTTGCATCAGACTCCACTATAAATTTAGGTGTATGGATGTCTAATTTACCCCATGTAATCTTCTCGTTAGGCACAGCACCGGAGTATGAACCATAAGAAGTAGTCGAGTCAGAAATCTGGCAGAAGTAGCTCCAGAACGGAATATTTTCCATTTCCATATCCTGGTAAAGCATTGGCACTACACATATCGGGAAGTCGCCGGCAATACCGCCGCCAATCTGGAAGAAACCTATCCCCTTACCTTCTGAGTTTTTCACATACCAGTCGGCCAACCATGCCATATACTCAATACCGCTTTTCATGGTTGTAGCTTTAATCTCACCCTTAATTACGTAAGATGCAAAGATGTTACCCATGGTAGAGTCTTCCCAACCCGGTACTACAATAGGCAAATTCTTTTCGGCAGCAGCCAGCATCCAGGAGTTTTTTGGGTCAATCTCGTAATACTGCTCCAGTTCGCCGCTCAGTAATATTTTGTACATGAACTCATGCGGGAAATAACGCTCGCCATTATCATCAGCACCTTTCCAGATTTCATAAATATGCTTTTGTAAACGGCGGAAAGCTTCTTCTTCCGGAATACAGGTATCAGTTACGCGGTTGTAGTGGTTCTCTAATAAATCCCACTCATCCTGCGGGCTCAGGTCGCGATAGTTTGGAACGCGTTTATAATGCGAGTGCGCTACCAGGTTCATGATATCCTCTTCGAGGTTAGCACCTGTACACGAGATGATGGCAATTTTATCCTGTCGTATCATTTCGGCCAGCGAAATACCTAATTCGGCGGTACTCATTGCACCGGCCAGGGTTACCATCATTTTACCACCTTCTAACAGGTGAGTTTCATAGCCTTTAGCGGCATCCATTAATGCAGCTGCATTAAAATGGCGGTAATTTTTCTCAATAAACTGAGATATAGGTCCTCTTGTAACTTCCATTGTCCAATCGATTTAAAATCAGGCGCAAAGGTAGGTATTTTGTTTAAATTTATAAGTTAAGGATGAGAAATGAAACCCTACTGACGCAGTGCTGATTACTGATGTTTATACACTCAGCGCTTGCTTGTACTGCAAACAATAAGTATAACTTTGCACTTTGTTCAACCCTGTTACCTTGTTAATGAGAAAGTTTATACTCTTTATATGTATATTTTCGGGCAACCTTGCTTTGGTGCAAGCGCAACCTAAATTTATACCCAAGTTTGTGCGACGCATGCTGTTTGAAAAAGACAGCAGCCGAAAAGCCAGCTTTTTTTTATTACCCGTATTAAGCTCGGCCCCCGAAACCGGTTTAGAAGTGGGTGCCTCTACCCTATATTCTTTTTTTACCGACAGCAGCCGGATTACCCGGGTATCCAACGTATTTGCTTACGCTACCTTTACTACCGAGGGCCAGCAACGGGCCAGTATAAGTACCAGCTATTGGTCACCGCAAAATCGTTACCATTATACGGCTTCTATCGGCTACGTAAACTTCCCATTTGATTATTACGGGATTGGCAACAACACCCGCAAATCAGAAGAGCAGCGCATCAGCGAAAAACGGCTTCGCTTAAACTTTAACGGCGAAAAAAGAATAGGTCAATACCTGTACCTGGGTTACCTTTTAGGCGGTTACAATTTTGTTTACCGTATTGATAATACCGGTAAACCGTTCGAGTCGCAGTTTAATTACAATGACCGGAACGGCGGCTCAGGTATTTTAGCCGGGCCAATGATTACTTTTGACAGTCGCAACAACAACACTTATACACACAAAGGCGTAATTGTAAATGCTTACCTAAATGTGATGCACGGGCTGTTTGCCGACAATAATTATAAAGGCAGCTTTTTTAACATCGAATACGCGCAGTTTTTTCAGTTACATAAACGCTGGGTTTTGGGTGTAAACGTACAAGAGCAAAGCCTGTTAGGCAAGGAGGCTCCGTTTTACTTACTGCCTGAATTGGGTAACGACGAAATGATGCGCGGTTACTACAATGGCCGTTACCGCGACAAAAATATGGTTGCCGGGCAAACCGAACTACGCTACCGTTTGAGTGATCGTATTGGCCTGGCCGCCTTTGCCGGAACAGGTACCGTTTTTAGGGATAGCTTCAGTTTTAATCAGCTTAAGCCAAACTACGGAGGCGGACTACGTTACTTTTTTGATACTGAGAAAGGCCTGACCATGCGTATTGATTACGGTGTAGGGCAAAAACCGGCTGGCGAAGCCAGGCAACAGGGTTTTTACTTGAGCTTGGGCGAAGCTTTTTAATTGATCAGCTCAAAACTTAATCAGAAAACCTTCTTTTACCTGCCCCGGGCGATGATAAATCAATCCTAAATAAAACAGGTTGACGGAGACAGTGACACGTGGATTAATTTTCATTTGTTTCCACATGGCTTCTGCAGTACTGTTTTGATGATTGTTTTTGATTAACAGAAGCTCGCCTTCCTGCAGTTTATTTAATAAATCTTGCAATTCTTCTTTTTGCGATGAATTGATTACTGCCGCGTCTACAAAAATAACGGTGTGAGCACCCGGTAAATCATTGCGGCTGCGTTGATGAGAATCGTCATCTTGCATAACATGAGCAGCAGCGTGTTCTAAAATAATCCGATCAGCCGGTATACATTCACCAATTACAATAACACTATGGGGCTGCCAGTCGGCAATAAGCCGGTATAATAGTTTGTCGGCAGCACTTAATTTTTTGTGGGGATGCAGTGCTTTTTCGAGGTTGGTATATACTTTTTTATCCGAAAAGTCGTAAATTACTTCATCAACCAGCCGGTACACAAAGGGCGAATGTAGCCCGTGCCGGTTAATGGCTTTAAGCTGATGCAAAAAGCAGCTTAAAGCAAACTTTAAGTTAAACATGGTTGTAAAAATAAATAAAGCTTTACTAATTTGAAGAACGAGGTGAACATGATTAACGAAGCTGAAATAAACTCGCTCATCCGCCTGCTGGACGACCCGGATCAGGAAATATATACGCATGTGCATGATAAGCTCTTGTCTTACGGCCCTACTGCAATAACTTATTTAGAAAGCGCTTTTGAACAGGCCTTTGACTCCATACAACAGGAACGTATTGCCAACCTGGTACACGAAATACAATTTGGCCTGGTGAAAAACGAACTGGAGTTATGGCATCAAAGCGGCTCGTTTGATTTACTGCGCGGCGCGCTTATTATTAATAAGTACCAGTACCCTGATTTAGACGAGCAAAAGGTAATTAACCAGATTGAAGCTATTAAGCGCGATATTTGGATGCAAATGATGTTTGAGGGCAGCCCGTCTGACCAAGTAAAACTGATTAACCACGTGTTGTACAACATTTATGGTTTTAGCGGTAATACCACCAACCACCAGGATCCGCAAAACAGTTACCTGAGCCAGGTACTCGAAACTAAAAAGGGCAATCAGATTTCACTGGCTATCATCTATTCGGTAATTGCGCAAAAGCTGGACATCCCAATTTATGGCGTTAACTTGCCGCAGCATTTTATTTTAGCTTATCTGGACGAAAGCACTAAGTCGGAATTTGAAAGCGGAATACTGTTCTACATCAACGCCTTTAACAAAGGTTTCATTTTTGGACGACGCGATGTAGATATGTTTTTAAAGCAGCTCAATTTAAACATCGACAAACAGTTTTATGAGCCCTGCACTAATACCGATATCGTGCGCCGCATTTTGCGTAACCTGATCAGCGCTTACGAGCAATTAGGTTCTACAGAAAAAGTGCAGGAGCTGAATGAATTGTTGGCTGTTTTAGTTTAACTCGCCAAAGCCATATTTAATAACAAAAGCTGATGTAACTACAAGCTACATCAGCTTCATAATAATTTCTGCTGCTTACTTTACGGCAGTTAGCCAGCCATTAGCATCCATCCAATCTTTACAGTTGTTAAACCATTCGGCCTTGGTGGTTTTATTGATTAAGCCGAAACCGTGCCCTCCGGCCTGAAACAAGTGTAACTCACCTTTTACGCCAGCTTTAACCATAGCTTCATAAAACACGATACTGTTCATCACCGGCACCGTTTTATCGTCTTCGGCATGTACTAAAAAAGCAGGCGGAGTATTGGCCGTTACTTGTTTTTCGTTCGAGTACAGATCAACCATTTCGGGTGTTGGCGTTTTACCAATCAGGTTATCTTTAGAACCGGTATGACCAATTGGGCCGAAGCTGATTACCGGATAAATTAACACGCCAAAGTCGGGTCGGAGGCTGATATTTGATTTATTGTCTATTACGGCCTTGTCAAAGTGCGTAATAGCGGTTGAAGCTAAATGACCACCGGCCGAAAAACCAACAATGCCGATTCTGGACGGATTAATACCCCACTCCTGCGCACGCTCACGTAATATTTGAATAGCACGTTGCGCATCTTGCAAGGGGCCGATAGTTTTATCTACCATAATAGCATCGCTCGGTAACCGATAGGTTAGTACAAAAGCCGTAACACCAATGTCGTTAAACTTTTTGGCTACGGCAGTACCCTCATGGTCCATAGCTAAACGGGAATATCCACCACCAGGACAAATAATAACAGCCGTACCATTAGCTTTGCCTTTCTCCGGAAAAAATGGCGCAATCACCGGATCCGTTACCATGCTTACCCGGTTGTTCTCATTTTTTTCGGCATAACCAGCAGGTGCAGCTTTTGAGTTGGGCACACCTTTCGGATACAGCTTAATAGGCTTACTCTCTTGAGCCATGACAGACAAAGATATTACCGCCAATAAAACGGCTGATAGAATATTTTTCATGTAGTTGCTGATTTTGTAATTGGTTATAACACAAACATAGCAAAACACCAGGCTGCAAATGCAATTACATTTATCATTACAATTTTACCCCGTATCTCTTTAGAGAAATATTTGATGATACCACGAACCATTAAAATAGCTGTGATTAAGCCAACTATCACAATTGACAGGATATCGAAATTTGGTGTGCAGGGGCCGGACTTAAAACTTGGCAGTACATTAAACACAATTACTAATCCTAACAAGATTGCATAGATCAATAACCATTTTGATGTACTGCCTGATTTCATTTTATATAAGTGTTGTTAACTTTTAGGACCGCCAAATTCCATCAGGTAGGCTTTCAGGAAATCGTCAAGCTCACCATCAAGCACGGCCTGTGCGTTTGAAGTTTCGTGGTCGGTACGTAAATCTTTAACTAATTTGTATGGATGCAGTACATAGTTACGGATTTGCGAGCCCCACTCTATCTTTTTCTTATTACCTTCAATAGCATTGGTGGTCTCCATACGTTTGCGCATCTCAATTTCGTACAACTGCGATTTGAGCAAGCGGATCGCATTTTCCTTATTCTGCAACTGCGAACGCGATTCCTGGTTTTTGATAACAATGCCCGATGGTTTGTGGTATAAACGCACGGCAGTTTCTACCTTGTTTACGTTCTGTCCACCTGCACCGCCCGAACGGAAGGTTTCAAACTCAATATCTGCCGGGTTTACTTCAATCTCAATAGTATCATCAACCAAGGGATAAACATAAACCGAGGCAAATGATGTATGGCGTTTGGCATTGGCATCAAACGGAGATACGCGCACTAAACGATGCACCCCATTTTCACCTTTTAAATAACCGTAGGCAAAGTCGCCTTCGATTTGCAGGGTAACGGTCTTAATACCGGCAACATCACCTTCCTGGTAATCTTGCTCGGTTACTTTGTAACCATTTTTTTCGGCCCACATCATGTACATACGCATAAGCATATAGGCCCAGTCACAGCTTTCGGTACCACCGGCACCAGCCGTAATCTGTAAAACTGCATTCAGCTGATCTTCTTCGGCCGATAGCATATTTTTAAATTCCAGCTCTTCAACCGTTTTTAAGGCGGCATCAAACTGCTCCTGCATTTCTGCTTCGGTAGCGTCACCGCTTTGGTAAAACTCGTATAACACAACTGTATCTTCAACAGTGGCTAATACTTTCTGAAAAGCGTCTGTCCAAACTTTTTTTACCTTAATAGAAGCCAGCACTTTCTCTGCTTCTTTAGGTGCGTTCCAAAAATCTGGTCCTATGGTAATTTCCTGTTCGCGGGCTAATTCCTCAAGCTTTTTATCGATGTCAAAGATGCCTCCTCAGGGAAGCTGTTCTATCCCTTAAATCCTGTACTTGTTCTTTTGTCATACTGGCAAATATAGTTAAATAGTGAGTTTAGTAAACAGCAAAAAGGCCTGTTGGTTCGCAACAGGCCTTTTCAAAATATTATCTCTGCAATGCGGCTTAAGCAACCATCAGCTTGTCAACCAGTCCGTTTAAATCGGCTTGGTTTCCATTGAGTTTAGATAGCATGGTGCCTAAGGCAAACTCCTGGGTTTGCTTGCTATTGCTTAATTGTACCAACTGTTTCATCACAGCCGGGATGAGCGATGTGGCAGTTGCCTGTGCTGATGCCATATCAATGCTGTAAAACTTATTAAGCTTGCTTGCAAATCTGTTGATGATACTGGTAACTAACGACTCGTTATAAGTACCCGAAAACTTAAAGTATTTAACCAGATCGCTAATATGACCGCTCTCCATTTGGTTTTTCAACACCTCAATAATAGAACTTGAAGCTTCAGTTAAAACAGCTTCACGAGAACCGGCAGGAATTACCGGATTGTTCATAACAGCCATACCGGCGTTATTTTTAACAAGCAGAAATAGTTTTTCAAACATGGCTTTAATTTTTTCTTTTTAGCAGATTAATAATATAACGGCGTTTCGACTCTTAAATTGTCAACAAATCAAACATAACAAATAATAAATACAATTTTCAAAATAAATAATGAAAATATTTAACAAAATACTAAATTAATAGTGTATCAAAAACACTAAGATAATAGTGTAGTTTTAACATTAAGACCGGTAATATTTAATATCTTTCGGCCGGTAAAAGCAAATAAAAAAAATTTACTTTTGAGAAAATAATCTATCAATTATGCTGCCAAACATCGATTTTACAACCACCCAAGCCTACCAATATTTATCAGATTACTTTAACGAGACGAATATTGACATCAAAGAACTTTTTGCTTCTGATCCAAAACGTTTTAGCAAATTTTCGGTCTATTTTGAGGATATTTTATTCGATTATTCTAAAAACCGGATTGACGAAAAAGGTATAGCTTTATTGGTACAGTTAGCCAGGGAGTGTAGGCTAAATGATGCAATAAAAGCGATGTTTGATGGCGAAGCAATAAACGTTACCGAGAACCGCCCGGTACTGCACACCGCTTTACGTAACCAAAGCAACACACCGGTATTAGTTGAAGGTAAAGATGTAATGCCTGATGTGAATGCGGTGTTGCAACATATGAAAACTTTTAGCCAGCAAGTAATTGATGGCAGTTGGAAAGGCTATACCGGTAAAGAAATTACCGACGTAGTAAACATTGGTATTGGCGGCTCTGATTTAGGACCGGTAATGGTAACCGAAGCGTTGAAGTCTTACAAAACCCGTTTGAACCTGCACTTTGTATCAAACGTTGACGGCACCCACATTGCCGAAACGCTGAAAGAACTGAACGCCGAAACTACCTTATTTTTAATTGCCTCTAAAACCTTTACCACGCAGGAAACCATGGCTAACGCCAACTCGGCACGCGAGTGGTTTTTAAAGGCCGGAGCAGCAGAAGCAGATATAGCCAAACATTTTGCGGCGCTATCTACCAATGCGGCAGCGGTTGAAAAATTTGGCATCGATACCCAGAATATGTTTGGTTTTTGGGATTGGGTTGGCGGCCGTTACTCGCTGTGGAGCGCCATTGGCCTTTCGATAGCCTTAGGTGTAGGCTTTGATAATTTTGAAGCCTTACTGGGGGGTGCCCACGCCATGGATAATCACTTCCGCGAAACTGAATTAGAGCAAAACATACCGGTTATTGCCGCACTATTAGGTATTTGGTATAACAACTTCTTTGGTGCGCAAAGTCAGGCTATTTTACCATACGACCAATACCTGCACCGATTTGCTGCATATTTTCAGCAAGGCGATATGGAAAGCAATGGTAAGTATGTAGACCGTAATGGTGATGTGGTAGACTATCAAACCGGACCTATCATTTGGGGTGAGCCCGGCACAAACGGACAGCATGCCTTTTATCAGTTAATTCACCAGGGCACCAAGTTGATTCCTTGTGATTTTATTGCTCCGGCACAATCTCACAACCCGATTGGCGAACACCACACGTTACTGTTATCTAACTTTTTTGCCCAAACCGAAGCCTTGATGAATGGTAAAAGCGAGGAAGAGGTGGTAGCCGAATTACAAGCTTCTGGCAAAAGCGAAGAAGAAATTGAAAAACTTGCGCCATTCAAAGTTTTTGAAGGCAACCGCCCTACTAACTCTATATTGCTTAAAAAGATTACCCCACGCAGCTTAGGATCGCTAATTGCGATGTACGAACATAAAATATTTGTGCAGGGCATTATCTGGAACATTTACAGTTTTGACCAGTGGGGTGTTGAATTAGGTAAGCAGCTGGCCGGCAAAATCTTGCCTGAGCTTCGCACAAATGATGACGTTACCACACACGATTCGTCTACCAATGGTTTGATTAACCAATACAAAGAGTGGAGATAATCGAGTAAATAATATTAACTGATCAGAAAAGCAGCAGCCAGTAAGGTTGCTGCTTTTTTTGTAACATATCTGTAAGTAACTAAACTTAAGACGATCCAACAGGTCGAAAACACTAACTAATTCAACCTAACATGAGACGTCATTTCCTTAAAACTTTACTCTTCGGCTCTGCCGCTTTATCATTAACTTCTTGTGTTGCGGTGATCGAAGCAACTAGACCTGTAAATACCTCTTTAATTAAGTTAGGCATGAGTAAAGCTGAAGCGCAGCAAGTGTTACGCAAAAAGCCAGACAGCACCATAGCTGCAAAAAAGTCACCGGAGAATAACAAATTGATCGAAATAGTGCAATATATCGGCTTCGACGTAACCAATACTCAAACTAATTATTGGCTGTATTTTGTGGATGACCAATTAGAACGTTGGGAACCGGCAAACAAATTTGGCCAATCCATTTAATAGTTATTGGAGATGCAGAATTAAAACTTGCGTTTATACAGTATAAACAAATGCTCGACACATTAACGCGTCGGGCATTGAATTGAGTCTATATTCTCAAGCCTTGGGTTTAACAATCTTAATCTGATATAATTTAGGCCAGTCTTTACCCGTTACAAACAGGCGCTTTCCGACGGCATCCCAGGCAATACCGTTCAGTACATCGGCACCATCTTTTTGGCGCTGTTCTTTTGAGTATAAAGTACTTAGGTCTATACGTTGAACTACAGCACCTGTTTTTGGATCAATCACCACAATATCATCCATCTCCCAAATGTTGGCATATAGCATGCCATCGATATATTCCAGCTCGTTTAGGTTGTTAACCGGCCCTTTATCGTCATAAACATCAATCTCGCGCACAGTGCGGTAATTGTCTTTGTCCATCACAAATATCTGGTTGGTACCGGTGGTAGTGGTGTACAGATATTTACCATCGTTACACAAGCCCCAGCCTTCTTCGCCTTGCATGTAATTAAATTTAGAGAGAAGCTTCAGACTGTTTTTGTCGTACACGTAGCCTACCCGCTCGTGGTAGGTGAGCTGTATTACCTTATTATCAATTACGGTGATACCCTCAGCAAACGTATCGCAATCATTATCTGCTTTTTGTATCACCTTACCGGTAGCAATGTCAACCTTACGCAAGCTTGACTTTTGGCCGTCTTTACAGTAACCACCGTCGCTTTCGTACAAGATACCGTCATGGTATTCCAGGCCCTCCGTAAATGATGACGTATCGTGCGGAAAAATCTTTTCAACCTGAAAACTCATCAGCTCCGGCGTTTTAGATGCCAGGATGTTAATATTGGTGCTTACTTCCTGCTCTTTGCCCTCACTATAAACCTTAGCCGTAATAAGCTTAGTGCCCAACGTGTAAGTATCGGTAGCGAGGCTCAATGGCGAACCATCTTTTTTGGTATCAATCCTTGCAGAGTCGAGCAAGTATACAATGGAGTCGGCTTTATAATCGACAGGTATATCCAACTTCACCTCCACTTTTTCACCCTGCTTGTAGTTGGTACCAGCATCGGGACTGATGTTGATATTGACTGACTGATTTTTAGGATTACAGCTGCAAAACAGGATCAGACCAGCAGACAGGTTTAGAATGTGTTTATATTTCATTTATACATTGTTCTGTATTTAGCCTTGTGGCCAAAAAGCATCCTCAATATGGTTAAGTGTATACGTGTTTTGCCTTGTAAATTGTATGGCAATAATATCAAAGCGTATTTCGCCCTGGTGGTTCATCAAATAAATGTACTCGTCGGCAGCGGTGGCTAATAATCTTTGCTTGCGGTCGTCTACAAAATCCTGCGGTTCGCCAAAGCCGCTGCCCGTACGGGTTTTTACTTCGGTAAATATAATCACGCGGTCTTTATAAGCAATTAAATCCACCTCAGCTTTTCCAAAAGTCCAGTTTTCATCCAGTATTTCGTAACCGGCCGCCTCCAGATGAGCTTTTGCCAAAGCTTCTCCCCTGCGCCCTAATTCCAGATGCTGTGCCATTATTATTTGATGATAACCGAACCCAGATAATCTACAATATGTTTTTCGATTTTTTTCATCTGCATGTACTGCGTCATGATAATATCCTGATCGGTAGGGTTTTGAGCGTTTTTAAGGTCTACCCGCAACTGTTCCAAAATTTTACCCACCTTCTGCTTTTTGAGGTGAAAGATGGCACCCAGTATTACGGCCTTCATATTCATCTGTTCTTCGTGCACAAAAATTTTATGCATGTTGTACCAGTTTTCACTCAAGGTATATTTGGTCGACAGCATGTCTACCGTCAGGTCAACAATCTGCTTATCGGGGTGATGGATAAAAAACTGCTCGTCGGGCAGTACGCCGTTTTCCAGTTGCTGTTTGTAAATCTCCACAAACTGCTTGCAAGCAGACTGATCAAACTCCACATCGCTCAACTCGGCAACAATGAACGGACCGATGTAGGTGTTGGCAATATTATCCCAATTAATGATTTGGTTACCATAAACCAGCAACAGACGAATAATTTCGCGCTCCTGCGTCGGGCTACTTTCTACAGCTTTGGCTGGGGCAGTAACCGGCTCATCAAAAAAATGAGGCTCGTCTGGCGGTGGTAGCTCTTCGTAAGGTTGTCGGGGCTGGTCTTTTTTGTTTTTAGCCAGCCGCATCTTATTAAGCTCGGTAAGCAGGATACGCTCATCAATCTGCAGCTGCTGGCTACACTCGCGTATAAAAACCGAAGCTTTAATAGAGTCCGGAATACGCGCTATGCTCTCTACAATTTCGCGTATTACGTTGGCCCGCTGTATGGGATCATTACCGGCTTCTTTAAGCAGGATGCCGGTTTTATATAATATAAAGTCTTTTTTATTCTGGTCGATGTAGGTCCTGAAAGCACTGCTGCCCACCAAACGCACATAAGAATCAGGATCGTGCCCATCCGGAAAAAGCACAACTTTTACATTGAGCCCTTCTTCCAAGATCAGGTCCAAACCGCGCAGTGAAGCCTTGATACCCGCCGCGTCACCATCATACAAAATGGTGATGTTTTTGGTAAACCGGCCAATCAGGCGGATTTGCTCTACCGTCAACGACGTACCCGACGAGGCCACCACGTTTTCGATACCGGCCTGATGTACCGAAAGCACATCGGCATAACCTTCTACCAAGTAGCAATTATCATCGTCGCGAATGGCCCTTTTGGCAAAGAACAAACCATAAAGCACGTTCGACTTATGGTAAATTTCGGACTCAGGCGAGTTAACGTACTTGGGTACCTTTTTGTCGGTTTTAAGCGTACGTCCGCCAAAGGCAATTACCCGACCGGTAAAACCATGTATCGGGAACATCACCCGTCCGCGGTAACGGTCGTACAGCGTGCCATTGTCGCGCTTTACCGACAGACCGCTTTCTTCCAGATACTGTGGTTGGTAACCTTTATTAATAGCAGCCGACGTAAAAGCCTCCCAATGGTCGGGCGAGTAACCCAACTCAAACTTTTTGATGGTTTCGGTAGTAAAGCCGCGTTCTTTAAAGTAGCTCAAGCCTATACTCTTACCCTCGCCCGTGTCCCACATCGCTTCCTGGAAAAACTTGGAAGCGAAATTGGTCACCACCATCAAGCTTTCGCGGTAGCTGTCGGCAGCAGAATTCTCGGGTTTATCCTGTAGTTCTTCTACCTCGATACCGTACTTTTTGGCCAAAAACTTCAGCGCTTCGGGGTAGCTGAACTTTTCGTGCTCCATTAAAAAAGTAACGGCCGAACCACCTTTACCGGTAGAAAAATCTTTGAAGATGCCTTTAGCCGGAGATACGGTAAACGACGGTGTTTTTTCGTTAGCAAACGGCGATAGGCCAATAAAATTGGCACCGCGTTTTTTAAGCTGCACAAACTCGCCAATCACCTCCACAATATCGGTGGCTTCCATTATACGGTCGATGGTGGCTTTAGTAATCATGCTTTAGAATAACGCTATTTTAAAACGGGATAACAAAAGTAGGTATTTGAGGCTGATACCCCTGTGTGTAAATTAATAAAATTTACTCACTGTTACAACCAGCTAATAAATACCGTATAGGTTTTTAAAATATCCGTTATGAGAAGTTTTATCCTAGGTTTATCCATTGCATCGCTACTGCTGTGCGCTTGCAAAAAAGAAAATTCAACAAAAGCCGAATACACTGTCTCTGCACAAAAGAACAATACGGCTTGGATCGCGAAAAACCCATATACAGGTTTTGTTAATACTACTCTCAAAGACTCCACGGTAATCATCGCCCGTATTGGCGAAGAAACCCTTGGCATAAAATTTAAAAGCAAGGGTGCAGGAACTTACCTGCAGCCTGAAGTTAATGCTTATTTTTATACTACTGTGGGCTTAGACGTTCTTGTAAGCGAATACAAACTAAGCAGTACCACTACAAACAAACTGATAATCAATAGCTATGATGAAGCTAGTAATACAATGAAAGGTAGCTTTAATCTTACATTCCAAAAAACAAGAGGCGATAGCAAGTACTTTCCAGACAATATCGTTTTTACAAACGGAATGCTTCAAGCTCAGATACATTCTGCAAATACTGTTAACTAATTGGTTTAATAGTGTAGTGATTGTCTCCTTACCTAATAAATTGTACTTTTGCCGCTCATTATTTAATATAAGATATGAGCCAACGCATTAAAATTAAAGCACTGTTGCAAACCGCACCAGCCGAGCAGGAAGTAAATGTTAAAGGATGGGTACGTACCTTTCGTAATAATCAGTTTATTGCTTTAAATGATGGCTCAACCAATAGCAACCTGCAGGTGGTAGTTGATTTTAACAACACCGACGAAGCCTTGCTTAAACGCATTACTACCGGTGCTGCCATTAGCGCTACAGGCAAACTGATTGCCTCGCTAGGTAAAGGCCAGACTGTTGAGGTAAAAGCTACGGAGATTGAGATATTAGGTGATAGCGACCCTGAAAAATATCCGCTTCAGCCTAAAAAGCATAGCCTGGAGTTTTTGCGCGAAATTGCTCACCTGCGTTTCCGCACCAACACCTTTGGTGCTATTTTCCGGGTGCGTAACAGCCTGTCTTTTGCGGTACACCAGTTTTTTCAGGAAAGAGGTTTTGTTTATCTGCACACGCCGGTTATTACCGCATCTGATGCTGAAGGTGCCGGCGAAGCTTTTAAAGTAACCAACCTGGATTTATTAAACCCTCCAAAAACAGAAACCGGCGAGATTGATTTTAAACAAGACTTTTTTGGTAAAGCTACTAACTTAACGGTATCGGGCCAGTTAGAAGGCGAATTGGGTGCCATGGCTTTAAGTGATATTTACACTTTTGGGCCTACTTTCCGTGCCGAAAACTCGAATACGACCCGCCACTTAGCCGAGTTTTGGATGATTGAGCCCGAAATGGCTTTTTACGACCTGGACGACAATATGGACTTGGCGGAAGGCTTGTTGAAATACGTAATTAAATATGCGTTAGAACACAACCGTGAGGACATTGAGTTTTTGAGCCAGCGTTTGCAGGAAGAAGAGAAAGGCAAACCGCAGCAAGAACGCTCGGATATGACTTTGCTTGACAAACTGCAGTTTTGTTTAGACAACGACTTTGAGCGTCTGACTTATACCCAGGCTATCGACATTTTAAAAGACTCGACACCGAATAAAAAGAAAAAATTCCAGTACCTGATTGAAGGCTGGGGTGCTGATTTGCAATCGGAGCACGAACGTTACTTAGTTGAAAAGCATTTTAAAAAGCCGGTAATATTAACCGATTATCCGAAAGAAATTAAAGCTTTTTACATGCGCCAAAATGACGACGGTAAAACTGTGCGTGCAATGGACATCCTGTTTCCGGGTATTGGCGAAATTGTGGGCGGATCGCAGCGTGAAGAGCGCCTGGATAAACTGGAGCAGCGCATGGACGAAATGGACATCCCTAAAGAAGACTTATGGTGGTACCTGGACACCCGCCGTTTCGGCGCTTGTCCGCATAGCGGCTTCGGCTTAGGCTTTGAGCGTCTGGTACTATTTGTTACCGGCATGGGTAATATTCGTGATGTTATCCCTTTCCCAAGGTTCCCTAAAAACGCAGAGTTTTAATCTTCATAAAGTGTTTAAACAAAATGAGCTGCTCGATAAGGGCAGCTCATTTTGTTTTGTACTAATTAATACAATGTTACTTAAATTTCAAATTCATAGTTACGATATTCGAGCTTAAATCGGTTGAGCGTACATAATGGCCGTAGCGCAACTCCAGCATACTTAAATGCTGCCAGCCAAAAACGCCTTTCGGCGGCGTGATACGGAAACCGGCACCAAAAAAGCTGCTGTGCAGATCGGCCAAATCGTAATCGCTGGTGTAGTATGGAGCGTTAGGGTTGTGCTGCCCGTAGGGTGCAAAATAACGGGTGCCTTGTTGGGTGTTGTACCGGTAAAACGGACTTACAGATACAAACGATGTTAGCTTAACCGGTATCTCCACCTCGGCTGTATGCGCTCTGATGCCCCAATTATCCATGTAGTAACGATAATAGGTACGAATAACATAATGATCGTCCAGAAAATAATTGAACCGGGCAGCTATGGGCAACTTGTAACGTTTACCGGGCAAAGTTTCTGCCCTTAATGATCCGTCGGTAAAATAATCCCGCTGGTAACGGGTAGAAAGCAAGCCATGTTGGTAAGATGGCTCGATGGCTAGCAAAGCTTGCAAACGGGTACTAATCACTTGTGAAACAGAAAATGCTGCACTAAATGAGTTACGTGGTGCCGATTCTTCAGGGCCATGTTTTAAATCCACTGTTGTTCCATAAGCCGCCGCTCGCAGTTCAATAGGTAATATTACTTTCCAGGTATCTAAAAAGACCTGTAAACGCATATCAAACTGCGTATTTTTATTTTTAGATAAACGTGTCAGATTAAAAGCTGCACCAAATGATTGATAATCGTACTCGTGCGAGTAGGAACCAGTAAAACCATAGGCATTACCTGTTTGCTCGTTAGAACGTGTCCAGTTGAGCGAAGGATAAATACGGTTATCAGATTTTGATGCGGATGATATAGTCGATGGGTCTATTTTGTCTGATGAAGCCGACGAGTAATGATCCACGCCTAACTCAAACAGAAAGGTATTTTTACGACCACGTTTGTTATAATTCGACAACTGTACATCAATGGTGTTGGCAAAATCGGTTAATAGCTCCGTACCAATACCGCCGGTTACCGCCGAGTGATTACCATCCTGATGATAATAGGCTGATACCAGATTTACTTCATCCAGAGTAAGTTTCCTGGAATGGTAAGCCGTACTGGAGGTATCCGTCTTAGCAGGCGCGGGCGGGGCTACTTGTGCATGAGATGCCAATATGCCCAGGTAAAGCATGGCAACATTTAAATATAGTTTTTTCATTTACTGGCTCGCTATTAATTACAACCGCAACCACCGCCACTTTTACCACCGTTAGCGCCTGATGCACCCTCGCGGTAAAGCTGAAAGCTTTGCTCAAATTTTTGAGCAGCACGCGCACGTAATTCCATCTCAGAGTCATTGAGCCTGCTTTTTTGGTAAGGCTTTACCGACACGCATGAGGCCAATAAACTGCAACTTACTGCAGCCAAAGCCAGCAACGCATAATTTTGATATGCTTTTTTCATTTTATTTACTGATGCAGATTGATATTTTTTGAGGTATATAACTGGTCATGGTCGTCGATAATCAGGCAGGCTACACCTTTGAGTTGATTTATTAAATCAAGGCCTACCTTTACCCCCATTACCGTAACAGGGGTGGCCAGCGCATCGGCCAGCTCAGCGCTTGGACAAATAATACTTACGCTTTTAATGCCAGTTACCGGCAGGCCGGTTTTAGGATCGATGGTATGCGAATATCGCTTCCCATCAATCATGGCATACTTTTCATAGTTGCCCGATGTGGCAATAGCCGTGTTACCAATATTAAGCTTTGAAAAATAAGGCACCTGGCGGTTAGGGTCGGCAATGGCAACCGTCCAGGATTTACCATCGGGCTGCGTACCCCAGGTAACCAAGTCACCTGCTGCGTTTACAATACCGCTTTTAACACCGGCTTTTTGCAGCAGTTGCTTTGCCTGGTCTGCTGCATATCCCTTACCTATACCGCCAAAACCGATACGCATCCCCGGTTCTTTCAATAATACAGTTCTGTTTTGTCTGTCTAAAACTACATTTTGATAATTAATAAGCCTTACTGATGCTTTAGCTAATTCGGCATCCGGTAGTTGCTTTATGTTAACATCAAAGTTCCACAAGCTTTTGTCTATCGAGCCGTAAGTGATATCAAAAGCACCCTGAGTTAAATGCGATATTTTTACTGAGCGCTCAATCAAATCAAATACTTCCGGATCTACCTGCACCGGGGTAATGCCGGCGTTGTGGTTAATTTGGTTGGTTTGGCTATCATCTTTAAAGGTAGTAAGCAACGCCTCTATTCGTTGTACTTCGGCAATAGCATCATCAATACGGCTTTGTGCCCACTTTTCGTCGTCACTTACTACGGTAAATTCAAAATGGTTACCCATTAAGCGCAAACCACGTTTAAAAGATTTTAGCCCGACTAAAGCGGCCGTATTAGTTCCCATGCTCAAACGCCTTAATTTCAGATATAAACTGAGCAGTATTTACATTAGGGTAGCCATCCCAGCTTTTAAGTACCTTGCCGTTTTCGTCGAGCAATAAAGTGAACGGAAATTTACCTTCGGCATTATACTTATCGGCCAAGGCTTCGTTTCTTTTTACCTGGTCTTTGCTTGGCTGGTTCTTTTTCTGCCTCGGAAAATCAGCCCGCACCAGTACCAAATGGTCTTGGGCATAGTTATCAAACTCGGTTGTTTCCAGAATTTCTTTACGCAACCGGATACATGGCCCACACCAGTCAGACCCCGAAAAATTAACCAATATCATCTTGTGGCTTTGATGGGCCTGCTGTTGGGCCTCATTAAAATTACCAGACCAGATAACCCGTGTTAATAAAAACAAGCTGAGCAACAATAATTTCATGTTATACTTTTTTTTAAGAGTAAACCCTTAACGATGAACCGGTAAATGTGGTATTATATACCTTGAGAGATTTTGAGGCCGGACCGTTTAATACAGAACCGGTGTTAGAAAAAGATGCCCCATGGTTGGTGCAATAAAAGCGGCTGTTGATGCCCTGATAAATAAGTGTATAGCTTTCGTGAGTGCATGAGCTCTGCACTGCAATGTAACTGCCCGCCGTAGTACGCGCCACAATAACACCGTTGCTTACCAGGTAACCGCCGTTAGATAACAAAGCGGTATTGACTGATGAAGTAAGATCGAGTGTAAAATCGACGTTTGATGGGCCGGACGTACTGCCAGAACCACTGCTTGAATCTTTTTTGCAAGCCTCGCAGCCAAGCATAGTTAAGGCAACGGCACTTATACCAACAGAGTCTAAAAATTCTTTCCTTGTCATAGCTCAATTTAATCAGTTGCTTGGTACTGCTACTACATGTATCGACAAAGACCTGCATTTTACCGATAAACGCTTATCACCTCGATCTCTGCCACTTTCCGGTATTTGAAAGTAATTATCGAAGCTAATTTTGAAGAAATCCTGAAGTTTTGATGATTAATCACCCTCACCCGAATTTTTCATGGAAGAAAGGATAGCAAATGCACCTTTGGTGACAAAAACCTTGTTTTTATAGGTCGGATCAGCAAACTTCACTTCGCTCCAACCGTCTTGCTTTGTACCGATTGTTACCGGAACCATATTAAACCTGATCTGCTTTTTTTGTGGCTCGGCAATAAACGCGTAATCCTTACCCTCATAATTTACAATAGCATCGTCGCTTAATGCTATAGTGGTATGTGGCTTTGTACGGATGGCAGCCTGCAAAAACATATTGGGTAATAAATTACGATCAGCCTTTAAGAAATGACAATGCACCATTACGCTGTGGCTGGTATCAAGCATACGGCCAATCAGTATCACTTTGCCGGGGTAAACTTTGTCAGGTAAACTTGGTAAGGATATAGACACACTGCTGCCAATACTTATCTTAGGCACGTCCTGTTCAAAAACAGTAAGCGCGGCATGAATATCATCTGTACTCACCAATTCCATCAAAATATCGGCCGGGTTAACGTACTTGCCTACATTAACAAAAACTTGCGATACAAACCCAGTGATAGGCGCTATAATATTAATAACCGAGCGTATATTACCAGCCGTAAGCGTTGCAGGATTAATACCCAGCAGCCTCAGCTTTTGAGCCAGACCTGCGGCCTGTGCCTGCTCACCGCTGTAATCAGCCTGTGTTTGCTGGTACAATTTAAGCGGACTGGCCTGTTGCTGGCTAAGCTCGCGTTGCCGATCAAGTTCCTGTTTTAAAAAAACCATACGACTTACCGCCGTGAGATAATCCTGCTGGATGGTTACGTAATCCTGGTTTTGGATTTTGGCAATCACCTGCCCACGGCTCACCGGTTGACCGGGAAGCATAGTAGTACTTTTTAGAAAACCGCCCAGAGGTACATTAACCGAAACCATGCTCTGAGGCGGTACATCAACCTTACCGTTCACATGTATTTCAGTCACCAGTTTATGCTCCGGTAATTTTCCAGTATCTATACCTCCGTTCTGATATTGCTGCGGTGTAAATACTATGCTGTTGCCGGCAGCTTTAGGCTGGCCGGCCTGCTCTGTTTCTTTTTTTCCGTCTTTTGTACCACCGCAGCCTGCCAAGCCTGCCAGCACAAACATGTAAGTGCAGATATGAATAATTTTCATGGCTTTCCTAATTCGTTTTGGTAGTACCATAGGGTATTTACACTTTGATTTAATTGCAGTAAAGCATCCAAACGCTCGTTACGTAACTGAATGGCCTGCGCATAAAAATTAGCCCATTCCAGATAACTGATGCCGCCATTTTTAAATGACAGCGTGGCTGTCCGTAAAAGCTCGTTAGCCTGCTGTGCAGCAGTATTTTCATAATAACTTAAAGCCTGCATCTGTTGTGCGTAACGCTGGTAAGCTTGTTTCCATTGCCCTAACCATTCTACTTGCTTACCTGAGTAATTGTACGAAGCTGCTTTTTGCTGAAAAGATGCCGCCCTGATAGCCGCCCGGTAAGGTTTAAAAAACAGCGGAACGTTTACCCCAACTAAATAAGACGAAAATCTGTCGGCCCGGGTTAGCATGCTGTTAGTGTTAGTCGGGTTTACCCCTACAAAAGTCTGATTGTTGTAACCCAAGGTAACTTCGGGTAGGGAACGGCTCCTGGCGGTACGTATGCGCAGATCGCTCACTACTAACTGCTGCTTTGCCTGCCGTACTTCGGGATGCTGCAACGCCGCCGAAGAGTCGGGCAGCAGAGAGGCATACCATTTAGGCGGACCAACATCCTGCGTCAAATACAAGTCGGCGGTGTTGAGCAATACCTGCCAGCGGTTTTGCAATACCCTGATTTCGGTTTCGGTTTGCCGGCGCTGATTTTTAAGCATACCTGCCTTAGCCTCGGCACTGGTTAAATTGATGCGAGACGATTCGCCCAGTTTAAAACGCAACTGCTCCAGCCTGATCACTTCATGATAAACCGAATCTTCGCTGTCGAGCAGTTTAAGTTTAGCCAGATTGGTAGCTATCTGCAAGTAGATATCTCTTACCTGGAAAGCTACCTGATTTTTAATTATGTCTTCCTGCACGGCCGTCAGGTTACTTTCTGCTCTTAATAAGTTATGCAATGAGGTATAATAAAACGGCAGATTGATGGTTTGCAGTGCTCCTATTCTGTCATCAGTATACGGGCTGTTTAACCGGCCAACATCATAACTTACCTGTGTTTTAGGTAGATCAAATGCAGTACTTACATTAGCCCGTGATGCCTGTGTTTGGCTTTGTGCTGCCCTTAAATAATTATTGCCTTCAATAGCTTTGTTAATAAGCATCGCTGCGCTAACAGGCTTACCCACCGGTACCTGTGCACTAACCAACTGAAACGAAAACAATAAGAAAATAACAGCTGCTGCTTGCTTAAGCCCATCACCACCGGAAGGTTCTGGTTTTTCAGATTTTCCGGCAGCAAACTGGCGATACAGCGCCGGCAAAACCACTAAGGTTAACAATGTGGCGGTAATTAAACCACCTATCACTACGGTAGCCAATGGCCGCTGCACCTCGGCACCCGCATGGGTTGATACCGCCATAGGCAAAAAGCCCAGAGAGGCAACGGTTGCCGTCATTAGCACCGGACGCAAACGGTTATCAGTTCCTTTGCGGATGCGTTCTTCCACATCATTAACACCTTCTTTTTTCAGTCGATTAAATTCGCTGATGAGCACAATACCATTTAGCACGGCTACACCAAACAAGGCAATGAAGCCCACTCCGGCAGATATACTAAAATCCATCCCTCGTATCCATAAAGCAAACACACCGCCCGTGGCTGATAGCGGTATAGCCGAAAATACAATCAACGCTTCGCGCAACTGACCGAAGGCAAAAAACAACAGAATAAAAATAATAAATAATGCAGCCGGCACCGCAATAGCCAGCCTGCTTTTGGCCGAATTTAAATTTTCAAACTGTCCGCCGTAATCAAAGTGGTAAGCTGCAGGTAATTTCATTTTTTGCTGCACCTGCTGCTGTAAATCTTTAACTACGCTTTGTACATCGCGGCCACGTACGTTAAATGATACAGAGATGCGCCGCTGCCCGTCATCACGCTGTATCTGGTTAGGTCCGTCTTTAATGCCAATAGTCGCCAGTTGCTGCAAAGGTACCTGCATACCGCCTGGCGTGTTTACCTGTAACTGGCCAATATTGTTAAGATTAGATCGGGCCGAATCCGCCAGCCTCACCACCACGTCAAACTGGCGTTCTCCCTCATAGACGCTACCCGCCCTTTGCCCGGCAAATACTGCGTTAATTATATGATTTACCTGGCTGATATTGACATTGTACTGCGCCATTTTTGAGCGGTTATAATGAATAACCATTTGCGGCAGGCCAACCACCTTTTCGGGCGTTACGTCAACGGCTCCTTTGATATGGCTGATGATGCCGGTAAGCTTACCCGACAATTTGGAGAGTTGCTGCAAATCATCACCAAATATTTTAACAACCACGTCCTGCTTTGATCCGGAAATCAGCTCGTTGAAACGCATCTGCACCGGGTACTCTACCCCTACGTTTAAGCCCGGAATTTGTGCCAGCCGCTTACTCATGGTATCCTGCAAGGTTGGATAATCATGTGCGGTTTTCCAGTCCGATTTATCATTTAGGGTTACAAATATGTCGCACTGCTCCAACGACATGGGGTCAGTTGGTATCTCGGCCGAACCTACCCTGCAGGTAACCTGCTGAACTTCCGGAAACTTTTTCAACTCTGCACTGGCCATTTTCATGCCTTTAATAGTTTGGCTTAGCGATGTACCCGGTAAAAAGCGGGCGTCCAGTGCCAGGTCGCCCTCTTCAAGCTGTGGTATAAACTCACCGCCCAAACCGTTAAATACCATATAAGCCAAACCACAAAGCACTAACCCAATCACCAATACAGTTTTAGGATAATGAATTGCTTTTAACAAAACAGGTTCGTATCGCTTATGTATAGCCGACATCAGTTTATCAGCAAAACTCTTTTTGTCGGATGGTTTACGGTTAATGGTTAATGCCGTCATCATGGGCACGTAAGTGAGCGACAGGATGAAAGCCCCCACCAGCGCAAAAGCCACTGTTTCGGCCATGGGCCTAAACATTTTACCTTCTATACCCTGCAAACTCAGGATAGGCATGTATACGATCAGAATAATAACCTGCCCAAAGATGGCAGCATTCATCAGTCTCGAGGTCGATTGCTTAACTTCCTCATCCACCTCATCTTTTGAAAACTCCTTATCACCATTGGTTCCTACTTTATCTTTAAAACGGTGCATTACTCCTTCTACAATAATTACGGCACCATCCACAATTAAACCAAAATCGAGCGCACCCAGGCTCATCAAATTGGCCGAAACATGAAAGGCATTCATCATAATTAAAGCAAACAGCATAGCCAGCGGTATAACCGAAGCTACCACCAATCCAGACCGCAGGTTGCCTAAAAAGATGACGAGTACAAAAACTACAATCAGCGCACCTTCTATCAGGTTATGCTCAACGGTTGAGATAGCGTTACCCACCATTTTGCTACGCTGGTAATAAGGCATAATGGTTACCCCTTCGGGCAAACGGGTTTTAATTTCTTCAACCCGTTCTTTTACTTTTTTAACCACATCAATGGCGTTTGCTCCTTTCAGCATCAATACTACGGCACCGGCAACCTCACCATATTTATTATTTACCATGGCACCAAAGCGCAGAGCGTCGCCTTCGTTTACATCGGCTACATCTGATACCCGCAGCGGTATGCCGTTCACATTTTTTATAGGGATGTTGCGCAAATCTTCGCCGGTTTGCGCCAAACCTTCGGTACGGATGTAGTAGGCATTGGGGCCTTTTTCAATATAAGCACCACCTGTGTTTTCATTGTTTTGCTGTACGGCGTTAAAAAGCTCATCCAGGGTAACGTTCATCGCTTTTAACCGCAACGGGTTTACTACTACCTGGTACTGCTTAAGTTTACCGCCTAAGCTGCTTACATCGGCTACGCCGGGCACGCCTAACAATTGCCGGCGTACAATCCACTCCTGCATGGTGCGCAGTTCGGTAAGGGTATAGCGGGTTTCGTAGCCGGGTTTGGGAACTATGTAATACTGGTAAACCTCGCCTAACCCCGTGCTCACCGGGCCCATTTCGGGCTCGCCTATGGATGGGGGGATAATTCCTTTCAACTGGCTTAAGCGCTCACTTACTTGCTGCCTCGCCAGGTAAATATCTACATCATCATCAAAAACCACGGTCACATTTGATAAGCCAAAACGCGAGATGGAACGCATCTCTTTTAGCTTTGGCAGTGAAGCCATCACCCGCTCGGCCGGGGCTGTAATCAGCCTTTCTACCTCGGGAGCAGCAAGCGATGGTGATACCGTGATAACAAGTACCTGGTTGCTGGTAATATCGGGCACGGCATCAACCGGCAAATGTGAAGCCGAATACAGGCCTGCTGCAATAAGCAACAGTACCATTAAACCAACAATAAGCTTATTTTTTACTGAGAATGCTATTATACTGTCAATCATAACAGTGGCCCGTAAGGAAGATATCTGAAAATATGTATTCGGAATATTAATGAACCGACTGCTTAATGACCGCCGCCATTAATCATGTCTGATACGATACCCGGGCTTTGCCTGCGCTCAGCAAGAATCACCCCGGCTACATGTACTACGATGAATAGTATAACCAAATACATACAAAAACCGTGAAACTCTTGTATGGAATGTGATACCGACCTATCTAACCCTAAATTGTGTTTAAAGTATAAGGTGAGGCCGGTAATGCCCATTAATATCAATACCAGGTAAAAGGCAAAATACAGTACCTTAACCACTAACTCATGGCGGGCCAACCGAGCTTCTTCGCTCCCGTTTTTTAGCGCCAGGCGGGCAACGCTTACTTTACGAAACAGCGATTGCGATGTTGGGCTGATTATTTCGTAAATAATTCGCCAAAGTAATAGAGCCACTAATGCAAACCCTATGTAAGCGTGGATGCTCCAAACATTATCCTCTAACTCGTGGGCTATTTGACCGGCAGCATCTGCCGATATACTTGCTTCTGCTTTTGCAGCCTGCTCAACGATGACCGAGCTTGTAGCTTTTCTATCCATTAAGGTACTATTAATAAGTATTGTAACAAGCGATCCGGAGATGACCAATAAGTTAAGCCAATGCCATAATCTGATAGAAAGTGAATATTGCCGTGTTTGAGACGGATGTAGCGGATTTTGTTTTACAGGTTCGATGATAGCCATAGCAGTTCAGTAGGTAGAAAAATATAATATAAACCTACATGAGGAGTTTGAAGAAAATTTGAAGAATTAGACTCATTGAAAAATTTCAACAGATTATCTTCAACTTTTCTTCCTAATTTTCAGAAATGAAGATCCTGATTGTAGAAGACGAACCTGATTTATCCTCAGCGATAAAGGATTACCTGACTTCTGAAGGTAATTTGTGTGAAACTGCATTTACTTACGATGCGGCGTATCAGAAAATTTCGCTGTACAGTTATGACTGTATTCTGCTGGATTTGATGCTGCCAGATGGCGACGGTTTAAAATTATTGAAACACCTTAAATCGTTACAAAAAACGGAAGGTGTAGTTATTATTTCAGCACGTAATGCCCTTGACGACCGTATTGTGGGCTTAAACTTGGGTGCTGACGATTACCTGATCAAGCCTTTCCATTTATCGGAACTGAATGCCCGGATTGCCGCCATCATCAGGCGCAAAAACAATCAGCATTCAAATGTGCTCAACTTTAATGAAATCGGCATTGATTTAAATGCAAAAACTGTTACCGTAAATTGGCACGAAGTTCACTTTACCCGTAAGGAATATGACTTACTACTCTACTTTATCTACAACAAGAGCAAAGCCATATCTAAAAGCGCTGCCGCTGAGCATCTTTGGGGTGACGACGCCGATATGGCCGACAGCTTTGATTTTATTTATACCCACATTAAAAATATTCGCAAAAAACTATCAGATGCCGGTGCTAAAGATTACTTTCATTCGGTTTATGGGGTAGGTTATCGATTTTCTGACGTATGAATTTATTTGCGAAATATAACCGCATACTTTTACTGGCATTGGTTACCGGCCTGTTGGCCGTAGGCATACTTTTTTACCAGGCACTTAATTACACCCTTAACGGAAAAATTGAGGAAAACCTCCATGAAGAATTGACGGAGGTAAAGGATTACACGCACGTCAAAAACATTGTACCGGCTCCGTCTGAAGATTTAAACCTGGTTATTGAATACTCACCTGCAAAAACAATATCAAATAAAAAAACCATTGGCGATACAACGTTTTACAACCCCAGAAAAAGGCAAACCGAATATGCACGTTATCTGAAGGCAGACGTTGAAATCAATGGTAAACCTACACACGTATTAATATTCAACTCAAAAGATGCCCAAACTCGAAGGGTGCAGCTCATTTTTTGGGCAATTATTATTCCGGTAATCATTTTATGCGGACTGCTGGCTCTGCTTAACCGCTACTTGCTACTAAAACTTTGGTTGCCTTTTCATCAGATTTTAAATCAGATTAAAGGTTTCAATATAAAGCGTGGTAACTACCAGGCTATCAACACTGACATCAACGAATTTAAGCAACTGAACGATGCTGTAAGACAAATGACGGTGCAAATTGAGGACGATTTTAAAGAGATCAAACTATTTACTGAAAATGCTTCTCACGAGATGATGACCCCTATTGCCATCATCAATTCTAAACTGGACACGCTGCTACAATCTAAAACATTGGCCGAAAATGATAGCCAAGCCCTACTCGATTTGTATAAAGCTACTACCCGGCTCAGTAAAATCAATCAGTCGCTGTTGTTGCTGGTTAAGATAGACCATAACCTGCTGGGCGAAAAAGAAGAACTCAACCCTGCTGAGCTGATTAAACAAAAGATTGACAATTTCCAGGAATTGATTTCTCAACGCAACATACAGGTGCATTGCGATTTTGACGGCACCACTATTTCGGGCAATAAATATCAGTTTGATATTTTGCTCAATAATCTCTTCAGCAACGCCATACGCCACAACAAACCTGGCGGAGAGATACACATTAGCGTTAAAAACGGTTTATTAAATTTCGAAAATACTGGCAATGCCGATGCATTGTCTGAAAGCCAGATTTTCGAAAGATTTTATAAAGATCCACAGTCGGACGGCGTGGGCTTGGGCTTGGCTATATTAAAGCAGATTTGCATTAAACAAGGTTATTCTTTGCGTTATTACTTTCGCCTACCTATGCACGGTTTCGAACTTCAGTTGGCACATTAATTAAGTATTATAAAAAGACTAACTGATGTGAGTTCCAAAAAGGTGCCCGATTAATGCCGTAGTAGCCATAGCAATAGTTCCCCAAAAGCAAATTTTCATCATACTTTTTAGCACAGGCGCTCCTCCTGTTTTGGCAGCTACTGCGCCCAAAAACATTAAAAATATAATAGAGCTGGCATATTGCCACAAAATCATGGTTTTTAAAGGCGCAAAAATTGATACTACTAACGGTAGCAGCGCACCGGCTAAAAATGATGCAAATGATGCCAGTGCGGCTTGCAATGGCTTGGCAGCCGATATTTCGGTCATCCCTAATTCGTCGCGAAGGTGAGTTTCGAGCGCGTTATGCTTGGTTAGTGCAATAGCCACCTCCTGGGCCAAATCATCGCTAAGTCCCCGGTTTTTGTATATGGCTATAATCTCCTGTAACTCCTGCTCAGGCATTTCCTGGAGTTCAGATTTTTCGCGGGCGATGTCTGCCTTCTCTGTCTCTTCCTGCGAACTTACCGAAACATATTCGCCGGCAGCCATCGACATGGCACCGGCTATCAAGCCCGATAAGGCAGTTAAAATAATTGTATTCCTTACTGCAGTTGCAGCCGCTACGCCAATCACTAAACTGGTGGTTGAGAGTATGCCATCATTAGCCCCTAACACTCCGGCCCTAAGCCAGCCTACACGGTTGATGTAATGCTTTTCGTTATTCATCTGTTTGGAGGTAGCATCGGCGTTTATCATGGCATGCAAGTATTAAGAAGACTTCAATTTACAGTTAGACAACCCGTTGTAATAGCGGTTGTTCTTTTTAATACTTATTTAGAAATGGAATAAAAAAATTAAAAGTTGCTGCAATATTTCGTTTATATACAGCATCTTGTATTATAAATTAACTGAACCTCGCATCATGAAAAAACTACTCGCCATCGTACTGTTAAGTTTGGGTGCTTTTGCATCATCTGCACAACAAAAAAAGCTGTCGGCACCAGTGCAAAGATTCTTGGATTATACCACCCAATTAGAGCAAGACCGGCAGCAAGCCTCAAAAAATAAGGAGTATCTGCGTGCCGACACTATACTTAAACAATGGGTGCGTAACTACACGGTTTTGCCCGATAGTGTTAAGCCTTATTTTAGCGAGCGCGAACCAGGAATGTATTATAATATTGCCTGTTACGAAGCCTTGCAGGGTAAAAAAGAAGCAGCTTTAAACTCGTTCGAAAAATGCGTTGCGTTGGGCTACAGCAATTACAACAATACGATTATTGATACTGACTTAGAAAGTCTACGCAAAGAAAAGCGTTATTTAATCGCCTTGCAAACCATACGTGAGCGCGGTGATAAGGGATATATTCTGCGCCAGTCGGGAGCTTACGACCGTAAAGTAAACAAAGAAATACCGGTATTTACTTACCAGGAAGCCAGTTCGCCGGATTTAATTGCTTTTAAAACCAAATACAACCTGGATTCGGTTGCGGGTAAAGGCGACGAAATTACCCGAATGAAAAACCTGTTGTTTTGGGTACATAACGCTGTTAAACACGATGGCAGTTCGAACAACCCATCAGCAAAAAACGGAACAGATTTGATTGAGGTTTGTAAGAAAGACAACCGCGGCGTAAACTGCCGCATGATGGCTACTATTTTAAAAGATGCCTATCAGGCCGAAGGGTTTAAAGCCCGTATGATAACCTGCCTGCCCAAAGACACGTTGGATAGTGACTGCCATGTGATTAATGTGGTATGGTCTGAAAACCTGAACAAATGGGTATGGATGGACCCAACCTTTAACGCTTATGTAGCCGACAAAAATGGCAATTTGCTGAGCATCGAAGAAGTGAGAGCCAAGCTACATGCCGACAAACTGAATGATTTGGTACTAAATACAGACGCTAACTGGAACAATAAAAACAAACAGACCAAAGAGTACTACTTAGGCTACTACATGTCAAAAAACCTGTACTGGCTGCAATGCTCAACGAAAAGCGAATGGAATATTGAAACCAGAACGCCCAATAAGGCGGTTGTTGATTATGTAAATTTGTACCCAAGCGATTATAATACCATCAAAGCACCTAAAATGAGCAACAGTTATATGACCGCTTATGCTACCAACAATCCACAATTATTTTGGCAAAAGCCGATGGTTAATAAAGACCATAAACTGGCAGTTGCAAAATAGGCAAGTGCTATAAAAAACCGAAAGGGCAAGCTTTGGTAAGCTTGCCCTTTCTTTTTTTGTAAACTGTAATTAATAACCTGGATTTTGAGTCAGATTTTTATTTAAATCTCTTTCAGACTGTGGGATTGGCCACAACTCATTTTTGCCTGTAATAAAGCTTCGTTTTTTATAAATGTAGTAACCATCAGCATCAACCGGAAATGCAGTGTAGGTAGACGGATTGTTGGTTAATTTCATCCCGGTAAACTGCTTGTTATTTTCGCTGCCGATGATACCCCAACGCAGGCAATCAAAATAACGTAATCCTTCGAAAGCAAACTCAACGCGGCGCTCTCTCCGGATAATAGCACGCAACGCAGACGGATCGGTAGTGGTAACGGCCGGCATACGTACCGCTGCCCTTCCTCTAACTTTATTGATGGTAGCATCCAGCAAAGTCTGATCAACACCGCTTCCAGATTCTAATCTCGACTCCAGGTAACTCAGCAAAACTTCGGGATAACGAATTAGCGGAAAGTTATTTCCATCGTTAGAAACAGAACCTAAAGTAGGATCATCTTCTAAAAACTTATAAATAGCGTAGCCACTCCACACTCCTGGATACTGATCTAACCTGTCGGGCAATGTAGTTCCGGGTCTCGCAGTATAAGTACGCCCGCGAAATACTGTCCGGTCCGAAATCATGACGGTCAAGTCGAGTCTTGGGTCGCGATTATTATACGGGTTGTTTTTGTCATACAATGGCGACTGGTCAATGGTTTTGCCATCAGTACATTCAAACTCTTTAACCAATTCATTAAAAGGCGAAAACTGGTGCCAACCTCCCCAGGTTTCTGGAGTTAAGTATTGGAACAGCGCATGATCATAAGAATTTTGCATGTATTGCTGTGCCAAAAGTGTTTCGCGGCTGAGTTCGCCCGCATTTAAAAACAATTCACGGTATCTCGAATCTACAATATAATAGTTGTAGTCGATGATGGTTTTATAAGTAGCCGCAGCATCTGTCCATTTCTTTTGTGCCATTTGTAAACGGCCCAAGATGGCTAGTGTTGCAGCAGAAGTAAGATGGCCGTTTCGCGCATCCGGAACGGATACCGGTAATGCCGCTGCTGCTGCTTTTAGTTCGCTTTCGCAAAAAGCCCAGACTTGAGCCTTAGGCGTACGCGTTACGCTGTTAGCTTCATCAACCGTAAGCAGTTTCTCTACTAACGGAACATCGCCAAAGTATAATGCCAGGTTAAAATAATCGTAAGCCCGTATTGCTCTAACTTCGCCGATCATTACCTTTTTTTGGCTTTCGTCCATGGTAACCTTGCCAATGTTGGCCAAAAAGTTGTTACACCGACCTATCTGATTGTAAGTTTGCGAGTAGAAAGCACCTACAAAGTAATATGATGGGTTAAGTGAACCATTGGTAAATTGATCCGGAATCATTTCTTTTTCAGAACCGTTGCCTGCTGCCAAGTCGAGGTTTATCATAGATAACCCGCTCCAAAAGTTATAATTAGTATACCCATTACCGGTATCATAAACCCCGTTAAGGGCCAGTGTGGCATCATTAGCGGTGCGCCAAAAGGTTGCATCTGATACTGACGACAAGGGCTGCTTGTCCAGGATGTCTTTTTTACACCCTGAAAATAATATACTGCTGAATACAAATCCCAGGCTTAAAACCCGGATTGATAATTGCATTTTCATCTGTTGTGAATTTTAGTGAGAAATACCGTTTAAAACTTAACATTCAAGCCAAAAGTGTAAATGGCAGTGAGTGGATAGAAGTTTGGCTGATCGCCGGCGCTCTGGCTGTTTTCAGGATCCCAGCCCGGATAGAAACTATTGAGCGAGAAAAGATTTTGGCCGCCTACAAAAAGCCTGATTTTATCGACTCCCATTTTTTTGATGAGTGCAGACGGCAAACTATAGCCTAACTGAATGTTTTTAAGCCGGAGGTAAGTACCCGAACGATTCCAGAAAGAATTGGTTTGCACATTAGCGCTACCCTGATTAAGCGCAGTTATGCGCGGGTATTTGGCATTAGGATCGGGGTTGGCCGTAGTCCAGGCATTATCGGCCTGCCATTGCTGTATGTTACCGGCGTTGTAGTAAGCAAAAGCCTGGTATGATCCCATCTGCACGGTATAACCGCCCAGACCGGCCAAAAGCATAGAGAAATCAAAATCTCCGTAACCAGCGTTGATATTTAAACCAAAAGTTGTTTTAGGATTTTTAGTACCGATAATTTTACGGTCGTAAGTAGGATCAACTTTACCATCCGGGACACCATTAGGACCGCTGATATCTTTAAACCGAATTACACCC
This sequence comes from uncultured Mucilaginibacter sp., assembly GCA_913775265.1. Classification (GTDB taxonomy): domain Bacteria; phylum Bacteroidota; class Bacteroidia; order Sphingobacteriales; family Sphingobacteriaceae; genus Mucilaginibacter. Next base: position 305,513 of record CAJYJH010000033.1, on the reverse strand, counting down.
GGCTGGCCTGGGATAGGTTGTGTTGGGTAGCTGGATACATCGGCCGCATCTCTAAAAATACCGTCGGCTACGTAGCCGTAAATCGGATCTAAAGGCTGACCTAAAAACAGGTTAGGTATTACGTTTTGCAGATCTCCGGCAATTTTGATAATTTTTTGCTGGTTGTAAGAGAAGTTGGGTGTTACGGCTAATCTTAGTTTACCTACTTGTGCATTGTAAGTTAAGCTTGCCTCAAAACCACGGTTTTTGATAGAACCGGCATTTACTACAGGAGGATTTAAACCCAGAGTGCTTGATACCGGAACCCGGTATAAAATGTCTTTGGCAGTTCTGTCGTATACATCCAGGGTACCCGTTAATTTTCCTTTAAACAAACCAAAGTCCAAACCTATATCGGCCGTCGTTGTAGTTTCCCATTGAATAGCGGCGTTTGCAGCATCTGTAACCGCAGCCCCAGGTGCTATAGTACCACCAAACGTATACCTCGGACCAGTGCTAATGGCATACTGGTAAGGGTAATTGCTGATGTTGGCATTACCTAAAGTACCGTAAGAAGCCCGGAGCTTAAGCTCGCTTAACCAGTTTACATTATCTTTTACAAAAGATTCTTCGCTGATGCGCCATCCGGCAGACACTGCCGGGAAGAAACCAAAACGGTTACCCGGAGCAAACCTCGATGACCCATCATATCTGGCATTAGCTTCAAAAAGATACTTTCCATTAAAATCATAATTTAATCGACCAAATACCGACTGAAAAGCATACTCGTTGGCAAACCCGCCGTTTTGCTGATTTGTGGTTGCCCCAGCATCCAATTCATATAGCAAATTATTAGGAAATCGATCGCGGAAAGCACTAAAATTATTGTCGCGGTGCTCTTCTTGCTGGTAACCTGCTAATAAATTAATATTATGCTGACCGAACGACCTGTTATATTTCGCCAAAGCAATCAACGTTACTTCCTGGCCGTCAACATGAGTTTTCCGGAGACTGTTTGGCCCTACGTAAGTGTTACGGTCCAGGTTTATATCGGCAATGTAAGTGGTATTAACGCTGGTATAATAATGATACCCTGCTGTACCGCTAAAATTCAAGCCTTTGGCTACATCCCATGATAGCACTGCATTACCGTAAAAGTTCTTTGCTTTAAAATTGTTAAAGCCTTCGCTGTCTAACCAGGCCTCAGGTGCATAAAAATCTTGGCGGCCATAAGTACCGTCGGATTTACGCCCTGCAAAAGTATTAGGTTCGCGCACTGCATAGCCGATAATACCGCCAATACCTGATGCATTTGATTGCGGCTGGTTTTGATCTTGAGAAAAACCCAGCAAACTTGTTTTTAAAGACAACCCGCTGGTTATACGGGTATCTAAATTAGCCTGTATATCGTAACGCTCATTGTTGGTTTCTGCCGTGATGCCTTTTTGATTACGGTATATCCCCGATAAATAAAATACGGTTTTACCCTCACCACCAGATACACTGATGTTATGGTACTGCTGAAAACCCGAACCTGAGTTTAACAGATCTTTTAAATGGAAAACGTTGGGATAGTTATCCGGATCAGAGCCGCTACGATAACGCTCTACAATTTCGGGCGTAGCACCGGTTAACTCGGCATATCTCCAGGAGTCTACAAATTTAGGCAATGACGTTACCTTTTCCCAGCCGAAATAGTTGTTATAACTTAACGAAACTTTACCGGCCTTACCTCGCTTGGTTGTCACTAATATAACACCGTTAGCAGCCCGGTTACCGTAAATAGATGCTGAAGCAGCATCCTTTAGTACCGTCATGCTGGCAATATTATCCGGAGCTACATCATCTAACGAGCCTGGGATACCGTCAATAAGCACCAAAGCGGCACGTCCGGAATTAAAAGTACCTACACCCCTAACCGTTACCGTTGCACCATCGCTACCGGGGCGACCGCCGCCCTGCTGTACCTGCACGCCAGCGGCTAAACCTGCCAGCGCTTGTGAGGCCTGTGTAATAGGCCTGTTCTCAATATTGGCTGATGTGACTGTTGATAAAGAACCTGTTAGATTAACTTTCTTTTGGGTGCCGTAACCCACCACCACAACCTCATTCAACCCTTTGTTATCAGCTCTTAAACCTACATTAACAGTGCTTCTTCCGGCTATGCCTACTTCCTGAGTTATATAACCTACATAGGTAAATACCAGCGTTCCGTTATTATCGGGCACCGAGATATTGTACTTACCGTTCACATCTGTTACTGCAGCCGCATTTCCGCCTTTCAGCTTAACTGCAACGCCAACCAAAGGCTGACCCGTAGTATCGGTTACAGTACCCATAACAGTTACGGCTAAAATGCTGTTATGCCTTTTTGTATTTAAGCGATTGCCGGCATGAGCATCATTAAAAAATACCAACAATCCGCTCATCAAAATAAGATGAACGAAAAACCTGCTCCAGCCTGGTAGCAGCTCAGATTTATTTTTTTTAGTAAATATCAGATTCATAAAGGTTTTTTAAAGCGTAAAAAATGGTTCGCTAACTTGTAAGGTTACAATCTCTGTAACAAAAGCTTCATTAGTGCGAAGCCTTGAAGTGTTTAAATCGGATCTCCCTGATTTCTTCATAAGCATTTGTTTTAGTGTTAATTAGATTTACGATTCTTAAAATTTGAGACAATAAATATCCATGTGATCGCAAAAACAGAGATTAGCAAGGTCTCCGGCTTTGCCGCACAAAAAGATGTAGACTTGAAAATTTTAAGTTTAACTGGTTATTTGCCCGAACAGATAATTCGTTATTGGCAATGGTCAAAGATATTGGGAGTTGAAGGCTTTAATTTTGAATTAAAGAGACTTTTATTTGTAATAATCCGACCTTTTAGTAATTAGATCATTTAATTTGGCAATCTTTTTTACATCTTAGATTACCAATTATTATTGAACCGATGATCAGGCGAGCGCTGCGGCATACATTCTCCTTGTTAAACATTGATTATGTACAATTAGGTAACAAATGGAATTATAAAGGCATCATGAGTCCTTATTATCGTCTCTATTATATTGACAGTGGTTGTGGCGAAATTTCGAGTGCAGGAACCACATTAAACCTGGAACCCGGTTTTTTGTACCTGATCCCCAGTTTTACGCTTTGCGATTTAAAATGCGATCATTACCTAAGCCAGTATTTTATCCAGTTTTTTGAAGAATCCACCGACGGTGTTTCCTTATTTGCTAACAATCGAGCCATCTACAAAATTAAAGCTGAAGAATTGGATGTGGCCAATTTTAAACAGCTGTTGTTAATTAATCCAGGCAGAGGCATTAACCGTTCTGATAATCCTCAAATATACGAAAAGAAAGTTTTTTATGAGGAATATCAAGAGCTTAATAATCAGCAGAGTTTATCTAACTATGTTGAAACGCATGGTTTGCTGCTGTACCTGGTATCCCGATTTTTAACACCCGAACTGTTTAAGCCCAAAAAGTTTCAGCACATGCCTGTTAAAATTCATGATGCTATCAGCTACATTATGCTTAACCTGGAAAAAAAGCTCACCGTAAGCTCACTGGCCGAGCGGGCCAACCAAAACACCGATTATTTTTCCAGAAACTTCCAGCACATTGTTGGCGACAGGCCTTTAGATTACATACAATCTAAGCGTATCGAGAAAGCTCAATACCTGATTGTAACCACCCAGCTTACCTATTCGGAGATTGCTCAGGTAACGGGGTTTGAAAACGTATCCTATTTTTCTAAAACCTTTAAAAAACTCACGGGCATGTCGCCCCGTAAGTACCGAAACCAAAGCGATTCTATGAATTTTTAATTTACAAAACTAAGCCGATTACAGTTTTAAAACCGCTACTAATTCAACGTGTAACTTTTAAATACGAGTTCAAAAAGTCGGATTCTTACAAATCAAAGTCCGATTTATAGTAAAGCCCTTGTCCCGGCAAAACTACATTTGCTTTGCACTTATACCAATTACAACACCAGCATAACTATGTATATATAAGTTTATGCTGCTTACAGATTTTACTTCAATTTATTAACTAAACCCTTTATGCGGATGGCCATGCAATAAATAGCATTCAGCAGTTATATTATTACGACCATACCTAATATTTATACTAACACAGCACAGCCACTAATGACCAAATCAAACAACACTTTTGCTATTATACTGCTTACCAGCCTTTTCTTTTTATGGGGCTTTGCACATAATCTCGACCCCATACTTATACCCCACTTAAAACGTTCGTTCACTTTATCAAACGTACAGGCTACTTTGGTTGATACTGCCGTGTATGCCGCTTATTTTTTAATGGCCATTCCGGCCGGTATGATCATGAAGCGGTTTGGTTACAAAACCGGCATTATTACCGGCCTTTTACTGTTTTCTGTAGGCAGCTTTTTATTTATACCAGCTGCCAATACGCAATTGTACTCATTCTTTTTAGTAGCGTTGTTCATTATTGCCTGTGGCCTGGCCATACTCGAAACTGTTGCTAATCCGTACATGACGGTGTTGGGCGACAGCGCACATGCCGAACAACGGCTTAATTTTGCACAATCATTTAACGGATTTGCTACCATGATTGCCCCGTTTGTGGGTACAGAGCTGATCCTAATACAATCGCACAGCGACAACCAACTGGCTGCCATGACCGAAGCTGCCAGGAAAGCGGCCTTAGCTGCTGAGGCAGCTTCTGTAAAAATCCCCTATTTGGTGTTGGGCGCTGTGCTACTGATTATCGCCATTGCATTCTCATTCACTAAACTGCCTGATGTGCAAAGCAGCGAAACTGAAACTAAAAATGGAAGCATATTTAAAACACTGCGCCATCCGCAACTGGCCTGGGGTGTGATAGCACAGTTTTTTTACGTGGGCGCTCAAACCTGTGTTTTAAGCTTATTTGTATTGTACGCCCCACACGCCGCAGGCATTACCGAAAAATCGGCCGGGCACTTTGCCAGTCTTTGTGGCCTGGCTTTTTTGATAGGCCGGTTTGTAGGTACATTCCTGATGAAGTATTTTAAATCTAACAGCCTGTTAGCCGTATATGCAGTAATCAATGTTTTTCTGTCTGTAGTTGCTGTTTACGCACATGGATATGTAGCCATTTATACCGTGATTGCCATTGCGTTTTTTATGTCGATTATGTTCCCAACCATATTTGCTTTAGGTATTAAAGGCTTGGGGCCCGACCGCGAATTTGGCAGCAGCCTTATTATAATGTCTATTGTAGGCGGCGCTATCATTCCGAGATTTTATGGATACATCAGTGATGCTTACAACAACATCCAAATGGGCTACTACGTTCCGGCTGTTTGCTTTGTGGTGATTGCCTTTTTTGGTTGGCGTGGGCACCGGGTAAAGGTTAGTAAAGCCGAGCTGCTGCAACATGCCGAAACTATTTAACTTACAAAAGATCATTAACAAATACTCACTTATCCCTGAAAATATTAAGCTATCCACAAATTCATGAAGAGAATATGCATGGCATTAGACCTAATAGACGACGCCGACTTAATAACTGAATATGAAAGCTATCACCAACCGCACAACAGCTGGCCCGAAATTACCGATAGTATCCGGCAATCCGGCATCATAGATATGAATATTTACCGCACAGGTAACCGATTATTTATGATTATAGAGGCCGAGGATGATTTCTCGTTCGAGAAGAAAGGCAGACTCGACTCGGCCAATCCCAAAGTACAGGAATGGGAAAAATTGATGTGGAAATTTCAGCAACCTTTACCATGGGCTAAAAACGGCGAAAAATGGGTGCAAATGAATCCAATTTACAAGCTGGAAAAACCACAGGCTACCGATCAGTCTTTATAAACGTATTACCTTATTACGGACATAAAATTGCGGTTATTACCTCATTAAACTAATTTATTTGACAATACCCGTAATAATTATAGCTTTGCCATACTAAAACTAAAACCATGAGTGTTCTCGTAAATAAAGATTCTAAAGTAATTGTTCAGGGTTTTACCGGTAACGAAGGTACTTATCATGCTACGCAAATGATTGAGTACGGAACGCAGGTAGTTGGTGGTGTTACGCCGGGTAAAGGCGGACAACAACACTTAGAGCGCCCGGTGTTCAATACCGTGAAAGACGCGGTTGACCAAACCGGTGCCGACGTATCTATCATTTTCGTACCTCCTGCATTTGCAGCCGATGCTATTATGGAAGCTGCGGAAGCCGGCATCAAGGTAATTGTTTGTATTACTGAAGGTATCCCAACTAAGGATATGATTCAGGTGAAAGAATACTTAGTAGGTAAAGATTCACGCCTGATTGGCCCTAACTGCCCTGGCGTTATCACTGCCGATGAGGCTAAAATAGGTATTATGCCAGGCTTTATCTTTAAAAAAGGTAACGTTGGCGTAGTATCAAAATCAGGAACTTTAACTTACGAAGCCGTTGACCAGGTTGTTAAAGCCGGTTTAGGTATTACAACTGCTATTGGTATTGGTGGTGACCCTATCATTGGTACACCTACCAAAGAAGCGGTTGAACTGTTAATGAATGACCCTGAAACTCATGGTATCATCATGATTGGTGAAATTGGTGGTGGTATGGAAGCCGAAGCTGCCCGTTGGATCAAAGAAAACGGCACTAAACCGGTTGTAGGCTTTATTGCCGGCCAAACTGCGCCTCCGGGCCGTCGTATGGGCCACGCTGGTGCTATTGTTGGCGGTGCTGATGATACAGCAGCGGCTAAAATGAAAATAATGGCCGAGTGCGGTATCCGCGTTGTAGAATCACCCGCTGAAATTGGTGCTGCTATGGCAGAAGAACTGGCTAAATTAGCATAGTCTAGATTCAAAGGAATATAGAGTCAAGACACTTGACAAAACAAAAAATCCCGGTCAGCTATGGCTGGGATTTTTTGTTTGAGAAATATTTGAGTCAATTTATTACCCTTTCATCAATTCACTGTTTTAATTCAAAAAATATTGAGGAAAACCGTAACCGCTAAATATCAATCTTTGTTACTAACTTGCTAATATAATTCAACCATTAACTTTATGAAGTCGCTGCTCCTATTGTTGAGCTTGCTTTTTGCCATTTCCGTATTTGCCAAAGTACCCGAACCTCAAAAAAATACTCATGTAAATGATTATGCTCATGTGCTTTCAAAAAAGCAGGTCATATTACTCAACAACCGCATCAAGGCTTTCACAACAAAGACAAACACTAAACTAACAGTAGTATTGGTAAATCGTATTCCCGAAGAGTATACTATTAAAGAATATGCATCTAAAATCGCAATTCCCGACAGCAGTTTACTGTATGTTATGGACATTAAAGACGAAGAGCAATGCCTGGTATCAGATTACTCACTTCAATTAATTGTCGCTACTTATTTTGAGTTAGCATTAGATAATTTAAAGCCCCCATTGTCTCAAAGACGTTATGCCAGCACGATTTATAATTTTATAGAGACCTTTGAACAGCATATAACTAATACAAGAGCTGAAGAGCAGAAAGAACTTGCGGAACAGGAAGCCAGCAATAAAGTTGCAAATGAAACTGCAATGAATGCACTTAAAAGGATGGCTCGCCTGGCAATAATTATAATAGGAATCGCCATTAGCTTTTCAGTGATTGTCTGGTTATTTATGCGCTTTTCTTCTCGCAAAAAGACTTATACGGCTCCTTTTATTAACACAAAAAATATGAGTCCTAATAAGACAAATCTAAATAATCATGAAACCGCTTCTGCAGTGAATTCATCTGCTGGTCGGTCTACCAGTATCGATTTTACTCCAGTAAACGATTTTGGTGAACATTCAAACCGTGGCAGTTAAAATACAGGTGAGTACATAAGTGCAAGTGGAGACAAATAGAATTTCTATTTAATACCCCTTTTAACCCGATAATTCTTATAAATTTTCACGGCCGACATAATAATCATGGCAAAAGCAACAAGCCCTAACATACCGTAAATCCAGTCGACGGCGCTTTTGAGTACAGCCAGGAAGACGATGGCAAATAAGAAGATCGTGGCTACCTCATTCCATAAACGAAGCTGAAAGGAGGTCCATTTAAAAACACCATTTCGCATTTGCTTTATCATGTTGGTGCAAATAAAATGGTAAACCACCAAACCAACTACAAAACAAAGCTTAACCATCAGCCAGCTTTGCTTCATCAAATCAGGCATTACAATAACCATCAAAATACCAGCCAGCAACGTAAGTATCATGGCTGGAGTAGCAATGATGTTCCACAGACGGCGCTCTATGCGTTCGTATTCTGCCGTTAATACGTTACGCTCTACTTCAGGCCTATCCTGTGCTTCAGTGTGGTAGATAAATAACCGCACACCATAAAACAGACCCGCCATCCAGCTGACTACAAAAATAATGTGTATGGCTTTAATATAGAAGTACATTTGCCCCCTGGCCCCCTAAAGGGGGAATACGATTAAATATTTTAACAATGTCTGCTTCATGTTTGATATGCTTCGCCTTTAGGGGGCGGGGGTTATCTATATTCCTTAATCACCTCAACAGCATACTTCACGTTATCAAAAGGAATATCAGGCATAATGCCATGGCCTAAGTTAAAGATGTAACCGTCCTCGCCTTTCATCCTGTCAAACAAGCGGTGTATGCGTTCTTTGATCACCGGCTTATCGGCATATAAAATATGCGGATCTAAGTTACCCTGTACAGCTACACCTTGCGGTAAACGGTGCTTCAAATCCAGCAGGTCAACGTTCCAATCGATAGAAACTACATCAGGCTTGGCTTCGGCCATTAATGGCGCAAACACCGAGCTTCCTTTACAGAAAGAAATTACCGGAATATCTTTACGGTTTAGTTTGCTGATGATCTGTTCGATATAATTGTGCGAAAACTCTTTATAATCGTCCCACGCCAACGCTTGTGCCCAACTGTCAAAAATCTGCACGGCGTTTACACCGGCTTCAATCTGCAGGTTCAGGTAATCGGCCGTAACCTGAGCAATTTTATCTAATAACTGATGAGCCAAGGCCGGCTGGTTGTGCAACATCAACTTAGTCAATTTAAAATCGCGCGATGAACCTCCCTCAACCAAATAGCTCATTACCGTAAACGGCGCACCTGCAAAGCCAATAAGCGGTATGCGGCCATTTAAACGCTGCTGAATTACTTTAATTGCATCAGCTACATACTGCAAACGATCGAGCACGTTAACACTTAAATTATCTACGTCAGCCTGTGTACGTACCGGGTTAGCAAACTTGGGGCCCACGCCTTGAGTAAAGCTCAGATCGCCGCCCATAGCTTCGCCGGTAACTAAGATGTCTGAAAACAGGATCGCCGCATCGATGTCCAGCAAATCAACCGGCAGCATGGTTACATCAGCTGCAATCTCGGCGGTTTTGCACATCTCCAAAAAAGAGTACTTGTTTTTAATTTCCCAATACTGCGGCATAAACCTGCCCGCCTGGCGCATCATCCAAACGGGTGGACGCTCGGTTTTTTGAGAAAATGCGGCCTTAATAAATAACGAATCTTTCATATATCAAAAGCAGACTTGCGAAGCCTGCTGTATTTACTTGGTATGTAGTTGTAATTCCTGTTCCAGTTTTGCGATCACGGCTTTCATTTTAGCATTTACCTGTTCGCCTTTACCTTCGGCCAGTTGCAAATAAGCGCGTGCCTTTTCATAATCGCCCTGCCGGATGTTAATGTTTACGATATGTACCAAAGCGGCCACATGGTCGTTTACCGACCGCAACGGATACTGCGCTGCCAGCTCATAGTGCTGTTCGGCAGCCTGGTACTCCTGCTTATACAAACTGATACCGCCCATCATAAACTCATAAAAGCCACGGCGTTTGTGGCTTAACCACTCGGGCCGGTTTATTTGCAGCAGTAAAGCTTCTGCTTTATTGTAATCTTTGATGTGAAATTGCTTTGCAGCCAAAACAATGGTGCCTTCTTTAAAATAGCCCCAAACTAAAAAGCCGGCTAATAAAAGTGCAACAGCTGCCAGTTCATAAGTTTGCTGATAGATAAAAAATCCCATCAGCAAAATAAAAGCGGCAGCTGTAAATATGCGGGCCTTATTGGTAAACATTAATATTAATGGTGGCTATCTGTAAATTTATAACCTACACCACGAATGGAGTGAAAATAAACCGGGTTTTTAGGATCAGGTTCGAAGTATTTACGGAAGGTTAAAATAAAATTATCAATAGTACGGGTAGACGGGTAAACATCGTAATTCCATACTGTTTCTAAGATCTGTTCGCGCGACACCGCTTCGTTACGGCGCTCAATCAGCAGCTTCAGCAACATGGTTTCCTTTTTGGTTAAAGGCGTAACCGAGCCATCCTCGTTAATTAATTCAAATGAGTTAAAATGAATGGTTTTATCGCCGATTTTGTAGCTGTTAAATTCTTTCAGGTCGTCACCTTTCAGGCCACGTTTCACCAGGTTATTTACCCGTAAAATAAGCTCTTCCAGGTTAAAAGGCTTGGTCAGGTAATCGTCTGCACCTTTCTTCAAACCTTGTATTTTATCCTCGCTGGTATTTTTAGCCGTCAGAAACATGATCGGCACTTCTGAGTTTTCTAAGCGTATGGTTTCGGCTACTACAAAACCATCTACCTCAGGCATCATCACGTCCAGTATAACCAAGTTAAAACGCTCTTCTTTAAATTTTTGAAGCGCTTTTTTCCCGTTATTGGCAGTGGTTACTTTATAGCCTTCCAGTTCAAGATTTAATTTGATGGCCTCGAGCAAATGCTCTTCATCTTCGGCCAGTAAAATTCTTTTTTTGTTCATGTAGGTTGTGTTGAAACAAAGGTTTAATTAAAATATTACTTCAAAAACACTGCCTGCAGGACGGTTATCACGCACCTGTATGACGGCCTGGTGTTTATCAAGCACCTGTTTTACAATGTATAAACCTAAACCCGTGCCTTTTGTGTTACGTGTTTCTTCGCTTCCTACACGGTAAAACCTTTCAAAAATACGGCTTTTTTCTTCATCTGCTATACCGATGCCATGATCGGCTACCTGCAAGTGTATCTTGCCTGCTTTTGAAAACAGTTTCACTTCAACCGTTTCGCAGGGCTGAGAGTATTTAATCGCGTTTTCAATTAGATTAGTAACTACTGATGTTAATGCAAACTTATCGCCGGTTACATTAATTTGAGGCTCAATTTCGGCATTAATTAATTGCTGATTTAAATCGCACTTGTTGATCTGCAAGCGATTAACAATGCCATCTACCAGTACCGAAAGGTTAAACTCCTGCTTAGGAAAAGTGTACGACTGATTTTCGATTTTAGCAGCAAGTAACATGTTTTCCACCATGTCATTTAAGCGGTCAATGTCCAATAAGCACTTGCCTACAAAATCATCTACCTGCTGCTTGGTTAAACTACGCTTTTGGATAGTTTCGAGATATAGCTTGATAGCAGCTAACGGAGATTTCAACTCATGCGTTACCGACAGTAAAAAATTCTTTTTTTGATGCTGTAGCCTGCGCTCTTTGTTTAATGATTGATGGAACAAAAATGCACCACCTAATACAATAATAATAAACATTGAACCTTCGCCTAAGATCATGCCCGTGCGGGCCGGTTGCAAGCTGATGAGCATATATCCCCACCACACCAGCTCCATCAGGGTGTATATGATCAGTGCATAGAATATTATAAAAGGCCTTTTCATCGTCTTAAACTAAGCAGTTAGTAGCGCAGTTAATTATGTTTATTCCCTAAAATCGGCTTTAGCCAAAGCAGCGGCATCTTCTGTTGCAGGATGAGCCGAGCCAAACACTATGTCTAAACTTTCAAAAATTACTTTTTTTGCTTTATCAAGTATAGCCGTAGTATGAGCGCCAGAAACAAAACCTACCTCGTATCCCGATGGACCGAAATACACGCCCCGGTTAAGCAGCTGCAGGTGCATGGTTTTGAATTTTTCCATGCTGTGCGGATCAATCTCGTCGGCCTTGCGGATGGTTTTGCTGGCATCAAACGCAAACCAGAAAATAGAACCAATGTGCGATATATGCAATGGGTAATTACGCTGACTCACAAACTCCACAATATCGTTTATAAACGCTTTAGTTTTATTATGTAAATCTGTGTAAAAATCTGGTTTTAACAATTCAGTAAGCTGCGCTATACCCGCAGCCATAGCTACCGGGTTGCCTGATAACGTACCCGCTTGGTAAACCGGGCCTTCTGGCGATACATTACTCATAATATGAGCAGACGCGCCATACGCACCTACCGGCAAGCCACCACCAATAATTTTACCATAAGTGATTATATCCGGCTGTATCTGGTACAAACCGGCAGCACCGTTAAAGCCTACGCGGAAACCTGATATCACTTCATCAAAAATCAGTAAAGTGCCGTTAGTTGTACAAACCTCGCGCAAATATTGTAAAAACTCTTGATGTTGCAGTAACAAACCGTTATTAGCCGGTATAGGCTCAATAATTACCGCTGCAATCTGGTCTTTAAAATCTTCGAAAGCCTTGGCAAGTGCTTCCTTATCATTTAACGCGACAACAATGGTTTCGTCGGCAAATGATTTAGGTACACCAGCTGATGAAGTTTCACCAAAAGTAACCAATCCAGAACCTGCTTTAACCAGCAGGGCATCTACGTGGCCGTGGTAACAACCTTCGAACTTTAATATTTTATCGCGCTTGGTAAAACCACGGGCCAGCCTGATAGCCGACATTACTGCCTCAGTACCTGAGCTTACAAAACGTATCTTTTCAATAAATTTATTGTGAGTCAGTATCAGTTCGGCCAACTCGTTTTCTAACGCAGTTGGTGCACCGAACGACATACCGCTTTGCATTACCTCGGTTACCTTTTCGCGAACAGATGAATGGTTATGACCTAAAATTAACGGCCCCCATGATCCGCAAAAATCGATAAACTGATTATCGTCGGCATCCCATATATAAGCGCCGTCGCCCTTTTTAATAAACAAAGGCGTACCATAAACCGATTTAAATGCCCGTACCGGTGAGTTTACACCACCCGGAAAAAACGTTTTTGCCTTGGCATATAACTCCGATGATTTTGCACGGCTAATCTCAGGTACGGTATTATCTTTTAATTCAGACATTGTGTATTTGATTATGCTTAGTGATGGAATGTACCGATCACCAAGCCATCTATATTGTTTATCTTATATTATCAACTTTATTTATAACCACTTATTTTGCAATACTTCTTTTGCGTGGTAAGTAAGTATAGCAGTGGCACCTGCACGGCGTATACTGGTTAATACTTCAGTAATAGCACGTTGCTCATTTAGCCAGCCCTTTTGTATAGCAGCTTTAATCATGGCATATTCGCCACTCACATTATAAGCTGCAATAGGCAATTCTGTATTATCTTTTAAAAGCTTAATTACGTCCAGGTAAGGCAAAGCAGGTTTTACCATTAAAAAGTCGGCACCCTCCTGCTCATCCAAATCAGCCTCAATCAAAGCTTCGCGTTGATTAGCTGGGTTCATCTGATATGTTTTTTTATCACCGAATTTAGGCGCAGAGTTTAACGCATCTCTAAACGGGCCGTAAAACGCGCTGGCATATTTAGCTGAATACGACATGATAGATACACTACTGTAGCCATGCTCATCCAGCACCTGGCGGATGTAACCAACGCGACCATCCATCATATCTGACGGAGCAATAATATCGGCACCGGCGCGGGCATGGGCTAACGCCATTTTGCCTAATACTTCAAGTGTAGCATCATTTAAAATTTCGCCGTTCTCAACAATACCATCATGGCCATCGCTGCTGTAGGGGTCCATGGCTACGTCGGTAATTATACAAGCTTCAGGAAACTCCTTTTTTACCTCACGGATAGCGCGCAGATATAAGCTTTCCTCGCGGTAGCTTTCGGAAGCCATTTTATCTTTAAGCGCTTCGTCAATGTTAGGAAACAAGTCGAACGACTTTAATCCTAAGTTCATACAGCTTTCTACTTCGCGTAATAGATTATCTACCGAATATCTGAAAATACCAGGCATCGAAGAAACTTCACTCTTTTGATTTTCGCCATCTATGATAAATAACGGAAATATCAAATTGGCTGCACTCACGTAAGTTTCCTGCACCATTTGCCTAATCACTTCACTCTTTCTGTTTCTTCTGGGTCTTTGTAGCATTACGCCCCTCCTAAATCCTCCCCGGTAGGGAGGACTTTTATATTTAAATTTTAAAATTACCCCTTTACTTTTAAGCCCTCCCTACCGGGGAGGGTTTGGGTGGGGTTATAGTCCAAACACGGCCTCAGCCAATCCAACCTCATCTGGTGAGAATGGTAGCGTGTGCTTAATATTTAGTTCTTCGAGCTTTTTACCGGTTGATTTGCCAATGGCAATTACCCGCTGATGGTTTTCTAATAAATTATCAGCAAAATAAGCTTCAGCGTTTGACGGGCTGGTGAAAACCAAAATATCTGCGGAGGTTCCATCTACCTGCTCTTCAATCATGGTTTCGTAAACCGGTAGGTCGATTGCTTTGGTTTCGGCCGACAATGCCTTATGGATACTGCGCATTGGGTTTTCAGCACCAGGGAATAGTATGGTTGTGCCATTAGCTATTTTGGCAAAATCATGGGCTACTTCCTGAGTGTCTACACTGTCGCCAACATAATCAGCAAAGTGGCCATTACGGCGCAGCATATCTTCAGAGCCACTGCCCATCACACCAAATTTAACCGGACGAGGGAAATGTGGCTTTAACTGAAAGAAGTACTCCACCGCATTTTTGCTGGTAAAAAATACCCAATCAATATTTTGTAATATATATGGGTTCAATATCGTCATTACCGGTACCGTACGGATCAGCGAACGGGCTTCAACCTCTATATCGTGTTTCTCCAGCACCCGTCTGAAATAGCTCGACGTTAGTAGCTCTCGCGATATGAATACTTTGCTGGCTATTTTACGGTTCTTATCAAACTTGGCAATAATTTTTTCTACCAAGCCTTCAGTAGTCGGCGAAGTAATAAACATACGATCAGGCAAATCATCCTCGGTATCAGCCTTAGAGGTAAACACCTGATAAACGCCCTCATGCTTACGGCAGTAACAGCCTAATGGCATGTGGCAGCCGCCGCCAAACTGCTTTAATACCGTACGCTCTACAGCCAATGCCTCGGCGACTTCCGGGTGGTGCAACTGTTGCAAAATCTGGTACAGCTCAGCATCCTTTTCACGTATCTGTATAGCTAAGGCACCCTGGGCCGGTGCAGGTACAAATTCGGTAGGCGTTAATTCCTCAACATGAAACTCGCTCAAATCAATACCTAAACGCTTTACACCCGCTTTAGCTAACATGATGGCATGATAATTTTCGCTACGGAGTTTACCAATGCGGGTCGGCACGTTTCCGCGCAAGTCATCCATTTCTAAATCGGGGCGCAAGGCACGTAGCTGCGCTTTACGACGATTAGAGGATGTACCTACCAAGCCGCCAAACTTTACTGATAATTTTTGATGAACATCCACGCAGTCCTTCAAAATCAGCAACAGTTCAGCCGGGTCTTCCCGTTCTGAAACTGCTGCGATGATGAGTCCCGGCGGATGCTCTGTAGGCAGGTCTTTGTGCGAATGCACCGCAATATCTATAGTGCCTGCCATTAATTCTTCTTCCAGCTCTTTAGTAAAAAAGCCTTTACCCTCCAGTTTATCTAAACTGAGGTTAAGAATACGGTCGCCCTGCGTTTTTATTATTTTTAGTTGAGCAGTTACGCCAACAGCGGCTAAGCTATCTTTTACAAAGTTGGCTTGCCATAGTGCCAGCTCACTGCCACGGGTTCCAATAGTAACTATCCTGTCCAAAGAGTTATTTTTGATTTACAGGCAAATTTAACTTTTACAGGGCTTTGTGAACAATTTTTATAACAATGTGAGGATAGATTGACGAACAAACAACCCCTTGACCGATAAAATGTTCGAAACACCACCATGAATAAACGCAGATGTTTTAAACCGGCTAAAATTACCCTATGGCATTGCTCAAAGCGTTCTTTACTTTCAGAAAAACCATGATACCTACTGATAGCAGAATCAAAATAAGATAACTGCTGCCTAAATTCATTTCATCTTTAGCCGGAAAAATGCTGACAATACCATAACTCAAAACCGATACAATAACATAATTGATACCACCGGTTAAACCGCTGGCAATACCCGCATTTTTAGGGAATTTACTTAAACAGTACGTAAAGAAGTTATTGAACGTAAACCCTGCGGCCACATGAATTAAAAACGCAAAAAGGATGAGTGTATACAAGTTATTGATATATCTTGTACTCAACAGCATTAGCAACGCGAAAGCCACCTGCAAAGCAATATTAACCGCAATACGATTAAAAAACGGACGATTGATAGTTGCCTTGCCTATAAAGCCGCCTACCATCCAGGCAAAACCCAACACCAGCGAACTGTAACCAGCCACTACCGGCGATAGGTGCAGGTTATGCTCGATAATAAACGGCCCGGTCATGTTATAAATCATAACCATACTGTAGGCCAAACCCAGCATTACAATACCCAAGGTAAAGCTGGTTGTTTTAAGCATGGCAGTGTATACATCAGTCACCTTTTTGATGGTAAAATCGGCAAAATGCTGCAACGACTCACCGCTGTAAATAATTTCGAGTACGGCTAATATTAAGGCAAATATGGCCAGGAAATAAAAGTTTGATTTCCAGCCAAAAGCTACCTGGAAGTATCCGCCTACAAACGGGGCGATGATAGGGCCTGTAGACCAGATGATAGAGAAGAGGCTCAAATAGTTTTTCAACTTATCGCCGCTAAACATATCCACAAAAAAGGCACGCTTAGCTACCACAATGCCACCCACGGTAATACCATGCACAATACGCATCAGGTAAATCAGATACAGATTGGTAGTATTGGCAATCACTACACTGGCCAATGCAAATAACAACAGAGAGTACAAACCGATCTTGTATCGACCAAAACTATCCAGTAAACTGCCAATAAACAGCTGAGTTACGCCGTAACTAATCAAAAATAAGGTCAGCGTAAACTGCACCTGGTTATTACTAACGCCTAACGAAGCCGCCATGGCCGGCAACGACGGGATATAAATATCGGTAGCAAAACCTGAAAGCGGCAACAGCGCAAAAGCCAGAATAGTGGCTATACCTTTATGCTGATCGCGGATAGATTTGGGTGTGAGCAAGGCTGATAACATAGTTGAGTATTTTATTATAGGCACCGTTTTTACCATTAAGCCAAACAAGCTTTGATGCAAAAGGCTGGCAAAGCTATATCATTAATTAAACCGAACGGTTATTTGAGGCAATCAGCACTACCAATGTTACACTGAACTGATTTAAAGTACTTGCCATGACTTTAACCTGAAATTTAAATTACTGATACATGCCATCAGCTATAAACAAAACCGCCAGCCTGACAGGTACATCAGGCTGGCGAAATATTTTTGAAAGACTATTTTTAGATTAGTTATTATTGATCAAAATTTCTTTAGCCATCACCATTGGTACCTTAATGTATTTTTTCTCCATGTAGTTAATGACCTTCTCGAGCAACTGGCGCGATTGTGCATCCATGGCCTGAACTTCGTCGGCAAATACAGTGTTTAAAGCACGGTCTTTAATCTGCTTAATGGTTTCGGGTACCTGGCGCATAGCTACCTCAATGCGGCGCTGTTTAAGCATCGGTAAAAATTCGTCAATATTTTGATTGATGATTTTTTCGGCATGAACGAGTTCCTGGTAACGCTCATTCAGGTTCTTCTTGGCAACTTCATTTAACGAATTTACCTCGATATAATTTACCGGGAATTGCTCTAACACTTCGGCTGCAGTATCATTAGGTACAGCTAAATCCACTACAGTTTTTTTGCTGGTGTCACCGTTCAATAATGACTTGTACACCTCTGCGGTAATTAATGGTTGCGTAGCTGACGTACAGGTAATAATTACATCAAAACCCTTATTGTAAGTTTTTAAAGCTTCCAGATCGTACGCTTCGCCATTTAAATCAGCAGCCAGCTTTTCGGCATTGACCAGTGTACGGTTAAATACGGCAAAGTTTGAATATTTATGCTTTTGCAGGTACTTAGAAATATTGCGGTTGGTTTCGCCGGCACCCACCAATAAGATACGGGCGTTAGAGCACAATTTTAGTTCTTTAAGCTTGCGATACGCTAATGATACTACCGAGATGGGATTGCGCGATATATTGGTATGAGTATAAACTTCTTTCGCAGTTTTAACTACACAGCCCATTACCATACGCAAAAAATCGCCTGTAAGGCCTGCTTCGCGGCAATGCTCGTAAGCTTTACGCAACTGAGCTAAAATCTCTTTTTCGCCAACCACCAGGCTTTCTAACGAGCATGAAGTACGTAACAAATGAGTTAACGCTTCCTGGTTTTCGTAAATGGATGCAGCATCAATAAAGGTGTTCATGTAGTAAGGACAAAGGCCAATACTCAGCGCTTGCAAAAACTGCTGGGCAAACTCTTTGTCTACAGGCTGGGCAGTAGCCATTACAAACTCTACCCTGTTACAGGTAGATAAGTAGAACATCTCCGGAATGTCGAATTGTTTTTGTACCTGCTGAAGTTTCTCAGTCAGATTCTCCTGGCAAAGCACCAACTTTCCCAATTCCTTCAATTCAATCTGCTTATGCGTAAAAGCTATAACCTTTAAATGCTTCAAAGCTTTGTTATTTGTACTAAAAATTCAACTCACAAAAGTACTATCTAATCACATTGGGCTATGTCAAACCTTTGTCAAACACCTTAATTTAGAACGAGTATAAATAGATGCACAAAAACACTAAGTCGCGCTGTTTGTTTGGTAAAATAAACATATTGAGTTAATTGCTTGCTCACATGCAGCTAAACTATTTGGCATTAGCTCTCTTATTACAGAATACGCAAGATAACTTACAACAGTTGCCTACTGATACATCATGTTAAAAAAAATCAGCTTAATCGTCTTAATTATATTTTATGTAGCTGCCGGTTTTAATCATTTTGTACACCCGGATGGCTACGTTAAAATTATTCCAGATTATTTACCAGCGCCGCAATTACTAAATTATCTTGCCGGTGCATGTGAAATTATTTTTGGTACATTGCTGATTTTTCCGCAAACGCGTAATTGGGGTGTTGCGTTACTGATTTTAATGCTGGCCGCTTTTATGCCGGTACACATTACCATGTTGCAGCAAGCCCCTACGCGTTTGGGTTCATTGCAGATAACGCCCGCCATTGCCTGGGTCAGAATTATATTGCAACCCGTGTTGATGCTATGGCTGGCCTGGCACTGGCAAACAAAACGCACAGGCAACGTTTAATATCCTATTTATGATTGTTAATCAAACTTATACCCTACCGGGGGCCAAAGGCCGTGTCATGCTGATGGACCTTACTTATAACCAAGCCAGCCCCAATGCACCACTGGTTATTTTTGCGCATGGGTTTAAAGGTTTTAAAGATTGGGGTTCGCACCACTTAATTGCTAAACACTTTGCACTTAACGGTTACCGTTTCCTGAAATTCAATTTTTCGCATAACGGCACCACACCCGAGCAGCCGTATGACCTTACTGATTTGATTGCTTTTAGCGAAAACACTTTTAGCATTGAACTGGAAGATTTACAGTACGTGATAGACTTTGCCTTCAGCGGCTCGGTGATACCTGCCGCCGCTAAAGTAATTTTGATAGGACATAGCATGGGAGGCGGCATCAGCATTATTAAAGCTGCCGAAGATAAACGGGTAAGTCATTTAATTACCATGGCCTCGGTATCCACCTTTAGAAATTTATGGCCCAAAGAAATTGAACCACAGTGGCGGTTGAGCGGCGTACTGCATTTCCCTAATAAACGTACCGGACAAGATATGCCAGTAAAAGCTACGCTGCTTGATGATTTGGACCGCCATCAGGGCCGGTTAAATATTTTAGCCCGAGCCGCTGATGTAGTGCAGCCCTGGCTGATTGTGCATGGCACGGCAGATAGTGTAGTTGCTGTTAGCCATGCTCACGATCTGAAATCCATGCAGCCTAATGCCCGGCTTTTGCTCATCCCCAATACCGACCATATTTTTGGTTCATCGCACCCCTACCTGCAACCAGAGTTACCACCCGCACTGCAAGACCTTTGCAAGCAGGCATTGGCCTTTTTGCAAGGTTGATGATTAGCATTTGCCATGCGACATGATAAGCCGATTGTAAACTTATTGCAGCAAAAAAAGCAAAGCAGCCTTTGAAATGTATATTACCACAATATTTGTAAAGCATGCAACTCAAAGGCTCACATAAAATCGGTAATAAATACCAAAATCCTATCCCTACCAACGAAGCCGGTTTTAATAAGATGTTACCCATTTTGTGGGAATACATTATCAATAAAACAGAAAACACACCACGCAAAAAATTAGGGCCGTTTATAACAGACAAAACAGTATTTCAAACCCCACCAGCGAGCGGACTCCGTATTACCTGGATGGGGCACTCAGGCATACTGATTGAGATTGATGGCAAACGTATACTGACAGACCCGGTTTGGAGCCAGCGTGCATCGTTTTTACAATGGATTGGACCCAAACGCTTTTTTCAAGCGCCCTTACCTTTAGCCGATTTACCGAAGTTGGATGCCGTCATCATATCGCACGATCATTATGATCATTTTGATGAAGCTACTATTCGTATTTTGGCTAAATTTAATGTCCCTTTTTATACCTCGTTAGGCGTAGGCCGTTACTTAAAGCAATGGGGCGTGGCCGAAAACCTGATCCATGAAATGGATTGGGGTGATATGGCTACCTTAGGGCAGGATTGTACGATTACAACCACACCTGCCCGGCATTTTTCGGGCCGGGGAATTACACACCGTAACGAAACGCTATGGTCGGCTTTTGCAATTAAAGGGCATACGCATAATATTTTTTTTGGGGCAGATTCCGGTTGGTTTAATGGGTTTAGCGATATTGGCGAAGCTTACGGACCATTTGATTTAACCCTGCTCGAAGTTGGCGCTTATGGCAAGAACTGGCCCGATATACACATGGGGCCGCTTAGCGCCGTAAATGCACACCTCGCGTTAAAAGGCAAACAAATGATGCCGATACACTGGGGCACTTTTAACCTGGCATTACATGCCTGGTACGAACCGGTAGAAATTTTGATCGAACTGGCGGCGAAAGAAAACTTGACTTTATTTATCCCCGAACCCGGCAAACCGACCGAAGTTAACGGAGGAAGTTTCAATTCAAATTGGTGGAAAGCTTACATGAGTTAAATGATAAATTCCTATAACGAAACAGCCCCTCACACAAAATGCAAGGGGCTGTTTTATTAGCTGATATCAGTACTACAACACATCTTTAATGTGCTTATAGTTAGATTTAATGGTATCCCATACCTCGCCCATCTCCCCGTTCAGCATCAGTTTTGACATTGACAAAGCCATACCCTTCACTTGGCCAAACTCTATCTTCGGCGGCATAGCCAAAGCGTTAGGATCAGTCATCACATCGAGCAGCACCGGTCCATTATGCAACAGCGCTTCTTTAAGTGTTTGCTCTACTTTATCAGGATCGGTCACTTTGATCCCTTTAATACCCATGGCTTGTGCTACCAATGCAAAATCAGGATTATGCATATCGGTTTGCCAATCGGGCAAGCCAGCTACTTCCATTTCCAGTTTTACCATGCCTAATGAGCGGTTATTAAACACCACAATTTTAACGGGCAATTTGTATTGAGCAATGGTAGCCAAATCACCTAAAAGCATAGATAAACCACCATCACCACATAAAGCAATTACCTGCCTGTCGGGACAAGCCAAAGCAGCGCCGATAGCTTGCGGCATGGCGTTGGCCATAGAGCCATGATTAAAAGACCCTAACATACTACGCTGACCGGTCCCCCTGATATAGCGTGCCCCCCAAACACAACTCATGCCGGTATCTACTGTAAAAATGGCGTTGTGATTAGCCAGCTGGTCAATAGTATTAGCTACAAACTCGGGATGAATGTTATTTTCCGTTCCCCTATCATCTACATAGGTTTGCAGGTTATCTTTTACTTTGCTGTAAAACTCCAATTGTGACTTTAAAAAATCGTCATCAGTTTTCTGGGGGATGAGCGGCAGTAACGCCTGCAAGGTATCTTCAATTTTACCGCATAATCCTACCTCTACTTTAGCACGGCGACCGATACGCTCGGGCTTTACATCAATCTGTACAATTTTGCATTTGGTAGGCATAAATTGCTCATACGGAAAGTCTGTCCCCAACAAAATCAGCAAGTCCGACTCGTGCATACTTTGATAAGCCGAAGGCAGGCCTAATAAACCCGTCATGCCTACTTCGTTCGGGTTATCGTGCTGCACAAACATTTTCCCCCTGAATGAGTAGCCCACCGGCGCATGCAAACGCTTGGAAAGCTCAATCACCTCATCGTGAGCATTAGCACAACCAATGCCGCAAAAAATGGTGATTTTTTCGTGTTCGTTGATTAAGGCTGCTAAGTCCTGCAATTCGCGGTCGGACGGCCGGATCACCGGCTCGTTAAAATAGTTCTTGGTGGATGATGGAGTTTCAACCGCATCCATTTCGGTTACATCGCCGGGTAAACCAACTACCGAAACACCCTTTTTGTTAACGGCATATTGTATACCGGCTTGCAACATACGGGGTAATTGCGCCGGTGTGGTAGCAATCTGATTATAGTGACTGCAATCGTCGAATAATTTGATGGTATTAGTTTCCTGAAAATACTCGGTGCCAAACTGGTGTGTGGCACAGGTTGAGGCAATGGCAATGACAGGCGCTCCTGAACGGTGAGCATCATATAAACCATTGATCAAATGAACGTGACCCGGACCGCTGCTGCCTGCACAACAGGCAATACCGTTCAATTCTGCCTCGGCAGCGGCGGCATATGCCCCTGCTTCTTCGTGGCGCATGTGCACCCACTGTATTTTATTATCGCTACGCCGTACGGCATCGTTAATATGATTTAAACTATCGCCGGTAACTGCATATATTCTTTTTACACCAGCGGCCGACAGCATATCCACCACTTGTTCTGCTACATTTTGTGCCATGTGTATTTTTGTTGTTGTACCAACAATAACCTCATACCCGTAAGTGAGTTTTAATTATTAGGGAATAGTAGTAATTTTACTATAATATGAACACTAAAATTATCACAACACTGGTCACGGCAGCTTTTGCATTTTCCGTTTATTCGACTGATGCACAAACCAAACCAGCTAAGTCCTTAAAAGTGGCAGAAGTAACACTTTCCAAACCAGGAGATGTATACACCTCAGTTGAAACTCTTCCGAAATTTCCGGGGAGATTTGAAGGATTTACTAAATTTTTAAAGCAAAATATCGACAACAAAAAAGCTGAAACTTCAGGGCGTATCAATATCACTTTTGTGGTTGAGAAAGACGGCTCATTGAGTGATGTAAAAGCTATTGGCAGAAACACTGAATCGAAAGCCGCAAAAGAAGCTATCAGGGTAATCAAACTATCTCCCAAATGGGAGCCGGGAAGACAAAATGGCAAACCTGTCAGGGTACAATATACTGTCCCTGTGATATTTGAATAAAATTTTTATCAATCTAAGCTTTTTGACGGCTGAAGAAATTAAAAATACACGGCTTAAGTTAACTCCACTGAAAGTTAGGGAGGTCTGATTTATTCCTCCATATTACGACAACAATAAAGCCTTATGGCAAGATACAGATACAAACTATCTTACCATAAGGCTTTTAAGATATATTACAGCTAAGTAGCTATTTACAAAAGCTCAGCAACCGGCTCTACCCAATTGCCATCTTCGCGAATGATACCAATTAGTTCGTCGAGTGCTTTAGCCGTGTTCACATTCTTTTTAACTACTTCTTTACCGCGGTAAAGCGTAATTTTACCCGGACCGGCACCTACATAACCGTAATCTGCATCGGCCATTTCGCCGGGGCCGTTTACGATGCATCCCATAATACCAATTTTCAAACCTTTCAAGTGGCTGGTACGACTGCGGATCATTTGGGTAGTTTCCTGCAAGTCGAACAAGGTACGACCGCAGCTTGGGCAGGAGATATATTCTGTTTTAGAGATCCGTGAGCGGGTAGCCTGTAAAATTCCGAAGGCTGTAGAGGTAATTACCGAAGCCGGTAATTCAGGTGCATCAATCCATATACCATCACCAAAACCATCTACCAGCAGAGCTCCCATATCGGTAGCGGCATATAATTGCAGATGAGTAACCGGATCAGTAGTGGCTTGCGCCGAAGTCAGGATAGTTGTATTATCGCGATCAACAATCGGCAATGCATTCGTACCTGTTGTTTCTGTTTGTATAACAGATGGTGTTATTGCGCCTTCATTAAAATGATAGCTTCGCTTAATAATCACGGGTGTATCAATACCGGCTTCTTCCAGTTTAAAAAAGAAACTACGCTGCTCGGCCATGCCATGCAGGGCGTTGGTTTCTAAAACCCATACTAAGCCCTTGTCTTCAGCCAATTGCCTAAATTGCATGACGTCAAAATCAGCCAGGGCTACTTTTACCAGGTTCAGCGCCGACGTACGATCTTCAGCAGCTAAATATTGGGGTAGCGTAAATACCGGGTGACAGTTCTTTTTGTTAGCCAGCGTTTGCCACGTAGCATAATTATATAACTGCTTTAAGTTGCCCGGAAAGGTAAAAGACGGCAACTGTTCGGCCAGATAAACAAAGTCTACCGACTGGTCGGCCATCTTATATTTATCCAAAACCGGCGAATACAAATAACCGGCATCATTCAATACCGACGGATCCTTTAAGTTGCGGTTGCTCAAGTCAACCACTACCCGAGGTACCATATGCCCACCAATAAAGGCATTAGCTTCAAAGGTAGTCCGCTTCTGATATTCGTATGGGTTATGAGCTACCGGTTGTGTGTTGCCGGTTGCGTGTAAAGTTTCTTGATTCTTGACCCTTGATTCCTGATTTCTCAATGCATACCTGTTCACCAGCGCAATAGCTACCGGTGCTTCCGCTTCGGGCTCTTCGGTTAACGAAACGCGGACAGTATCGCCCAAGCCATCTTCGAGCAGAGTACCAATACCTACGGCTGATTTGATACGGCCATCCTCACCATCACCGGCTTCAGTTACGCCTAAGTGTAATGGGTAATTCATTCCCTCGGCTACCATGGTATCTACCAGTAAACGATAGGCTTGTACCATCACCTGCGGATTACTGCTTTTCATGGAGATCACGAGGTTGTAATAATTAAGCGCCTCGCACATCCGGATAAACTCCATAGCCGACTCTACCATGCCCTGCGGGGTATCACCATAACGGCTCATAATACGGTCACTCAATGAGCCATGGTTAGTACCGATACGCATAGCAGTACCATATTCTTTACAAATATTTACCAATGGGGTAAACTTTTGAAAGATGCGGTCTAACTCGCCCTGATATTCCAAGTCGGTGTATTCTAACTCGTCAAACTTCTTTTTATCGGCGTAATTACCGGGGTTAACGCGTACCTTTTCTACTATACGGGCAGCTACCTCGGCAGCATTTGGTGTAAAATGAATGTCGGCAACCAAGGGTACGGTATATCCCCGTGCACGTAATTGCTTTTTAATTTCGGCCAGGTTTTGCGCTTCTTTAATGCTTGGCGCTGTAATACGTACGTACTCACAACCGGCATCAACCATGCGTATGGTTTGCTCAACCGTACCTATGGTGTCCATGGTATCGGTGGTGGTCATGCTTTGTATTCGGATAGGGTTGCTGCCCCCCATCGGCACATCGCCGATAGTGACTTCGCGGGTTACAAAACGTGAATATTGGGTGAGTGAATTACAGTAACGGCCAGGCAGCCCTTTTACAGCTTCAGCGTTCATCATAGGATATGCGCAATTATCTAAACAATACAAAGTTAAGCATATTGGTGTATGCTAACCTGAGTAAAAAGTAAAATTAAAATATGTCTTTACGGAGTACGTAAGTTTTAGCCAGCCTGTCGTGCAAAGCCTGGTTATAGCCACCAAACAAAGCCAGTAAAAAGCCGGCACCGCAAAACAGAAACGAGACTACTTTGCCAAAGCTGCGGAGTAAAGCTTTCCCGAAGCTCAGTTTCAAACCGTCTTGGTCTACTACAATCAGTTTAAATAACACTTGCCCTAATGTAGCGCTTAAAGGGGTAACAAAGCAGATCAGGTTATATAACCAAACTGTTGCAAAAAATACGCCTTGTAATATAAGTACATCTTTAAGATCGGATGGATTGATCGGTTGGTTGAGACTGATGCTGTTGAGCTTTTCTACCGGCAGATAACCGCTTAACAAGCTAAACTCGATGCGGAGCAGCATGCTGATCACAAAGTAGTCTACAATGAAGGCCAACACCCGGTAGCCAAAACCGGCCAGGTTATCTTCTGTAGCAAAGTAGTAGCCCTCG
The DNA here is from genome assembly GCA_913775265.1 of uncultured Mucilaginibacter sp. Classification (GTDB taxonomy): domain Bacteria; phylum Bacteroidota; class Bacteroidia; order Sphingobacteriales; family Sphingobacteriaceae; genus Mucilaginibacter. The sequence continues at coordinate 279,029 of CAJYJH010000033.1, read as the reverse complement.
TAACGAAAGTATTCTGCAAAGTCTGCAATATCACTGGCTTTTTGCCAGTTACTAAACGGTGTACGCACCAGATCATCGGGCTCCAAGCGACCGTCGGTTAATTCTTCAAAAGTGAAAGGGCCTTTTTCACCGTCGTTATCTTTAACAAAAAAACTATCCATGTATGTGTGTTGTGCTGAGCACGGCCCGCAAAAGTAGTGTTTTAATTACCGTTTGCCTAACCGTTACGAACTCATGGCATATACCACAATATTTACGCCGAACTTGGTATTATCTTCAGCCAAAAAACGCTTGTTCCTAAAGTCGTAATCCCATTCGCAACCGTAATCTTTATTACTATATAATACGGCAATCCGTCCGTTAATGGTAATGGCCTTTAAATAATCGTGCACCAAATCATCACCCCAACCATTCAATTCGAAAGAAGTGTTGGGTGGGCCCTTTTCAAAGGTAAAGAAGGATCGATAAATTTCGTGGTTATTCGGAATCTTCTTCATGGCCTGCGGACCGAACAAAGCCGACATCTGCGCCTCAAACGATTTGGCAAACAAGCCGTCGATGTCATGATTGCAATCATCTACAAATACGAATCCGCCGTTTTGCACATACTTTTTAAAATTAGCACGCTCTTGCGCATCAAACTGTACCAGCTTATGGCCGCTCAGGTAACTAAAAGGCGAGTTAAACACATCAGGACTACTCAGGGCTACTACCTTTTCTTTGCTATCAATAGGAATGGTGGTATACTCCAGCAAAGAGTTCAAGATATTAGAAGGCATGCGCTGGTCGGTATCCCAATCGCCGGAGTGATAGCTGAAGCGAGTAAAAGTAAACTTAGAAGTTAATGCCATTAGTGATAAAACTTTAAAAGTAGTACAAAATTTCATCCGTCACCCGTTTTTGTTTATAGGGTTTGTAATTTTTTGAATACTAATTTCAGGTTTTTACAAAATCGCGCTCCTTTTCATCAAAATCAGGATATATTGGGATGCTATTTGCCACGTACTTGTTATTTTGATATAAAATTGCGCTTTGGAAATCACAGAAACCCACGTTAAATCACTGCTGGCGAAGCTTCCGCAGTTAAAAACTGAGATACAAAAGGTCATTGTTGGCCAGGAACATATTTTAGATGAGTTACTGGTAGCATTCTTAGCAGGCGGCCATTGCTTACTGGAAGGTGTACCCGGCCTGGCTAAAACTTTGCTGGTTAAAACCATGTCGCAGGCTTTACATTTATCTTTCAGACGAATACAGTTTACGCCCGATTTGATGCCTACTGATATTGTGGGTACCGAGATTCTGGAAGAAGACCATGCCACCGGCAAACGCTTTTTTAAGTTTAACAAAGGCCCCCTGTTTGCCAATATTATTTTGGCCGACGAGATTAATCGTACGCCGCCTAAAACACAGTCGGCCCTGTTAGAGGCGATGCAGGAGTTTGAAGTCACCTACGGCGGGCAAACCTATCCGCTCGACAAACCGTTTTTTATCCTGGCTACGCAAAACCCTATTGAACAGGCAGGTACTTATCCCCTACCCGAAGCTCAATTAGACCGTTTCTTATTGCTGGTACGCATAGGCTACCCTACCGCGCAAGAAGAGTTTGATATTTTAAACCGCACAACCGGCACGTCTAAAGCTGTTATAAACCCGGTAATCAGCGCTGAAGAAATACAACGGGCACAAGCCTTAGTTAGGCAGGTAAGCATCAGCGAAGATTTAGTGCGCTATGTAAGCGAACTGATTAGAGCTACCCGGCCCGATACTTCTACTTTAAGCTATGTAAAAGAATGGGTACGTTGGGGTGCTGGCCCGCGGGCTGGTCAGGCCTTAATATTAACTGCCAAAGCACGTGCTTTATTAAAGGGTAGGTATGCCGTTATGATGGAGGATATCCATGCTATGGCTACACCGGTATTACGCCACCGCGTGCTGATGAATTTTAAAGCAGAGGCTGAAGGTATTACATCGGATAAGGCTACCGCTGAATTGATAAAACTACTGGAAAGACCGAAGATTTAGAGTAGAGAGTATAGAATCAAGAATACAGAGTTAAAGTTAAGAGCTAAGAAATAAGAGCCAGGAACCAAAAAAAGTCACCACAACACTCATGCTCGACCCTAAAGTTTTAATGACCATTAAAAACCTGCCGCTGTTGGCTAAAACGGTGATTGATGGCTTTATGAACGGCTTTAATAAAAGTACCGTTAAGGGACCGGGATTGGAGTTTAGTCAGTACCGAAGCTACCAGCCGGGCGATGATTTGAGGTGGCTCGACTGGCGTATGTATGCCCGGAGCGACCGGTACTATATCCGCGAGTCGGAGGTTGAAACCAGCATCTCTGTCAGGTTTTTGATTGATGCCAGCGCCTCGATGAATCATCACGACGGCACACTGAGCAAAATAGAGTATGCCCGTTTCATGGCAGCTTCGTTAGCTTACCTGGCCAACCTGCAAGGCGATGCCGTGGGTTTGTATGTATTTAAAGATGGTGGTTTGTTTTCGTTGGCTTCGCGCCCTGACCCGCAGCATTTACAGCGATTATATCATCAGTTAGAGAACATCGAGCCTGCCGGCACCTTTACACAGCATATTCACTACCGGGAGTTGTTTGCAGGCACGGGGCGGAAAGAACTACTGGTTTTCATTACCGATATGTATCAAACGGAGGGTGAGATTACCAAGCTATTGGATTCATTAGCTGCTTTAAAGCATGAGATTATTGTATTTCAACTGATGGGGCAAAACGAACTGGATTTTGATTTTAAAGGCTACTCGGCTTTAGAAGATTTAGAAACCGGGGAGGTAATACAAATAGGGCCGCAAGCCAAAGAACGCTACCAGCAAGCACTGCACAACCATTTAGAAAATATCCGGATGCAGCTATTAGGCAAGCACATCGTCCACCGCGTAATTAATACCGCTCAGCCCCTTGATGAAGCCTTACACACGTTTTTAGTACAAAGAAATAAAGGCGTGTAGAGAGTTTTTAAATACTTCAATCAACAGTAATCAAATATATTAAATAAATAACAGTCCTAATCAGAAAAAGCGTTCAATAAAAATTCATGTTCCAGTTTTTAAATCCATTATGGCTTATTGGTGCCGCCGCAATTGCAATTCCGGTACTGATACACCTATGGAACATCCGGCCGGGTAAGGTATTAAAAGTAGGTAGCATTGGGCTGATTGATGCCGCCTCGCGCAAAAGCAGCCGGAGTTTAAAATTACTGGACGTTCCTTTGTTCCTCCTCCGTTGTTTGATGCTGATACTGCTTGCTTTGGTGTTGGCCCTACCCGTATGGCAGAAGCGCATGCCGGTAGTTAAAGCCAAAGGCTGGATACTTATTCCGAAAGAAAGTTTCAAAGCAACTTACTCCAAATTTAAACCAACAGTAGATTCACTAACGCGCGCCGGTTACGAGTTTCATTATTTTAATACGGGTTTTGCTAAAGGCTCAATCGCACAAATCATCAACCCGCCTAAAGATGCTGTGATTAAACAAGACAGTGTTAAACTCACCAACCGCCAACCCAACTATTGGAGCTTAATCCGGCAGCTTGACGATAAAGTATCATCGGATATACCCGTTTATTTATTTACACCTAATCAGGCAAAATATTTTACAGGCAACAAGCCGGAAGCAGCCTTGCAACTGAATTGGCAAACTTATACTCCAGCCGATTCAACAAGTACCTGGATACAAAAAGCTTGGTTCACACCTTCTGGCGACATCAGGATAGCGCAAGGTCAAAGCCACCCGTCGGGCACTTCGTTTCAATATGCCAACGTTAGAGAGTCTACCGGTAATAGTGTGTATAAGATACAAACTAATAATGGACAAGCGCAAATATCTTTAACTCAAGGAAAGCAAGCTCCGATAACGGTTAACACCGCTGTTCAACATATTGCGATCTATACAGATGATAATAGCTTAGATGCCGGTTACCTAAAAGCGGCATTGCAGGCAGTAAGCCAGTTTACCCAACGCAAAACGATTATTAAAACTATCAGCAACCCGGCACAGCTAAACGCTAACACCGATTGGTTATTCTGGCTTTCTGAAAAACCGATCAGCAAAACTTACATCAACTATTGTAAAAATATTTTAGCCTATCAAGCGGGCAAACCGATTGCAGTAAATGGCTGGATGAGCAACGTGGAGCCGTATGCCACTGCTGTTGCAGAGGTTAACAAGGTAAACTTGTATAAAATAATTAGTGGAGCCGGAGGGATTCGAACCTCGGTCTGGAAGGAAGCCTCTGGACAACCGGTAATTACATCAACTCAACAAGACTCAACGCAAATCTATCATTTTTACAGCCGCTTTAACCCGGCATGGAACGATTTGGTTTGGAGCGATACTTTTCCGGCCTGGTTGTTACAGCTGATGCAAGAGCCGGCATCGAACATCAGCAATACAGACGATAAAAGGATGTTGAGTGCTCAGCAATATTTACCTCAAACCACTACCACCGCGCATACCATTGCATCATCAAACAACGTAGAGAATAACAGCCTCAAGAGATATTTTTGGCTGGCATTACTGGTGGTATTTTCTGCCGAGCGCTGGCTGGCACATCGTAAAACTCAAACTACCGAAAGATCTTGATGGAGCAGACCGCATTACATAAAATAAAGCAGCTACAGCAACGCTACATCGGTTATCAGCTTTTAGCCGATGTTTTGCTTGCAGCAGCCTGTGCTATAGTAATAGGTGGCATTATATTTCATTGGCAAAAAACTCAAGCGTTGTCGTGGAGCATAGTCGTGTTTATGTTAGTTGCCGGTATTTTAATAACTGCACGACAACCTTGGAAAACGACCATAACCACTATTTGCCGTTATTTAAATTTTACTTACCCCGAACTGGAAGAGAGCTGCACATTGATTATTAAACCATCTGCCGACCTCAACCTACTCGAACGCTTGCAGCTACATAAAGTTGAGCAGGCTGTAATTCAGCTACCAACCCAACCGCCGCTGGTTGCCCAACGGCTCAAAAAGTCAGGTTTATGGCTGGTAGTGGCTGTGGCGCTAAGTGTTATTATCATTTTCACTAGTCGACGCTGGCCTTCCATAGCCAACGGCTTTCAATCAAACTCATCCGAAACTATAGCTCAAAAGCTTCCACCCGAAAAAGTGTTGCCGCAAATCAGCAGTGTTTCGCTTAAAATAACGCCGCCTGCATACACCGGCAAGCCTACCCGCAGTCAGGATAAATTCACCATTGATGCGGAGGAAGGCGCGGTGGTTAATTGGACAATCAGCACTAATGTTGCTGTGAGGAACGTATTTCTGATTTTCAACGAAGGTGAAAAACTACCGCTTAAAGGCAGCCAGCGTACCGAGTGGAGAGGTTCACGCATCATTACTAAACCAGGCTTTTATCAAGTAAGTATTGATGGCAAACTTTCTGATTTATATCAAGTACAGGTGATTAAAGACGCTATTCCGGTCATCCACATCAAATCGCCCAAACAGTACACCCACATTGATGCAGGCGAAGCTCCCAAGGTGACTATTAACGCCAGCATTACTGATGATTATGGCATAAGCAATGCACAAATTTTTGCTACAGTAGCCAAAGGCAGCGGGGAGTCGGTTAAATTTAAAGACACGACGTTTAGCTTCGGCACCTCGTTTAATCAACACAGCAAGCAATACAACTTACAGCGCATCATCGACCTACCCAAATTAGGAATGGAACCCGGTGATGAGCTGTATTTTTACCTGCAGGCACAAGATACGCATCAGCAAAAGAGCCGCACTGATGTATTAATTGTATCTATACAAGATACGGCGCAGCTGTTAAGTATGGACGGCATTGTATCGGCTGCCAATATTAAACCAGAGTATTTTAGAAGTCAGCGTCAGATCATCCTGGACACCGAAAAACTGCTGAAAGAAAAAGACAGCATTGCGGTAACTTCATTTAAAAACCGTTGTAATGATTTGGGCACCGACCAAAAAATGCTCCGCCTGCGTTACGGCAAATTTTTAGGTGACGAAGATGAAAGCGGCACCGAAGGCGAAGGCAATGAGGACGTGACCAAAGCCGAAAACTTTGGTAATGCTGCCGTGATTATGGACGCTTACACTGATAAGCACGACAATGCGGAAGACGCCACCTTTTTAGAACCGGCTGTAAAAGCCCAGCTTAAAGCCACCCTAAACGAAATGTGGAAAGCCGAACTGCGCTTACGTCTGTTTAAACCACAGGAAGCCTTGCCATACGAATATAAAGCATTGCGCTTATTAAAAGATTTGCAGCAAAAATCGCGCTCGTTTGTAGCCAAAACCAGCTATAACCCACCGCCGTTGAAGCCTGAGAAACGACTAAGCGGCGATTTGAGCAAAATAGGATCTCCCGTTAATCAGCAGACGTTAAAACCCGAGGCAGATAAATATGAAATACTTAAAAAGGCAATCATTGTCTTGCAGCAGTCTCGATATACAGTTTTAAATGCTAATGATAAACGTGTCTTACAACAGGCATCGCAGCAATTGGCTTTGCGGGCATCAAGTCAGCCGGGTATTTACCTACGTGCAGTAAGTGCTTTGCGACGTGTGATTAATAGTAACGCATCGCCATCGCCTGCCGACCAAGCCAGTATTGAAAAGGCCATTCAACAAAGCCTACCGAATAGCAAGGCAACACCATCGGCTAATACCTCAATTGCAGATATGGGATTGGCTCAACGCTATTACAAAAATTTAAACCGGTAATATCAAGCATGAACTGGACACTATCGGTTATAATCATCTGTACTGTACTGGCACTCCTGTTTAGTTGGCAGGAATACCGCCGCGCCGACCGTCGCCGTTTAACATGGCGCATATTGGCCATCTGGATTTCGCTTGCTGCTTTAGCTTGCATTGCATTACCTATTAGTTACCGTGCAACAACATCGACCAATGCGCAAACCGATGCCATTTTACTTACCGACGGTTTCAGCCGAGATAGTATTCCGGCTAACACGCCAGTCTTTACTATTGATGAACCCATCAAAAAAGATTATCCAAAAGCCACGTTGATCAGCAGTTTGGATGAGCTTAGCCAACATCAACCTGCTTTTAAACAAATCAAAGTTTTAGGCTATGGTATTGATGATGCCGATTTAACGCAGCTGAGTAGTTTACCTATAAGTTATACCGCGCCTGCTTTACCCGTAGGGTTACAAAACATCAGCTGGCCATCTAAGATTAATACCGGCGAGCAATTTACTGTACAAGGTAAATATTACAACCAAGGTAAGCAATCGGTAAAACTGCAACTTAAAGGACTGAGCACATTAGAAGACTCCATAATTATCCCTCCCGCAAAAACTACTTATTTCCAGCTAAAAACCAAGCCCAAAGCCACCGGACGACTGGTTTACCAATTGGTAGCTTTAGCCGGGCAGGACACTTTGATGAACGAAAGTATCCCGTTAAGCATTGAAACCACCGAACCTTTACGTGTGCTGATGCTGAATGCTTCGCCCAACTTCGAAAGCCGTTTTTTAAAAAACTGGCTTAGCGAAAATGGCTATGCCGTAGCTTCTAAAGCTATCATTAGTCAGGGGAAAACAAGCGAAGAGTTCGTCAATCTAAACAAACTAAACTTGCAGCACCTTTCAGCTTCTTTGCTAAATCAGTTTGATTTGGTCATAGGCGATTTATCTGCCCTTAAAGCTCTGCCTCTGAGTGAAGGCGCCGCATTAAAGCAGCAGGTGACCCAAAAAGGATTAGGGCTCATCGTGCGTGCAGATAGTACAGATAAAAACACATCCTGGCTGCAGCGAGAATTTCCGTTGAATACTATTGCAGCCAAAGAACAGCCGACTGTGCAACTCCACTTGCAAGGCCTTGCAAATAAAACTGCCAAACTTAACATTGACCCCGCTTATATTGCCTACCGGTCAAATACCCAAAGCTTAGTAACAGATGCTCAGCAACACGAACTGGCCGGAGTTACCCTGTTGGGTGCAGGGAGATTGGTATTTACCACGCTCAACCATACCACCACTTGGCTGCTTGCCGGCAACCGTTCGGATTATAGCAACTTATGGTCGCTACTCATCAACCATGCGGCAAAAAAGCAACCTGCAACAGAAAACTGGCGGTTGGCTACGGCTTTGCCTGCTGTTAATGAGCCAACCAGAGTTATTTGGCAAAGCAGTAACCCTCCGCAAAACATTACGGTTAACGGAGCAATCATCCCGCCTGAGCAAAACGCCGATGTACCTTTTGAATGGACTATTAAGCACTGGGCTCAAAAACCAGGCTGGCAAACCGCCAAGATCAACAACAGCAGTGAAATCAGCTGGTTTGTGTACGAAAAAGACAGCTGGAATAGTCTCCGAAAGCTTAAAAAGATAACTTCGATGCAAAATTTTGCAGCCAAACAGCATAAAGGCCACACTGTAACAAAACAAATACAGCAATCCGCCCAAAAAGAAGTGCCCAAATTATATTTTTATATACTTTTATTAATCGCGTGTACCTTTTTATGGGTCGAGCGCAAGTTTGCGAGCTAACAAACGATTAACTATACCAAAAATTAATTACTAAAGGAGGATTAAACCTTGAAACGCAGAAATTTTATTTATCTGTCGGGTGTAGGTGCCAGTGCATTAATGCTATCCAACCTACCCTCGTACGGTACACCAATCGACCCACTTCAATCGCTGGAAACGGTTGATGTACGCATCAAAAAAGAGCTAGCCGATGTAGCCCTCAATACTGCCAAATCTAAAGGCGCATCTTATGCTGATATTCGTATAGGCCGTTACCTGAACCAAGCGGTTATCACCCGCGAAACCCGGGTACTTAACGTAGCCAACGCCGAGTCATTTGGTGTTGGTGTGCGGGTATTGGTTAACGGCTGCTGGGGCTTTGCCGCCAGTAACGTGGTAACTAAAGACGGCGTGGCTAAAACGGCAGAACGCGCAGTAGCCGTGGCAAAAGCCAATGCTAAAATTGGCGGAGCTCCGGTACAACTGGCTCCGCAAAAAGGCTATGGTGAGGTGAGCTGGAAAACCCCGATCGAAAAAAATGCCTTTGAGGTGCCGATTAAGGAGAAAGTTGACTTGCTGCTGGCCGCTAACGGTGTTGCTTTAGCCGGCGGAGCTAACTTTGTAAACTCTACTATACTGGCCATCAACGAGCAAAAGTATTTTGCGTCTACTGATGGTTCTTACATTGATCAGGATATCCACCGCCTGTATCCAAACTTTAGCGTTACCAAAATAGATGCCGCTAAAGGCGCATTTGAAACCCGCGCAGCGTTAAGCTCACCTGTGGGCATGGGTTACGAGTACCTTACCCCTACCGCTTCCGAAAAAATGCAGGGCGTAGTTACACGCTACCGCAACCGGTACGACATGATGGAGGACATGAAAAATGCCACCAAAAATGCCGCCGAAAAGGTAAACGCCAAAACCGTCGAACCAGGCAAATATGATTTGGTACTCGACCCTTCACACTTATGGTTAACCATCCACGAGTCGGTTGCTCACCCTACCGAGCTCGATCGGGTATTAGGCTATGAGGCCAACTATGCAGGCACCAGCTTCCTGAATTTAGATAAATTAAAATCGGGCAATTTCAAATTCGGTAGCCCGAACATGAACATCGTTGCCGATAAAAATCAAAAAGGATCGTTAGGTGCAGTAGGCTATGATGATGAAGGCGTTAAACCTAAAGAATGGCAGATTGTAAAAGATGGTACACTGGTAAACTTCCAGGCCATTCGCGATCAGGCGCACATGATAGGCCTAAACGAATCACAAGGGTGCTGCTATGCACAAACGTGGGCCGATGTGCAGTTTCAGCGTATGCCAAACGTCTCATTACAACCAGGTAAAACACCGCTGAGTGTAGATGACATGATTAAGAAAGTGGACAAAGGTATTTACATTGTTGGTAACGGATCATTCTCTATCGACCAGCAGCGTTACAACTTCCAATTTGGCGGTCAGCTGTTTTATGAGATTAAAGGAGGCAAAATTGTAGGCATGTTAAACGACGTTGCCTACCAAGCTACCAACCAGGAATTCTGGAACTCGCTGGCGGCCGTATGTGATGAGCGCGATTACCGTTTAGGCGGTGCGTTTAATGACGGAAAGGGCCAGCCAAGCCAGTCGAATGCCGTATCGCACGGATCGTCAACTGCACTATTTAAAGGAGTCAATGTAATTAACACTAAACGTAGAATCGGATAAACTCGAGATATGCCAATACTTAGCAAAGAAGAAGCACAGGCTTTATTAAAGAAAGTGCTTAGTTACTCAAAAGCCGACGAGTGTGAAATAGGCCTGAGTGGTAACGAAGGCGGCAACATCCGTACCGCATTAAACGCCGTATCAACCGCCGGAGATATTAGTACTTTAGGGCTGGCCGTAAGCTCAACCTTCGGTAAAAAAACAGGCACGGCTACCATTAATGAATTTGATGATGCGTCACTGGAAAAGGTAGTGCGCCGTTCGGAAGAACTGGCCCAACTGGCGCCCGAAAACCCGGAACATATGCCACCGTTAGGTCCGCAAACTTTTGCCGAATCAAACACTTATAACGAAAAAACAGCTGCCATGACGCCTGAGAGTCGTGCTGATATGGTTGCAGCAAGTTTAAAAGCATCAAAAGATGCTGGCTTAGACGCCGCTGGCTTTTTAGAAAACACCACCAGCTTTTATGCCACCATGAACAACAAAGGCTTGTTCGCTTACAACAAATCAACCGACGTTACTTTTTCGGTAACTACCCGTAACAAGGCCGGTACAGGCTCGGGGTATGCTGCCCGTGGTTTTACGGATGTAAGTAAGCTTGACACTTTGGCTGCTACTAAAATTGCAGCGCAAAAGGCTAATGGCTCTGTAGGTGCCCGTGCCATTGAGCCAGGTAAATACACCGTGATACTGGAGCCAACTGCCGCGGTATACATGATGGAAAACATGTTCAGGTTTGATGCCCGCAGCGCTGATGAAGGCCGTAGCTACCTGAGCAAACGCGGCGGTGGTACCCGTCTGGGCGAAAAGCTGATGGACGATAAAGTAAATATCTATTCAGACCCATTCAACGCTGAGCTACCTGCCAATACCTGGAGCGGTGATGGATTACCCTTAGAAAAAACGTACTGGATACAGAATGGCGTGGTAAAAAACCTATCATACTCGCGCTACTGGGCAGAAAAGAAAGGCGTTAAACCACTGCCTGGCCCAAGCAACATTATTATGGATGGTGGCGCCAGCAGTCTGGAAGAAATGATTAAAAGCACTGAGCGCGGCATCCTGGTATCGCGTTTATGGTACATCCGGATGGTTGACCCTCAGGTACTGGCTTTAACCGGCCTTACCCGCGATGGTACTTTTTATATTGAGAACGGTAAAATCAAGTTCCCGATAAAAAACATGCGCTTTAACGAAAGCCCGGTAATTATGCTGAATAACGTAGAAGCTTTGGGTAAGCCCGAGCGCGCTATCAGTGTAGAGAGCTACCGCAGTTACATGATTCCGCCAATGAAGATCCGAGATTTCACATTCTCGTCATTATCAGACGCTGTATAAGTCATAAATACATCAAACGACAAAAGCTCCGCAAAACGGAGCTTTTGTCATTTATACACATAAATAATATATACCTTAACGAATTTTCGCCCTATTGGGATCGAAATGCAGACCTGGCGTTAGCCAGTACAATAAAATCACTCTCGAAAACCTGAAGTTAAACGGTGCCAATACCAAGGCCGATGTTAACAAGATGCTGATGTATAGCCATGGCGATTCCAGGTTACCGGTTAAGATATAGGTAGCCACGGCCAGTGTAACCATTTCAGCCACGTTCATAGCATAACTTACAAACATGGCTACATAAAAATAACCCGGCTCTATCTCGAAATGAAAACCACAATGCGGGCACTCATTATGCATTTGCTGACCGCCAAACCTGTACATACCGTTGGCAAACATGTTACCCGTGCGGCATTTAGGGCATTTAGCATGTATTGCAGCTTTTAATACAGACGGCGTTGCGGGCATATTGCTTTTATCTAATGTTAATGTTTTCATGATGATTGGTATTTAAAGCCTTGTTCCTGAATTGCTCGGGTGTAAGGCCGGTTTGCTTTTTAAAAAATTTGGTAAAGTACGAGTTGTCTTCAAAATTGAGCCGTGCGGCAATTTCGCTAATGGTTAGCTGTAAATTAATAAGCAAACGTTTTGCTTCCAGCACAATACGGTTTCGGATCAACTCACCTGCCGATATCCCTATTACATCCTTACAGATACCGTTTAAATGGTTGGGCGTAATGTATAGCAGTTCGGCATACTCTTTAGGCAAGCGCAACCGGGTGTAGTTTTGCTCAACTAACTGCTGAAAGTTTTTAAACAAGGTGTAATTGTAAGCATTAACCCGGTCGGCTACGGGCTCGGCACCCAAACGGCCGATGATGATAAACAGCTGCAACAAAAGTGCTCTAACCAAATCCGCACTCATCCGGTTATCTTGCTCTGTTTCGGCCACTAACTGCTCAAACGATCGTATAACTGGCGGATGCATTTCGGCAGGTAAATCAACAACCGCATCCCTGATGTTGCCACCAAAAAAAGGAAACTGCATCAGATAATCGGGCTTTAGTAAAAACGACTGAAAAAAAAGCTCCGAAAAGTTAATGACATAACCATCCACCTCGCCTTCAAAGCTCCAGCTGTGCACCTGCCCGGGCACCATAAAATAAACTTGAAAAGGCCGTACCACAAATTGCTCAAAATCTATAGCATGTGTGCCGCCACCTTGGGTAAATAACACCAAATGGTAAAAGCTATGCTTGTGTGCCAAGTGCAGATTATGATGCTGAGCCAGGTAAGGCGCAAACCGGCTGATGAGAATATCTTCCTGCTTAAAAGCTGATAGCGTACAGATATCGTAAACCGGTATTTCCCTTTTCATGATGTTACAAAGATAAACAGTAATGCCCGGCTGACTATGGTACTATTTCGAGCTCGTATGGTACTATTTACTTATCGAACTATTTTTTAACCCCGAACGATTTACCCAGCACTGCTTGTTAAACATTTAGTGCAAAATACCGGTATAAGGATATATCGCTAACTTCAATATTTAGTCTTATACGGCTGCTATAGTAAGTTGATAGATTACACGATTAACTCAAGATGAATAAAGCCCGTACCTGCCTTTGGACAATCATTTTACTGGTTATTGCCCTATCTGAATGCACCACTCCAAGCCAGGCGCAACTGAGCACCTCCAGGCTATTTGCTGATCATATGGTACTGCAGCGCAATCAAAAAATTAATGTTTGGGGTTGGTGCAAAAATGCTGCAAAAGTTACAGTAAGCTTAAACGGTCATCAGGCTAATACCGTGGCCGATGCCAAAGGCAATTGGAAGGCTACCTTGCCACCCATGCATGCAGGCGGACCTTATATTATGGACGTAACCTCAGGCAAAGAACATTTGCAATATAAAGATGTGATGCTTGGTGAAGTTTGGATATGTTCGGGGCAGTCTAACATGCAATTCTTTTTAAACCAGGCCACAGGTTACGAACAGGAACAAAAACAAGCAGATACCATCGCCGTGAGGCAATTTCTGGTTCCGCAAAAAATGAGCTTAACGCCCGAAAAGAATTTATCGAGCGGCGAGTGGTTTAAGGCATCAGCAGATAAAGTAGGTTATTTTTCGGCAGTAGGATATTATTTTGCCAAACAGCTATCGCAAAAGCTGCATGTAACCGTTGGCATTGTACACAGCAGTTGGGGAGCATCGCAAGCCGAATGCTGGATCAGTAAAGAAGGATTACTGCGATCGCCCGACTTAAGCACTGTGGTTAAACAACAACCTGATAACTGGCCAGCTATAAAAAAGCTGGCCGAAGCTGACATCAAAGCTTACGCTTATCAGAACCAACCAGTAAAAACTTATAATATTGCACAATTAGTTCAAGAGTCACCTGCGTTTTTTAACAATTGGCCTACCGGCACTTTAGGACCCTGGCAATGGCAGGCCAACTGGTATGCCTACCGCGGCACCGGCTTTATGCAACGCAGCATGGTGTTGTACGATGATTTGGTTAACGCCCCATCTGCTTTAAAATTAGGTGATACCGATGCTAATGTAGACCTATACATCAACGGTAAATCAATTTTTAAAGGCACACTGCCAAAAGGCAAAATAATTGACCTGCCAACCGGCACCTGGAAAATAGGCGAAAACAATATGGTACTTCAATTACTCTCCGACCAAAAAAATCCATGGTGGTTTGGCTTTGGGTTGAATGGCGATGCTGCCAATACCTATATTAAATTTGCTACTACCACCATGCCCCTCGCGGATTATAAATGGCACCTGATGCCCGACTTCAGCAAGCCATACCACGTGGAACCTACCACGAATCAAACTGTGTTTACGGTATACAACGCTATGGTTAACCCGTTAATTCCACTATCGGTTGCAGGGGTAGCCTGGTATCAGGGCGAAAGTAACGCCGCCAGAGCAAGCCAGTACCGCACGGTACTGCCGCTATTGATTAATGACTGGCGCAGCAAATGGAAAACTAACTTGCCCTTCATGATTGTACAACTGCCTGCGTTTGGGCCGTTCCAGAACAGCAACCAGGGTAGCACCTGGGCCGAACTACGCGAAGCGCAAACCATGGCTTTAAAGTTGCCTAATACCGCCTTAGCAGTTACTTATGATGTAGGCAACCCTCAAAACCTGCACCCCACCAATAAAGCTCCGGTAGGTGTACGTTTGGCTGATGCGGCTTTGAATAAAGTCTACCATATATCAAATGCCGATGCCAGTCCAATATACCAATCTGCAAATTTTTCTGACGGAGCAGCCGTGGTTTCATTTACTGACGCTGAGAAAGGATTGACTACCAAAAACGGAAATGCACCCAAAGGCTTTGAACTGGCTGGGGCAGATCATAAATTTTACCCGGCACAAGCACAAATTATCGGCGATAAAGTAAAAGTCTGGTGCAGCCAGGTAAAAGAACCTATAGCGGTACGTTATGCCTGGAGCGACTCTCCTATCACAGCTAATCTATTCAGCAAAGCTGGCTTACCGGTGAGCCCGTTCAGATCTGATCATTTTGCCGGAATAACCGACGGAAAAAAACTGCAGCTTTTTAAATAAAAAGTTGCAACATTAAAATAACACGCACCGTATACAAAAAGTACATAGCTATATCTACCCGAAAATATGAGTGCGGAAGTCAACCTAATAAAAATCAACAGCCAGAAAATGCGCGATCTGGCCGATTACTTAAAAAGTGCCATTCCAGGCTGCGGCTTTGCGTTAATCGCCTTTGAAGTAGAAGAAGATGCCAATCAGGGCAATTATATTTCAAATGTACAAGACGATTTTATGATTAGTACACTTGAGCGGCAACTTAAGGTGTTGAAAGCCAAAAAGACTTACCAGCTTCCCGCAATGCCAGTAGCGGAATAATAAAATTCACTAATAAAAAAGAACAGGGCTAAATGCAATCACATGCATTTAGCCCTGTTCTTTTTTGGGCCTTATCAAGAACTTATTAATAACTAAAGATTAATATTAGTTTACAAAGCAAGCTGTCATAACCGACAGTATAAAATTTATTAACCGAAAGAGTTTTTTATTTCTGTCACAGAATTTTCTTTTCTATAAACTCATTTTTTGGCACGGCATATTTCAGTTTTTCATTCCGGTCAAATTAACTATTAAGACGATTAATCATTAATAACAAAACATGACGTTTAAACTTCAAATAAGCAATATTTTCCGTAACTAAACTACAAATATCCTTTAACGAAATACCGATACACACAAACGATACATGTATAGCTTTTAGCGCAACATGTTTTATATTTTATACAATTTTCACAGCACTTATAACCTTGCTTACAACTTAACCGTATAATCACGTAATTAAATAAAAAAAATTAAGCGCTGTTAAAAAGCCGGGAAATCACCCTTAGCAATTACGAAGCTTAACAAATTCAAAAGGAAAAGACCAAGCCATTTAGTTACAAAATTACCAAGAAGCAGGGTGTATGAAAGCGCAGGAAAATTTACTAAAAGTTACAAGCTTTAAACTTTCTTTATCAAGCATTTTCCTGACAATGTTATTAATGTTGTCATCATCGGCTAATGCTACAGTTTATTATTTTTCAAGTTCTGCAGGAGATGATAACCGCAACATTCTTGAAGCCCGCAATCCTGCAACACCCTGGAAATCGTTAAACAAACTGAACCAAATCTTTACCAATCTTGGTTCGGGCGACTCTGTTTTATTTAAAAGAGGAGATGTATTTTACGGTGCCATCACCGTTTCACGTTCAGGCGGCGTTTTCGCACCAATCTACTTAGGCGCTTATGGTAAAGGTAAAAATCCGGAGGTTAGTGGCTTCACTTCACTAAACAACTGGAAACCGGTTAAAAACGGAATTTACGAAAGCGCATGTAATTCAGTTGGCAATTCGTTGGTAATTAACGGAGTTCAAAAAGCAATGGGACGTTACCCTAACGCCAGTTACTTAACTTTCGAGTCGCACAATGAAAACAATTCGATCACTGATAATGAATTAAACGGTAACATTAATTGGACCGGTGCCGAAGCTGTGATCAGAAAAAATCGCTGGATTATAGACAGAAGCACCATCACTAACCATACCGGCAGTACTTTAACTTATGCAGCCGGAACTAAATCTACCCCTACTAACGGTTACGGGTACTTCATTCAAAAAAGCGCAAAAACTTTAGACCAATTTGGCGAATGGTTTTATGATGAAGAGCGTAAAACCATGATGGTGTTTTTTGGAAACAAAAACCCAAACAGCTTTAACGTTACTACCTCTGAGGTAAACAACCTGGTTGACATTAAATGTTTTAACTACGTAACTTTTGAGAACCTGACTTTTACCGGTGCCGGCAATAACACCTTCAACATTGTTCAGTCTAAAAAAATAACTTTAAAAAACTGCAATATCGACATGACCGGCGCTGAGGCTATTTTTGCCAACTACAGCCCACAAATGACTGTTGAAAACTGCAAGATCAACCACTCATTAAGCAGCGCTTTAAATTTTGATGCTGGTTGTATCAACTCGATAATCACCAACAACCATATCCAAAACACAGGCTTAATTGCAGGTGCAGGCAAAAGCGGCTCTGGTACTTACGAGGCTATCACATCATTTGGTGATAATACCATTATTGAGAAAAACGTCATTGACAGCGTAGGCTATAATGGTATCTATTTTGGCGGCAACTCATCGCAAGTAAAAAACAACTATATTACTTACTTCTGCTTAACAAAAGATGACGGTGCCGGTATTTACGTAGGCGACTGGTCTAAAACCAGCAACAAAAAAATTGTTGACAACATTGTATTACACGGCATAGGTAACGCGATGGGCGGCGGTCGTTACCATTCATTACAAGCCGAAGGTATTTATATTGATGATAACTCGGAAAGTGTGGTGATTGCTGGTAACACTGTAGCGTTATGCAGCAATAACGGCATCAAAGTACATAACGCTAAAGAGATCAGCATTTATAATAATAACGTTGTAAATAATGGTGTACAACTGCGCTTAGAACAAGATCATTACCTGGCTACCAGCAGCTTTATCAGGAATAACCAGATTAAAAACAATAATTTTTTGTCGATTAACAACGCTCAGTCAACCGTTAAGCTATCTACTCACCAAGATGACATTCAGGATTTTGGCCAGATTGACAGCAATTTTTATTACCAACCAGCTACAAAAGCAGCAAGCATTGTAGCAGCTACCGTAAAAAACGGCAGAACTAATCAAGAGAGCTACAATTTATCAAACTGGAAATCTATTTCGGGCAAAGACCGCTCTTCTATGGAGTCTGACGCAGAGGCTGTATTATTTGAATATAACGCCAGCAACACTGCAAGAGTAGTGACGCTTAAAAACAGATATGTTGACGCTCAAAACCGTGTTTACTCTGGCAAAATGCATATCGGTTCTTATAGCTCTGTTGTATTAATGCTGGCCGATAAACCTTCGGTTAAGTCAGATCGTTTAGCCGTTATTCGTCGCTCTTTGATCTATAACAAAAACAAATACTGGGTATCTAATCAGGTTAAAAATACCACTAAATTGTAATAGTACTGTTTCTTAGCGATTCACGTATGCTTTTTGCGCTTCGGTATAAGCAGTTTGAGGTTTAAATTTCTCAGCTACAATCATTTTAACGAATACCGGACCGTAGTATAAGTAGCGTTTCCATAAACGTTTAGGCTCATGTACCAAACGACCCAACCACTCTAAACCCAAGTTAATCCATATTTGATTAGGGCGCTCAATGGTTCCTGCAAAAAAATCAAACACTGCACCTATAGTACAAATCACATCGGCTTCCAGCAATTCTTTGTGCTCAAAAGACCATTTCTCTTGTTTAGGAGCGGTCATCCCTACAAAAAGCACATCTGGCTTGAAAGCGTTTACGGCTTGCACCATAGCTGCATTATCTTCGGCGCTAAAGTGTTCTTTGTAAGGTGGAGAATAGCTTTCTACTTTAATGTTAGGATATTCAGTAGCTAAACGCTCCTTAATTTTTGAAAGTGCGTTTTCTGTTGCACCTAAGTAAAAACATTTTCCGCCTTCAGCATTCAGTTTATTTAATAAATGGAAATGCACATCGGCGCCGGCAATTTTGTGCAACTTTTCGCCGCTTAAAAAACGGGCTGCAGCTACTACACCTACACCATCCGGCAATAGTATATCAGAACTCTGCAAAGATTTTTTGAAGTCTTCGTCCTGAGCGGCCATGCAATAAGAATACTGATTGATAGTATTAATCAGCACCGACTTTTTACGACCTTTCAAAGGTAAGTCATCAATGCTTTGATCAAACAGTGGAAACTCAGACAGGTTATAATGGTTTTGCAGCAGCATTTTACTTAAAGTTTATTGTATTAGCACTTCACTTAATAATAGTTCGTGTTGCTTAATAAAAGCTCGACTATCATGTTCTTACTGTTTATCATGCATTTTATATGCCAACACCACAAGAAAATTCAAGTTAGCAACAACTTCTTTTTAATACAGCACAAACAACTGATTATCAAGCAATTAAATCACATCAAAATTTAACTTTTAAATAAATTGAAATACGATAGTATATTTCAAAAATCAGATACCGATTTGCCTTTGTATAAAAAATAGTGCATACAAATTAACAGTATTTTTTCAGTTAATTTTAATAATAGCAACGATATTTTTTTTACTTTTTTTACGGGTAAAAAAATGCACACAAAATCACCTTTGGGGAAATTTTTGGAGAGTTTTGAGGTGTTTTTCCAGATCGGCTTTGGAGTTAAACCTATCCCTTATTTTTTTTGCAGGCACACCGCCGTAAATACTGTAGGGCTCAACATCCTTAGTTACTACAGATCCGGCAGCTATGATACTTCCGTCGCCTATGGTTACGCCGCTCAATATGGTTGAGCCATAGCCTACCCACACATCACTGCCTATTGTAGTCATGCTATTTACGCCTAGCCAGTTATAATCTTTATCACGTATTTGCGAAGCCAAACGCACAGGTACACCAATTTGCTGGTAATGATGATCGTACCTACCCACCAATGCTACCCGATTTGCCCAAATAACGTTATCACCGATAATTACATCGCTTTCAATAAACGAATCGCGACCTATATAAAAGTTACGGCCTATTTGCACTTTTTGCCGGGCCCAGATCCTTACCCTGATGCCACTATAAAAACCAGGACCGATACTGTAGCGGCGGTAAATTACTTTCCGTAAAAACTCGTTCCTCAATTTTTTTAGCGAACCTATCAGTCCCATTATAGTTTTATTGCTTTTTCGATGATTGCACTTAACTCTACAGCAACCTGCGCCTTACTAAACTCCTGTCCTTTCACTACATTTCGCTGTTTCATGCTATTGAGCAGTTGTTCATCATTGAGCAGGGTATTGAGTGCCTTACAAACACTTTTGCTGTTTTGCCCTTCGGCCCATAAACAGTTATCAGGCGAGGTTAAATAATCGGCTGCGGCCCTGGTTGGCGTCGTAATAATTCCTAAACCTGCAGCCACCGAATTGAACAAGGCCATCGGGAAACCCTCCGGGAAATAAGTAGGAAATACCAGCACGTCACTGTTTGCATAGTAATTAATTACATCCTGCTCTGGTATAAAGCCGGTAAATATCACGCAATCTGCGATGTTCAGGCGCTCGCATAGTTGTTTAAGTTCAGCTTCTTCAGGCCCCCATCCTACTATAACCAGCACCAATTGAATTGATTGTGGACCTAACTTGGCAAAACCTTCAATCACTTCGTATATACCTTTCTCCTTTATCAACCGGCCAACAAAAAGCAGTACTTTACTATCTTGAGGTATACTTAGCTTTTGCTTAAATAAGCTATCGCGCTTAAAATGATCATTACGGACAATGTTTTTAGTAACGAATACCTGCTGCTCAGGTAAAAAGCCCGAACTTATAATTAGCCTACGCTCTTCGGATGATAAAAATAACCACGCGGTTATGTGCTTTTGCAAATAAGGCAGAATAGTTTTACTTACCAGCCTTTGCTTACTTTGCAATACGTCGATATCTGATCCGTGCGATTTAAGCAGGATGCATACCGGCTTACGATAAAAAAACTTGAACAACCGGATGGTAATATAGTCGCGCATGCCGGCCAAAGCCTCGAGACGTGAATTAAAGTAGATAACATCCGGCTTAAATTGCTTAGCTACTTTAACCAGTGCCCATGCATTACTAAAAATCACTTTTAAACGCCCTGTTGTAGAGGTTATGCCTTCTTTTGCAGCATAACTGAACTGTCCGCACGGGTATCCTAACTCTTGTAAACCTTCCAGCTCATCCAAGGCTATCTCCACATGGTGGCGTGTAGGTATGCTAAACAATACGCGAGGTTTGCTCATTTTATAAAGTATCTGTAATAGGAACACTTTTTTTACGCTCAACTCCTGGATTGCCGATAACTGTACTATAAGCAGACACACTTTTTACCACCACAGCGCCGCATCCAATCTTTACGTGATCGGCAATAAAAACATTTCCTATAACGCACACATTACTCCCAATGTCAACATTGTTACCTATAACCGGCGAATCACTAAATTCGCCGTTTTTCAACTGCCGGTTACCCAGAGTAGTACTATGCCTTAAAATACAGTTTTCACCAATCACTACCTGATTATTCATTACCAAAGCGTGCCCGTGGTATACTGTTAAGCCTCTGCCAATCTTCGTATTCCAAGGTATCTCAATACTAAAAAACCATTCAACTAAAATTCTGTAAAATATAAGGTATGGCAACCCGATAAAATAGTAAATCTTCCGCCTGGCGCAAAAATTAGCCAAACGAAACAAAAGCATAATTATACGTCCTTTAATGTTGCCTTTATTGGCATGCCAGTCCTGAAACAAAAATTTAAAAAAAGACATGTTAATTTTATCTTGTAACATAGCTACCATACCTTAATTTACTTATTAGATAAACTAAAAAACAGCTTATAGTTAAACATAGTAAAGTTAACAGGGGCACAGCAAACACGGGATTAATCACTTTGTAATTTAACCCGAAATATACCATTATTCTTAGAGGTAGCGGATGTATTAAATAAATACCGAAGCCAAACTTAATTAAAGATCCTCTTAACGAGGATGGTTCGTAATAATCATCATTCACTCCTATTCCTCTTATTAAAATAAACACTCCGGCAGATAATGCCAGCACATTTAAACTCAGGTACTCGTAAAAAGCTCCATAAAATTTTTGTTGTTCTAGTGATGCCCAATAAGTACCGATCAGCGTAATTATAAAACCGATTACTGATGCAAGTAAAGCTCCTGAATAAATTTTTCTTGTGATTACTAAACGGTGAGCTAAATAATAGCCTAAAAGCAAATAACCTATGTAACCACTAAAATACCTCAATTCTAATGGCGATTGTTGCGGTATAAGTCTGCACTGCTTTACTGCAATAGTAAGCAACCAAATGGATAAAAAATAGAGTATTGCTTTGTTACTGGCCGATCTTATCCAAGGTTGAAAAATGGGAATAAAAAGGTATAAACCGACCAGCATGTAAATATACCAAAACGAGGATATCGGCCCGTCTAAAATCTGATGTCGTAACCACCTCAAGCTGTTATATGAAGAAAAAAAAACAGATTTGTTATCTGCCATTACTAAATTGTAAATGACGTAGATGAGTCCCCAAAATGCTGCAGGGATCAATATCCTACCAAAACGCTTAAGCAGAAACGTCTTTAAGGGCAAAGTTTGAGGCAGCAGTAGTGCACCGGTAAGCATTACAAACAACGGTACACAACATCTAAAAATCGACTCGTAAAAATTACAGATCCACCAATTGAGGTTAGCTCCATTAATTGCACTAAACTCTTTGGTTATACCATAGGCCGAAACATGCAAACCGATCACAAAAATAGTGGCCAGTATCCGCACATTATCAATCCATCGCACGCGATTATTTGCCTCAGCCACCCCCATTAGCTTTAGGAGATTTCTTTTTAGTTCGTTTAGTTGTTTCGGCACCGGTTAACACGCTGTATACATGCATAGCTTTAGTATATAGCCACGGTGACAGAACAAACAACCGATAAGCCATTTTATGCTTTTTCCTGACCTCCGGACTATTTTTGATAAACTGACTGTAGGACTTAAGTTTGTCAATCACCTGTTGATACGCCTGTGGATAAACATCTGCACCTGCTAACAGCAACAAGTTGAGTAATGAAAGATTGGCAGTAACATCAAAAGCCTGCGCTTTGGGTAAGCAATTGGGAACTTGTGCTTCTACCATTTCTACAATCTCTGCCGATACGGCAATAGTTTCCAAATAGCGGGCATTGAATTGTTTTACACTCACCGAACTGTCACGCACAATATAATGGTACTTTACTACATTCTCGAAAACCGATTTCTTAGCTTTTAAAAATACCTTGCTGAGATATAAAATATCCTCGTAAACATGTCCGCTAAATTGTACTTGCTTGGCCAGCTCGGCTTTATAAATCTTATTATTGGCACTCATGTCCAGCTCGCCTTTTAAGAACAGCGACAAAGCCTGCTCATGCTTAAAAACCTCAACACCCTCCTGCTCTGCCGGAGCTACAGTTTTATCAGGAAAAATGGTCTTTAGTCGGCATATAGATATATCAGCCTGGTGTTGTTCTGCATTCCGGATCAGTAATTCATACATATCAGGCTCTATAGCGTCGTCACTATCTATAAAGCCAATGTACTTACCGCTTGCCTTGCTTAAGCCAACGTTACGGGCAGATGATACACCACCATTGGGTTTAGTAATAAGCGTTATACGATTATCAGCCTCGGCAAACCGACGGCATGCAGCTTCGCTACCATCGGTTGATCCGTCATTTACTAAAATCAGTTCAAAGTCGGTAAATGTTTGGTTAAGGATGGATGTTAAACAGCCGTTGATGTATTGCTCTTTGTTGTAAACCGGTATGATGATAGAGAGTACAGCCATAACACTATATTAAAAAAAACTATTTAACGGCTTGCTGTAATCGACGCTGCGCTAATACAAAGTAG
Source organism: uncultured Mucilaginibacter sp. (assembly GCA_913775265.1). GTDB lineage: Bacteria > Bacteroidota > Bacteroidia > Sphingobacteriales > Sphingobacteriaceae > Mucilaginibacter. The sequence continues at coordinate 255,418 of CAJYJH010000033.1, read as the reverse complement.
ATCCCACAGGTTATGACCAGCAAAAAGAAGAGTGCAAACAACAAGTACGGATGTACGTACGCGCTGCCATACAGGCAACTTGTCACTGTGAGCGCAACCACCAGGTAAAACAACACCGCATGCTTAACTTTGATCATATCTCTGCGGATCAGGAAAACATCCTGTAGTAAATGGAAAATTATGAACGATGCAAAAACAGCATAGTTAACCACTTGTAACTCCCTGACAAACAATAGACCTACAATACTGATAGCGACATGCACGGTTAAACTAATGAGATTAAACCACATATCCAGTTTTTCCAGACCCATGGCTACAATCAAATTAGCTTGCAGCAAAACTGTTGGCAAAACCAAAATAGTTAGAAACATTTGCTGCATACAGCTAATCGCACCGGGATAGTTACTACCGAAAGCGATTGGAATGAGCTGGCCCGAAAAAGCGTACACAAACACATAAGTGATGATGGCAAATAGCGTGTACAGCACAAAGATTTTTTTATAGAAACTTTTAAGCGCCGTAAAATTCCGACTGTTGAAATACTTAATAAACTGCGGATAGATGGTTGATGATGCCACTAAGGGTAGTATTTGCAATATCGAGAAAAACCGGAATGCTACCTCGTAATCGGCTACGTGGGCCAAAGTAAGCATCTTGGAGATGATAATATTACCGCTGCGCCAGTAAATAATAGAAATGCTCCCGATAACTACGAATCGCCAATTATCCAAAACCAGTTGCCTGGCGTCAGCCAGCAAAACCGGAGCACGCCATAAAGACACCAAATTGATATTACTTGACGAGCCTAATTTAAGCATGATACCCAAGGTGAACAACCTCACGGCTATCACTAATACCGAAAGCCAAACAATAGATAGCGGATAAATAAACAGAACGCTGCTCACTAATAAACGCAAAAAACCATCTACCATCAGTACAATGGCCGATTTACGTTGTTCACCTTCGGCAACATTGAGCGTTTTGATAGCGTTGATGAAATTATCAAATACAATATTGGTACCTAATACCACACACAGTATTCTAATCTCCTCATCTTGGTAAAGCACCATGGCCACAATAACGTTGATTAGCATAAACGCCATGCCCATGCCGGCCTGTAGCTTTAAGAATTTACTGGTAAAAAATCTCTTATCACGCTCAAGCGCGTACTGTCTGATGAACCATTGCCCCAAGCCCATCGACGAGAAAGAGGCTACAATCTGGTATACCGTGTTGGCTACCAAAAAACGGCCAAAAACTGCCGGCTGGTACCGACGGGCCATAATAGCAAAAAAAAGGCTGATGAAAAGCACCTGTAAAACACTGGCCATAACGCCCCAAACACCATTCTTAACGAGTGATGACTTTGGTTGTTCTTCGGTTGTTTCAGGCAGAGGCGGATTCATTGTAATCCTTTTGCGGGTAGGAAACAATTAGCACAATCATGCAGGTCACCATAATAAGCAACCGATAATCGGTGATAGAGTAAACGCTGTAGAAAGGCACCATCCAACTGAGCAATACTGCAATCAACAATACTACCCGGCGGTCGTACAAGTTGCTAAAAAAATAGGCCAACCCTTTTACAATAGGCACTACCAAATATAATGCAAATGCTGCAAAACCAATATAACCTAACTCTACTAAAATTTTCAAATACCCATTTTCGGGCTGGGTAAAATATAGCAGTTCCTGGTTTTCCAATTCGAGGTACTGATCCTGATCGTGCCGCATAATGTAGTTTTGGTAATTATTCCAACCAATACCTAACATCGGGTGCTTTTTGGCAATATTTAATGCATCGCGCCAAATGGAGGCACGGTAAGAATAATCATCATTAATACGACTGGCACGTTCAAAAATACCCGACTTTGGTGATAGTACGAGGTAAGCAATAGCCCCAATGGTTATTATGGTAATACCGTATACACGGTACTGTCCCGACCCAATCATTATAACTAAAATTAATCCTAAACCAAAGCCGGCCAAAGCTGCACGGCTACCTGCCAGCAAAATACCGGCTATGGCTAAAGCAAACACAAGGTAATTCAACAGCGCCATTTTTTTAGTGATATCTTTTTCTAAAAACAAGAAAAGAAAACTGCCCATGGCCAAAAACTGCCCGCTGGCTTGCGAATCAAAGAATACCCCTGGATATCGCACCGTATGAAAAACCGGGTCGATAGTATTAGGCCCCAATACCGGATAAAAAGTAAATCTTAAGCCAACAACGGTTTGTATAAACAATACAGACAGAGCAACGATGTAGCTAATTTTTAAAGCATTGATAGCTTTGAGATAAAATCGATCATCTTTATAAAACTCGGTAAGCAAAAAGCGCCCGAATATAAAAATGGGTAGCATCCTGATTACGTTTAAGTAAGTTTTACCCGGAAACTCAGAAGCGAGACCTCCTATAAGTAAAATGATGATGATAACCAGAAAGAGAAAAAAGTAGAAGTTGTTATGCGTGTTCAAATTCACCATAATAAACTCCTTGAGCAGAAAAACTAAACAATAAAGGCAAATGATATCAAAGGTTTTAAAACCGCCCCATGCCTCTTTAGTTACCTTTAAGTCCATTAAGGGTAAAAACGTCAGTACAAACAGCATGCAAGACTGGACGTTGTTACCTTTAAAAAATATGTTAGCAAAGAAAAGCAGTAACGTTATTCCCGGTAGAATAAATATGAGTTTATCTGCCATTTAGTGATGCAAAAGGTTGGTCATAAAAAATCAGTAGTATGTAATACTAAGCAATGCGCCAAGCCTTTACCAATTAAAACCGGGTTAAAAAACGCTTTAGTTTTACATCGAAACCAACTTTCTTCTTTTCAGAATAATAGCTATTATCGTAGCTGTAACCATAACCGTATTTATCTTTACGGATGCCGTTAAATACGATGTTGATGTTAGGCAATTTATCTTTCTCACTTATCTCCTGGATAAACTCCAACTCGTCCTTTTTGGTGTAGCCTTGTCTAACAACATACATACAGATGTCAGCCTGTTTACCTATAATCATTGAGTCGGTTACCAAATGCAGTGGCGGCGTATCGATAATTACATCATCGTAGCGATCCCTTAACTCAGAGATCAGCTCGGCCAATTTATCGCCTTCTAACAATTCAGACGGCTCTGATGAAATTTCACCACAAGCAATAATATCCAGATTTTCGATACCTGACGGCTGGATGATGGTGTCTAATGACGAAATGCTGCCCTGTAAAAACTCAGTAATACCCGGACGGCCAGGCTGCAAACCAAAGTTTTTTAACACTTTAGGTTTACGCAGGTCCATCTCCAGTATAACCGTTTTACGGCGCAAAGCGGCCAATGAAACTGCTATGTTAGTACCCACAAAGCTTTTGCCCTCTTTAGCAACACTTGAGGTAAACAAAGTAACACGGCCACGCTGATCATGATCTTCAGAAACCGAACTACCCACAAAACTTCCCTGATGCAAATTCAGCTTAATAGCTGAGGGGCTCAGTTGCCTGTTTTGGTGCAGGTAATATAAGTTGGTACGCAAAGTTCTGAATTGTTCGCCAATCAGATTGTGCCTGTCGTTTACTACAATTGAGTTTTTACCCAAATTCTCGTAAGTAATCTCCCCTACTACCGGCACGCTAATCGAAGTTTCGATGTCGCGACGGCTGGTAATGCTACCGTTGAAAGTATGTCTAAAAAATATGATCAGGAATGGCAAACCAATGCCCGCAAGTAGAGCGATGGCAGCAACCAGCGCCGGACGCGGCCATTGTATGTCGCCAATGCTGGCTTCATCAACAATACGCGCATCAGTTACTGTAGCGGCGTAGCTTAAAGACAAATCTTCGCGCTTTTTAAGAAGATACACATATGAATTTTCTTTCAAGTCTTTCTGACGCTTCATATCGCCGATCTGACGGTCCTGATTAGGCAGGTCCCTTAACGAAGATTGCGTTTTAGAGCTTACTACTTGTAACTGGCGTTTCGATGTTAACAAAGATGATTTTACACCTCTAATCACTTCTTTAATAGACGCTTTGGTTAAAGCAATCTGCTCATTGATAGGCTTAAATATTGGGTTAGCTTCAGGTGTTGTACCCAAAAGCTCGGTACGCTTCAGTTGTAAATCAACCAGCTTTTCTACCTGCCTGGTAAGCGTTGGGTCGGATATGCCCATAGTAGATGGCGGATTGCCTGATGATGAATTTACATACTGCTCAATGCCGCTAATTACATTCAGCTGTACATTAACGTCATTCAGTTTGGCATCGTTAGACTGCGAATTTTCTACATAAGCTTTTACCTGTGTATTAACATCAGCAATCCCCTGAGCACTTCGATAGCCTTGAACTGTATTTTCTGCATGGTTCAACTCGCCTGACAGAGATGCCAAACGGGTATCAATAAATTCAATCAGATTTTTAGTCTTACGCTTTTGTTCGACCATAGCTGCATTGTTATATGCAGCTATAAGGCCGTTCAAAAAGTCTTGTCCACGCTTTGGTACTTCATCCTGCACAAATAAACCGATGGTTGGTGCCTGCTTGTCTAACAAGTGGGCATCCAGCAGCTTTACGTAATTATTGGTAGCAATCAGTGGATCATTAACCTCAATATTGATTTTTGAACCAATATACTGGTCGATGAAATCTGTAGGAACCAGTTTCCAGGTTCCAAAAGCGCTTTTGTAGTCTGTATTAAAATTAACCGCCTGCTTCTGGCCGCTTAAGTTTTCAACCTCAAACTGATTTTTACTTTTAATAGTAACCTCAATTTTTTGATTTTTAGGCGTTCCGGTTTTTTGAACCATCACAAACTTTACCGGAGTAGACTCATACAAATCGGTAGTTTTTAAACCTTGTTTGGTTTTGTAACTGGCCCATAATTGATACTTATCTACAACCTGATTGATTAGTTTTTTCGACCGTACGATCTCGATTTCTGCTTCAGCATTTTTAGGCGAAGTTGTTTGTTCTAACTCTGGTAAAGCAGCCTTTTCTTCAGGCGATTTTTTTTCATCCTTAACCAGGATGGTTGCATTTACTTCATAAACCGGGTTGGTAACGTTTAAATAAGTGTAAGCAATGCCTCCGGCTATTAATAGTCCCAGCACAAACAGAGGCCAATGATAAAGGTACCTTTTCAGAACCGCGCCTAAATCAACAAAATTATTCTTAGTATCCATTTATAAACTTGCTTTAAAACGATTACCCCTACCCAACTTAAATTAGTTGTTGTGGAATACTGAAATTGCAATAGCAACCAATGATAAAGCAGAGATAATTAAAGATGCTTTCTGGTAACCATTGTCAGCATTGCTTAACTTCAGTTTGCCTGGTTGTACGTAGATTAAATCGTTTGGTTTCATGTAGAAATACGGAGACTCAAATAATCTTTTAGAAGTTAAGTCTAAAGGTACAGTTACACGTACACCGTTTTCTTCTCTTACTAATAATACATCTTCGCGGTGAGCAGTAATGTTTAAATCGCCGGCTAAAGCTAAAGCTTCAGTTACAGTTAATCTTTCGCTTGGGCTTGCATAAACGTTTGGACGTAATACATCACCCATTACAGCTACTTTAAAGCTTACTAAACGTACAGAAACAACCGGGTTAGTTAAGTAAGTACCCAGTTTCTGCTCTAATTGAGTAGATACTTGTTGGGTAGTCATACCGCTTACTTTTACATTACCTACCAAAGGCAATTTAACTTCGCCGTTCTGGTCTACCAAGTAGCCATAAACAGGGCTTTGAGTTTCAGTACCAGCGTTAAGTGTGTTATTACTGAATACGTTTGCTGCATCCTGGTTTAAGCTGCTTACCGTAATAGCAATCTGATCTTTAGGCTGAATAGTTGGGTAAGAAAGGTTGTTGATGTCAGTGGTAGTGATTTTACTTCTACTTAAATCCTGAAAATAAGGCACTTTGTCATAGGAAGCACAAGAGCTTAAAAATAATATGCCTGCCGCAGTAGCAACTTTAAATAGATTGCGCAAGTTAAAGGTAGTTTTTCGTTTCATAGTGATTACTTTGAGTTGTAACAATTGATTGAATTTATTTATATATTATGTACTAATATGCATTTTTTTCGCCCTTGAACATGTTAAAAACAGTGAAGAACACAATCTTCAGGTCGAGCATTACCGACCAGTTTTCCATATACCATATATCATGTTCAACACGTTTTTCCATTAAACCAGGCTCTTTGGTTTCGCCGCGGTAACCATTAATTTGGGCCCACCCTGTAATGCCGGGCTTTAAAAACTGACGCAGCATGTAGTTATCCACCACTTGGCTGTATTGCTCGGTATGTGATAGCATGTGGGGACGTGGCCCAACTATACTCATATATCCAAACAATACGTTAAAGAACTGCGGAAACTCGTCTAAACTGGTTCTGCGTATAAACCGACCTATCGGCGTAATCCGATCATCATCAATACTGGCCTGCCTTTTATCGCAATCGTTATTTAGACACATGCTTCTGAATTTGTAGCACCAAAAAGGCTTTTTGTTGCGCCCCGTGCGCAACTGAGCAAAAAATACCGGCCCTTTACTTTGCAGTTTTATAATGATTGCCAGCAGCGGATAAAGCCAGGTAAAAATAAATATTATCACGCTTAAACTAACAACAATATCAAAAACACGTTTTTTTACCCTATTTTTAATATCCTCCAAAGGTTCTTTACGTGCACTTAAAACCGTAAAGTCGCCCATCTTATCAAACTTAAAAGTTGACTCCAACATGCTCATGTCGGGTACGAACTTTAAATTGATGCAGTTTTTCTCACCTTCCCTAATTAAATACGTCAAATCAGTTAACTTATCGGGTCTAACAGAAACATACACCTCTTCTACACCTTTTTTTGCTGCTGCTCTTAGATATTCAATAGCTGCAGAAATCTTAAAAGTTCCTTTTCTGCTTATAGTAGCCCGATCCTTATCGAGGATACCAACAAACTTTAAACTGTTTTGCTTCAACAAGTAAGAGGCCAGCTTAACGCCCCCCTCGCTCATACCGAGCACTGCAACCGCCTTACCGAGAGTGAAATTTTTGCTATACAGACTTATAAATAGTGTGCCAAAAAAACGGCTGATTAAAAACCCAAGCACCATTTGCAGATAAAAGAACACTAAAAACCTACGCGGAAAGTGCGTTTGCTCGCAAAAAAACAAGAAAGACAAAAATAGTACTAAGTGCAGAGATATACTTTGAAGCGTAGCTTTATAAATGGCTTCGAGCTTATGAAACGTTTTTTTAAAGTACAGGGTGTAAACAAAGGTGCATACAATCCATATTAAGTTACAGATAATCAAATCATATCGATAATCTAAAGTAAATGTAGACTCATAAACATTTAATAACTGTGATGCTATAAAGAAACATAGATTTACCAACAGAATATCGCTGAATGCGAGCGCATAACGTAGAATGTAAGAGTAGCGAGTTTCCATTAACCTTGTGTATATATCAGTATATAATTATGTATAAAATTTAAGCCAAAAATTTCATTCAATAGTTTAATACTAATTTACTTTATCAGGGCGACCAACATCTATGCCAAAATTAAAACCTAAACACGATGTCAATTTTACAATATTACACTGTCAGTCAGCAAAAGTAACATTTAAAAGGATAATGATATTTATTTAATCAGCGATTTAATAACTTTCCATAAGCGGGCTCTTTGTATCGCTCTAAGGGAATTAAATAAATTATAAAATGTAAGTGCTTTCGCTTTGCATAACCAATAATATCCGGATTATGTTTATTGGATTTGTATTTTGTGTACAATGGTGTCTATTTGTACATTTACCCGATGAGGTTTTTATACACTTGCATTCTTCTGGCTATCTGCTTACCGGCCTGGGCTAAAAACTATTATGTTAACAGCGAAACCGGCAAACCCGGCAACAACGGTAAAAGTGTTTCGAAACCTAAAAGCAATATTCAGGATGTAGTGAAGCTAACCCAGCCTGGCGATACTGTTTTTGTAATGAATGGTACTTACACACCTGAATGCAGCGTATGCGACGTTTTGGTGATAGACCGAGGCGGTAAGCGCGAAAAAAACAAAGAGAAGTATGTAGTCTATACCAATTATCCAGGCCATCATCCGGTAATCAAATTTACAGGATGGTCGGGCATTAGCATCAGAAACGGAGCAAGTTTTATCAAGATTATTGGTTTTGAAGTAATTGGCAACAATGGCAATGTAAAGCTTGAGAAAGCTTTAATGCAACCACAAGGCTGCCGTAATAAACGCGGTAAGGTCGACCCCAGATATAACGGTAACGGTATTATCATAAGTAGCGATGGTAAAAGACACTCACACCACATCATCATCGCTAAAAATATGGTGCACGATTGCGGCGGGGGCGGTATAGGAGCCATACAAGCCGACTATATTACGGTTGAAGACAATTTGGTTTATAATAATAGCCTATATACTATATACGGCACCAGCGGTATCTCTTTTTACCAGTTCTGGAACTCAAATCATATTAAAGGATATCACAACTTTATCCGCCGCAATAAATGTTACTACAACCGCTCATTAGTGCCATGGATAAAAAATTGCCGGTTAGCCGATGGTAATGGTATCATCGTAGATGATTTTAGAAACAAGCAATACGGCTCAAGATTGGGTAATTATGAGGGCCGTACATTAATTGAAAACAATGTAAGCTGGTTTAACGGCGGTACCGGTATTCATACCTTCCAAAGCGACCATATTGATATCATTAACAATACCGCGTTTTGTAATTCAAGAACGCCGGGCATTAATGCAGGGCAAATACTGTCGGGATTGAGTAACGACAATAAAATCATCAATAACATCCTGGTGTCTGATTCGACAGTGATGATTAACTCTAACTATACCAATACCAACCTGACTTATAAAAACAATATGCACTATAATATCAGTCACCCACGGCGCGAACTGATTAGCATTACGGGCGAAGGCTGTATCAGCGGCATCTATCCCAAATTTATCAGCCCTGTGCATAGCATACGGGCAAATTTTGGTTTAGCAGAAGATAGCCCGGCGCGAGGTAAAGGCAACACTAAGTTTTACAGTAAATTTGATATAGAAGGCAGGCCACGTGCGCAAGGTAAAGCACCCGATATGGGCGCTTACGAAAATTAACGCACATTATAAATTATGCAGCCTTAAAAACGGTTGTGTATTTCGGTCATTATCCTTACCATCTCTCCTCTGATGTCGGCCGTAGGCCGGGTGAAGTTGTTGTTCATAAACGAAAAGATTAGCTTTTTACCCTTACGTGTAATGAGATAGCCGCTTTGGTTATGATTATTTGATAAGCTTCCGGTTTTCCCCCAGACAAAGGGAACACCATTGTCTGTTTGATAAGCCCTTTTCAACGTACCCGATACGCCACCGGCCGGAAGCAGGTTATGCAGTCGTTCTTCGTTACCTACTTTGTCGGCTATTTTTTGCAGCAAGGCAATCGTCGTCCGCGGTGTAAATAAATCCTGCCGGGAAAGGCCTGAGCCATCCACCCACTGGGGTTCATCAGGTAAGTCGCTCATAAAATGTTTTTTGCTATAAGCGATGACATCCGCCGTACTCAAGGCACCACCGGGCAAAGTGGACGAACATACGAGCAGCAATTGCTCGGCTACAAAGTTATCGCTCGGTAAATTCATGCGTTTATAAACTGAGTCGGCAGCGATAGAGTAAAGTATTCTGGCGCTATCGGGCATCTTCATGTTGATCAAGCCAATAGGCTTTTTAAGCGTATCCTGCAAAAGAGTTAGCGTTAATGCCGGACTGGTTTTCCACGGAATTTCCTGGCTAAAGCCGACAGGCACCGGCATATCAGGATACCTGAACTTATTTTCGGTTAGCGAGCGTTCTACCTCGAAGCTTTGCGGATGATAAGAAGTATCCACCTTGAGATAGTTCTTTAAAAATGCAGGAACAACGTTTAATCCTCCCCTACTATCAGCGGTAATCAACGCCACATTATCCTGCACGGGCATATCAGTAATTTCGGCCTGATAATAATCGCCATAATTGTCGTAAGGCCAATTTACTCCATAAAATGCGCCTTTGTAGTTGGTAGCCGAATAAAAGAGTTTTTTATTGCTATGCTTCAGCAAATCGTAAGCTTTGGTTGACTTTAATGTAGTATGCAAAAACGACGGATCGCCGGTTCCCCAAAATATCAGGGAGTCGCCTTTGGTGATGTAGCGCAGGCCGGGTATCGAATCGCCCAGCATATTTAAAGCTGTATAAAAGGTATACAGTTTAGTGTTTGACGCCGGGATGAAGTATTTATCAGCATTATACTCATAAATCATTTTCTTTTTATCCGGATCATACAATGCGAAACCGGTAAAATGATCACGGTTGATGGCCGACTTTTCTATAAGCTTACGAATTTTACGTTTAGGGATGCGTTGCGCATATACACCCTGACCAAAAACTAAGCAGATTAATAATGGACTTATTAATCCAACAAAGTAAAACCTGCGGCTTTCAAATAAACTACCTTTCATTCGATAATAAATTTTATATGCTCGACTGCCGATGTAAAACGTCCGCCAGCCGGTCTAAATCATCCTGGGTATGTTCGGCGTTAATTACAATGCGTTTAAGCTTGGGGCTGCTTGGTGTGGGATAAGCAAACGAAGAAATAATGATACCATGATCATGTAAGTATTTTTCGCTAACCGATGCAGGCAGCACAAATACCGGAAAATCTGCAGTGTAATGTATACCTGGTAAATGTTTTATCAGCCCGGCAAAGTAACTGATGTTTTGCCTCAGCTTTTCACGCTGCTGCGCATAAATGTGTTGCCCGTGCATAAAAGCATATACCTGCGCCGGAGAAATCGGCGTGCTGCCTGTATAGGCAGGCAGTGATTTGTAATAAGCAGCCCTTGTGGCAGAACAGCTGATAGCCCCGCCGCTAATACCAAAAGCTTTGGATAAAGAGTAGGTAAAGATGCACTCCAAAGCATTATTTTCAGGTACTGCCGAACTGGTGCCAAAACCATCATCGCCCATTAAGCCTATGCCATGCGAATCATCAAGTATCAGGGTTAGCGGGCGTTGTACCTGTGCTAAAAAACTGAAGTTATAAATTGTAGCCGTCAACGGATTGGCAGAATCTCCGGCAATAACTAACGGAGGATCTGAGTTTTTTGCATGGACTAAAACATCCTGCTCCCACTCTTCTATTGTTGACAGGTCGCTTTTGTGTCGCAATATTGCCGGATGTGATGCTGGTGAATTATTAATATCCAAAGGTAATGATGTTGCCACACGCCCTGCTGTAAAGCCGGTTGGTAATAAAAGCGCTGCCTCACAACCGGTTGCCTGGGCCAGCATAGCCTCGCATTCATCATATAAGTCTAACCGGGTGTTTGAGATGCGGGAAGACGGAAACAGCCATCCATACCTACGCACGCCTTCTTGTATTAATACATTAAATTCAGGATTGCTATTAATGCCTAAATAATTATAGCCCGAAAAGAATAAATACTCTTTACCTCCTACCTTGGCTGTACGGCAGGGCATAGCATCGAGGTATAAATTATTCATTTCTTCCATCACCGGCTCGGGCTATCAAATTGTGATTGATTCTAATTTATCCAGGTAAGCCTGATCTACTGTGGCTCCTATACCCGGTTCGTCGTTAATTTCGAGGGCCATACCATTGTACCAAAAGCCACCGACTACTGGGTCTGCCAGTTGGCCCAGCAAACAGGTATCTAAATCAAAAAACTGCAGATTAGCAAAAGCCATGGCAAAATGCACATTAGCAGTTAAAGCCAGGCGGCTCTCCAACATACTACCTAACATACAGGGCATGCCGCTGGCTTGGGCTACCTGATTAATTTTGATAGCCTCATTTATACCACCACTTTTGGCAAACTTAATATTGATAAAACTGGCAGCTTTATTCCTAATGATGCGAGCAGCATCGTAATGCGTATACACACTTTCGTCAGCCATAATAGCAATGGGCGATTGCCTGCATAACTTGGGAAGCCACTCATCATTGTAGGTACGCATGGGCTGCTCACAGAAACTGATATTGTATTGCGCCAGTTGATTTAAAGCGTAAACAGCTTCCTCAAACGTCCAGCCCTGGTTTGCATCAATGCGTATATCCACATCGGCGGGTATTGCCTGCCTTATGGCTTTGATACGTTGTATATCGTCATCCGGTTTCTTGCCCAGTTTCACTTTAATAATCTGAAAGCCTTGGGTCACAAATTTGGCTGCTGAGGCGGCCATGTTATCGGGAGTATCAATGCCAATAGTTACGTCGGTTATAATATCACGCCTTTTGCCGCCCAGGTAGCGGTATAAAGGCACACCTGCCTGCTTGGCTGCCAGATCATAAAGCAGCATATCAAACGCGCTTTTAATAGTATAGTTACCGGCAGTATATAGGTGTAGTTCTAACAAACGGCTTTCTATATCAGCAGCGTCTTTCCCTTTCCATATCCCGGCAAAGTCTTTGGCCATCTCGAACCCGGTGGCTTGAGTTTCGCCCACAATCATCGGGAAAGCAGAGCACTCGCCATATCCTGTTAAACCGTTATCAGTATAGGCTCTCACCAGCATGTTTTGTGCAAAATGCATGGTGCCCGTTGCAATGGTAAACGGCTCAATAGGTATAGAGTACTTATAGATCTCGAATGCGGTAAACTGCATGTTATGTTGCTATTTTGGCTTTTATAATTTGGACTGTATTGAACCTGATTAGACAAGATTAATCATAATTAGCTTTATAAAGTTATAACAATTGCTTTACTTGAAATTTGAATTTGCTGTTAATAACTCGTGCTGGGTTTAAAATATCAGTATAAAAAAACTAACACACCTCGAAAAAGTCAATTCGTGTCTTTAAAAGCTTAAATTCACCTATGCATCAAACTATGAACTATCAATCTTATAAAGAACCTCAATTTGACAGTGGATTGGTAAAGCACGAACTACTAAAACAAAAAATCAGTGTAATCCAGTCGCGCAAAAAATTTGATGTAAAGGTAGTCGGTTATTCCGCCCAGCAATGCGAGATCTATCTGCTTACTATTGGCGAAGGCCCTACATCTGTATTACTTTGGAGCCAGATGCATGGCGACGAGCCTACCGGTACCCGCGCTTTTTTCGACCTGTTTAATTTTTTGCAGGCTGATGATGAGCATAATGCTTTGCGCCAACTTATTTTGGCTAACTGTACACTGCACTTCATCCCTATGCTTAACCCTGACGGGGCAGAAATGAATGAAAGACGCAATGCGCAGGGCATTGATATTAACCGCGATTTTTTGCAGCAACAAAGTCCTGAAGCGCATTTACTGGCTCAACTTCATCAAAAAATAAAGCCGGATTTTGGCTTTAACATGCACGACCAGGAATCGTTATGGTCGGTGGAGGGCACTAAACAACCGGCGTCAATTTCATTACTGGCACCACCGGCAGATAACCAGGCATATGTTAGTCCGACCCGTTTAAAAGCTATACAGTTGATAAGCGCTATTAATGAAATGCTCTCCACCATCATTCCGGGCCAGATAGGTAAGTGGAGCGAAACTTTTGAGCCGCGTGCTTTTGGTGATAACTTTCAGCGCTTGGGTACGGCAACGCTATTAATAGAAGCCGGTGGTTACCTTGGTGATGCCGACCGGCAGTATGTTCGCGAACTCAATTTTAACATATTGTTTTACGCGCTGGAGCAAATTGCAACAGCAGGTTATCAGCATCAAGAAGCGACGGCGTATCATCAAATACCACAAAACACCAAAGAACTCTTCCATGTGCTGATCAAAAACGTACATCTACATACACCGGCCGGAACCATTAGGGTCGATATTGGGCTAAACCATAACAACACTTTTAATGCAATAGCCTTGCGACAGCAAGCCTTATATACGATTCAGGATGTTGGCGATCTTAGCACTTACAATGCCTATCAAATAATAGATGCGCAAGGGAGCAAAATTGAGGCAGACCTGACATTATGTAGCCTGGCTAATTTCACAATTACAGATGCTTCAAATACCACTTATTGCTTTCAGAATGGTTGGCTAATTCTATAAAAACCTGAATTCATCCCAAACATTTTACCACTAACGGTTGTAGTATATAAAGAAACTTTTCAGCCCATCCGCATAAGAATACCTTCTTCATTAAAAGCTGAAACCTTGAGTTTCCGGACTACTACCTTGGTATGAACAACATTTTATTACTTAACGATTTTTCGGCAGATGCCGAACATGCATTTGCCTATGCAAAAAAACTGGCTCAGACTTTACAGGTCAACCTTCTGGTTTGGAACTTAAAGGACTCTGTTCAAAAGCAACCTATCCAAAATTTAATAACTATTGGCCGTCGCGATGTTGGTAGCCAAAAATCTAATTCAACTGAAAACTTATTAAATGATGTTTTAAAAGAAATTGAGGAGTCTGGAGTTATTACGTATCTTACTAAAAAAGATACTGAAGGTTACACCTTGCACGAACTGATACAAAAGCACCAGATTAAATTAATTGTTAAAGGAACTGAAAGCCATGCAGATGCCTTTGACAAGTTTACCTCGCAATTTTTAACCAAAACGCTTTGCCCGGTACTGGTAGTGCCTCAGCAAGCCAAATGGGTAGACGTAAAGCAAATGGTTTATCTGACTGACCTGCGATATTGCCGCGCTCATATTACTAACTACCTCAAACAGATTGCATATCAACTAAACGCCGGGCTGGCGCTGGCACACATTACCGCAGCCAAGCTACCCGAGCCTGAAACCAATTACGCATTATCGCTTTACCGGCAAGCTATTGGTCACAACCCCAATCAGCTTAATCTTTCGTTTCAGCATATCACTGAGCATTGTATTAACAAAGCAGCAGATGTGTTGATCGATGTTTTACATAACAACTGGCTGGCTATGGCTTATGGTAAACATCATCATACAGCCCTTCATACTGCTTGTAACAATAGGCAACAAAAGCCGGCAGAAATCAACGTTCCGTTATTGCTTTTCAACTGCTAAGATCAAGAAGTTATAGTCCTGAAATTATCGATATTTTATCAAGTTCCTGAATTCAATGCTTTTTATGCTGACGTTCAAACTCATAGCATTTTGATAGATAGCGGGATACTTATGGATTTATTCTTAGATTTATAAGGCAATTAAAAAAGGGTCTGGTTGGCGGCAATTCATGGCCGCCAACCAGACCTGATCAACATTACGGCAAAATCGTGTCTTTGATGTTTTCTAAAATATTTTTATCCATACCGCCGGTCATTTGCTGCGATTGAGCAAAACCTTGCGGATCCGGCGGCGCCAATTTGGGTTCCTGGCCTAATGGCTGAGCATAGGCATATTTAAATTCACCTTTGCCATCATCGATGGTCCGCTTGCCCAACGGGCTTGCGGTGGCTCGGGTTTTTCAATGTTGGTTGATACGAAGGTGTAAGCAAATTCGTTAACCTGCTCGTTTTCAGGGAAAGTATTAGGAATCGGTAGGTTTGCGTTAAAGCCGCCTAAATCTTCTAATACGGCCAGCCATTGGTTTTGGTGCATGCTATCGCGGGCTATTAAAAAGGCAAGCATATCTTTCATGCCCGGGTCGTCGGTTAGCTGCCACAAGCGGGTAGCTAATACGCGCCCGGTTGATTCGGCCATGACGTTGGCATACATATCTGCAGCAATGTTACCACTGCCTACTACCCACGAACCGTTGAAAGGCACGCCATTAGCATCTACTGCCATAGCTGCCAATCCTGATGATAATAAATGGCGTGGATCCATACCGCCTAAAATACTACCTACAATAGCGTTTTCACCGGCAATTTTGTCTTTCAACTCTACAGTAGCGCCTTCTAAATTAAGCGCTACGGCTGTGCTCAGCATTTCAATGTGCGAGATTTCTTCAGTGCCTGTATCCAGCAGCATATCGCGGTATTTGTTTGGACCACGAGCGCCCCAGGCCTGAAACAGGTATTGTAAACACACCCTGATTTCGCCTTCGATGCCACCGATAGCTTGTTGCAGTAATTTGGCAAATGCCGGGTTGGGTTTTTCTACTCGTACCTCGTACTGTAGTTTCTTGTCATGATAGAACATACTTTTTTTGACTTTTTTATATAAACAGAAATAAACTGGCTATAAAATGCGAACGGCAAGTATGTACGACAGGACGAAGAGAAAGAACTTGTTGGTTGTTAATTCCTATCAGTAAGTATCAGAACTTGTTGTAATAGAATAACACCTCTAAAGAAAACAAGTTTCTTTTAAATTAATTATTTTAAATAAAATTAATTGCTATTTCTAATAGACTGGTATAATACCGCAGTGACAAAGCCGAAAACGATGTGGGCCAGCACCAATTGCGGGTAATAGGTTTTAAGGTCGACACCAGGCGGATTTGGGTGCATTTTAAAGGTTGATTTCCATACCACAACACCGGCCAGTCCGCTTAAAAAGCCATACACCGTTCCACTTGCAGCATTTGCTTTGGCTTGGGTTTGCTTAAGATATAAATCATACAATGCGGCAAACACCACACCTATACCGTAGTGTGCAATCCAACCGGCTAACCGGGCTTGCGGTTTGCTTAAAGGCGTTATGCGGTTTAACAATTCGCTTAAAATTTCGGCCTCGTTATAATTACTACCTTTGGCTTTCGACATCAACTCGCTAAAGGCAGTCATCAAGGTGGTTCCGGCCAGGCTGGCCATAATCATTCTATTTGTTTTCATCGCAATTAGTATCTAAAGGCTAAACCAACAAAATATTCTTTCTGCGCTGTTTTCTGAAGACCATAATTTAGACCTGCATCTATTTTAACATCCGGGGTTACTTCATACTCAAGCGCGGCATCCAAAAAATTATTTATCTTATGTTCTTTAAAATTGTAGGTATAAAAGCTTTCGCCAAATACCTCCAGTTTTTTAAATAACACATGGCTAACTACTACCGACTGCAACGCTTCCATGTGGCGGGAGGGCTGCTCGTCATCCCTTAAATAACTGCCTTCAACCTGTAATCCTATTTTCCAATCGTGCGGTAATTTGATCAGCATTGGCACCAATAAACCCTCTTCGTATTTTTGGTTATCAGAATAGCGGTTAGTCGGTATTTTTACATAAGGCAACAACGCTATACTAAAGCTGCCATTATAATTACCATATAAACATTGTTTTACCCTTATAATTAAATCGCCAAAGCCCGAGCCTGTTTGTTTTTGATTAGTGGCTAAATCTGTAATCGACTCGTTATTGTAACTCTGTACAATGACTTGCAAAGCAGTGTTTTTTAAAAGACCCAGTTTAAGATTAGCCTGATTGTAAAGCCAACGGCGCTGTTTACTCTGGTCAGTAATTTCGCGCTGATGCCTGAAGATGTCAGTTTCGTACTGAAAGTGCCCGGCATCTACCGTATGTGGTGTTTCGGTAACATTGGGCCGGTCGGTTTCCATTTCCTCACGTTCTAAAGATTTGGGCATCGGCTTAAATAAATGGTAAGATGAGCGTGTGCTATCCTGCGCTTTAGCTTGTGTATTGAACATCAATACCGCAACTGCCGCAAAAAAAGGTAATAAGTAAATTTTCTTCATAGATTGATATTATTTGCCGGTTTCCATGTGTGGAGCATCCACCGGTTTTGATTCGGGCGAACCTTTTTGCCTCAAATAAATAGTTAAGAACACAATAGAAACAATCGATATAAATTCACTTTGCCAATTCTGAAACGTTTCAAACCAAAAAGTTGGCTCCCCTAAAAATTGCATTATGCTATCCTGGGGTTTGTGCATCAATACCTGCTGGTCGTTATGATCTACCCAACTGCCATACAGGTGCAGTGCCCAACTAATAAGAAATAATAACGAAAAGCACAACGACAATGAATGGCTATACAACTTTAGCCAAATGCCACCCTTTTTTACAGGCCAGGGCGCGTCTGGTGATGGGTTAGGTTCGCGGTCTACCTCTTCAGCTTTATCTAAACTTTTTGACTCGGCCGATCCAACCTGTCTCAAACCGACAGTAAGCAACACATACATTCCCATTTGTAAAAACTCACTCTGGAAGTTTTCGAAAGTGGCTGATATAAAATGTCCGCTCCCCAAATATTGCGTTAAAGCCAAAGGCCGGCCGCCGATATCTTGCAATTCTTGATTGTTCTCCTTCCATCCGGTTAATGCTTGCGCAACGAGCGTAATAATAAACAGGAATAGAAAGAACAAAGTAAGCCCATTTCGGTACAAAAACGAGGGCATATTATATTGATTTTGCATGTGTTTTTGCTGACTTATGCCAGCAGCCTTTTACTACGCAACTTTAAGTTATCCACATTTGTTTTAGCTATGGAAGTTCCAAGTGTTGAAAAAATAATTTAACATTTTAATTAATAGGAGAACACAACACTAATATCATCTGTTGAAAGATGACGAGCAACTATTGATTTTGTAAGCATTAAATAAATAATAAAAGCAATTTGAATACTCGTTCTTAAGAAACATCATATACTCAAACACATTAACTACACATGAAATACGATTTTAAAGTAATAGAGAAAGGATTAGTACAACCCATCACTGTAGAGCCAGTTATTTACCAGGGCAGGCATATATATGAGGTTGGTGTTAACGGGAATTATGTACTGGTTTATCAGGATGACGACCAATGGAAATGCGATAATGAACAGCAGATGAACCCTGATTTACTGGCACAGGTGACCGAAAAAATTATGTTACTAACCCGAAAACTACAAGCTTAACGATAAGCTTGCAGTTTGTTGTTCCCGGGCCCGCCTTGATATTTATTTATGAGGCGGGTTTATTTCGGGGATTGTAAACTTTTCTCCTTTCGATAAGATATCAACGTTCAGTCCACGTACCGTCAGCATTTCATCATCTGCATGGTTATGAATATTAGCACCATGACTCTGAAAGCCGTTGATCACTATGATCACTCCACAGCCCACTACCACAGCATCTTTGCCATTCCGTACCAACATGGCCGTATCCTCTTCAATACCTACACCTATTGATGTTGGGTTAGTAGCAATCACCTGAGACATCCGTACAAACCTGCCGCGGTTTACAAAGTGGGTGTCGATGCATACGTCGCGCAAAAATTCCAATCCGGTAGTCATTTTAACATGACCGGCAATCATTTCATCCTTACCTGCACCTTCATAAATCATCGGTGTTGACATGGCCATAGCTCCGGCGCTTGTCCCGGCTATTACCAAATTCTCATAAATTTAACGCTCTTTTAGCAAAAGCAGCAAGTCGGTACCACCATATACTGACGTCAGTTTTAACTGATCTCCACCTGTTAAAAATACGCCATGCGTTGACTTCAGGCGGGCTTCGATGTCAGCAAACACAATATCATTCCGGTTATCATGATGGATGTGGTTAACCACATAGGCACCTAACTCTTTAAAAGATTTTTCGTAATTATTAAAGGAATCTACCGGATCATCTGATGAAGCCGAAGTAATTACCTCAATGATGGGCTGCTCACTGTCGAGCAACTGCATAAAGCACGATAGCACTTCCATCCCAATCGACGATGCATTGCCGTCCTTTTTCGAGGCATCTTCTTTAGCCTCTGCACCGCCAATAATTAACAATGCCCCGGTAGGTACCGGGCATGTGTTCTCCTCTGCCATAATTTAAAATAGATGTTTAATAGTTATTTACAGCATCGGCTATGTACAATTTAAAAACCCGCCAAAAGCCAAGAGGTTTCGCGAAAAACTGCCTCGGAGCTAATAGTTACATTTCCATCCGAAACATTCAAAACCATGTTACTCTCCTTCATGTTGTACAACACTATGAGTGATCAACCTTTACTTCCGCTGCCTTCCATGCTCGATAACGATTTTTATAAGTTTACGATGCAGCAGGGCGTCGTGCGCCTGTTTCCGGGCGCTCGGGTGAGGTATAAGTTTATTAACCGGGGCAAGCACCGGTTTCCGCCGGGCTTTGCGCAAGCTCTTAGAGAAGCATTAGGCGCCATGACAGAGCTAAAACTCACACCGCAGGAAAAGCAGTTTTTGCAGGTCACCTGCCCGTATCTCGACCCGCTGTATCTCGATTTTCTGGAAGGATATCGCTACAATCCGCAAGAGGTTCAAATAGATCAGCAGGGTAGTGATTTGGAAGTGCACATTGAAGGTTTGTGGTACCGAACTATACTATGGGAGGTACCGGTAATGTCGCTTATTTGTGAATTGTTTTATAAACTTACCTACGCACACCGAATAAGTGACGAAGAGGTAGTAGATTGTACACGCAAAAAGATAGAGCGCTACCAAAGTTTGGGTGTAAAAGTGGCCGAGTTTGGTACCCGCCGTCGTTACTCTTATGCTTGCCACAACCTGGTAGTTGGCGCGTTACAGCAATACGGAAACAGCACTTTTGTAGGCACCAGCAATGTGCACTTGGCCATGCAGTATCAAACCAAGCCCATCGGTACCCATGCGCATGAGTGGTTTATGTTTCATGCCGCCAAATACGGTTTTAAAATGGCTAACTCGTTAGGCCTCGAACATTGGGTACAGGTTTTTAGAGGCGACTTAGGTATAGCACTATCGGACACTTATACAACTGATGTATTTTTTAAACAGTTTGATAAAATGTTTTCTAAGTTGTTTGATGGTGTACGTCACGACAGTGGAGATCCACTACAGTTCGCCGACAAAGTGATGCAGCATTACCAGCGCCTGGGCATCGACCCGACCAGCAAAACGATTATATTTTCAGACGCTTTGAATTACGATAAAGTATCGCGAATTGCTGAACACTGCAAAGGCCGGATAGGTTTATCGTTTGGAATTGGCACCAATCTGACTAACGACTTTGGCCCTGCACCGATGAATATCGTGATTAAGATGACCGAAGCTTTGCCTCAGGATGATGAATGGACTGAAGTAGTTAAATTATCTGACGAGCACGGCAAATATACCGGCACCGAGAGTATGATTAATTTAGCTAAAACTATATTGCATATTAATAGCTGATAATGATTAATTAATCAATTCACAAGTAACAATACAAAGTCTTTTTTACCCTACAAATCAACCTTGAACTTAAGGTGTAGATGTTCGGCGCTGTTGTCTTTATTAAACTCGGCCATTAGCAGGTAAACCATGCACTTGGCCGTATACTCATAATCGGCTTTAGATACACTGATGGTAGATACCGTATAATAACCATCAGCCTTTTGTATGCTGAAGTTATTGCCGGGATTGGTAACATCAACAATGCGTATCGTATTATCAACAACAGAAGCTTTATACCCTTTACTTAAAGCATATACTTCAAACATTTTAAGCGGTTCAGGTTCCATAAATCTTCGTTTTAATTGGGTTAACTGGTATTAGTACAAGTAACTAATTACATTATGGTTTTGCTTATTTGCTAATTGAATGGCCAGCTATGGGACTTAGTATTCAAGAACTTAAAGTTATATAAAGCAAAAAGCTGTATAACGAAGAGGTAATACTTCACTATACAGCTTTTAATGGTGTGTCAGTACACCAATGCGTTAACTCGTGCTAAACTAATCTTGCAAAACAAACACCGTCATACTGCGCGGACCGTGAGCACCCAATACCAACGACTGTTCAATATCGGCAGTTTTTGATGGACCGGCAATAAATGCCCCCCAACCGTAAGTTTCTAAACCGATACGCATGTAAGCACGGTGCATGGTATCAACCAAATTAGATGAGGTGATTACCGCCGCCAAGTGTTGGCAAATAAAAGGCACAGCACGGTGCCCCAGTAATTCTTCGGTTACCCAAACCGAACCATTTTCGGCCACACCAAAATGTGCTTTGATCAAGGCCAGTTCAACATCGGCTAAGTGATGTGCCGCCGGGTTAATTTCGTAAGCCGAAGTGGCTACATCGTCCAACTCAGGTACCAAACTGAGTACCCGCACGTTTTGCGCGTTGTATTTTTCTTTAACGATGGTTTTAATCTCGTCCCAGTTGTTTACCCGGTGTACCTTTCCACCAATGGCAGTCAGTACCGTTTCGTACTGGCCGATTACGTCGGTATAACCAATTTCTTTAAATGGCGCTATGTGGGGTAGCGGCATCGCCTCGGGCTTATTCTGCGCTACCGCCGCTAATATTTTATCTCTGCTGCTCATATATTAATGAGTGAATGAGTGAGTTGTGAATGAGTGAATGGAAGCCAATGAGTAAATGATAGATTAAGTGGATGAGCGAATAAAAAATCCCTGTCATGTCGAGCGATAGCGAGACATCTTGTTACTCGCCGCAAGTGACTACATAAATCTTGTATTAGTTATCATGGCGCACCATCTATACTCTCTTCTCTCAATTCCACTTGGTTCCTGTTTCTTAGCTCTTGGCTCTAAATTCTACTTCTTATTCTTCGCGTACCACTCGCCGAACGATTCTTTAGGCGGGGCGGGCATTTCGCGCTCTTTGTACCAGGCGTTAAGTTTATTGTTCACAGCAAATGGGGCATACTTGATGGTTGCCCTGCCCATTTTGCCGGCGGCATGGTAGAGCGTTGGCGAGGCCAATGTGGTGGCCATTACCTGCATGGCAATTTTTTTACCGGTCGGTGCATAGCCTTCTTTTACCAGTACCTGCCGCCATTTATATAACTGATCGTGTATATCAATCTTTACCGGGCACACGTTGGAGCACGATCCGCACAGCGTTGAGGCGAACGGTAAATCGGCATACTTTTTCATGTCCAGGTTAGGCGCTAAAATAGAACCGATTGGTCCGGCAACGGCAGTATGATAGCTATGCCCACCACTGCGGCGATACACAGGACAAGTATTCATACAAGCACCGCAACGGATACACTTTAACGAGTTACGGAAATCTTTACGCCCTAACTGTACACTACGGCCATTATCAACCAGCACTAAGTGCATTTGCTGCCCTTCGCGCGGTTTACCAAAATGGCTGCTATAGGTAGTAATAGGCTGACCGGTAGCGCTACGGGTCAGCAAACGAAGAAATATGCCTAAATGCTCGCGCTTAGGAATCAGCTTTTCGATGCCCATACAGGCAATGTGTACGTCGGCCAGGTGAGCGCCCATGTCGGCATTACCCTCGTTGGTACATACCACAAATTCACCCGTTTCGGCAATGGCGAAGTTTACACCGGTTAAGGCCACCTTACGGGTTAAGAAGGTTTCGCGCAAACTGCCACGTGCCGTTTCAGTTAAAAACTGCGGGTCGGCCATGTTGGATGGCGTGCCCAAATACATGTGAAACAGATCACCTATTTCTTCTTTCTTTTTATGGATACAAGGCAGCACAATATGGCTTGGCGGTTCGCCGGCCAGCTGCACTATGCGTTCGCCTAAGTCTGAGTCAATCACCTCGATACCATGAGTAGCCAGGTATTCATTCAAATGGCATTCTTCGGTAAGCATCGACTTACTTTTTACCATTTGAGTAACCTTGTTTTCTTTAAGCAAGCCGTGCACAATTTCGTTATGCTCTTTGGCATCGGCTGCCCAATGTACAATAACACCATTGGCCTTGGCTGCAGCCTCAAACTGCTCCAGGTAAGTATTGAGGTGGCTTAAAACATTAAATTTAACGTTAGAAGCGGCCTCACGCAATGCCTCCCATTCAGGTAACTGATGGACGCTTTTGTCGCGTTTGGCTCTAATCCACCATAAGGTTTCATCGTGCCAGTTAACCCGCTCTTCGTCTTTATTAAATATCTCGGCCAGCTCGGCATGGTCTTTAGTTCCTACTTCCATCTCACTCTGCGTTTAATATTTCGGCAATATGTAATACCTTAACTTTGCTGCCCTGACGTTTCAAAATGCCTTCCATGTGCATCAAGCACGACATGTCTGCTCCGGTGATGTACTCGGCACCATGCTTTAAGTGATCGGCTACCCGGTCTTTCCCCATTTTGGATGACACGGCTTCTTCAACCACGCAAAAAGTACCACCGAAACCGCAGCATTCGTCTTTTCGTTCCAGTTCAATCAATTCCAGGTCTTTGACCATGTTGAGTAGCGATCCGGGTTTAGAAAAACTCGGCGCAACTAACTCGGTCATCGAACTCAAATGTAAGCCGCGCTGACCATGGCAGCTCTGGTGAACGCCTACTTTGTGCGGAAAACGTGCCGGTAAACTTTCTACCTTAAGTACGTCAGTCAAAAAGGAGGTTAACTCCCATACTTTATGGCTGATTTCTTTGGCCTGCTCAGGGCGTTTATCATCGTGCAGATGTTCGCGGATGTGCAGTACACAACTTCCGGAAGGCGACACAATATAATCGAAACCCGAAAAATTATCAATAAATAACCGGTTGCAACCACCGGTCAAATGTTCAAACCCGGAGTTGGCCATGGGCTGTCCGCAGCAGGTTTGGTTTTTTGGATAAACCACTTCTACCCCAAGCTTTTCGAGCAGTTCCAACGTGGCAATAGCCGCTCCGGGATAAAACTGGTCAACATAACATGGTACAAATAACCCTACACGCATCTTTTGCTCCTGTGTTATAATGTTTTTTAAGTAGTTAATGTATGTGTAGCCGAATAATATTTCAGCTCCAGCAAATCATGAGGTAAAGCTTTGGTATTCCAGGCTTGATGAATAGCTAAAGCAGCACCTACGGCAGTGGCTTGCGCCATGGAGGCTGCAAACACTTCCACGTTAGGAAAAGCATTAGCCAGCATATGCATGTATACCGAGTTCTTGCTGAATCCGCCGTCTACAAAAATACGTTTTACCGTACCGTCTTTAAGTACATAACCTGTCGAAACCTTTTGCTGGTCTACGATATCCAGCATCAGGCGGTGATAAGCTTCAACGTCGTTTGTAAAATCACTTAAATCACGCTGCCCGAATACAGATGCCTTTAAACTGGTAGCTCCCGATATTTTAGCGGTTTCTTTAGCCAGCAATTGGGTAGCCAGATCGGCATCATACCTAATGGTGCGGTAATGCGCTATATTTTGATTAAAGTGTGCAGCAATGCGTTTAACCTGTTGCTCATACTCGTACCCGGCAAACAAACGCGATGCTTTAACAGGCTTACCTTTGTACTGGATAAATTTCAGGCAATCATTTTTTAGTTCTTCGTCTGTTAACGGCGAGTTATCAAACGGATTGAGGGTGATGGTCCAGGTACCGGTAGAAAGCAGCACAAAAGGCTCGGTAAAACTTACCAGGTAAGGAATTAAAGCTGCTGAACTATCGTGCAAGCCAATGCCTACACTGTAATTATTGCCTGGAAATTCGGCCGGTAAAACTTCGTCGGCGTTGCCAATAGGCGCTAACTTCTCGGCCAGTCCTTCTTTCTTCACCCAGTCGTGGTAGTCATTCTTTTCAAAATCCCACAAGCTGGTGTGGCATCCTATACTGGTTAAATCGGTAAAAGCCTGACCGCTGATCAGATAACTTAAATATTGCGGCAGATGCAGCGCATACTTAATGCGGTTAAAAATATCGGGTTTCTGAAACTTTAAACGGTAAAGCTGCATGCCCGAGTTTAAGTTGCCTAAAACCGGGGAAGCTGTTTGCCGTGCTACCGTAGCCTCGCCGCCATACATACCGTAAAACTGTTGATGCAGGTCTTTCGGGAAAGCCTTTAGATAATTGTATAAAGGTGTTAATGGGGCGCCATCCTCATCCAGATATACAAAGCTGGCACCATAAGATGAAAAGTTCACGGCCTTAATATAAAACTCAGGTCGCCTGAAAATTTCGCGCAATGAGTCGAACACCGAAAGCCGTAAACTATCGATATTTTCGCATGGGTCGCCATCCTCATCGGTCGTTTCGTTAAAACGGGCCGACTTTTCGTAAACAATCTTATAATCTTCGTTAAACAAGAACAATTTTTTGTTGGTCTTGCCTACATCAAATACTGCTATTACGGGTGTTGGCGTCATGTTTATAATCCTGTAGCTACTGTTTTTTCGCCACGCTCTTTAATTAAGTTTTTACGTACATCCAGGCTGCGGTAAGCCGAAAGCGGGCTTAACGCACCACCCTCGCGTAAACGAGCCTCTGCTACCAACGGACGAACATCCGTACGGTAAGCTCGTTGTAGAATTTCTTGTGCAGCAACAGCGTCATTAGCAGCCTGTGCTTCTTTCAAAGCTGCAGTATCTACCAACAAAGCCTGTGCATAAGCAATTTTAATAGCTTCTACAGATTGTAACAAATCTTCAATTGGGTCTTTCAAGTTGTGCGATGCATCAATCATCCAGCCAATGTCGGTAGCGTGAGTCATACCGCGGGCATCCATACCTTCTACCAGTTCGTTAAAGATCAGGAACAATTGGTAAGGGTTAATGCTGCCAACGGTTAAGTCGTCGTCACCATATTTAGAATCGTTAAAGTGGAAACCGGCTAATTTGCCTTCCATCAATAATAACGATACAATTTGCTCAATATTGGTATTAGGCAAGTGGTGACCTAAATCAACCAGTGTAGAAGCTTTAGGGCCTAATTTATTAGCTAACAATAAAGATTGTCCCCAATCGCCGATAGTAGTCGAATAGAAATTTGGCTCGTACGGCTTGTACTCTACCCATACTTTCCAATCATCAGGCAGGGCAGCATAAATTTCCTGCAAACTTTCTAAGGTATTCTGAAAAGCCGTACGGAAGTTTAACTGACCAGGGAAGTTTGATCCGTCTGCCAGCCATACCGAAAGCGCGTTAGAACCTAATTCTTTACCGTATTTTATTACTTCAATGTTATGCTCAACCGCTTGTTTACGCACCGCCTTATCGGCGTGGTGCAATGAGCCATATTTGTAGCTTAATTGCTGATCTTTCTGATCCTGGAAAGTGTTTGAGTTTACCGCATCAAAGCGCAGACCATGCTGTGCAGCTACTGCTTTAATAGCATCCGCATTAGAAGGGATGTCCCAAGGAATGTGTAATGAAATAGAATTACTTGATCTGTTCAATGCATGGATAGCACCTACATCCTCAATTTTTTCTTCGAGGCTACGCGGCTCACCACCACCCGAAAAACGACCGAAACGTGTACCACCGGTACCCAAAGCCCAGCTCGGGATGGCAATGTTAAAAGCTTGAAGCTTCTTTAAAACATCGTCCAGATTGCTAACATCAGCAGCCACATAATCAAACGCACGCTGATGCTTGCTGCTTAATTGATGATTGCTCTCCTCAATTTTATATTTTTCTATTAACATAATTTACAGGTTAACCCCACCCCACCCCACCCCAAAGGGGAGGGCTTAGCAGGTATGGTTTATTTTTATAAGTCTCCCCTTTGGGGAGGTTTGGAGGGGTTTATCTTACAAAGCCGGCAGCAACACCACCGTCAACATTGATGACGTTACCGGTTGATTTAGCTAACAAGCCGCCGGTTAAGGCGAAACAAGCGTTAGCAATGTCTACCGGTAAAATAATCTCGTTTAATAAAGTACGTTTGGCGTAGTAAGCAGGTAGTTCGGCTACGGTAATACCGTAAGCTTTAGCACGGCCTTCGGCCCAGCCACCAGCCCATATATTGCTGTCGCTGATCACGGCATCAGGGTTAACCACGTTAACACGGATTTTATCCGGACCTAACTCCGCAGCATTTAAACGACTCAAGTGTAATTGTGCAGCTTTAGCACTACCGTACCCGGCGTTGTTAGGGCCGCTCACCAAAGCGTTTTTGCTTACAATGTTGATTACATCACCACCAATAGCTTGTTTTTTCATCACAGCCACAGCTGCTTGCGTTACAAAGAACTGGCCTTTTACCAATACATCATATAACAGATCCCAATCCTTTTCGGTATGGTCGCCAATGGTTTTAGAGATGGATAAACCTGCATTGTTCACAATCAGGTCGACACCGCCAAAGTTAAGAGCAGCTACATCCATAGCAGCCTGAATTTGATCGGCGCTGGTTACATCCATTACCGCAGTAGCGTATGAGTCTTTACCGTAAGCAGCTTTAAACTCCTCGCCGGCACCTTCTAAACGCTCTTCGTTCATGTCGTTCAAAATAACAACGGCACCTTCTTCAACAAACTTTTTAGCGATAGCTTTACCAATACCACCGGCACTACCGGTAATTAAAGCAATACGGCCCGATAAAGCCTTTGGCTTAGGCATACGCTGTAACTTGGCTTCTTCTAACAGCCAGTACTCAATATCAAAAGCTTCCTGACGTGGTAATGATGTGTACTCAGAGATAGCCTCAGCACCTTTCATTACATTAATAGCGTTAGTATAAAACTCGGCAGCTACACGGGCTGTTTGCTTATCTTTAGAGAAGCTGAACATACCTACACCTGGGTATAAAATGATTACCGGGTTGGTATCACGGATAGCCGGGCTGTTTGAATGTTTACAGGTGTTGTAATAGTCGGTATACATTTGACGGTAAGCCTCAAATGCAGGAGCCAGTTTGGCTTTCAAACCTTCTACGTCGCTTAAGTCAGCATCAGGCGCCAGGTCTAAAACCAACGGGCTGATCTTGGTGCGCAAAAAGTGGTCAGGACAGCTGGTACCCATAGGTGCCAATCTTTCCAGATCATTAGAGTTAATATATTCCAGTACGCGTGCATCATCAGTAAAATGACCGATCATATTACGCTCGCTTGAGCAGAAACCACGTAAAATCGGTGCCAGGGCTACTGCTTGTTTTTTACGACCGGCTTCTTCTAAGCTTTGTACTTTTTGGCCACCAAAAACAGGGCCTTTTTTACCATAGTTTTGCTCCAAGTACTCGGCACATTTCTCAATTACTTCTAAAGTGTTGATGTAGCTTTCGTATGCAGTATCGCCCCAAGTAAATAAACCGTGCGAACCCAGCATAATACCACGGATGCCGGGATTAGCATCTAAACAGGCTTTTAACTGTAAGCCTAATTCGAAGCCTGGTTTTTTCCATTCAACCCAACCAATAGTACCGCCAAACAACTCTTCAGTTATTTTTTTACCGTCTTTAGCAGCGGCAATAGCAATAGCTGCATCTGGGTGTAAGTGATCAATATGGGCAAATGGCAAAAAGCCGTGTAAAGGCGTATCGATAGATGGTGCTTTTGAGTTTAAATCGTAAATGCTGTGGTTAAACAGTTCTACCATTTCGTCTTCGTGTTCAACACCGCGGTACACATTTTTAAGGCTGCGCAAACGGTCAACATATAAAGCAGCCAGGCCGCTTTTTTTCAGGGTGCCGATATCGCCGCCAGATCCTTTAATCCACATTACTTCAACGTCCTGACCGGTTAACGGGTCTTTAGACATCAGTTTACAAGAAGTATTACCGCCTCCATAGTTGGTAAGGCGCAAATCGGCACCTAATAAATTGGAACGGTATATTAAAAGGGCCACTTCATCACCTGCCAGTTCGGCGGCTTTGGCGTCGTCCCATAAATAGCTTACGTGCTTAAATTCGGTTGTTTTAACAGACATATGAATTGAATGATTTACTTATACAGTTGTTATTTTAATGAATTACCGTAGCCAACGATCAGCACGGATAATATAATGGTAGCAATACCGGCTACCACGGTGATATAAGCCTTGCGGCTTACGCCTTTCCACTCTCTTAACACCAATCCCCAGCAATTAGCAATCAGGATGATGAAGGCCATGTGCAATATCCACGAGCTTGGACCATTACCTAAACGACTTTCGCCCATACCGTAAAAGAAGAACTGCAGGAACCAGGTAGTACCGGCCAATGCCGAAAACAGGTAGTTAGCTATTAATGGTGTTTTTTTGTTGGTATAGTCGCCAAAGGTTTTATTACGGGCATTTAACACCATGCAGTAAATAAAGTTGGTGGTTAAACCACCCCAAAGTATTACTACATAGGTTACATTATTTTGATACAGAAAATTACCCTTACCCGGGTTAGCAGCCATCCAGATATTGTTAGCTGTTTCGGCCATAGAGTGACCGGCCTCAATACCAAAGTTAAAACAGGCGCTTAACACACCTGAGATGATGGCCAAGGTTATACCCAAGCCAAATTTATAATCAGAGTTAGCTTCTGTAACATCTCTGCCCTGAGACAATTCTTTCTCTTTGAGCACACCGGCCCTACCACAAATTACAATACCGATTACACAGACCAAAATACCCAAAAGCACCATCTGCCCCCAATGGGTAGTCATCAAAGTAGTAATCGTATCCTTATTAGGTTCGGGAAAGAAATTATAATAAACGGAAGGAATTAGCGATCCGAATATTGAACATAAACCCAGTATTACCGAGCTGCCCAAGGCTACCCCCAGATAACGTACACCCAACCCATAAGTTAAACCGCCAATACCCCAAAGTACGCCAAAAAAGTAGGTAAGCAACAGGATATGACCTGAAGTATTTTTAATGATATCTGTAAAATTAGGAATGGTTAACCAGGCAGCTAACGGCGGCACAATAAGCCAGGAGAAGATACCGCCTACAATCCAGAAACTCTCCCAGGCCCAGCCCTTAACTTTCTTGTAAGGTATGTAAAAACTGCCCGAGGCAAAGCCCCCTATAAAATGGAAAATAACTCCTAAAATTGCCTGCATTTAGCTCTAATTTAATATAATTGGTTAAAGCGAAAGTAGAAAAGCTGTATAACACAGCTATCATGCACTGTCATGGTTATTTTACAGTGCAGGCCTACTTAAGCCGGTTGAGTATAGCGAAAATTTAAATGCCATTATCATCAAAAATTAGCATAAATAAGCATAATTTTGACAATAATGCGCATCGCGTTAACACTTACATAACAGGCTACTTTTCTATCCTATCAGACAAGCTCAATACCCAGCTTTCTGCGATTACGAAAGCGAATTGGATGGGAAATAGACACCGATTATACTACGCTCATGAAACCAACATCATTTTTAGAGTACATTGAGATAGATTATTACTCATCAACCCCCAAATACCTGCAACTGGCTAACTCGATTGCCAAGGCCGTAAGGGATGGGCGGCTTAACCGTAATGATACCCTGCCCTCTATTAATGAGTTGAATTACAATTTTGAGATATCGCGCGATACTGCTGAAAAGGCTTACAAGCATTTAAAATCTATCGGTATATTAGGTTCGGTACCCGGCAAAGGTTACTACATTAAGAGTGTGGAAACCATGCAGCGTTTTAAGGTTTTTTTGCTGTTTAATAAACTCAGTACCCATAAAAAGCTCATTTATGATGCCATTGTAGCAGGACTGGATAACCAGGCAGCTATTGACCTATACATTTATAACAACGACTTTTTATTGTTTAAAAAACTGCTCGAAAACGCGCACGAAGACTACACCCATTATGTCATCATCAGTCACTTTTTAGATGGTGGGGATGATGCGGCCAATGAGGTAATTAACAAGATACCGAAAGAGAAGCTGATTTTGCTGGATAAGATGGTGAAAGGTATTGAAGGAGAATATGCAGCCGTTTATGAAAACTTTGAGCAGGATATTTTTAAAGCTTTGGAACAGGCCCTGCAACCTTTAAGTAAATACCAGACCATCAAGATTGCCTTTCCAGAACATACCTACCACTCTACCGAAATATTGAAAGGCTTTTATAGTTTTTGCACGCAATATGCTTTTAATTACAAGGTGGTGCGCGACATTCAGGAGGAACCTTTGAACAGTGGTGAAGTATACATTACCCTAATGGAAAACGACGTAGTAGTATTGATTGAGCGCTTACTGCAAACCGATTTAAAAATAGGCGAAGAAGTTGGCATTATCTCCTACAATGAGACTCCACTGAAAAAGATCATACTCAACGGACTAACTACCATATCTACCGATTTTCAGAAAATGGGCGAAATTGTAGCTCAAATGGTCATTAATAACCGGCGTGAACATGTGGAGAACCCCTTTTATTTAACGCTGAGAGCTTCTTTGTAAATGATAACACATTAAAACAACAATGGCCGATACAAGATGAATCGGCCATTGTTGTTTTAAATTTATTGTAAACTAAATTACAGTGAAACACCACGTTTCCATGGGATAAAGTCGTCTTGCCCGTGACGCACGGCACATACTTCTACCTCGCCACTGGCTACTTTAACTACGTAATCTAAAATACGTTCGCCGGCTTGCTCAATGGTTTCCTCACCTTCAATAATCGTACCTGTATTCAGGTCAATAATATCGCTCATCTTGTTGTACAGGTTGGTATTGGTCGCAATTTTAACCACTGGTGCAATCGGGTTACCGGTCGGTGTACCCAAGCCGGTGGTAAATAATACCACGTTAGCACCCGAGCCAACTTCGGCCGTCGTGCTTTCCACGTCATTACCCGGAGTACACAATAAATTTAACCCTGGCTGTACTACTTTTTCAGGATAGTCTAACACGTCAACTACCGGTGAGGTACCGCCTTTTTTGGCTGCACCTGCCGATTTAATAGCGTCCGTAATCAAACCGTCTTTAATATTACCCGGTGATGGGTTCATGTCAAAGCCCGAACCTGCTTCCTCGGCGCGTTGGGCATAGGTACGCACCAGGCTTACAAAGCGGTCGGCATCTTCTTCCTGCACACAGCGGTCAATCAGATTTTGTTCTACGCCGCACAACTCCGGAAACTCAGCTAAAATAACTGAACCACCCAAAGCCACCAGCAAATCTGAAGTATAACCGATAGCCGGATTAGCCGAAATACCCGAAAAACCATCAGAACCACCACACTCTAAGCCAATAGTAATTTTGCTTAATGGTGCAGGTTGACGGGAAGCCTCATTAGCCTGAATTAAGCCAGCCATTGTTTTACGCAGGGCCTGCTCAATCATATCCGACTCTTTACCAATAGTCTGCTGATCTAAGATGTATAGCGGTTTACTAAAGTTTGGCGAGCGCTTTTCAATTTCGCGCTGTAAAATGCTTACTTGCGCATTTTGGCAACCTAAACTTAACACGGTTGCACCAGCAACATTAGGGTGCGTAATGTACCCAGCCAATAAACCGCAAAGCGTTTCGGCATCCTGACGGATACCACCACAACCACCAGTATGGGTTAAAAATTTAATACCATCTACGTTCGGAAAAACTTTGCTCTCGCGGCTGGCAGCATCGTCAGCATCAATTTCGGTATAAAGCACTTCATCAATGCTTCCGCCAGATTTTACTTTGTTGATGAGTTGTTGCGCCTTAGTTTCGTAAGTTTTTTTACGGCCATAACCTAATGGTTTTACTAAAGCCTCCTGCAGCACTTCCAGGTTACGGTTTTCGCAAAATACCATAGGGATCACCAGCCAGTAGTTGGCAGTGCCTACACTGCCATCAGCACGATGATAACCATTAAAGGTACGGCTTTGCCATGCGCTAACATCCGGCTGCTGCCAGTTAGCCGCATGCTTACTTTCGGTTAAGTTGCTGTTGGCCGCGTGGCGTATGTTACTGGTAGTGATTACACCGCCCGATTTAATTTCATACTGTGCTTTACCTACCAATACGCCGTACATGATAATGTCTTCGTCGGCCTGGATATCATGTATCGCTACCTTGTGTTTAGCCGGTATAGGATCAATAGTAGTAAAGGTATCACTTCCGTAAGTGATTTCCTGGCCTACCGGCAAATCAACTAAAGCAACCAAAACATTATCGTTCGGGTGGATTTTTAATATGGTCTGTTTCATCAGAATTACTTCCTTTTAAACTGTAGTTTCTTTTAATAAAATGGCTTGTGTACCTTCTTCTGTAATTTGCTGCAGATGCTGTAACACGGCGGCCTCAAAACCCGGTAGCTGCGTTAAGTCGGCATCCCACAAAGCTTTATTGCTTAACAAGGTATTTACCACTTGTGGTAACGCTTGCATTTTCCATGCCTGACTAAATATATCTGCCTGGCTGTCAGTAATGACATACTCGCTGCCATTGTTATGGCCAATGTACTTACCATCCTCATTTGTATCTGATTTCATAAACCTGATAAAGGCCGCAAAACCAAATGCAAAATAATGAGGTGCAAAGTTATACAACTTATAATGGTTTAACAGCAAAGGTATAGTACGCATTTTTATTTTTGACGAGTACTGTGCCGATATGCTGATCCACTGGTGCTCTATGGATGGATTACGGAAACGGTCCAACACTTTGCCGGCAAAGTCGGCAGCCGTATCATAGTCAACTTCGTAAGGTATAGACGGTGCAATTTCTTTCAACATTAGCTGATTAATGAAATTTGCAAACGACTCATCTTCCATTGCCTGATGCACAGTTTTAAAACCGGATAAAAATGCCACGGCACAGCTTAAGGTATGTGTACCGTTTAATAAGCGAAGCTTTAACTCCCTGAACATTTCAATATTAGGCACAATCACTACGCCTTCATCCACCTGAGCAAAGCTCAATGCATCTTTAACATGCTGATTTCCTTCAATAGCCCAAAGCGAGTAAACTTCAGATACGATGCGTAAGTCATCCTCGTAGCCGCAACTTGCTTCCATCTCTTTGGCCAGTTCAGGTTGTGGTTTGCCGGGCACAATGCGGTCTACTAACGAGTTGCAAAAATGGTTATGCTCTTCCAACCAATCCATAAAGGCGGGCTCCAGCTTGTTCAGATGAGCCAGTTCCAGTACTATGGATTCCAGCTTTTTGCCGTTGTCTACAATCAACTCGGTTGGCACAATGACCAAACCGCTATCGGCACTGCCTTTAAACGCCTCGAAACGTTTATACAAAACCGCTAACAATTTGCCGGGGAAAGATACCGGCGGGTTTTTGCGTATATCATCCTGCACCAGTTGTATGCCAACCTCGGTGGTGTTGGAGATCACGACTTTCAGATCTGGGCTTTTGGCTACTTCGAGGATGGTATCCCAATCATCGCCGGCCGCCAATACCCGGCTCACTGCCGAGCAAACAATCTGCTCGCTAACCTCGGTGCCTTTATCAATACCTTTAATGTATAAAGTATATAAGCTATCCTGGCGGTCAAACTCGGTAGCCGAACCAGTATCAGTTGATTTTACTACTACTATGCGGCCATTGAATACGCCGGCACGGTTGGCTTTGTCAATATAATAATCGGGCAACGCACGCAGCAATACGCCGGTACCAAATTGTAATACTTTTTCGGGTAGCTCAAACACTTTGGCATCAGGCACCACTACATCAGGCAGATTTATTTTGTTTAAGTTATATCGGGAGAGTCTCATATGCTATTCATCAATTTACACTGTTCTTTTGCGCCCACGCC
The DNA here is from genome assembly GCA_913775265.1 of uncultured Mucilaginibacter sp. GTDB lineage: Bacteria > Bacteroidota > Bacteroidia > Sphingobacteriales > Sphingobacteriaceae > Mucilaginibacter. The sequence continues at coordinate 220,269 of CAJYJH010000033.1, read as the reverse complement.
GGATACTGCTTGCTCAGTATTTTGGCGGGCCATACGCCATACCAGGCATAACCTGCACGGCGCTCATTTTCTACTTCGGTAAGGTTATACTTTTTCTGACTATCACGGCCAGAAAAGAAGGGCTTATTGTTGCCTATCTCATAATATCTTGCCCAAATGGTCGAATTGGGATCAGCCACTAATACCGCATCTTTTTTTGATGGCTGGCTATTATCGGTAATATGATCAAACCGGTAACCGGTAATTTTAACCGCGTCAAACCAAGCTACAGCACTGCTAACGGCTGCTTTAACATCGGCAGAGGGCGACGGCAAGCGCATCAAAAACTCCACAATAGCGGCCGATTCTGACGTGGCCAAACCTACCAGTTCGAACTTACGGGCCATTACTGGCTGCAGCGTGCGATGATCATACTGCTGGTTCCAGGCGGTTAGTTTACCGTTAACTTTTACCTGTGTTTTTAAAACACAATCAACCCCGCGCTTAACGGCATTAGCAGCAGGAGCAACCAACGACTGATCAACCACCTCGAAACCCTTGGCGCGAGTAGATATATTGTAAAGCAGGTTCATCACGTTAATCATGGCGTTATCATTAAACGTAATTTGCCCACGGTACAGGCTACTGTCGGGATAATACTGAGGCCAGCCGCCATTGGCATATTGTGCCTTTAATAAATACCGGATACCCTTTTCGGCCGATTGTAAATAGGCTTTGTTATTGGTTTGCTTGTAAGCATTAACCAGGTAAGTAATTTCTTTAAAAGTAGCGCTGTTATCGATAGTAGCATCAATACGATTAGCATCTTTTAAGGTAGATGCTTTTTGTGCATCGGTAAGGGTTTTATTGTAATCTACCTTTGCCTCGTTAACGGCCTTGGGCCAGCCACCGACACTGCGCTGGTAAAGCAGCATATTTTCGGCTACGGCATCGGTTGTTTGGGCATTGGCTATATGTGTAAAACCCAAACTTAAGGCAAACAGCATCATGATTATTTTAGCGCGCATTATCTTTCTCATGTCAGCTTAGTTTAATAACGGATTCCACTGCCTGTCAAGTGCCCATAAGGCGTCAATATCTTTGGCAGTTGGCGCTCCCTTAGCACTATTCAGATTATTAGCAAACCAAGCGTAATCACCACCATTGCGATGGCAGTTATCATAGTAAACACGCTCGCCCCATTGCACACCGGTTGAACTTACCGCCTTAAATATCGGCGCATTGGCCATATTGCTGCCAAACGTACAGTTGATTAAATAAAATTTCGATTCGCGATGATAGCGGCCCAACTTGAAACCTGGATCGCCATCAAACTTGCAATTTACCAGTACTGTTTTTTGGTTGATGTTGCCAGAACCATCATGCCAAATAGCGGCCTCTTTACTATGGCATACAAAAGTGCAGTTTTCGGCATAGGCCCAACCGCGCGGACAGTAAAAATCAACGCCGCCCTCCATGGTACAGTCCTTAAAGTAAAACAGGCCGGAGGCAGTATTCCACGGACTTACTGTATCGCCACCTAAAGCGCGAAAGGTGCAGTTTAATACTTTTAAACGGGTGGTCTGAAAAGAGCGCAAAGCCATTTGGTGGCCGGTAGCAGTTACAGTTTTTGTTGCTGCAGGCTCAGTGCCAACCTGGCAATTAATGATAGTATCGTTAGTATGATGAAAACCGTAACCATTAATTACAGATAGATTTTGCAGAGTAATATCACTGCCGCGCAAGTTAAGCGTGGCTACCCCCCAATCATCGGCATTACCTTGGCAACGCCATATGTCGCGGGCAATATCCTGTGTAATGATTACCCCCTTCTCGCTTTCACCTTTTAAAACAACATGATTTTTGGTGATGAAAAGCTTTTCGTTGTAAGTGCCATTTTTGATCAGGATTACCCTATCGGTAGTGGCCGAATCGGGTAAACTATTAATAGCAGCTTGTATAGATTTAAAAGAGGATTTACCCCTGGCATCAACAACCAAAGGAATATTTGAATTGGGTTGTGCTATAAGCTCCACCCAATTCAATATCATTAAACCACAAATCCACAAAAGCCGCTTCATTATTTACTTTGCCGGGATTTGCTTGGTTATCCAGCTTACTACATCGTTAGCTGCTTTAAAATTTTCGAACTCGGCAGGCAACTTGCGCCCGTCCAGGTATTCGTTATAAAACCATGGGTCGCCCACAGCTAAAACTACGCCTTTACCATACTTAGCCATAGCTACGGCCACCTCACCTTTATGGTTTAACACTGATTGGCCCGGAGGTGTTAAAGCAAACGTGCTGATCTCTTTGATGTAAATCTTTTTAGCAGTTTTAAAAACGCTATTATTAGCTGGTATAGCTACGGCACCTTGCTCAAACTGGCTGCCCTGCACATGGTTGATGCTGTTTTCTTTAAACGTGAGGCCGAATTTGCTCATCAAAGTATTGAAATGCTTGAACTCTGCATTGCCGGTGTCGTTGTGTAAAACTAATAATACACCACCTTTCTTCACCCAATCGGTAATAGCTATAACATGAGCAGGCTCCATGTATTTAGCACTCGGATTTTCTTTAGGAATGTCCGGGTCGACAATTACATATACCGAAGCAGGCTTTAAGTTGGCTGCCGTTGGTGCCTGGTAAAGCGTACCTAAGTTTAAGCCGTAATTATTAAAGATGTGACCAAACAGAGAGAAACCGTTGTTGTCCCACTCTTCCCATTTGTAATGGTAAGGCAGTAGTTTACCGGTAATATCTTTTTTGCGCTCGTCGTTAAAGTAGCTATCCAGCACTACATTTTTATCCTTACCGGCCGCTAAGTTGGCTAAACGCTCAATCTCAACACTGGCTTGTATAAAGGCGCCAACACCTTTGGCATCGTTGGTTACTACCTTTTCGCTAAGATAATAAGCATAACTGCCATCACGGTAAGGGTTACCGCCTAAACCGGCTACGCTCACCGTACCGTTCAGGTTAATTTGCCCATTGGCATCGGTACTTATAAACTGTTTGATAATACCGTTAAAGCCGGTTTGCGCTACCGCTTTAAAATACTGCGGTAAGTTGTGCTGACGAACGCCTTTAGCTAAAGCATATACAAACATGCAAGAAGCGGAGGATTCCAAATAGTTGCCTTTCTCGGTCCCCTTGTCGAGCACCTGGTACCACACACCCGATTTTTTGTCCTGGTATTTAGCTACCGCGGTAGCAAAGCGGTTAAGGATTACTAATAGCTCAGCCCGCTTAGGATGGTTTACCGGCATCTGGTCTAACACATCAACCAGGGCCATACCGTACCAGCCCATAGCACGTCCCCAAAAGTTTGGCGAAAGGCCGGTTTCTTTATTAGCCCAACGCTCCTGCTTGCTCTGATCCCAGGCATGGTATAACAACCCGGTTTTGGCATCACGGGCGTGGCGTTCCATTAATATAAACTGGCGGGCAATGTCGTTGAATGCGGTATCCTCATGAAAAGTGTTGGCATACTCCGCATAAAATGGTTCGCCCATGTACAGACCGTCCAGCCACATTTGGTTAGGATAACGTTTTTTGTGCCAAAAACCACCCTCGGGTACGCGTGGCTGTTTGCTTAACTGCTCGCGTAGTGTACTGGCCGCCTTGTAATATTTTTCGGTGTTCAGAACTTTCGCAAGCATCAGTACAGTGCGGCCATCCAATATATTATCAATGTTGTAGTCCTCCATTTTATAAGTACGGATGGTGCCGTCAGGCATCACATACTTATCAACGGTGTTTTGCAGAAACTGGAAGTATTTTTTTTCACCGGTTTGCAGCCAAACGTTTTCAATACCTTTCCATACCACACCCTGCTCGTAAGTCCAGTGCCCGGTAGTTATTGTGTCGCTCCACTTGGTCATGGCAGTTTGTGCCATACGCTGCGACCATGGCTGCGTTTGCGCTTGTACTACGGCCGCACTGGCACCCAACAGTACACAACATGCCAAAATACTTCTCTTAAAAAGTTCTTTATATCTCATAAGACTGTTTTAAATATTGGTGGTAAGACTATTAAAACTTACCCGAGGTTTATGGTTATGCTACCGGTTACACTAAGCACCGGTACAATTGTACTTACATTTTAAAGATTTTATACCCCTGTTGCCCCTAAAAATTTATGCAAACGTTCCCAAAGGGTTCACAATTTTGAGATTACAGTCTATAATAATCTGTTCATCAAAGCTGGCATAAATAAGTTATTCAGTAACGGCTGGTTGCCATTTATCTTTACCCGACAAAATATTTTTAATGGTATATTGTTTAGCTTCACGTGCTGTTAACTGCTTAGACCAGCTTACCCTTTCGCCTGTTTTTGCACCCGGGCCGGAGTTTTGGTATTCGGCATAGTAGGTTGTTTTTTCCTTGTCCGGAAACATCGCATCACCTTTCCACGGGTTCCAGCCCTGCGGCACAATATGGCTCCCCATTTCAGTGTTGATAAATACCGTTTTGGCATAAGGCCTCCAGGGACGACCTAAAAACACTTTGTTAGCAACACTATCAGCAATCAGTTTACAATTCAATAATACAAAACCGTACGCCTGCCCCTGCGGTGTTGCAGCAGCTGTGATGTAAGAATTAAGCAAGCTTTTAATAGTGCAGCGATTGAACACTACAGTAGCCTCCCCAAATAAAAAATCGGTAGTGCCCTCTATATAACAATCCTCGTACAACTGACGGCTGTTGCCGGTAGCTGCATACAATGTATCCTGATTGCCCAGCAAGCGGCATTTTTTAACTACACAACGGTCGCCCTCAACGTGTAAAGCAACGGCTTGACCTACCCGTCCGGCTGCGTTTTCGATGGTTAGGTTTTCAGCCACAAAATCATTCCCCTGCACCAGCACCGTATAAGAAGTATAGGTACTCATCTTAGCATTGCTAAAAGCATCTTTTCCGCTTGGGACTGCCTTGCCCGAATAATCGCTGTTGGTAATAATGGTATTTTCAGCACTCTCTCCTACCAGCGATATTTTAGTTTTCCAGCTAGGGATGACCAATTTTTCATGATAAATTCCCTTTTTGATATGAATGGTTACCCGCCACTGGCCCAAATCGCGCACGGCGTTCACAGCCTCCTGAATGGTTTTGTAATTGCCGCTACCATCTTGCGCAACGGTTAGTTCTTTAGGCCGCGGAGCCTCCTGCGCGAATAAGAAGGCCGAAAGCAACAGGCCAATTATTAAAGAGCAAAGCGTTTTCATACCAGAGATTAATTAGATATAGTGAGTACCTTACTATCAACACCTGCCTTAAAATCTGTCTGTTTTGCAGCCTTTGATAAATCAGAGTTTCGCACCTGGATGTTACCGGTACGCTTGCCACCAATGCTGAACAGTAATTTAGTATCAACACCGTAACGCAGGTTATCAAATTTCACGTCGTTACTGTTGCGGATGGTAAGTAACGGGTTAGAATTAGTGCTTTCTACAAACACATTTTTAAGGTTGATACCTTTGCCTTCAATAATTTCGATGCCGTTTTTAGTTTTCAGGTTGATGTTATCCAGGTTGATATTTTTGATACTCATTTCGGGTAGACCACGAATCAACAGCCCCCTGTCGGCACCATTGCAGGCTACGTTACTTACATAAAAATCGCGAAACTGTGGTGTAGCTTCAGTTACCGGCGGCAAGGCCACGTCGGTTACCGACTCTTCATCCGTTGGCGACTTGCCGGTGTAATACATGTCGAACAAAATTGCACTCGTTACAATATCCTTCATGGCGATGTTTTTGATGTAGATTTTCTCTACCACACCACCACGACCACGGGTAGTTTTAAAACGTAAACCAATATCGGTGCCCATAAAGGTACAGTCGGACACGAAGATATTGCGGGCGCCGCCCGACATTTCGCTGCCTATTACAAAGCCGCCATGTCCGCGGTAAACGATACTGTTTTTTACTACCATGTTTTCGGTAGGCATGCCGCGTTTACGGCCTTCTTCGTCACGGCCGGATTTTACACAAATCCCGTCGTCGCCGGCATCAAACGTACTGTTATCAATCATCACGTTCTTGCACGACTCAACATCAATGGCATCACCGTTCTGTGCATTCCAGGGGTTGCGTACATTAACGCCCTGCAGGGTTAAATCCTGACACATCAAAGTGTGCAAACACCAGGCTGCTGAATTTTGAAAAGTGGTATTTTGTAGTAATATCTTTTTGCAATTGGTTAACACCAGCATATTGGGCCTGAAAAAGTCTTTATACTGCTCGTTAGCTGCCGCACTCGATCCAGGCTCGATATAACCCGCACGAGGTGTTTTTATGGCCTTTGCATAACTCTCGGAAGGATACCATGAGCGACCGTTTTCGCTGATTACGCCACCTGATGCTACTTTGCGTTTCCACTCTTCTTCTGTAAGGCGGTCTTTACCAATGGCACGCCACACCTCACCATTACCATCAATTACCCCCTCGCCGGTAATACCGATATTCACCAAACCAGTACCCGAAATAGGCGACTCGTTACGGTAGGCCGCATGACCTTCCCAGTTGCCTTCAATTAATTTGTACTGACTTTTATCGGCCGTAAACTGTAAAAGCGCTGCCCTGCTTATGTGCAGATTTACATTGTTTTTTAGTTTTATTGGTCCGGTAAGCCACAAGCCACTGGGAACCAAAACAACACCGCCGCCTTTAGCGCTACAAGCCGCAATGGCGCTGTTGATGCTTTGGGTATTTAGCGTTATACCATCGGGTTTGGCACCGTACTTTATAATGTTAAACGTGTCTTTTTTAAATACCGGCAGGGCAGCTTTAGGAAGGTTTTTCCAGGAATACGATTGGTTTTGGGCAGAACCCGGTAAGTAAGCGCCTAACAGTAAGCAGGTAGCAAACACGGTTTGTTTTATATAGAACATCAGGTTTATATTAAGGAATTTTGTCAAAATAATTAGTTATGACTATACTAAAGCTGTCTCATCTTAGCCAAACATTGGCATAAGTTATCAAGATCGGGCTTTTGTAATATGCGTGGCCAGTTCGAGGTTTAGTTCTTGTAAACTCTGCATCACCAGTTCGGCCATCCGGCGTGCACCTAACTCGCTAAAGTGAGTATCGTCCTGGTTACCTTTTGGATAATGCGGATTTTCGCCAGGCTCTAAATGATTGTATAAAAACTTAGAGCTTTCGGGGCCAAGCTTTTGTAACAGGGATTGGCTTTTGATGTCCAGATCTATCAGCGGCACTTTAGCTTGCTTGGCTACGTCGCGCACAATTTGCGCGTAAACTGCATGGGTTTGCATTACATGGCCGGTACTGTCAAATTTACGCCGGGCAACCGGGGTTATTAAAACAGGAATAGCCTGCTTGTTTTTAGCTGCGGTGATAAACAGGTTTAAATTTTTCCGAAACTCATTTTCGGTAGTAAAGCTCTTTTTTGTTGGCACCTCATCGTTGTGCCCGAACTGTATTAATAAATAATCGCCCGCCTTCATGCCGTCGGCTACGGGTTGCCACAGGCCTTCAGTAATAAAGGTGCGGGTACTGCGCCCGTTTTTAGCACGGTTGTCAACTATGATAGTCGTATCAAAATAATTGGCAAAAGGCATTCCCCAACCCGTTTCGGGATAAGCTTTCTTATCTTTAATAGACATAGTAGAGTCGCCTATCATATAAACAGTAACCTGGCGAGGCGCAGGCTTAAAAGCGATTAAAGACAACAATAGGATAACTAAAGTATTACGGATCATAGCAGATTATTGGAGTGCAGAAATTGAGTAAGATTAAAATAGTTGCTATTTAGTACAAAAACAGCTTTAATGAAATAAGGAGCAAAGCTTTAGCGGCTTTGCTCCTTAAAATGTTACAATTAATACCCTGGGTTTTGCTTAAGCCTGCCGCCGTAGGTATCTAATATAGCGGTAGTGTAAGGGAATAGTTCGCTCTTGTTTGGTGTAAAAAAGCGGGCTATACCATCCTGCAATGGCAGGTTATCAATAGATGCGCCCGATATAGTACCGGTTGCTGATACTGAGAACACCAAATGCTGACGCCAATCGGTACGGGTCCAGCCGGTAGTGGGCGACGGCGTAGCGGTGGTAGTAAAAGGATTGGCAGCAAAGTACTGAATCTCTTCGCCGTTATTTCTCCAGTAAATATATTGCGGTACGTTGGCGTACTGGCCTAAATTATCTCGGATCTGGGTGATTTTTAGACGAGCCTCGGCAATCTTGGTTCCTAACAAGTTCCAGCGTATCAAGTCATACTTACGTATACCCTCGCCGCCAAACTCCAGGTAGCGTTCGTTTACAATGGCATCAAAAAAGCCTGCTTTGTCGCTTGGTGTTGTACCAATAGCTGTTTCATTACCTCTAAACGCTCTTTTGCGTACTTCTTCAAAAGCGGCTTTAGCCTCCGACGATGGAGCGCCTTTCACTTCATTATCTGCCTCAGCAAACATCAGCAGCACATCTGCGAAACGGATCAGCGGCCAGTTGTAGCCCACGTTTAACACCGTGCCTGGCAATAACGGCACGCGCCAGTCTCTCCTGAATTTACCATCAGTCAGTTCGCCCAGGCGGCGTAAGCTTTTCAGGTTGGTAGCACCGATTGAGTAGACCGGTATGCTCACATCGCGGCGGGTATCTACCGGATTAAAAGCGTAAAAGAAGTTGGGCAGCATCAATACACCGCCACCACCAGTACCATATCTCGATGCCGCGTTAATAACCGGACCATCGTAGTTGGCCATACGGCTATCAGATACGCTATTACCACCACCGGCACCTACTTCAAATATGATCTCACCAACCGGGTCGGGGGTAAAAGTAGAGATGTACTTTTTCCAGACATCTTCATAAATTGGGTTTAAAGTATGCTGTCCCCGATTAGCCATCAAATCGGCACACTCGTCACGACAAATGGTATAATATTTCAAGTAGTCAGACCGTCGCTCCATCAGTTTGGTATCTGTGCGTAATGAGTAGCCGCCTCTAAACAAGGCAATTTTAGCCCTTAGTGCCTTAGCCGCACCTTTGGTGATACGCTCGTTACGGGTAGTTTCGGTACGCCATGGCAATAAGGTTTGGGCTAAAGCCAAATCATCAATCAAATGGTCGTAAGTCGCATCGCGGTTAGCTGCAGGGATAAACAAGTCGGGCTGTTTGTAAGACGGAATGAAAGGTGCAGGTACATCGCCCCAGTTTCTTACCAGCTCAAACAGATATTGAGCACGCAAGGTCAAAGCCTCGCCATACAAACGGCGCAGCTCTTTCTTGTCTGCATCCGATCCGCTGTTGTAGGCAGTCATTTGCGGAATTTGGTCGATACACAAATTGGCCTTCTCTACACCACGGTATAACTGATTGAATGGATTGGTTAATTCGGTATTAGAGGTTTGCAACTGGTAACGGCCAATACCCCGGCGACCATTATCAATAGATCCGCTTACGATGCCCTCGTCAGAATCATATGGGTAATACAAGCTGATACGGATGCCATAACCGTTATCGCCAGAAAGCTCATCATACACACCAATTAAAGCGGTGGTAGCATTGGATACGTTAGAAAATGCCTGATCGAGGCTATATTGTGATTGCGGTTCAACCTCGGTAAACTTTTTACAGCCACTGTATGACACAGCGCCAACAAAAGCGGCAACAGCAATTAATGTCTTATTATAGAATTTCATCTCTTTCTCTGTTTTAAATACTGTTTAGAAGGTAATGTTAGTTCCGAAGGTATACAGACGAGCACGCGGATATCCTGCAAAGTCAACACCCTGAGTTAACGGGTCGGTACGGCGGGTACTGATTTCGGGATCGTAGCCGGTGTAGCTGGTTACGACAGCCAGGTTGTTCACCGTAGCATAAAAACGCACGTTAGATATACCTACACGGTTAACCAGTTTTTTAGGCATGGTATAACCCAAGGTTACGTTGTTGATACGCAAAAACGATCCATTCTCGACAGCATACGAATGCAGGTAAAAACGCTGGTTACGCACAGGCGACCATATTTTGGCGTTAGCATTTAATGCACCTAACTCTCCCGGATCGGTAACTACGGCACCGGCACTATTGATGTTGGTCCAGCGGTCTTTCATTACGTTCAGCATGTTCAGGTTCAGGAAACTGCCGTCTGTCCACTCCAGTTTGTTGGCGTTGTACACGTCGTTGCCGTAAACAAAGTTCACAAACACACTCATATCGAAGTTTTTGTAAGCAAACTGGTTGTTCCAACCTCCGGTAAACTTAGGGTTGGCATTACCAATAATGGTGCGGTCTCTATCCAGAGTTACCTGGCCATCGCCATCAATATCTTTTAATTTAACAGTACCCGGCTGTGGTGCACCAAAAACAGATATGTTGCTTGGTACGCCCGGTTTTAGAGTGTATACACCATTGGCATAGTTAAAGTCTTCTATTTTATAATAGCCATCGGTCACAAAGCCATACATCTGCCCTACCGGTTTGCCCACCTGCACTATGAAGTCATCGGCACCATCAGACCCCTGCCAGCCCGAGCTGCGGGTTTGTTGAGTTACTGTACCTAAGCTTAACACCTTATTGCGGTTAAAGGCAATGTTAAAATTACTGGTCCAGGTAAAGTTTTTACCGCGGATTGGAGTACCATTCAGCTGCAACTCGATACCTTTATTAGAGGTTGAACCAATATTTTGTAACTGCCCGCTACTGTAACCGGTAGTTTGCGGAATAGCGGCTAACAATAACAAGTCTTTACCTGTATTGTCATAAAAATCAGCCGTAAACTGTAACCTGTCTTTCAGGAAAGATAAATCCAGACCAACGTTTTTAGAGATATTACGTTCCCAGCGCAGGTTAGGATTAGCTAATGCTGCGGTTGTAAAGCCTGGTAAAATAGTATGGTTAAGTGCATACTCGCCAGTTGCATTGTACAATTGCAGGTATAACAAATCGCCTATACGGTTATTACCGGCAACACCGTAACCCGCCCTGATTTTGGCATCGTTAATAAACGATAGTTTTTTCATGAAACCGGCCTCAGAAAAGCGGTATGCTAAAGTACCCGATGGGAATACCAGCAAGCCATTTTCGGGTGCAAACTTTGACGAACGATCGCCACGAACGGTTACCGAAGCCAATAGGTTTTTATCATAAGCGTAGCTTACCCGGCCAAACAAAGAGAAGATTCGGTTAGGCGGAGCAATGGTTGTAGTTGGCCGCGGTTGTACAGAACCTGTTGGCGGCGAGCCCAAACTCATATTGGCCAAGGCTCCTTCGGGAGAAATATCAGCTGGGAAATAACGGGTTTCTACCGTAGCGGCGTTGGCACGGTATTCATAGATCTCTTGTCCTAACAGCACACTAATATCATGATGCTTAGCTATGCCATTATTGATATACTGCAACGTATTACTGTTATTGATAGTAATATTGCGCTGGGTAGCTATGGAGGCCAATGGTAACGAAGCAAAGTTACGGGCCGTAGGTGTAATTTTGCTGTAGAATAACTCCTGTCTTAAGTTAGCGTTATCGAAACCGCCTGTACTTCTGAAGCTCAGATTTTTGGTGATTTGGAAGTTCAGGTATCCGCTCAGGTTAATATCTGTTGATGGAGAACGGCGATACTCGGCTTGGGTTAAGATTACCGGGTTCTGAATCTGGTTAGAGTTTAAGTAATAATCCTCATCAAAAGCATCAGATGTGGGCACAGTAGGCAAATCGAGCGGACGATACACTATAGTGTGGCGCAAGCGGTTGGTAGTACGGGTACCGGTGCTGGTAGTACCTGCACCACGAATAACCTGATCGGCATAACGCATGGTAACGCCCACTTTAAGTTTGCTGGTAGCCTGATGGTCGAGCTTAAAGTTGGTTAAATAGCGCTTAAAGCCCGATTGCAGCTGAATACCGGCTTCGTTGTTTGCTGTTAAGCTTAAATTAAAGGTAGTTTTAGCATCACCACCGCTGATGGAAACGTTGTGTTGCTGAAAAGCGGCTGTACGGCCAAACACCTGCTCTTGCCAGTTAAGGAATGGATAGTTTTTATAAACCTGCAAGGTATCAAAAGTACTGCCGTACTGTTTGGCAAAATTATCACGATCGGTTTGGCTGGAGCGCGATCTTTCGTATTGCCATACCACATAGTCGTATGGGTTAAGCACATCCATGGTTTTAGATAACTTACGGAAACCAGCCGAGCCATTGTAAGATACTACCGTTTTGCCCGAACGGCCGCCTTTGGTAGTAATGATAACCACACCATTGGCACCGCGCGCACCGTAAATAGCGGTAGTTGATGCATCTTTTAAAACGTCTACCGAGGCGATATCCTGCGGCGAAATTACATTTAGCGCATTTTCTACCTGTATACCATCTACAATGTATATCGGTGAGTTGTCTTGAGTGATTGAACTACCACCCCTAACACGGATTACTACATCGGCACCTGGCGCACCCTCAGATGTAGTTACCTGCACACCGGCCAGTTTACCGGTTAAAGCCTCGGCTGCATTGGAGAGTGGTATGTCTTTTAACTGCTTGGCACCTACCGAAGATACCGATCCGGATAAGTCCCGGCGACGTACCGACTCGTAACCTACCACCACTACTTCGTTTAGCTGACTGGCATCGTCGCCTTGCATAGTAATGTTTATCTGGGTACGGTTGTTTACGGCAACTTCCTGGTTTTTAAAACCAATGTAGCGCAACAGCAACACTGTGTTACCGGTTTCGGGCACGTTAATTTTATAACTACCGTTTACATCGGTACTGGCCCCAATGGTAGTTCCCTTTACCAGCAAACTTACCCCTATCAGGGGTTCGCCGCTTTTGTCAACTACTTTACCGGTAACCGAGCGGGTTTGCGCCCATGCCGTACCGGAAAGCAGTAAAAACATGAAGATTTGAAGTAGTTGTTTATTCATAATTTAATTGGTTGCGTGTGTTGCCGGCTAAATACTGCACACAGCAAAATGCATAAGCATCAAGCCATAACAGCATTAGTTTCTCCCTTTAAAAAATAAAAAGCGAACGACGGAAAAATTATAATTGGTTATATAAGATTGCCCAGTGGTTTATAAAACTGGTTGGTTTGTTGCAATCGGTTACGCAAGATTAGAGAGTCTGATTTAATAAACAAAGCATAACAGGCACAAAAAATGTGCAATCGTTCCCGGAAACGATTGCAGTAAATCCGATGTCGATATTTCCTTTTACGACAATTAAATAGGTTTTTACAAATTATAAGTCTACTTTTAAAAACCGATTATGTTTAAAGCCTACACCATAAAAGATATAGCTAAGGCATTAGGGCTCTCCACCTCTACAGTTTCGAGAGCTTTAAACGGGAGTTATGAAATCGGGGCCGAAACCAAAAAGCTGGTTGTGGAGTACGCCGAGAAAGTTAATTATCGCCCTAACCCCATTGCATTAAGCTTAAAAGAGCAAAAAAGCCGGTCGATAGGCGTAGTAGTGTGCGAGGTGGCCAATAATTATTTTTCGCAGGCTATTAACGGAATAGAATCTATTGCCTATAATTCGGGTTATCATGTCATCATCACGCAAACCCATGAATCGGCAGCGCGCGAGGCCGCTAACATACAGCATTTATTATCGCGTCATGTTGACGGTTTACTGATCTCGCTATCCGCCGAAACTACTGATACCTCAGAATATAAATACCTGCTGGATAAGGGTTTCCCGATTGTTTTTTTTGACAGGATTGCGCCGAACATCCATACTCACCAAGTAAAGATCAACAACTACAAAGGAGCGTTTGACGCCACTGAATTGCTGATTAATCAAGGCTTTAAGAGGATTGCTTACATTACCAATACCGATAATTTATTTATTAGCCGCGAACGCTTTGAGGGATTTAAGGCTGCTTTAGAAAAACACCAGCTTGCGCTTCCGCCTGAGTACATTAAATATTGTTACCATGGAGGTATGTTGATAGATGAGCTGGAAACAGCCATTGGAGAATTAATGAGCATGCCCGAAAGGCCGCAAGCTATTTTTACTATAAGCGACAGGCTTACTACCCGCTGTATACCCGTGCTTAAAAAATTAGGTTATCGCATACCCAATGATGTGGCCTTAGCCGGCTTTACCAATTCGGACGTGGCCGAATCATTCGACCCGCCGCTAACTGTAGTAAGGCAACCTGCCTTTATGATGGGACAGTTGGCTACCGAGTTATTGATTAACACTATTGAAAGCAAACGCCCGGTTTACGAGTATACCGTTAAAGAGGTTGAAGCCGAATTGATTGTGCGCGAATCATCCCAAAAAAGATTTTAATTAAGATTTACCCTATACAAAAGAGGCCGGTTTGCAGTTAAGCAAACCGGCCTCTGTAATATCAAGAGTTATATTAAAAACCTAATCCTAACGCAAAACCGCGTACCCCTTGAGAGAAGGTTGGGCCTGCTGTTAGTGCCCCATTTTGCAGATTAACTGCATATAAACGGGTGGTACCGCCAACAGTTAAAATAGCGTAGCCGGTATTGCTTGAGCCTCCAATATCAAACCCGTTAGCAGCATCAATAGTTACGCCTAAAGAGCCTACCTCTACCAGCGTACCATCATTTGGTGGATCCTGGCGATATAATCTGCCATTTTGTGAGTTGATATCAAATAGCACTGTAGTAGTTGCGCCGGCAAAGTTGTTGGTATAGGCCGCACCCGTAATGGTATTATTAGCAGCAGTAAGTGCGCCATCTACTGCGGCTATGGTACCATCATTAGGATTTAAACGCAAATTTTGACCAGTATTACTCACTACCCGTATACGATCAACTGTTGGGTTAAAGTCAAATCCAAACGAAGTACCTGACAACGCTGTGCTGAATACTCCGCCAACCACAGCAGCGGCGCCTGATGAGGTATTGATAGTATATAAACGGCTGGTGCTGCCTAAGGCATATAATTGCCCGTTCACAGGTCTGAAATCAATACCCACCACAGACTCATTGGCCTGCAAACCAGCAATAGCCTTAACCACCGGAGTAGGATTTGCAGGGTTAAAAATCATTAATTCATTATTCAAGCTTACAGCATAGGCTACCGGGTTAGTAGGAATAGCTAAACTCAATACCCTGTTGTTGAAATTAGCTGTTTTGTAAGCTTTACCAGTGGCCAAATCAATTACGTACAAGCCCTGCTGTCCTCCTACGGTAATAGGGGCCAGCGCAGCTCTGCCATCCGGACTAATATCAAAATCGGCCGCTTCGGTTGATTGGATGCCCAGACTGCCTACTTCAACCAGTTTACCATCATTAGGTGGGTCTTGTTTATATAACTTTTGGGTGGCACCATCAATATCATACAAAATGGTGGTAGATGCACCAGCATAACTTTCGGTATAAGCTGCTGATGAGATTTGCACACCAGTAGCTCCGTTTAAAGAGCCATCTGTAGCAGCAACTAAACCAGTTTCGGGGTTAAGACGCAAGTTTTGTCCGTTCGAGGTAACTAAACGGATCCGATCTACCGTAGGATTGAAGTCAAAACCTACTGCCGTACCGTTAATAGCCGGCGAAAACGGTGTACTGTTAATAGCCCTGGCTACCCCGCTTGTTGGGTTGATGACATAAATACGGCTACCACTGCTCACGCCATATAATTGGCCAGTTGCCGGTCTGAAATCGATAGCCAGCATGTTCTCGCCGGTTTGCAAACCAGTAATGCTTACTTGAGCGCTAACTTCTGAGCCTGTCTGAGCATTAAATGCGATCAAGCGGTTATCCTGCCTTAAGGCATACACATTAACGTTGGGTGCAATCACCGTAGTTTCGCCGTTGTCATCACGGCGATCTTTTTTACACGATGTTGCCGAAAGTAAAAAGGCCATTGCACATAAGGCAGCTACCTTTACCGGAATAAAAGTTTTTGATGGGTTCATAAGTAAAATTATTTGTACAAGAAAATATTAACGCCTTAAAAAAAGCGTCAAATAACAATTAAAGCGAAAAGTGGATTAGCAGTTGGGCGGCGGTGTTGGTACCGCAAGAGGATGCCAGATTACGAAGCCTGAATTTAAATCTAGAAACGGCTTGTTTAAAAAACTATAAATAGGAACTAAAAACACAAAGCTATTCTGAGCGATACACTTAAATTGCTTTTCGGTATACTTACTATCATCTTTTTTATCGTCGTCTTGTTCTTCGGCACTACCAGATACCGAGCTTACATTAAACTTTGGCACACCGGCATAACCGTAAACAGAAACTAAAGCAACCCTACCTATAAACACCATCAACAATAAACACCCCACGCATGTAATCATCCGGCTCAAAGCCGTACGCTGCGTTTTTGTGCGTTGGTTGATGATCATGAGTGATGTATTTAAAGCAGTCGCACGCCAAAGCGTGTTGCTTCATACATCTACGAAAGAAAATAGCAGGCAGTTTTTACCAAATTGAATTTAATTAATTTTGAGTTAATCCTACCTTTTAGCTTAAGCCATTGCACGGTACTTAGCTTATTTTTTTACCTTACAATAAGGTTTTATTTGTTTCAGCGTAAGTTCGTCCAGTATAGCTACGTTAGCTAATTCGTCAAACGTTTCGTAGTTGCCGTGCTGTTTGCGATACTGTATCAACGCATTCATCTGCTTGTAGCTCAGGTAAGGAAAGTCTTTCAAATCTTCGTACTCCACCGTATTTATGTCCAGCTTTTTGATCTTATTGCGGTTTACGGTAAACTGGTTTTGTATATCCCGGTAATGTACATCGTCCAACCCGTAAACCTCTTTCAGTTGTTTCTTGGCATGAAAACCGCCCAAACGATTGCGGTATTGTATTATACGGCGGGCAAAGGCGGGGCCAATACCTTTGAGTTGTGTTAATGTAACCGAATCAGCCGTATTCAGATCCACAACCATCGCCGGTTTGGCGTTAGGGTCGGTATCACCAGGCGGCAACTGTATATACGGCTCCAATTGCCTGTAATCAGCAGCCGATAAAGTATACATCTTTTTAACATCAGCTTTGGTATGAAAACTTCCGCCCTTGGCTTCGTAGCTTTTAATGCCCTTAATTTGACCTTCGCTTAAACCAAGCTTTTGCCATTGCTCGGCCGACAGATGATTGGGGTTAAAAGTGAATAGCTTTTTCGGCCTGGCTGCAGCCTCCTGTTCTTCATCTAAAGCCCCCCGACCGGTAATACCAGCTGCGTTGAGCTGCGCCACCGCCCTATCTAATTTACTAAAATTGACAGCTTTGGGCGGATGATAGTACTCGTAAATCTGCGGGGCAAACAATACAACAATAATGAGTAACACCAGTATCACCAGCCCGTTCCAGTCAGATTTGGTTAAAGTGAAGTAATTTTTAACAGCAGGCTTCAATAGAATAGCTAAGGCGTTGGCAAATTTTAGCTAAATTTAAAGAATTTTACCCGGATAGCTTTACTTATGAAGATTATAACCACCGATGAGTTCGCCAAGGCTACCAAACTGGATAAGTTGAAAATGCCGGGCCTGGCAGAATTGCTCATGGAGTTAATGAAAATTAACCAGGTTAACGACTTGTTTGCACAAGCCCAACCTAAACAAGGACCTGAATTTGTAGATGCCATTTTAGAAGGCTGCGGTGTAACCATTGATTTTGACCCTAACGAACTAAGAAACATCCCAACGGATGGCGCCTTTATTGCCATTGCTAATCACCCATACGGTGGCATTGAGGGCATGATCTTGTTAAAGATTTTGTGCATGGTACGCCCCGATGCTAAGCTAATGGCTAACTTTCTGCTCAAAAAAATCCCTAATCTTGCCGACTACTTTATTGCGGTAAACCCTTTCGAAAATATCGATCACTCATCAAGTATCAGTGGAATTAAATCCACTTTTGAGTTACTGCGCCAAGGTACACCGGTAGGTATTTTTCCGGCGGGCGAGGTATCTACCTATAAATTAGATACCAAGCAGGTAACCGACCGTATGTGGCACCCGGTGGTAGGCAAGCTGATTGCCAAAGCCAAAGTGCCGGTGGTGCCCATTTATTTTCACGGTAATAACGGCTTGCTGTTTAATTTGCTGAGCCTTATACATCCTGCCCTACGTACGGCTAAACTGCCTTCTGAGTTATTTAACAAACAAGGCCATACCATTAAATTGCGCATTGGTAAGCCTATACAGGTTGCAGATATACCCAATGCTAACAACACTACACAGTTACTCAACTTTTTAAGAGCTAAAACTTATGCTTTGGGTGCTGGGCTGGAGGACGAAAAACGTCTGTTTAATCCACGTAACCTGTTTAAGATAAAAAAGGAATCAAAAGAGATTGTAGCGCCTACCGCCACCCAAATGATGGAGCGCGAACTGGAGCCGCTCAGGGAACATTACCGGGTGTGGACCGAAAAAAACTACGAGGTTTTTATAGCGCCTACTGCCTTAATTCCGTGTATAATCCGTGAGATTGGGCGTTTGCGTGAAGTTACCTTCCGCGAGGTTGGCGAAGGTACCAATAACAGTACCGACTTGGATGAGTATGATATTTACTATCATCACCTGTTTATATGGGATACCAAAACCAGCATGATTGTGGGTGCCTACCGCATTGGCATGGGCGACGAGATTTTTGAAAGTTTTGGTAAAAAAGGATTTTACACGGCCAACTTATTTAAAATAAAACCTCAGTTCAGCGATATTTTAAAAACCAGTTTAGAGTTGGGCCGCTCTTGGATACGTAAAGAATACCAGCAAAAAGCGTTGCCGTTGTTCTTATTATGGAAAGGGATACTGAAGTTTTTGATAGACAACCCGCGTTACCGATATCTGATCGGCCCGGTAAGTATCAGCAATACGTTTTCTAAGTTCTCTAAATCGTTGATTGTTGATTATATCACCAAACATCATTTTGACGAGGAACTGGCACAATATGTACGGCCGCGCAAGCAATTTAAAGTCGATTTTTCGAGCATTGATGCAGACGCACTGATGGCCGGCGACGAAACCTTTAAGAAGCTGGACAATCTGATTTCGGAAATCGAAACACATCATATCAAGGTCCCGGTACTACTACGCCAATACATCTCCTTAAACGCTAAAATCATCGGCTTTAACATCGATCCTAAATTTGCCGATTGTCTGGATGGTTTCCTGATTTTAGATTTAGAAAAGGTTCCGAAAGATGTGCTGGATAAGATTGGCAGGAATTTGTAACTATTAGAGTCAGCGATAGATTTTGCATATAATAAAAAAGCGCCTGTTTCTTACGAAGCAGGCGCTTTTTGACTTTACAGTAGATTTTTATTTGTTGAATACAGCCCAACCAGAAGTCCAGTTGGTGGTACCCATTGCACCTCTGAAGGTTGGGGTAGTTTCGAAACCGTTTGCTGTAGTGAAGTTACCGGTAAAGCTTGCACCTGTTAATAATGATGAGCCTGATTTAGGCATCAGGTTAGGAGCAGCAACGTTAAACGGATCGGTTAAATTTGCATCCGCAGGATTAGTTAAAATCTGCAGACCAGTTGCTAACGTTTGAATCTGAGCAGCTGTTAAACCGTTAGTTACATCAGAACCGATGTTGAACGGACTTGCAGCTATTGAATGAATAACATTGTTTTTGAATACACTGGTACCTGCAGTATAAGCAGCAGCGCCTTCGGTAGACTCAATAGATAAAGAAGCTAACTGATTACCTAAAAATACAGAGTTAACAATTTCAAACTCAGAACCTCTTCTAAAACGTGCACCAAAACCATAGTTTGCCAGTACAGAGCTGGTAACATTATTAGGGCCAATAGCTGTTAAGTTAGATATGCGGGCGTGAGTTATTGGAGTTGTAGCATAACCTTTTGATGATGCACTCATATTATCCCACTCTAAATTGTTCGAGAAGTCACCACTGGATTTAGTATCAGTAAAGGCAGGGTCTTTAAACGAAATTAAATATTGTAAGTTACCACGGTATCCGTCGTCAAAGTCAAAATCATCATCGGCACAGTTATAAGCAATTAAATATTTTGCGTTAAACGTACCACCAAAAAACTCAAAGCCGTCATCTAAACCACGAGTTACCTGGATATGATCTACCGTGGTACCGCTACCTACACCGTACATACTTAAACCGTTAACTTCATCGTTAGGGTTAGCAGTTTTACCGGCATACTCGATGCGGATATACTGTAAAAACCCTGAGTTATCATTGCTAACCGTACCACCAAATTTATTGTAATTAGCATCAGAAATGCCTTCCATTTGTGCGTGGTTACCATTCCATGGAGCACTACCTGCTACTACAACGCCACCTAAGTCGCCAGCAACCGGAGAAGACTCGGCTGAAGTGAATACAATGGGCTCAGAAGCTGTTCCTTTGGCATCTATTTTTGAACCGCGGGTAATCACTAACACACCTGCATTAGCTCTTCTGCTAACAATTCTGGTACCTGGCTGAATTGTTAAGGTTGAATTGTTGGTTACATAAACAAATCCATCCAAAGTCCAGGTTTTATCTTTTGTTAACGTTACACTTGAGGTAATTGCCCCCGAAAGTGTTGTACTGGTTGGCACCGGAGTTGTAGGTGTAATTTCTACATCCGGACCAGAATTATTGTTATCATCACTACATGATGAGAACAAACCAACAGACAATAGTCCGATAAGTAATAAACTGTTTAACTTTCTCATTTTTTTAATTTTTTGCTCAGCTTTTTATCTCAGCCGAGCATTGACCTTGTATTGTTTTTTTAGTTAAGTGCTTAGAAATTGTAGATGTATTGTAAGCTGATATTACGCCCAGGCCTGGTAGCCTGGAATATTTTGTCAGTATTTTGATTGTAATTACGGTTATCGTTGTTACCGTAATTCACGTACAGACGCACCGGCTGTGCAAGAATGTCTGATACGTTTAATTTAAGCTCGCCCCGATTTTTTTGCAGGCGTTTGCCTATTTGAAAATCGATGACATCCCTCGACTTTTCATAGATATCGCGTGTACCCAATATGCCCACAAAGCTCAGTCTCGGACCAATTTTGTTGTACAGCAGATTTACGGTTAACCCATTGTTTGGCGTTGTATATAATAAGCCACCGTTAATGATATATGGTGACTGACCCTGTAGTGGGCGTCTTGGAGCACCGTCTACCACATTTACTTCCGAACGGATATAAGAGGCATTAGCATAAGCCGTAAAGTTTTTGAAAAAAGCTTGGCCTTCTATAAAATCTAACCTCTTTCTGAATTCAAGCTCAGCGCCGAAATCATAAGCAGTAGGCGCGTTGGCATAACTGAATGTTTTATTACCTTGGTTAGTTTGCTCAATAGCATTAACAAAATACTTGTAAAAGGCAGATACAGAGATGATATTGCCAGCCGAAGGGAATATCTCATACCGTAAGTCGGCATTGGTAATTTTGGTGCGTTTAAGTGCATCATTACCCGTAATGTTATAGTCAGTTACAAAATCATAAGCCTGAAATCTGGCCAACTCTCTCAACTCCGGACGAGCAACAGTTTGAGAACCGGCCAGACGTAAATTGCTCTGTCCGGTCAAAGCGTAAGTCAGGTTAAGGGATGGTAAAACATCGGTGTTTAAATATTTCTGTTCTTTTAAATTAGTGCCTGGCTGATTAATTTTTTGCTCGTACCGTTCTACGCGGGCTCCAAGTATCACTCTAACTTTTTCACTCAATTTACTGTCGGTCATTAAATAACCGGCATTCTGGCTTACTGTGCCTTTGTAGTTAATATTGTAACCCGGTAATGTAAATAAGGCAATACCTTGCTGCGCAAGATTAGAGCTACTAAATATATTATCGGCAGTAAGGCCATTAGTTAAAGGAATATTTCGTCCATTGGCTCCACCAGCTATGGCATAACCTAAAACAGTTGCAATGTAATCCCTATCGCGATAATACCCTAAGTAACCGGTTTTAAGCTTGCTTGACTGTTCAAAAAGGTTATAAGGGATAGTTAAATTAAACCGGCCACCATAAATATCTTCAACTAAATCAGTATATATTCTACCAGCATTCTGTATGGCTGCCTGATTAAAATTGGATAAATTGATGGTAAAATCATTAGAGCCCGGCTGCTTAAACTGTTCTAAAACACGTTGATCGGGCTGTTTGCGGTAAGAGTTACCATAAGAGATATTATAATCAATATTTATCTTAATTACCGGTAAAAAATGCTGCCCCTCAAAAACAGAGTTTATAATCCCGCTACGCTCAGGCGCTGTTTGGCTGCCTTGAATAAGCGTTACAGGGCCACCCTCAACAAAAGCTCCGGTGCGTTCGGTATAACTGTTAGTAAAAGTATTGTTATAAGTGTTTTTAATGGAATACTTGCTGTTATTATGAGAATAAGAGATATTCAGGATACCACCTAATGTATTGGTGAAGTTGTACACATTATCATTGTAATAGAATGTTGGCTGTGCATCCTCGTTAAAACTAAATTCATTACGATCTCTTTCCAGGCGCTGAATATTGTTTGCATAAGTAAGTGAGGCCACATAACCGAGTTTGCCATCATTTTTAAACACCTTTGTGTTACCTACATTTAGTTGAAGATTTTGACCCGGGTAGCCTTTAAACTGGTGTTTAACTCCATAAGAATTTTGGAACCGCTGAGTAACCGCGATTTGCTGAGATGCCGGTGCCGACAAATAATCTGTATAGTTTAAACGCTGCCATACCCCGGGTAAAGACCTGGAACCGTTTGAATACCCGCCTAAAAAGTCAAGTTTTTGAACACTCCCTTGTTTAAAGTTTTTGAAAGTGGTTTGGGTATTACCCGATATGCCCACCTGTAACGTTACTACCTTAGATTCAGGAAAATCTTTGGTATTAACCTGAACGTTACCTCCTGCAAAATCCCCTGGCAAATCTGGCGTGGCTGTTTTGCTAATAACAATATTATCAACTAAAGTTGAGGGTATAACATCAAAAGAGAATGCTTTTTTATCCGGTTCGGTGCTTGGCATCACCGAGTTATTCAGGGTAGTTACGTTGTACCTGTCGCCTAAACCTCTTACTACAACAAACTTATTGTCTTGTATACTGGCACCGCTTACACGTTTAAGAACTTCTGCAGTGTTGCGGTCAGGACTACGGCGTATGGCATCTGCCGAAATACCGTCAGAAATACGGCTGCTATTTTTTTGCTGAGCGTATAATGAATTAGTTGATTCTTGTTTAAAGGTTGCCCGTACTGTAACCGCCGCCAACTGTTTTGTAGCAGCTTCATTAAGCACGATATTTAATGAGGTTACTTGCCCGGTTTTTATTTGTACGTCAGTAATTTCTTTATTCTGATAGCCCAGATAGCTAACAGTTATACTATTTGTACCTGGCGGAACATCATTTATAATATATTCGCCATTAACGTTAGTGGCAGCTCCTCTTGAAGCACCTTCCACCGTTACCGTAGCGCCAATAAGCGGCTCGCCGGTTTTCTGGTCGGTAATCTTGCCGGTAATTTTACCACCCCCTTCTGCCCATGCAGGCAAGCTAAAGGCAATAGCGAGTATAGCAAGCATGGAGCTTGCCAAAAGAATAGCTAATCGTTTCACGTGCGTTTGTTTGTTGCAGCAAAACTATCAGCGGTGTATTAGGAGAATGTTAGATGTAAATTAAAACTATGCTCTATTATTATTAACTAATCATTAACAACTTTGATATTTTAATAATTCTACAGTTGAAAATGCTTTTTCTTAACAATTTTTAATATTTATTGAAAAATTAGAATTGGTTTGTTTGGCTCAAATAAATGTTGTTCATATTGAGTAAACAAAAAATCAATACCTCAAATTCATTTTTTTCAAGATACTTACCATTAACCAAAGTGGGGCATTCATCATCATTTTAAATACAGGTAGGTTATTTAAGCGCCGGTAAACAAACATTTGCCCAGCCAAACCTGCCAGCAAAATACCTAAACCGGTAATCAGTAACCCTGTGCCTGTTAGGCGTTGCTCCAGTTGAATAATGATATAAGAAAAAGCAAAAAGAATAAAAAGCAGCAAGTATGATACCGTAGGTGATAAACGCAGGTAATAATAAATGCCTGCTGCTATCAAAAAGGACGCCCAATTTACATAACCGTTATACTTACCTAAAAAGCCTATGCGCGGAAAGGGCAGCGCCCATGCAAAAAGCATCATACCGAATAGCGTTAATATTACCGCAGCGTAAAGCAAAGCATTGTTAGATACTGGGTTTATTGATTTATTATAGTTTTCAAACTCACGTTCTACCGGTCGCAGTTCTGCTTTAGGTTTCATAAATAGCTATTAAATTAAAAAAGCGACAAGGCTAACCTTGTCGCTCGCAAAAATACATTATATCTTAAAATTACTTAGCAAAAGCTACCGAACGGGTTTCACGGATAACTGTTACCTTGATCTGACCTGGGTAAGTCATTTCAGTTTGTATACGGTTAGAAATGTCGGCCGCTAATACTTCAGATTGTGCATCGCTGATTTTCTCGCTCTCTACCACCACGCGCAGCTCACGGCCAGCCTGAATAGCAAATGTTTTTTCTACACCCGGATAGGATAATGCCAGTTCCTCCAGCTCTTTCAAACGTTTGATGTAGCTTTCAACCACCTCACGGCGTGCACCCGGACGAGCGCCTGATATAGCGTCACAAGCCTGAATGATGGGCGATATCATGGAGGTCATTTCTACCTCATCATGGTGGGCACCAATCGCGTTGCAAACTTCCGGATGTTCTTTATACTTTTCGGCCAGTTGCATACCCAAAATAGCGTGTGGCAGTTCCGGATTATCATCAGGCACTTTACCAATATCGTGCAGCAAGCCGGCACGTTTAGCCAGTTTTACATTCAAGCCTAATTCGGCAGCCATCGTAGCACAGAAGTTAGCTACCTCGCGTGAGTGCTGCAACAGGTTTTGCCCGTAAGACGAACGGTAGCGCATCCGGCCCACCATTCTGATCAGCTCAGGGTGTAAACCGTGTATACCTAAATCAATCACGGTACGCTCGCCAATCTCTACAATTTCTTCTTCTATCTGCTTGCGGGTTTTGGCTACCACCTCTTCAATACGGGCCGGGTGTATACGACCATCTGTTACCAAACGGTGCATGGCCAAACGGGCGATTTCCCGACGAACCGGGTCAAAACCCGACAAGATGATAGCTTCCGGGGTATCGTCAACAATAATCTCGATACCGGTAGCAGCTTCCAGCGCGCGGATGTTACGACCTTCACGACCGATGATACGGCCTTTAATTTCGTCGTTTTCTATATTGAAGATAGATACCGTATTTTCGATAGCGCTTTCGGTAGCGGTACGCTGTATGGTTTGAATAACTACCTTTTTAGCTTCTTTAGTAGCGGTAAGTTTCGCCTCATCTACAATGTCCTTGATCTGCATCATGGCTTTTGTACGGGCCTCTTCGCGCAGGTTATCTACCAGTTGGTTTTTAGCTTCTTCGGCAGTAAGGCCGGCAATGCTTTCTAACTGTTGTAAGTGCTGTTGCTTTAAATGCTCAACCTCTTCCTGCTTTTTGTGCAGTATTTCGGTTTGCTTCTCCAGGTTTTTACGAACGTTGTCTAATTCGTTATCCTTGCGATTTGCATTTTCCAGTTTTTGATTAAGCGATTGCTCCTTTTGTTTAATAGAGTTTTCGCGCTGGTTGATCGCATTGTTTTTGGAATTTACTTCCTGCTCGTGTTCAGCTTTAAGTTGTAAAAAACGTTCTTTAGCTTCTAATTGTTTGTTCTTCTTCAGGATTTCGGCATTGTTTTCGGCGTCCTTCAGTATCTTCTTCGCTTTGTTTTGAGCTGCTATATCCCGCTCTTTAAATAGCTTATTGAGCAGGTAACGCCCCACAGCGAAGCCGATAATGGCCCCGACCAACAGGCCGATGATGATTTCTAAAATGTTCATAATTGTATATAGTAAAAAACCGCAACTAAATTAAAGTATCATGTAATAAAGCCGATGCCGGTAACGTATTACAGGAATAAAAACCTGTAAACAACTACCAGGCACAGCTAATGCTTGCCAGTGAAACTTATAATTTAACTGCGGTTAAATTTAATGTGCTCTATAATTGTATAAAGAACGACTATTGCTTATTAAAAAACTCGGTGAGCATATGATCTAACTGGTAAGCTTTCTCGGCCACGGTGGTATCCTCAACCGTTACCTTGCGCTCTGCTTTTAATGATGCGGTGGCGTAATGCAACACACACATTGAAAGCAAATCCTGCTTATCCTTAACCGCATAGTTTTCCTGGTACTCCTTAATGCGGTCGTTAATCAGTTTTGCTGCCCGACGTATAATTTCTTCCTCTTCCGTGTCTATCTTTAAAGGATAAACGCGGTCGGCAATATTTATTTTTACGGAGATTTCTCCCATTTGAGCTTGTTCACTTTACAGTGTTACTTTTTCAGCAACACAATACACTTATCTATTTCCCGCACAAATTCGTTAATTTTTTGCTTGATGTCAAGGCTTTTTTCATTTGTGTCGGAAAATGATTTGGCCAGTTTCAATACACGAAGCTTTTCTTCCAGATCGCTGTTTTTATTTTGACTGGTGCTTAACGCCACACTCAACGA
The DNA here is from genome assembly GCA_913775265.1 of uncultured Mucilaginibacter sp. Taxonomy (GTDB): domain Bacteria; phylum Bacteroidota; class Bacteroidia; order Sphingobacteriales; family Sphingobacteriaceae; genus Mucilaginibacter. Next base: position 193,783 of record CAJYJH010000033.1, on the reverse strand, counting down.
TTGATTTTCTAGCTTCAGCAAATCGTTTTCTTCCTGCAAAGCCTGGCAAAGCCCAATCAGGCGCTCTGTTTTTTCAACTACTGTACTTAATTGATCAGTTACTGATGGCATCTCTATTAATTGATGAACGAGTGACAGGCCAAATAAACAGGCGAATTAAATACACTATTCAATGCAACACCCGGATCAACTGCACAAAGGCACTCTTGCCAACGGGCGCTAACATATTTGTGGTTATTCGCTGATTTATACATTACTTTCTTATCTCGGCTCCTGCCTCTTTTCCAAAATTATAGATAAGTTTTTGCATAATAGCATCAATCGCCTTATCAGTTAATGTTTTTTCCTCATCCTGCAACATAAAACTCAGTGCATATGATTTTTTACCTGCTGGTAGCTTATCGCCCTGGTATATGTCAAAAACATTTACATCAGTCAGCAACTTACGTTCAGTTTTATGAGCTATTTGTTTTAACTGGCCAAACGTTATCTGCGTATCTACCAGCATAGATAAGTCGCGGCGTACCGAAGGAAACTTAGAAATATCTTTGTATACTACTTTATTTTTACGCACCGAACTCAGCAGCGTATCAAAATTGAAGTCGGCATAAAATACTTCTTTATCTACTCCTGCTTTTCTAAGGGCCGCAGCGTGTACCGCTCCGAACTTAACCAGCGTCTTGCCACTTTTTAGATTATATTGCAGTCCGTAATTTAATTCAGATGTATTTACTTCGTCAGTAGTATAATCCACAATGCCTAAACGCGACAGTAAATTATCAACTAAAGCCTTCAGATGATAAAATGATACAGGTGATGGCTTTTGATTCCATTGCTCTTGTGCCGTTGCACCGGTTATAAACACCGCCAGGCGCTGAGTTTCGGTGTACTTTTCGTTTTCGTAGAAATACGCCTTGCCAAATTCATAAATCTTCAAATCCGGCTGACGACGGTTTTGATTATAAGCAATAGCTTCTAAACCAGAATACAGCAGGGTTTGGCGCATAATGTCCAAGTCGCTGCTTAAAGGGTTAAGCAGTTTAACCGCATTATCCAAACTATCAGCGTATGACGAGCTGGTTAATGAGTTAGATAATATCTCATTAAAACCATTAGCACTCAGTAAATCGGCAATGACATTTTGTACAGTATCCTTCTCCGGCCTCTCGGAGTTATTTAAAGAGGCACGGATTTGCGTAGGTATCTCAATATTGTTATAACCATAGATACGCAGCACTTCTTCAATCACGTCGACTTCGCGGGTTACATCCACACGGTAAGGCGGCACTAACAATGATAAACCTTCCGCGCTCTCGTTAACGATCTGGATATCCAGTGCTTTAATGATTGCCTTGATAGTATCCTGCCCAATGGCTTTACCAATCAGCCGGTCAATATTACGGTAAGTTACCTCTACATTAAACGGCTGAACAGGCGACGGATAAATGTCAGATATTTCTGAAGACACCACACCACCAGCAACTTGCTGTATTAATAGTGCGGCACGCTTTAACGCATACACAGTAATATCCGGATCAACACCGCGCTCAAAACGGAAAGAAGCATCTGTTTTTAAGCCGTGACGCTTGGAAGTTTTACGTACCGATACCGGGTTAAAGTAGGCGCTTTCTAAAAAGACGTTGGTTGTAGAATCTTTTACGCCAGAACCCGCTCCGCCAAATACACCCGCAATACACATTGGCCCTTCGGCATTACCAATCATCAAATCATCAGCAGATAGCTTACGCTCAACATCATCCAGGGTAACAAAAGTAGTTCCTTCAGCATAGGTTTTTACCAACACCCTATTACCTGCAATGGCATCTGCATCAAATGCGTGCAAGGGCTGGCCTAACTCATGTAACACATAATTTGTTACGTCGACCACATTATTGATACTGCGTACGCCAATTACTGCTAAACGCTCTTTTAGCCACTGCGGTGAGTCTTCTACCTTTACGCCGCTGATAGTCAAGCTGGCATAACGCGGGCAAGCCGCCTGTGCCTCAACAATAACCGGAATGGTCCGGCTGGTATTATCGACCCTAAAAGCAGAAACATCAGGTCTACTGATTTCGGTTTTTAAAAAGGCTGCAATATCACGGGCAGTACCTAAATGCGAGGTAGCATCAGCGCGGTTAGGCGTTAAACCAATCTCGAACAGGTAATCATCATTGAGCTTAAAATAAGTTTTGGCAGGTGTGCCTACCGCAGCATCAGCATCTAATACCATAATACCGGCACGCGATTCGCCCAGGCCTATCTCATCTTCGGCACAAATCATACCCTCAGAAACTTCGCCTCTTATTTTTGATTTGTTGATTTTAAAAGGCTCACCCTGGTTAGGATGTACTGTTGTACCTACGGTAGCTACTACTACTTTTTGACCGGCGGCTACGTTAGGTGCGCCGCAAACAATTTGTAAATCTTCGGCACCGCCTACATCTACTTTGGTTACCCGCAGGCGGTCGGCATTTGGATGTTGCTGTGCATCTTTTACATAGCCAATTACCAAGCCTTCCAGTCCGCCCGGTACGGCTTGTACTTTTTCCAGGCTCTCCACCTCGAGACCTATGCCGGTTAATATTTGCGATATATCTTCGGGCGACTTATCAGTTTGAAGAAACTCTTTAAGCCAGTTATACGAAATTTTCATTATTCAGAATAATCCGTCAAAGATAGAATTTTTTTGCTTGCTCATAGGTTCGAGCGGTGTGCAAATCACTGCATGAATGCCAACAAGCATTCTCAATCAACACAAAACGGCTGTTGATTGTCTGATTAGTCAGAAAACAACAGCCGTTTAAGATTATTTATATCTTATATGAGCGGGAATTACAAAGCCCCTGCTTTAATTTCGTCTACCACGCCTGGGTCAAGCAAAGTACTGGTATCGCCAAGGTTAGCGGTATCGCCTTCAGCAATTTTACGCAGTATGCGACGCATAATTTTGCCCGAACGGGTTTTAGGCAAACCGCTTACAAACTGTATTTTATCTGGCTTGGCAATAGGGCCAATAATACGGCTTACCGTCATGAGTATATCCTTGCGGGTCAGGTCATCCTCTTCATGGCGTCCCGGACTAATGACAAACGCATAAACACCTTGCCCTTTAATATCGTGTGGATAGCCCACCACGGCCGACTCCACCACGCTGGAGTGCATATTAATAGCATTCTCTACTTCGGCCGTACCAATACGGTGCCCCGAAACGTTTAACACATCATCTACCCGACCGGTAATACGATAGTATCCATCCTCGTCGCGCAAACAACCATCGCCAGTGAAATACAAGTTAGCGTAGGTTGAGAAATATGTCTGGCGGCAACGCTCATGGTCGCCATAAGTAGTACGCAGCATACCCGGCCACGGGAACTTGATACACAAATTACCGCTTACGCCATTACCTTCAATCCCTTTACCGTTTTCGTCAACCAAGATGGGTTGCACTCCAGGTAAAGGCAAACCGGCATAACCAGGTTTTAAAGGGGTAACATTAGCCACCGGCGATATCATAAATCCACCGGTTTCGGTTTGCCACCAGGTATCCACAATAGGGCATTTGCCGTGACCAATCTGTTCATCAAACCAATGCCAGGCTTCCTCGTTCAAAGGCTCCCCTACCGAACCTAATTTAGTAAGCGAACTGAGATCATACTTTTTAACGATATCGGTACCAAAGCTCATCAGTGAGCGGATAGCAGTAGGTGCCGTATATAAAATATTGACTTTGAATTTTTGTACGATATCCCACAACCTGCCGGCATCCGGCCAAGTAGGTACACCTTCAAACATCAGCGCCGTTGCGCCTTGCGATAGCGGCCCGTAAATAATATAAGAATGGCCGGTAATCCAGCCTATGTCAGCCGTACAGAAATAAACTTCGCCTTGCTGGTACTGGAAAGCTGTTTCGAAGGTATAACCTGTATACACCATGTAGCCGCCGCAGGTATGCACTACCCCTTTCGGCTTACCAGTAGAACCAGAGGTGTATAAGATAAACAGCATATCCTCAGCATCCATTTCTTCGGCCGGGCACTCAGGGTTACCCTGGGTTTCTACTTTTTTAATTTCATCTTCCCACCATACATCACGACCCTTAATCATACTTACGGCCGTACGGCTACGGGTTAATACTATCACCCTTTTTACAGATGGGCACTGCACTAAAGCATCATCAATTACCGATTTTAACGGTAAATCTTTAGCGCCACGAAAACCACCATCGGCAGTGATAACAATATTACACTGAGCATCCTGAATACGGTCGGCAATCGATTGTGCCGAGAACCCGCCAAAAATAACCGAATGCACAGCACCTATACGCGCACAAGCCAACACAGCTATAGCCAGCTCGGGCACCATTGGCATATATATACATATACGGTCTCCTTTTTGCGCACCGTTATTTTTTAAAACGTTAGCAAACTGGCATACCTTATCGTGCAGTTGTTTATAGGTAAGCACGCGATGCGCTTCGGTTGGGTCGTTAGGTTCCCAAATGATGGCAGGCTTATCACCGTTTTCGGCCAGGTGGCGGTCTAAACAGTTTTCGGTAATATTAAGCTTGGCGCCTTTAAACCATTTAATATCAGGATCGGTAAAATTCCATTCCAATGTAGTATCCCAGGGCTTACGCCACTGAAAAGTGCCGGCTACCTCATTCCAGAATTGCTCGGGCTGTGTTACACTTTGCTGGTATATTTGCTGATACTGCTCAAATGAATTGATTTTCATAACAAGATAAAAATTGGTTTCGCAAGATAGTATTTTACTATAAAGGGTTGATAGCGGCGTAGTAGGTTTTTTGCATATCTTATAGTATTTTTGCCTGTAACTACTGCTATACCTGCGATGTGCAAGTTGTCAATAAAAAATATTTGTAAACAGTATTGACTTATTGACTTAATTTCCTGATATTTGCAAACTCTTTTAGAAAAAGACACATTAAAAAGTTTTGTCATGTCAAGAATTTGTGATTTAACAGGAAAAAGCCCAATGAACGGCCATAACGTTTCTAACTCGAACGTTAAGACTAACCGTAAGTTTTATCCTAACTTAAAAATCAAGAAGTTTTATATACCTGAAGAAGATAAATGGATCACTTTAAAGGTATCTACTTCGGCAGTTAAAACCATCAGCAAAAATGGTATCACTGCTTGCATCAATAAATTTGTAAAAAAAGGATACATATAGTAGATCGTTATTGGTTGATTAAGTTATTGGTTGATTAAGTTGTTTTAAACACCTCAATAACTCAGTAACCTAATAACTCAATAACCCCTAACACCAATATAAGATGGCAAAGAAAGGCAATAGAGTTCAGGTAATTTTAGAGTGCACCGAGCATAAAGAGAGCGGTATGCCAGGCATGTCTCGTTACATTACCACCAAGAACAAGAAAAACACTACTGAGCGTTTAGAGTTGAAAAAATTCAACCCAGTATTACGTAAAGTAACCGTTCATAAAGAAATTAAGTAATTCAGTTGGTTGATTTGTTGATTGGGTTGAGCAGATAATTTGTTGCAAACCATTCACTCATCCACTCACTCAAACATTAACAAGATATGGCAAAGAAAGTAGTTGCAACCCTGAAAACCGGTAAAGGTAAAGAATACTCTAAAGTAATTACCATGGTTAAATCAACCAAAACTGGTGCTTATTCATTCAAAGAGCAAATGGTACATAACGACCATGTTAAAGATGCAATTAACGAGGCTAAAGCCTAATTAATTCAGCTTATAACTAAAATATAAAAGCCGTCTTGTTTTGCAAGAGGGCTTTTTTTGTACATTCAAAGTATGCTTTGTAAAATATACTTTATCATTCGATATTCATAATTAAACGTTCGGGGTTAACAAAATCTTCTGACTTAAAGGGTTAGGGGCATTTTGCGTATATTTGCACAGTTGCACATCTTAAGCATCTGCACATCACTTTTATATGGGATTATTCGATTTTTTTAAGAAAAAAGAAAGTACACCGCAACAACAGGAGGCACTTGATACCGGCCTGGAGAAAACAAAAGACAACTTCTTTTCAAAAATCACCAAAGTTATTGCCGGTAAATCAACCGTTGATGATGATGTACTGGACGATTTGGAAGAAGTGCTGGTTACTTCGGACGTGGGTGTGACTACCACGCTTAAAATTATTGAACGTATACAAGCCCGTGTAGCCCGCGATAAATATGTAAGCACCTCAGAGCTTAACAATTTATTGCGCGATGAGGTACAACAACTGCTCGCCGAAAACAACAGCAACGATTTCCAGAATTTTGAATACGGTAACCATAAGCCTTATGTAATTATGGTAGTGGGCGTAAACGGTGTGGGCAAAACTACTACCATTGGCAAATTGGCGCACCAGCTTAAACAAGCAGGTAACAAAGTGGTATTAGGTGCAGCAGATACTTTCAGGGCTGCAGCAGTTGACCAAATACAGCTATGGGGCGAACGTGTAGGTGTGCGAGTAGTAGCACAAGCTATGGGATCAGATCCGGCTTCAGTAGCTTATGATACTTTGCGGTCGGCCGTTTCTAACAATGAAGATGTAGCAATTATTGACACTGCAGGCCGTTTGCACAACAAGGTTGGTTTGATGAACGAGCTTACTAAGATTAAAAACGTGATGCAAAAGGTTATACCTGGTGCTCCGCACGAAATATTGCTGGTACTGGATGCCTCAACCGGACAAAACGCTATTGAACAATGCAAGCAGTTTACCGAGGCTACTGCCGTAAATGCTTTAGCATTAACCAAGTTGGACGGAACTGCTAAAGGTGGTGTTGTAATTGGTATATCCGACCAATTCAAAATCCCGGTTAAATACATCGGTGTTGGTGAAGGCATGAACGATCTGCAACTTTTTGACCGCAAGGGCTTTGTAGATAGCTTATTTAAGAAATGATAAATTATTTTGATTGCTTTGATTGAGGAGTGATTACACCGATTAAAATCACTTTCGATCATCAGCATAAAAAATATGGGCACCTTTGAGAATGACACATTAACCGAAAAAATTATAGGCTGTTGTTTTGAAGTGCATAACGTTTTAGGGCCGGGTTTTATCGAAAAGACATACGCAAATGCGTTAAAGCTACAACTGACTAAAGTTGGATTAACTTTTGAAGCAGAAAAGGAGTTTAATGTGCGCTTTGAAAATCAGATTGTCGGGAAATTCCGATGTGATTTATATGTGGAAAACAAAGTAATTGTAGAGTTAAAGGCGGTAACCGGACTGCAAATACCACAGTTATTTCAGAAACAACTACTATCTTATCTTAAGGCAAGCGGCGTAAAAACAGGCTTACTAATTAATTTTGGAAACAGCAGTTGCGGGATTAAAAGAATCTCTATATAAAAGCAAAAACGCAATTATAATTGTGCAGGTGAGCATCAGTGAAATCAAAAAGAAATTATAATCAGTGAAATCAAAAGAATATAAATCAATTGCTAAACCACGTGTAAACGTAGTTACACTTGGCTGCTCTAAAAATATATACGACTCAGAAGTATTGATGGGCCAGCTCAAAGGTCAGGCCTTTGATGTGGTACACGAAGCTGAAAGCGTTGGTCAGGATGACATCATCGTTATCAACACCTGTGGCTTTATCGACAACGCCAAGCAAGAATCTATTGATACCATTTTACAATACAGCGAGCTAAAAGAGCAGGGTAAGGTGGGTAAGGTCATTGTTACCGGTTGCCTTTCCGAACGTTACAAACCTGAGCTGGAAGCCGAGATAACTAATGTTGACGGCTTTTTTGGAACCAACGATTTACAAAACGTACTTCAATCCATAGGTGCTAATTACAAGTACGAGTTGCTGGGCGAACGCTTGCTCACTACCCCATCGCACTTTGCCTACTTTAAAATAGCTGAGGGCTGCAACCGTCCTTGCTCATTTTGTGCTATACCGCTGATGCGTGGTAAGCATGCCAGCACTCCGATGGAACAACTGGTTGCACAGGCTAAAAACCTGGCCAAACAAGGCACCCGCGAATTAATATTGATTGCTCAGGACCTAACCTATTACGGCTTAGACCTGTATGGTAAACGTAACCTGGACGAACTTTTACGCCGCTTAAGTGATGTGGATGGTATTGAATGGATCCGTCTGCAGTATGCTTATCCGTCAGGTTTCCCGATGGAGATACTCGATGCCATGAACGAGCGCAGCAATATTTGCAAATACCTGGATATGCCTTTACAGCACATCAGCGATAACATGCTGAAATCAATGCGTCGTGGTATCACCAAGCAAAAAACTATTGATTTGGTGAATAGCATTCGCGACAAAGTTCCCGGCATTGCTTTACGGACAACTTTAATTACCGGTTATCCCGGCGAAACCGTACAGGATTTTGAAGATATGTACAACTGGGTAGAAGATACCCGTTTCGATCGCTTAGGCTGTTTTACTTACTCGCACGAGGAGAAAACGCATGCGCATACCTTAGTTGATGACGTGCCTGAAGAAACTAAGCAAGACCGGGTGGACGCTATTATGGAGTTGCAGCAAGGCATCTCGTATGAAAAAAACCAAGAGAAAGTTGGCCATACTTATAAGGTATTGATTGATAAAATTGACAATGGCTACCTGACCGGCCGTACCGAGTTTGACTCGCCCGAAGTAGATAACGAAGTTTTAATTGATGCCACCCAACAATATGCTACGGTAGGCAGTTTTGTTAATGTAAAGATTGATAGTGCTGAAGACTTTGATCTTTATGGACAAATTGTAAAATAACTATGCAAACCGGGGCATTTTAAATAATGCTTCTACTTTTGAAGCCATGGACGCTACCTGTATTGATTATCAACAAACCGGCTACTTCTCTAAAACGTTAACCGACTATTTAGACGACGTACCCGAGCTGAAATCTTTTTACAACTACCGCCCTACCCTTAAAGGCTTCGCGGAGCTTTTGGAAAATAAAAAGGTCACAGCCAACCGTAGCTTGTTAGCGCAAGTAATCACCGAACAATACAACAAACCCGGCAATCCGGAAATGCCGCACCTGAGCACCGTGCAGGCTAACATTGATTTGCTGAAAGACGATAATACGTTTACAGTAACTACGGGGCATCAGCTTAATATATTTACCGGCCCGCTGTACTTTTTATATAAAATAGTAACAGCCATCAAACTTTGCCGGCAACTGGAAGAAGGTTTCCCGGATAAAAAGTTTGTACCGGTGTATTGGATGGCCTCAGAAGATCATGATTTTGCTGAGATCAATTATACCAACATCGGGCAAAAAAAGATACAATGGAATGAGCCGGTAAGCGGTGCTACCGGACGCTTAGCCATCAAAACTTTCCGCGAGTGCCTTAACCAGTACAAAGGCATTTTAGGTTTAGATAACCATGCACCCGAACTGGCCCAGATTGTAGAGACAGCTTATGGCTCGCATCAAACGCTGGCCGATGCTACCCGCTACCTGGTGAACGCTTTGTTTGGGCGGTATGGCTTAGTAGTGATTGATGCGGATGACAGCCGGTTAAAACAGGAGTTTGCAGGCATCATTAAGCGCGACATTATTGAGCAAAACAGCTACCAGCATATTACAGCAAGCAGCGAATTACTTCAAAACTTGGGTGTACATACCCAGGTTAACCCACGCGAGATTAACTTCTTTTACCTGACTGATGATTTGCGCGAGCGGATTGTGCAAGAGGGAGAAAATTTTGAGGTACTTAACTCAGATATTCGCTTCACCAAACAAGAACTCGAAAAAGAAATAGACGAACATCCGGAACGCTTCAGCCCCAATGTGGTGATGCGTCCTATGTATCAGGAATATATTCTGCCCAACCTGGCCTACATTGGTGGAGGTGCAGAGGTGGTATATTGGCTGCAGCTAAAAGCTAACTTTGATTTTTATGGGATCGATTATCCGGTTCTGATTCTTCGTAACTCGGGTTTAATAGTCCGGAAAGAAACATCGGCCAAAGTTCAAAAAATGGGCTTAAGCGCGTCGCAACTATTTAAAGATGCCGATAGTTTAAAGAATGAATGGGTAAAAAAGCATACCCAGCACGACTTATCACTTAAAGAAGAATGGCGTGAGCTGCAGTGCATTTTTGAGAAACTAAAACTGCGTGCACACAAAATAGACCCTACTTTAGGTCCATCAGCCAGTGCCGTACAGGCTAGGTTGAAACACGCTATCAACAATCTTGAAACCAAACTGGTAAAGGCTGAAAAACGTAATTTCGAAACGCACTTGCGCCAGATTGAGGCTATCAAACAAGAAATATTCCCCAAAAACAGTTTGCAAGAACGTAGCGAAAACTTCGGCTTGTTTTATGTAAAATGGGGACAAGTTTTTATTGATGAACTAATCCGCTTATTTAATCCGCTCGATTTTAAATTTACCGTCCTTTCAGAATAGCAAGCAAGCTACTTATAATAGTTATGAACTATTGGTTCGACCGGTGCCGGTTGATATAATCATTACAATCGCATAGTTTTACAACCTATGCAAAATACCTTTCCTGAAGCAACCCTAAGGCAATTTACACATCATATTTTCACAGCTATAGGCTGCAGTGATGTACATGCCCATTTGGCTACCGATGTATTGTTGAAATCAGATTTGCGTGGCATCGATTCTCATGGTGTAGCCCGCCTGAGCGGCTATGTTCGGCTTTGGGAAAAGCAGCGCATAAACGCTACACCCAACATCCGGGTAGTGCACGAAACACCTACTACAGCTACGGTAGACGGCGATGCCGGGCTTGGTTTATTAGTTGCTCCTTTTGCCATGCAGGTAGCTATCAAAAAAGCTCAACAATACGGATCGGGTTGGGTTTCGGTACGTAACTCCAACCATTTTGGTATTGCAGGTTACCATGCCTTGATGGCTGTAGAAAAAGATATGATAGGTTTTGCTATGACCAATGCCAGCCCTCTGGTTGCTCCTACCTTTGCCAACGAAAGAATGTTAGGCACTAACCCTATGTGTTACGCATTTCCGGCAGGTAAATATCCGCCGCTTGTTGTTGATATGGCAACGTCGGCAGCGGCCAACGGTAAGCTCGAAATAGCGCAGCGTTCCGGCAAACCCGTTCCTGAGGGCTGGATACAAGATACAACCGGACAATACACCACCGACCCGCATGCACTTAAAACCGGCGGCGCACTTTTACCTCTGGGCAGCGACCGGGAACACGGCAGCCACAAAGGCTTTGGCTTGAGTGCAACGGTAGATATTTTATCGGGTGTGTTATCTGGTGCAAACTATGGCCCCTGGGTGCCACCATTCGTAGCTTTTATGGAGCCTTCAGCTAATCCACCGGGACAAGGCATTGGTCACTTTTTAGGGGCAATGCGAGTAGACGGCTTCCGCTCAGCCGACGATTTTAAAGCCAATCTGGATAATTGGATCGAACGGTTTAAATCGGCAAAAACAGTAAACGACGACCAAAAAGTAATTATTCCTGGCGAACCTGAGTTAGAAGCCGAACAAGATCGAAAAGTGAATGGTATACCTCTGGTGCAAGCCGTAGTTGATGACCTGAATGCATTGGCTGATAGATTTGGAATAAAAAGATTATAAGGCAACGATGATATTAAACCATCAACACTAAGCACCTAAAAAAAAGAGGCCGGTAAGTATTTAAACTTACCGGCCTCTTCAAGTATTTAATCGTGTTTTTACAGCGACAGGATGTCAACTATACGCAGTAAATTAGCATCAACTTCGGTATTGTGCTTAATAGCATTTTCAAACGGGGTATACGAAATCTGATGATTAATGATACCAATCATCTCGTGGCTGTGCCCATTTAATAAAGCCTCAACAGCAGCCACACCTACACGGCTGGCCAGTACGCGGTCCATACAGGTTGGATGACCACCGCGTTGCATGTGCCCTAACACCGATACGCGGGTATCATAGTTCGGATATTTTTCTTTAACTAAACGGCCTATCTCAAAAGCACCACCGGCTTCTTCGCCTTCGGCAACAATTAATATTTTAGATGATTTATCGCGGCGGCCTTGCTCCAAACGCTGATAAAGCGCTTCCAAATTAGTTTTGGTTTCCGGAATCAGGATAGCTTCTGCACCCGATGCAATACCTGTACGCAGAGCAATCAGGCCCGAATCGCGGCCCATTACCTCTACGATGAACAGACGGTCGTGCGACTCGGCAGTGTCACGAATTTTATCTACCGCTTCAACAACGGTATTGATAGCCGTGTCGTAACCAATAGTAAAGTCAGTTCCCTGTAAATCGTTGTCTATAGTACCTGGTAAACCTACAATCGGAATACCGAACTCGTTACTGAATGTTTTTGCACCGGTAAAAGTACCATCGCCGCCAATACCTACCAAAGCATCAACACCATAACGTTTTAATTGCTTGTAAGCCTGCTGACGACCTTCAGGAGTACGGAACTCTTCGCTACGCGCAGTTTTAAGGATAGTACCACCACGCTGTACAATGTTGGCTACCGACCGGCGATCCATCGGGAATAAATCACCGCTGATCATGCCTGCATAACCACGGCGGATACCCGTTACTTCCAAATTATAGTATAAAGCTGTACGTACTACAGCCCGTATTGCCGAGTTCATACCGGGTGAGTCACCACCCGAAGTATAAACTCCTATATTTCTAATTTCTGCCATTGTTTTTCTCATAAGCAGCCTTGCCGCTATCTAAAAATTCAATATAATTATTAACGTCGTACTTGGCACCTTGCGGAGGTACCAAAACGTCGCCTTTTGTATTTACGATCACGTAATACGGCTGCGAATTTACGTTAAATTTCGAAGCTTCATAATCACTCCACTTATTACCTAAGGTTTTCACCTTCTTACCGCTGAATTTGGATACATATTGCTCAGCAGCGGGCAGTTCCATCTTCTCGTCTACATAAAGCTCCAGTAATACAAAATCATTAGCCAGGCGTTTATGCACTTCGGGATCGGCCCAAACGTCAACCTCCATTTTACGGCAATTAGGGCAATTCCAACCGGTAAAATCAATCAATACCGGCTTGTTCAACTCTTTAGATACTTGCAGCGCTTGCTCGTAATCGTACCACTCATCCAAGCCTTTATGCTTACCACGTGTAAACAAGCTTTCGTATTTTTTTTCTTTGATTAATACGTTCTGACTTTTTTCAGCCGGAGCACTTGACGAAAGATTGGTGAGATCAAAATCCTGCGTGGCAGGAGGCGGTAAAAACCCACTGATAGATTTGAGCGGAGCTCCCCAAAGGCCTGGAATCATGTAGACTACGAAGGCAAATACAATGACAGCTAAAAAGGTACGAGGCACTGAAAGGTATGGCAAATCGCTATCGTGCGAAAACTTGAGTTTACCTATCAAGTACAGCCCCATCAAAAATCCTAGTGTAATCCAAATAGAAAGGAATATCTCGCGGTCGAACCAGTTCCAGTGGTACGCCAAGTCAACATTGGATAAAAACTTGAGCGCAAATCCCAGCTCTAAAAAACCTAAAACTACCTTTACACTATTTAACCAACCACCCGATTTAGGTAATGATTTTAAAGCTGAAGGGAACAAGGCAAACAGAGTAAATGGAACGGCCAAAGCCATCGAAAATCCAAGCATACCTATAGCGGGCGCCAAGCGCTCACCTTTAGAAGCCGCCTCAACTAATAAAGTACCAATGATAGGACCGGTACAAGAGAAAGAAACCACCACTAAAGTGGCCGCCATAAAAAATAGGCCAGCCAAGCCACCTTTGTCTGAGCTTTCGTCGAGCTTGTTAGCTAATGAGCTGGGTAAGGTTAACTCGAAAGCACCCAAAAACGAGGCACCAAATACAATTAGCAGTAAGAAAAAGAAGATATTGAATATACCGTTAGTCGCTAACGAGTTTAATGCATCAGAGCCAAAAAACAGGGTAATGAGCAATCCTAACGACACATAAATTACGATAATGGATACGCCGTAAATAATGGAATGCATAATACCCTTGCTGCGCGAACCAGCCTTTTTAGTAAAAAAGCTGACGGTTAAAGGCAGCAACGGATAAATACAAGGCATCACCAAAGCTGCAAAACCACCTAATAAACCGGCAACAAAAATTTGCCATAGCGTTTTAGGCTTCTCAGTTTCTTTAACGCCAACAGCGCCTGCCGCTTTTATAGCAGTTGGCGCTGTTGCTTTGTTTACCGTAGTATCGGGCTTAGCCGGTGTCATGTCGGTAAACTCAATATCCGATGTTGATATAGTATCTGCCTGCTGAACAGAATTGGCTAATGCTTGTGCTGGTTTAAACAAAGTTAAACCTACAAACAGGCCTAATAAAATTGCTATAGCCGTTCGGCTGTATTTTGCTGTCATTTTCAGGAACCCCTATTTATTTTACCGGAATACTAAATTCAACTTCGTCCGGTGGTAAGCATTTATGATCGTTACAAGTCATAAATTCAACTTTACCTTTCACAACATATGGGCCTGCACCTTTCAGCTTAATTTTTTGCTGAAAAACTACTGAGTTTTCAAAATACCCTACGTTCATTTTGAAAACGCTTTCAAACTTTGATATCGGCTTTGGTTCAATCGGTTTACCTACTACTATGTAGTTCTTAGCCGGTGCGAAAGTAAATTTAGTAGCTACCGGACCACCTTCTTTAACATTTTGTGAATAAACATGCCAGCCTTCGTCAATTGTAGCTTTAACTAACACTATAGCTTCGGTACTGCTTATTTTCTTGGCAGCATAGCTCCATTTTACCGGATCTTCGATTTGAGCAAAACTGGCTGCGGCAAAAAAAACAGCTATTAGGGTCAATAATATTCTTTTCATGGATGGGTTATTGTTTATTTAAAAATTCAATTTCTTTTAAGTTGTACGTGTGCACCTGCCCGCTATGTTCTACCTGCAAGCGGCCAACGGTGTCTGTTCCTTTAATTACACCTTCAAACACTTGCTGCTGAGCTTTAAAACGGTGCGATTCGTTTAACCAGTACAACACCTGCCGGTAAACATCTTGTATCTGACTTACATCGCCGTTCTTAAGTTTAATGTACCAACGCTCAATGTGGCTGCAAATTTGGAGCAATATATACTTTATATCATAATCTGTTTGTAAGATTTGCTTAAGCGATGTAGCATTGGGCACCCAACCGGGGAAAGAAACCTGGTTGATATTAAGACCAATACCAATAACCGAACTCTTTATTTTTCCGCCTTGCACCTGGTTTTCAATCAATACCCCACCCAGTTTTTTATCGCCTACGTAAACATCATTAGGCCATTTCATTTTAAGGCTATCTCCTGTCAAAGGTTGCAGAGCTTCATATATTCCTATACTTATAGCACTCGTTAACAAAAACTGATCTTTAGGTGGTAAAAAAGTTGGATAAAGCACCAAACTGAACGTCAGGCTTTCGTTTTTAACACTGTACCACTTGTTTTGCTGTTGCCCGCGACCGGCTACCTGATCTTCTGCCATAATGACCGTTCCTTCGGGCACTGGCTCAGATTTTGCAAGCATTAATTTAAGAAATGTGTTTGTAGAGTCAACTTCTTTCAGGGTCACAAAATTTTGTCCAACAAATAGTCCTGAAAAAATGTTATTTTGCAAGGTATTATAAATCTAAGTAATAAAAATTACGTTCAAATCGTTCAAAATTAAAGGTTTTTAATGGTAAAAAACAAAGCATTAAATGAATCCACTTATATTTCTGAACTAGCCATTCACGGTATTCAGGAAAAAAAAGGGAATGACATTGTCAGATTAGACCTAAGAAATATAAAAAGCTCTGTATCCGATTATTTCGTTATCTGCCATGCCGACTCCGGCACGCAGGTGCGCGCCATTGCCAACAGTATAGAAGATGAAATTTTTAAGGCTACCCAACAAGATCCATGGCGCAAGGAAGGCATGGAGCATGGGGAGTGGATACTGCTGGACTATATAGATGTAGTGGTACACGTGTTTAAAACAGACAAAAGAGAATTTTACGGCGTTGAAGATTTGTGGGGCGATGCCGAAATAAAGTACTATAAAAGCGCCTAACCATCAGCTTTTACCCCTAAACTAAATTTACATTGATGGTGATGTTTGAGCTCAGAACAAGATGAAAGATAATAATAAAGCTGATAGACCTAAAAATTTCCGACGGATACCGAACAGGAGAATAACCCCGAAACCTCCGCGCTTCAACTTCATGTGGCTATATGCTATTGTGATTTTGGCGTTACTGGTGGTGCCTTACATTTTGAATGGCAGCGGTGGTAAAAAAATAGATTTTAGAGACTTTGAAGCCATGCTGCAACGCGGCGACGTTGACCGCATTGTGGCTTATAAAGACGGTGACCGTGCTGTTGCCGAAGTTTATATCAAAAAAGATAGCTTAGTTAAACAAGAGTACGCCGAGCTTAAAGATAAACGCTCATTTAGCATGAGTTCAACAAGTCCGCAATTTTGGTTCACTGATGCTTCTTTCGACAGCATGAAACAGTCGGTGCTAAACGCCGAAAAAGACATGCCTGAGGCGGCTAAAGTGCCTATCCAATTTGAGCAGCGCGAAAGTTTACTGTCAAACTGGCTGGTACAAGGCATTATTATGCTGGTGCTGTTTGCCGGTTTATGGTTGTTCATTATGCGCCGCATGTCGGGTGGTGCAGGTGGTGGCCCGGGTGGTCAGATCTTCAATATCGGTAAATCAAAAGCTACGCTGTTTGATAAAGAATCGCAGGTTAATGTAACCTTTAACGATGTTGCCGGCTTGCAAGAGGCTAAAGAGGAAGTAATGGAAATTGTGGATTTCCTGAAAAATCCTAAAAAATACACCAACCTGGGTGGTAAAATACCTAAAGGCGCATTACTGGTAGGGTCACCTGGTACAGGTAAAACCCTGATGGCCAAAGCCGTTGCAGGTGAGGCACAAGTACCTTTCTTCTCATTGTCAGGTTCCGACTTTGTGGAGATGTTTGTGGGTGTAGGTGCATCTCGCGTGCGCGACTTGTTTAAACAAGCCAAAGACAAAGCGCCATGTATCATCTTTATTGACGAGATTGACGCTATTGGTCGCGCCCGTGGTAAAAACAATATTGTAGGCGGTAACGATGAGCGCGAAAATACATTAAACCAGTTACTGGTTGAGATGGACGGTTTTGGTACCGATTCGGGTATTATCATTCTGGCTGCTACTAACCGCCCTGACGTGTTAGACTCTGCTTTGATGCGCCCCGGACGTTTTGACCGCCAGATATCGATTGACAAGCCAGACCTGATTGGTCGTGAGCAGATCTTTAAAGTACACTTAGGCCCGTTAAAACTGGCCGAGGGTGTAGATGCTAAGAAACTTTCTGCACAAACCCCGGGTTTTGCCGGTGCTGAGATTGCCAACGTTTGTAACGAAGCAGCGCTGATTGCTGCCCGTCGCGACAAAGCAGCAGTAGACATGCAGGATTTTCAGGATGCGATTGACCGTGTAATTGGCGGTTTAGAGAAGAAAAACAAAATCATCTCTCCTGAAGAGAAACGCATTGTGGCCTACCACGAGGCCGGTCACGCTATTGCAGGCTGGTTCCTGGAGCATGCCGATCCACTGGTTAAGGTATCTATTGTGCCTCGCGGTGTTGCTGCTTTAGGTTATGCACAGTATTTACCAAGAGAGCAGTTCTTACATACTACCGAGCAGTTAATGGACGAAATGGTAGTATCAATGGGTGGCCGTGTAGCTGAAGATATTGTGTTTGGCCGTATCTCTACTGGTGCATTGAGCGATTTGGAGCGTATTACTAAATTAGCTTATGCTATGGTTAAGATTTATGGTATGAACAACAAGGTAGGTAACCTGTCGTTCTACGACCCGCAGGGCGAATACCAGTTTAACAAACCATACTCTGATACCACTGCCGAGTTAATTGATGCTGAAGTACGTGGTTTAATTGATGGTGTGTATCAACGCACCAAAGACCTATTGAACGAGAAACGCAGTGGTTTAGAGCTATTGGCTTCTAAATTACTGGAGAAAGAAGTATTGTTCCAGTCAGATTTAGAAGAATTGTTGGGCAAACGCCCGTTTGACAGCCGTACTACTTATGACAAGTTTGTAAATGGCGAGGCTGCTTTAAATCCTGAGTCAGATAACAATGCTATTCCGGAAAGCGTTACCAATCCGGAGACTGCCCGTATAGAAGGCGACAAAAATTAATAGTTAATTACTTTTTATATCTTTAAAGCCACTACCTAAAATAGTGGCTTTTTTTAGTATGAAGGATAACACCACGTCTAAAGAGAAAATGTTGAAGAAGGTGCGCAAGGCTTTGCTGGAGCGCCGTGACAATCCTTATCCTAACCTGGAAGATCAGCCTCTGTACGAGCAGCCTGCCGAAGATGAAATACTGGAAGTAATATTTGCAGAAGAGTTTATTGCGACGGCCGGCCAGTTTATGTTTTGTGAAGATGAGATACAATTTATTGAGTCGCTGCTTAACCTGGCCGAAGAGCGTAACTGGCACAAAATTTACTGCTGGGAGCCCCAGTTGCAAAAAATCCTTGACCTGTACGGATATCCTTTTTATGAAACCGACAAAGACTTTGACCAGGCCGAAGTAGGTTTTACATTATGCGATGCTTTGGTAGCACGTAACGGCAGTATAATGCTGACTAACGCAGGTATGGCGGGCAGGCGCCTCAGCATTTACCCTTCAGTGCATATTGTGCTGGCTTACACCTCTCAATTAGTACTCGATTTGAAAGATGGGTTTAAACTCATAAACGAGAAATACAGCCGCCGCCTACCAAGCATGATTACCACCATTACCGGCCCAAGCCGTACGGCCGATATCGAGAAAACATTAGTTTTAGGGGCACACGGACCTAAGGAGCTATTTGTATTTCTGCTGGATGGATAATAAGCACTCTTACTTTGTCACTTCCGAACATTAAGCGTTCGTTTTTGATACAGGCCCAGCCAGATATCCAATATAATCGTCTACATATCAACAAATTACACAACGGCATTGTATTAGCACCTGCTTTGGTATAATGTGGTTTTATGTTCAGAATATATCTTAAAACAGCCTGGCGAAATTTAATTAAGCAAAAAGCCATTTCGGCCATACACTTGGCGGGCCTATCAGTAGGCATTGCTGTAACCTTGTTATTAGGCCTTTGGGTATGGGACGAGCTGAGTTTTAACCGGTCATTCAAAAATTATGATCGCATTGCACAAGTTGAGCAAAACGTAAATAATAATGGCGAGGTGCAAACCTGGTCGCCTACCCCCTATCCGTTAGCCGCAGAGCTCCGCAAAAATTACAGCAGCGATTTTAAACATGTTGTATTATCGACAGGCGCAGGCAAGCATCTGCTTGCAGCAGGCGATAAAAAGATGAGGTCGCCAGGTATGTTTGTAGAGGCTGACGGTCCCGTAATGTTTAGCCTGCATATGCTGCAAGGCGACATTAATGGATTGCAGGATCCATCATCAGTATTGATATCAGCATCGGCGGCCAAAGCCTATTTTGGTGATGCCAATCCGCTACAAAAAATTATTAAAGTAGATAATCACATTGATGTTAAAGTAGCTGGAGTATTTAATGATTTGCCCGAAAATACCAGTTTTGCCGGTTTAGCTTTTATGGCCAGCTGGCAGCTCTATTTTAATAATACCGATTGGGTCAAAAACTCACCAGAACCATGGCGGCCTAATGCTTTTACTACCTGGGTACAACTGGCAGACAACGCCGACCTCGACCATGTTTCGCTTAAAATAAAAGATGCCAAAATGCGCAATCTAAGCGGTGCGCTGGTAAAGCAAAAGCCTGTGTTGTTTTTGCACCCTATGGCTAAATGGCATCTGTATGAGGATTTTAAAAACGGCATTAACACCGGTGGTAGTATACAATATGTGAGGATGTTTAGCATCATCGGCATTTTTGTATTACTGTTAGCCTGCATCAACTTCATGAATTTGAGTACAGCCCGGTCAGAAAAACGAGCACGTGAAGTGGGTGTACGCAAAGCGATAGGATCGGCCAGACTACAACTTATAGCACAATTTTTTATGGAGTCTGCGCTATATGTAATCATGGCGTTTGCTTTGGCATTGATATGGGTATTGCTGGGCTTGCCGCTCTTTAATCAACTCGCCGAAAAGCAGATTACCTTACCATGGAAACAACCCATGTTTTGGTTAATTGCTTTAGGCTTATGTGCATTGATTGCGTTTATTGCAGGCAGCTATCCGGCGCTATACTTATCATCATTTAAACCGGTTAAAGTACTAAAAGGTGCATTTAAAGCCGACTTGCTTTCGGCAGCACCCCGCAAAGTTTTGGTAACTGTACAATTTAGTGTGTCGGTCATTCTCATCATTGGCACAGTAGTAGTTTTTAAACAAATCCAGTATGCTAAAAACAGGCCTATTGGTTACGATAATAATAGCCTGGTTTCCGTCCCTGCATCTATAGCTGTGCAGCAGCATTTTGACGCGGTGGAAAGTGAGTTACGAAATAGACATGCTATTTCGGCCATGAGCTTAGCCGGGGCTCCTCCTACCGAAATATTCTCGACCAGCAGCGGTTTTGCATGGCCAGGTAAAGATCCGGACATGAACGTCGATTTTCAGACGAATGATGTGAGCAGTAATTATGGAAAAACCATAGGTTGGGAATTTGCTGCCGGCCGTGATTTCAGCAAAAACTCTGCAACCGATTCTACTGCTGCCATCATTAACGAAACCGCGGCTAAGTTTATGGGATTGAAAAATGCGGTTGGCCAAACCATTACAGCTGATGGTAGACCGATTAATATTATTGGTGTAGTGAAAGATATGGTGGTACAGTCTCCCTTCGAACCTATTAAACCTACAATTTATGGCTTATCGGCTTATCCCGGCGGTGTGGTTTTACTCAAACTTAATCCTAACGCTGATGCAGCCACGGCCTTAAAACAAATTGAGACCGTTTTTAAAACTTATAACCCGGAAGGTTTATTTGAATACCAGTTTGTGGATGACCAGTATGCACAAAAATTCAGCAGCGGTCAGCGCATTGGCAAGCTATCATTCGTTTTCGCGGCGCTGGCTATTTTTATCAGTTGTTTGGGAATGTTTGGCATGGCTACCTTTATGGCAGAGCAACGCTTTAAGGAGATAGGCATACGCAAAGTATTAGGTGCTTCAGTAGCGCAGGTATGGCTGTTACTATCCAAAGAGTTTATTGCCATTGCAGTAGGGGCTCTAATAATCGCCAGCCCGATTGCTTACTATGTAATGCATCAATGGCTGCAGAATTTTTACTATCGCTCTGCTATCTCCTGGTGGATATTTGCCATAGCCGGAATTAGCATCACGTTTATTACCCTAATTACAGTAAGTTATCAATCTATCCAGGCAGCTTTAGCCAATCCGGTGAAAACGCTTAAAAATGAATAGAGAAGTTTTAATAAATAATTTTAACGAACAAAGGTGAACTGCTAAAGTAGTTCACCTTTGTTCTATGTGCCCTATTTAAATACAGCACTTACTTATATCACGGATTAGTTGACCACAGCCCAACTTCTTTTACAAAAGCACGTTGCGGCAATTTTAAGTTATTTACTACCAAAAATGCCAGGTCTTCGGGTTGCAATACCTTTTCGGCGTTGCCATCCGTAAAGTTGGCGTTCATGGTCATTTCGGTGGCAATGGTACTTGGGTTTACCGTGGTAACGCGGATATTTGATTTACGTACTTCCTGCATCAGCGCCTCGGTAAAATTAATTACTGCCGCTTTAGAAGCACCGTAGGCACTCATTTTAGCTGCACCCTTCAATCCCGCAGTAGAGGCCACATTAATTATATCGCCTTTACCCTGCTGCATAATTAGCGGCAATACTTCGTGCACCATATAGTAAGTACCCAATACATTGATCCGGAACACTTGCTCCCAATCTTCAACAGGCAATTCCACTACACTGCCTACTTTTAATATACCGGCATTATTTACCAGAATGTCTATTGTCTTTAGTTCTCCTCTAATTTTTGTAACGGCAGCTTGCACCTCCGTCATGTTACCCACATCTGCCGTAGCATAGGTTACGCTAATATCAGGGTGATTTTGCTTGATTTCTGCGGCAACGCTTTCTAAATCCTGAGCTGTTCGGGCAATCAGGCCTAAGTTGACGCCTTCGGCAGCTAAGGCATTAGCCATTTCTTTACCTAAACCTTTGCCTGCCCCGGTTATAATTGCTGTTTTTCCTTTTAATGATTGCATTGCTTAGTGATGTTTATTTGTAAATACATAGCTATTAAAATTGTTTAATTATTTGAGTGATTTTCTGATATGTTATAAATAGGAATTTATAACATATCAGAAATGTTAGCGAAATTGGATAAGTTTGCTAGCCATACTTATCAGTAAGCGATGACTGATATTGAGTAGTTGACAAGTACATAATGAAGAGAGTTGCAGTTGTTATTCCGTTATATAAAAGTTCTTTGTCAAACTATGAACATATTGCATTAAAGCAATGCCAAAACATCCTAGGCAACCACCCCCAAATCATTGTTAAGCCCAATACTCTTATCTTTCAGCAAGGCGTACTTTCATCAGGTTTTTCGATCATAAATTTTGATGATAGTTATTTTAAAAGTATTGAAGATTACAACCGGCTAATGATGTCGGCCGAATTTTATGAAGCATTTTTAAATTTCGAATATATTCTCATTTACCAACTTGATGCATTCGTATTTAAAGACGAGCTTAATTACTGGTGCTCACAAGGTTATGATTATATAGGTGCGCCGTGGATTAGGAAAACTTACGATCAACCATGGTTTAAAGTGTGGCGTTTAAAAACACGGATTTTTATTAAAAAGAGATTACTAGGTTTATTGCTTCAAAAAAATTCAAAATATGCTATTGAAAATGAAGTAGGCAACGGTGGTTTTTCTTTGCGTAGGGTAGCTAAGTTTCACCAGATAAGTACTGAAATGGCTAACGAAATAATATTTTATCTTAGTAAGAATTCACATTATTTTAATGAAGATGTATTTTGGAGCGTAGAGGTAAACCGCCAACAAAAGAAGCTTAAAATCCCATCAATAAAAATAGGACTTCAATTTGCTTTTGAAATTCCGCCTGTTAAAACTACTCATTTGAACTCCACAAATCTGCCTTTTGGATGCCATGCTTGGCATAAATATACTGACTATTGGCGCCCAGTTTTTAAAACAATGGGGGTAAAAATTTAACAGTGATATTAACTATTCTCTGTATCAGGTTAAGTATTATCTAATGAAACCTTTTTAAAGGATACTTTTCGCAAGTAATTAAGCTTACTCCAAAAATCTTTCTTTTTAATAAATAGCAGCTCATCTAAATGCATAACTAACAAAGCCATGAGCTTTGATGACGCAACTAAATTTTGTTGTTCGTATAAGTTTATAATACGCTTAATAAATGCTTGATACTTGCCCGGTACCTTAGCACAATGCCGTAACCAATTAATATTATCATCCTGATGCTTAACATCAGTACTTTTTTTTTCATTAAGGTTTAAAATGTTTGTGTTGCTTTGGCTATGTTGCCGGTATTTGACCAACGGTTTATCAACGTAAGCAATTTCACCATAATTAGCTGCTAAAAATGCCATCCACCAATCGTGATAAAAACGCGAGTTAAATCCTCCATTTTGTTTTAAAATTTCCACAAAGTCGTTTCTAAATAAGCAACTATGCCCTGAAATGCAATTGTTAAACAAAAAAGGCAGAGGATTAGAGCCGTAATACATATTCATTATATCTGAAACCCTATTTAAGTTATGACCATTAACATCTATAAGCTGAGAATCGTGATAAATAAAAAGTCCACCTTTAACTTTATTAAATAAGATTTCAACCTTATCTAACTCCCATATATCGTCTTGGTCACAAAGGGCAACATATTGCCCTTCAGATATATAAATAGCTTTTTCAAAGTTTTTCACATATCCAAGATTCGTTTCATTTTGAATAAGTTTGATTCGTTGATCTTGCTCTTCAAAAGATTTTAAAATTTCCCAAGTCCGGTCGGACGATCGGTCGTCAATAATGATTATCTCCAGATTATGATAAGATTGATGGATAAGTGACTCCAACTGCTCCGCCAGATAATTTTCTCCGTCATAAGTACATAGTGCAATTGATATAAGCGGCTCGTTCATCTTAATATTAGTTTAATAGTAGGGAACATAAACGATGCATACAAGCGTGATTACTTATTAACATACATAAAGAAAAACGAAGTAAAGGATTTTATGTGACGTTGCAGCATCACATCATGACTAAAACACGTTAAAACGTCAATCAGCTTACGGTTGATTCAATTTACTGGTTTTATAATGTTTGTTCCTATATAATTTATAAACCCGTTATCAATTTCACTTAAAACTTTGTATTGACACATTATCCTATAACCTTAATAACACCATATACAAAGCATAGTCACTTTTCTTGTACGCGCTTAATTACAATCACGCTGACTGCTGTCAGCAGAGATCAAAACTACACGTTGCTAAAGAGTATTATGTGTTTTGAGACGCGATTACTACTTTCAAAATACTGAAAGAACTATTGCCTGTAATATCAGGAAAGTACAGCTATGGTTGGAACAAAACAATTGACTTATCAAAAACGCGCAACAAGCAGGAAGCGTAAAATAAACTATCAAATTTTAGGTGACCAAAAAATAAAAGTTCCGGTGCTCATGATGGAAAAATCAAGTTTGCTAAAAAATTTGCTGATATGAATTGAAACAATGCTAAGATTTGGCAGAAATGCGTTCACATTAAAAGCCGTTTTGAAACTGTTGCAACAACTACTGATGAGATTTGAAAAGCGAATAATTATGTACACTCAAAAGCTTACTAATGTTCATATAAACAATGTCAATCCGATCATTTTTCACTTTTGATCTAGGCAATGCTAATTTGTAATAATCTTGCTTTGTTAATGTATAGTCATCCTAATGCATAAACTCACAGAAAGAAAAATTTGGTGAAAGCATTTCCATCTCGTTTCTATTCGACGCTTGTTGTGCTTCTGTGGCATGTATAAACATCTGCTGTTCATAATAGGCAATAGCAGCCTGTATGTTATCAAATTCCCCGTTGGTCAGGCTTTCTGATAAAATTAGGGCATCTAACAGTCCGGAGTTTACTCCCTGACCGGCAAAAGGCGGCATCAGGTGGGCGGCATCACCAATGAGCGTAATAGGCAGAGGCCGATTGATTTTCCAAGGCTCACCTAACGGTAACTTACGGGTAGGCAACCCAATAAAAGAGGAAGTAGAATTAATTAATTGATGAAATTTGTTATCCCAATGAGCCAATCTATCTATGAGGAATGAACGAACTTCGTCAACATGATTAAAATTCAACTCACCGGTAATATTCCAATCTGCAGGCTTTTTAAGAATGATGCCATAAGTTAAGGCCCCGCTATTGTTAGGGTTAGCCACAAGTAAAACACCCTGACTCGATGCCATCAAGCGGTTACCGTTGCACCAACGATGAAACTCTGGACATTGTATTTGCGGTTGCGGTACATCACCCTGAATAATCAGCGTTCCAGTTTCTTCGATTTTGGCGTCGATAACATATGGCCTGATTTTAGACATTCCACCGTTTGCTACAATAACTATATCTGCGGTTTGCCTTACTTGATTTTCAAAATTAAGCAACCATTGATCATGGTGCACTTCAAGGCTTGTTAGTTTACTATCCCATGCAACAGTGTCTCTAAGTAAGCTATTGAGCAGCAGCGTTCTTAAATCGTTTCGATTGATTTCCGGGTTATCGTATCGGTTATCAGAAGTAATGTCTTTAATCAGCAGTACCTCTCCTTTTACATCCACCACCTTGATGCCCATAGGTACGGCTGCAGCAAAATATTTTTCTAACAACCCGGCGGCTTTTAAAGCATCTTGTCCCGATCCTTTGTGCAAGTCAAGCGTGCCTCCCCAAATTCGGGTTTGCGCATTTAAATCCCTTTCGTAAACAGTAACTGCTACGCCTTTTTGTTGTAGCAAACGGGCCATGGTTAAGCCAACCGGACCGGCACCAATAATGGCTATATTTTTATTTTGAAGTAACATAACAACATATTGTTAAATGATTACACAAAGATGGCTACTACAATACGCATAAAATAGCCATATTAGCTATCAAAATAGTCGTGAAAGACATTTGCAGAAATGCCAGATCAGACAGTCCCTCAAGTTTTAATCAAGTTTGCGCAAGCTTTGGGCACCAATTTAAATGATCATCGGTTGGTTATACCCGAAAAATCTGGCAGCGGCTACTGTTCGGGTTTTGTTTTTAACAAGTACCTCCGCCTGCTGATAGCTGATTACGAGCTGAACCATAACTTGCCTATTGAGAATCCGGATTTTGATGAAGCCAAAAGAACTATATTCTTTAAGTTTCAGAACGCCTTTCCAGCAAAAGAAGCAGCTATTAATACAAATCATTTCAGTAACGCCCCATCTGTTTTAATAGGCACGAGCCGGGTTAACACCGATGACGTTATTGCTGTGCACAGCAATACATCTGTTATTAACATAGAGGTAGATGCGGGGTATTTGCATAGCTTGTTTAATTCAGCCGACAAGTCGCCTGTGCTACAAAGCTTACTGGAGAATACTCAACCGCTTTTGTACGAACAAATTATTTATCCGGCATTGCAGACCATAGTCAACAGTATTTTATCTGATCATGTCGACAAAACGTTTGAACTTTTTTATCTCAAAATAAAAGCAGAAGAATTAGTATGCAGGCTCTTAATGGAACTTGAAAAGCGCGACGAGCAACGCATTTATCCAATAAACAGCCACGACATACAGACCATTTATCGGGTCAAGGCGCAAATATTATATCGCTTAGATTCACCGCCTTTAATTGCCCAACTATCTGCTGATGCCGGCATGAGCCCTGCCAAGCTGAAACGGGTTTTTAAGCAAGTATTTGGCGATAGCATTTTTAGTTATTTCCAAAACGTTAGGATGCAGGAAGCTGCGCGTTTGTTAAGAGATGAAAAACTGTCTGTATCAGAAACCGGCTATCGCCTTGGCTTTACCAATCTCAGTCATTTTTCGAGGATATTTCAGGAGCATATGGGGATGAAGCCAAAACAGTATAGCAAACTTTAAAGTGCCTACACTAATCTAACCTTTATTATTCAGGACGTATATTTTCACCTGTCATTATAAATTGCCGTTAAATTTACTCTACAACTGCATTATCTTTCTATAAATTAATATACTATTTTTTTCAGTTCTTATTAGAAACTTATAAAAATACTTAGCAATTTCATAAACCAACCTGTGTTTTGGCTTAATAATGCTGCTCTACTTTCGCCGCAACTATTATTTCAAACAACATGCTTAAAAATCTACACAGTGTACTTATTGTATTACTGCTATCTACGCTTTGCCTGTTCAAAATAACGGCAGTGCAAGCGCAAACCTCCCAAGCCGGAATTACAGGAACTATCAGTGACGAAAAAAAGGATCCGATTCCCGGAGCTACGGTGCAAGTCAGAAATGAATCAACCGGTTTTAATACCACAACCTTAACTAACCAAAAAGGCGAGTACACTTTCAAACAGCTCCCCTTAGGTGGCCCTTACACTATTAATGTAACTTACGTAGGTTATGGTGCTCAAAAAAGGAGCGGTTACACACTCAATCTGAGTGATTTGCTGCAATTAGATATTCAAATGCAGACTACAAATAATACGCTGAATATAGTTGAGGTGAATGCCAACCGAATGCAAAATAACATTCCCAACCTTGGTGCATCTACCTCGGTTAATGCCAGAAACATCCAAAAGCTGCCGGTTAATGGTCGTAACTTCACGTCACTCATTGACTTATCTCCTTTAAGCCGGGGCGGAAGCATTTCAGGACAATTAGCTACTTCTACCAATTATACCATTGATGGCATGAGTGCTAAAAATCCAACTTTTGGCGGAACAGCAGCGCCAAGTTCACCTTATTCTATTTCGATTGAAGCTGTACGTGAATTTAAGGTGGTAACCAACCAGTATGATGTAACTTACGGGCGCAGTGGCGGAGGTACTATCAACACGGCTACTAAATCGGGCACCAATACGTTAAGCGGTAGCGCATTTACTTTTATGCGTGCTGATGAGTTATCCTCTCCTTATGACACCCGCGGTAACAAGCGAAATGTTCCTTTTTCTACCTATCAGTATGGATTTTCATTAGGTGGTCCGATTATCAAAGACAAAGCGCATTTTTTTGTAGCATACGATAATCAACGTGACGCCAGACCACTTCAAATTGCCGATATACAAGGCCCCGAAGATGAAGTGAGATATGCAGTAAGCCAAACTACGCTGAACAACTTTTTAAGTATAGGTCGTAACAAATACGGCTTAGCTGCTTCGCCGCAAACCGGCTCTTTTGATAAAAAGGAAAACACCACTACAGTGTTTGCCCGTTTAGATTTTCAGCTTAACAGCCGAAACTTGTTAACTGTAAGCAACAACTATGTTTACGACTTAAACAACCAAAACATTGGTGATAATACAGCTATTACTTTGTACGAAACGTATGGTACCACCCGTAATAAAAGCAACAGCACACTGGCTACCCTACGCTCAACCTTATCGCCACGTGTAACCAACGAGCTTAAATTCCAGCAGTTATCTGCATCATTAGAAAGCCTTCCGGGCAGTCAGTTACCGCAGGGAACGACAACCATACCCCGGGCTATCGTAGAGCGGATACCTTCGGTTGTAAATGGCAGCACTTTACGTACTTCTATACAATTAGGTGGCCAGCGCTATGCGCCCGAATACTTCTTTAGCAATGTTTCGCAGTTAACCAATAACCTTTACTACAATACCGACAAAATCAATTTCACGTTCGGTACCGACCTCATGTACACCCATATGAATTCGAGATATGGCAGTGAACTTAACGGAAGGTTCTTTTTTAATGGTGCGAATGGTTTAGATAACTTTAATAACCTGGTTGCCGAACGTTATGCCCGCGAAATTCCGTTAGTGGAAGACCCAAGTGTGCGTCAGAATTTTGTTAATGCCGGCTTATATGCCCAAATGCAAACTAAATTGGCTAAGGGTTTAGATATGATGGCAGGCATCCGTGCTGATTATACCAACTATTTGAACAAGCCAACATTTAATCAAATCGTATTTGATGACTTAGGATTAAAAACAGATCATTCCCTTACAACCTTACAATTTCAACCACGTGTACAATTTACGTGGGATATTAATGAGCGCCAACGCGACATCATCCGCTTCGGTGCCGGAATGTTCGGTTCAGATATTTTGAATTATACCATGATCAATAACATGGTATTTGACGGCACAAAGTTGGCTGCTGTTGACATTAGCCGTCCTGCTACCGGTACAAGCCTGGTACCGGTACCTAATTTCCCGCTTTACCGTGCGGACCCATCAAAAACACCGGGTGCCGAACTGTTTAACATACCTGGCATATCAAAACTTTCTACCATCAACCTTAACCGTGAGGACGTGAGAATTCCGGTAGTTTACAAAGCTAACTTTTCTTATAACCGCTTTTTGACCGAACGACTAAGATTAGGCTTAAGCGCTTACATGACCCTGGCTCGTAATAATTACATGTATACTGATGCCAACATGGCCGATCAGCCTTATTTCAGGTTATCAAACGAAGATAACCGGGGTGTATACGTGCCTGCAGCTACCATTGTACCCAATACGGGCGCAGCCGACTGGACACTTGGCCGTAAAACAAATCGTGTGGGCCGGGTACTGGCTTTAAACAGTGACGGAAAGGTTAACCAGTATGCGTTTGTTATAGACGGTACTTATCGATACTGGAAAGATGGTGAAGTGTCATTCAGCTATACCTGGAATGATACAAAGGATAATACTTCTTATAATGGCAACGTAGCCAACACAGCCACATTAGGGTTACCTGTTAGAGATGACCCGCGAGATTTGAGTAAGATGACCGCATCAGACAATCAATTCCGTAATAAGGTGGTTTTTTATGGCACCTTACCTACACTTTACGGCTTTAGCCTTGGTTTCCGTTATTCTGGTATAGGCGGTACCAGATATTCACTATTAGCCGGCGGTAACGTAAATGGCGACTTCGTTGCCACTAACGATCTGGCTTATGTATTTGCCCCCAACAACATCTCGGTACCGCAGGCAGTTCGTAATGGTATACAAACTTTACTTGATAATCCTAATGTTAGCTCGAGCCTTAAAGATTACATCAGTAAAAGTGTAGGTAAAATAGCTGAAAGAAACGGAGGTATCAACGGTTTTTATGGCCAGTGGGATATTCGCTTAACCAAGCGTTTCCGTACGTTTACTAAAAAGCAGTACATAGAGTTTTCTGGTGATTTATTTAACGTAGTCAATCTCTTTAATAAAAATAAGGGGGTGACCAGAAATTTAGGCTCTACCAATATCTATACGCTGGCGAGCTTTAATCCAACCACCAGCAATTATAACTACAACGTTAACCCTAATGCAGGTATAGTGGTGCCGGGCGGCAACCCTTATCAATTTCAGTTAGGCTTGCGTTATGGCTTCTAATTTTCAGATTGACTAACAGATACATGAAATTCATAAACACTATTCTACTGTGCCTTATCCTCACTGGGGTTAAGGCACAGTCTGGTACTGTGCCGGCTCAAAAAAACATACAGTCGCCTCAGGTAGAAAAAAACGGAACAACAACCTTTCGCTTTTTAGCCCCAAATGCTCACAAGGTAACGCTGATTATGGATGACGCCAAACCACGAATCATGACAAAGGATACCGGCGGGATTTGGACCTATACTGAAACCCTGGCACCTGATGTTTACCGTTATACTTTTGGGGTTGATGGTAACGTATTGCCTGATCCTAATAATCCCTATATCAAACCTTTGTTTAAAAGGGCATTGGGCCAAAGCCTGGTACATGTACCGGGCTCATCAAATTTGAGCTGGGAGCTTAACAACGTACCTCATGGTGTGTTGAGCCAGCATTTTTTTAAATCAAAGCTTATTGGCGACGACCGAGATATACGCGTATATACCCCACCAGGATACAATCCTAAACGAAAAGCGCCCTACCCTGTGCTGTACCTTTTTCATGGCCTCACTGATGAAACCAGTGCGTGGGTAACTGCAGGGCGCGAAAATATTATTATGGATAACCTGATTGCCCAAGGTAAGGCCAAGCCCATGATCATCATTAATACCTTGGGTTACGGTGCTCCCGAAATGTTTGATCCGGGCACTGGCCAACGCACCAAAGAAGCTTACCAAAAAAACGAAAAGTTATTTATTGAAGCTTTGCTAACCGAGGTTGTCCCTATGGTAGAAGGATTATATAACATTGGGAGAACAAAAAAGTACCGGGCTGTTGCAGGCCTTTCAATGGGTGGTGCACAAGCATTAGACGCCGGGTTAAATCATGCTGACATGTTTGATTATATGGGCTCATTTAGTCCGGCTGTTATATTACTTGACCCTAATTGGGAAAAAGCTTTTCCGAACTTAAACTCTACAGTGAATCAAAAACTGAAATTAGCTTGGATTGCCATAGGCAAAGATGACTTTTTAGTTGAAAATGACAGAAAATTCATTACCTGGCTTAAATCAAAAAATATCAACTACCAATACAAAGAAACGGAAGGGGTACACAGTTACCAGGTTTGGCGCAGGTATTTAACCGAATTTGTGCCACTTCTTTTCTAAATAAAATACAAAACATGAAAAAATTATTGTTTTTATCCCTCAGCTGTTTAATGCTTAATGCCTCGGCACAACAAAAATTAGATGTACAGGGGCACCGGGGTGGCCGAGGGCTGATGCCCGAAAATTCTTTTCCGGCTATGATAAATGCCGTGAAGTTAGGAGTGCGTACTTTGGAATTGGATTGCGTTATTTCAAAAGACAACCAGGTAGTGGTATCTCACGATACGTACATGTCTGGTGATTTTATGACAAAGCCTGATGGTAGCCAGATCACCAAGGCCGAAGAAAAAAATTTACTGATTTACAATATGCCTTATGATAGTGTAAAACGCTATGATGGGGGAATGAAACAACACCTGCAATTCCCTGCTCAAAAAAAACTAAAAACTTATAAACCTTTATTGAGCGAATTAATTGACAGCGTGGAACATTATATAAAAATCAATCACCTTAAGCCGGTATGTTATAATTTGGAGATTAAAAGTGCCCCAGCAGGTGACGGTCTTAACCATCCTAAGCCTGATGCTTTTGTAAAACTGGTGATGGATGTGCTTACTAAGAAGAAAGTAACTCAAAAATTCACTATACAATCATTTGATGTACGGGCACTGCAAGAGCTGCATAAAAAGTACCCGAAGCAAACATTGTCTTATCTTGTTTTTAACAAAGATACCTTTGCAAACCACATTGCTAAACTTGGATTTACGCCACAAATTATCAGTCCCTATTACACCGCGATTGACAGCGTTTTTGTTGTCCAAGCGCATGAGGCTAAAGTACAAGTACTGCCTTGGACTGTTAATGACGAGGATGAAATGAAAAAAATGGCAGAGCTGAAAGTAGACGGCATGATATCCGATTATCCTGACAAACTAGTTGCGCTGTTCGGTTCTTACCAACAGTAATTGTCATCAAGTCTAATAATATGAGCCCTGACGATTAAAAACAATCTGTCAGGGCTTATATTTGAATAGTTTTAAGGGAATATAAATCTAACTGCTTAAACCAATAATTAGGCAAAAAGAGGTTTTTAGCGCGTTACTTATTGCACGACACAAGCAAACATGATTGTCAATATTTTTTGAGACAAGCTTAGTTAAAAACTAAAAGGCGTATTCATAAACCCCGCAGGCTTGCCTGGCAAGACGCTGCGGGGTGGTAACCGCTACGTTACAGTTCTTTATCACCAATCAGTTTGGCGTCGCGGGTGTTTTTCTGAACGGCAATGGCCGAAAACATACTTAAACAAAAGGCCATAGCATAAAAGCCTTTTTCGCTCCGGGCTACACCTGCATTCCATAGGCCAATGGTGAGCAGTACCATGGCAGCAATAGTTGCAAACCAGCTTAGGCCATAATATAAATCGGTCACGGCCAATCCTTCGGCACGGTCTCGTACGCTTTTTTGTACTGATATTACTGCGAATAAACCAAATAACAGGATGGTGAAGTAATATCCCTTTTCGTTCAAATTCATGTCGGCATTCCATAAGCCAATATTATAACCAGCCATTCCAGTGAGCAGGGCAAACCACGAGGCGCCTATAAAAGCAGCAGTAGGTTTAAAAGGATTTCTGCCATGGTCAGCATGTTTTGACATTGATGAATTTTCGTTGGTGGTGTTTTGTAGCGGTTCCATTTTTATTTTGTTTTGTTGATTAATATGGAAGCAAAGGTGTGATGTAAAACCAGCCTAAAAAATTCATATTATGCAGATTACTGACGATATATTTTTCAGATCATTGTATCGTCAACATAAATTCCAGCCTAATATGGACTCACTATCAGAGTTAATCAAATTACTTACACCCACTGATAAAAAGCTTTTTAAACATTTTTTGCAGCGAAAAAATAAAAGACTGGATGTAAAAAACATACAGTTACTCAATTTAATAGAAACTGACGATATCACTGAAATAAATAAACTTTACACAGATGATAAAAATAAAGACGCTTACCATGCTTTAAGAAAACGGCTACAGGATAGCCTGATCTTATTTTTATCACAAAAAACCTTCGAAAACACCAATTCCGATGCTCATGAGGCACTACGCCTGCTGGTAGTAAGCCGTTTTTTGTTAGAAAGTGACTTACCTAAAATAGCCTTCAAATGTTTAGGAAAAGCAGAAAAAATAGCCGGACACCTGGAGCAATTTAATTTACTGAACGAACTTTTACTATTAAAGCTACAATATGCCCATTTACCCGAAGCAGAAGATTTGGAAGTGCTAACTGCACGCTTTATGCAGAACCAATCGCATATGCAGCTCGACGCTAAACTCAACATGGCTTACGCCTATCTGAGGCAACAATTGCAGGAAATTCATCTCAAGGGTAAAGTTGTCAATTTAACCACCCTGATCATTACCACCATTCGGAAATACAAAATCTCGATGCAGGATCTGATGACTTATAAATCCGTTTATCAGATTCTTTATATTGCTAATGAGTATGCCGCCATACAGCAGAATTACGGTTTAATTGAGCGTTTTATTAAAAGAATCGACCAGTTTATAAAAAACAACCCGACTAATCAGCAGGCATACTTATTCTACCACATCTATATATTGTATTACCTGGCCAACTTTCACTTAAGACAAAAGCAGTTCAATCAAAGCGCTTTGTACCTCAATAAAATGATGGCTTTGATGGAGACCGATAACCGTTATTACCTGCTGTTTTATTTAAGATACCAGTTACTCTCTGCACTTAATCTATTCTTTACCGGCGTAACCGATGAGGCAATTTTGTTATTACAGCAATCGCTATCCAAAATAAAAACCACGTCCAAGCCCGAAGATTTGGAGGACCTGCGCCTATGCCTTGCCATGTTTTTGGGTTTGACTAATGATAAAAGCAGCTTGAAACAACTTGCTCTACTCAGCCAAACTGATGCCTGGTACGAGAAAAAGATTGGCATGCTGTGGACCATCCGTAAGAATCTGATCGAAATACTGATACAGGCACAGTTCGGCAATATTGAACCTGCCATGTCGCGGCTCAATAGCTTTAGAAGACGTTATAAAAAGTACCTACTTAAAACTTCGGAAGACCAGGTATTACTATTTTTAAAACTGGTTGAAAAATATCTGCTCCAACCCCATGTGGCTCATGACAAAGCCTATCAAAAAACCGTTTCAGATTTATTTAAGCAAGAAGGCCATAAAGACATTTTTACACTGAGTTTTATTGCCTGGCTTATGGCACGATGGGAAAAGAAAACGGCTTATCAGGTGCTTTTAATAATTTTAGAGGAGCACCATAAATAGAACTAAATTTCGAAAAGACTACACTTAAAGATAAACAAATACTGAGATAACTCTTTCCGGATCGAGAAAACCCGTTACAATATAAAAAGCCTCCAAGATTTCTCTTAGAGGCTTTCTTTTTATGGGTAGCGGGGAGCAGGATCGAACTGCCGACCTTAGGGTTATGAATCCTACGCTCTAACCATCTGAGCTACCCCGCCGTATAATGATCTTTTTAGTTCCTGTGCCATGCACTTCCCTAAAAAGGTTTGCAAATATAGGATTATTTACTTTCCTTTAGAAAAAATGTTAATTTTTTGCTGCACCTGCAGCAAACCCATAGTAAACCTGTTATATGTCCGATAAAAAAAAGTTCAACCTGGAGTATGAAGTTAAATCCTCGCCGCGTATTTTATTTAGTTTTTTGAGCGAGACCAACGGGCTTTCACAATGGTTTGCTGATAAGGTTACCCTGCGCGATCAGGTTTATACCTTTACCTGGGATGATGAAGAGCAAAAGGCTAAGCTGATAGGCTCGAAAGAAAATAAGTTTGTAAGGTTCCGCTGGCTGGACGACGATCCGCAATGTTATTTTGAGATGGAAATACAGCAGGATGAGCTTACTAATGACGTAGCCCTGTGCATTACCGATTTCGCTACCGAAGACACCCTGACCGAACGCAAACAAATTTGGGACAACCAGATGGATTACCTCATGAGCGTATTAGGCAGTTAAACTCTAAAACCTGATTTATAGTAAACCTATTACCTGACTTATTAACTGCATACTAAAACGGCTGCCATACCGTTTTGGGGTAATATGCGCTGCCTTTTTGCTAACGGCTGCAATTGCTTAACTTTGCTTAGTGAAAAAAGTCCACCTTTTAATTCTTAAGTCTTTCATCAGGCCCTTTGTGGTTACCTTTTTCATTGTGATGTTTGTGCTGCTGATGTTGTTTTTGTTTAAATACATCGACGACCTCATTGGCAAAGGATTTGAATGGTACATTATCCTGGAGTTGATGGCCTATGCCTCCATGACCAACGTAGCCATGGCCCTCCCCCTATCGGTTCTGCTGTCATCCATCATGACTTATGGTAGCTTGGGCGAGAATTATGAACTGGTGGCTATTAAATCGGCAGGCATATCGTTAACCCGGGCTATGTACCCTATGATGGTCGTAGTTACTTTGCTAAGCATCGGCGCGTTTATATTTTCGGATTATATGCTGCCCATTGCCAACTTTAAGTATTACAGTTTACTGTATGACGTGCGCCAGCAAAAAACAGCGTTCCTAATTTCCGAAGGTATTTTTAACAACAGTGTTCCGGGCTATTCCATACGGGTACAGAAAAAAGATAAAGACGGGCAAACGCTGCATGGTGTAATGATTTATCAAAAGCCTGAAAACTCCAACGAGATGACGGTAACAAAAGCCAAGGAAGCTTTAATGTACCGTACGCCCGATGATTTATTTTTAGTGCTTAAGTTAAAGGACGGTATCCGTTATGAAGAAAGCGCTCCACAGGGCAGCTTTAACACCCGGCAGCGTTTTACCAGGCTGCGTTTTGCTACTTCTGAACAAAAATTTGATTTAGGAGGCTTTAAGTTGAAGCGCACCGACGCTAACGGCTGGCGTAACACCATACAGATGATGAACCTAAAGCAGTTAACGCATTTTCAGGACTCATCCATCCGTAAATTGAGTAGCGAAACGAGCACTAATTATAGTTTGTTAACGCCATACATCCGCTATTTTAGTGTGCCTAAAAAGCCTACTGTAAGCTTAGACAGCCTCAAACCTGTTGCCGCAAAACCCATCAAAGGCATCCTGTTGGAAACTGCATTAACTAATGCGCTTAACGAGGCTAATTCGGTGCACGAGTCGCTACGCACTTTGGGCGAGCGCTATAAAGAAGAATCTAAAAATATTCGGCGTTTTTCTATCGAGTATCAAAAGAAATTTACTTTTTCGGCAGCGTGTTTAGCCTTATTTTTAGTGGGTGCACCGTTGGGTGCCATTATTCGCAAAGGGGGCTTAGGCTTACCTTTAGTGGTATCGGTTATCTTTTTCTTGATTTATTACATCATTGGTACCATCGGCGAAAAATCCGTTAAAGAAGGTAGCGTATCGCCTATAGTTGGTATGTGGATGGCTATAGCAGTACTAACGCCTATCGGCATTTTCCTGTCATACAAAGCGGCTAACGATTCGGTATTATTTGATATAGAGTCTTACAAGCGTTTCTTCAACAAAGTTCTGAAAACCAAAAAGCCCGGGGCTATGCAGCCACCTCACTGATTTTACAAACAGCAGACTTGTTTGGCTGGTGTAAGCACTAAATTTGCAACTATCAAAGTCAGATACACAGGAAGACGGCATCATACAGGTCCGCCAAATTTTTGACTACCTTATAACTATGTTAAATACCATACCCGAGGCTATTCAAGCCATTAAAGAAGGGAAAATAATTATTGTGGTTGATGATGAGGACCGCGAAAATGAAGGCGATTTTTTAGTAGCCGCCCGTTATGCCACGCCCGAAGCCATTAACTTTATGGCACGCCATGGCCGCGGTTTAATTTGCGCTCCCATCACTCGCCAACGTGCTAAGGAACTGGAGCTGGAGCCCATGGTAAACCGCAATACAGCTACGCTCGAGACTAATTTTACTGTTTCGGTTGACCTATTAGGCCACGGTTGTACCACAGGTATATCAGCATCCGATCGCTCCAAAACTACACTAGCTTTAATTGACCCGGCTACACAACCATCTGATTTAGGACGTCCGGGGCATGTATTTCCATTAATAGCCAAAGACGGCGGTGTATTGCGCCGGTCGGGCCATACTGAAGCTGCTATTGATTTACCGGTAATGGCTGGCCTGGAACCTGCCGGTGTTATTTGCGAGGTAATGCGCGAAGACGGCGAGATGGCCCGTCTGCCCGAATTACTGGTAATGGCTAAGGAATTTGATATGGTCATCGTATCTATTAAAGACCTAATTGCTTACCGTTTAAGTAGCGAAACCCTGATTGACCGTGAAGTATCTGTAAAAATGCCTACTGAGTGGGGTGATTTTGATATGATTGCTTATACCCAGCACGACTCGGGCGAACATCATTTGGCCTTAGTAAAAGGCACCTGGGAGCCCGATGAACCGGTATTGGTACGTGTGCACAGCTCATGCGTAACCGGAGATATTTTTGGCTCTTGCCGTTGCGATTGTGGTCCGCAATTGCATAAAGCTATGGAAATGGTGAGCCAGGAAGGCAAAGGGGTAATTGTATACATGAACCAGGAAGGCCGCGGTATTGGGCTGATCAATAAATTAAAAGCCTACCAGCTACAGGAAAGTGGCTTAGATACTGTAGAAGCCAACCTGCAATTGGGTTTCAAAATGGACCAGCGCGATTATGGTGTTGGCGCACAAATTATTCGCGATTTAGGGATTACCAAGATGCGCTTAATCAGCAATAATCCTAAAAAGCGTGCTGGCCTGATTGGTTACGGATTAGAAGTAGTAGAGACAGTACCTGTAGAAATATTGCCTAATCCGCATAACGAAAATTACCTGCGCACCAAGCGCGACAAAATGGATCATGCCATTTTAAAAAATCATTAATTGTTTAAAGGAGACATTTTGCCTCCAGAATAGATAAAGTAAAAGCCGCTCTGTTTATCAGTAGCGGCTTTTATTTTTACTTCTAATTAGAAGGCTATTCTTCTTCCTGATCATCATCTATGGATGCCGGGGTTGTAGGCGTAGGTGTAATAGCTGTGTTTGATGTCCGTCCTTTTCTGAATAAGTTACGCCAAAACTCACCGAAGCTGTCAAAGTCTCGTTGATAAATCAAACCCAAACCGTTTACATACTGCGGACGGTAGTCTGCTGAGATGGCGTTGATGGTAGTGGTGTTCAACGTCCGGTATGAGTATCTGGCCCGTAGCTGCCCATCGGGGCGGATTAAATACTCAGCGTTAAAATCCGTTGTCAATTTCCTAAAATCAGAATTAAACAGGTTAGCCGAGTTATTACTAAACAAATCGTTACTTCCGTTAGCATTGTATAAGCTACCATTTAAAATCACCCTCTCGTTAAATAAGCGTAATGATGCACTGGCATCACTCTGTGAACGGATGTTCAAATCCAAACTTTTGAAATTAGTTGACTGCGCGATGTAGCTGTTCAGTTTATTAAATACAAACTCGCTGGCTGCCGATGTGGCCGTGCCCAACACCTGCTCGTTGATGTTTGTGCCTGTACCCGGTGCAAATTGCCGCCTTACTATCAAACTTAACGCCTGCTGGTTACGGTTGTTTACATCCGACAGGTAAGCACCCATATCATCTTTAATAGATGGATTGAGCGGGAAGGTAAAATCGAAACTAATAACGGGCTGTAGCAGCGTATGCGTTAAGTTAAGTTGTGCCTGCACCAGCTCCTGCCGTGTACCTTGTGGAGATTGTAAACCTGCTGCCTGGTATAAGTTAGCAATGTTAGCACGCAACTCATAAGTAGCTTTTAAGTTGATCTCGGCGTTAGACGGGCTACCCGTCCAGCGCAGTGTACCACCCTCGTTAACCTGGAAATTTTTGCTGATAAAGTTTTTAGCGGTAAACTCAAACTTACCCGACGAGATCAGGAAGTCGCCACGCATCTCAAAATCGCCCAAACTGTTGATGTTTAGCTTTAAACCATTGGCTACCCCTCTACCTTCAAGCAAACCTAAATCGGTAGTAATACGAACTACGGTTTTCTCATCGGCTGATAAGTCAAAATTCAATGTAACACCTTTAAAGGCATTGCTATTGCTGATAATTTTGGTAGAGTCGGTATGGCTCACAAACCTGATAAAATCGTACTCGCCTGCAGTTGAGGATGTATTTAATGGGATATTGAATACCGTACCATCTTCTGTTTTGGCTTTGATATCAATATTCATATTATCAACCGGTCCGGTAAAGCTAAAGCGCCCTGTACCGAAAGCTGTACCATAATATAAGCGGTTATCCCTAAACGTAGTATTCAGCGCCATTAGCTTGGTGGCTTGTACGTTGATATCTAATAAAGGTGTGGCAAAGTCTGACAGGTCGATTGTACCGTTAGCCAACGCCTTGCCGCCACGTGGGTCGGTAATTACCATATCATCCAGCTTAATTATGCTGTTAGCTACGGTAAGCTTATCGTTGATAACGTAAGGCACTTTTAAATAAATTACCGTTAAACCTGTGTTGCTAAGCGTAATATCTCCGTTCAGTTGCGGTTTAGATGGCGCACCTGTTAGTTTCAGGTCGGACGATATTGTGCCTTTCAGGTCCGACACCAAAGTTTTAACAAACGGCTGGAAGATGATTGCCTCCGTTTGGTCCATTCGTACGTCAAAGTCCAGGTTATCACCGGTTTCTTTATTCAGGTAATAAGCACCGGCTATATTGAGCGTTTCCAACCCACGATTCAGAATATTCAACTTTACGTTGGCACGGCTACGCTCATTGTCTAAGTCCGATTTGATTTTCACATCGCCAACCAGCGTTTGGTTCATCGTTAAAGAGTCGACACGTAAATCGGCGTCCACACCGGGTGCTTTAAGTACTGAGGTAAGCGTTACATTACCGTTAAGCAAGCCGTGTAATAATATACCGGCCGATTTGGTTAGCTGGTTTAACGTAGCCATACTAAACTTCTCAAACTCTACCTGCAGCTTATCTTCAGTATTGTCAGACACAAATCCGTTGATGTGTACCTGCTGTTGACCGTTGCTTAGTTCAAAATTCTGGATCTGCGTTTTACCATTTTGTACTTTGATACGCACTTGCTCGGTAAGCCGCCATTTCTCGCGTTCCAGTACCACCTCAGATGGTAACAGCTTAAGCTTAGCTGTGGTATCGCGTCCGAATTCTACCAATCCATACAAGTCTAACTGGTTGGTTGCATTTTTATCCGACAGCTTTACGTTGAAATTCAGACTGTCTTTTTTCAAAAAGTTGGTGATGTTAATATCCTTGATAAACAAGCTATCGGTCAAGTCAACCCTACTTAATGACAAGTTGAGGTTGAGCATACTGTCGGCCGTACTTTCATCGACAATGAAATCGTGGAACACAATTTTGCCATACTTCATCGTCCTCACCAAACCGCTCAGCGTAGCCGTTTTATCTGCCGAATTGAAATGACCAACAAAAGTACCACCTTCCGGTATTTTTAAATCAGGCATGAACATCAGCAACAGTGGATCCATATTTTTAAGTTCCAGCCTGAAGTCGAAGTTCTGCGGTTTAGGTTTAACGATAGATGTTCTTAACGACGGTATATACTTTTTAGCGATAGATTTGTAATACGACGGCAGTGTAGCCAAATCAAAACTACCACGTATATTACCATCGGCCAAGTCTGACTGTAAAGCAATAGTACGACCAGCACCCAGACCGGTAGCAGTAAGCTTAAGCGAGTCAACTACATAATTGTCTTTAGGCGTTACTACCCGGGTTGGCTGCAGGCTTACGTAACCTTGCAAATTGGCTAAGTCATCACCTCTAAAATTAGTATTAAGGTTAGTGCTTAGCGTAATAGTGTCTTTAACCAGTTTCAGCTTATTTAACCGGGCATTGTTAATAGCCGCCGTGATTTGATACTGCGGTAAGTTGCCATTTAAATTTACGTTGCCGTTTAAATTGAGTTTAATATTGCGGTCGGCTATGTTAATTTTGGCCTTAGCTACTTTGCGGGCAAAGCTGCCATCCAGGCTCAGGTTTTGATAACTGTAACCTTTAAAGTCTAAATATTTAAGCTTCGCTTTTACATTAGCAGCCAGGTTATTTAGCGCATCACCACTACCTTTTACTTCTGCAGTTAATGAGGTACGGCCCAGCATCTTATTATCCAGCAGAGCTGCCAGATTAAAATGGGTAGCTGTTACTTTGCCCTGGTAGGTAGGCACTCCCTTGGCGTTAAACTTCAGGTTTACATTTGGATCCAACCGCCCCATCGCCGTTTTTAACACCCCATTGATGTAAAAATCTTTGGGTGTACCTTTAAATTGACCGGCGTAATTAATGTTGCCGAACTTAGCCAGCATTGCAGGAACGTGCTGATTAGGCGTACCGGTAAAACGACTATACAAGTTATCCAAGTCGCGCTTGTTAGTAGCTAACTGGTTAAAGTTTAAAACCATGTAGGTTTTATCAATGTTGGGTAAGCCTTTTAAAGTAAAATTACCTTTTACATAGGTAGCCTGCCCGGTAGCTACGGTTAAGTTCTGGGCTTTAATGTTGTTAACCAAACCACTGGCTCGGCCGTTCAAATCAAACTCAAAATTAGTTTTACCCAACGAACTGGTAAAGTAAGTGATATCCTGCGATGACAGATGCGAGTTTTTAACATCGGCATCCATGTGTACCTTATTATTAAAATCGCTGAAATCACTAAACGATTTAAACCGCATCCGGAAATAATCCTTTAGGTTGGAATTTGGCGTTACCAGCAAAAGGTTTTGCAGCCTGATCTGGTTAGTATCTACCGTGGCGTTAACCGTCAGCTGCTTTACGGTAAAGCCGCTTTTTTCGCGCAGAGTAAGGTTTTGCAGATGCCCCTTAAACAAATGATTTCTCAGATCCATCCCGGTAAGCACTGTCGAAAAACGACTTACGTCCAGATCGTCAAAATTTACCTGTTGTTTAGTAGGCGAATCAATCAACGCATTCTTGTACCTGAAGTGAAAGTTATTCACCGCGATACGGTCAAATTTCAAAGTCCAGGGTTTACTTGCTTTTTTGGTAGTATCGGCCGGCTTGTTGAAATAGTCTATTATAAACTGCAGGTTGGTGGTACTATCTTTCTGCTTTTTCAGGTAAACCGAACCGTTATCTAACTGGATATCTTTAAAATTGATATCGCGCTCTTTTAAGCTGTTAAATATCGAAAATTGCGAAAGCTGTACCGTAAGTTTAGGCGTACGCAGTAATGTATCTTTCTGTTTATCCAGCACATACAAGTCTTCTAATACTACCGACGAGAAAGGCTTGATGTATAAACTCTGAATATCAATTTTGGTATGCAGTTCGTTCGACAGGTATTTGGCGGCTTTACGTGCGGCCCAGGTTTGTACCGGCTTAAACTGAAAAAGTAATAACATTGAACTGACAATCAGCAGCACAATGAGTACCAGGATAAGCGCTATTTTGAGTATTTTTTTAATAATTTTGCCCTTTAAAAATATACATATCCAGTGCCCGTAATTTTAGGAATCGAATCTTCATGTGATGAAACTTCGGCAGCGGTGTATGCGGATGGTGTTATGTTGAGTAACATCATCGCTAACCAAATCATACACGAAGCTTACGGCGGTGTTGTGCCCGAACTGGCTTCGCGCGTTCATCAGCAAAATATCATTCCTGCTGTTCAACAAGCAATACTTAACGCAAAAGTAAGCAAAAATGATATTGATGCAGTAGCTTTTAC
The DNA here is from genome assembly GCA_913775265.1 of uncultured Mucilaginibacter sp. GTDB lineage: Bacteria > Bacteroidota > Bacteroidia > Sphingobacteriales > Sphingobacteriaceae > Mucilaginibacter. Next base: position 150,361 of record CAJYJH010000033.1, on the reverse strand, counting down.
ACGCGGACCAGGCCTTTTAGGTTCACTTTTAGTAGGCGTATCTTTTGCTAAAGCTTTTGCTCTGGCTAAAAACATTCCGCTGATTGAGGTTAACCATATGCAGGCGCATATTCTGGCTCATTTTATTGAAGATCCAAAACCATCTTTTCCGTTTTTATGCCTTACCGTTTCGGGTGGGCATACCCAGATTGTGTTGGTGAAAGATTATTTTGATATGGAAGTGATTGGCCATACGCAGGATGATGCCGCCGGCGAGGCCATGGATAAAACCAGTAAAATATTAGGACTGCCTTACCCTGGCGGACCACTAATTGACAAATACGCCCGCTTGGGCAACCCAAATGCGTTTAAGTTTCCGGAGCCGCAAATACCGGGTTACAACTTTAGCTTTAGCGGTTTAAAAACAGCTATTCTATATTTTATCCAAAACAACGAAGCTAAGGACCCTGACTTTATAAAAAACAACCTGAAAGACATTTGCGCTTCTGTTGAAAAACGTATTGCCACTATTTTGCTTAATAAGCTTAGCAAGGCAGCACAGGCCTACGGCGTAAAAGATATAGCCTTGGCAGGTGGTGTATCTGCTAATACCGGTTTGCGTCAGGGCTTGCTTGAGCTTGGCGCTAAGCATCAGTGGAACACGTTTGTACCCCGGATGGCCTACTGTACCGACAACGCAGCTATGATTGCCATTGCAGGCTATTACAAATATTCACAAGGCGACTTTACCGATCAGCATGTGGCACCACTGGCCCGGATGCCATTTTAAAAATAGTTTATGAGTATACCTTCTTTAATTTTCTGGTTAATTTTCGTTATTCCGTTAGTGGCTTTACTCATTTGGGTAATGCGCCAGGATAAGCGCAAAGGCGTTACCGGTTTAATTGTACTGATTTTGACTGTGGTAATTGCCATTGTTTACATGTATGTACGTACTGGCGGTAAGTAAGAGATAGTTTCACAGTGTAGATACTAAGGCTTTGATCAATTTAAGGTGACTATTTTTATAAGTCTTTAATTAAACTTGTATACTCATAACCTAAAATTTATGCGGAAGTGCCTACTCACTTTATTCTCGGTATTGCAAATCAGTGTTTTTGCTCAAAACAAAACCGGGCTTACCCATCAACCTGACACCTCTTTTACTAACTACAGCGCGTATTTAAACGCAAAAAAGAAACATCCGGAAATTCGCTTGGTGAAAGACAGTGTTCCGCCTTCGGTACAGGATGAGCGCAACATTATTTACCGCACTGTAGAAGATACAAGGTTGCAGTTAGACGTTTTCCGGCCTAAAAAAATAAATGGCAAACGCCCGGCAATCATCATTGTGCATGGTGGCGGATGGCGCTCGGGCAATCGCACACAACACTACCCTTTAGCCGAACGATTGGCCGAGAATGGCTTTGTTTGTTTTACCCCTGCTTACCGATTATCAACCGAAGCTTTATATCCGGCAGCGGTGTTAGATTTAAAAGAAGCCATCCGTTGGGTACGCGCTAAAGCTGATAAGTATCAGGTAGATACTAACCAGATATCTATATTAGGATTTTCGGCAGGAGGACAGTTAGCTACTTTGTTGGGAACAACCGGCAACAACCCGATTTTTGCCGATGACCAGTCGAAATTGAAAAAATACGGTACGCAGGTACAAGCTATTATTGATATTGATGGCACACTGGCGTTTATCCACCCTGAATCGGGAGAGGGCGATGACAGTAAATCTACCTCAGCAGCTACTTATTGGTTTGGATATAATAAGATAGAAAACCCCGAACTCTGGCGACAGGCCGCAGCGCTTACTTATGCCAGCCCCAAAACACCACCCACTCTGCTCATCAACAGTGCTGTCGATCGTATGCATGCGGGCCGCACTGATTATATTAATGCTTTAAATCAAGGAAAGGTATATACCGAAGTTTATACCTTTCCAGACTCTCCACATACATTTTGCTTGTTCGAACCTTGGTTTACACCAACTGTAAATTACATTACTGGCTTTTTAAATAAAGTTTTTGCGCAAAACAAAAGCGACCGCCCTGAATAGAACGGTCGCTTAATGATTTACTGCCAGTAATTAATAAAACTTTGGAGGTGGATTTAATTGCGGATTTTGGCGCTGATGCCAGTACGGATAAATCAAGTCCCGGTCGCTTGCTTCATCCAGCTTTTTAACCTGATTGGTAGTTAAATTCCAGCCTATAGCACCTAAGTTTTGTTTTAATTGTTCTTCGTCGCGAGCACCAATAATAATGTTGGCTACAGTAGGCCGTTGCAGTAACCAGTTGAGCGCTATTTGAGGCACGGTTTTACCGGTTTCTTCAGCAATCTCGTCTAATGCATCAACAATTTTATATAGCAGTTCAAAATTGGTGGCCGGTCCGTGCGAACCGCCCTGGCTGATCCGGTTATTTTCGGGTACGGACTGATTACGACGGAATTTTCCGCCCAACCTTCCGGAAGATAATGGGCTCCATACGATAGTGCTTACTTTTTGATCGATACCCAAGGGCATCAGCTCCCATTCAAACTCACGGTCGAGCAGGGAGTAATAAGCCTGATGGGCTACATAACGCGCCCAACCATAACGCTCCGAAACCGACAACGATTTCATTAAATGCCAGCCCGAAAAGTTAGAGCATGCAATGTAGCGTATCTTACCTGCGGTAATTAAGTCATCCAGCGTTTTAAGCGTTTCTTCAACAGGCGTGTTGCCGTCAAAGCCGTGCAAATGGTAGATATCGATGTAATCTGTTTTTAAACGGCGCAGGCTATCTTCACATTGTTTAATGAGATGCGAGCGCGACGACCCAAAATCGTTTGGACCATTACCCATTGGGAAGGTGGCTTTAGTAGATAGGATGGTTTGATGACGTATACCTTCAAGTGCCTGTCCTAATATTTCTTCGGCGGCTCCGCCGGAATATATATTAGCTGTATCAAAAAAGTTGACACCGGCATCCATACAAAGGTTAATTAAGCGCCTGGCTTCATCTACTTGAGTATTGCCCCAAGCTTTAAAAAACTCGTTACCACCACCAAAAGTAGCTGTACCAAAACTGAGTACGGGCACAAATAAACCCGATGCTCCTAATTGTCTGTGTTCCATAATTGTTATAAGAATTTACAGGTTTGTTTTGAATAGTTATTTGCCTTGTTCTTCTTTAGGGAAATCGGCACCTACGGTAGTTTCTTCCCAGGCATCAAAATCCTTTTTCAATACATCCAGTTTATTACGGGCACCTTTTAGTGCAGCTTCGCCCAACAGCAAGCGCAATGGTGGGTTCTCAGATTCGACGGCTTTAATCATCGCCTTGGCTGCACGTACCGGATCACCAGGCTGGTTGCCGCTATAGCCACGAATGTTATCTTTGTTAGCACCGGCAGTGTCTTTATAATCATCAATCACAATTTTGCTGTTATTGGCCGACCTGCCTGCCCAGTCGGTACGGAAACCGCTTGGTGCAATTACAGTTACTTTAATACCTAACGGAGCAACTTCTTTAGCTAATGACTCCGAAAAACCATCAACAGCAAACTTAGTGGCATTATAAAACCCGACTGCCGGGAAACCTACCAAACCACCGATGGAAGCCACATTTAAAATATGACCGCTACGCTGTTTACGCAAAATCGGCAGCACTGCTTTAGTGACATTAGCCAAGCCGAAAAAGTTGATCTCGAACATGCGGCGTACTTCGTCTTCTTCGCTTTCTTCAATAGCACCAAAATAGCCAATGCCGGCATTGTTCACTAAAACATCAATCTGCCCAAATTTACTTTGTATTTGCTCAACTGCAGCCGAAATTTCATCAGCTTTAGTAACATCCAGTTTTACGGCAATAGCATTGTCTGGATGAGCCTCTACAATATCTTTTACATCATCGGTATTTCTTGAAGCCACGGCGGCACGATATCCTGCGGCTAACACTTCTTTAGCCAGTTCGCGGCCAAAACCGGTTGAGCAACCGGTGATAAACCATACTTTACTCATAGTAGTAGTTGTTTAATTTAACGTTTGTGTCAAAGTAACACACCAACTGCGAAATGTTTGTCAGGTGTTTATCAGGATAAATTTGGGCAAAGTATAAGGGACGCTTTGCTGACATTACATAAAACAAAAAAGCCGCCCTTATACAAAGGCGGCTTTCATTTCACTTATTTAAGAAACTAAAACTTATTCAACTTCTTCGGTCAGGTTTTCACCTGATACTACCTCCTTGATCTTACCTTCCAGTTCCTCAGCCAATTCAGGATTATCAATAATCAGTTGTTTTACGGCATCACGACCCTGGCCTAAGCGACTGTCGCCATAGCTAAACCATGAACCCGATTTTTTGATAATGTTATGCTCAACACCTAAGTCGATAATCTCACCGGCCTTAGAGATACCTTCACCAAACATGATATCAAATTCGGCTAAGCGGAATGGCGGTGCTACTTTGTTTTTCACAATTTTCACCTTCACGCGGTTACCTGATACTTCATCGCTATCCTTGATTTGTGATATACGGCGCACATCTAAACGTACTGAAGCATAAAATTTAAGGGCGTTACCTCCGGTAGTAGTTTCAGGGTTACCGAACATCACACCAATTTTATCACGCAACTGGTTGATGAAGATACAGCAACATCCTGTTTTGCTGATGGTACCGGTAAGCTTACGTAATGCCTGAGACATTAAACGGGCATGTAAACCCATTTTAGAATCACCCATCTCACCTTCAATCTCACCTTTTGGCACTAACGCCGCAACCGAGTCAACTACCAATATATCAATAGCACCCGAGCGGATCAGGTTATCGGCAATTTCCAAGGCCTGCTCGCCGTTATCCGGCTGAGAGATTAGCAGGTTCTCTACGTCGACACCTAATTTTTGTGCATAAAAGCGGTCGAAGGCATGCTCGGCATCAATAAAGGCTGCAATGCCGCCTTTTTTCTGCGCTTCGGCAATGGCGTGGATAGCCAGCGTTGTTTTACCAGACGACTCCGGACCATAAATTTCAATAACACGGCCTTTAGGTAAACCACCTACACCTAAAGCTAAATCGAGGGTAAGCGAACCGGTCGGAATTACCTCAATAGGTTCGATTACAGAATCACCCAATTTCATGATGGTTCCTTTACCGTATGATTTTTCCAGCTTATCTAGTGTAAGCTGCAATGCTTTTAATTTATCTGCGCTTGCGTTACTCATCTTAATTATTTTCTATAACAAATATACCTATTTAGGTTCAAATACTAAAAAAATTAGTAAATTATTTTAAGTGCTGTAAATGTAAAAAAGTTATAGTGTATACAAATATTTTCAGGTTTACAGACAGATATAACAAACACTTTGGGCATGTTGTGTCGTATAAAAGTACAGCTTATATTTTATTTTATCTTCATCATTATGCCATTAAAAAAAGGCGAGTTTATTCCGGCCATTGTTAAACGCGTTGCACGTCATAGCTTTAAGTACGGCTGGCACGGTAACTATCCTACTTGGGAAGCTGCCCAACAAAAAACAACGGGTTACGATGCCAACTCCGTTTTACAGCGGGTTAAAACAGGCGCTTTAAAGGTAAAAGACGGTCAGTTTGCTTATGAACGCGACGGCATTAATTACCCGCATATAGAGGTTGCCTATCCCCTGTTGGCTGCTTTGCTATGGATTGCCTCTCAGCATAATAACCATCTAAGTTTAATAGACTACGGTGGATCGTTAGGTACATCCTACCGGCAGAATTTTCCGTTTTTAAAGCACTTGCATAGCTTGCAATGGAATTTGATTGAGCAGCCTATGTTTGTGGAAGAAGGTCGTAAAAATTTTGAAGACGAACATTTACGCTTCTACTATTCGCTCGACGAAGTATTGCCGCATTATAAACCGCACCTGCTGTTGTTTTCAAGCTCCTTACAGTACATGCAAAAGCCATACGACTTGCTTGCCCAAGCCAAACATTCAGATATACCTTATTTGATGATTGACCGCACGGCGTTTATCGAATCGCATGAAGACCGGCTTACCATACAAAAAGTACCGCCAGCATTTTACGATGCATCCTACCCCTGCTGGTTTTTTAGCCAAAGCAAAATGAACAAGTTTTTGCAGGACACTTACGAACCGGTTTTTGGTTTTACTTCGGGACAGAAAGTGGTTTTGGGATTGGAAGAACTGGATTACACCGGGCAGTTGTGGAAACGGAAAGGGTAAACTAATCGGTTTACTCTCCACGTAAACTTTTAACAGGATTACTCAGAGCCGCTTTAACAGATTGCGCACCAATAGTTAGCAGTGCAAAAATTAACGCGCCAAAAATGGTTAAAATAAACATATACCACGGCAGTGTTTGCCTGTAAGCAAAGCCATGCAACCACTGCCGCATACATAACCATGCTACGGGAAGTGCAAAAACACCGGCCATTAAAATTAACTTCAAAAAATCCCGAGATAATAAAACAACCACATTAGCAACACTGGCTCCTAAAACCTTCCGAATACCGATTTCTTTGGTACGCTGCTCAGCTGCGTAAGCTGCTAATCCTAAAAGACCAAGACAAGCAATGATGATGGCTAATACAGCAAAAGTCATAAACAGCTTGCCTAAGCGCTGCTCAGAACGGTAAACGGCATCAAAACTTTCATTCATAAACGAATAATCAAAGTGGTGGTCGGGTGCTATTGCTTTCCACTCCTGCCCTATTTGGTTTAATAAAGCCTGCAAGTTATGTGAACTGGTTTTTATACTCAAAGCTCCTCTGTCTTCCTGCAATATCATTACCACCGGCGTGACATTATTTTTTAGCGTGTTAAAATTAAAATCGTTTACTACGCCCAGTATGTTATAAGATTTTGCTCCGCCCGGTAATGATCTGTATAATTTTTGACCTGCCGCATTGGCATTTACACCAAGCATACGGACTGCCGCCTGGTTGATAATAATGCCAGATGAATCTGTTTTTAAACGTTCGGAAAAGTTTCGGCCTGCAGCCAGCGTCATGCCCATGGTATTTAAATAATGCTCGTCTACGTACCATATTTCTGTATAAAGAGCACTTTTAGTGTCAACTTTGGGACTGTTGAATACGGCATCCGGATTACGGTTACCACCCACCGGTAAAAAGCTACTTAACGTAGCATCATCTACACCGGCTATTTGCCTGATACGCTGTTGCAGTAATTTGGCCTGCTTGCCTAAGATATTGGTATGGTTGATAACCAGTACCTGATTACGATTAAAGCCAAGGTTTTTATTTTGGATATATTTAAGCTGATTATAAATAACCAAAGTGCTGATTATTAAAAATATGGAAACTGAGAATTGAAAAACTACTAAGCTGCTCCGTAGCCGGGCATGTTTTAAACCGGAATTGAATGCTCCTTTAAGCACAGCGACCGATTTAAACGCCGACAAGAAAAACGCGGGATATGCACCAGCCAATAAACTAACTAGTAGTATAAGACAGATAAACACAGGCAGCATACTTAAAACACCATGCATACTCATAGCAAACTGCTTACCTGATAACTGATTAAACCAAGGCAATGCTAACCATGCAAGCAACAATGCAATGATAGATGCCGTTAAGGTTAGCAGTAACGATTCGGACAAAAACTGAAGTATTAAATGCTGTCTTGATGATCCGAGTACTTTCCGTACGCCTACTTCGCGGGCGCGACTGGCCGAGCGGGCTGTGGCCAGGTTCATGAAGTTTATACAAGCCACCAACAATATAAACACAGCGATAGCCGATAATATGTAAACATAAGCTGCACTGCCGTTAATACCCAGTTCGAACTGCCGGTTAGATTTAAGATGAATATCGGTAAGCGGCGTAAGGTTGAACCGAAAGTAGTTACCCACCTTTTCAAAGCTTTTCATCTGTTCTGACTGGCCTTCGGTTACCCTACGTATAAGTGCTGGAAATTTAGCCTGCAAGTTTTTAGCACTGGCATATGGCTTAAGCAGCACATACGTGTTTACATTATAGCTAAACCAATCGGTCACTTTATATTCGGGCCTGGTGGCAAAGGATATGAAAAAGTCATAGTTGAAGTGCATTTGGGGCGGCAAATCAGCAATTACACCAGTAACTTTCAAGTTTAACTGATTTTCTGCGCGTAGAGTTTGGCCTATAGCGGCTCGGGCATTTTTAAAATACCGCTTAGCTGTATTCTCTGTAATCACTATGGTATTGGGCTCTGCCAGTGCTCTATCAGCATTACCGGCCAGCATACGGAGATTAAAAAAATTAAAAACTCCGGCATCAGCATAAATAACTTTTTCTTCCTGCACATTCTCGTCGCCTTTTTTTATGCGCAAGCCAAAATCGTGATACAGGCGCACCGCTTGTTGCACCTCAGGATAATTGGCAAGCAGGGCAGCAGCCAAAGGCGGAGGTGTAATGGCATAGGACGATGCATTACCGCCATACTTTATATCAGCGTCAACCCGGTATATCCTGTAGGCATTAGGGCTGGTATAATCGTAACTTAATTCATCAATTACGTAAAGCATAATGAGCAGGCAGGTGGCTAAACCCAGGGCTAACCCAAATACGTTGATCAAACTAAACGTTTTATTTTTTTGCAGGCTGCGCCATGCCAGCTTAAAGTAACTTTTATTCATGACAAGTTTTTAGGATGGATGGCTTTAAGATAATCTGCCAAAACCTTGGTCATGAAAGTAGGCAAAACAGATTTAACCTGTCTGTTAAAAAATGTTAATTAACTAATGATGAGAACATAGCCAAAACTAAAAAGTCCCTGCACTTTTGATGCAGAGACTTTTGTATGGTTATGAAACGATAATACTTAGATACCTAAATCTTTCATCAGCGCATCTACTTTAGCATCTAACTGTTGCTCAGTTTCGGCATAAGCCTCTTTGCTGCTTAATTTGGTATTTACGCTGCAATAAAATTTAATTTTAGGCTCGGTACCTGATGGACGTGCCGAAACAATGCTGCCATCCTCAGTAATAAATTGCAACACATCCGATTTTGGCAACTCAATTGGAGTTGTGGTGTTGTCGGTCATGTTAGTTTCTACACGTCTTTCATAGTCCTTAAGAGCAACTACTTTAGATCCGCCTAAAGTTGCCGGCGGATTATTGCGGTATTTATCCATCATGGCTACAATCTCTTCGGCGCCGGTTTTACCTTTTTTGGTAATCGAAATCAGCTTTTCTTTGTAGATACCGTATTCCAGGTAAATATCAATCAAAGCTTCGAACAAACTGCTGCCGTTGTCTTTGTAGAAGGCAGTCATTTCGGCAATGAACGCACTTGATACTACAGCGTCTTTATCACGTACAAACTCACCGATCAGGTAACCAAAGCTTTCTTCGCCACCGCCAATAAAGGTTTGTTTACCTTCTAACTCGGTCATCACCTCGCCGATATATTTAAAGCCCGTTAGGGTGTTGTAGCATTTTACATCCTTGCTTTTTGCAATGGCATCAATTAAGTAGGTAGTAACAATGGTTTTTACAATGTACTCATTGCCGGTAAGCTTGCCTTTTTGCTGCCAGGCCGACAACAAATAGCTGATCAGCAAACTGGCAATTTGGTTACCGTTAAGCAAAACAAACTCATTGTTGTTATTTTTAACGGCAATAGCCACACGGTCGGCATCAGGGTCGGTAGCCATTACTAAGTCAGCATCAGTTTCCTGCGCTTTTTTAATAGCTAAGGTTAACGCCTCACGCTCTTCAGGGTTAGGATAAACTACCGTAGGGAAATTACCATCAGGCGTGCTTTGCTCTTCTACCAAAATTACGTTCTCAAAACCGAATTGTTTAAGGGCTTTAGGAACCATGGTAATACCAGTACCGTGCAGCGGAGAGTAAACAATTTTAAGATCTTTTTGACGCTGAATAGCTTCCGGAGATACCGATAATGTGGTAATCGCATCCAGATATAATTTATCAATTTCCTCGCCGATTAGCTCTACGTTAGCATCTTTACGGGTGAACTTCACCTCGTCAATACTGGCAATAGCAGCTACCTCTTTCATTACGGCTTCGTCGTGCGGGGCAACAAACTGCCCGCCATCAGCACCGTAAGCTTTGTAACCATTGTACTCTTTAGGGTTATGCGAAGCTGTAAGCATTACGCCGCTTTTACAGCCTAAATGCCTAACAGCAAATGACAGCTCGGGTGTTGGTCTTAACTCTTTAAAGAAATATACATGAATATCATTAGCCGAAAACACATCAGCAGTAATACCCGCTAAAACATCAGAGTTATTACGGCTATCATGCGCGATAGCTACTTTAATGGTTTCGTTAGGATAGGTTTTTTTAAGGTAATTAGCCAAACCTTGGGTGGCTGCACCAATAGTATATTTATTAATACGGTTAGAACCCGGCCCCATTAAGCCACGTAAGCCACCCGTACCAAATTCAAGGTCTTTATAAAAAGAGTCGGTTAGCTCGGTGTAAGCTTTATCATCAATGAGTTTCTGAACAGCTTGTTTAACATCGGCGTCGTAATTGCCCTCAAGCCATTGGTTGGCTTTCTGAAGAATGGTTGGGTCTAAGTCCTGCATATGGATTAATAATTTTTCGAAATAAATGCTACCTCAAATATGATAAATAAAAGCGATGGTATTATTAAGAGATGTTTAAATAGTAAAAATATGATACCTAAAACCAATAAGCAGCTGAATTGTGTGCATAAAATTTAAGCATAGTCAGTAATACGTGAAACCGATATCATTGTTGCTCTAGGTCATCGAAACAGAATATCCTTCCGACCCGACCTCGTCAGCGCAGCATCCGCAGAACTTTTGATGGCTCCGAATGTTTATAAAATATACCCATCTTGCTTATGAACACTCAATCGATCTTCAAAACCATTTTAATAACACTAATTGCATTAGTAGCCGCTCCGGATGTATTTGCACAAAAAGTGGCCAATTATGCAGTAGGCAAAATGAGTACTGAAGCTTACGAGCATTTTTCGTTTTGGGCAGAGGCAGGTAAACGGACCAAGATTACTTATACATACGGAAAGGATAATAAAGAATTGAGCGCAGCTTATGTTGGTAAAGGCAGTTATCAAGGTAAGCTTTGCTTTAAAGTTACCCTACCTAAGCAGCAAACGCTTTATGTAATACCATCGGGCTATAAACTATGCGTCATCAACGCTGCAAAAACCTATAATAAAACATTTGTTTGGGAATATGAAGGCCCAGTAAACGGTATAGGAACTTACTGCGATGTATGTATGCAAGACGAAAAAGAAGCAATGACGCTACTCAGGAAATATTACTTGAAGTAATTAATCTTTTTCAACAACCGGCGTTATAAGCTCATCTTTTGAAGATGACAGTTGAGATGCCACTTTAGCTTTGGCCGTTTTAGCCTTAGCCACCTTTGCCGTTTTGCTGAAAACCAAAGCAGACTTACCGCTTTGATAGTATTTACAAAAGTGCGTAATAGGACAAATTTCGCATTTAGGCTTGCGGGCAACACAAATATAACGCCCGTGCAGTATTAACCAGTGATGAGCCAGACCTAAAGTTTGCTTGGGCAAGTACTCTACCAGCTGCTTTTCGACCGCTAAAGGCGTTTTGGCATTATTAGTCAGCCCCAAACGGTTAGACACCCTGAAAACGTGTGTATCAACCGCTATAGCCGGCAGATCGAATATCACCGATGCAATAACGTTAGCTGTTTTACGCCCTACACCCGGCAGTTTTTGCAGGTCATTTAAATCAGAGGGCACCTCGCCGTTAAACTGTTCCAACAACATTTTGGCCATGCCGGCCAAATGCTTGGCTTTGTTGTTAGGGTAGCTAACACTGCGTATGTAAGTAAATATCTCGTCTGATGTGGATGCTGCCAGGTCTTCTACCGTGGGGAAACGCTCAAAAAGCTTGGGGGTAATCTGGTTAATCCGCTTGTCAGTACATTGAGCCGATAAAATTACGGCTACCAGCAACTGGTAAGGATTGGAGTAATGTAATTCGGTTACCGGATTGGGTTGGTGACTCGAAAAATACTCGACAAATAACCTGTAGCGTTCTTTTTTTAACATCAGGGCACAAATATAAAAAAAGCCCTGTTTTACAGGGCTCTAAGTAGTTTGTTAACGCAAGCTTCGCGAATAGTTGAGCAGGTTTTCAATGGTTTCCTTTTTCGGCTTCACCTGCAACTGATCCAGTTCGGTTCGGATAGCGTGATGAAATAACAATTCATCGGCATCTGCATACTCGGTCACATCAATTCCCTCTACCATAGCTTTGTTACTAATTGCGTTTAAAAATTTTGTAGAAGTCTCGTCCATAAGCTTTGAGTGTTTATATTACACCTTAAACGCTTATTTATTTTAAAATATTTTAAAAGACGAAATAAATTTTTATTTTCTTTAAAGCAATCAGTTTTTTAAGCTCAGCTCTTTGGCTTGCATCATTTTACGCAGGTTGTTCAGGGCATAACGCATACGGCCTAATGCAGTATTAATGCTTACCTCTGTTACATCTGCAATCTCTTTAAAGCTCATGTCGCCAAAATGGCGCATAATCAAAACCTCTTTCTGCTCGGCAGGCAAAAGGTGTATTAAAGCTTTTAAATCTTTATGAGTTTGCTCGCGCACCATACGGTCTTCAGTACTTTCGTCATAATTACCTAATACTTCAAAAATATCAAAGTCGTCACCACCGTTTACTAAAGGTGTACGTTTTTCGCGACGGAAATGGTCAATTACCAGGTTATGAGCAATACGGCTCACCCAAGGTAAAAATTTACCTTCCTCGTTGTACTTACCGGCTTTTAGTGTATTAATTACCTTGATGAAAGTATCCTGGAAAATATCTTCGGCCAGATACTCATCCTTAACCAATAAATAAATAGATGTATAAATTTTTGACTGATAGCGGCGGATCAGCTCGATGAGCCCTCCCTCTTGGCCTGCTATATACAAATGGATTAAATCCTGATCACTCTTCAAATGAAAATCCATAGAACTTCTACTTTAAAATCAATAAATTTAAATTAAACTACGCTTTAAGTAAAGTTCTATTCTATAGGGGTTCCTTTTGTTTACTATATCAAATAAAGTAAATATTGTGTTAATATGCAAATAAATTTCGCTCTTATATGTTATAACACACTATGATGACAAACCCTCAATAGATATAAAAAGATCTACTTAAATAACAATTTAACCGGCAATATTTACTTAGGTTATTGGTTTATATATACGTAATATGCTGATTATGTGGATTGACTCACAATCTGTTATTTAGATTGATTATTAGCATGTAGGTTTAATCAACATTTAGAAAAAGGCACAATATTGTACTAAATGCTTTTTTGAAAATTATAGTAATTGTGTTTACAAAAGGCTGAACAACACAAATTTGCAAAATGCTAATTTATTTAGGATTTTTGTATTTATAAATTCAAGATCGTGGTTCGTTAATTGCAATGCTCATTTGCAAGTGTTATATGTTAACTCCGTAATCATGAACTACAATAAATTACCATGAGTGTAGAAACTGAGAAAGATCCTCAAAAACATATCATCATCAAAGGTGCGCGTGTACACAATTTAAAAAATCTGGACATTGCCATACCTAAAAACCAATTGGTGGTTATTACAGGCATGTCGGGTTCGGGTAAGTCGTCGCTGGCTTTCGATACTTTATATGCCGAAGGGCAGCGCCGCTACGTAGAAAGCTTATCATCATACGCCCGCCAGTTTTTAGGGCGCATGAATAAGCCCGACGTAGATTATATTAAAGGCATTGCTCCGGCCATAGCTATTGAGCAAAAAGTTATTACCAGCAACCCGCGCTCAACCGTAGGTACCAGTACCGAAATTTATGATTATCTGAAGCTACTTTTCTCGCGGATAGGTAAAACTATCTCACCGGTATCAGGAAAACAGGTAAAAAAAGATACGGTAACTGATGTGGTGAACTTTGCACAGGCCCTGCCCGACAACAGCATGTTAACTATACTGTGCCCATTACATCCGCACAACAACCGCAGTTTAAAAGAAGAACTGGCTGTGTTGCTACAAAAAGGGTTTGTACGGGTAGAGTACCAGGGTAAAGTGTCGCGTATTGAAGGTTTGCTGGAAGATGAAGCTATCGGTAACGAATCACTTACCCAGGACGATCAGTTACGTATTGTGGTTGACCGCATCACTAAAAACAACGAAGATGAAACCCTGAGCCGGATAGCCGACTCGGCCCAAACCGCATTTTTTGAAGGTAAAGGCGATTGTTTTGTACGCTCACAAAAACCGGAAGACGAGCAGGAAAGCGAAAACTTTTTTTGCGACCGCTTTGAACTGGACGGCATTAAGTTTGAAGAACCTACACCTAACTTTTTCAGCTTTAACAACCCTTACGGCGCTTGTCGCCGTTGCGAGGGTTACGGTAAAATTATAGGCATTGACGAGGACTTGGTGATTCCGGATAAGAGCAAGTCTATCTACGATAATGCCATTGCTCCATGGCGCGGCGAAAAAATGGGCGAATGGAACCAAAATCTTATCCGCCAAGCCGACAAATTCAAGTTCCCGATACACCGTCCTTACAGCCAGCTGAACGACAAGGAGAAGAAGTTACTTTGGACCGGTAACAAATACTTTAGAGGTTTGGATGCCTTTTTTAAGGAGGTCGAAGAGCAAACCTATAAAATACAGTACCGCGTAATTCTGTCTCGTTATCGAGGTAAAACTACGTGTCCGGAATGTCGCGGCAGCCGTTTACGTCCGGATGCCACTTATGTAAAAATAGCTGATCATTCGATCACTGATATCGTGTTAATGCCACTGGACAGGGCTCAGCAGTTTTTTGCGGAGCTAAAACTGGATGAGCATGATGCTAAAATTGGCAAGCGCCTGTTAATGGAAATTACCAACCGCATTAGCTTCTTGAATGATGTGGGACTGGGTTATTTAACGCTTAATCGTTTATCGAACACTTTGTCGGGTGGCGAATCGCAACGTATTAACCTGGCAACCTCTTTGGGCAGTAGTTTGGTAGGCTCGGTTTATGTACTGGATGAGCCAAGCATTGGTTTGCACCCACGTGATACGCAGCGCTTAATCAGTGTATTAAAATCCCTCCGTGATGTAGGTAACACCGTTTTAGTGGTAGAACACGAAGAGGAAATCATGCAGGCGGCCGATCACCTGATTGATATAGGTCCTGAAGCCGGAACCCATGGTGGCCGCTTAATTTTTTCAGGTACTTATGATCAGATTTTAACCGACGATGACAGCCTGACCGGCAAATACCTGAGCGGACGCGAAGAGATTGCATTACCGAATCATCGCCGCAAGTGGAACGACTATATTTTAATTAAAGGTGCCCGCGAAAATAATTTACAAAATATAGATGTTAAGTTTCCGTTGGGCGTGCTTACGGTAGTTACCGGTGTATCTGGCTCGGGTAAAACCAGTTTGGTAAAACGCATACTGCACCCTGCTTTGCAAAAAGTTCTGGGTAATTACTCAGGGGAGCAAACAGGCACTTATGATAGCATTGAGGGTGATTATGCCAAAATAGAATCGGTTGAACTGGTAGACCAAAACCCGATTGGCCGTTCGTCACGCTCCAACCCGGTTACTTACGTAAAAGCCTGGGACGAGATCAGGAACCTTTACGCTGCTCAGTCGGCGGCTAAGGCTTCAGGTTTAAAACCGTCGGCCTTTTCGTTTAACGTAGAGGGTGGCCGTTGCGATGTTTGCCAGGGCGAAGGCGAGGTTAAAATAGAGATGCAGTTTATGGCCGACATTTTTTTACCCTGCGAGGCCTGCAACGGTAACCGTTTTAAACAACCGGTGCTGGATGTAACCTACCAGGAAAAAAATGTATCTGAGGTACTGCAGATGACCATTGATGAGGCTTTGGAGTTTTTTGCCAAAGAAACCAAGATCATCAACAAACTAAAACCCTTGCAGGATGTAGGTTTGGGTTATGTACAATTAGGGCAATCATCCAATACTTTATCCGGTGGTGAGGCACAGCGTATCAAGTTAGCTTCGTTTTTAATTAAAGGTAACAATGCCAGCAAAACACTCTTCATTTTTGACGAGCCTACCACCGGCCTGCACTTTGCCGACATTAAAAAATTACTCAAATCATTTGATGCACTGTTGGAACAAGGCAACACCATTATTGTGATTGAACATAACATGGATGTCATTAAATGTGCCGACTGGGTAGTTGATATTGGCCCGGGTGGTGGCAATCATGGAGGTAAGCTTGTTTTTGAAGGTGTACCCGAAGATTTACTGAAACAACCGGAGAGCTTTACTGGTCAGTTTTTAAAAGAGCGATTAGGTAAATGATTATAAAGACCTTCAACTGAGTTTACTCAAACCGAATAAAAAAGCAAAAGCTGCTTTGTATGTAGTGCAAAGCGGCTTTTGCTTATAAATAGGCTTATTCAAGCACAAGCAGTTTACTGTGGATTTTGAAACACTACGTCTCCCCCAACATTAATCTCTTCCTGAGGAATTAAAAACTGCCATTTTATATCACCGGCAGGCACTTGCAATAAACTGTTTGCCACAGTGGCATTATGGTTACCCCCGGTTCTGTCTAAAGCACTGTTAGTACGCTTTAAGTCATAGAAACGAAAACCTTCACCCCAAAGCTCAACCCGGCGTTGTGTCATAATCTCATCAATTAAAGCAGCACCTGTGTTGGTTGAGCGTCTGTATGATGCATCTCGATTAACAGCCAAATTATACAAAGCAGTTACGGCACCTTCATTATTACCGCTTCTGGCTAAAGCCTCAGCTTCGATTAAATACATTTCTGCAGCGCGCATATAGGGCACATCACCTATAGTCTGGCCAACATCAGCCACTAAAAACTTTTTACTCATATAGGGATACCTTGATCCGTTTGCCGGAACCGGAAAGTCTGTAGTATTTTTACCAGTAGGATCCCACAAGCCTTTACGAACATCTGTACTTGATATTTTATCATACAGTACAGAAAACATAGACCTTGGACTGGTGCGTATGGCTGTTGAATTATAGTTAGCAGACATATAAGCAAAAAATGAATAAAAATAGTTGGTCTGATCAGCTACAATACGCGAAGACCACATCCATTCCGGGTTCGAATAATCGTTAAAACCAGTACGGTACTGTGTGTTTGTCATTAAGGTAAAACCCTGACGGGCTTCTTGAGCAAACTTGGCGGCATCTGCCCAGTTTTGTTGTGTTAAAGCAACCCTGGCCTTAATACCCTTAGCAATATTAATGTTAAACTGAGATTTATCTGAGCCTCTGTTATATCCGTTTAAAGCGGTTATGGCAGCATCCAAATCTGTATTAATTTGAGCATAAACCTGAGATACGGTACTACGCGGTGTTTTATCTGTGGTAGGTACAAGTACAATAGGTACGCCCAAACCACCATTTGTAGCTCCGGCAGCAAATCGCTCACCAAACAACTGTACCATCTGAAAATAAGCCCAAGCCCGGTATGTCAGTGCTTCTCCTTTAATAGCATTCTTATCGGTCTGTGCGCCATCCGCATTATCAATGTTGGCAATAATCATGTTAGCGTTACCGATAATCATATAGTAAAACGAATAGTGATACTGGTTAATATTACTTGTTGTAATGCGGTGCGTTAACCATTGATATTCACTTCTAAACCAAGAGTTAGATGTTGTATTCATCACCATATCTTCACCCATGATATCCATGTACATCATGTTGCCACTTTGA
The DNA here is from genome assembly GCA_913775265.1 of uncultured Mucilaginibacter sp. Classification (GTDB taxonomy): domain Bacteria; phylum Bacteroidota; class Bacteroidia; order Sphingobacteriales; family Sphingobacteriaceae; genus Mucilaginibacter. The sequence continues at coordinate 132,661 of CAJYJH010000033.1, read as the reverse complement.
CCTCCTTGTGATTGATTGCCATATATTTGCGAATACAAAATTCGATGAATACCGTTTAATGCGGCCCATGCATTCTTTGTTGTTCTGAAGGCATCCACCGTAGCTACCTGATTAGTAGGCTTAGTTTCAAGATAGTCTTTTTTGCATGAGCTTACCGCTAAAAGCAAAGTAATTGCCAATGCTCCTTTATTAAATATATTTTTCATTGTGAATTTCCTTTATAGTTATGTGGTAAACTAAAACGTCACATTTAATCCAACCGAAATAATCCGGTTGTAATTGTAAGTATTGTCAGAAGTACCGTTAAATGAGCCGGTAACATTCATGCCTCTTCTGGCACTTAACAAGGCCAAATTTTCACCGCTCACAAAAATGTTGGCGTTGCGGGCATTTACTTTAGCCAGCCATGCTTTAGGTAAGCTATAACTTAGGTTTGCTGCGTTTATTTGCAGAAAGCTAGCACTGGTTAACCACCTTGTAGTGTTATTGCTACCGCCTAAGTTTGCAGTATTACCACCATCCAGGCGAGGCACATTGGTATTGGTGTTAGTTGGTGTCCAGCGGTTTAAAATATCAGAAGCTAATGCAGTTCCGTATATGCCGCTATGCATCAGGCTGGCGTAAGTGCCGTCGTAATACTTGCCGCCTAACTGGAAAGTAAACAACACGTTTAAAGAGAAATTTTTATAACTAACGGTATGTGACATAGAACCCTGTACATCAGGTATTGCCGATGCACCAACGTAGCGATAATTGGCATCACCAACTATGGTAGTCACCGTATCCGATCCGATTACGCGCGAATTAGAATTCAGCACATTTGTTTTGTATAAAGCGCTGCCATTTGCCGGGTCAACACCATAATACTCTCTTAAATAAAAATCATAGATAGAATGACCAACACTATAAGCCTTGGTGCCATTTTGAATCAATGGTGTCAGCGAAGGCATTTTAGTAATTTTATTGGTTAGCTTGGTTAAGTTTAACGTAACCGAGTAGTTAAAATCTCTTGATTTTACAGCCTGCGCGTTCAAATTAATCTCGACGCCCCGGTTGTACAAAGAACCAATATTAGTTGGGATAGTAAAATTGTTATCATCGGCTGCGGTTGTACCACCGTTTGACAAAGATTGTGGAACGTCAAAGATCAACCCGTCGGTAACCCGGTTAAAGTATTCTACAGTACCACCCAAGCGTCCTTTAAATAAGCTAAAGTCTGCACCGATGTCAAAATTTTTGGCCGACTCCCAGGTTAAGTTCGGGTTGGGCAATGAGTTTTGGGTAAATCCCGGGGCAGCGTTATTGTTACGGCCTAAAAGGTATAATGCCTGATACGGGTAGTAGTTAGTGCCTAAATCAGCGTTACCTAATTGGCCGTACGAACCTCTCAGTTTTAATTGATCAACCCATTTTAATTTAAAAAACTCTTCTTGGTTAATATTCCAGCCCAAGCCAACAGACCAGAAATTGGCCCATCTAACATCAGGTGCAAAACGCGAGTTACCGTCGCGGCGTAAACTTGCGGTCAGGATATATTTTTGATCGTAATTATAATTTAATCTCGACAAATAACTTTCAATGGTAGCATTATCCTCACGCGAAGTTGGTGTTAATATAGTTGAGAAGTTGGGTAACTCGTTTATACCATCAACAATAATTCCTGTTTTTGATGCCGACAACAGGTTGTACTTGTAAGCATAGTTTTCGTGCCCGGCCAATACATCAATGTGATGTAGATCAATATCTTTACTATACTCTAATAACTGGTTAAACGTGTAGCTGGTGGTACGGAAAAAATCATGATAATTTCTGCCGGCAGGTGCACCATCGCCAATAAAACGGTTGTCAAATTGCCGTTCGTGGGTATCCTGCAAATCAAAAGCTATGTTTGTAGTTAACTTTAGGTCCTTATAAAAATTGATAGTGCCATACGCACGGCTATTGATAGCACCACGTACGCGATTTTGCTGATCATTTAAGTTTTCGAAGATAGCATGCCTGCCCTGTGCAAACGGACGTGCATCACCATAATCGTAATAAGGATCGCCGTTTTCATTTAAAATATATCCACCAGAAGCGTTATGTTGATATACCGGATATATAGGACCTATGTATCTTGATATATAAAACGGGTTTACTACAGAACTTCCTCCATCACCTACGTTGTCAAACCTGGCCTTAGTATAGTTACCGGTAATATTCATCCCGGTTTTAAACCATTTTACGGGTTGTGTATTTACATTTAAACGACCGTTAAATCTTTCCAGATTTGAATTAATCAAATATCCTTCCTCTTTGGTGTAGCCAAATGACCCAAAATAGTCAGATTTATCACCCGCACCAGAGTAGCTTAGATTATAATTCTGTCTTGATTTACCGCCTTTTGATGCTGCATCAGACCAATTGAGGTCATCTCCATATAGTAAAGCAGCGTTAGGGTTAAGTAAACCATCGGTACCAACAATCTGGTTGTCTGGCACATTAAAAGGATTATATCCTAATAAACCTTTTACACCACCTGCTATATAAGTACGTGTGGTGTTATTAGGCAACCGGTAAGTATTAATTAAACCAGATGCAATGCTGTTTGCCGTAGCTAAGGGCACATTATCAGCACCATACACCAAACTATTTCTGTAAGCTTCCCACATTAAAGGGTAATACTGATAAGCATTTACCCTGTTATACTCGGGCAAGCCGCGGCTTACCCAACCTTTACTTACTTTAAAATTTAAAGTTGGCTTACCCACCTTACCTTTCTTAGTAGTAATTTGCACTACACCGTTACTGGCTCTTGATCCGTACAATGCTGTTGTAGCCGCATCTTTCAATAAAGTTACCGACTCAACATCATCAGGATTAATGTTTGAAATACTTCCATCATATTGTGCACCGTCAACCACAATGAGCGCTGTAGAGCTTGCATTGATAGAACCGAAACCACGGATACGAATACCCGGAGTTTCGCCAGGCGCACCCGATGCTACAGTAGTAGAAATACCAGGCCCCGAACCAACAACCGAACTTAATACGTTGGTGATCGGGCGTTTAGCAAAATCACCTGCGTTGATTTGTGTAACAGCACCAGGTAATAATTTTTTACTGGCAGTACCATACGAGGTTACTACCACTTCGCTAAGTTGGTTAAGTGCAGAAGCTAAGCTAACCTGCATCCCAGGCGTAGCCGCATATTCTTGAGGCTGGAAACCAACCGAAGAAAATATAAGCATTGCGTTGGCTGGAGCGTTGATAGAAAATTCGCCCGTTGCCGAAGTTTGAGTGCTTGCATTGCCGCCTTTTAGCCTTATTGTAATTCCGGGTAGTGGCTGACCGTCATCCTTACTGATGACTTTTCCGATAATCTTTTGTGTTTGCGCATAGGCTTGAGAAACCAATAGCATCAAAACAATAAAAATCCTTTGTAGAAGTTTATTCATCTTGCCGTTTAATTAATTAATGTGGGATTAAAATATAATTTACATAACCCAACGGCAATAAAAATTGAAATATTGATAATATATAACAGTTTTTTTACAAAAAAATTAAGAAGTTATAAGAAACACTGGACTAATTTTAATTACAACTTAATTTAAGATCAAAATCTTGGTTTTGCTAAAAACCTCTAAATCTTTAAAAATGCACTTAATTTTATGATAAGACTTTATATAGTTATATAATAAATTCAGGTTAATCGTTTGTTTGCTTTTTAACGCCGCTATTTATTAGAAACAGCATTATCTTTTATCACTTAAAACTACAAATAACTATTTAAATTAAAAGTTAGAGAGAAAGTTAATAATTTTAACATCAAAAAAGGCGTTGGGATATGTCCAACGCCTTTTTTGATGTTAAAATTGACCTTCCATTTCGTCAGCACTTGGTCCGTAACTGCCGGGAATCGGAATGTTGAGCAATCTTAAGTAAACACCTAACTGTGCCCGGTGATGCACAATTTGCGAAAAACTTATCCTGATCATTTCATATTTACTCCAAACTCCTAAAATATGATCGCCGTTGCGCAAAGTCCATTGGGGCAAAAGTTGTTCTTCAGTAACCTGCTCCAAGTGAGTGCGACCATTGGCCAGCGAGCGCTCATAATACACTAATAATGCATCTGTATCATCAACCACCTCCTCTTTCCAGTCGTTACCGGCAAAGTCAAGTTCACTGGTGTTAATAGTCATAGCTATCCAGTTGGGTAGGTCGGCTATGTGCGAAGCCAAACGACGGATGGTCATGCTTTTAGGGTGTGGCTGCCAGTCAAACTTATCGTTCGGGATACGCTCCAGCATTTTCCGGGTAGTTTGCGCTTCTTCGTTCAGTTCTTTTAGCAACAGTTCAATAATGTTCATGGTTATGGGTTTTGATTTATGTTTCAAAGTAACCATGCGGTAGTGACAACCCTATGTCAGCAGCGTTTTACAATTTTTCAAAAAGTTTTTGTGTGATACTTTTTACCCTTTCAATCAAACTATCAGGCTCAATAATGCTGGCATAATCACCAAACGACATATACCATCGGGCAAAACCTTCGAGCGATATTGTTAAGAAGCTCATCTCTAACTCGTCTCCTACCGGCGTTTCACCAATGTATCCATTATAGTATTTTTGTTCGCCCAAATGCAGCGCAGCTTCTTTATCTACGCGTAAAACTACTTGATGAAGGTTACGCTGCTCATAAACATTAGCCAGATAGTCCTTTAATGATGGATGATTTATAAAAATGCCATCTTCAGTATGTTGTACATCCAGCATTCGGTCAAACCTAAAATCACGATAGTCTTTTTGCATTCGGCACCAAGCAATCAGATGCCAGTGGTTATCCAAGTAAAAAACGCCGACCGGCTCCACGTAACGCTCAGTATGCGCTTGCCGATAAAATGAAAAGTAGCTCAGGCTAACAACCTTACGGATAGCAATGGCTTTTAGGATTATTTGCATCGGGTTGATATGATTGGGAAATTGCGGTAAACACCTTGCCCTTAACACTTCAACGTTTTCATCAATGCCCGTCAAGTAATCTTTATCTGCATTGCGTAGCACTGCTCTAATCTTGTACATGGCAGATTTAAAGCTGCTACTATTATCCTGGTCGGTTAATTTTTCGACCAGCTTTTCGGCTGTAATAAAGGCGGTGGCTTCATCCAAAGTAAAAGAAATGGGCGGTAACCGGTAGCCGTCGGCCAGTGAGTAACCGGCACCGGCCTCTCCTATAATAGGCACACCGGCATCTTCTAAAGTTCGTATATCACGATAAACCGTCCGCAAGCTTATGCCGAATCTATCGGCAATTAATTGTGCTTTGGTTACCCTACGCGATTGTAGTTGTATCAAAATAGCGGCAATCCGATCAATCCGGTTCATTAGTTAAAGGTAGATAAAATCCTGATCTAGATATTTACTGATGATTTATCTGTAACGATATAATACTTTACGCGTCTCATAGCAGATATATTACAAATAATTAACCTATTTTAACATTTAAACGCTTTTTATACTAAGCTTTTAGTTTTACCTTACGGCCTCAATCCTTATCATGAAATATATACTGACAGCAATTCTGTTCTGTTTTATTTGCAGCCGTACGTCTGCGCAAACCAATTATAACATTAACGGCTCAGTCGCCGATACCATTTCGAATGTGAAGCTGCACAACACCAGTATCATGGTGCTAAATGCAAAAGACTCTACATTACGTAAATTCACCCGCGCTGCTGCTGATGGCACATTTTCTATCCCTAATTTAGGCAAAGGCAAGTTCATATTGGTAGCCAGCTATCCAAAGTATGCCGACTATGTGGAGAATTTTGCGCTCGACTCGGCACATACCTCACACAATTTTGGCCGTTTGAGTCTGATTTTGAAATCAAAGCTTTTGGAAGGTGTAATTGTTAAAGGTACCCGCGCAGCCATTAAAATAAAAGGTGACACTACTGAGTTTAATGCCTCAAGTTTCACTGTACAGCCCAACGCTAAGGTAGAGGACTTATTGAAACAGCTACCAGGTATCCAAGTAGATAAAGACGGTAAAATTACGGCTCAAGGGCAATCGGTGCCTAAAGTGCTGGTTGATGGCGAAGAGTTTTTTGGTGATGACCCTACACTGGTAACTAAAAACCTGCGTGCGGACATGGTTGATAAAGTACAACTGTATGATAAAGCCAGTGACCAGGCTGCTTTTACCGGCGTAGACGACGGGCAAAAAACTAAAACGATTAATATTAAACTTAAAGAGGATAAAAAGAACGGCTATTTTGGTAAGGTAGACGCAGGTATCGGAACCAAAAAATTCTATCAGGAGCAGTTGGCTTTCAATAAATTTATAGGCAAAAAGAAGTTTTCGGCCTATGGTACATTAGCTAACACAGGTAAAACAGGCTTAGGTTGGCAGGACGCCAATAAATTTGGTACATCTGGAAATAACGTTGAATTTGTAGATGGCGGTATAGCTATTTTCTCGGGCGGCAATGACGAATTTGAGGGATGGAACGGCCAATTTAATGGCCAAGGCATACCCACAGCGCGCACCGGCGGCTTGCATTACGATGATAAGTGGAAAGGCGACAAACAAACCATTAATACTAATTACAAGATAGGTTCATTAGATGTGACTGGCAACAGCAATCAGCAATCTCAAAACAGCTTACCTACAGGATTAATAAGGTCAAGTTCTAATCAAAATTTTAATAATAAAATTTTCAGACAAAAGGTAGATGGGATGTTTTTGATAAAGCTCGACAGTACTTCTAACCTGAAAATATCGGCCGATGCTACTTTTAAACACAGCGAAAACCAAAGCGATAATGTAGCTTATAGTGTAAGGGGCGATAGTTCTTTAATTAACACCAACAATCGCAGGCTGGATAATAAAGGCGATAACCAAACTTTTAACTTCTCGGCATTTTACAACAAAAAATTCAAAAAAACCGGACGTACCATATCTTTCCTGGCATCACAGTCACTCGATCAAAATAAAAACAAAGGCAATTTATATTCTGATGTAAAAATTTATAACGAAACTGGTGCACAAACCAGTTCGCAACTGATTGATCAGTTAAAAGATAATGATATTCAAACATCCATTTTTAACACCAACCTCACTTACACCGAACCTTTATCTAAAACATTTTCGTTAGTGGCCAATTATGGGGTTGGAATAAGTAATAGCACAGCCGATCGTAGATCTTATAATCAATCAACACCGGGCAACTATAATGTACTGGTACCTGAGTTGAGTAGTAATTACCGGCTCGATCAGTTTACCAACCAGGGTGGTCTTGTGTTTAATTATAAAAAAGATAAAACTACATTAAACTTCGGTACTAAAGCCGCTGTGGTAAACTTTCAACAGCTTAACAAATTTACAGATGCCGAATTTGATCGGAATTTCATTAATTGGAATCCTCAGTTGTTTTACATGTACCGTTTTTCGCAACAAAAATCATTCAGATTTAATTATAATGGTAACACACGGCAACCAACAATAGATCAAATCCAGCCCATTATTATTAATACCGATCCGTTGAATGTTACTTTAGGTAATCCAGATTTAAAGCCTTCATTCAATAATCGCTTTTCGATAAACTACAATTCTTACAAAGTGTTAACTAACCGATCCATATGGATGGGTGCCAATTACTCTATCACATCCAACCCTATTGTAAGTAACGTTAATACAGACCCCAATACTGGTTTTACCACTAACCGCTATGTTAATCTACCAGGCGAAATCACATCCAATTATTCAGCATATGGTGAGATTGGCATGAAGCTTAAATTTTTATTCAGCATTGAGGGCGGTATCGGCTTTAATACTAATGGAAGCACTTATTACAACATGGTTAACAACGAGTTAAACAGAACGCGCTCAAATACCTACGGTATTAATGCCAGCATAAGACGCTATATAGAGAAGAAATTGGATTTTTATGTAAGCGGTGGACCTACTTATACCTTGGGTGAGTCATCATTAAGACCACAAACTAACAATAATGGTTCGGGCTTTACCATTAATCACGAAATCAATACTTACCTGCCCGGAAAACTGCAAATCGGTTTTGATGGCGGGTACGAGTACCGTGCTCCAACTCAATCGTTTAACCAAAGCTTTAGCCGTTATTTGCTGAACGGATACATTAATAAGGCCTTGGTTAAAGATGAAAGCTTAAAACTGCGTTTAACCGTTAATGATATTTTCAATCAGAACCGTGGATTTGACCGTAGTTCATCGGGTAGTTTTCTTACTCAAAACTCTTATACCACCATCAGACGGTATTTTATGTTCTCTTTAATATATGACTTTAGTAAAATGGGCGGTGCGCCGGCAAAAAAATAACATCATGAAAAGTAAACACCTTTTAATTTTATGCTTAACCTTATTAGTGGGCAAGCTATCAGTGGCACAAAATGCCCACTTTACTACCAGCGGCGTTATTGAGTACGAAAAAAGCGTAAACATGTATGCTATTATCAAAAAACGTATTACTAAAGACAATGAAAGCTTTTTACAACCAGCCTATGAGTCGTTCCGCAAATCGCAGCCACAGTTTAAAAAGCAATCCAGTACATTAACCTTTACTGATAACCAAACACTCTATGTGCCTAAGCCGGATGAAGGCCCTAATAACTCCTTTTTTAATACAGCTATTGTAGCACAAAATAACACCATTGGTACCGATTTAAATAAACGAACCAGCAGTGTACAAAAAAAGGTTTACGAAGAAACATTTTTGGTAAAGGACAGCCTACGTAAAATAAACTGGAAAATAACCGACGAAACCCGAGAAATAGCTGGTTTTAATTGCCGCCGGGCTAACGCACTGATTATGGATTCGGTTTATGTAGTTGCTTTTTACACTGATGAGATTGCTGTTCCGGGAGGACCAGAATCATTTACCGGCTTACCAGGAATGATTTTGCAAGTAGCCCTGCCTCACGAAAACATTATGTGGCTTGCAACTAAAGTAACCGATATGACTATACCCATTAATAAGGTTGCACCGCCTACCAAGGGCAAACCCGTCGACAATAAAAAAATGCGGGCTACGCTCGAAGAAGCCATGAAAGACTGGGGGCAGTACGCTCAAGACGAATACAAAGCTTACCAGTTATAAAAAGTAAAAGCTCGAATTAATAAGATTCGAGCTTTTACTTTTTATATAACCTGTATATGTTATCTCTAAACGTTTGGTATGCCGGTTGTTTAAATATTTTTTGCTCAACCAGCTCAATTTGTGCTTTAAGTTGCCTGCGGCCGCGAAGCTTTACTAATTCGTGAACCTGCCGTTGCCATTTTAGTGTAACGGTTAACTCAGGGCTTAACAACAAACGCGCCTCAAAAACCAGTTGATCTCCGGGTGGCAGTTGCTCTTGGATATAGTTTTCAATCAGGCGAATTTCTGAGGCAGAAGTCTTCATAAGTCATTGATTTTTCTTTTACTTTTTCACGTACCTTTTCTAAACACTTATGCTTTTGCACCGCGGCCGACCGCTCACCCGATAGGTTGAACCGCTCCGCAATCTCGCGCATGTTTAGCTTATCATAGTAAAAAGCCTGTAGCATATCCATACACTTCTGCCCTGCAGTTTCCAGATAGCGCAGCAACCGATTAGTCGATGGAGTCAATACTTCCTCCTGAGCCAAGTGCTCGTAATTCAAAGTGTCTTCGGCTGTTGTGCCTTTCTGTTTTTGCTGATGGTGGTACCATAAGTGTCGGGTAACACCTAACAAGTAAACTTTCTCACTATGCTCAATCACTACTTTACCGGCAATCGCTTTTTCATAATAAATAACCAGCGCATCCTGAAATATATCTTTAGCTTCATCAAGCGTTCCGCCTTTACTTTTTATGTAAGCGGCCACTGCCGGAAAAACCGAAAGGTATAAATGCGTTAACCATTGCTCGTGGTTGCTGTTGCTTGTTTCCATAAGTCAACGTTTGAGTTTACTATCTTTTATAAGTAGTGTATATTGCTGATGTAATATCACCACAAATTCTGTACTTTAATTTCGTGTGATGTAATAGTCAGGTCATTAATTTTTCATTAAGCTTACTATCCCGATAAAACCCTATTATCGCAACCTTGTTCAACCACCTATGAATGCAGAACAAACCCGCCTGCAACAAAATTATGCCGGTGAAACGAATTGGTTAAAATGGGGCCCATATTTGTCGGAAAGGCAGTGGGGAACCGTTCGTGAAGATTACAGCGCTGAGGGTAACTCCTGGAATGCTGTGACACATGATATGGCCCGAAGCAAAGCCTACCGCTGGGGCGAAGATGGCATTGCCGGCTTAAGTGACGATAAACAATTACTTTGCCTGAGCCTGGCGCTATGGAACGGACAAGATCCTATATTAAAAGAGCGCCTTTTTGGTTTAACCAACAATGAAGGAAACCATGGCGAAGATGTTAAAGAACTATATTACTACTTAGATAGCACCCCGACGCATAGCTATCTTAAAATGTTGTATAAATATCCGCAGCAGGCTTTCCCCTACCAACGGCTAATTGATGAAAATCGCCGGCGCAGCAGACTCGAACCGGAATTTGAACTGCTTGATACCGGAATTTTTGATGAAGACAAATATTTTGATGTTTTTGCCGAATACGCCAAGAATAAAGAAGAAGATATCTTAATAAAGTACACGGTTTACAATCGGGGCGGCGCTGATGCGCCAATCCACCTACTTCCACAGTTTTGGTATCGTAATACTTGGCTAAAAAATCAGGACAAGCCTAAAATCATTTATCAGGGTAATAACACGGTTTTGTTTCATGGCGGCGAGCTGGGCGATTATTTTGTTTATGCTGATGGAGCACCCGAACTTTTATTCACCGAAAACGAAACTAATAACCAGCGGCTTTATCAATCAGCTAATGCAACTGCACATGTTAAGGATGGCATTAATAACCGGGTAGTGAACAACCAAACGGATGCGGTTAATCCAAATCACGAAGGGACTAAAGTGGCTTTTTGGTATCAGTTTAAAGTACCGGCTAAGGGCAGTGTTACCGTTAAGTTGAGACTGAGCAAAACCAAGCAGATCAACGCGCTGAGCAACTTCGACCAGTTATTCAACAATCGCCAAGCTGAGGCCGACCAATTTTATAGCGACGTTCAGTTTAATACGAACACTGACGACGAAAAACTGGTTCAGCGCCAGGCATGGGGCGGTATGTTTTGGAACAAGCAATACTACAATTTTAACGTGAAACACTGGTTGGATGGCGACCCACAAGAACCAGCACCGCCCGAAAACCGCAAACATGGCCGCAACAACCACTGGAAACACCTGGTAGCTGAAGATATTTTATCGATGCCCGACAAGTGGGAATATCCATGGTTTGCCGCCTGGGATTTAGCTTTCCACTGTATTACTATGGCTCCGCTTGATCCCGGTTTTGCTAAAAAACAATTGCTATTATTGGTTAGCTCAAACTACATCCACCCTAATGGCCAGTTACCGGCTTATGAGTGGGATTTTGGCGATGTAAATCCGCCGGTACATGCCTTAGCCGCCTGGCAGGTTTACCAAACCGACAGGCAGATCAACTTTAAAGATGACTTTGCCTTTTTAGAAGAAATTTTTCAAAAGTTGCTGCTCAATTTTACATGGTGGGTCAACCAAAAGGATAGCGAAGGAAATAACATTTTTGAAGGCGGCTTTTTAGGGCTGGACAACATCGGCGTGTTTAATCGAAGCGCGCCGATACCCGGCGGTGGCTGTTTAGAGCAGGCCGATGGCACCAGTTGGATGGCCATGTATTCGCTCAACATGATGCGTATTGCTATGGAACTGACCGCCCATAGCCCTACTTACGAAACCATGGCCATTAAGTTTGCCGAACACTTTTTGTTCATTGCAGGTTCGCTTACCAACGTTGGCGAAGATGCCTTGGGGCTTTGGGATGAGCAAGATGGCTTTTTTTACGATGTATTACGTAAGCCCGACGGTGGATACGACCGCCTGCGCCTGCGTACACTGGTAGGCTTGATTCCTATGTTTGCAGTGATTGTTTTTGATGAGACCCGCTGGCGTAATCTGCCTAAACTAACCGAAAGGCTGGATTGGTTTATGCAGCAACGTCCGGACCTGGTAAATCTGGTAAGTCGTTGGAAAGATATTAAAGGCAACCAAAAACACCTTTTTTCGTTGTTACGCGGCCATCGAATGAAGTTACTGCTTAAACGAATGCTTGATACCAACGAATTTTTGTCGCCGTATGGTATCCGCTCGATTTCTAAGATATATGAACAGGAGCCGTTTCAATACTGGCTGAATGGTACCGATTATTCGGTAAAATATTTACCGGCAGAGAGCGACAGCAGTATGTTTGGCGGTAACAGTAACTGGCGCGGCCCGATATGGATGCCCATTAACTATTTGCTTATTAATGCATTATACCGCTTCCATGAGTATTACAGTGATGATTTTAAGGTAGAATACCCAACACACTCGGGCCAGTATTTAACGCTTGCCGAAATTGGTGATGCTTTGGGCGAACGGCTGAAATCCATATTCTTGAGAAATGAGCATGGTGAACGACCTGTTTTTGGCGGCCATTCTAAGCTGAACCATGACGTGCATTTTAAAGATTACATTCTATTTCATGAGTACTTTCATGGCGATAATGGCAGGGGCCTGGGAGCAAGCCACCAAACAGGCTGGACGGGACTGGCAGCCTTGTTAAGATAATATGTGTATTTGCGATGATACTATTTGATAAAAGTAATGTGGTAGGCTATCGCTGTAGGCTGTAGTCCACAAGTACAAAAACTTCATCATAAAGCAAACCAGTTAGGCTTTTTACTCTTATTGTTGATAACAAAGTAATACCCGACATATGAATCGTTTTGAAAACAAAGTAGCTTTAGTAACCGGCAGCAGCCAGGGCATTGGTGCAGCATGTGCCCTCAGGTTAGCCAGCGAAGGTGCCGATGTAATATTTAACGGCCGCACGCTTGATGAGCGCGGCGAGGGCTTAATGAAGCAAGTAACCGATATGGGGCGTAAAGCTCATTTTTTGGAAGCCGACGTAAGCAAAATACAAAACGTAGTTAAACTGGTGCAGGATGCCATTGCCGTATATGGCCACCTGGATATCCTGGTGAATAACGCCGGTGTAGAGAAAAACAATGACTTTTGGAATGTAACCGAAGAAGAATACGACTTTGTGATGGATACGAATCTGAAAGGTGTGTTTTTTGGCATCCAGGCATTTGTAAAATACTGTAAAGATCAGCAACGCCCAGGCGTAATTGTAAACATGAGCTCGGTACATGAGGAGATTGTTTTTCCGCATTTTGCTGCTTATTGCGCCAGTAAAGGAGCATTAAAAATGCTTACCCGTAATTTGGCTACCGAGTTGGCACCGTTAAACATGCGCGTAAACAATGTAGCGCCGGGCGCCATTGCCACCCCTATCAATCAAAAGCTGTTGAACAATAAAGAACAGTTAGATAACTTATTAGAAAACATTCCGATGCGTAAAATGGGGACGCCCGAGGATGTAGCAGCACTAGTTGCTTTCTTATGTTCTGACGATGCTAAGTACGTCACCGGCTCTACCTACTTTGTAGACGGCGGTTTAACTTATCATTACGAAGAGCAATAAGATTTTTACAAGTAATCTCAAATCAGTTAACAATTTGAGGTTACTTGTTTATACAAATTATTTCAGGACTCTAATAACCGCTCATAATCCTCAGGCGTATCAATATCAATGGCACCTTTCTCAAAAGGTATACTGATTATTTGATCTTTATATTTATTCAATAGCTTTTTGGCGCCGTCCTGCCCTTGCAATGCCATTAATTCAGAAAAACAGCTTCGATTAAACAGTACCGGCACACCTACCGTATTTTGATAAGCCGAAGCAATGATTTGACCATCATCTGTTTGCTTTTCAATCAGCTTTTGCAACAAGGCCGTATCTACAAAAGGCTGATCGCACAGCATTAGCAGTGCATTTTTTACCTGCGGTTGCTCAATTACCAATCTGTTAATCCCAGCCCTTACAGAAGATGCCATACCTTGCTGCCAGTCTGGGTTATACTCTATAATTATAGCAGAATTAGTTATACCGGGTTTGATTAATGATTGATTAGCACCCATTACCACTACTACGCAAGCATTGGTTACGTCCACAGCCGCTTGAATGGCCTTTTGCAACAGTGTTTGTTGCTGGTACACTAATAATTGCTTTGGTTGCCCCATCCGGGAGGATGAACCGGCTGCTAATATGATTATGCCCGTCACAAGTTTTCGTGATTTACAGGTAGGCTGGCCATATCAGGCGAATGGATAACGGTACTTTTTTCTCGCAAAGGCTTACCTTCCCGTTGTTGCAAGACCGCCATTATTTCAGACAGGATAGATAAAGCAATTTCTTCAGATGTTTCTGACCCAATATCCAGACCTGTTGGTCCGTATACGCTTCGCAATTCTTCAGCGGTAGTGGTCATACCCTCTTCCTGCAACTCGTCCAACATACGTTGCAACTTCTTCTTGGGGCCTAAACTTCCTACGTAAGTAAGCTTTAGTGGTAACAGCTGCCGCAACATCGCCAGGTCGTAATTGTAATTATGTGTCATCAGTACCGCCGCTGTGCGACTATCTAAATCAAGCTGAGATAAGGCTTGCTCAGGCTTAGCTAAAAGAACACGCTTTGCTTCCGGAAAGCGTGTTGATACGGCATAATTGGTACGGCCGTCAATCACCGTAGTATGCCAACCCATCACCGCTGCCATTTTTACTAATGGAATGGCATCATTACCGGCACCAAAAACCAACAATGAAACAGCAGGCTTTAACAGTTCGACGAAACCAGTCAGTTCTGTATCTGACTGATAAGTCTGGATAGCTGACTTACCATTTGCTAACACCAATTTTGCATCATGACGCAGCTGCATTTCCAACTTAGAATCATGACATTGATAGTAGTACTCCTGATCTGATAAAAACAAACAAGTACCCGGCTGAATACCTTTACGATTGACCAACGAAAACAAGGTTACAATAACCGCATTTTGCCGCTTGCTTAAAAACTTTTTAAACAGTTGTATAGGATGATGAGCTTGCTCGGCAAATATAGGCTCAATCAGGATATGAATGATACCGTTGCAACCCAAACCAACACCCAGTTTGGCATCGTCGTCGTCAGTAGTATCATAAGTAACCAGCATAGGTTGCTGTTGCGCCATTACCAGCCGCGCTTTACGCAAAGCGTCGCCCTCCAGGCAGCCGCCGCTGATGGCTCCGGTTAACTGTCCATCTCCGGTAATTAACATACGGGCACCCGCACGCCGGTAAGATGAACCCTCTACCTGTACCACGGTGGCCAAAGCCGTTTGCTTGCCAGCCTGCTCTGCAGCATCAAATGCTTTTACAATATCTTCTAATTCTTTCATCCTGTAGGTAAACTTAAAAATTAACAGGAATAAGAATGTAAAGTTTAATCAATATGCTGAGCTGGCAGGTTAATATCCATTCAGCATATTGTTGTTTAAGATTAATTGCAGCAACAGTTAAAGGTATTTCTCGGGTACAGAGTGCAAGCCAATCCGGTTGCCTTCGGTGTCGATAATTACCGCCATATAACCATATTCGGGTGATATTTCCATTTTGGGGACAATCACTTTGCCGCCCGCAGCTTCTACTTTATCAGCCACTAATTGCACGTCAGGATTAGCGTTTAAATAAATCAAGGTACCGCTATCGGCCGATGGCTGATGAAAATCTGATTGCAAAACAACAGCACCGCCAACGCCATTCATTGGATCTTCGAGCGGGAACATACGCATTTGGTAACCGTCGGTATCCATCGCGATCATTTGCATATCAAAAATTTCTTCGTAAAATTTTTGCGCCCGACTCAAATCGGTAGCCGGTATTTCGAACCAGCTGATTGCACTTTTAAAGGTCATGGTAATTAGGTTTATATTTATTTAAAATTAGCAGTTGGCATTAAGTCTGTCAACATCAAACCGCTTAAAATAAATTTATTAACAAACCTATAATGCTCCAATAACGCTGTATTATTTTACTCACTTTTAAAACAATGATGTTTGCTTACCAGCTTTGGGTGTAAAAAGAGACAGGTCGTATTCCGGCATTTGCCGGTTGGCCAGGTAACGGTTACAGGCCACACGATATAACTGCTGAATAGATTCAGCTACCTGACCGTCCCCGCTCATGCGGCGTCCAAACTCGCTATCGTTCAAATTGCCATCATGACATTCGCGTATCAGGTTCAGCACTTTTTCGGCCCGGTCGGGGAAAGTTTTGTGTATCCAATCGGTAAATATTTCGGCAATACTGCCGTTAAGACGCACCATGGTAAAACCGGCATCAACAGCGCCACGGTTGGCCGCCGCTTTTATAATAGCCGGCACTTCGTTGCTGTTCAACCCCGGAATAATCGGCGCCGTCATAACCCTAACCGGTACACCTTTCTGCGACAATTTTTCGACCACATTCAATCTACCTATTGATGTTACCGTACGAGGCTCCAGTTTTTGGCGTAACTGTTCATCGAGTGAGGTGATAGATATATTCACATGAATGAGGTTGAGCTTAGCCAACTCGGTAATGATATCCGTATCGCGCAAAATAAGGTTATTCTTGGTGATGATGCTTACCGGATGTTTGTATTGTAAAAACAGTTGCAGCATGCGCCGGGTAATTTCCAGTTCCCGTTCAATAGGTTGGTAACAATCAGTATTGCCCGATAAAACAATGGGAGATGGTTTGTAACCGCGCTTGTTAAAATATTCTTCTAACAATTCGGGAGCATTACGCTTTACAATGATTTTCCGTTCAAAATCGAGCCCGGCACTAAAGCCATAATACTCATGGCTGTTACGTGCATAGCAGTATATACACCCATGCTCGCAACCTTGATACGGGTTTATCGAATCGCCATGATGTATATCCGGGCTATTAGATTTACTAACAATTTGCTTGGGCGTTTCTTCAAAAATTTGCGTTTTGCCGTTTTGCAGCATCGGCTCGTCAAGCGCCTCAATGTGCTGGGCAACATAACTGGCTTTTAAATACCTGTTATTTGTATTTACCTGCGCACCCCGCCCCTTAAAATAATCCTGATTCGCCGCTACTGCCATAAAACAAATTTGCTAATTTATTTAGCACGTTTGCAAGTTTTAATTTTTATTTTACAATCGGCAACAGCAAACAAAAAAGCACCTGCTTTAACCGAGCAAGTGCTTCTCCGTATCAAACTTTTTTCTTAGTTCTGAGTAATGGGCTGATGCAAGGCATGACAAGCATCGGCACAAGTGCGGCATGCTTCTGCACATTTTTGGCAATGGTCATGCTCATGCTTTCCACACTCTTCGGCACATTTACGACAGGCCTCTTCGCATAACAGTAAATACTGCAGGGCAATTTCCGAATTGCGTTGTAATAACCGAGCAGCTACTAAACAAATGTCGGCACAATCGCGATCAAGCTTAATGCAAGGTACCATCATTTTCACATCATCCTCCCCCAAACATGCGGTTGCACAATTTTCACAAGCCAGCACGCAGTCTAACAGCTTCTGAATAATTTCCTGATATTGATTATTTTCCATGTCCAATTCTTATTAGTTCTTAATAAGAAAACTTCAAAACAGATAATGTTTAACTTAATTTGAATTAACAAAAAAAGGGACAAAACCTTGCGGCCTCACCCCTCTCTTAAAACTACCATCACTTATAAATTACTGATCGTCATCTTCGTCGCCAGGTACACTGGTCACAACATAGATAACTTTGCCATCGGTATTACGTTGCTGCTGCAGGTAAATACCATCCGGAGTAACGTAATACTTTTGTCCGTCTATTTTTACTTTACGGCTATCCTGAGGTAACTCATCAATTACATCGCCCACTTGCGGGTAATCGTTGCTGTAATTACCGCTATTGTTGCCATTATTGTACTGTCCATTGTTATTGTACTGACCATTCTCGGTATTCAATTCACCATCTTTACCGGCCACGCGGTAAGCTAAACGACCATTAGGCTTGGTGATAGGCAAATAATACACACCGTTTGATTCATAGTATTGCTGACCATCAATGGTAATAGCTTCGGCATCATCAGGCAACTGATTAATCTCGGCACCGACAGGTGGCTCAACCACAGTATATTGGTTATTGTATTGCTGATAATAAAAACCGTTGCTGTAGTAATACTGGTTATTACCCCAATAGAACGGATAGTAACCGTAAGGCAAAACACCGATGCTTACTCCTATGCGTGGATAGTAATAGCTATTATAGTAACCACGGTAGTTATAATACAAGCCTCCATACGGACGGCCGTAAAAGCCCCTAACACCACCTCTGTAATACGGGCGACCATAAAAATAACTGCGATTACCCCAACCGCCGTATCCCGGACGACCAATACCACCGCGATAAGCATATCCGCCGCGCGGTGCTACAATCCGGCCACCGCCATAATTAGGTCTTATACCATAATTACTACGGGGTGCAAATCCGCCACGGTTAAAACCACCTCGAGCAGAAAAACCACCACCACCACGAAAGCCACCGCCTCCGCCAAAACTACCACCGCCATGAAAGCCGCCTCCACCACGGAAACCACCGCCCCCTCTGCCACCGCGTTGTGCATCAGCATTAAAGGCCAGCGACATGGTTGTGAGGATACTCAATCCTATACCAACCAGATATTTGTTAAAGTTTTTCATTGTTATACACTTACCGAAAAATGCAGCCAATGCATCTCGTTTTCTGCTTAGTTCGACTGCTTAACTTGGGCAAAGTTTAATGTTTCTTAAATATTTTTTAGTGATTTAACTTTCTGTTAATCAACACTATTTTATTTTAACAAAACCTCACCTTATTTTCTAAGGTTATGCATTAAAACATCATAATTATGAACACAGAAAACACCAGTAACTTAGATAGCCGCGAAGATTATCTGAACACCGATAACGACAAAAGACAGGATGCCGGCAATGCAGATGCTGCCAAGTTTAACACCGATGAGCAGGAAAGCGCCGTTAACGAGCGTGAGCAAAACCAAAACACAAACGATGAGTATCTGCATACTGACGCAGGCAACACTGAAGCACCGCTAACAATTCAAGGCGACAGCGCTGAAAAAGAAGAAAACATGGGCGGCAGTACAAACCTGTCATTAGACCAGTTGAAGAAAGAAGGCGATCCGGAAGGGATGGATGGGGAGTAAATTAAAATAGCCTGACTTACTATGGAAGAGCTACGCGTATTTGTGTAGCTCTTTTGGTTTTATATAAAATATCAGTTAAATTTAATACATCAAATTAAACAGCTAATGACCAAAAAGATTATAACCCTACTTTTACCCTGTATGCTAACAGTTGCTTACAAGCAAACTTACGCACAACAACCAGGTGTCAACTTTAGCGCAAACTCAGAAGGCCTTACGGTTAACGGCGATCTTTACAAAGATATGAACGGATCGCCATACCTGTTTAACGATTGGGTTAAAGGTAATATACAGCTTGAGGACGGAACGATATACAACAATTTAAATCTAAAATACGACCAAGTAAGAGAGTTATTAATTTTTTTGGCGGACGACAATACATCAAAACGTTTTTCTGCACCGGTTAAAGCATTTACGCTTACTAATGCTGATGACAAAGATTGGCCCCGAATAACGTTTAGAAATGGCTTTAAAGCAATTGATGGTGGAAATGAAAAAACGTATTACGAAGTATTGGCAGACGGTAATACTCTATTACTTAAACGTACTGAAAAAAAGATTGTTGATGAGCGGGCTCCGGGCTCATTAATTGTAAGTAAACAAATTTCTGCAACAACCAAGTATTACATCAGCAGTAACAACAGAATTAGTAAGATAAAAAAAGATAAAAAGTCAGTTTTAGAAGTTCTTGGCAACAAGCAATCTGACCTCGAAACTTATATTAAAAACAATAATTTAAATCTAAAAGAAGATGCTGATTTAATTCGGCTGATTGAATATTACAACACTTTAAAATAGGCAAAAACACTTAAAATAATTAATTTTCTTAAGTGTACAATTATATTTTGCTTAGTTAAATCACAAGCTTACGAGTTGATAATCTATCCAACCCCTTATTGGATGTGTAGAAAAAGAGAAAGGCCTTTTGCAAAAACAAAAGGCCTTTCTCTTTTAAGTATAATAATTTTTACGTTATAATAACCAGTATTAAACGATAACCTTGATTACCGCTAATGGTGTAACCCGGTTTATCTATACTTGTAATGCTTAAAGGGATAATATAACGGCCGGCAGGTAAGCTACTTGGCGTAACCGTCAGTGTAACCGAAGCATCTTTGCTACCACTTACAATATTTGCTACACCGCCATTATTAACGGTATAAGCATTTGATGGCATGCGTGTATATCTTGATGCTGTTGCTACAGTAGCGTTGTAAGCAGTGATTTTAGTATCAGCCTGATCCACAGCCAAGGTAACAGCCAAATTCTCAGCTGCCGCATCTCTGGCAGATAAATGTACCGGAACAGTTAAAGTGGCGCTTGTAACTGTTCTTGCATAAGTACTGCTTACAGCAAGTGTAGTGTTGGTAGAAGGAATATTTACAATTTTGTAAGATTCAACTTCTTCTACATTAATACCGTATCGGTCTTCATCATATCCCTTATCTTTCAGGCACGATGCAAGGCTTAAAGAAAGCACTGCCAGTGTCAAAATTCTTGAAAATATCTTCATTTCTGTATTTTTTATAGATTAATTATTTATCCCAGAAGATAGTTGATGTCTGTGTATTTATGGTTCCTTGTCCGGCTACGTTCTGAGGATTGTAGTTGTACTCGCTTTGCGGATATGGCAAACGTAATGGAATTACATTGTTGATTCTGTTAGCGTTTAGAGATAAAGGTAAATCGGTTGGAACACCTAGCCTTCTGTAATCAACATATGCCTCAAAGTTATCCAAGCCAATAAGTGACAAATACTTTTGATACACAATTTGTCTGATTTTATCAGACGCTGCTGCGAAACTCACATCATTACGGGCAAGGTAAGTTGTAACGTTTGGCGCACCTAAATAAGTGAAAGATGCGCGAATAGCGTTTTCATAAGAAGTTTGAGCTGCACCGCTGATCCAGCCTCTCTGCTGAGCTTCGGCTTGCATAAATAAGCTTTCGGTATTAGTTAAAAGCGGCTGAGCTTGAATAGCGCTTTTTGCTAAGCCAGGGCCAGCTACGTCGGATTGGTTAGCTGCACGATAAGGATCGTTATTCGGAAGCACTTCACCAAAATTAGTACCTCTATACACATTACCGCTTATTGGAGTTGCAGCAGCGCTAAATACATACTTTAAACGCGGATCGTCGTCAGCAGTATTGTAAACGCCATCCGGACCAAAATATTTAAATAGTATGTAATTGTTTGCTCTATTATAAGAGTCAATCACACCTAACGCTGTAGACTTATAAGTATTGTAATAAGGATTTTGCTGACCATCAACAACGGCATAACCCGGGTTTACTAATGCATCCTGAGTTAGATAGCCTGAACCATCAGCATTGATTTGACCAACTACCGTAGAAATCGTTGCAGCAGAGACAACTTGCGACTCGTGTAACAAAAGTTTTAATCTTAAGGTGTTAATTAACTTGCGCCATCTACCGGTATCACCACCAAACAGAACGTCAGACGCACGTGTAGCATTATCGAGATTGGAAACACCAGCAAACAATTTACCTGCGGCATCTAATTGCACAAAAAGATCTGCATAGATGTCTTCCCCTTTATCATAAGTTGGCAGCAAGTTGTTTACAATATCAAAAGCTTTAGTATAGGGAACATTATTGTATTGGTCTACCAAATACATAAAACCCATGGCTTTTAAAGTTTTAGCAGCAGCTTCATAAAAAGGTAATCCAGCAGCACGTGCTTTAACTTCCATGGTATTTTCGTCATTCAAGATGTCATACCAACCACTCCACTGCCCAGTTTGGAAACCGGTGGTTAAGGCGTATGACTCTATTTCGATAGATTGCCCGTAAGAGCCTGACCGGGACCAATAACCGGTCCAAAAAGCGGCATAATCGAAGCTTGTACCTATCCTGGCTGCAGTTACATGTAATGTTCGCGGTAAAATAACCTGTGGGGTAACAGATTCATTAGTAGGGGAATTCGGGCTTTGATTTATATCAAAAAACTCTTTTTTACAACCGGTTGCTATAACTAGCGAAAGTGTAAAAAGTGAATATATAATTTTTTTCATCGTTTTTCTTTTATCCTTGATTAAAAAGTAACTGTAACGGTACCACCAAACGTTCTAACCGGAGGGTTAATGGTTGAGTTGCTAATACTTGCCTGGTTACCAGAGGTTACACCTGTAGTGCTACCTACACCAAAGTTAGAAGCACTAGGGCTGTAAGTAAAGTCAGGATCACCGTACATGTTAGATTTAGGCACCCATAAGAACAGGTTACGAGCATTTAAAGCAATGTTTACTGCTTTAACTACATTTTGTCTTTTAAATATGCTGATTGGTAAATCATAACCAATGTTTAACTCGCGCATTCTCCAGGCATCAGCTTTAACGATATAATTTGATGCCACGCTACGAGCAACACCGGTAAAGAATGTTTCAGGGTTATTTAATGTTACGCTGGTATTTGGTACATACTGTCCGTTAACCAACACCGAAGAGTTAGGGAACACAAAGCGCTCACGGTTGTTAACAGCTGATAACTGAGAAACACCGGTCCAAGCCATGGCATTACCAATATCACTGTAATTGTAGTAACCACCTTTGTACTCAAATAAGGCTGAAATATTCAGGCCTTTCCATTTGATGCTCGGAGATACACCCACAATCCATTTAGGTAAAGTATTACCAAAAACTTTGGTATTTGGATCGGCTGTTGGGGCACCGGTTAATGGGCTTACAATTACGCGACCATTATCATCTCTAACATAATCGGTAGCTCTGATCACAAATGCTGGAGAACCAACGATGGCGTAGTTGCCGGCGTAAGTATAACCACCGATTGATAACTGATCTAAACCCGGATAAACAGAGGTTACGTTAGTTTGGTAGTAAGTACCGTTCAGTTTTAAATTCAAACGAACCTGACCGATATTAACCAAAGGTGTTAAACCCAAATCCATCTCAATACCTTTGTTGATAAACGAGGCAGCGTTGATAGTGTAAGTGGTATAACCTGTTGCATTTGATATGTTTACAGGGATGATCTGGTTGGTGTTATTTTGATAGAAATAAGTTGCTTCTAAATTGATACGGTTATTTAAGAATCCTGACTCAAAACCGACCTCGAAGTTTTTGTTTGATTCTGGTTTCAACAAGCGGTCAAAAATACCATCATTGGCGGTATAACCTGGGATTGATCCGTAAGGGAAACCTGAAGCTTGTGAAAACGTTGGCAACAACGAGTAAGCAGCAATATCAGCATTTGCAGTTTTGCTCCATGCACTACGTAATTTTAAATAGCTTAAAGCATCTGATTTTAATCCGGATATTGCATCAGTTAACACTAACGATCCGCTTACACCTGGATAGAAATAAGAGTTTTGGCTAGGGTCAAGCACTGAGGTAATCTCCTGACGACCGGTAACCTCGATGTTAGCCCAACCTTTATAACTTAAAGCAGCACTGCCATAAAATGCCTGCAAACGGGTACGTCTTGACGGTGAAGAACCTGTTAAGTTACCGGTACGCTGGCTGATGTTATAAAGATCAGGGATTACTAAATTAACAGCACCTACACGGGTATCGCGTTGGTCGTCCTGACGTAAATAGTAACCTAAAACACCGGTTACTTTAAGATCATCGTTGATCTGCTTGTTAAAGTTACCAAACAACTCTTGCGATAAACGCTGATAGCGGTATGAACGCTCCTCAACACTACCGGGAAGTGAGTTAAAGTTACGAACGCTTGTACCAAAGCTATTAGCTAACTCACCTTGTGAAGTTCTTCTCTCATCAGTATTCTGAGTATTGATACCTGCCCGGTAAGTTAAATTAAACCAATCGGTAACTTTGAAGTTCAAATTTAGGTTGGCAATGAAGTCTTGTCTTTTACCTCTTTTGCGCCAGTTGTCTATTGCAAAGTAAGGGTTTAATCCGTAGTCAGTATAGTAGTTGTTATACTGAGCGTAAGGATTGTTGTTAAAATCTTTGAAGTCTTTTAACGGGACAAAACCACCAGTATTGAACAATAGGTTCATTAAACCCTGGTTCAATCCAACGTTTTGAGATGAATTAAAATCAGACATACCTTCCTGGTCGAAGATGTTATAGTTTTGCTGGATATAGTTGGTGTTTAAACCTACTTTCAAGCGACCATACTCTCTTTCGCTGTTCAGGCGGATACCGGTACGACGGTTTTTATCAGGAGTACCTGGAATGATACCATTGATGTTAGCGTCCTGTACACTCAGGAAGAATGCCTTATCGCCATAAGTTACGTTGTTTTGGATGATAGAGCCGGTTTTAAAAAACGTTTGACGGTCATTTTTATCATCATAAGTGGTAGTTAAAGGGTCTAAATTAATGCCATTATCACGATAATCAGGGCCATATTGAATTGGCAAACCAGTATATTGAGGACCCCATGACCAGTTCTCAATAGGAGTATAAGCTCCCTGGCTGTTTGCACTGGTACCACCACCACCTAAACCAAATTCACGCTGGAACTTTGGAAAAAAGCTGGTTTTTTGAAATTGTGTTGAATTGCTAACTGTTACTACAGGTTTTCCGGTACGGCTACCTTTTTTCGTAGTTACCACAATTACACCGTTGCGGGCATCTGAACCGTAAATACCGGCAGCAGCAGCACCCTTTAATACGGTAACGTCTTCAATATCATTAGGATTTAAAGACGACAGGTAGTTAAGATCAGACTGCACACCGTCTAATAACAACAATGGGTTGTTATTACCAGTTAGTGAGTGTATACCACGTAAGTTGATTTTAACGTTTTCGAAAACACCTGTGTTGGTAGTAGTGATATTTAAACCGGAAACTTTACCCTGTAAACCATTGGCAATGTTTACAGCACTACCGGCATTTACAGTAGTATTATTTAAAGTTGTTGCGGCAAAGCCAACCTCCTTTTTTTGCCTTTGTAAACCCAATGCACCGGTAATTACAACCTCTCCTAATTGACGGCTTGAGGCCTCGAGAGAAACACTAATTACGCTTTTACCTCCAACAGGTACTTCGGTTGGCGTGTAACCAATAAAGCTAAATACTAATGTAGAATTAGCCGGAACACTTAAAGAGTACTTACCATCAGGCCCGGTTTGAGCACCGGCCGTTCCATTTTTCACTTTTACAGTAACCCCTGGCAATGGCAAACCATCCTCTTTGGCGGTCACAGTACCAGTCACTGTTCTGTTTTGTGCATAAACCTGCGCCGTAAACGCAAATAGAAAACACAAACATGCGAGTAGAATTTTCTTCATGTTGTTATTTTAAGATCAGTTAATAGTTAGAGGCTAAAAATATGGCTGAATTGCCATATTATCAAATAATTGTTAAAAAAAGTTAAAATAACTACAATAAAAATTTAGTACTATGTATTGCATAATACATTCTTAAACACATATCTTTGCATTATGCTTGTAGAGAATACTCAAACCCAAATGCGAAAAGGCATACTCGAGTACTGCATACTCTGTGTAATTGCCAAAGGCGAGATATATGCTTCGGATATCATTGCTGAGCTAAAGAAAGCCCAACTGCTTGTGGTAGAAGGGACTTTGTACCCGTTGCTTACCCGTTTAAAAAATAATGGCCTACTCAGTTACAACTGGGTAGAGTCAACTTCGGGGCCACCACGAAAGTATTATGTCCTATCGGCCGAGGGCCGGCAGGTGCTTGAGCAACTGGATAAAACCTGGCAGGAACTGGCGTTTGCCGTGCAAACATCTATCGAAGGAAGAAAATAACAACCACGCTATACAATAATCATCATGAACAAAACAATTATCATCAATATAAACGGTACCGTTTTTCATATCGAAGAACAGGCCTACGAAATGCTCAAGGAATACATGACCGAGGTGAAACGTCACTTTTTTAACTCGGCCGATAGTCTGGAAATCACAACCGACATCGAAAACCGTATTGCTGAGATGTTTACCGAGATACTGGCCCGCGAAAACCGCCAGGCAATTATTGACCAGGATGTGCAGGCCGTAATTGCTCAAATGGGTTCGGTTAAAGACTTTGAATATGCTGATGAAGAAGGCACATCTGCGTTTACACACGATTCAGGCTATCATATGGGCGGTAACTCGCGCCGTTTGTTCCGCGATCCGGATGACCATCTGATTGGTGGCGTTTGCGCCGGTATTGCCAACTACTTTGATGTAAAGCCTGTTTGGGTTCGTTTGCTTTTTGCCATGGCCTTTTTAGGAGCAGGTGCTGGTTTCTTTGTATATATACTATTATGGATCATCATCCCTAAGGCTGTAAGCCGCGCCGACAAAATGGCCATGAAAGGCGAACCCCTCGACCTGCAAGGTTTTAAACGCAATTTTGAAGCTGAATTAAACATGGTAGGTGGCCGATTGGCTGATATGCATCAGGAAGCACGCCCCTTAATTTATAAAACGCGCGATTTTGTAGGCGATTTTTTTCACCACCTTCGCATTTTTTTAGGCGGTGCAGGCAAAATCATTATCAAACTGTTAGGTATCGCTATGATCCTGGCATGTGTGGCTGGTATCATAGCTCTTGTTGTCGCATTGGTAGGTACGATGGCATTCGGCACTAACAACTTTTCGCTGCCCGATAACTTTTTCAATTATCCTTATATCAACCAGGTACGTGTTGCGGTAGGCTTACTAATTGTGATTCCGTTAACCGTAATTATTGTGGTAGTATCGTCGGCTATATTTAACACTACAGGCGTGAATAGATCCGGAGCGTTTACCTTATTAATTATCTGGTTCAGTGCTTTGGGCATGTTAGCTTACCATGCCTCGCAGGCACTCGCCGAGTTCAGAGATTCGGCTGGTTTTACACAAACTATCAACCTGAAAGCTACGCCAAGCCAGACTTACTACTTAGAACTGAATGAGGTAATGTTTTTGACCCCTCAGGACAGCGCCCGACTGGATATTAAAAACAAGTTTAAAGATTTGGTTTTAACAGACAGAGAAGATGATGAATTTTCGCCACGCTCAGTAAGAATAACTATAGAAAAGAGTGATGTACCTTACCCGGTTTTGGTACAAGAATTTACTGCTCGTGGCCGCACTTATGAGCAGGCACTCAATCATGCCCGTAATACTCGCTACGTATTTTCTCAACAAGATTCGGTATTAAAGTTTGATACCAAACTGCGCCGTTTACAGACCGGACAATGGCATAATGAGGAAGTAAAGCTTACTTTACGTATTCCGCTTAAAGCTACCGTAATGGTTAATGATAAGGTAAACGAATACATTTCTAATTATTTAGATGTAGGCGCCTGTTTCCCTCGCCACCGCGAACATTCACGTACAGAAATGGCTCCTTTTATCATGACCACCGAAGGTCTGCAGTGTAAATTGGATAGTGCAATAACTGCCGTACCCAAAGAAGAGAACAACAACGATGACAATAACAGCATTGAAAACGGAGAAGTAACCACTATTGACACGGTTAGTACGACTACCAAAATTGATACAGTATATATAGACAGCACGGTTACTAAAGCCGTTCCTGCTAAAAAAACGGTAATCATTCGCCGTTTACACAAAAAGTAAAAAGGATTTGCACCCCGGCTCAACAATCAACGTTCATGATGTATCCCCGGCCGGGGTGCTAAATTCTTGATGCTCTGCCCGCACTCGCCACTTTAATTGATAAAGCATTGGTTTACAAGAAACTGATACACTTCGCTCGCTTGTTAAGATAGCCCTCAAAATATTTTTTAACTTTTTGTGTAACCTCAGGGGCTCTTCCTGCATCTTATAAACAAATAACCGCCCGAGCTAACATCGGGCAAATCATCAGAACTAAGGTTTAATTAATTTAAAAAGACCAAAAGTCTTTAAGTGGATAACTATTGCTCAAATTTTACAAACACAAAACACCTAACCATCATGAAATCAATCATATATAAATTATTTATCCTATCAGGATTCATTGCAAGCATTAGTCAGGCTTTTGCACAAAACACCGCTCCTACAGGTAAAATTACTGGCTCGGCTATTACCGAGCAAGGCAAACCAGCCGATTACGCTACCATCACCTTACTACGTGCTAAAGACTCCAGCATTGTAAAAAGCAGCTTAACCAACGAGACCGGCTTATACAACATAGACCGGGTTGCAACAGGCACTTACTTGGTTAAGGCTACTATTATAGGATACGATAAATCCATAAGCGGGCCGGTAACAGTTAGTGCGAACAGCGTGGTTAATGTTCCGGTCTTAAAATTACTGCCTGCTACCAATAGCTTAAAAGCGGTAAGTGTGGTAGCCACCAAACCTTTAATTGAACGTAAAATAGACCGTACCGTTATCAATGTAGAAAACAGCGTACTTGCCGCAGGTAACTCGGCTATGGAAATTTTGGAACGTGCCCCTGGTGTTACCCTGGATAAAGACGACAACATCAGCCTGAAAGGCAAACAAGGCGTTACCGTAATGATTGACGGCAAACTGACCTACCTATCTGCCGCACAACTGGCTAACTTGTTACGTTCTACCGACGGTAACACCATTCAGTCTATCGAGATCATCACCAACCCGTCTGCCAAATATGATGCTGCCGGTAATTCAGGCATCATCAACATTAAAATGAAGAAAAATCGTGCGGCAGGCACTAACGGTAGTTTTGCTGCTACCGGCGGTTATGGTAACAACCATAAAGCCAGTTCATCTTTAAACCTGAACCACAAGAATGGCAAGTTAAATGTATTTGGTAATTACAGCTACGTAAACAACAAACGTCCGCAGGATATACAACTAAACCGCGCTATCAACAATGCCGGGGTAACTACTTTTTTCAATGAGTCGACCGATATGCTGGGTAGCCGCAACGCACACAACTATAAAGTAGGTGCCGATTATGAAGTGAGCAAAAAGAACACTTTGGGTGTACAAGTGAGCGGTTACAACTCCGGGTTTGATGCCAATACCTTTAATAATACCTTAATCAGTACTAATCAAGTGGCTAACAGTGCGGTAACTACTACCCGCAACACTGCGATGGAAAGATATAATAACATTGCCGCCAATGTTAACAACCGTTTGTTGATTGATACTTTGGGTAAAGAGCTGACCATGGATGCCGATTACTCCTATTTTAGTAACCGCCAGAGTAATAACTACACTAACAACTTTTTTTACGGTGATGGTGTAACCCTGCGCACAACATCGTTACTGCGCAATAATCTGCCAACTAAAATCAACATTGGTACTTTCAAAACTGATTATACTAACCCCATTGGCAAAACTATGAAGCTGGAGGCCGGTGCTAAATTCAGCTACGTCGCTACCAATAACGATTTACGCACCGACTCGCTGTTAAATAATGTTTGGGTAACCGATGCCGGCCGTACCAATCTTTATAAATACACTGAGAATATCAATGCCGGTTATGTAAACTTTAGCAAAAGCTGGAAGAAAACGTCTTTTCAGGCAGGCTTACGTGCAGAGCAAACCAATTCTAAAGGCGATTCGAGAGACATTAACAACGTTACTTTAATTAACGAAAGACATTATCTAAGCTTTTTCCCAAGTGCTTTTATTAATCACGAGTTTTCTGACAACCATAGCTTAGGTGTTAACTATAGCCGCCGCATTGACCGCCCCAGCTATGACGACCTGAACAGCTTTGTACAGATATTAAATGCTTACACTTATGTTCAGGGTAATCCTAACCTGAAACCACAGTATACCAATTCATACGAATTGACTTACACTTACAAAAAACGTTTTAACGCAACCTTGGGCTACAGCAAAACCACCGATGTGATGGTTGAGGTACCACGCCAGTTAGATGCACAAAAAGTAACCTTTATTACCCGCGATAATCTGGCCGCACAGAACAGCTACAACCTTAACCTGAGCTTGCCATTTACTTTGGCTAAATGGTGGAATATGAATAACAACCTTACCGGTTTCTATTTAGGCTTTAAAGCCAACTCACCCGAGTTAGTATTGAATAATGGGCAGTTTGCTGCACAAGGCAACTCTATCAACACCTTTACTTTAAGCAAAACCGTAAAATTGGAAGGCACCTTTAATTACCAATCTCCATTAACCTATGGCTTGTTTCATATCCGTACCCAATACGGTTTAGATGCTGGTATCAGCAAATCATTTGCTGATAAAAAAGCTACTTTAAAGTTTTCGGTAAGCGATGTGTTTAATACCCGTCAGCAAAACTTAACTGTACGCCAGGGTAATTTAAACTTTAACGTTTTCCAGAAAAACGAAACCCGTGTAGCTCGTTTAACCTTTACCTACAATTTTGGTAACGCCAAAATACAGGCCCGCAAACATAAAAGCGGTGCCGATGATGAGAAAAGCCGTGTAAAATCGGGCAACTAATTATACATTTCAATCCTATAATATACCCCCCAAATGCCTACAAGCGTTTGGGGGTTTTATATTATTATATACATTTGAACGTTAATTGCTTTAGCAATCTACACCTCAGTTTATTTAAAAATACTTTTTAATGAAACGTAAATTCCCAATCCCTTTTATAGGCATGCTGATTCTGGCGGCGGCCTGTAATAACCATCCCGAATCAAATAAATCAGATAGTAATAGTAGCTTAAGCACATCAAACCCTTTCTACTCGCCAAGCAAGTTACCTTTCCAGGCACCTGATTTTAGCAAAATCAAGAACGAGGATTTTGCACCGGCCATGGAAGCAGGGATGAAGCAACAATTAGCCGAGATTGACTCGATCACTAACAACAGCACTGCACCAACTTTTGAAAACACCATTGTAGGTATCGAAAAAAGCGGACAACTGTTAAGTCGGGTTAATCACGTTTTCAACTTACTCACAGGTGCCAATACCAATCCTGAGTTGCAAAAAATACAGGAAGATGAAGCGCCTAAGCTAACCGCTACTAATGATGCTATTTATTTAAATACCAAACTTTACAAACGCATCCAAACTATCAACGCACAACGCAGCCAACTTAAACTGGATGCGGAGTCGGCCCGGTTGCTGGAATATTATGTGCAAAAGTTTGAAATTGCCGGTGCCAAATTATCTGATGCGGATAAAGACAAGCTTAAAACGTTAAACAAAGAAGAAGCCGGTTTAACCGCCAAATTTACCAACCAGTTGCTGGCAGCAGGTAAAGACGGTGCATTATTAGTGAGCGATAAAGCAGAACTGGCCGGTTTACCGCAAGGCACCATTGATGCGGCGGCACAAGATGCCAAAGCAGCCAAACATGACGGACAATGGTTAATACCTTTACAAAACACCACCCAGCAGCCTAACCTGCAGTTTTTAAGTAATCGCGACACCCGCCAAAAACTGTTTGAAGCCTCATGGACCCGGGCCGAAAAGGGTGATGCCAACGATACCCGCAAAACTATTTCACGCATTGCGCAGATACGGACAGAGCAGGCTAAATTGTTAGGCTTTAAAAACTACGCTGCCTGGAAACTGCAAGACCAGATGGCTAAGAAACCTGAAGCCGTTGAGCAATTTTTAGGCAAGCTCGTTCCGGCGGCTACCAACAAGGCTACCCAGGAAGCCGGAGAAATTCAGAAAGTGATTGATGCCCAAAAAGGAGGCTTTAAACTACAGCCCTGGGATTGGGATTACTATGCTGAGCAAGTGCGCAAAGCTAAGTATGACCAGGATGAAAACCAGATTAAGCCTTATTTTGAGCTCAACAAAGTTTTACAGGACGGTGTGTTTTATGCAGCTAACCAGCTTTACGGCATTACTTTTAAAGAACGTAAAGACCTGCCGGTTTACCAAGCCGATGTACGCGTTTTTGATGTAATAGATAGCAATGGCTCGCAGATTGGCTTATTTTACTGCGATTACTTTAAACGTGACAATAAATCTGGTGGAGCGTGGATGAGTAACCTGGTGGAGCAATCTACCTTGATGGATACCAAGCCTGTAATATATAACGTATGCAACTTTACTAAACCAGCGCCTGGTCAGCCGGCATTAATCAGCTTTGATGATGTAACAACTATGTTTCATGAGTTTGGCCATGGCTTGCATGGTTTATTTGCCAGCCAGAAATACGCCAGCCTATCGGGCTCTAACGTAGCACGCGACTTTGTGGAGTTTCCGTCGCAGTTTAATGAGCATTGGGCCTCAGATCCGAAAGTATTTGCCCGCTATGCCCGCCATTACCAAACAGGTGCAGCCATGCCGCAGGCTTTGGTTGATAAAATTAAAAAGGCAGCCACCTTTAACCAGGGATATGCTTTAACTGAAGCATTAGCTGCAGCATCACTGGATATGCAATGGCATACTTTACCTGCAGGTAGCCCGCAGCAAGATGTGGATGAGTTTGAAGCGGCTGCTTTAAAAAAAACCAAATTAAATTTACCACAGGTACCTCCGCGTTACCGTTCCAGTTACTTTTTACACATTTGGTCTAACGGTTATGCTGCCGGTTATTATGCTTATACCTGGACCTCGATGCTCGAAAACGATGCTTATTCGTGGTTTACAGAAAACGGTGGCTTAAGCCGCCAAAACGGACAACGTTTCCGCAACATGATCCTGTCCAGAGGCAATACTATTGAGTACGGTAAAATGTTCCGGGATTTTCGTGGTCACGATCCGGATATCAAACCACTGTTAAAGAAACGTGGATTATTATAAACCACTGGTCTTTACAAAACGATCGTAAAACAAAAAGCGGATGTGTTGTGCATCCGCTTTTTGTTTGTTATAGATTTGAGTTAGTTAATTAATTACTCATAAATACGGCATTGCCGAATAGTAATTTGCCGTTTTCCCAAAAGCTGCGGAATAGCGGATCATCCGTTAAATAAACCAATGAACCCCGGCCCATGGTTTGTACGCCGAATAGCAGCCCGCTGCTTAATTTTTCTTTAGCTTTTTGCCCTACAAAGCCCGATACATAGCTATCCTTTTTTAACACGCCTACATTTACGCCACTATTGTCCAGGTAATCATAAACATCATCACCCAATTTTAGCGTGTAATAGTAAGGAGGATAACCGTAACCCAACGGATAAGTATTGTCCAGATATACCTTATATATAGCGCCGGGTACATTATAACGAATGGCATCACGGTCGCGGCCATCATATGCTTTTAAATCCGGTGTTTTTTTGGCAGGCTTATCGTCTTTATCATCATCTTTACTTTTCAGGGCAAATCCCTTTTTATCTGCGAACTGCCCCACGGCGCCTCCCATAGCAATTAACTTACCGCCCTCGTTGATCCACGTTTGTAAACGCTCCAACGGAAAATTGCTGTAACGCCCGTCAGGAAAAATGGCTACATCATAATCGCTCAGTTTAATACGGCTTAAATCCTGGTAGCGCACTACCGATACCGGGTAACTAATTTGCTGTTCAAAATAATGCCACACTTCCCCCATGTCATTAGCGGACACACCTTCTCCCGATACCAGCATTACGCGCGGCTTGGCAATAAAACCTACAGCGCTCGATCCTAAATCGGCTCCCTTATCAGCAAACCCAGTAGTCAACGGTGTTAACTTCCGGCCGAGAGACGTAGCCAACTGATTAACCACTTGGTCAAAATTGGAGATATTGTTTCCGGCACGTGTGAGTATTAACGAACCGGCATTAAATTTTTTATTCCCGGCTTCGAAAGCACCTGAACTATAACGCACCTTAATACCCTTTTGCAGCAAAGCAGCTAAAAATTTAACATCCTGCACCGACTGCCAGCTTGCCACATAAGCATAAGCACGACTGTTTTGAGTATTGGTGGTAGTAATAGATGCAGTATTTAAGGTAGTTGTAGTAGGCTTGATGGACTCTTTTAAAGCATACGCTTTTAATCCGTAAGCATAAGGTAACGACCATGCCGTGATATCGTACGTATTACTATCAGCTATAAATGTTTTAGGTTCGAGTAATACATTCAACAATACCGCTTTAGGCTGATAAGCGTTAATCACCATATCATTGGGGCTAACCGCATAGCTCTCGGTTTTACCGGTAAAATAATTAAAGCCATTCACCGTGCGATTTACGCCATAACCGTATTTGATTAAGTTACGGTCTAACATCTGTGCCAGCAAGGCCAACTTATCTGAGTTTTCGTTTTTAATGATGTATGTTTTGTAAGTACCCGGCGGATTGGTGCGGCCATTATCAAAATACTTTTTGTATTCATCCAACACCTTCTGCGCGTTGTTCGATACGGTTTCTACCGTGCTCAATCCGTTAGAATGGTGATGTGCGATGCGGTCCGCCAAAGTAAGCGTATCACCACTGCGTGTAATTACCGCCAAACCACCACCCGGACCACCGCCCTGTTCATACGTCATACCAATAGAACCGTTGTAGATGGGGTAAGTATCCCCGTAAGACGGGTATAGCAAATCAAAAACTTCTTTAGTAAAATATAGCCAGCCGTTTTGGTCAAAATATTTGGCGTTGTTTTTACCAATAGTGGTTTGAAACTCGCGTTGCCAGGGCGTAATATCCTTATGAAAGGGCTCGGCCGCCGGAGCAAAATAGTAAGGATTATTATAGCTCTGCTCATGAAAATCGACATGTACCTGCGGCAACCACTGGTTATATAAACCTGCCCTGCCCTGCACCTCTTTTTGTGTTTGCCAGGCCCAATCGCGGTTTAGATCAAAATAATAATGATTTACTCTTCCCCCAGGCCATGGCTCAATGTGCTCGCGCGATGAAGCATTGGGGTCGGGCTGAGCGCCACGTGCTTGATTATAAAAATTCACATAACGGTCTCGACCATCAGGGTTTAAACAAGGATCAATCACCACCACCGTATTTTTTAGCCAGGGGTGGGTACGAGAGTTGGTCGGGTTTACCAAATCATAAAGGGTTTGCATAGCAGCCTCGCTGCTACTGGGCTCATTGCCATGCACATTATAACTCAGCCAAACAATAGCCGGTGCATTGTTTAGGTTAGCGGGCCCGTTGCTTAAACCGGCCAAATACAGGTTATGTTGCCGCACCTCTTCTAATCGCGTTAAGTTTTCTTCGCTGCCCACAAAAGCCACCATTAGCGGTCTGCCTTCATTAGTTGTACCATATGATTGCAGCTTTACATTTTTTGATGTTTGTGCCACATACTTTACATACTCGGCAACCCGGTAGTGGTAAGTATACTGGTTCCCCAAAGGATACCCTAAAAACTCGGCAGGCGATTGCAGCGTTTGACCTAAAGCAACACCCACAAAACTTAAGTACAGAACAGCAAAGGCGTAAAATTTCTTCATGATGATTGTATGCAATAAATCTAATAAACAATTCAATATTTGCATGAGTATTCAAGCTCAAATATTGGTTCTTACCTTTATTTTAGTTATATTTAATACCCTTTTCAGTACATGACTCCTATACAAGCCCTACATAAATACTTCGGCTATACCGCATTCCGACACGAACAGGAAGCCATTATAAAGCAACTGCTTAA
This sequence comes from uncultured Mucilaginibacter sp., assembly GCA_913775265.1. Taxonomy (GTDB): domain Bacteria; phylum Bacteroidota; class Bacteroidia; order Sphingobacteriales; family Sphingobacteriaceae; genus Mucilaginibacter. The sequence goes on along the minus strand of CAJYJH010000033.1, from coordinate 97,044 downwards.
CGGCGGCGATGCCTTAGTGCTGATGCCTACCGGTGGTGGCAAATCGCTGTGTTATCAGTTGCCCGCTGTTTTATTGCTGGGTTTAACTATTGTGATCTCGCCATTGATTGCGTTGATGAAAGATCAGGTAGATAGCCTAAATATTAACGGCATACCTGCGGCTTATTTAAACTCCAGCCAAAACAGCGAAGAACAACAGGATATCATTAACGGCCTTAAAGCCGGAAAAATAAAACTGCTTTACCTGGCACCGGAGCGCTTGTTTAGTTCAGAGAGCCGGTTAATTACCTTTTTAAAATCGTTGCCGGTAAGCTTAATCGCTATCGACGAAGCGCACTGCATTTCGCACTGGGGACATGACTTCCGCCCTGAGTATTTGATGCTCTCTCATTTTAAAACAGAGTTTCCGGCCATCCCTGTTATTGCGCTTACCGCTACGGCCGATAAGCTTACCCGGCAAGACATACAGGATAAACTGGCATTGAAAAACCCTGCTGTTTTTATCTCGTCTTTCAACCGGCCAAATATCAGTTATACTGTTGCACCTAAAAAGAACAGCTATCAGCAATTGCTCGACTTTTTATCTACCCATAAAGATGATTCAGGCATTATTTATTGTCTGTCGCGTGCCTCGACCGAAGATTTAGCAGCAGACTTACGAAAGCAAGGCTTTACCGCCGAAGCTTATCATGCCGGGTTGGATAATGATACCAAAGCCCGTAACCAGGAAAAATTTCTGCGCGATGAAGTTAAACTCATGGTAGCAACTATTGCCTTTGGCATGGGCATCAATAAGTCGAACGTACGTTATGTGGTGCATTATGATTTACCTAAAAACATTGAGGGCTACTACCAGGAAACCGGCCGGGCCGGGCGCGACGGCTTACCCTCAGAAGCATTACTTTTCTTTTCGGCCGGGGATGCGTTTAAACTGCAACGCTTTGCCAAAGTAGATGGCAACGAAGAGCAAAGCCGCATTATGCTTAAAAAGCTGGACGACATGGTTAAATACTGCCAGTTGCAAACCTGCCGACGCCAGTATTTAATGCATTACTTTAATGAGCCTTTCCCTGATCATTGCGGCTCGTGCGATGTTTGTTTAACGGAATTTAAAAAGTTTGACGGCACAGTACTTGCGCAAAAAGCGTTATCGGCAGTGACCCGGCTAAACCAACGCTTTGGTACTACTTACGTGATCGACTTTTTACGGGGATCTAAAAGTGAAAAAATACGTGAAGAACATAAGCAGCTTAAAACCTATGGCATTGGTACTGATGTAAGTAAAGCCGATTGGCAACGTTACTTTTCCCAACTTACCAACCAAGGTTACTTACAAGTTACCGACGACCAGTACCCGGTACTTAAACTGACCAATACAAGCGATGCCATTTTAAAAGGACAACAAAAGGTAGAGTTTATCTTGGCCGAAGAAACGGCCATGGCAGCCGAAATACAAACACCGGCTTACGAGGGTGGATTGTTACAGGATCTGAAGACCATACGCTTTAATTTAGCCATGAACGAGAATGTACCGGCATACATCATTTTGTCGGATGCAACGCTGCTCGAAATGGCCACTTATCTGCCACAAACTTTAATCGAGTTGGGCAGTATTTCCGGCTTCGGCGAGGTAAAACTCAAGCGCTATGGCGAGGCTTTTTTAAATGTTATTACTAGCTATAGCCAACAACATGGCTTATCATCGCAGATAAGCAGTAAGCGCGCTAAACCGGCTCCGCGCAGTAAAGCACCTCGTTCAACCAGTGCGGGTAACACTCAGCGCGAAAGTTTTGACTTGTACCGCTCGGGTAAATCTATTGCCGAAATTGCAGCGCAACGCAGCTTATCGCCCACTACTATCGAGAGCCATTTATGCAGTTTTATACAAACCGGCGAAATGGATGTAGCTGAAATGGTAGCTCCACATAAAATGCAGCCTATACAAAACGCCGCCGAAAACTACGGCACCGACCGGCTTGCCCCGCTTAAAGAAGTTTTGGGTGATGGTTATACCTATGCCGAAATTAAAGCCGTAGTTAGCTGGTTAAAACGTGATTTATAAATAAAGCCCTGTAATAAACTCACAGGGCTTCAAAATTATTATTGGTTAGTATTTGCGCAATGCAATTAAGCCATCTTCAGTTTTTTCTGAATATCGGCTACATAGCTTTTAAACTTTTTATCAGTATCAATCAAATCTTCAACGGTTTGGCAGGCATAAATTACGGTAGAGTGGTCGCGACCGCCAAAAAAATTACCGATTGATTTTAATGAGCTTTTGGTATGCGCCTTAGCCAAATACATCGATATCTGGCGGGCCTGTACAATTTCGCGCTTGCGGGTTTGTGATTTTACCATATCTACCGGCACTTCAAAATACTCACAAACCAAGCTTTGTATATACTCAATCGAAATTTCCTTCACCGAGTTTTTAACAAAGTTTTTGAGCATAGACTTAGCCAGGTTCAAATCAATCTCGCGGCGCATCAGGGTTGATTGTGCCAGTAACGATACCATAGCACCTTCCAGCTCACGCACGTTGTTGTCTATATTATGCGCTACGTACTCAATCACATCATCAGGTAGTTCAATACCATCCTGATAAGTTTTGTTTTTGAGGATAGCCATGCGGGTTTCCAGATCAGGCGTTTGTAAATCGGCCGATAAGCCCCATTTAAAACGTGATAGTAAACGTTCTTCCAAACCGGCTAAATCCTTAGGTGCTTTATCTGAGGTGATAATTAGCTGCTTGCCCGATTGGTGCAAGTGATTAAAGATATGGAAAAAGAAATCCTGGGTTTTTTCTTTACCGGCAAAGTTGTGCACGTCGTCCATAATCAGCACATCAATGGCTTGGTAAAAGTTTACAAAGTCGTTGATGTTGTTATGCTTCAACGCATCAACAAACTGTTGCGTAAATTTCTCACACGATACGTAAAGCACCAGTTTATCGGGCAGGGTACGCTTAATTTCGTTACCGATGGCCTGCGCTAAGTGTGTTTTGCCTAAACCTACCCCACCATAAATCATTAGCGGGTTAAATGATGTACCACCTGGTTTGGCTGCTACTGCATAACCGGCCGAACGAGCCAAACGGTTACAATCGCCTTCAACAAAATTTTCGAAAGTATAGTTTTGATTTAGCTGCGGGTCAACATGCAATTTTTTAAGACCGGGTATCACAAACGGATTCTTGATATCTTTATTTAAAGAAATCGGAACCGGCATAGATTGATTTTTAGCCTCTGCACCATTGCCATTAGATGGCATGTTGGTGGTAAAGGGCTTACTGGATGATGATTGCTCTACCACTATATTATACTCGAGCCGGCCTTCCTCTCCCAGCTGCTTTTTAATGGTTTTACGAAGCAGGCCCACGTAATGTTCTTCGAGCCACTCGTAAAAAAATAAACTTGGTACCTGTATGGTCAGCACGCTTCCCTCCAAACGCAAAGCCTTAATAGGGTCGAACCACGTCTTAAAACTTTGGGCCGGAATGTTATCTTTAATGATCTGAAGGCAACTATTCCAAACGTTAGTACTCGTTATTTCCATAAATGTTAAAGATAAAATACTGATTTCCAAACCCAACCTCAATTTCAGTTGAGACCTTTACGGAACATCGAATATTCGAAAAAAAAGCGGATTAAAAAATAAAATTTAAAATTTGCGAAGCTGATTTTTTTGTGCTATGGCAGCCAAAACCAAACCAGAAAGTCGCTTAAACAAACAATTAATAAAACCGCAATTACCTGACAGCCAAATAAATACAATGAAATATATCTAATTTGTATAGTGATGACTACCAGATAAGCATCTCACATCTTCACACAGCGTTAAGTAAGCAACAATACTTACGCCACAAATCAAATTTAATCCGTTACTGTGAGCTAATCGATTGGCAATGCGGGCAATAATATTTTTAAAATAAAGACTATAAACTTATAGTTAATCATAAAATTCAAGAGTGGTATTTCATTGTATACAGTGTAGTGTATACAATTTAAACACCTTGGCAAACAGGCCCAATCTGCTTAAAATAACTCTTCCAGGTCTTTATGAATCATGCCGGCAGCTACCTCATACGGATTACTATCCACCTGGCTCAAATGTGTAAGCAATGCCCGGCTAAAGTCCAAGGCGCTGGCATTCTCGGGCAGGCCTTTTAAAGTAGCGTTTAACAAATTAGCGGTATCATCTTTTAATCTTCTTACTACGGCCCATGCCCTGCTGCTTACATACACCTGCTGTGTAATGTTATGCTGGTACTCATTGCTGAGTTCTTGCAAGGCCAGGTAATGAAGTTCAGTGGCAGACAGTCCTGCACTGCTGATACGCACTAACAAATTAGCAGGGTTGATACGCTCCACTAATAAAGTAACACGCTCATAAGCTTGCAAGCGTAGTGGCAATGTTTGATTGTCGGCAGATTTTTTAAGCTCAAGCACTTGGAGGCGTTCATTCTTATCCAGATAGGGCTTTATTAAATAAAAAGCTACCCATACTACTCCTACACCCGCAACGGTCAGCTTCAGAATATCCAGCAAAATATTGTAGATTACCATAGGTCTTACAGTGTTAAACCGAAGTCATAAATATGTTCGGGGCGACAAAAATCTGCATTTTAACTTATATTTGTGTAGATAATTTAAAATAACATGAGTACTGCTGTTGAAACCACACTGGCACCGGTAACCTTTACTGAAGGCGCCGTTAAAGAACTTAAGAAGTTAAAAGACCAGCAAGAGCTAAGCGAAGATTTTGGCTTACGCGTTGGCGTTGAAGGCGGTGGTTGTGCCGGCATGAATTACGTTTTAGGTTTTGACCAGATTAAAGAAGGTGATAAAGAATACCTGATTGATGGTATTAAGGTGTACATGCACAAAGCACATGGCATGTACCTTGCCGGTATGCAGGTTGATTTTCAGGATGGCTTAAATGCCCGTGGGTTTGTTTTTAACAACCCTAATGCACAAAGCACCTGCGGTTGCGGCACTTCGTTTTCGGTGTAAAAACAAGCTAAACAAAATACAAAGCAGCCTTAGTGAGAGGCTGCTTTTTTTATGGTTTTAACTCGCCTGCAATTTCTTTTTCCAGCCAGTAAGGCGTACTGGGACCATAGCCGCTGCTATGAAATTTTACATTACCGGCTTTATCAACAACCACATTGGTAGGATATGTTTTGATGCCGTATTTTTCGGCAATGTAACGTGCGTTGTCGATGATGTTATATTGGTACGGCGTTGTTTTCAGGAAATCCTGTAATGCCGATGCATCATCCAAAGCCATCGCGACAAACACCACGTCGGAATTATCTTTATATTTATCTACTATTTTGTTCAGTTCCGGTATCTCCATACGGCACGGAGGACAGTTAATAAACCAAAAGTTTAGCACAATTACTTTCCCAGCCAAAGCTTTGATGTCAAACTTTTTACCGTTCATGTCCCTTTCTTTAAAAGGCTTAAAGGGCGCACCGGTAGTAAAATAAGGACTTTCGTGAGGTTTAAATGCCGAGCGGTTAGCTTCAAATTGCGCATTGCTCAGTCTTGTCAGGGTGTATTCTGACACTGCTTGACCAGATATAATCTTAGAACGTAAACTGTATCTACCCGTCATGAGCAAAGGGCGCCATACTGCATAAGGCATTACACTACCAGTTGAATCTTTAACAACTGTGTTTTCGTTAATAGTTGGCTGCGTTGTTGCTACACGCTGCGTTTGTGCCCTCAGGTTGTAAGACAGAAATAGTATAAATACTATTGAGGCAATGATTTTTTTCATAGAATCATGACAAGGTTTATCAGCTATAAATATAGGATAATCCTATCAAAATTAAACAAAAGCGTTGCACATGAAGTTGATACAAAACATGAAAAGATACTGTATTCTGTTACTTATATTAACGAGCTTTAGCGCACAGGCGCAACTAAAACCAGGCTTTGATGTACAGGAATACCTGGAGCTTTTAAGAGTTTCCCGCCGGCAAGCCGATACGCTCAAAGGTGATCTTACTCCTCTCCCTACGCAATACAAACGCGTATACCGTTCGCCGATTGGCCCGCTGTTAAACCGTTGGGAGTTATGGACCGGAAATCAATCAGCAGTTATCAGCATCAGGGGCACTACCAAAGATCAGGTTAGCTGGTTAGAAAACTTTTATGCAGCCATGGTTCCGGCCGTTGGTCAGCTTCATATCAATGATAGCACCTTGTTTAAATATCATTTGGCCGATCATCCCAAAGCGGCAGTGCACATTGGTTGGTTGCTGGGCATGGCCGAATTATCGAAAACCGTCATTCCTAAAATTCAGGAACTCTATCAAAAGCAGGGCATCAAGAATATTTATATTGTAGGACACAGTCAGGGCGCAGCTATAGCCTATTTGCTAAGATCACATTTGGCCTGGCTGCAGCGCGAAAAGGTCATCTCTACTGATATTACATTCAAAACCTATTGCAGTGCACCGCCCAAACCCGGCAATTTATATTATGCATATGATTATAACTATCTAACCCGAGGCGGTTGGGGTATTGCCGTCACCAATGCTGCAGACTGGGTTCCGCAAACGCCATTTACTATCCAAACTTTGGATGATTTTACTGAGTTAAATCCTTTTGGTGATATATCGGCTGCAGTAAAGAAGCAATCTTTCTTTGTAAAGCTATATGTAAAGTATGTATACAATCGCCTGCGTAAACCACCATTGCGTGCTGTAAAAAACAATCAGAAATATTTAGGGCACATGGTGTATAAATTCATCAAAAAAACGCTGCCTCAGTTTCAGGAACCGGAATACGCTCCCACTAACCAGTACACCAGTTGTGGCGTTCCTGTGATTCTAATGCCCGATGATGCTTACCGCCAGAAGTTCCCGGATGATCCGAAAAATGTGTTCGTTCACCATTTGTTTTGGCCATACTATTATTTAACCGAAAAAGAATACGCCGATAAATAGGCAAACACAACTTTATGCCTGTTTTACAGAAGACTGCCGGGCGATTAGAGAAGCCGGTAACACCAGTTTTTGAAATGTATCGTTGGTATTCTCTGGTTCCAGTTTATTGAGCAGCAAATTAATAGCACTTTCGGCAATTTGGTCAATAGGTTGCGCAACCGTGGTTATAGTTGGGGTATACAACTCAAACAGGTCGTAATCATCAAATCCGACTACAGCTAAATCTTTGGGAATATTGAGTTGCATTGCCTTCATCGCCTTAAGGCCCATGCGGCACAAGTAATTGGTCAAAAACAATACGGCATCCAAATCCGGGTTGGCTTGCAAAAAGCTTTTAATCTGATCAACAATAGCGTCGTTATCTTCAAAGGTAATTTTCTCAACACTTTCGGTCATGCCGTAATGCTTAATAGCTTCGGTATATCCCGAAAGCCGGTCCTGCATTTGTGGCTGGGCAGAGTTGAGAGTAATTAAACCAACCCGCTTAAACCCATTCAAAATGAGGTGCTCTGTAGCCTGGTAAGCACTTTCTTTATTATCAATCGTTACGCTATCAACATTAACTTCGGGCAGGTATCGGTCAAGTAATACCACCGGTTTACCACTGGCCATAATGGCTTTAATTTCGCTTTCCACACCTTCGGGCGGTACTATGATATAACCGTCCACATGCCGGTCACGAAACATCTGCATCAACTCACGGGCTTTAGCAGCTTCGTTTCCGGTACTGGAATAAATAATTTTGTAGCCATTGCGGTAAGCGTTACCTTCAATCAACCGCGCTATACTGCCAAAAAAAGGGTTGGCTATGTCTTCTACCAACAAACCTATGATATTTGTTTTACCGGTACGCAGGCTTCGGGCTAAGGTATTAGGCTTGTAGTTTACCTCCTCCACCAAGTCCAGCACGCTTTTCACCACCTTGTCGCTTATGCGTTTTTCTTTTGCACGGCCGTTCAAAATAAATGAAACGGTAGTTATTGAAACGCCTAATTGCTTAGCTATATCGGTAATTGAAACTCTTTTTTCCAAAGTATAAGTGGGGTGCTGTTTGAATGCACAACATACAAAATATACATCATCTTTACAGTAAAAAATCATTTTAGCAGGCTCAGAAACAAAAAGGCAATGCTAAAAGGTGTAATTTTTATAAGTGTAATAATTACGCTATGCCTTATTTATAAAAGCAGGTTTCGATAATAAAAACTACCTTTGCAGCGGTGAAAAAAGTATGCATTTACATACTCCTGATTTTAACTGTAGCTGAAAACACAGAATTGCACCAGCTTTTAAAGCTACCTATTTTGTTTCAGCATTTTGCCGAGCACAAACAACTTGACAGCCGGGTTGGCTTAATTGATTTTCTTTCGATGCATTATTGGGGTGATGATCGTAATGACGATGATGACGAACGTGATATGCAGTTGCCTTTTAAAAAGCTGGATACACACCCATTGCATGTATATTTTTTGCCAACCCTCCGTACCTATGCAGTCAAAACCTGTATACAACCTTTAAAAATCAATCATCCGGTTTATCAGCATTTGTATTTTCCCAATCCAGCACTATCGTCGCCGTTCAGGCCTCCCTGTGCTTAACTGCTTTTAATTTTCTTAGTTAACAAGCTGTGATTACTAATAGCCCAAAGAATATTTGATTCTTTGGATTTCTATAACCTCATTGCAGCCGTCAGTTGTATTTTCTTAACAGCATAGTATGCTTAATAAAATTATTCAGTTTTCAGTTCGTAACAAACTGGTAATCGGTTTATTCATGGCAATATGGATCATCTACGGTATTTTCGAAGTAAGCCGTTTACCTATTGATGCCGTACCCGATATTACCAACAACCAGGTGCAAATTATCACCACCGCTCCCGCGCTGGGCGCACAAGATGTGGAGCGCTTAATTACTTTCCCGATTGAGCAAGCCATCAGTAACATTCCGGGACTTAAAGAAAGCCGCAGCCTATCGCGTTTTGGCCTGTCATTAATTACCGTAGTGGTTGGCGATGATGTAGACATCTACTGGGCCCGCCAGCAGGTATCAGAACGCTTGCAGCAAATAGAATTAGATGAAAATGCGGGTAAACCCGAATTGGCACCGGCTACAACCGGTTTAGGAGAAATTTACCAGTACATTATACGCCCCAAACCTGGGTATGAAGGCAAATATAGCCTGGCCGATTTACGTACCATACAAGACTGGATCATCCGTCGCCAGTTATTGGGAACCAAAGGTGTAGCCGAGGTTTCTACATTTGGCGGTGAGCTTAAACAATACGAGGTAGCGGTAGATCCGGCAAGGCTTACTTCAGTAAACCTAAGCATTACAGATATTTTTGATGCATTGCATAACAACAATCAAAACACCGGCGGAGCATACATTGAAAAAGGACCAACCGTACTTTACATTCGCAGCGAGGGTCTGGCCGGCAACATATCAGATATTGAGAATATTGTTGTAAAAAATACGGCCGAAGGCACACCGGTGCTTATCAGGGATGTGGCACAGGTAAGGTTAGGTGCAGCTACGCGTTACGGAGCTTTAACGTATAACGCAGCCGGTGAGGTAGCCGGAGCTATTGTGATGATGCTGAAAGGCGAAAACTCATCAGAGGTCATTAAAAACGTAAAACATCGTATTACTGAAATACAGAAAACCTTACCCGAAGGCTTGGTGATTGATCCGTTTCTGGATCGTACCAAAATGGTTAACAATGCCATCGGCACGGTTGAACATAACTTATTAGAAGGTGCGCTCATCGTAATTTTTGTATTAGTCATATTTTTGGGTAATCTAAGGGCAGGGTTGATTGTAGCCTCGGTGATACCGCTGGCCATGCTGTTTGCCATCATCATGATGAATACCTTTGGGGTAAGCGGCAACCTGATGAGTTTAGGTGCCCTGGATTTTGGCCTGATTGTAGACGGCGCTGTCATTATTGTAGAAGCTATCTTACACCATCTTCATTTCTCTAAAAAATATCAATCAAAAGACCAACTCACTCAGGAAGAAATGAACGATGAGGTAACCGATTCAGCCGCCCGAATGATGAACGCTGCTGTATTTGGACAAATTATCATTCTGATTGTATACCTACCTATTCTTTCTTTATCAGGTATCGAGGGTAAAATGTTTAAACCTATGGCTCAAACAGTGGCCTTTGCAATTTTAGGTGCCTTTATCTTATCGCTTACCTACGTGCCGATGATCAGCTCGCTATTCATCAGCAAAAAAGTATCACACCAGCCAAACCTATCCGACCGCGCGATGGACAGGATTGAAGCTTTTTACCAGAAATGGTTAGGCAAAGCGTTGCAATTCCGTAAAATGCTGGTAGGTTCGGCCTTTGCCTTGTTTGCAGTTGCGGTATTGCTTTTTACCCAAATGGGCGGCGAGTTTATCCCGCAGTTAGAGGAGGGCGACTTTGCAGTAGAAACCCGCTTACTGGTGGGTACCAATCTGAGCACTACCATCGGCACCTTTAAACAGATATCAGGCATCTTGAAAAACAAGTTCCCGGAGATAGAAAAAATCGTATCACGCATTGGCAGTTCCGAAGTACCTACCGACCCGATGCCCATTGAAGGGGGCGATATGATTATTGTTTTGAAAGATAAAAGCGAATGGACCAGTGCATCATCATTCCCGGAGATTGCCTCTAAAATGTCAGAAACAGTGCAGGATGCAGTTCCGGGCGTTACTACCAGCTTTCAATTTCCGGTACAGATGCGTTTTAATGAGCTGATGACGGGCGCTAAGCAGGACGTGGTATGTAAAGTATTTGGCGAAGACTTAAATACGCTGGCCCGTTATGCACAGCAAATCGGCAGTATAAGTAAAACGGTAAAAGGTACGGCCGACTGGTATGTAGAACAAATTACCGGCATGCCACAGGTAGTAATTAAATATAACCGGGCCGAAATTGCCAAATACGGTTTAAACATATCGGACGTGAACCGGATTGTGAACGCCGCCTTCGCCGGGGCTGCTGCCGGTAAAGTTTACGAAGGCGAAAAGCGCTTTGATTTAGTAGTACGCGTAGGTAGCCAGGGCCGTCGTAATTTGAGCGATGTACAAAACCTGTTGATCACCACACCCAAAGGTGTTCAGATTCCACTACGTCAGGTAGCATCGGTTGACGAGATTGAAGGTCCTAACCAGATACAGCGCGAAGATGCCAAGCGCCGTATTACGGTTGGCTTTAACGTGCGCGGCCGCGACGTACAGTCGATTGTAGAAGAGTTGCAGCAAAAAATAAACAGCAAGGTAAAGCTGGCTCCGGGCTATTATATTACTTATGGCGGTGCTTTCGAAAACCTGCAACAAGCCAAAAAGCGGTTGAGCATTGCAGTACCGGTAGCATTGCTACTTATTTTTGTGATGTTATATTTCGCGTTTTCGTCTGTAAAAGAAGGCGCCCTAATTTATACGGCCATTCCTCTATCAGCCATTGGTGGTGTATTTGCCTTAGCGTTGCGAGGTATGCCGTTCAGCATTTCGGCAGGGGTTGGCTTTATTGCTTTGTTTGGTGTAGCGGTGTTAAATGGTATTGTACTGATCTCCGAATTTAATCGCATTAAAAAAGAGGGACGAATCACCGATACATTGCAATTGGTAATGCAAGGTACACGCAACCGCCTGAGGCCGGTGCTGATGACTGCCGCCGTTGCCTCGTTGGGCTTTTTACCTATGGCGCTCAGTAACGGAGCCGGAGCCGAAGTGCAACGGCCGTTGGCTACCGTAGTGATTGGTGGATTAATCACCGCCACTTTGCTGACCTTGTTCGTGTTACCGGCCCTATATCTATTGTTCGAAGGAAAACATAAAGTAAAGCCTGTTGGAACCTTATTATTTCTTTTGGTAGCAGGCATGTTAACATCAACAGCTAATGCCCAAACTCAACCAATACCGGTTACCGTTCAGCAGGCGGTAGATATAGCCATGAAACGCAATTTACAAGCTCAGGCTGCCCGGTTAAATGAGCAGGCCGAAGGTATCCGGCAGAAAACATCTTTTGATATTCCCAAAACGCAACTGAGTGCCGACTATGGACAAATTAACAGCATTGTAAACGATACACGCTTGGGTGTAGTACAATCAGTAAGTTTCCCTACGGTTTACAGCAATCAAAAAAGGGCTTTGAAAGAAAACTACCTGGCTGCACAAGCGCAAACTCAGCTTACACAGCAAGATATCAGGTTGGATGTTCGGCGGATATATTACCAGTTAGTTTGGCTCATGCAAAAAGAAAAGCTGCTGCATTACGCTGATAGCATTTACACCTTATTTGAGAAAAAAACCAGCTTGCGTTTTAAAGTGGGCGAGGCTAATATTTTAGAGCAAACTACGGCACAAACACATCATCTGCAAATAAGCAACCAGTTGCACATGGTAGTCAGCGATCAGCAGATTGCTTTGAAACAGTTCAATTTTCTACTGCACGACTCATTGACTTACATACCTGCTACTGCTCAGGTGAAGGCAGATTTTGCTTATGCATTATCGGCTGATAGTGCTCGTGCAGAACAAATGCCGCAGGTACAGTTATACAACCACCAAGCCGAAGCAGCGCGCTGGCGCTGGCGCACCGAAAAGGCTAAACTTTTACCCGACTTTTTTGCCGGGTACAACAATCAAAGCATCGCCGGTTCGCAACTTGTTGAAGGGCGCGAAACTTATTTCAGCGCCGGCAAACGGTTTAATTATCTTAATGCAGGCATAAGTATTCCGCTATTTTTTGGCGCGCAGTCGGCCAGGGCATCGGCAGCCAAAGTAGAATGGCAGCTGGCTCAAAAACGTACGGATTATGCACTGCTGCAAACACAAACTGCTTTGCAAAATGCTTTGCAGCAAGTGCAAAAATATGCGGCCAGCTTAAATTATTATGAGCAACAAGGCCTCAAAAATGCTTCGCTGATTATCACTACCGCCGACAAGCAATTTACCGGAGGTGATATCAATTATCTGCAATGGGTAATATTGGTAGACCAAGCTATCACCATCAGAAATGAATATTTGGATATACTCAACAGCTACAATCAGGCAGTAATTGAAGCCCAAAAACTATACAACTTATAAATACCATATGACAAGATATATTTTATTGCTGACTGCTGCGGTAATGCTGGCATCCTGCAGTCATAACAAGACCGAACAGGAAAACAATGAACAGGCAGAAACTGACACCTCGCTGGTAAAGCTTACTCCTTTGCAAATCAAAAACGCAGATATACAGGTAGGCACACCAGTGGTTACCCAAGCAAGTGGAATACTTAAATTGCAAGGCAGCATTGATGTACCACCACAAAGCACTGTTAGTGTAAGCTTTCCGTTAGGAGGATATTTAAAACGTACTGACTTGCTACCGGGCGTGCATGTTAGAAAAGGACAGGTGTTGGGTGTGCTGGAAGATATGCAGTACATCCAATTACAGCAGGATTATTTGTCGGCTAAAGAGAAAGAGATTTTTGCCGAAACTGAATACAAGCGCCAGTCGGAACTTAACGCCAGCAAGGCCAGCAGCGACAAGGTTTTGCAACAGGCCCTTACCGAAATGGAAACCCAGCGTATTACCATGCGGTCGCTGGCGCAGAAACTTGAGTTAATTGGCATCAATCCCCGTCGTTTAAGTTCTACCAGTATTTCTAAAAGCGTTAACATTTTATCTCCTATTGATGGCTTTGTGTCTAAAGTAAATGTGAACATTGGTAAATACACCTCACCTACCGATGTGCTGTTTGAACTGGTGAACCCTAAAGACATCCATTTAGCGCTTAACGTTTTTGAAAAAGATGTAAATCAGTTATCCATCGGTCAGCGGGTAATTACTTACACCACCGCTCATCCCGAGGTTAAATATGAAGCAGAAATTATCCTTATTAGTAAAAACCTGAACGAAGACCGTGTGGCTAATGTGCATTGTCATTTTGAGAAGTTTGATGCCTCATTATTACCGGGCATGTTTATGAACGCCGATGTAAAAATTAATAATCAAACGGCCCTGGCCGTTGCCGAACAGGCCGTTGTAAAGTGGCAGAACAAATATTATGTATTTACTGATCAGGGCCAAAATACATTCCGGATGGTACCGGTAACTATAGGTAACCTAAACGGTGGGCAGCAGCAAATTACAGCACAAAGCATAACCGCTAATACCAAGCTGGTTACTCACAATGCTTACGCTTTACTCATGAAAATGAAAAACAATGCCGAGGAAGAATAGACGATAGCTAACATCTATTTTAAATTTCGCTAAAAATCAACAATAACTATATCAGCTACAAAACAAGAACAGAGATGCATGTACATCTCCGTTCTTGTTTAAAAATGAATTATATACTTTAAATGATTACGCTATCAATTTATGCTCATCAAAAAAACTACTCAAAGCATTTTCGAGTGAGGGTAGCAACATGCCGCGTTCACTTTTTAAGGCAGTATATTTAGGGCGAACTGCTTTATAATCCATGGTTTGTACAGAAACCGGATTAATCAAATTAAGATCATACCCTCCGCGTTTGGCAATTTCCATAGCCAGCGCAGCACGGCTTACAGTACCACTATTGGCCAAATGCCAAATACCCGACTCATCATCAATCAGCAAATTTAAACTGGTGTTTACCAGATCGGGAACATAGGTAGGCGATATAAATACATCATGCTCCACCATAAATTCCTTTTCAGTTTTCAGGCTGTTGATGATACTTACCACATCGTTCTGATGATCCCACGGACTAAACAATATACCGGTGCGTACAATCAGAGCTGATGGATCGTTCTTTAAAACATATTGCTCTGCCAACGCTTTACTTTGCCCAAATGTATTTAGCGGGTTAACCGCATCGTTTTCGAAGTAATGATCATTTTTAGCACCGTCAAATACCATATCGCTCGAGAAGGTGAGTAGCTTGATGCCATATAAATTACTAAAGTGAGCCAGATTTTCGGGTCCATGTGTATTGAGCTGATAACAACTATCGCAGGATATTTCGGCTTGTTCCAGTTGTACAAATGAGGCTGTGTTCACGATAGCCCAAGGGTTAAGACGCTCAATAGTTTCTTTGATTTGCTCCCGATTGGTAATGTCGAGGTCTTTTTTGCTGAGCAAATGATACTTGATGTTACGCATGTCGCACAACCGTGCAAAAGCCTTAGGCAACGAACTATTTTTACCAATCACCAGTAACGGTTGCTGCTGTTTTTCTGCTAAAGTAACGCGGGGCTTATTTTGATTATAAATAATCCGCATGTCACGCTCCCACCATCCTTTGGCATTTAACAAGGGATGATCGTACGTTTGCTTTTCGGCTAACTCTTTTAACATTTTACCTAATGCTGTAACCCGCGGATAACCCGATAACACGTCAAACACACCCGGTTCATAATCGCCGTTAGGCATCGTGAGCAACCTATTCCAGCCAAATGAACCCAAAAGTGCCCAGGCAGTAATAGCAACCAGGTTCACTTTTTCTTTCTCGAGTTTTTTTCCGGTTTCCCAAATGCTTTGCACCCAACGCAACTGCTCTTCGCGTGTACAGTGCAAGTGCACTTCGGTTACTGACATAGGCAACTGGTAACGATTCCAGGCTTCTTTCAACAAATTGTATAAGCCGGTCGAATTAGCATTACCAACCCTTACCACTTCTACATCGGCATACTGGTGTTTACCGTTACCCCCATGGGTATGCGGCGGAAAATGAGAAACATTTTCGTCTATGTAACGCTCAGAAGTCAAATAGTAATTAAAGCCCATCACATCGGGCGGGCACGGGTTTTCTTCAAAAAAAGCAAGCTCTTCAACACTGATACCGCTTCTTTGAAGATATAAATATAAAGGATGGCCAAGCACCACTTTACCACAAAGTAAGTCGAAGCTTAACCACCGGCGATTGTTTTCAAAATCGGCTTGGTATTGGAGTAAAGGCGTGCTGTGTATTTTTCCCAAATCTTCGGTTTGCACCAGTTTAGCAGCAGGGTTTACTTTCCTGATTTGCTGCATGGCCAAAACCGTAGCCTTGCACTCGTTTACTAAAATTTTGAGAAAGCTGCGATCATTATCGCCATGCGGATGCCATAAACCATAAAGTCCGCAAAAACGGGCGGTGGTTAGTGGTTCGTTAACCGGCGTATAATATTCTAACCAAGGGAATTGTTCGGCTACTTTTGCAGCGTAATCGGCCAGTCCGTATACAAAGCTATCTTCGAGCATGTTTACGTAGGCCGGGCCACTGCCATGGTGTACTAAACCTGCAATAGGTTCAACACCACGTTTTTTTAACTGGAGCAACTTACTTTCGGTATTGCTCCAGTCAATAACAGTATCCCTTGCGGGCTGATGCTTTTCCCAAAGCACCGGGTATCTCATTTTAGTTACACCTAAGTCGGCAAAGAGATTAATGTCTTCACTTCTGTGGTAATGTCCTGAGTATACGAGTTGGTCAAGATATTCGTCGCCAACCCGGTTTATAGTGCATTCAATGCCACCCCAAAGTTCCATTAATTTATATTTAGTTGTATAAGCTATAAAACCGAAAAATGTATGTCCGGCCAACAATAACTTAAGTCAGATAACAGCTTGGATGATAAATCAACAGCTTTTTTTTAAGCATATCATTTATTCGTCCATTTACAAGCGCCTATCAACCTACCATTCCAAGCCTTGTTCCTAAACTTAAATTGCATAAACAGTGTATGGAGTTAACTGGCAATCGAAAAATCGCTGTTTAAGTGTCTGTTCATCAATTGCATCATTTTATCAACGGTATTATCCCATGACTTATCAGCCAAAAACAAATCTGTTTTAGCCAACCATGCTGAGCGATTGGTTGTATTCAATTCGCGCTCAATAGCTTCGATAAAGTCGTCAGCGTTCATACCAATGCTTACCAGTTTATGACGACCGTAAGGATTAATTACATCCTTAATAGGTGTTGAAACTACCGGTATACCTGCTGATAAATATTCAGGCGTTTTAGTAGGACTGATGAATTTAGTCGACTCATTGATGGCAAAAGGAATCAAGGCAATATCCCAACCTGATAAATACGCAGGTAATTCCTGATAGCTTTTTTGCCCCATGTAATGAATGTTACTATTAGTTGGCAAAGTAGCAGGATCAATTTTCACTACCGGACCAATCAAAATAATTTGCCACTCTGGACGCGCATCGGCAATTCCTTTAATTAAGTCAATATCAAAACGCTCATCTAACACACCGTAAAAGCCAAGTTTTATGCCTTCAATTCCAGCCTGGTCAGCAGGCTGATCCTTAACTGTACGAGCCTTTTGAAAATGCTCTTTCTCAATACTACTTGGGAACGGATGAATGTTAGGATGCTGATGTTTTTTTGCTTCATATAATGATTGCCCTCCGGTAAATACCACATCAGCTCTGCCTAAAAGCTTTTTCTCCATTTGAGTTAACTCTTTAGGCGCATTTTTGAAAGCCGACAGCTCATCCATGCAATCGTAAATGGTCAGTTTTGGCGTATGCTTTTCTGAGATTGACAAGAACATAGGCGAGTAATACCAGAAAGCAAAGTTATCCAAGTTTTTACCTTGCAAAAACTGATCAACCAAGTCAGTCATCGATGCATTAATTTCTTCGTGGCTTAAACCTTCGGGTAAATGCGGAACACCAACAATGATATTATTACCACGATTGGTAAAAGAAATATGCCCGTCATCTTTAGCATCAAAGATGGGTTCTTCTAACACATAAACGGTACTGTAGTTACTAAATCTGCTCAACAGGTGCTGCGGACGCTGATAAACGAAATCCCAACGCAGGTGGGAAAAGCAGAGTAAGTTAGAAGGAAAAGTTTTTAAGATATCTTTCATAGGTGTACTAATATTGATGGGATTTTTATTTTATAAGCATAACACCATCAGAACTTTAATGTTTAACTTCTAATTAAAAAAGGTCATAAATAAGAAACAAAAGCGTATATACACTGATACCTCTGCGTATTTATACTGACCCATCAATGCTATATACAACAGCACTAACATTATTCAGTAAGTCAGTCCATTTTCTGTTGGAACACATACATAACCCGCTTTTATACCTTTAGTTTGATAACAGAAGGCGGAACAACGTATTTTTCTTATTACGCTATCTTATTTCATAGCAGTCAAAACAATTTAACATTCAATCAGTTATAACGGATTATAAACAACGAAAGGGCGCCTGTACAGGCGCCCTTTCGTTGTTTATAAGGGTTTTGTATCTTTCTAACTTACTATTCTTTACTCGGCTCGGTTGATCTTAACAGACCTTCAGGCACTTTTAAAGCTCCGGTATTAAAATCGATTATACCATTACGTTCATCCTCAATGTTAGTAGCCTGCGTATATACGTCGCCAGCTATACGACGTTTTCTCAACTCCTTTTTAAATAAACTGATTTGCTCGGTACGTTCGCTATCATCTTGAGGACCACCATAATCGGCAAAGCCAAAACCGCCCCACTCGCTCACCAGCAATGGCACTTGCTTACGGAAAAAAAACGGATCGCCCACGATTAACGGAAAAGCGGCAACCCCTTCCTGTTTACCGGCTACCAAGTCGTCGAGCATTTCTTTCCAACGGTTTAGTTCCGGCGTGTACAAATGCACCGTAAGTAAATCGCTTTTTAAGCGTCCTTCGTATGAGATATGCTGCCAACCATCATTGTCAACCACTATAAACTGCGGGTGCGATATTTGCATGTAGTGGTACATATTCATAATGTAGGTGCGGGTAGCTTCGTTGGTGGCAATATCCTGTGCTCCCCAATCTTCATTATACAAACTCCAGATAATAACGGAAGGGTGAGTGGCAATCAGGGCCAGCATACGCAACAACTCTTCTTTGTGATTCTCACGGCTTTTTTCGGTGGAGCGATGCGGACTTGGCACTTCTACCCATAATAAAATACCCAACTTATCGGCCAGGTTATAAATACGCGGATCTACACCGGCAATATGTATGCGCACCAGGTTACAACCTAATGCCTTCATGGCATACAAATGCGCCTTAATCTGTTCATACGTAGCAGCACTTGGCTGGTATAATATCCCATCTAAATAAATGGGTTTGTTGTTTAAATAAATGTTGCTGCCCCGTGCTTCAATTTTGCGCAAACCAAAGTGCGACTCAATTTCGGCTACGTGACCATTGCTGTCTACCAGTTCGGCAATCAGGCGGTACAAATGCGGCGTTTCCGGCGACCACAAGATAGCATCGGGTATTTCAATCACCAACCGCTGTTCTTTCTGCCCGGCGCTTAGCGCTAACTGATATTCATCAGTAGCAATAGGGTTTCTATCATTTTGCTTGCGGTGGTATACTTTCAAGCGTATAGTATACAAGCCCGGGTCGTGTATACGGGTAGTCAGGTTAAACCTTACCAGATTATCTTCCACCACACTTACCACTCCTACCCTCGAGCGTAACCGGTTACGCTCTACAGTTTCCAACCAGATACTGCGTACAGCCCCTGTGTAGGTTTGATACCAGATACCGCCTCTTTTATACACCGATGACTCCTGCTTACCACGGGTAGTATCAGCATCCATCGTGCTGGCAATGCGTACCGTCAGTCGGTTATTTTCCTGCAAAATGGCATCATCCAGTTCAAACGAAAACGAGGTATACTCACCAATATGCATATCCTCTCCCTCGATAGTTTTGAGCGGAAAGCCATTTAACCAGGCACGGGTTTCGTAACCGCAGGCGCCAAAGGTTAATTGTAATTGTGTGTTCTGCTTATCATGGCGTTCGGGCATCGGGAATTCGCGCTCGTACCAAACAATCACCTTTTCGTGCCAGGTTTGTTTTTTATCAGGATCCAGGCTTGCCATATGTGTTTCAACACTGCCTGGCCAATGTGCGTTATCTGTATATTGATGGGCCACGTACCACGACTCACTTATGCCGCGGTCGGTTGGGTCGAGGGCAAACTTCCAGGTACCATCAAGCAGCACAAATGAGTTAGGTCTGATCACCGCCCGGGGTAAGGGGTTTAGTGCATCTTCATCAGAAAAAGACTCTTCGCGGCTTTTGGTTAAACTGTAATTAGGATGAATTAATTCGCTCATATCAGTCAGTATTAAGAGCACTTAAGGCCCATGCAAATTTTATTCAATTACAACCCAAAAGTGTGGATTGTTTGCCTGACTGACACAGCTATTTGTTAACCAATAGTAAAACACGCATCATAAGCAGGCGTAGTTTTCATCAAAAAGTAATTATAAGAAACTGACCCATACCTCAATTTAGTAGCTAACGAACAACATGATTTTGATGCTTTCGAACCGAAAAGCAAATATTTACCACAACATTCTGCCTAATAGGCATTAAACATTAATCAAAACCCTCGACAAAGTTTTAAGTTATTTAAAGGTTAATAATATTAACGCAATGTTTATCCATACTGACTGCGGACATTAGCCTGAAAAGTTAGATCGTATGGGAGGCAAGACAGACAATAAGTTTAAATGTGTGTAGAGAAAAAAACAATAGTTACATAAGTTAAAGCGAATAGTGATGGAAGTTATAACTAAAGAAGAGTTTACAGAGCTCATGAATTACAGGGGCGAAAATTGCATTTCTATTTACATCTCCACGCACCGATCAGGGGTTGAAGTAAATGAAAAGCAGGATGCCATTATGTTTAAAAATGCCTTGCAAAAAGTGAGTGCCGAATTGCAGAATAAAGGCCTTCACTCTCAAACTATAGAAAAGCTACTGCAACCTGGTTTTGAGCTGCACAACAACAGCATGTTCTGGAATAACCAAATGAATGGCTTGGCTGTATTTCTGAGTGACGATTTTGTTAAAGCTGTACAATTACCTTTTACCGTTAAAGAAGAGGTTTTTGTAAATCATTCTTTTTTAGTCAGTCCGTTGCTGCCAGCTGTTACTAACAAGCAAGACTTTTACCTACTGGTGCTTAGTAAAAAAGACGCCAAGCTTTACCAGGGTAATGCCTTTGGCTTGAGATATTTAGCAGTAGAAGGCTTACCGAACGGGATGGACGATGTAATTCACTTTGAGGAAAAAGAAGACCAGCAGTTGTTTCGTCAGGGTGGCAAAGGCGGTAACGGCAGTGCCAGCTTCCATGGTCATGGCGATGGGCAACCGGATGATAAAACTAATCTGGCCGTTTACTTTCAAGAGGTTGACAAAACCCTGTTTGCTGAAGTATTGCATGACAAACATGTGCCATTAGTATTAGCTGGCGTAGAGTATTTGATACCGATTTACAAAGGATTAAGCAAATACAACTACATAGTTGAAGAAGCCATTACGGGCAACCAGGAACATGAAAGCAGTCATGTTTTATATGAAAAAGCTTGTGAAATATTGCAACCTTACTTCAAACAGGAAATCAATAAGGCGCTACAAAATTACTACAACCAGATAGCTACACCACTAACCTCTTCGATGCCGGATAAGATTGTGCCCGCCAGCTTTTATGCGCAGATATCAGACTTGTTTGTATGCAAAGGCGAACATATTTGGGGCAAGTTTAATGATGCAGACAATGTGCTTGAAATACACTCTGAAAAGCAGGAAGACGATGAATGCTTGATTGACTTAGCCGCCGCTAAAACTTATGCCAATGGCGGGGCTGTGCATTTGCTGGAAAAAGAAAAAATGCCGAAAGAAAGCGTGATTGCTGCCTTTATGCGCTATTAGTTAATATATATCCAAGGGGTATCCAGCAAGATGCCCCTTGGATATATTTAAGCATTAAAAATCGAACTTTACGTAGGTCCGTAAGCCCAATTTAGGAGCATCTGGATTATCGAGGTAAGAAAAACGTCTTACCAAATCAAACCTCAACACTTTAAATATATTGCCTACACCTATACTGCCTTCCATATATGGCCCTCTGGCCAGTGAGTAAGTAGTAGCCTGACCTAAACCATTGATCGGGAACCGCAGCAATGAAGGATCATTAGCCGGATTATTCTCGCTGCGCACACCGCCCCATAAGCTTTTAAAGTTCACTATCTCGCGTAGCTTTAAGCGACGCAGCAGTGGCACTTTGTTAAACAGAAAGCCATTAAAGTTATGGTCTATAGTTACGCTGGCGTAATGGTCACTCACAAACTCCTGGAAGTTCATTAAATTGAACGACTGGAACTGGAACGCATAACTTTGATTAGCGCGGTGAATATCCAGTAATGGGAAAGGCACTTTGCCAAACAGGTAACCGCCCTCGCCGCTTACATCGGTAAAGCCTAATTGCGACAGGTAAAAGCGTTTGCTAACGTTACCAAATAAGTTCTGATAATTGTAATCGCCGCCTAGAAATCCTTTCAACCCTTGGGTATAGCGCAGGGTATAAATTGGATACCTGTCAGGAATTGGCGTGCGGTATAACTTACCCTGGTAAAACTTTTCGTGCGGTGCATAACGCAATTGTGCCGAAACCTCGGTAGTGTGAATCAGGTTAACGTTGTTTAAAGCGCCGCTGGGCAGCAGGTTCTGAAACTCGAGCGCTCCGGCAGGGCTTTGGTTCCATTTTTTAAAACCTATAGCATACGAGAAATGATTTAAGTACTCGTGCACATAATCCAGCTTAAAGATATCGTTGTATAGCCACTGATCGTTAGCACCGCGTTTAAACGATAACAAGAAATTACTTTCCTGCACAAATTCCAGTTCCTGACCCGGAACCTTGGTATCATGCTGAAAACTGGCTCGAATATAGTTTTGCGGAAATGAGTAAATAGACTTGTTATTGAGCGAGTAAGTGGAGCTTAAAAAGTATTTAAACTTTTGGTCGCGGGTACCATAAGCACCATAGGTCTCAAAATAATAACGCTTGCTCAATGCTGTAGTGGTACGACCGCCAAGCCTCGCCCTAAAACCTTCTACCGGGTTAAAGCTGTAAAAAGTATTTACTGGCCCCATCTCAAACGGGCCAAAGTTTTTATAACCGGCCAGCACCAGCGTAGCAATATCCATAGTGCGCTTAAACGATGGGATAGTTTGCAGGCTATCTACATTTTTGTACAAACTGGCAGATACAGCATCTAAAGTATCAGGGCGACTGTTTGTCCAGTACTGATCGTCTTTAGTATCAGCTTTTTGAGCGTATACGAGAGCAGGGCCGTCATAAGTTTCTTTAGGACGGGGCTGGTTGATTTTAAAGTTATTGATGGTTACCAAACGTTCGCCGTAAACACCAGTGCCTTTTTCTTTACTGATACCGAACTCAATTTTCAGGTTGCTCTGGCTCAAATGGTATCGTCCGTCCGCATTTTTATCAAAAGATAGGAATGCCTGCATTTGGCGTACAAAGTTTAGGTCGATATTTTTGTTGACGGTTAACACTGCATTTTGGACGGCATAGTTGCCATCCATCGTGATATATATTTTACCCTCAAACAACTTATTAATGGTATTACGCGGCGTAAAACTTAGCTCAATTAATTTAGGCGACTGGTCTTTAAGTGTATCGGTGATAAAGAATTTATAAAAATCGGGTGAATGGTCGGCTATCGGGCTCAGCAATTGGTTGCTCAGTAAAGACACATTGTTATCATAAATATTAATATCCTGATACATGCGGTTAAAGTAGGTGGTGAGGCCCTGGTTATCTACAAAATTTTCATCGTACTTAACCTGCTTATTGGCCTCAATCACCTGCTTTTGGGTAAAGGGAACTTTGCGGTAATAATTATCCGAAAGTTTCTCTTCCATATATAAAGGCAGCAATGTTTTACCGCCAATAGCAGTTGAGTCCTGCTGACGAAACATAAACTGGTAATTTTTAAAAATGCGCTTGTTTTTAAACTTATCCGACAGGTTACTGAGCGAAAATATCATGCGCTCATACTGCCGGTATTCTGCATAATTGTAGCTCTCTAACTGGTTTTGCTTTTTATGCGCAATTACCTGCCTGATGAGTTCAACCGCAGGATTATTTTTATTAGTGTACTTTTTCTTTTTACCGGCTTTTACTACCACATCACCTAACAGGCGGCTATCTTCGGTTAAGGCAAAATTTACCTCCTGCTCTTTACCCGGATCGATGTTTTTAACAACCGTCTTATAACCTACGTAAGTTACCTTAACCTGGTTAAAATCATCAGTGGTTTTAAGCGTGTAACGACCATTGTTATCAGTGGCTACCGCTTGTGTAGTACCATTAAAACTTACCGTAACAAACGGTAGTGCTTCTTTAGTTTTAGCGTCGGTAACTACGCCTTTAATCAGCGTACCCTGCGCGTAAAGATGGGTGTAGGTGCCTGCCAGTAACAGCAGAAAAAATATTGCTTTAGTAAAAATTTTCATGACCTGTAAGGGTTGATAATAATTGCACAAAGGTTGAACGATGCTTGGATGCCGATAACGGCCGGCATTTACAGTTAAATACCAAATAATCTCATCAAGGGCAGCCTGAGGTAGAAGAGTGCAGGCAGCACGTTCGAAGTTTTTGTGTTGTAGTGAACATGGGTTTAAGTAACTGCTGCAAAGGTGCGTTAGCCAATTAATATCCGCAACACTCTAAAAATGGAATTACAATTCCATTATAATTCTATTACAATATTCTTGCATTTAACAATCAATCAACCAGTAATGACTTAATTATTTGCGAATAACGAAAAATAAATTTAATCAAACGTTTGATTGTCATTGTTCTGAAACTCTGAATAACGCAATTCAATTAATCATATAAATAAGTTATTTGACTGGTTTTTCAACGATTGACCTCTTTATCATAACAAATGTTCCTTGTAAAACTGAGGTAAACTTTTTGTGCAAAAACGGCCGTAACTACGCAAAAACGGCACACTGATTAAAAATTCGTTAATTTTGCTGCGCTTATCATCATAACATGGGTATACAGCAGTTTGAGAAAAATCCGTTTCAGCAATGCATATCTTTTCACGTGCTTCTTGACCACTTAGGAAAAGTAGCGCGCGAACAAACGGGATATGCAGCCGAACGTGCCTTAGCCCTACTCAGAGAAGCAGAAGCTTATCCCAAATTACGCGATGGGATGAGTGAACAATGGGAGATTGATGAGCACCTTACGGTGATTAAACACTTGGTAGCCGATTTATTTCCCCCTGCACTAACGCAAAATGAAATCAAGGCTGTCACCATTCCGTTTCAAAACATACTTTTTAACCGTACCGAACGGCTAAAAAACATACTGCACGCTGCAGGCAGTAGTTTTGATATAACCATCCGCGATTTTGATGATCACCAGTTTTACGTAATGAGCTGCTGCCTCATCCTTAATGAGTTTTATAATACGCAGCTGGATTTCGGCAAGCCCATGTTTTATGATATCCCTACGGCTGAGAGAGTAATAAAACATTATCGCATTATGTATAATGCCGACTTTTTGGACATTATACCTACTGCCCAGGCACGAAAGCTATCACCTGCAGATATTACCCGTTTAGTTAACAGCTATGATGATTTGGCTCTTTGGATGGAAATGTTCCCGCCAGGAAGCTATATCCTAAAAGGTTTCGCGGTCATGAGCCTGTTTGATGTTACGGTAGAAAACGCGGTATCGGTTTTAAAAGGTACTCTACTCACTAACCTCAATGAGGTAGATGTAGAGCAGGATTTTGAGTCGATATTCCGCTCTATTTACCGCATTCCGGATCTCCACGTAGGCTTTACCGCTTTTGATGCTGACGAAAATAAATTCAGCAGTATAGCCAATATGCGCAAAATAAAAAGCTACATCCTAAATGATAGTATGGAAGCTGTTTGTACCGACATTTTAGGGCCAAAATCTTTTGCTGCTATTATGGGTAAAAGCGACTTTTTTGCTATCTCGGATAGTAAACAGTTTTTTTTGGAGCATCCGGACAGTGAACTGGCACATCGTTTTTTAAGCCAAAACATTCAGAGTTTTATATTGGCGCCTGTGGTTAAAGATGGTATTAAACTCGGCATCTTAGAACTGACTTCGCCCCGCCCCAATGAGCTCAATAGCGTTAATGCCCATAAACTGGATACGGTGATGCCGTTTTTAGTTAATACCATCGACCGTCAAATTTCCTTTATGCAAAACCGGATACAGGCAGTAATACAAAACGAGTACACTACACTGCATCCGAGCGTACAATGGAAATTCAGGAAGGAGGCACAAAAATATATTGAACGGCACGATCATCACTTGGATTATAACCTGCGCGAAGTGGTTTTTGATGACGTATACCCGCTTTATGGTCAAATTGATATCAAGGGCTCTTCTAATACCCGTAATCTAAGCATTCAGAAAGACCTGCACAACCAGTTGGCAGCATTAATGCTGATGGTAGAAATGATGGATGAAATTCCGGAGCAGGCAGCCTACCTGGCAAAACTGCAGGAATTTGAAACTTTGACCCACAACTTTTTAACGCTGGTACGTACCGATACAGAGCAATACATACAGTATTTCATCGAAAGCAAAATTCACCCGTTACTGCATTCGCTGCAGTCTTCGCCCTTATACAGCAGGTCCGTTGCAGACTATTTTAAGCAGTTAGATAAAACCAACGGTTCGTTTTATACCTACCGGCGCAAATACCACACTACTGTTTCTATCACTAATCAAAAAATGGCGTCTTTGCTGGATGCCAGGCAGGTAGAAGCTCAACGGATGTTTCCGCATTACTACGAGCGTTTTAAAACTGATGGTGTAGAGCATAATCTATATATCGGCTCATCCATATCGCCTAAGTATGCCTTTACATTGCAACACCTGAAAAAACTGCGCTTATGGCAATTAGAAACATTGTGTGAAATGGAACGTGCCCATCATCAGCTTAAAACTACGTTGCCTTATCTGCTTGAAGTAACTACGCTGATTTTAGCTTTCAGCTCGCCTTTGTCAATCAGGTTCCGGATGGATGAAAAACGTTTTGATGTAGACGGCACCTACAACGCCCGGTTTGAGATTGTTAAAAAACGGATAGATAAAGCATACATTAAAGACACTAACGAACGCATTTGCGAACCGGGCAAAATCACTATTGTATACGCCAGCCCTAACGAAGAAAACGAGTACCGCAATTACGTTCAAACTTTACAAGACCGCAATTTACTTGACAGTACTGTAGAAGTAATAGAGGTAGAAGATCTGCAAAGCGTGTCGGGACTCAAAGCCCTTCGTGTTTCAATTTTACACGATTGATTGTATTCAACGCCCCAAGTAACATTACCGACTCTTATCAAAATTTAACTTCTACATTTCTTATTTTCTTTTTAAGAAAACCATTTATTTTCCCTGTGTTACTATTAAGGCTACTGTAAGTTGATGAACAGCTGCAGTTGCTATGCAATAATTAAAAATAAAAGCATAGAACTTATGGAAAACACAACAAACCAAGACCCAAAAGAAAAGTATGTGAGCGAAGCATTTTCGGAACAGCAACAGGATGTGCCCGGAATTGAAACCGATATGCAGCCCAAAGCCGACCATGGCGAAAATTCTTATAAAGGCTCAGGTAAATTAACCGGTCGCAAAGCCATTATTACCGGTGGCGACTCGGGCATTGGCCGTGCGGTGGCCATTGCTTATGCACGTGAAGGTGCGGACGTTTTAATTTCTTACCTTAACGAGGATGAGGATGCCAAGCAAACCGCTAAGTTTGTAGAAGAAGCCGGCCAAAAGGCCGTACTGGTAGGCGGCGATATTAGCGACGAAGCGCATTGCAAAAAAATTATTGATACCGCCATAAGTGAGTTTGGACAGATAGATATTCTGGTAAACAATGCTGCTTTCCAGATGTCGCGCCAGTCGTTGCAAGAGGTAAGTACCGAAGAGTGGGACCGCACTTTTAAAACCAATATATATCCCATGTTTTACTTGTGTAAAACGGCAGAGCAGTACCTGAAGCCGGGAGCGACTATCATCAATACCACATCGGTAAATGCCTACAAACCACGACCTACTTTAGTAGCCTATGCCGCTACCAAAGGCGCTATTCAAAACTTTACATCAAGCATGGCACAACTATGGGCCGAAAAAGGCATCCGTGTAAACTGTGTGGCACCAGGCCCCATCTGGACACCGCTCATCCCGTCTACCATGACGCCTGAAGAGGTAAAAGCATTTGGGCAGGATGTACCGTTAAAACGTGCCGGTCAGCCTGCCGAACTGGCCGCTGCTTACGTGCTGCTGGCGTCCGAAGACTCAAGCTATATGACCGGTTCAACCATACAGGTAACCGGCGGTTCTCCGACTATTTAATACATTTTCTCAAACTATACAGCAAGCCCCAAGTGCTAAACAATTGTTCGGTAACTTGGGCTTGCTTGCTTTTTAGATAGCAAATCGTAACAAAAAGTTCGATTTTTGAAATCAAAAGCTATCTTTGCTTCATAAATTCTTAAGGGGTGCCTTGCTTTGAGCAATCAAAACACAAAGACAGGCTGAGATCATACCCATTGTTGAAGTTATCAGGTTTAGTTTTCAGCAGCCGGTTTTATAGTCGGCATCAGCACTAAAACTTCCAACTAAAAACTTCAACATGCACCTGATCCGGGTAATGCCGGCGTAGGGAGAGGTAATCAAGTTAAGTGTACTGCACGCAATTTACACCCTTAGCGGGCAGATGGTTTAACGCATTTTTTATTAACAATTGAAAAATTTTTACTTAGCACTTGTGGCCCTGCTACTGCCTATGCTGGCTGCCGCTCAATTTTCTGTATCCGGTAAAATTACCGATCAAAGCACCGGTCAGCCTTTAGCCGGGGCTACCGTAACTTTGCAAAACGTATCATCATTAACAACTAACAGCAGCACCGGCGGCAGCTACGAGTTTAACAATGTAAAAGCCGGAAGCTACACTGTCAGAGTAAGCTATGTGGGCTATCAGCAATCTACTCAAAGCATCAACCTGAACAGCAACCGTATCATCAATATTAGCTTAAGCACCAACAATTTTACAGCCGAAGAAGTTACGGTAAGTGCAACCCGTGCTTCAGCTAAATCACCAACGGCCTTTACCAACCTGCGCAAACAGGATTTAGAGAAAAATAATTTAGGGCAGGATTTACCTTACCTGCTTAACCAAACCCCGTCGGTAGTAACCACTTCTGATGCTGGTGCAGGCATAGGTTATACCGGTATTCGTATCCGTGGTTCGGACGGTACTCGAATTAATGTAACGGTAAACGGCATTCCGCTTAATGATGCCGAGAGCCAGGGTAGCTTTTTTATCAACCTGCCCGATTTTGCCTCGTCAGTTAATAACATTCAAATACAACGTGGCGTAGGTACATCAACTAATGGAGCCAGTGCCTTCGGCGCCAGTTTGAATATACAAACCACCACCCGTCAGGATACGGCTTATGCCAATATCAACACCTCAGCTGGTTCATACGGAACGGTTAAAAACACCGTACAATTAGGTTCTGGTTTACTCAACGGGCATTTTAGCCTGGATGGCCGCTTGTCGCGTATTGCGTCCGACGGGTACATCGACCGGGCTACATCTAACTTACTTTCCTACTACCTAAGCGGCGCCTACTATACCAAAAATAGCACCCTGCGTGCCAACGTTTTTGCCGGTCGCGAGCGTACCTACCAAGCCTGGAACGGTATACCCGATTATGTAATTGGCGATGAAAGCTATGCTGCTGCCAATGGTATATCCGACAGACGTCGTTACAACGAACTGGGCTTTTTAGGCAAAGACCTGACACCGTCTTACCAACGTGCTAATTTTTATGATAACCAGACCGATAACTATCAGCAAAACCACTATCAGTTATTATATGATCGTCAGTTGAGCGATAAATTATCATTCAGCGGCGCCTTACACTACACCAAAGGCAGCGGCTATTACGAAGAATATAAAATTGCTCAACCATTAAAAAAGTACGGGTTAACACCTGTTAGGGTCAACGGAGTCCTGATCGACACCACCGACCTGGTACGCCGCTTGTGGTTGGATAATGATTTTTATGGTGTGACCTACTCGTTAAAATATCGCCCGAAAAAAACGCTCAATTTGATTTTAGGCGGTGCTTACAACGAGTATAAAGGTGCTCACTTTGGCAACATCGTTTATACCGCACAAAGTGCCGGTATTCCGCCAAATTATGAATACTACCGCGACGATGCCACCAAAAAGGATTTTAACATTTTTGCTCGTGGCGAATGGACTTTAGGCCAGGTATTGTTATATGCGGACATGCAGTACCGCCGTATCAATTATTCATTTTTAGGCTTCGACCGCAATCTGAACAACATTCAGCAGGATGCTAAACTAAATTTTTATAATCCTAAAGCCGGTATCACTTATAATATCGATAGCAGAAACAACGTGTACGCATCGTTCTCGGTAGGCAACCACGAGCCTAATCGTAACGACTATACCAACTCAACACCTCAAAGTCGCCCTAAAGCCGAAAATTTAAAAGATTTTGAGGCAGGTTACCGTACGGCAGGTAAAAACTACAGTGCAGGCATCAACGGCTTTTACATGCTGTACAAAAATCAGTTAGTGTTAACCGGTGCACTAAATGATGTAGGTGCCGCCATACGTAGTAACGTAAAAGACAGCTACCGTGCCGGCGTTGAGGTTGACGGCCGGGTAACCATATTGCCACAATTAACCTGGGCTGCCAATGCTACGTTAAGCACCAATAAGGTTAAAAATTATCAGCAGTTTTTGTATAACTACGATAACGACACCTATGTAGAGCAGCAGTACAGCAAAACCAACCTGGCATTTTCGCCTTCGTTTATTGGAGGTAGCGAAATCAGCTTTTCGCCTATTAAAAACGGAAGCATTGCTTTACTGAGCAAGTATGTTAGTCGCCAATATTTAGATAATACTTCAAACACCAATACCGGTGGTTTAACTGTTGATCCGGCAGTGGCTAATAACAAGTATGCTTACCACCGTTACCTGGATGGCTATTTTGTAAACGATGTGCGCCTGAACTATAACTTTAAAGTGACAGGCGTTAAAAATGTAGGCGTAAGTTTATTGGTAAATAATATATTCAGCGCCAAATACGAATCTAACGGAGCTACGTATGCAGGCATCAGCGGTGGTTATGTAAACAATTATAATTACATTTTCCCGCAGGCACCTATTAACTTTTTGGCTGCACTTAATTTAAGTTTTTAACCCCACCCTGCCCTCCCCAAAGGGGAGGGTTCTTTGATTAAATAATTTATATAGGGCGGTAGATATAAAAAAGCCCTCTCCTTTGGAGAGGGTTTGGGAGAGATTGAGGTTATGCATTTTATAGAACTTTTAAACGAACAGATACGGCAAACTACTTTTTTAGAGTGGATTGCCGTATTGTTGGGTGTGGCCGAGGTATTACTGGCGCGTAAAAATAACGTACTGCTGTACCCGGCTGGCATTGGTGGCTCGGCCATTACTATATACCTGTTATTAAAAGTAGGTTTGTTTGCCGAATCGGCTCTGAGCGCTTATTACGTGGTGATGAGTATTTACGGCTGGTACGTGTGGTCGCGCCGGGCCGGGGAGCCACCGGTTAAAATTGCTCATGCTACCCGCCAGGAGTGGATGATTACCGTGTTGATTAGTTTTGTTGGATGGGGTATTATCTATTTAATACTTCATCATTTCACCAGCTCAACCGTACCTGTGTGGGATGCCTGGGTATCGTCGACCGCATGGGCAGGCACTTGGTTGCTGGCTCGTCGCCGTATCGAAAACTGGGTGGTGCTTAACGTGAGTAACCTGTTTGCCATCCCACTGTTGTTTCATAAAAACCTGGCGCTGTTTGCTGCGCTTACTATATTTTTATTCATCATAGCTATTTTTGGCTATTTCGATTGGAGACGCATTTACCAGGGTCAAAAACACTCACCCGCCTACTAATATGAATACCACCGCCCCTCACCCATCCATTCTGCTGCAACCCGAATGGGTAAAAATTATTCGCCAGGATACTTTTGCCGCCGAAGACGCGGGCATGCTGCAACCACGGCAATTAGACTTGGTTTATGAGCAGCAGTGGTTTAAACTATTAGTACCTAAAGTCTACGGCGGTTTGGAAATGCCGCTACCGGAACTCATCAGACTGGAAGAAGCTTTGAGCTGGGCTGATGGCAGCTTAGGCTGGGTAATTACCTTTGCGCCGGCGCAGGTTGGTTTGGTGGGTTCATTAATCCTGAGGCGGCATATCAAATATTTGCTCACCCTAAAGTTTGCTTAGCAGGCAGCGGTGCCTCTACCGGCACAGCGCAGCAACAGACTGATAGCTACACCATAAATGGGCATTGGCGCTACGCCAGCGGTGTACGCCATGCTACGCATTTTACGGCTAACTGTATTATTAAGCAAAATGGGATCGATGTTTTGGATGATGATGGCAACCCAGTCATATACTCTTTTGTTATTGATAGTAACCAAGCCACACAAGTACCGGCCTGGAAGTATATAGGCATGATGGGAACCGGAAGCCACGCTTTTACGATTACTGATGCTCAAGTGTCAGCAAACCGGTCATTTACGATTGACGCATCAGCAGCTGTGGTGGATACCTTGCTATACCGCTACCCGTTTTTGCAGTTGGCCGAGGCGACACTGGCAGCCAACCTGTCGGGCATGGCGCAGCATTTTATTGATTTATGCGGACCTATATTTGAGCAAAAACTAAAAGAATCGCAGCGGCTTACCGAACAAGATCGCGTGGTTTTAATGGAGATTTACACCCAAGTCGCGACTCGTTTGCAAACAGCCCGTGATGCTTTTTACCTAACGGTAGATGCCTCCTGGACGACAGCCATCTATGAGGAAGAAAATGCTAAAGGCCTGCTACAACCGGTGAGTATAACCAGCCGGGAACTGGCACGTGTTGCCCGCGAGAGTGTAGATCAGCTTTACCCGTATTGCGGCTTACAGGCTGCAGCACCGGATACCAAAATTAACCAGGTATGGCGCGATTTACATACGGCCAGCCAACATGCCCTGCTTACCTTTGAGGCATCGTAAAAGCTAAAATTGCTAATTGAATTGCACTAAAAATCGGCAGAAGTTTCGCTGATCAACCGATAGATGTCGTGCAGGTTACGGCCCAATTCTTTGTAATCCAATCCATACCCTACCACAAACTCATTATCGATTTCAAAACCTACATAGCGTAGTTCTTCAATAGACACTTCGAGTTTTCCGGGTTTAAGCAATAATGAGCATACGCGCACTGATGCAGGTGTTTGCAGTTTCAGCTTCTCGATCAGGTAGCTCAACGTATTACCGGTATCAACAATATCTTCAATAATCACAATGTGCCTGCCGCTGATGTCGACGGTCAGCTCAATATCTTCGCGTATGCGGCGGGTGGTTGATGTGCCGCCGTAGTATGAAGCCAGCTTGGTAAAAGTCACCTCGCAGGGAATGGTAATTTGCTTGATCAGATCGGCTACAAACAAAAAGCTCCCATTCAACACACCGACAAAGATGGGTGTTTTGCCCTCATAATCAGTATTCAACTCTTTGCTCAGCAGGTTAATGCGTTTAGCAATAGTCTCTGCTTCAATTAACGGCTCAAATGTTAAATCATCTATTCTCATGGCTGCTGATTTGAGTTTTTAAGCTAAAAATGTTTGGCAACAATTAAGCATCAATTAAGCTTTTGTAGCCTTGATTATATATACAATTATACATAATACTGACGTAAACGCATCCACTCAATCGATATAATTTACTGTATCTTTGTACTTCGCATGATAGATTACCAGGTACATACGTTACCCAATGGCATACGTTTATTATACAAACATGCCGCCACTAACATTACCCATACTTGCTTCCTGATTAATGCCGGTGCCCGCGACGAGGCTCCGCAAAAAGACGGACTGGCACATTTTATTGAGCACCTGCTTTTTAAGCAAACCGAGCGCCGCAATACCAACCAGATTTTAAACCGGTTAGAGTTGGTAGGCGCCGATTTAAATGCTTATACTACTAAAGAATACACCTGCATACACGCGTCTCTATTAAAACAGCACTTGGAACGTGCGCTGGATTTATTTGAGGATATCATCTTCCATTCTACTTTTCCGGAAGAGGAACTGACCAAAGAGCGCAGTGTGATACTGGACGAGATTGTTTCGTACCAAGACCAGCCTGAAGAAGCTATACAAGACGACTTTGAAGGTTTGTTATTTAAGGGACATACCTTAGGCAATAACATTTTGGGCACCGAGCAATCAGTAAACCAACTGGGTAAGGCCGACATAAGTAATTTTATTGCCGTCAATTACAACACCCACGAAATGGTGTTTGCTGTTATTGGCGACTATGATTTTGCTAAGTTGGTAAAACTGGCCGAAAAATATTTAGGCCCGGTGCCGGAAAACGTATCAACCAAAAACAGGCAAAAGCCAGGTAAAGCAACAGGCGAAATGATAGCTATCGAAAAACCCATTTCGCAAACGCACGGTGTCATTGGCGGTATGGCTTACCATTCGTCGCATGCACATAAAAGCGGATTGTTACTGGTGAACAACATTTTGGGTGGCATGGGCATGAGCAGCCGTTTAAACCTCGAAATTCGTGAAAAATATGGTATTGCCTATACCATCGAGTCTAATTATACACCGTTTACCGACACAGGTATTTTCTCTATTTACTTTGGTACTGATGAAGAAAAATCGGCCAAAGCCATTAAACTGATTCATAAAGAACTGCAAAAGCTGCGCGATAATAAATTAGGAGCTTTGCAATTGCAGCAGGCCAAGCAAAAGTTTATTGGTCAGATAGCCTTGGCCGAAGAGAATCGATTGAGTCTGATTATATCAATGGCTAAAAGCTTAATTGATTTTAATTGCATTGATACGCTGCAACAAGTATTTGACAAAATTAACGCCGTAACGGCCGAGCAAGTACTCGAGATCAGCAACGAAATATTTGATCAGCAAAACCTGATTACGTTGCTGTTTGAGCCTAAAGAGTAATCACCAAAAAGATATTCGGCTAATGAGCAAATGACACTTAAGCAAGTGTAGCCAAATTTACTAAAGCAAAATTATCTACGTATTTGCAATATGACATGGCATCCATAACTATGCTGCTGCACCATTTTATATCCATTACAGAAATCCGTAATTTTGCCGAATGAAACTGCCTATTGTAGCCTACGGCGACCCGGTATTAAGAAAAAAAGCCACTGATTTTGCAACTGAAGAAACAGCCGACCTTAAACAACTGGTTGCAGATATGTACGAAACCATGTATGCAGCGCGTGGCGTAGGTTTGGCAGCGCCGCAGGTGGGTATCTCTAAGCGTTTGTTTGTAGTTGATGCATCGCCTTTTGATGATGAGGAGCCTGAACTAAAAGATTTTAAAAAAGCTTTCATTAACCCACAGATACTGGAAGAAACCGGCGAAGAGTGGGCCTTTAACGAAGGCTGCCTGAGCATTCCGGATATCCGAGAAGATGTATACCGTCAACCGGTGGTACGCATTGCTTACTTAGACGAAAACATGCAGCCGCACGAAGAAACTTACAAAGGTTTGGCGGCTCGGGTTATTCAGCACGAATATGACCATATTGAAGGTAAACTATTTACCGACAAACTAAGCCCTCTGCGTAAACGCCTGCTGGAAAAACGCCTGAACGAAATATCAAAAGGTGTGGTTAAAGTAGATTACAAAATGAAGTTTCCTGCTGCTAAAAAGGGCCGTTAAGTTTACTTGTTGTAGTAGCAATCGTCACTTTACTATTACATAGCCATAATAAGACACTCAGAATACTCAAAACGGGCATTTGATACTTGAGGTCAAGGCCTTTAAGATAATGCAAAATCATTATCTTAAAGGCCTTGATTAGTTATATGAAAAAACTTTACCTACTCGCTTTATCGCTATGTACCACCGCTGCTGTCGCGCAGACTGATGCTCTTAAAGGCATGGTGGCTAAAAAAGCTGATGCTATGCAAGCCAAACTGATCACCTGGCGCCGCGATTTTCACGAACATCCGGAATTAGGCAACCATGAAACCCGGACGGCAGGTATTATTGCCGATCATCTTAAAAGCTTAGGCATTGAGATAAAAACCGGCGTAGCCAAAACCGGTGTAGTAGGCCTGCTTAAAGGTAGTAAACCCGGACCGGTGGTAGCTTTACGTGCCGATATGGACGGCCTGCCCGTGGTTGAGCGTACCGCGGTGCCCTTTGCCTCTAAAGTTAAAACTACGTTTAACAACAACGAGGTGGGTGTAATGCATGCCTGCGGACACGATACCCACATGTCTATCTTGATGGGCGTAGCTGAGGTACTAAGTTCCATGAAAAATGATTTGCACGGCACTGTTAAATTCATTTTCCAACCGGCTGAAGAAGGACCTCCCTTTGGCGAAGAGGGCGGCGCCGAATTGATGATTAAAGAAGGTGTGCTGCAAAACCCTAAAGTGGATGCCATATTTGGTTTGCACATTAATGCCCAAACCGAAGTGGGCAAAATCACTTACCGCCCCGGCGGTACCATGGCTGCGGTAAATGATATGCAGATTGTGGTTAAAGGCCGTCAGGCCCATAGTGCTTATCCCTGGAGTAGTATTGACCCAATAGTGGTATCAGCGCAAATCATCAACAGTTTACAAACCATTGTGAGCCGCAATTTAAACGTTACCGAAAATGCTGCCGTGGTCACCATTGGGGCTATTAATGGTGGCAACCGCTCCAACATTATCCCCGAGCAGGTAACCATGATGGGCACTTTACGGGCATTAAGTGCTGATGATGAAAAAATGCTGATTGAACGTGTTAAAACCATTGCTACTAAAACTGCAGAAGCCGCCGGTGCTACTGCCGAAGTAAAAATTCCGTTTAGCGTGCGTTACCCGGTCACTTACAACGACCCAAAACTGACTGAAAAGATGCTGCCTACGCTGCAAGCTACAGCCGGGGCAGCTAACGTTTTATTGCGCCCGGCCGTTACCGGTGCCGAAGATTTTAGCTTCTTTCAGGAGAAGGTGCCGGGTCTATTCATCTTCTTAGGCGGTATGCCCAAAGGTCAGGATCCTACTAAAACTGCAGCTCATCATACGCCGGATTTTTATATAGACGAAAGTGGATTTAGTTTAGGTGTAAAAGCGTTATGTAACCTTACGCTGGATTATATGGCCGGAAAAGGCAAGTAAGTTAAGGCTTATATACATTCTATAGCAGCGCAGCATCATGACTAAGTACAGTAATTATTAAACTATGAGAGCTGAATGCTTGCAAACAAACGATGATAAGTTTTGTCAACTGGTTTACATACAACTTAGTCAAATCATCAGTAAACAATTTTTTGAAAGTAGCTGTTCCTGTATAAAAATCACCCTATGTTGCTGACCACTCAACAAGCCGCCGAATGGCAGGATATTTTATTGATGAATGCCCAGGCTACCCCACATTCGCCACTGGAAGAAAGCCTGGCCGACGATGACGACGAAAGCTTTGACGATATGATGCAGGACGAAGATGACCTATACGAAGCTCGCAATGATGATAACCTGTTAGCCCCAGGGGACGATGACCATTTGCCGGATGAAGAATTGCAGTAAATACTGCTAATAAATTTGCAATGTACACATCAAAAAAATCATATCATAGCGATATGATAATCGCTTAACTGCATCTTGATCTTGCCGGTTTTGGTGTCCATACTGCGCATTTTTTTGCGGTCAATTTTAGTATCCCTCCCCATAAAGTTGAGCGGAATTTTCAATCGCTCAATAGCAAAGCCAGCTTCAATATAATCGGGTAAAATATCAGCAGCCTTCGCATACTGCATCAGTAGAGTATACGAGCCGTCTTTGCGAGTATTCACTTCTGATTGCATAATGCGAACAGACTTGGTATCCATATAAAGTGTCACCAACACCAGGTCTGACTTACCATCTGTTGGTATCACGTTGATTACCTTGAGGTTTTTCCCATCGCGTTTTTCCATACCCCGGTCAACGGTGATAAAGGGATGCTTAAATATTTCATTCAGCGAAAAGTCTAATCCGCGCTTAGGCAACATCACAAAATCATCCGACGAAAAAGCCATTTTCTTCCCTTTTACATATTTAATTTGCGCTCTTTTAGTCGGCATCTTAATAAACGGCACATCTAAGTTCAACGTTACCGCCGCCGAAAATTGTTTTACCGAATCCATACGTTGTTTGATACGCAGCAAATCGGCATCCACTTTTTGGGCCTGTACAAATTGGGTACTTAAAAAAAACAACAGCAAAGCCAGCCTCATCATCCTATATCCTTTTTTTGAAAAGTGAAAATCCCTATTGCTGCAAACGCAACAATGTATAACATTAACATGGCGTTATTAACGCCAATTTTTAACCAGTCGGTTTCGTAATAAAATAGCTGCTGCCAGGTATCAATCAGTTTAGGAAAAAACACATGGTTTAGCCCGGCCAAACCAAAATCTGCCTTTAGCAGCAAGTTGGTCACCACCAAAAACAACGCGGCCGCAATCCAGGTTTTGGCAGCCTCTTTAATAAATACGGCCAGCGTAATGCTTACCACACTGTAAAACACCATGGCCACTGTACCTGATGCAAATGCCCAACAAATACGCCTGAAAGCTTCTTTAGCCTCAAAAAAATTGAGCGTACCAATGTATACTACCAAATCGCCCGTACCAAATACAGTGTAAGCCAGGGCAAAGGTGCTCAGCATCATAAAGGCAATCACAAACACCGTAAACGCAATTGCTGTAATGTATTTAGCCCCAATAAACTGCCACTTTTTTACCGCCTGCAACATAACAGCCTGCACCGTGCCGTCTTTGTGCTCATCCGTCATTAAGCCCGAGGTAATAATCATGAGTATGAGCGGCACATTAAACCATAACGAGTTTAGCACAATGTACATGATAAGGTTACCATTAAGCAAAGTACCCTCAAAGTAAAACGACTGCCGCAGATTATTAAGCAGTAAGTCCAATATGGCACTGCCCTGATAATAAGCCGTGATGAAAATTAATAGTTCAATGAGCAGTATGGCTCCTAAAGCATAATAAGTTTTGCTTTGCTTCAATATTTTTAACAGCTCGGCTTGTAGTAGTCGCCTCATGCAATAGGAGTTTTAACCAGCTCTTCTAACGATAGCTCGGGTGTACACGATGTAACCTGGATGCCCTCTGCTAACAGTTCATTCAGCAACACAGGTATCTCACCTGCATTACAGGTTACCTTAGCATCATTGATACCCATTTTAGCACGGTACTTTTGCAGTACTACCGATGAGGCAATGTTTTGCGCCGTGATGCTGAAATTGTGGATATGATTATTGATGAGTTGCCCCGTAGTACCGGCATTAACAATTTTACCGCCGTCCATCACATATAAATAATGGCAGCATTTGCTCAGCTCACCCATGAGGTGTGATGATAGCAAAATGGCTATATTATCTTTCTCGGCCAGATCGGTAATTAAACTAATCAAAGAGGCTACTCCTGTTGGGTCGAGGCCCGAAAAGGGTTCATCCAGTACCAGATATTCAGGCTCGTTCAGCAACGCGATAGCAATCCCTAAACGCTGCTTCATCCCCATCGAAAAATTGCGCACCGGATCTTTACGATTGAGCGGCAATCCCACTTTGGTCAGGTACTGATTTAGCGACGTCAGATCAGCAGGAGCGCCCTGTATGCCGGCAAATATTTTCAGGTTGTCGTGAGCACTTAAGTAGGGATACAGACCCGGGCGTTCGATGATGCCACCAATAGGTTTATTACGTCCCGAACTCACTTCAACCATACCGGTATCGGGTTTAACCAGTCCGCACAAAATTCGGAACAGGGTTGTTTTACCGGCACCGTTATGCCCTAACAGTCCGCAGATTTGACCGGGTTGCATCCGGATAGATACGTTATCTAATGCTTTGCCTGATGTATAAGATTTACTCAGGTTGTTTCCAGTAAGCATTATAGGAATTTTGAAGTTGAAGTTCGCGGTAGTTAAACTTGGGTTCGTAGTATTTTTCCATAAACGTACGCGACCAGAAGTATTTGCGGAATAAAAACAAAGGATCTTTTACCATAAAGTGCGGAACAAAGTGGTACCATTTAATACCTAAACGGCGGTAGTAGGTTTGTACTTCTTGTTCCATACCCAACTCACGTGCGGCTACTAAAAAAGCAATACGCTGGCATTTAGATCCCTGATATAGCTGTGCAATTTTGGGCGTAAAGCCATGTACAAAAAGATAATCTTTTATGCGCTTGTAATTCTGAAAGCGCGACCAGGCATCCATAATTACCAGAAAGATATGGCTGAATGCAAAGAGCATACTGCCAAACCAAAACAGACTAAAAATGATAGATTCTGCTTCGTAATTCTGCCTGAATTTTGAATAATAAAACAGCGACTCGAGAACGAACAGCAGCGATGAATAATACAGCATGCAGCCTACATTCCAAAAAGATACGGCATATAAAGGTTGTTTAGGCAGCGTACGTGTTCTGATCATTTTTATAAATAACGGCGATGTGTTAAGCAATAACGCTTATTACACAACACGCAATATAATTAGTTTTAAATAATCTCCCAAAAGTGGTGACTACTTAAAACACAGCCACTATAAATATTAACAACCTGCAGTTTTAACCCAGTATTTCCCGGATATCGTCGGCCGAAAGCGATTTGATGAAGCTTTCTTCGGTAGTGATTAACGAGCGGGCCACACTTAACTTACGTTGCTGCAGAGCCAGTATTTTTTCTTCAACGGTATCTTTAGTAATAAACTTATAGATAAATACATTTTTAGTCTGCCCAATGCGGTGCGTACGGTCTATAGCTTGCTGTTCCACAGCCGGGTTCCACCATGGGTCGAGGATGAAAACGTAATCAGCTTCTGTTAGGTTGAGGCCTACACCACCGGCTTTAATCGAAATTAAAAACACCTGCGTTTTGGCATCCTGCTGAAAACGCTTAACCACCTCTC
The DNA here is from genome assembly GCA_913775265.1 of uncultured Mucilaginibacter sp. GTDB lineage: Bacteria > Bacteroidota > Bacteroidia > Sphingobacteriales > Sphingobacteriaceae > Mucilaginibacter. The sequence goes on along the minus strand of CAJYJH010000033.1, from coordinate 56,196 downwards.
CCCTGTTTTGCGTGCTGCCATCCAGATAAGTGTACTTAATGCTTTGCTTGTCAAAATACTGACGGTAGATATTAAGCTGCTTTACAAATTGCGAAAAGATGAGCACTTTGTGGTTGCCATCAAGCACATTAGCTAAGGTATGTACCACGTCTTCAAACTTGCCCGAATCGCCTTCGTAGCTTTCGTCAATCATTGATGGGTGGTTAGCTATTTGCCGCAGTTTAATTAACCCTTGTAACACCTGGATCTGACTTTGGGCAAAGGTACCATCTTCCAAACTTTGCAACAGCTCATTACGGTACTCAGATTTTACCTTTTCGTAAACAGCGCTTTGCTCGTCGCTCATTTTACAGTAAAACAGCTGCTCGGTTTTTGGCGGCAACTCTGTAGCTACCTGCTCTTTAGTGCGACGCAGCACGAAAGGTTTAATGAGTGCCTGCAAGCGGTGCGCTTTATCTTCGTCTTTCTTTTTCTCGATAGGGGTTACAAATTCGTTTAAAAAGAATTGCTGGTTACCCAATAATCCCGGATTGATGAATGACATCTGTGTCCATAAATCGTTCACCGTATTTTCGACGGGCGTACCGCTCAATATGAGTTTATGGCGCGATTTAAGCTGCTTTACCGCCTGGTAAGATTTTGACGACGGGTTTTTAATGTTCTGGCTTTCATCCAGAATAACATAATCAAAAAAGAAAGCCTTAAACAAATCCACATCAATACGGCTGATGCCATACGTAGTTACCACTACATCATAATTACCAAATACATCCGGCGATTTATACCTAAAAGCGCCTGTATGCACCATCAGCCTCAAAGTTGGTGTAAACTTAGCGGCCTCGTTCATCCAGTTGTAGATAAGCGAGGTAGGCATAATCAGTAACGAGGTGCTGGTAGCGCCGATGGCCTGGGCATCTTCTTTATTTTTTTGCAGCAGGGCCAGAGTTTGTATGGTTTTACCTAATCCCATATCATCAGCTAGGCAGCCACCAAAATGATACTCCTTTAAAAACTGGAACCAGTTATAGCCAGCCTGTTGGTACGGCCGAAGGCTGCCTGCAAAGTTTACCGGCGGTGCTACATCTTCCAATTCCTCAAAATCACTCAGCTTTTGCAGCTTGCGGTTAATGGTGATACTGGCCAGCTCGCCTTCGGCTAAATCATTAATAAGGCCGATGTGGTGCTTACGCAGTTTTAAATCTTTATTCCCCTCGGCAAAGCTGAGTAGATTTCCGTATTGCGCAAACCACTCCTGCGGAATCACTGCAATTTCGCCCGATGGTAAAACAAACTCTTTTTTATGGTTGAGTATATGATTACGCAGGTCTAAAAATGGAATCTGGTATGGGCCAAAATGCACAATGGCATGAATATCAAACCAGTCGTTATTTTCTTTTACCTGTAAATCTATTTTACTGCTGCCAAACAAATAACGCTTTTGCCCTTCGGGCTGCTCAATGCCATATCCGGCAGCAATCAGTTGATCATGGTGTTGGTTCAGCCATTCAAAAACCGAAAAAGAATGATCGGCCTCTTCATTCTCCTGCTTTACTTCCAGGTTTTGGAACAGGGATGATGAGGTGGTCAGCCCCATGTTTTCCAGTTGCTGCAGTTTATTTTTTTCCCAGGTTACCGAACGCTTAATGCGGTGGAAGATGTAGCTGTCGCCATCGCGGTCTATCTTAACCGAGATTTGACGGCCATCTCCATACGGAAAAGTATACCCTGCGTATTTAAAATATAGTTGTATTTGTGATGTCCCACCGGCTACATAAATGGGCTTAACCATTGGCTTGGCATCATATTTTTTGGTATTAATGGTAAAGCCTTCGGCATGTACATGATGCTTTTCAATCAACGGTGCCACAAAGCGCTCAAAGTATGATTGCTCTGCACTGCGCGGAATAGCTATATAGCGTTTATTTAAAAAAGGAAGCAGCTTTTTTCCCTCTACATCTTTATCAAAGTAATACAGGGTATCGTCCAGCATCATCCAGCCGGGATGGTTACATATAATTTCGGCACCTTTAAACATAAACTCGATCTTCATCCCTTGGTATTTGATGGTAGGGTAATAGCGAATTTCTTGATCGTCGCGTTTAAAGTGGAACAGTACGGTGGCTGGTTCGGTAGCGATGTGCAGTTGCTTTTCGGCCGGATAGCCCTCCTTGCTCATTAAAAACAACTTTTTATCGTGCATCAGGCTCAAGGCCTCGGCCATTTTCTTTTCGATCTTAGGCCTGATGACATCAAACAATTGCTCGTTAAAAACCTTGCTAAAAAACTCGTAAGGTCTTACCGGTTTCTTATAGTTTTTTTTGATGATTTGTCCCTGCTCAATCTCTTCTAACAGTTTAATCAACTTTAAATCAGTATCGCTTATGCAAGAACTAAACTCTTTGGCAGTATTGGTAAACAGGCGCTGGTGCGTAAGCGAAAACTCGCCGTTGGGGTTAAGCTGTACAATATGCGGCTCAATCAGCCACGACAAATACTCGTGGCGGGCAAGGGCATAAATAAGCTGGCAAGGTTTGGTGCTGTCAACACGTAGCATAAATCCGGTCAAAAATTTTGGGAAGCTACATTAACAAAAATTTCAAACGTAAGCAGAATTTGCAGCAATTAAAAGAAGAAAGCCCAAAATGTTAAAAATTAACAGAATGTTAATTTTGCTACTCCACACCTAACGTGCATTTAATTAGCTTTAACACCAGATATTTAAACGCTGTTTTCATATATGAATCCCAATAATTCTCAAGATAAATATGATGCCCTGGTAAAACTAAGCATGGGCGATTTTGAAGCTTTTTTATACGACTGCGACGGCACGTTGGCCGACAATATGCCTGCTCATACCGAAACCTACATTAAGGTGGCGGCCGAAAAAGGTGTAGTAATTGATAGTGCCATTATCGATGAATTTGCCGGGTTACCCATTTTAAACGTAGTAGAAAAAATCAACGAGCGCTACCAAAGCAACTTTGACCCTGAAGAGTTTAAGGCACAGAAATACAAGTTATTTTTAGAGCAGTATATTGAGCATACCCAACCCATCGACTATGTAGTCAACCACTTAAAAAGCCACGCAGGCTTGGTAAGGATAGCGGTAGTATCGGGCAGCAGCCGTATTGCGGTCGAAAAAACACTGCAAATTTTAGGTATAGACCACCTGGTAGAAGTGATGGTATGTGCAGGCGAAACACCACAAGGCAAACCTCACCCCGACCCTTTCTTAAAAGCAGCCGAGTTATTGAGCGTGGCTCCCGAAAAGTGCCTGGTTTTTGAAGATGGCAATGCCGGTGTACAAGCTGCCGAAGCGGCCGGCATGCGCTGGATACGTATTGATAAGTTTCAGGCGGGTTGATTACAGCGCCCCTAACTTCTGCAAGGCATAAAATAAAGTAGAGCAGTGCAAGGCTTGGGTAATTTTGTTTTCGGCCAGCAGTTGCTTTACTTCATCAATGGTGTATTCTTCTACCACAATGTCTTCCTGCTCGTCCAGGTGCTGGCCTTGTATTTTTTTACCACCTGTAGCCAGGTAGCAATGCGTTAAGTTATTTGCGGTTGATGGGTTAGCGTGCAGCTTACACAGCAACTCAAAATTATTAAACTCATAGCCGGTTTCTTCAAGCAGTTCGCGTTTCATGCCCGCTACAGGTTCTTCTCCGGCCTCAATTACTCCGCCAGGTATTTCGAGCGATACAACACCCGCAGCGTGGCGATACTGCCTTACCATGATTATCTTATTACCTTCGGTAAGTGCTACGGCATTGGCCCAATCAGGGTATTCCAGTACATAATAAGCAGGCACAATGCGCCCATCAGGCATCTGGCATTTATCGGTACGTAAAGTAGCCCAAGGGCCTTTATGAATATACTCAGAGGATAATACTTTCCACTTTAAATCAGGCGCCATGTTGTTTAAGGTATTGCTGTATCACCTGCCGCTTGCCGATGTTTTCGAACAACTGCATATGATGTTCCTGTTCGAGCAGGTCGAGCAAAGTTATTGTTTTTTGCAGCTTGTTCAGGGTTAAATCATCATTACCCAAAGGCTCTGCACTATAATACAGCAATTGAGCAAGCGTATTTATTTTGGCTGCACTAAATTGTTTTTGGTGCAGCCAGTTTACAAAATCATCGTTATTAAAAGCCAGCAGTTCATCCTCATTCACTTCGTATTCATTATTGAGGGCATCGTTATAAACCTGCCGTATTTCTTCGAGCTTATCACCGGCTGTTTTGAGGCCCAGCATTTTGGCAATTACCTGCGCTAAGCGTTGCGTTTCGTTCAAAAAATAATCTCTGCGGTACATAGTAAAATATTTTATTTACCAACTGCCTGAACTACCGCCACCACCTGAACTACCGCCGCCAAAACCGCCGAAGCCACCGCCTCCGCCACCACCCCAGCCTCCGCCGGAGCTTCCGCCACCGAAACCACCTCCCCAGTCATCACCGCCGCGTCGGCCACCGCCACCTAAAAGATTACCGGCTAAAAACCACCAGAACGGACTCGCGCCACCACGGCCACCAATAATCTGGCCACCGCCGCCGCCGCCCCGATTTTTAAATATCATGATAAGCACAATAACAATGATGACGATAATTATAGCAGAGCTGCCTCCACCGCCATCACGTTTTCGCCGGGTACGCTGGTTAGCTTTTTCGGGATCAGCTTTAAATTCGCCTTTGGTATATTTGATGATATCATCAGTAGCCAGATCAAGTCCCTTGTAGTAATCGCCGGATCTAAAATTTGGCTTAATATCCTGCTGAATGATTTGTTGTGTAGCCGCATCGGTTAAGCTACCCTCTATCCCGTAACCGGTTTGTATAGTTACTTTACGGTCGTTAATAGCCGCCAGCACCAGCACACCATTGTTTTTACCTTTTTGGCCAATACCCCAATCGCGGATTAGTAAAGCACCATATTCGCTGATATCATAATCGCCTACCGATTTGATAAGCACTACTGCTACCTGCGTTGATGTAGAATCATTAAACGCAACCAGTTTATTTTCCAGTTTTTGCTTATCATCAGCCGAAAGGCTATTAGTGTAATCGGTAACGAGCGTATTAGAACGCGGCGGAAATTTCTGCCCGAAACTCACCAGTGTGGTAAATACGATAGTAAGCAGAAACAGTATCTTTTTCAGCATAATATAAGTCCTCAGTTAGTCACCGTCCATAAAGGCAATATCGTCAGACAGTTCGTTAGTATCGCCCGTTTGATACGGAAAGTATTGTTTAAGCTGCCGTCCGGCCAATTCAACACCCGCAATGATGCCTTGGGTAATCTCACCCTGTTTAAAACACTCAAGCATGGCATCTTTGGTAGAATCCCAGAAATTGGCAGGAACAACCTGATTGATGCCCGAATCGCCAATGATGGCAAATTTCCGGTCTTTAGTGGCCAGATAAATCAGCACGCCGTTTCGGTGCCTGGTTTTATCCATCTCCAGCTTGTTAAAATAACCGGCAGCACGGTTAATTGGCTCTTCGGAGCAGTTATTTTCTACACAAATCCTGATCTCGCCCGATGTATTTTTCTCAGCCCGCTCAATAGCCTGCCTGATGCGTTGCTGTTCGTCCTCGTTAAAAGCCATAGTTGTACAATTAGTGAATGAGTGAGTTTTGAATGAGTGAATGTTATTATATTAATGGTGAACAAAGCATTCACTCATTCAAAACTCACTCATTCAATCATTGGCTTAAAACTGTACTTTAGGTGCATTTTGGGCGTTCGCCTCTGCCTGGAAATAACCTTTAGGCGAAAAGCCAAACATTTTTGAGGTCAGGTTATTAGGGAATGTACGAATTTTACTGTTGTAAGCCTGTACCGAATTATTAAAATCCATACGGGCTACGCTGATACGGTTTTCGGTACCTTCTAACTGGCCCTGTAATGCTGTAAAATTATCATTAGCACGCAGGGTTGGGTAAGCTTCTGAAGCTACCAATAAACGACCTAAAGCAGTACTTAGCTGGCCTTGTGCCTGTTGAAACTGCTGCACATTTTCGGGAGTTAATTTATTAGGATCTACCTGGATAGACGTTGCTTTAGCGCGGGCCTCGGTTACTTCAACCAATGTGCTTTTTTCAAAGTTGGCTACACCTTTCACGGTTGCTACCAAGTTTGGGATTAAATCGGCCCGGCGCTGGTATTGGCTTTGTACCGTTCCCCACTTGGCTTTGGTATCTTCGTCTAATTGCACAATACTATTATAACCACATGAACTGAATGACATGGCTACCATAACGAACAGGATTGCGGAAAATAATTTTTTCATGTTTTTGTCTTCGTTTTTTAGATTAAAGTTGAAATTTGGTATTTAGAGTACAAATGCTGTACCGTTGTTACATTTTTTACCTATAATGCCAATATGGCAATTATGTTTTATATCAAATACTTAATACTATTAAATTGAACAAAATTAATCTCGCTCTAATTATATTGTTAACTCAGGGGTTAACGGCTACTGCTCAAAGCAGAAATACCGAAAAACTGGTACCCTATGTTAAACCGATTATCGGCACCGAACGCATGGGGCATACCTATCCGGGCGCTACTGTACCGTTTGGCATGGTACAATTAAGCCCTGAAACAGATAGCGTAAGTTATGAACTGAACGGCAAATACAACCCCAAGGTTTACGAGTATTGTGCCGGTTATCAGTATGAAGATAAAACCATTACCGGTTTTAGCCATACTCACTTTAGTGGTACAGGCCACTCCGATCTGGGCGATTTTTTAGTGATGCCAACGGTAGGTACGGTAAAACTGAATCCTGGCACGGCCGACAAACCGGGTAGTGGTTATCGCTCCAGGTTTTCGCACCAAAACGAGGTAAGCCAGGCAGGCTACTATAAAGTTAAACTGGATGATTACAATGTACAGGCTGAAATGACGGCCAGCACCCGTGTAGGTTTCCATCAATACACTTTCCCGCAATCAGACCAGGCACACATCGTTTTAGATCTAACCGCCGGTATTTATAATTATCCCGACAAAAACGTATGGACTTACGTCCATGTAGTAAATGATACACTGGTTACCGGTTTCAGGCAAACTAACGGCTGGGCTAAAAACCGGGTATTGTATTTTGCCATGCGTTTTTCTAAACCTTTTGTAAGCCATGGCTTCCGTAACGAGTCGCCGCGCCAGGTTTATCGTGGTTTTTGGGGCAAGTTTAATCAAACCCGAAATTTCCCCGAGATTGCCGGACAGCGCATTAAGGCCTACTTTGATTTTAAAACCAACGAAGGCGAAAAGGTGAAGATCAAGATGGCCCTATCACCGGTTAGCATGGATGGAGCCCTGGCTAATATGCAAGCCGAAGTACCGGGCTGGAGCTTTGAACAAACCAAAGCCGCAGCACAACAGCAATGGGAAAACGAACTACACAAAATTGAGATACAGAGTAATAGTCGTACCACTAAAGAAAACTTTTATACTGCCGTATACCATACGTTAATCAACCCTACCATTTATATGGATACCGACGGGCAATATAAAGGAGTGGATCAAAACGTACATACGGCTAAAGGCTTTACCAATTATACTACATTTTCGTTGTGGGATACCTACCGTGCATTACACCCGTTATTTAACATTATTGCGCCCGAGCGTAATAACAATATGGTAAAATCAATGCTGGCACATTACGAGCAAAGCCCGGAACACATGCTGCCGGTATGGTCAAACTCGGGTAATGAAAACTGGTGTATGTCGGGATACCATAGCGTGTCGGTTATTGCTGATGCTATTGTAAAAGGTAACACTGCCGGCATCGATGTAAATAAAGCATTGGAAGCATGTGTAACTACAGCCCGCAAGCGCGATTATGAAGGCATTGGTTATTATATTGACAAAGGTTACATTCCGGATGAGCGCAACGGCGTATCGGTTTCGAGTACGTTAGAGTATGCTTACGATGACTGGTGTATTGCACAATTAGCCAAAAAATTAAACCGACAGGATATTTACCAGGAGTTTAGCAAACGTGCCCAAAATTATCGTAACGTGTACGACAAGGCATCAGGCTTTATGCGCCCACGGTTAGAAAACGGCACCTTCCGGGCTAAATTTGATCCGCTTACTACTATTGGTCAAGGTTTTATTGAAGGCAATGCCTGGAACTATACGCTGTTTGCACCGCAAGACCCTAAGGGCCTGATTGAAATAATGGGAGGTAACAAACGGTTTGTGCCTTATCTTGACTCATTATTTACCATGCATTTGCCCGATAAGTTTTTTGAGGAGACAGAGGATATTACCCGCGACGGCATCATCGGTAATTACGTACATGGCAACGAACCATCACACCACGTAGCCTACCTGTATAACTGGACCAACCAGCCCTGGAAAACTCAGGAACGGGTACGGATGATTTTACCTAAAATGTATAAACCAACCCCAGACGGCTTAGGCGGTAACGACGATACCGGCCAGATGAGTGCATGGTTTATCTTTACCAACCTGGGCTTCTATCCGGTATCACCGGGTAATGACGAGTATGCATTAGGTAGCCCGGCTGTAAATGGCGCAGTAGTACGCTTGCAAAACGGTAAAACGTTTACGGTAACGGTAAAAAATCAGAGCGACAAGAATGTCTACGTACAAAAAGTGCTGCTGAACGGCAAGCCACTAACCGGCCTTTCCATCAAACATGCCGATATTATGAACGGCGGAGAGCTTACTTTTTATATGAGCAGCAAACATTCATAGTTAAGCATCGCTTTCAAAACTTAGCTTACAAAGCACAATAGTATATAGCTATTGTGCTTTGTAGTTTTATACTATTTTCTGATAGCTAACAGAACACCTTAACAGAATTTGTGTTACCGTAGTGGCAGATTTGCTCAGGCTGCTTATCTTGTCCGGAACATGATCTATCCTAAAAACAATCCGTTAATCCATCGTTTTTTTCATCATTACATCGGGCATTTGATTAAAAGCAACTTCAAGGCTTTTAATTTTAACGGGCTGGAAGTGGATGAGGATAAGTCAGTGTTATTACTGGCCAATCATTTTGGCTGGTGGGATGGTTTTTTGTTGTACTGGCTCAATTATAAACTGCTCAAAAAAAAGTTCCACATCATGATACTGGAAGATACCGCAAAGCGGGTATTCTTCTTGAAATACATGGGAGCATTTTCGGTAGTCAAAAATTCACGATCGATGATCGAGTCATTGAATTATGCGTCCGAATTGTTAAAAGACCCGCAAAACCTGGTTTTGGTGTTTCCGCAGGCCAGACTGTATTCTAACTTTGTTGATGATATTCATTTTGAACGAGGTTTGCTCAAAATCATTAAACAGGCGGCAGGCAAGTTCCAATATGTATTTGCCGCTACTTTTATTGAGTACTTTCAGCATAAAAAGCCTACCATCAACGTTTATGTACAAAAGCACCCTGGTGATACAGCTGCCGAAAGTATTGATGAATTGAAAGATTTGTTTCAGCAGCATTATGAATCGGCCAAACTGCTTCAAACTCAAATTGTATTATAACCGTGATTATTGCATTAGCCACTGTATTCATCTTCCTGATTCTGCGCTTTGCCGTAACGCTGTTTAATTTTATATCAGACCCTAAACTGCGCCGGGTTAACCGTCGTTACCACGATTTAGTATCTATACTCATTCCTGCCCGTAACGAAGAAGAGAACATATTAACCCTGCTTCACTCGATTGATTCGCAAGATTATCAGGATTATGAAGTCATTATCTTAGACGACGATTCAACAGATCGTACTTATGCAATCTGCGAGGATTTTGCCGCCACCCGTTCACGCTTCAGCGTAGTAAAAGGCGAGCCGCTTAAAGAAGGCTGGTTAGGTAAACCTTATGCCTGCCATCAACTGGCCCAACATGCCAAAGGAATCTATATGCTATTTTTAGATGCCGATGAGCAAGTTTATGATGGCTTAATTAACAGTGCAGTACACCGTATGCAAGCTAAAGGATTGGCCCTACTCAGCTTATTTACCAATCAGGACATGCGCTCATTTGGCGAAAAGGCCGTAGTTCCGCTGATGCATTACATATTACTTAACTTGTTGCCGGTCAGGCTGATTTACCTGCTTAAAAATCCTGCATTTGCTGCGGCCAGCGGGCAGTTTATGCTGTTCAATGCAGCTGTATACCGGCAGTATCAATGGCACTTATTGTCTAAAGACCGTGTAGTTGAAGATATTGAAATCATCAAACAGGTTAAATTAGAAAAACTACCGGCCGAAAGCCTGTTAGCCAATGGGCTTATCAGCTGCCGTATGTATACCAATTACCAGGATGCCATTAAAGGTTTCAGCAAAAACTTTCTGGCTCCGTTTAATTACAGCATTATTGGTTTTTTATTTTATCTGGTGCTGGTTATTGGCGGACCACTGCTGGTGATTACAACGCTCAATCTGCCGCTTATTTTAATGATGTGCGGCTTAATTGTTTTGAGCCGTGTAATGATTTCGCTTACAGCCGGTCAAAATGCCTGGCTTAATAGTATCTTGCACCCGTTTCAAATGTTCAACTTAATGCTTATAGGTTTGGTAGCTATTCAAAATCAGCTTACCAATAATCACACCTGGAAAGGCCGCCGGGTATGATGCCGCCCCGCAAAATTGCTGTTTCTGTAGCTATCATTATCCTGTTTCATGTAGTAGGGTTGGTTGGTTTTTTTATCCCAGCACTAACCCCGCTTTTTTTAAAACTGGTGCCTTTCCATTTATTGTTAATGCTATTGGTAATTTTGGCCAATCATTACCGGCTTAATAACCGCTTTTGGACATTTGGTTTAATTATATTTTGCCTGGGTATTATTGCAGAATGGATTGGTGTGCACAAAAACTGGCTGTTTGGCCGCTATCATTACGGCGCTACGCTCGGCATAAAAGTAGATGATATACCTTTAATGATTGGCGTTAACTGGTTAATGCTCGTTTATGCAGCAGGTGTTTTAATGCAAAGGTTCAGGCTAAAATCTATGCTGGCCCGCATCTTAACCGGCGCTGTCATATTAGTACTACTGGATGCACTGATTGAACCAGTGGCTGTAAAATTTGATTACTGGACTTGGTTTAATAATACCGTACCGTTAAAAAACTACTTATGCTGGTTCGGTGTCAGCGCTGCTTTTTTGTTCGTTTTTGAAAGTTTTAAGTTTAAGACGCAAAGCATTGTAGCACCTATATTGTTATTAGTACAGTTCATATTTTTCGCCTTGCTGCAAATTCAAGCTTAGGCTGCATGCACTGTTTTGAATAACTACAGTGTTATTATTTTGTTGTAATTTTGAATCATGGGAGTATATCAGTTAAAGGTACAGATAGATCAGGATGCGGGCTTTTGCTTTGGCGTAGTGTATGCCATTGATATGGCCGAAGAGATACTGGCCGAAGACGGCTACCTGTATTGCTTAGGCGATATTGTACACAACGATGAGGAAGTAGAACGCCTGAAAGCTAAAGGTCTGCGTATTATTGACCATGCTGACCTGCAAAACCTCTACAACGAGAAAGTACTTATTCGTGCGCATGGCGAAGCACCGTCTACCTACCAGTTAGCGCTCGAACATAACATTACTTTAATTGATGCCTCGTGCCCGGTGGTATTAAAGCTGCAAAACCGCATCAAAACCTCGCACGATAATAAAGAGAATATCATTATTTTCGGTAAGCATGGCCATGCTGAGGTTATTGGCTTGCAAGGACAAACTAATAACGAAGCGTTGGTGTTTCAGGACTTAGCCGAACTGGACACGGTAGAGTTGCCTCAGCAAATTACCTTGTATAGCCAAACGACAAAAAGCACGGACAAGTTTTATCATATTAAAGATCAGCTAATCTCTCGCGGTTATGAGGTTAAAGCCAATGATACTATTTGTCGCCAGGTATCTAACCGCGATAAAGATTTGCACGCTTTTGCTACCCAGTTCGATAAAATTGTATTTGTATCCGGCAAAAAGTCATCTAACGGAAAAGTACTATTTGAGGTTTGCCGTAAGCATAACCCCAACACCTACTTTGTTTCGGCGGTAGAAGAGCTGAGTCCCGAAATGTTCTCACCGGGTGATACCATAGGTATTAGCGGCGCTACATCGACCCCGATGTGGCTGATGGAACAAATAAAAGCCGAACTGGAAAGGTATTGATTGCCGACACCAGCTACATTACTATAAAAGGGTTACAACATTATAAGCTAAAAAAGCGCTGAATATTCAGCGCTTTTTTAGCTTATTTGCTTTTGCATGAACCGTAAGCATTTCTTATCGTCATTGATCCCAGTTGCCGCTGCGGCCGCCTCATTAAAAGCATCGGCTGCCACCGGCATTGCTGTTAAAAAGATAGCCATACCACCTTATTTAAAACCTGGCGATACTATTGGCATTACCTGCCCGGCTGGCTATATCAAAACCGAAGCTATACAACCAGCAATACAACTCATGCAAAGCTGGGGCTTTATCGTCAAAATAGGACAAACGGTAGGTAAGCGCGATTTTACCATGGGGGGTACAGATGCCGAACGGCTGGCCGATTTGCAGCAGATGCTGGACGACCCAAATGTTAAAGCTATAATGTGCGCCCGCGGCGGTTACGGTGCAGTTCATATTATTGATCAATTAAACTTTAAGCGTTTTGTAGCAAGCCCAAAATGGGTAATTGGTTTTAGCGATATAACGGTACTACATAACCACATACATACTAATTGCCATGTAGCCACATTGCATAGCAAAATGTGTAACAGTTTCCCTGATAACTGGAGCCTGGCTGAGCCTATACAGATAGAAACTATTTTGTCTATCAAGCAGGCATTAACCGGTCAGAAATTGACCTACAATTCACCCGAGCATGCAGCCAACCGCATTGGGTCAGCTACTGCGCCTCTAATTGGCGGTAATTTAAGCATAGTAGCTACGTTAACCGGAACCCGGTCAGATATTAATACTGATGGTAAAATTCTTTTTTTAGAAGATACCGGTGAGTACCTCTACAATATCGACCGCATGTTTTACAACCTCCAACGCAGCGGTAAATTAGGAAAACTGGCGGGATTGATTATAGGCGGCTTTAAAGTGAAGCCCGACGAACCGGATGATGAATTTGGCAAAACCTTGTATGAAGTAGTTTTAGACCGGGTAAAAAATTACCAATATCCTGTATGCTTCGATTTTCCGGTGGGGCATCAAAAAAATAATTTTGCACTTAAGTGTGGGGTAACACATACGCTCTGGGTAACTCAAACCGGCGGAACTCTCACTGAAGTCTAACATAACCAACTCAAACACCCACCCCGGTTTGGCGTTAATGCTTGGTAGCGTAAACATAACAGCTATAAACCTTTACTAATAGGCCATTTACCAAGCTGACTGATGATTATAAAGTGGGGCATACTTTTCTTACTCTTATCGGGAATTGCGTCGTGCACACAATGCTGTAAAAACGGCCGTAGAGCTCAGACGAAGATATTTGCTGATGAGCATCCCCTTGTAAATAACGACACACCGAACATAAAAATCGTTTGGGATACCGCTGCCCGTAAAATTTCGCACAATATTTATTTTGCCGAATATGGCAGGATACACCGTTATAACAAGGACACTCTGATACTTACCTACCATGCAGGCGGGCCGGGCAACGAATGGGACAACATTGTGATGCGCCAGAGTTATGACAACGGTAATAACTGGCAACCGCCTAAAATAATTGTGCCCGACAATAACGCTAACCGCTATTACGGCTTCTCTACCCCTGAACTTATTACGTTAAAAAATGGATGGCTTTTATTGGCGTACACAGGCCGCGGAAAGCCAGACGACAGTACACATAACAACATACAGGTCACCATAAGCAAAAATGCCGGTACAAACTGGAGTAAGCCGCAAGTTGTTGCTACCGGCCGCTCCTGGGAACCTGCCATGATTCAGTTGCCCGATGGCACGGTAGAAATGTTTTTCTCTGCAGAACTAACCAGCTCAAAAAATGCAAGGGGCAGGCACGAGCAAAAAGTTGCGATGGCCTCATCTGATGACAATGGAGAAAGCTGGAAATCGCCCGTTGATATTGCATTTGGCAGCAAACGCAGGGAAGGCATGGCTACACCGTTGGTTTTAAAAGATGGGAAAGGCATTGTGGTTGCTTTTGAATCTGTTTATCACGACAAATCGCCTTGCTTTATATGGTCGTCGACTGAAGCTCAGTGGGGTTATCAAAATTTAGGATCAGAGGGCAACGGCCGCCGCTGGTGCGGCACCGCCAACGTTTGGGGAGGTGCCCCTTACATGCTACAACTGCCTACCGGCGAAATACTGATTTCGGTACAGGATGCCGGTGGCCGGCCCATAGAGCGGTATACGCAATGGAAAAAGAATACTATGCTGGTGTTAGTGGGCAATAGTTCGGCCCGTAGTTTTTCAAATACCTCATGCCCCTGGCCCAATTTGCCCAACAATGAAGGCGCTTATTTTAATTCGATATTTTTAAAAAATGACAGCACTGTTTTAGCAGTGAGTACTTACAACTTTAAAGATAAGCACAGCGAAATCTGGTGTAAAGAAGGACATATTAAACGCAGTGCATCTAAGCAAAATGTATTAGCAAAAATACCATAGTGCTTATTGTATCATAAATTGCTCGAAAGCCACACTATCACCTTTAAAAGCATCAAAATCAACTGCGTGATTAATACCGTTCACCCGCGCAGTTTCTGAATGTTGCCAAAACCACCAGTTGGTATCTTTACCGGCTTTTAGCTCTGCTTTATTATAATGCGCTATCCACAATTTATAATCACCAAAATAATCTTCCAGGTAATCTTTGTAAAAACTCAATCCCGAATAGATGATTGGCTTTACGTGTGTTTTAGCCTCTACCTGCAATAAAAAGTCTGTGAGTTGCTTACGCATTTCAGCCGGCGATTTACCGTCAAGCGTTTCTATATCTACCACTGCAGGCATATCACCACTTTCAAGCTTCACGTTTTGCAGAAAAAAACGCGCCTGCCATAAGCCACTTTTTTTGGGGCGAAAGTAATGATAAGCACCACACCGGATACCGGTTTTAGCCGCCTCGCGCCAGTTGCGCTTAAAATACGGATCAACTGTTAAAAGACCTTCGGTTGCCTTGATAAAAGCAAAGCTGATACGTACACTATCCTCCTCCATAGCACGTACTTTACGCCAGTCGATACGACCTTGTGCATAGGATACATCAATACCATGAATATGGTAACGGGTAGGGATACGTATACGAAAGCTTTTGTAGGTTCGGTAATGAGTTGAGGCGCTAGCATTAAACATCCACCGCCAGGTAGACGAAAAAAAGCCAACCACGTACCCGTAATAAAAAGGCGATAATAAGATCAGCAATAGTCCGGCAATCACCGTTTTCCAGGGAAATACAGGCGTTTGGTTTACTTTTTTTGAAACTTTAGCAGGTGCCCGCCGTGGTGTCTTAACTACCGGTTTTGCCGGGGTTATTTTCTTTTTAACTGGGTCGGAACTTTTAGGGGCTGGCACTTTACAAAGTTAGCACCCAAAAGTAAAACTGCCAACAATCACTTTACTTCCGCATCAAATGCACTGTTTAATATTTTACCGTTACGCTTTGTTTGCACCCAAATACGATACTTACCCGATTGCGGAAAAGTGTAAGGGAAACTAATTTGATGGGCATTGTGCTCATTACCACCAGCGTTACCATGCTCCATACCAGCCATTAATAATTGGTTTCTCTCCCCTTCGCTCATAGCATCCAGGCGGGCAACCATGCGGTTAACGCTGTCGGCAAATGCTACTGGGGCAGGTAAATATTTATCTAATGGTTGATGAAAAGCCATGCGATCAAGCAGGGCTTTTTGCGACCCCATGGAGTAACTGCCCGATGGGTGTAAATGGATATAGACACTGCCATCGTCTTTTAAAATGACTGCATGGGCCATCATGCCTAAATAAGGCTCGAGTTTAGCTGGTTTACGGTTTTCATCAAGCATTTCAAAGGTAAGTTCAGTTAATTCGCCTGCTTTAAGTTCTTGCCCTGGCTTTTGTACCCATATGGCAGAGGTACCGTCTTTTAACTTAGTTTCTACACCAGGGGCTCCGCACATAATAGCATTAACACTGGGTTGGGTAAAGTTTTTACCATTAACAGCGTTAGTGATGAAATAGGTATCATCCTCATCTGCCACCCTGTTTAAGCCCGATGGATTGCTGGCTTGGCGATATATGGTTTCCGGGATATTAAGCGTATCAATAATGGTTTCTGCAAAACCGCTCAAACGGGTTATGTCTGCATATATCCAATATTTACCTGCAGGCAACTCCGGTAGTTGCGTTACAAATGTCACAGAATCTGCACGGCGCGGATGCAAATGGGCAAATACATCCAGAGCATTGGCTTTCACCAAAAACATGTGCATTAATTTACCATGATCTGGCACCAGATAATTCATTTTACGGGTAATATTACCTCGGCGCGAACGGCTTAATTCATTAAGTTGTGCGGTATCAATTGTAAATTTGAGCAAGCCATTTTGGGAATTAAAAGTGTTGTTAGCCTGCAATGGCCTGTACAAATATTTATTGTAGCTTGCTGCAGCGGCGTTCCACCATGAATAGCCTCCCCACAAAATCAATCCTAAAACGAGCAAAGCACCCACAGCACCTGTTACTCTGCGGCGGCGTAAACGCTTGGTTAAAGACTCGGCAGGGTTTAGCTGGCTATCGCTCACACTCGAGCTGATAATGGAGACCATCAGCATAACCAAAAAAGTGGCCATGACAAAAAGCCCCCAGCCTAAACCAGCAGGCATGGTTCTTTTAGCGGTTGACACAGCCATTACCGGCACCACCACCGTACCCTTACCTTGCGGTCCGTTAACGGTGATCTCGATACTGGATGTACCGGTACTCATAAACCATACTTTTACATCAAAACGGCCTGGCTCGGTAACTGATGGCTCAGCCGCATCAGCTTTGGGCGTACCGTCGGCTCCAACAGACCAATATACTGGTCGGGCAGTTACTTGCGTGCCTCTAACTGCACCTTCTAAATAAACTGTTACCGCAGCTGTACCCGGTATAACATCGGGCGGATTAATATTGGCAATGAGTTTGTACGGACCGGCATCACCTTCGAAAGTTACACCCGGACTACCAACGTGTGCCCAAACATTTACTGCAAGACTAATTAATAAGCCAATAGAAATTAAAAACTTTTTCATGCACTGAGATGCGGCTTAACGTTTAACTGATTTCATCCAACCGCCCCAAACCAAGCCCAACCATGACGAAATAGTACCGATGACAACAGCCATACCTACGCCTTTAATCATACTGTCTACGCTCGAAACTTTATCAGGCGCGAATGCATAACGGTATTCATAGCTAGGATCAGCCCCAAAATACCAGGAGGTGGTGCCGAAAAACCAGTTACGGGCGTAAGGTGTGGCCAAAAAACTACCAAATGGCCACTGAACAGCAAACATGATTAATACAAAGGCAACACTAATTAATAAAGCCCTCAGTAACGAAAAGCTTTTTACACGCTGATTGATGATATCTATAATCAATGCCGGAAACACCAGTAATAATGGAAAATGAAAACTCTGATAGTGTGTGATGTGGTTTTGTACAGGCCCCAGTTTAGGTTCGGCCGGAAACAGCGGTAATATCCAAACCATTACGGCCATAAAAATCATATACACCAAAGCCATATATGTTGCTCCCCAGCGTGTAGTAGACGCTTTGGATACCGGCACCATAAACAAAGGGAATAACATTGCACTAACCACATAAAAACTGCTTAAGTGCATATCATGGCGGTCCAGATATTCGGAGGCGATGGTAAATAGCATCACCAGTAAAAACCCTGATGATAAAGTAAAGCACCAAGCCAGTGCCTGCTTGTTATAATTGGCAGAACCACCTATGCGGTTTTGCAATGCCATTACGCTCACCATAGCACCAAACTGAATAGTAATCATCCCCAATAATAGCACCGTATGCGGCGGTGAAAGTATCTGTACATCCAGGCCAAAAGTGTTGTGCCACCAGTCGTCGAAGGGGGCAGACGTGATCATGGTAAAGGCGCCCCAAATACAAAACAACGCTCCTAACGAACCGTAGAAAACTTTCCAAAAACGTACAGACTCCTGCTTTTCAGCAGCGCGACCGGCAAAAGTGAGCCGCAAAACGTGGTAACCCGAAAACAGGCCGGCAGTAACGGCCCCCAGGTAAGTAGCCAAATGGGGAGGCGAAAATAAACCATCACGACCGATACTCATGTGCCAGGAAATATCCCATACCAAACCTACCACAATGCTGAACGATGCAAAAACGACTGCATAGATATAAAAAGGCAAGGTACCGGTTTTATCAGCCGATATTTTGAGTTCGACTGGGGTAGCCGGGTAAGTAATTGTGCTCATAGGATTTTAGTTAGCCGAAGCTAATTAAATAATCCTTCACAACAAACTTTTAACTTACAAGACTTTATACTAATTGAAAGAACAATAATATCCTTATTAAAGTAGACTCTCCAACAGCAATTCTTAATTATAAATAGGCAAGGTAAACCAAAAAGCACTGCCCTTGCCCGGCTCACTGTCAACACCTATCTCGCCGCCGTGTTGTTTAATGATTTCGGCGCTGATGTATAAGCCTAAACCCAAACCTGATATATGATAGGTCGATGACTCTACTCTGTAATAACGGCTAAACAAGTGCGGAATTTTATCTTTAGGTATACCCGGCCCCTTATCGGTAACTGATACCTTCACCACACCATTACAAACTTCAATATGTAAAGTAATACATTCTGAGTCGGGAGCATACTTTACCGCATTGTTCACCAGGTTGGTTACTACCTGATCAATCCGATGCTCATCGGCACAAATCTGCAACTCGATGTCACCGGTGATATTAATTTTTTGCTTGCCCAAAATAGCTATTGGGTTTGCGCAGGCACTTAATAATTGGGATAATATAAAATCGGTTTTATTTAAATTAATCTCGGTTTGCTGTAGCCTGCTTACGTTAAGTAAATCTTCAATGAGGGTACTTACCCGCTGTATACTTTTGCGAGATTGTAAAATCAATTTAGGCATCATCATTTTTGACGGATCATCTTTCATCTTATCCATCAGTTGCAACGACGCCTTAAGACTGGTTATCGGCGTTTTAAGTTCGTGGCTGGCAATACTGATAAAATCATCTTTTTGTTGCTGTAACCGCTTGATATCGTCAATATCGGTAGCTGTGCCCACCCATAAATCAATCACACCAAACTCATTTCGCACTGGCTGTATACGCAGTAAATGCCAGCGATATATTCCATCGGCACCTCTTTCGCGCACCTCAAACTCGCCGGGCAGATTACTGCCTATAATTGACCTGTAACTGTCAACACAATATTGCCAATCCTCGGGATGAATCACTTCCTTCCAACCCAAGGTTTGCGTTTCGTGTATAGTCAAGCCGGTGTATTCGTACCAGCGTTCATTGTAAAATGTAACTTCGGGCTTGGCGTTGGTGGTCCAGGCAATTTGCGGCAGGGCGTTAAGCATGTTGCGGTAACGCCGTTCGCTGGCAGCCAACTGGGCTGTCCGTGCAGTTACGCGTTCTTCCAGTTCGTTATTAAGCTGCGCCAGTTTTTCCTGTGAAACTTTTAATTCTTCAATAGTTGCCAGCAACTCCTCGTTTGTAGAGGCCAGTTCTTCGTTAATGGATTGCATCTCCTCATTGAGCTGATGCTCCTTCTCCTTTGCTTCAACTATTTCTAGTTTTACCCTTTCGCGCTCAGACACATTAAGTGTCATGCATTTTAAAAACTGGAGACACCCGTTACTGTCGGCAATGGGCGCGATAGTGACTTGCCACCACGACCTTTCAGATGGTTTACCGTCACTGCCCGGCGAGTCAAAAACCAAGATGGGTAACTCAATTGCTGTATGTTTTGCCACAGCTTCTTCCATCCCATTTCTTAATCTTAAAAACTGTTCGGTGCTAGCCTCGTCCCAAGACTTATAAACTTCAAATGCAGGTCTGCCTATAATTTCTTCAACTGGTATCTTCGTAGTGCTTTTATAAATATTATTTACCGCAACCACCGTAAACTCTGGCGAGTTAGCTTTTACTACAGAAACCGGACTGGCCGATTGATGAAACAAAGCCTTAAACATTTGAGATTCCGTTGTATCCATCTGACTTTATAAATGCTAAATCATCAAATATAGATAAAACCAAAATGTTTAAAATCGTTTTTTAAAAATGGCAGCACTAAGCAAGGAATTGTAACAACTAATAATGATGTAGCATGGCCACAAAAAAGCCAATCAATTCTTTGATATAGTAATCCCAGTAACGCAAAGTGTTAGCGTCAGGAAGCAGTGAATATAAACCTTGTTTTTCTATACCTGCAACATAATTACACGGATAAGGAATTATATCCAAACCGCTTTTTTTAAAAATAAGCATGGATCGCCTCATATGAAAATCAGATGTTACCAGCAAATAAGGAGGTGGTAAATGCCGGGCAAGCAATAACTTCTTAGTGTAAGCCGCGTTTTCAATAGTATTACGTGACCGCCCTTCAATCAATATGCAGCTATCAGGCATATTAAAAGCTGATAATTCACCTCCAACCCATCGTCCTTCGCTAAAACTGTCGGGGTTTATACTGGCATTACCGCCGGTTATCAGCAAATGTGAGACCTTTTTTGTGGTTTTTAATTTTAACCCTTGTATAAACCGGTCGGAGTTTACATTGAAATAACCGCTACCATCCTTTTTTTCTGATCCAAATCCACCTAATACGATAGCACAACTATAAACAGCATTAGGCTGTAATTGCGCTACTGGATATCGCCATAATTTAGCGTAAGTGTTTAACAACAGCGGAACAGAAAACAAGTACAAAAGTATAAATCCGGTCAAAAGTAGTTTACCACGCAAACGAGCACTTTTAGTTACTAATGCCCAACCAAGAAATATGATAATCCACGTGAGCGGCAAAATGGCAATAAGTAAAAGTTTGGATAGTACAAACATCGAGTTAAACAGAATATTCAAATAAACGCCGCAATTTAGTAAAATACGCTACTGCTTCGTGGCAAAATCAACCAGGCAATAACTACCAAACAAAACCGTCTGTAAGCTTTTATAATTATATTAATACAACTTGCTAAAGAGTGTAATGACTAGTCAAAAAGATAATTTTTATGCAGGCACCAGCAATGTAGTAGTACCAGTGCCTAATAAACAGGCATATCCGGAAACTTTCAAGGATAAAAGCCGATTAACCTATTACAGTTCGTTGTTTAATAGCGTGGAGATTAACAGCACTTTTTATAAACTTCCGCTAGTTCGCACTATTGAACGGTGGGTAAACGAAACAGAGGGTAACTTTAGATTTACTTTTAAATTGTGGCAAGGCATTACCCACACCAAGGGCAATCCATTTTTAGTTGAAGACCTTGAGCGCTTTCTCCACGTTATTAATCATGCTAAACATAAAAAAGGAGCGTTACTGATTCAGTTCCCGCCAAGCGTAAGTTTCAACCCTACATTACTAAACCGCTTACTTATCGAGATCAAATTACTTGTACCGGATAATATATGGTCGGTGGCGATTGAATTCAGGCACAAATCATGGTATACAGATATTACTTACGAGTTGCTTGATCAGTACCAGGCAGCTATGGTTTGGCATGATTTGCCAGCATCGGCAACACCAATGCAGGCAAGTAACGCTGATTTTGTTTACTTACGCTTCCACGGTCCGGAAGGCGGTTACTGGGGCAGTTATACTGATGATTTTTTAAGTGAATATGCAACATACATAATTGACTGGCTGGCCGATGGCAAAACTGTATACGCCTACTTTAACAACACCATGGGCGCAGCTGTAAAAAACCTGATGACGCTAAATAAGTTTTTAAATAATTGAACACAGTAGCCTGATGGAACAATTAAGTTTTTTTGGGGATGCTGGACAAAGCAAAGGTTTACCAACGGAATTGCTTGACTATCATGCTGCCATATTTACTGCTGAAGACAGTAATATCTTATTGCAAACGTTTATATCTACTATTGTCTGGGAGCAACGCTACATCACTATTTATGGTAAGCGTATGCTTACACCACGGCTTACAGCTTGGTACGGCGACGCAGGCAAAAGCTATGCTTACACCGGTAATAGATTTAATCCTTTTCCGTGGACCCCGGAACTGTTAGTAATTAAGAACTGTATTGAACTTATAGCCGGTGTAACCTTTAACAGTGTTTTGCTCAATTACTATCGTGATGGTAACGACTCGGTAGCCTGGCATAGTGATAATGAAACTGAATTGGGGCAATACCCTGTCATTGCGTCGGTAAGCCTCGGACAAGTGCGTACTTTCGATATCAGGCACAAGCAAAATCACGCAAATAAATATAGTATCCGGTTAGAAAGCGGGTCATTATTATTGATGAAAGGCAACCTTCAACAACACTGGGAGCACCGGATTGCCAAATCAGCAACTAGCATGACGCCAAGAGTAAACTTAACCTTTAGAACTATCACATAATATTAAATTATGTATCAGACCCAACGGATAACAAAAAACTATTTCAAAACCGTTTATTTAGTAAATGTTTACCAGTAGTAATGCGCAAAAAACTCAATTAGTTCTAGATGCTTTTAGCTAAAAAACGCGTTTTAAAATTGATAACTCGTTTAATTATTGAATGAGTTATCAGTTAACCATCACTCAACTATATTCTGCCTTCGAATATTTGTATTAAGCAAATTCTAAAACATAAATATTTTTAACTCAGCACTGGCATATTTAAGCTTCAACGATACATGATGTTTCTAAAACAGAAAACATCGATATAGACAAAATTTATGTAAAGCATTACGCTTTTTCAAAAGAAAAGGAATAGACATTAAAAAATATCAAACAAACATCTCAATTATTAAGATATTTTTAACTTAAAACGACTTTTGATCGATCATTTTGCCAAAGATTAAAAATAGTAATTTAACGTTGAAATCTGACAATGTCAACGTTAAATAAAATAGTCGCATCGTAGATTTGCGCTACAAATCAACCCCTAATTGATATGAAAAAAGCGTTTTTATTGATGCTGTTGGTATTACTTGCCATTTTTCCAACCAAGGCACAAAATTGCGGCAGCTTCCCTCCTGCCACCAGATGTTCTCAAGCCCCTCATGGTCAACAAGCTAACTGCTGTCGCTGCCTGGGTACTCAACTTCAAAACCAAACATTTTGTGGTGGAACGCCTATTAATAAAGGGCTTATAGCCTTAATAGTTGCAGGCTTAATTTTGGGTGTATATACCTTAAAGAGATGGCATTTTTATGATCATGAGGTGAGCACCTATAATTAAGTAATTTTATATTATTTACATATTAAAGCAGTAAATCTTTTAATAGTTCAGTAAGCAAACAAGCACAAGAGGCACGTTCGTCTATTTTTACCTTAATTAGCTTAATTAAAAATTTTGCGGTTTTATACTGATATAACGGAGAACTAATTGTTTTAATTACTGCAATGTTAGCTATTTGGACTTACCTGAGTAAGCAAGCAAATAACAAAAGCAAATTCTCTCCATTAAGACTTTTTCTACGGATCAACCGGCAACACTTAAAAACTATAGTATATGGAATTTGCCAGCCCGCACAGAGACAGAAGAAAAACTAAAGGCATTCCTAAACCTATTAAGTTGTTTATGATCAAAGCTGCAGCTTTTTACAGTTTATGGAGTTTAATTTATGCCTTTATATTGCAGCCCTATCGTATCATAGATGCCATCCTGACACGTAATTTGGGAATGCTCACTGCCAGCTTAGTGCAGTTTATACTACCAGGTCATTCTGTAAAAGCTGTTCATGATACACTAACATCTTCGGTGTTTATAGATGGCGACTTAAATATATTCATCTTAGATGGTTGTAATGGGTTTGAACTATACGTTTTATATGTTGGCTTTGTCTTGTGCTTCCCGTTTAAAAACAAATCTACGCTTGCATTTATTACATTAGGATTGCTCAGTATTTTTTCAATCAACTTATTGCGATGCACTATCCTGTCTTACCTTAAATTTCATGAAATAACTTACTTTAATATTATTCATCATTACATATTTACTATTATAGTGTACAGCTTTATTTGTACCTTATGGTATAGGTACCTCATGGGTAATGTCCGTAAAGCAGTGATTGAAAGCCGATGTTCTATTTAATTTATTGTAATTTAATGACATGCCAATAGAACAAAGCGCAGGTTACTTGAATAATGTTGCTGTAATTACTATTCACCTGCAATAAAAAGCGGCGTACATTTTTAAAGATGTACGCCGCTTTTTATTATATTATTGCAAAGAGTTTTTAATTATAATGCTACTCAAGCACTTCATAAACCATAACTGGGTTCGCCTTATTTTTAAGAGATACCTCTCCTATCTTTTGGCAGCTAAAAGAGGCTTTAGCTTTTTGGTAGGTATCGTCGTTGATCAATATCTGCCCCGCTTTAGCAGCCGACTGTAGTCGTTGTGCCAGGTTTACTACATCGCCGATTACCGTGTAATCCAAACGTTTTAGTGATGCCGACCCGATATTGCCTGATACCATTTCGCCAGTGTTGATACCTATGGATACCTGCGGCTTATAATTGAGCGTTCCGGTGTTAATCTCTACTGTGTCGCCCAATTGATCTTTAATAGTTAACGCTGCATCAATAGCGCGGTCTAAGTGATAATCGCCGCGGAATACTGCCATTACAGCATCACCCATAAATTTATCTACATGGCCGCCCTGGGCTATTATTTCTTTTACAATTTTATCAAATAACTCATTTAGAATGGTGACTACGGTGTTGGCTGGTATTTGCTCTGTAATGGAGGTAAAGCCACAAACATCAACAAATAATACCGTAGCGTTTAATACCTCGTTTTTCAGCAGACTACTTTCAAATTCCTTATGCGTCATAAAATTCAGCACATTTTCATCTACGTACATCTTCAGGATATTATTCTCTTTAATAGCCTTGATGGTTTCCTGCAGTTGCCTTACGTGATCGATGGTTTTCTGCATGGTTACCTCCAGATCTTCGAAATCTACCGGCTTACATATAAAATCAAACGCTCCCCGATTCATGGCCATGCGGATATTTTGCATATCGCCATAGGCTGATACTACAACTGCCTTTAACATTGGGTTGGCTTCGGGTAAATGGCCGAGCAATGTAAGCCCATCCATCACCGGCATATTAATATCAGAAAGGATAATATCCAGGTCAGGATGTTCTTTTACCTTTTGCAGGGCTTCTTCGCCATTGCGGGCAAAAACAAACTCGTATACATTCTCGCGTATCTTTCGCCTGAATTTTTGCTTTACCAGCACTTCCAGGTCTTCTTCGTCATCTACCACCAGTATTTTGGCCATTATTCTGCAAGTGTTTTAAGTTTTTCTTTGAGCAGGTTAAAATCGAGCGGCTTGGTTAAAAAATCGTTGGCGCCGCTTTGCATGGCCTGCTGATAATTTTCATCATCGCCGTAGGCAGTAATCATCATTACCACGGGTGGCGGCGGTGCATTGTAATCGTGGCGGATCCGGCTCAATAGTTCCAATCCGCTCATGCCAGGCATATTAATGTCCGATAAGATCAGCACCACTTCAGAATGCCGCTCTTCCAAGTATGAAAGAGCCTGCTCTCCCGAAAGCGCAAAATCAAAGGAAATATCCCCGTTGCGTATCTCTTTACGAAAGCGCTGTTGAAACAGTGGCTGCACATCAGCCTCATCGTCTACCACCAATATTTTCATATCCCGGCTAAGATAATTATAAGTTAATTACAGCGGTAGGCTAATTGTAAACTCGGTAAATTCGCCTTCTGCGGTGTCTACGTTTATTTTTCCGCCATGCCCTTTCACAATGATATCATAACTCAGGGACAGCCCTAAACCGGTCCCTTCGCCGGTTGGTTTGGTGGTAAAAAAGGGCTGCATAATTTTATCTTTTACATCTTCGGGGATGCCGGTGCCGTTATCCCTTACGGTAATTACCACCTCGCCTTCGTGTTTACGAGTATTTACCGAAACAGTAGGTTTATAGTCGTTACCACTCAGCTTCTTTTTTTGCATGGTGGCATAAAATGCATTGGTAAACAAGTTTAACAACACGCGGCCAACATCCTGCGGAATAATATTTACTTTAGGCAAGGCTGCATCCAGGTTAGTAATTAACTCAGCATTAAACATTTTATCTTTAGCACGTAAGCCATGGTAAGCTAAACGCAGGTACTCATCGGCCAAAACATTAACATCCGCAGGTTCTTTTTGCCCTGTGCTGGCTCGGCTATGCTGCAGCATTCCCTTAACAATACCGTCGGCCCGTTTACCATGATGACGGATCTTTTCCAGATTCTGCTTAATATCTTCGGCTATCGCGGCCGCTTCTTCCGCATCACCTTTAGCCAGCTCCTCGTTCATTTCGTCAATCAGTTCCATGCTCACTTCCGAAAAGTTATTGACAAAATTGAGTGGGTTTTGTATTTCGTGAGCTATACCGGCAGTAAGCTCACCAAGTGATGCCAGTTTTTCTTGTTGTATCAACTGCGCCTGAGTGGCTTTCAGCTCTTGCACCGTTTGTTCTAATGCTTCTTTTTGTTGGGTTATTTCGGCGGTACGCTGGGCCACCATGGTTTCCAGCTCAACGTTTTTCTCGTTAATTTGCTCTACTTCTTTCTGCTGTTTTTTGAAGGTAGCTGCCCGTCCGAATATCCACACAAAAGCCGCCAGCACGGCAAACTGAATGTACTCTTCCCATGCCACGTCGCCATCTTTACTAAACACCTGCAGTATTCCGTAAACCAGTGTTATTACAATTAGAGGGTAATGCAAACTAATAACGGGTTTAAGTTTTGCAAAGTCGGGCTCGTTTTGCACGTAATAAACTACACCTAATAACACTGCCGCGCCAGCAATCTCGTCAAAACCGTTGCCCAGATAACGTTTGGTAATTAAAAAAAGGGCAACAATAACCCAACTAGATACATTGATAAAATTCCCCCATTTAAGATACAGATTGGTTGTTTTGGTAGCTTTACGAACATCTTTAATTAATAAAAATGCAGCCAGATAACTAAAAAAGTACATGTAATAACAGCGCAGTTAGTTTGGATACTAAAGGTAATAGTTTAAACCAACTTATTGGCATAACAAGCTAACAAACCGCAATTTCGTCAGCAGAGCGCATTTCGAATGACATCAAAATACAGGATGTGTGTCCAAATTACAAATCATTAAATATATTTATCACCCCAAACCAAGATGTGATGCGTTTTAAAGAAGCTGTTAATGATATTCTTGACCAACTAACCCGGCAACTACCCGAGCGGCTAACCTATCATAGCATTTATCACATTAAAGATGTATATCAAACCGCTAAAGCAATTGCCGAGCAGGAAAAATTGCCGGAAAACGAAACCCGATTACTGCTTACCGCTGCCAGTTACCACGATGCAGGCTTTTTAAAGCACTCTCAAGGGCACGAAGAAGAATCATGCCGCATGGCCAGAACTGCACTGCCCAATTATGAATATAGCAACGATGATGTAGAACAGATTTGCGGTATGATTATGGCCACCCGGATACCGCAAACACCCTATAATTTACTTGAAGAAATTTTAGCTGATGCTGATTTGGATTATTTAGGCCGTGATGATTTTTTCAGCATCGGCGACCAATTATTTACCGAATTAAAAACAGCTGGGACAATCAACACGGAACAGGAATGGAACCAAATGCAGATAAAATTTATGGAAGCACACCGTTATTTTACAGCTACATCCCAACGCTTGCGTAACGCTAAAAAAGAAGCAAATTTAGCGTTGGTAAAGGCTAAAATTAATTAAGTTTGCGGGTAATGAAAGGTTTAAACTTGCCGCAATGGGTTATTGATGCGTTTTATACCATAACCGGCATTTTGTTTTGCGGCTTCGCTCTTAAAGGCTTTTTGGTCCCTAATAAGTTTTTTGATGGTGGTGTAACAGGCATTTCTTTGCTGTTGCACGAGCTTTACCATTTTAATATTGCCTACGTAATTGTGTTGGTTAACATCCCTTTCATTATCATGGGTTCTTTTCAGGTAAATCGGCGGTTTGCTTTTCGTACGCTGGCTGCCGTAATTGGATTAGGCCTATGTTTGCAGTTTATCCATTATCCGCAAATTACCAGCGATAAGTTACTGGTATCTATATTTGGTGGTGTTTTTATGGGTATAGGCGTTGGCCTGGCCATGCGGGGCGGATGCGCTTTGGATGGCATTGAAGTACTGGCCCTGTATACCGGTAAGCGCATCAGCTTCACCATCAGCGAAATTATTTTAGGCATCAATATTATCATCTTTTTAATTGCTGCGGTTGAGTTGGGTTTACCAACTGCCTTATACTCTATACTTACTTATTACACCGCTTCACGTACCATTAACTTTGTGATTGAAGGTTTGGAAGAATACACAGGCGTTACTATTATTTCGGGCCAGAGCCAGATCATTAAAGAGCGTTTGGTGATGGAGTTAGGCCGTGGTATTACTGTTTACAAAGGCGAGCGTGGCTTTTTAAAGCAAAGTTTTGATGTAAGTCAGCCGGTTGATATTGTGTTTACCGTCGTTACTCGTTTAGAGGTTCGCCGTCTACGTAACCTGGTACATGACATTGATGATAAGGCATTTGTGTTTACCAGCAGTATTAAAGAGGCGGCTGGCGGTGTGCTTAAACGCCGGGCAAGGCACTAATTTGTAGCGCACTTTAGTTTGTTGTTTTCGGCGCCAAATAAGATAGTCGCAAATGTATAAGTTCAATATTATTGTTTGATCTACAAGACGATTAGTAAAAGATTTTCACTCTTTAAACGTTAAAGGCCTTATTGCCGAAACCAAAACACGTTTTTGGCATTATTACCTACAGCATTACAAATTAATGGCCTTTATCAATAATCAATTTTCTGTTTCACTCATTAACGTTTTATCTTCAAGTCGTTTATGAGCAATCCATACCTGCGAAAAAAGCGCTGGAAATACCTGTTGATGTTTTTTGCCGTACTTATTGCGGCAAGTTCCCTGCTGTACACCAAATATCTGGTTAAAAACATTGCCAAATCAGAACGTACCAGGGCACAGGTTTGGGCATTATCAATGAAACAGGTTTTTACTACTGTTGATGAAGAGCAATTAAACTACGTTTTTTTGGTGCGCGATAGCTTAACAGTACCTGCTATTGTAACCGACGAAAAAGGTGACTTTAAGTTTACCCGTGGCTTGGATTCTACCAAAACCTTCATCAACCTCCCTCCCGAACCAGGTGTTGACCCTAAAAAAGCACTGGTTTACGACTTGCCGTATTTTCAACAGGAACTTGAAACCATGAAGGCCCAGCACGAGCCCATTAAAGTTAAAGTATCGGGGTTTGATAACAGCTATTGGCTGGTGTACTATAAAGATTCGCAATTGCTTACGCAATTGCGGGTATTCCCCTATATACAGCTTACCATTATTGCCATCTTTTTAATTGTGGCTTACTCGGCGTTCAGTTCATCGCGTAAGTCGGAGCAAAACCAGGTTTGGGTAGGTTTGGCTAAAGAAACAGCTCACCAACTGGGCACACCCATATCATCGTTATTGGCATGGATTGAATTATTGAAAGATAAGTTTGATGCTGATGATGACCCGCTGATTGTAGAAATGGCCAATGACGTAAAGCGACTGGAAGTAGTAGCTGACCGTTTTTCAAAAATTGGGTCAAAACCGGTACTTGAATCACATTCGGTTTACGATGTAGTAAAAGATTTTGTGGACTATTTTAAAGTTAGGGTTAGTGATAAAATCAGTTTTGAGCTACACGGCGACCGCTTTTTAAAAGCCGAACTCAATATTCCGCTATTTGATTGGGTGATTGAAAACCTGCTTAAAAATGCCGTAAATGCGATTGAAGCACCCGGCAGTATCAAAGTATACATTACGGCCAGTAAAGCACGTAACCAGGTTTATATTGATGTTACCGATACTGGCAAGGGTATACCACGTTCAAAATTCACTACGGTTTTTAGGCCAGGTTACACTACCCGCAAGCGTGGCTGGGGTTTGGGGTTATCGCTCACTAAACGAATGGTTGAAAACTACCACAACGGACATATCTTTGTTAAAGACTCTGAATTAGGTAAGGGTACTACATTCAGGATCGTACTCAGAAACGCACAAGATGATTACGAAACCACAACCTAACGAATACGCTCCTTTTTACGCCAATTATGTGGCTTTGGCAGCTCAGCACAATCATGGCGGCATTTTACAAACGCTTGCAGCGCTTCAACAGAGCACCTATCAGACCTTTTCAAGCATTAGCTCAGATAGAGAAGATTATGCTTACGCCGATGGTAAATGGACGATTAAACAACTGTTGAGCCACATGGTGGATGCCGAGCGCATTTTTGCCTACCGCGTTCTCCGTTTGCTTCGCGGCGATCAAACCCCATTACCTGGCTTTGATGAGAATATATACGTAAACAATACAGATTTAAGTAACCGCACCCTATCCGACTTGGCTATAGAATTTAAAGCCATTCGCGAAGCCAATCTGTATTTGTATAACTCGATTACTGATACACAATCGTTATTCATTGGCACAGCCAGCGGTTCGCAGGTATCGGTAAGAGCTTTATTATACATTATTGCCGGGCACGAACTTCACCACTTAAACATTTTAAAAGAGCGCTATTTATAAACGGCAAAAAGCCTCTTCCTGTTAAGAAGCTGCTTTAAGCTTTAATGATAGTCGTTAAACGTGGATCGCCGTTGTTAAACCAGATCTTTTTCTTCGATGTACGCTGCAGGCTTTTCTTTGTCTATTACTTCTTTTTTTTCAATCAAGTAAGAGATAAACAAACCCAATCCACCAAAAATGGCTATTAAACTTGCGTAGATAGCTCCATTATCGTCCATTGACTCTTTAAATACTGTTCTATCTAATACAAATGCCAGAAACAGCCCCACGCCGGCACCTATCAGTAATAATCCCCATTTTAAATTTTGAAAAGGAGCTGATTGCGGCTTGTAACGACGTGGATCCATACCACGTTCAATCATGGCCATTTTTTCACGTTTTGCCAAATAAACTATACCGAAAATCATAGCAAACATGCTGATTGGTACTAAAATGCCTACGAGTTCTTTAGAGACTTCCATTGTATCGATGTATTAAAAATGAATAATTTATTTTGTTCTGGTCACCCATTTTGGTGATTTGTAAGCTATGACTACATCAATTTAATTCAGGTTACATCGGTTACCGCATTTTTTACAAAATATTTTTATCTACATTTATTTCAAATTAAGTGTAACCTAAATCAGCGGCGTGCGGTCATAGCCGTATATAATGCAAAGCAAGTTTTCGGATATTGAATTAATTGAGCAAACACTGCAGGGTAACCAGGCAGCCTATGCCGATTTGGTGAAACGTCACCAACGCTTTGTTTTTACTTTGGCTATGCGTTTTACCAAAACGCGCGAAGATGCCGAGGAGGTTGCGCAGGATAGTTTTATTAAAGCATACCGTTCTTTGCACAACTTTCAGGGACAAAGTAAATTCAGTACCTGGCTGTATAGCATTGTGTATACTACCTCGATGACTTTTTTGCGGAAGCACCGGTTGGATACCTCATCTATTGATGACGAAAACAATCACTTACAACTCGAAAATCAGTCGGGTGGATTTAAGAATGATATGGCCGAAAATAAATCGAGGTCATTTTACGTAAACCAAGCCATTGAGCAGTTACTGCCAGACGATGCTATGATTATCACCTTGTTTTACAAAGGTGAGCAAAGTTTGGAGGAGATTGCCATTACGTTAGGCATAGAGCCCAACAATGTTAAGGTTAAACTATTTAGGGCGCGCCAGCGTTTAAAAGAAAAGCTGGAGCGCAATTTAAAACACGAAGTGAGCGAATTGATATGAACAGTATTGAGGAAAAATTGTGGAATTATCTGGACGGCAACTGTTCTCCAGAAGAGCACGAGACCATCAGTCGGTTAATCGCTACTGATGAAACGTACCAGCGAAAATACCAGGAGTTACTGGCCTTTAACCAGGAGCTCGAAAACATGGAACTGGATGCTCCGCCTATGGCATTCACTTATAATGTGATGGAGACCATTCGTACCGAAGAAGCAAGCAAACCGCTTAAGGCTGGCATAGACCACCGGATTATTAAAGCCATAGCTGCATTTTTTATAGGTACTATCGCGGTTTTATTGGTGATTGCATTGGCTAACAGCCATACCAATGATGTGCATGAAACTGTACAAATACCGGTTAAAGTTCAGATACCTGCATTAAAAAATTATATCTCTGGTCCCGTTTTAAAAGGTTTCCTATTTTTTGATGTGGTATTGGCACTGTTTCTTTTTGACGGATACTTGCGTAAAAAACACACACTTGCATCATAAACATGACAAGATTGTATAAGATTGAGCTAAATATGAAAAGATGTCAGTTACGTAATTACTAACGGAGATTTCGAAATTAATTTAAGGCAAAATAAACTATTTTTCATCACTAACCCCTACTTAAAAATTTTGGTACAACAATTGTAACGTTATACACGAATTGGTAAACTTACCAATTTAATTGTGATAAGGTTTAGGTTGAAAGTCCCCCGGTGCAAGACTGGGGGGCTTTTTATTTTATAACTCATCCGGTTTTCATTCAGAGATAAATTCTCTCATCTTTTGCATCTTCTGTACAAGCTTATCGCTACAAACTATAACTTTGCTTGCATAAACTATATCAGGTTACATGAAAAAGCTATACACATTATTAGTGGCTGCATTAGCTACAGGCTTATCTTTAAATGCTCAGGCACAAGGATTTAAAATGCCACAGGCCAGTTCAGCACAAACTATTACCCAAGAGTTTGGCTTAGGAAAAATTACAGTAAGCTACTCCCGCCCTAATGCTAAGGGCCGCAAAATTTTTGGAGGTTTAGAGCCTTACGGCAAAGTTTGGCGTACCGGAGCTAATTCGGCTACCGTGATTACCTTTACTGACGAGGTAACTTTAGAAGGCAACAAAGTGCCTGCTGGCGAATACGCACTGTTCACCATTCCCGACACTAAAGAGTGGACTATCATTTTAAACAAAGCTACCAAACAGTGGGGCGCTTATGAATATAAACAAGCCGACGACTTTTTACGTTTCAAAGTAAAGCCAGGTAAAACCGCCCAACCTGTAGAAACTTTTACCATACAGTTTGCTAATGTTATGCCATCAACAGCCGACTTGCACCTGATGTGGGAACGCACTGATTTGGATTTACACCTGACTGCAGATAACGACAGTCGCATCATGGCAAATATTGAAACGGCAATGAATGGCGAGAAAAAGCCATACTTTGCTGCCGCTCAATACTACTACGAAAATGGCAAAGATTTGAACAAAGCATTGGAATGGATTAACGAGGCTGAAAAGACTAATCCAAAAGCACCATACTTCAAATTATGGAAAGCCCGTATACAATTAAAAATAGGCAATAAAACAGCTGCGGCTGCTACTGCACAAGAAGGTGTTAACTTAGCCAAAGAACAAAAAAACGACGAGTATATCAAATTGAACGAAGCAGTTTTAGCTCAGGCAAAAAAGTAAGCCCATTACACAAAGTGTATAAAGCAAAAAGGGTCATGTAGTTATTGCATGACCCTTTTTGTAATTTATATGCTGAATCGTCCTGAAATGAGTTGACACAAAAAGTGTTAACAGATGGAAGAACAAGAATTTAAGGGTTATCAAAGAAGGACTCAGAAAGATTACAGTTTAGCGTTCAAACTGCAGATTGTAGACGCAGTAGAAAAAGGGGAACTTACCTCTAAGCAGGCGCAGCTGCGTTACGGGATTCAGGGTAAAAGCACGGTCTTGGTTTGGTTGAGAAAACATGGTAGATTAGACTGGAAAGAATCGGAGACCATGAAACGCGATACGCCCAATAAAAAGATACGGGAATTGGAAAAGAAACTAAAGCGCCTGGAGCAGGAAAAGGAGATACTGAACCGGGCGATAGACATCGCCGACAGCCAGTTTGATACCGATATCCGAAAAAAGTATTTGAGCCTGTTGTCCGAAGCTACCAGAGAGCAGGCTCCAAAGGGCAGCGACGAATCGCCGTTGGATCAGTAGCTCATGTTTTAGGTTACAGCCGCCAGTACTTTTATAAACATTGCAGGCAGCAGCAAAACAAAGCAATGGTGGAACTACAGGTCAAAGGGTTGGTCGATCAGCAGCGCAAACTACTCTCCCGCTTAGGGGGCAGAAAGCTCCATCATCCAATCCGTGATAGCTTGCAGGCCAGAGAGATCAAGTTTGGTCGCGATAAGCTCTTTGAGCTGCTCAGAAAGCACGGCATGCTGATTTTGCCCCAAAGGCGCTATGTGCAGACTACCATGTCAAAGCATTGGTTGAGAAAGTACCCTAATCTGGTGAAAGATATGGTTGCTGATCGTGCTGATCAAGTTTGGGTGAGTGACATTACTTATCTTAAAACGGATGAGGGAAACTGCTATTTGAACCTGGTCACTGACGCTTATAGTAGAAAAATAGTGGGTTACGCTATAGCAGATAACATGGAAACAAGGCAAATGAAGCAGGCCTTTGAGATGGCTGTCAAAGGCAGATTAAGCAAGCAGCTACCGCTGATTCATCACTCCGACCGCGGATTACAGTATTGCAGTGCTGAATATGTCAGTATTGCCCATCAGCATCAGATCAAAATGAGCATGACCGAAAACGGTGATCCTTACGAGAACGCACTGGCTGAGCGGATGAACCGGACGTTGAAAGAAGAGTTCGGCCTCGGAAAGATTCTTCAATCAAAGCTTCATGCCGGGTTACTGGTTCAGGAAGCTATTGAGTTATACAATAACCGGCGGCCGCATTTATCTTTCTATATGAAAACACCAAACATGGTGCATCAATAAAAAATCCCGATAACTTCGCAGCTATCGGGATCATTATAAATCTGTCAACCTATTTTAGGACGATTCACCCAAATTTAGGCGCTCTGACGACCTTTAACCAATACTTTTAAAAACAAGGCAGCACTTAATAAGCCTAATATAGCGCCTACCGGGATATAAATAAAGCCACGGTTAACAATGGCGCCGATAAATAAACCTGCCAATAAGCCAATAATGTAAAAATAACGATCGTGGTTTTCCTCTTTTGTATGATGTGCCATAGTTTTTTGAATGTCTTGTAAGCAAAAGTAGTTGATTAACCTTTGTTTACAAAACTTTGTTTATCATAAGTTTCGTTAGGCTATCTCCCTTACAATAGCAAATAAATAAAGTTTGTGGTTTTATCTACACAATAACAAGCTACATTTGTAAAGCAACCATTGCTTAATGCAATCACTTATCGCAAAAAAATCAATGCTATATTTAACAATGAAAAACATCAGGCTTACCCAATTAGCAGTAGTTTTATTGATGACTATTACTACACTATCTGTTAAAGCTCAAAAACAACCGAGAGTAAACGCTAAAAAAACTATTGAAGAAACGGTTGAAAAAATGCGCAAGCTCATGCTCGATCCAGACAGTGTTGCTATGTCGGCATTGGCATCGCCTAAATTAACATTCGGGCATTCTTCCGGAAAAGTACAAAACAAGCAAGAATTCCTTCATTCATTTTTAAGCGGCGAAACCGATTTTACCAGCCTGGAGTTTACCGACCAAACTGTTATAGTTTCGGGCAGTACCGCTATTGTGCGCCATACGCTTACCGGTGGTACCAATGACAAAGGAAAGGCACCGGGTACCGCTAAATTATTAATTATGCTGGTATGGCAAAAAGTAAAAGGCGAATGGGTATTGCTGGGCCGTCAGGCAGTTAAATTTCCGGCAGCTTAATATAAAACGCAACCAAATTATCATTATAACCAATGAGTAATCCATCTAACCTGTTCAATTTATCAGGCAAAACGGCGCTGGTAACCGGCGGCAACAAAGGTATTGGCAAAGGTATGGCTTTAGGCCTGGCCGAAGCTGGTGCAGACATTATTGTAGTATCGGGTTCTATAGCTCTCGAAGGCAGTGATGTAGAAAAAGAAGTTAAAGCTCTGGGCTGCAACTTTAAAGCCTACCAGGCTAACCTGGGCGATCGCGAAGGATTGTACAGCTTTGTAAACCAGTTATTAGCCGACAATCCACAGATTGATATATTGGTAAATAACGCAGGAACCATTATGCGTAAACCTGCTGCCGAACACCCGGATGAGTGGTGGGACAGCGTATTATCGTTAAACCTGGATGCACCTTTTATACTGGCGCGTGAGTTAGGCAAACATATGATTGAGCGTGGCAGCGGCAAAGTAATATTCACTTGTTCGCTGTTAAGCTTTCAGGGCGGCATCAACGTACCGGGCTATGCAGCCAGCAAGGGCGCTTTAGCCAGTCTGGTAAAAGCGTTATCTAACGAATGGGCCGGTAAAGGTGTTACGGTTAATGGCATAGCACCTGGCTACATCGCTACTGACAATACAGAGGCCTTACGCAACGATCCTGACCGCAGCAAAAGTATTTTAGATCGCATACCAGCCGGGCGCTGGGGCGAACCTGAAGATTTTAAAGGTCCTGCAGTATTTTTATCTTCAGATGCAGGTAATTACGTAACCGGCCATTTACTTACCGTTGATGGCGGCTGGATGGGCCGATAAGTTAAACACAACAACTACTTTACAACATGGAAATAAGATTTGAACATAGTAAGAAAGAAGTAAGCCGCATGACGACCGAAGAGCTTCGCGAAGCTTTTTTAGTAGAAAACCTGATGCAGGCTGATAAATTAACCACTGTTTACTCGCATTATGACCGCACTATCGTAGGCGGTGTAAAACCGGTAAACAGCGAGGTTACGCTTGATAACCACCCGGAGTTAAGAGCCGAATACTTTTTAGAGCGCCGCGAAATAGGCATCATCAACGTAGGCGGTAACGGTGTAGTGGTAGCCGATGGCCAGACTTATGAACTGGATAAATTAAGCTGCCTGTACTTAGGTAAAGGCACTAAAGATGTAAGCTTTAAAAGCACTGATGCCGAAAATCCTGCAGTTTATTACCTGCTAAGCAATCCGGCACATGCCAACTATCCTAACCGCTTAATGACTAAGGAAGAAGCGTCTCCAGTACAATTAGGCGATGCAACAACATCTAATAAACGCACTATTTATAAGTATATTCATTTAGAAGGCATACGCAGCTGCCAACTGGTAATGGGCTTAACTGTATTAGAAAGTGGCAGCGTCTGGAACTCTATACCACCGCATACCCACACCCGCCGTACAGAAGTTTACTTTTACTTTGACTTACCCGAAACACAACGCTTGTTCCACTTCATGGGCGAACCACAGGCTACTAAAAGTATTGTGATGCAAAACCATGATGCCGTAATCTCTCCGCCTTGGTCGGTACATTTTGGTTGCGGTACCAGCAATTATGCTTTTATATGGGGCATGGCCGGCGAGAACCAGGTTTATACCGATATGGATCCATTAGCTGTAGTTGACGTTAAATAGTTTACCCAAGTATTGCTGATATATCTCAACAAAAAGGCGGATTCCGATAAGGAAATCCGCCTTTTTGTTATTCAAATAAACAGAAGAATTAGTTTGTTCCGGCAGTAGTTTTAGGTGCTTCTTTACGTGGCAGCATTTCTGCCCGTTGAGCCGTATTGTATACAAACGATGCAACGATGGTTGCCGCTTGTTTTAAGTCATCCTCTACCAAACGATCGTAAGTATCCTGGTTGCTGTGGTGCGTACGGGTGTTGTAATCCATGCCATCCTGTATAAACTGGAAGCCCGGAATATTAACTGCATCAAACGATTGGTGGTCGGTACCGCCGGTATTACTGATGGTAACTGTTGTTGCACCCAAATCTTTAAAAGGCTCTAACCAGCTTTTAAATATAGGCCCTACCCCAGCATTACCCTGCTGATACACACCACGGATTTTACCGGTACCGTTATCCAGGTTATAGTAAGCTGATATTTTACCCTGCTCTGCTTTCAAGCTATCACGTTTGCCAAAGTGCTGGGCTACATATCCTCTCGAACCAAATAAACCCTGCTCTTCAGAACTCCATAAAGCTACACGAATAGTGCGTTTTGGTTTAAACCCGATAGCTTTCAGAATACGCATAGCCTCCATCATTACCGCGCTGCCTGCAGCATTATCAGTTGCACCGGTAGCTGCGTGCCATGAGTCAAAGTGACCGCCAATCATCACTACCTGATCTTTCAATTTTTTGTCAGTACCCGGTAGCTCGGCAATTACATTATAGCCTTTCAGGTCATCGGTAAAAAACTGAGTTTGCACATCGGCTTCCATCTGTACCTTTTGGCCGGCACGTAATAAACGTACAATACGTAAGTAATCTTCACCACTGGTTTCTAATTCAGGCAAAGCGGCTTTAGCCGTATCCGCATATGATGCACCGTTGGTAGTAAACACGGTACCGTCAGTGCCGCGGCCTTGGCTTAATATTAAGGCAACACCTTCTTGCTGCATAAAGTTGTTTAGTGCACTACGCATAGCCATCGTTTTACGGCGTGCAGCCATCATAGCAGCAAACCGAGGGTCTGTTGCGTCAGGGCGACCACGACCGCCAGCGGGTTGTGCAGTGGCGTTAGCCATCTTATCCAATTCTTCATCAGTGTAACGCGACAGATCAGGATTTTTGCTGCGAACCAGCGGGTTGGCCACATCCATCACCACAATTTTACCGGCCAGCTGTCCTTTGTATTTACCAAAATCGGTTACGGTATCGGCTTTTACCAATACCACGTCGCTCTTAATAAGGCCCTTAGTACTACTGGTCCAGGCTTTAGGGATGGCAATAATGGCATGGTAATACGGAACTGTAATGGCTGCATAATTTTTGTTTACCTGCCAGCCTTTACCAAATTTACCCCAAGGCTCCAGTTTGGCATTTACTAAACCGTAACTTTTCAACTCGTTAACGGCCCAGTTTTGTGCTTTTTTTAAACCCGGCGAACCGGACAAACGCGGACCAGCTACATCAGTTAAATAGAAAGCCGTTTTCATTACCTGGGAATGGTTGAGCCCTTCTTCCCTTATTTTTTGGGTTGCGGCTTGATCAACAGCTTCCTGAGCGTTAGCTACAAGACTAACACCTGCTGTTAACAGCGAAAAAAGTAAAGTTTTTTTCATATCATGAATAAATTGTAATCAATATTACAAACCTATTCAATCAGCCCGCAAATTACAGGAAACAATTAGCCAAATCTTTGTTACAATCTACTCAAAAATCGAATTAGGATAATAAATACAGAAGTTTTTAGAGATTTTGCTACGGATTAATGCTATTAATCAATTAACCAACAATTTATAACCCCTGCCGTGCACATTGATAATCTCTACATGCGGATCATCTTTTAAATACTTGCGGATTTTGCTTAAAAACACATCCATGCTCCGACCATTAAAATAATTATCGTCGTTCCAGATGTTCAGCAGTGCTTCTTCGCGGGTGAGTACCTGGTTTTTGTGAATGCACAACAGTCGAAGCAAAGCAGCTTCTTTGGTAGATAATTTTTGATGACTGCCTTCGGAATGGATAATCTGTGAAGTAAAATCAAAATCGTATTTACCAATTTTAAAATGGGTAGGCACTGCTTCTTCTTTAGGAGCATCGTTTGCCGCACGCTTAAGTAAGGCATTAATGCGCAGCAACAACTCTTCGATGCGGAATGGCTTGGTGATGTAATCATCGCCACCTAAGTTGAACGCCTGCGTTTTATCCTCAATCATGCCCTTTGCGGTAGCAAAAATAATAGGCACATGCTCGTTAATCTTACGAATCTCCTTACCTAAGGTAAAACCATCCTTTTTGGGCATCATTACATCCAGTATCAGCAAATCAAAATTCCCTTTGGTAAACTCTTTAAGCCCGGCATCACCATCTTTACAAAGCACTACATGAAACTTGCCCTTTAACTGCAAATAGTCTTGCAATAAAGCGCCAAGGTTGGTATCATCTTCTACTAATAGTATACTATTCATGCAGTCACATTAAATTTAAGTTCAAACTCTGAGCCCTTTTCTTTTTCCGAGCGTACACTAATCATACCTTCTAGGCGCTTCACAATGGTATTTACGTAGCTCAGCCCCAAGCCAAAGCCTTTAACATCGTGCAGGTTGCCGGTAGGTACACGGTAAAACTGCTCAAATATCTTGGTTTGCTGATCACGGCTCATGCCAATACCTTTATCGGCTACGCGAATAATTAACTGATTGCCTTTGTTTAAAGTACTGATGGTTAACTGCGGCTCGTCGCGGCTATACTTAATCGCGTTATCAACCAAGTTGTAAATAACGTTTGCAAAATGTAGTTCATCAGCCTCAATCACCGAATCTTCGGCGTCGAGGTGCAGATCAACTATGGCGTTATTCTTTTGCAGTTTAAGCTGCATGCTGTCCAATACGTCAGCAATCAACTCGTTTACTTCAACCGGCTTTTTATCCAGCTTAAAGTCGTTCTTTTCGATACGGGCAATGTTTAGCACCCGCTCAATGTGGCTGCCTAAACGTTCGTTTTCCTCGTAGATAATATCTGCCAGCCGGGCCACACGGGCTTTATCCTGAGCAATCTCCTGATCTTTGAGTGCTTCGCTGGCAATCATGATGGTTGATACCGGCGTTTTAAACTCGTGTGTCATGTTGTTGATAAAATCAGTTTTCATTTCCGAAATCTTTTTCTGACGAAGAATGGTGAAGATGGTATAACCAAAACAGAAAATTAATACCAGTAATAACCCGCCGCTTATCAACAACAGGAAAGTCATGGTATTTAAGATATGTGAGTTTTTGTCCGGAAACAGCAGCATAATCTTACCCGGATCATTAATCACATCTTTAGCAAAAATGGGCGTCTGGTAGGTGTCATCCGCATTAAAAACAGGCTTCTCGCCTATTACCCCGTATGCTTTCGAAAATATCACCGAGTCGTTACTGGCCGTGCTCACCTCATAACTAAAGGGCAGATTAATACCCTTATTACGCATTTCTAACCTGAGCAGCGAATCTATCCACAACGGGTTGATGCGGTCTTTTAATGGCTGATCTACTTTTTTATACTCTTCCACCAGGTTCTGCATCACCGTTACGTTGCTGGTTTTAATTTGTGCTATCGAATCGTCACGCAGTAACTGCCTGATTTCGTTGATGCGTTTTTCTTTAAGCTGGCGGTTGTGCTCCCGCTGCCAGATCGGATTTAGGCGTGGTACCGCTACCATTTGGCGGCCAAACTGCGGGTCGCTGTAATAAAAATAGGTTGTATCGTATTTATGTACCTTTTTACTGCGCTTGCTGCCTGCCGGAATATTAGTGATCTCGAGCGGTATCTGACGTTGATGAATATTGCCTTGCTCATCCATGTATTCTTCTACACGGATGCGCACATTAACCATACTTTCTTGTGGCTGTCCTAACAGTTCATCATCAAATTTACTACGCATCAATATGCGCTGTAAACTATCGCGCAACATAGCAATATGGCGCACATGACGGGCACGTTCTTTGGCTTCTGCCTCTGTAGCACTTACTACTACCGATGTAACAGCCTGTTTACGGCTTACGAGTTTTAACCCTCCCGGGCGTATGCCATCTACCTTTTTATTTAAAAACTGATTAGCATCCTGCCGGGTAAGTTTAGAAACTACGGTACTGAGTGCCTCGCTCACATCGCGGTCAAACAGTTTGGATTGCAGCTCGTATGACTGACGCAGAAAATAGTATTGCATGGCCATTACTCCCAACAAGGCAAAACCCATCAGGCCAATAATTAATCCTATATTCTTTTTCTTCATTGCTAAAACAAAAATAAGTTAAATACGGCTGTGCTTATTCATTTTAACAATTTTTAACAATCAACGTTAAGCATTTGATTATGAATAATTTTAGATTTGTAATACTCCACTAAAACCTCCTTTAATCATGAAAAAAGTTGTATTCAAACCCGGCTTTGAATTTATTTATTCGGCCCTCATTATAGCAGCACTGGCATTGCCTCAATTATTATTTGCACAAAAAGAACGCAAAATAAACAAAGATGTCAGGATAACTATTCGTGATAACGACACCACTTACAACGGCAAAAACCTGAAAGATTTGCCATCCAATGAAAAGCAGGAAGCACTGGCTGAGATTAACAAAATGGGTAAAGATGCCCCTGACAGACGTATTGCTATGAACATTAGGGTACGCCGCGGTCAAGGTGCTGACAGTACAGTTATGATTGATTCGGTACGTACATTTTCGCGCATGGCCCCGAGGGTTAGAACATTACGCAGACGCAGCCCGGAAGAGCAATCGTTATCGCGTTCGTTTGAATTTAGAATGGATACCCCAGATGATGACAGCAACGGCTTTTTTTTTAAAAGAAGGGGCGATATAGAAATGTTTAGAGATGAAGCGCCCGGCAGACGGCTAATGGCTTTTAACCGCCGCAACACCCAAAACTTTAACTACAACCATACTGATAAAGACGGCATCAGTACCAATGTAAGCTACCATGTAAGTGATGCCATGGGGCCGATATTAAAAACCATAGCAGGCGTAACCACCACCGACTTGGAATTAAGCGACCTGACGCTAACCCCACAATTTAGCGCTGGGAAAACTATGATGAGTTTTAGCCTGCCAGCTAAAGGCCTTGCTGATGTGCAATTAACCGACACAGAAGGAAAACCTTTATGGAAAGACAAAGCAGCCACCGGCAGCTTTAATAAAACGTTTACCTGGGGACTAAATGGTGTGTACTATTTAGTGGTTAAGCAAAATGGTAAGACCGCAGTAAAACGTATTTTGAAAGAAAATTGATCGAAGGCGATCTCATCTAAGCAAAAAGCGTTCAGTAACCTGATAATTACTGAACGCTTTTTTGTTTTAATATGATTGTTATTGCTTCAGCAACTGACTGAAATAAGGATCGGTAAAATCATTGCTGAAGTGCAAAATGTGGGGTAGATGTTCAAACTCATCTTTTTGATGAGTTGTAGTCAATATCACGGCAGGCATGTTGGCATTCAAAGCAGCTTCGGCACCTTTAGGTACATCCTCAAATACCAGGCAACTTACCGGGTCAACTTGTAACAGTTGGGCAGCTTTTAAAAATGTTTCAGGATGCGGTTTGCTCAACAGCACATCATCAGCACTTACAAGAGCTGTAAAATAATGCCTGATGTTTAGATTGTCGAGCACAAAATCAATATTAAACGGTATAGCGGCCGAGGCTATAGCCATAGGTATTTGCAACTGGTGAGCCTGCTCTAAAAACTCTGCTAAGCCAGGCAATAATGCT
This sequence comes from uncultured Mucilaginibacter sp., assembly GCA_913775265.1. Lineage (GTDB taxonomy): Bacteria > Bacteroidota > Bacteroidia > Sphingobacteriales > Sphingobacteriaceae > Mucilaginibacter. The sequence continues at coordinate 12,768 of CAJYJH010000033.1, read as the reverse complement.
AAATGCGGCAGGTACTCTTCCTGGTAGCGTTTTTCTTTAGCAAAAGACAATTCAGTTTTCTCGTCCTCCGTAAATTTAAGCGGACCGAATACGCGTTCCAGCACTTCGGGGTTCTTGCCATACATTTGCGCTTTTACCTCATTCCAGGTAAAGTTGCCGCCTAACTCTTCATTAAAAATACGTTGCCATGCTTTGGTATGATAGTCCATATCGTTAATCATGGTACCATTCATATCAAAAATCAGGGCGTGCGGTAATGCTGTCATAGGCTGCAAATAGAGCAAAATTTGCTTACACAGCCCAAATTATATCAGCAAAAAGCAGTTTGATATGCTACGTTTTACTTTTTATTAACTTTGATGCAGTTACAAGTACATGAATCTGAATAAAATAATCGCCTCGTGGTTAGGCGTAGGCCACATTAAAGGCGGCGGTACGGTAGCAGCCATTATTACCTGCTTGCTATTAATGTGGGCACAAAGCGCCCATTGGCTCGAGCAGCTATGGGTATTGCCGGTAGCTTCACTCATCATTACGCTTATCGGAGTTTATACCGGCAACGAGGTAGAGGCCGATTGGGGAAAAGACAGTTCGCGCGTAGTGATCGACGAAGTAGCCGGGCAGATGATTACCTTATTATTTGTTCCGCTAACTAATATGAACTTATTGATTGGGCTCATTTTGTTCCGCTTTTTTGATATTGCAAAACCTTTAGGCATCCGCAAGATGGAAAAACTACCGGCGGGCACCGGAGTAATGATGGATGATGTACTGGCAGGGGTTTATGCCAATATTGTAATGCAAGTTATACTTCTTTATATCAATCGCTTTGCCTAAAATCTTTAAAAACATCAAAGCAAAAAGTTTAAATGTCTTTCTGCTTCAATGTACAAATAATTACTTCACTTCTAAATTCATGCTCGAAGCCATGGATTCTACCGTGGCTAAGTGCTGGCGCAGCTTAGGCAGTGTTTTAGTGGCAAAAGCTTTTACATCGGCATCTTTAGCATTGGTTGATGCATTCTCGAACATGGCAATTGTTTTCTTATGGTCAGCCACCATCATAGCTACATAGTTCTTATCAAACTCGGTGCCTGTGGTATTGGCCAGCAGTGGACTGGCTGGCATAGCAGGCGCAGAAGTTGAATATCCTTTGGACAAAGCAATTTTTTTAAGCTGGGCATTAGCTACGGTGTGATCGGCCACCATTTTAGCACCGTAAGCTTTAACACTGGCGCTCTTACCTTTTTTTACGGCGAGTTGCCCTGCTTTCACTTCCATCATACCGCCCATCGTAGCATTTTTAACAAAATTAGTGGTTACCGTATCGGTAGTTTGTGCTACGGATACTTGGCTAAAAAAACCTCCAACCATCAGCATCAATAATAACTTTTTCATAGTGTGTTTAATAAACGTTTTGATTGATAACATCGGCCGCCAATCACAGTTTTAACTAAAACAAAAAAAGCAATCCATTATGGATTGCTTTCGGCTATTTATTAAACTAATAACTAATTTTCAATTATATCCTGATGAATAAGTCTTCATCTTTTTTACGCACTTTAGCCAGTTTACCGTATTGGTCATCCTCCGCACGGTAGCCAATGGTTACAATTACTGAGGTGGTTAATCCTTTTTCTTTTAACCCTAAAATTTCATCAAACTTACCACCGTCATAGCCTTCCATCGGGCAGTTGTCAATGCCTAACTCAGATGCTGCGCCAATCAATACACCCAGTGCTAAATAAGCTTGTTTGTGCGACCAGTTTAACTTTTGCTCATCCGACTGGCGGCTGATAGCGCCTAAAATAGTCTTTTCAAAATCAGCAAGCTTTTCACGATCCATCTGGCGCATGGCGGCAGTTTCGCTTATATAATTTTTAACGTACTCTTCGTCAATTTTTGTTTCGGCAGCAAATACAATTACCTGTGATGCATCGGTTAACTGTGACTGGCCATAAGCAGCTTCTTTTAAACGCTCGCGAACAGCGGCGTCTTCTACCACTACAATCTCATAGTGCTGCAGCCCGTATGATGACGGCGCCAGCTTAACAGTTTGTAATAAATTATTTAATTTATCGGCGTCAATTTTTTTGCTACTATCAAACTTCTTGGTAGCATAGCGCCACGCTAACGATTCTTGTAATGACATGGTATTTGGCTTATGATTTAATTTGTGTTTAAACACCCAAATATATAATTAGTTTGCTGTTACAAACTACGGGAGTAAGCCTTGTTGTTTTAGCTCTTTACGCCGCTGTTTTTCCAAACGCTTTTGTTCTTTTCGGGCTTCTTTTTCTCGTTTTTTGATAGCATCCAGCGAATCAGCAATAGCCTCTCTGCGGCGGTCGGCACTGTCTTTCTTACCAAATATCCGCGAGAATAAGCCTGGTTTCTTATCCTGCTCTGCATCAACAGGAGCAGCATTAACGCCTTGCTCTGCACCACCTGGTAAAATTAAACCGGGATCAGGCATTTCATCCGGGTCCTGCTGCATTAAGCTATCGGCCACCGCAGTATCAATAGGTGCAATTTTTTGGCGGAGCGATTCTTTCAAACGCACGTTGTAAAAGCCGTAGGCGTTGCTATCAGGCTGTGTCCAGCCGCGTTTGGCCATCAAATTACCAATGAGTCTGAAATAGCCGTGCAGACGGTAGCGTAAACTGCCATCAGGTTCAAAAGCGTACAAACCGGCTTTAGGATTAGGCACAATGCTGGCCAGGTAAATACTTTCGCCTAAAGTTAACTCTGATGGTGCCTTACCAAAATAATATCTTGACGCTTCGCCTATACCGTATATGTTGCGGCCCCACTCAATAATGTTAAAGTATACTTCGAGCATACGGTCCTTGGTCATCAAGTTACCGTTCTCAATCAGCCAAACAATCAGTATTTCTTCCACCTTACGGGTAAGAGTTTTCTGGCGGCTCAAAAACGCATTTTTAATAAGCTGCATAGATATCGTGCTACCGCCGCGCTTAAAACGTTTGGTTTTAATATCCTCGGCTATCGACTTTCGTAACGACTCCTGTACAAAACCATGATTGGTGTAAAACGATGGGTCTTCGGCCGTCATTACTGCGTTGCGCAAATCGGGCGCTATGCTGTATAAAGGTGTGTAGTTTGAATTGCTCGAGCCAATGGTACGCGGCGGCATGGGTTTACCTTTTTCATAAGGCGTATATACAAATTCGCGGTTTAAGCGGCTTAAGTCTGTTTTGCCAAATTTCAGTATTCTAAAATCCTGCTTAGCCAAACCCGACTCAAACTGTACATCATCCGGGTTAGACATATCTAAAAACAGGTGCATATTATAGCGTAGCTTTCCGGCTACTTGTATGCCTTCCAGGTTTTCAAACAATCCCTGCGGAAACGAGTCAAAAAAGTCTTGCGCATCCTGCCAGTCGGTATGCATCTTCACCGTATAAATTTTGGCCGGACGCATTTTGTACTTAATGTACGGATGGATGTTAAGCTTTCTGAGGTGAATTACCGACGAACTATCTAAAGCTACATATTTATCACCCACAAATACATTGGCATCTATAGAGCCGCTGGGTATCACCACATCACTGGCTGATAAAGCCGGATGGTTTATTAACAGGTTCTTAATGGCACAATAGGTATATACTTGCGTTTCATCATTACCATGCTCAACTTTATTTAAACGGGTGGTAAGGGTGTCAAAATTAAGCTTGACTTTAAATTTCTTTTCGATCAATGGCAATTCTACCTTTTTGCCATCTGCGTAAAGCTTTACGTCAATTTCTTTGTCGGATGGGTGCAGCTTACCGGCAAAGTGCCAGGTCGATTCGTGATCATTAACATCAATAGTAGAGGTTAAATCGCCATCGTCAATTTTGGCCGTTTTAGCCAAGAGTTTTACCTGGTTGCTATCATCAGCGAACGTGATGCGGAAATTGCTCAGGTTAAGATTATCCGGAATTTTATATAAAACCTGGTTAATCAGGTTATCGGCAAGTTCGTTTAAACCCGATTTGGTTTTATTTGTGGTAGAGTCTCTTTTCTTACGAAACAGGAAATCAAAATTACGTTGCCCATTCTTACTTACCAAGCTTAAAAAGCCGTCCTTTAATGTAACGTCCGAAAGTTTAATGTTACCGGCAATCAGTGGCCAAATCTTAACGCTTACTTCAAAATGGTTAATACGCAATAAGCTGTCGCGCTGATCGGGCACAATGCTGATGCCATCAAACACCACCGTGGTGGCACCTATAAACTTGGCCTTGCCTATTTTTACATCTAAATTATACTCACGTTTGGCTTTTGCTTTAGCTTTGCCGATAGCTGTTTGCAGCAAGGCTTCGCGCTTTGAATACATCACATAACCACCCACTAAAGCAACAAGGAAGAGTATACCGGCAACAATGGCCGCAATGCGCAGAATCTTTTTAACGGTAGGTCGATGCATCAGTAAATTTTATCCAAAACTAATTCTTATCGGCTATAAAACGATTTTGAACTTCAAATATTTCTGTAACAAAAAGTATTAGTGGCGGTTTTAGTATTTTTGCACCAGTAACATATCATGCAATTAACCACAGAACAAGTTTTACAAGCCCTGAGCAATGTTGAAGAACCGGATTTAAAAAAAGACCTGGTTACACTGAACATGATTCAGGATATACATATTGATGGCAATAAACTCGGCTTTTCGGTAATCTTAACTACCCCTGCCTGCCCTTTAAAGGGATTGATAGAAAATGCCTGTCGTAATGCCATCAGCCATTTCATCAGCCCTGATATTGAGGTGAGCATCAACATGACCTCGCGCGTTACCACACAGAAAAACACTGGTGTACCGGGTGTAAAAAATATCATCGCAGTAGCATCGGGCAAAGGTGGTGTAGGTAAATCAACCGTGGCGGCTAACCTGGCCTTGAGCTTGGCGGCATCGGGTGCTAAAGTGGGACTGATTGATGCTGATATTTACGGCCCATCGGTGCCTATTATGTTTGGGCTGGAAAGTGCCCGCCCTAAGGCAAGCCAGCAAAATGGCAAAACACGTATTGAGCCTATTGAAAAATATGGTATTAAGTTATTATCTATAGGCTTTTTTACCGACCCTAACCAACCCGTGCCATGGCGCGGCCCAATGGTATCTACCGCAGTAAAACAGTTGTTTAATGATGCTGATTGGGGCGAGTTGGATTACCTGGTGGTTGACTTGCCGCCTGGTACCGGCGATATTCATATTACGGTTACCCAGAGCTTCCCTTTAACCGGTGCTGTTATTGTAACCACACCGCAGGATGTTGCCTTAGCCGACGCAAAAAAAGGCGTGGGTATGCTGATGATGGAATCCATCAATGTGCCTATCTTGGGCATCGTCGAAAACATGTCGTACTTTACTCCTGCTGAGTTACCTGAAAATAAATATTATGTTTTTGGACAAGGCGGTGGTTTGAAGCTGTCTCAATTGGTTAATGCACCGTTTTTAGGTGAAATCCCATTGGTGAAAAGTATCAGTGAATCGGGCGATGCAGGTAAACCGGTAGTATTAGCCGAAGATGGCATTATGGATAAAGCCTTTAAGCACATTGCCGAACGCGTTGCACAGCAAATAGCGATTAACAATGCTGAGGCTACCAACTATGCCGATGTCATTAATCGTTAAAAATTTAATATCTTTACTTACCTAAAATAAATTAATAAAGATGAGTTTAGTTGATCAGGTAGAAGCAGCCTTAGATACGATAAGACCTTATTTAGAGGCTGACGGTGGGAATGTTTCGGTGGAAGAGATTACTCCTGATAATGTAGTAAAACTTAAGTTATTGGGTTCATGCGGCTCATGCCCCATGAGTATCATGACTTTAAAGGCTGGTATTGAGCAGGCTATTATGAAAGCTGTGCCAGAAGTGACCGGAGTTGAAGCTATCAATTTAACCGACATTGACGACCCGAATGCGGTTTTGCCCGCTAACATGCGTTAGTGTTAAGTAATGTTAAACCCGCTGACAACCTAACCTAAAATATTATTTTTGCAAACCTGAACTATTTGCGCATAACCGGCGTAAATAATACAACGGTTTATAAGTGTTAGATGAAGAAGTGTTTACTGATATGGATAGTTTGCCTGCTTGCAGGAGTTGCAGCCCATGCGCAGGTTGCAGATAAACCATTAGTGCAGTTTACAGGGATTACCTATAATGCTGATAGCTCGAAGGTGATTGTTCCGTACGTTTCTATTACCAATCTTTCAAACAATAAAACAGTTTTTATTGCCAACTATAAAGGCTACTTTTCTTTTGTTGCCCACGAGCAGGATACTTTGCGATTTACCGCAGTAGGTTTTGCTCCGCAAGAACTGGTAATACCGGCTAACGTAACTAATAAAAGTTATACTGTACAAGTTGCAATGAAACCGCAGGTCATTAATTTACCCGCCTTCCACATGTTCCCGTGGGCTACGACTGATGAATTCAAGAAAGATTTTTTGACGATGAAGTTAGCCGATGATGACTTGGAAAATGCGAGGAAGAATTTGAGCAGAAGCTCATTAGCTGCGTTGGGCAGTACGTTGCCGCGCGATGCTAACGAAATACAATCGGCAGTGGCACAGGATATGCACAACCGCATTCAGAATTCGCACTCACTCATTCCTAATCCGTTGCTTAATCCTATTGCATGGGGAACGCTGATAAAGCAGATTGCAGATGGCGATAAAAGCAGGAGTAGCAATTAATGACTAGTGAAACGACAAACTGATATTGGCTCCTGAACTGTATTAGGACAATCCAATCAAGAGTGTATCTTTAAAAAACAAAAAGCGAGGCTTCATATGAAGCCTCGCTTTTTGTTTTTTAAAAATAATAAATACTATCTAAAGCTTAACAAATCAACTGTAAACATTAAAACTGTATTCCCTGGTATTCTATCGCGACCTGATGGGCCATAAGCCAAAGCGGAAGGTATAAGCAACAAAATACGACCTCCAGTATTTATTTTAGGTACTCCTATCTGCCAGCCCTGAATAACACCGCTTAAGCTATTGCTATAATTTCCACTATCAAATGAAGTTCCATCCAGAAACTTACCGTTATAGTTTACATTAACGGCTGAAGACGAGGTAGGATAAGCTCCGGTACCTGGTGTGATAACTTGATAATATAACCCAGACGGATCCTTGGTAGCAGTAATACCATTAGCCTTTATGTAAGCTTGTATTTTAGCATCATCAGCGGCCGCTTGTTCGGCAGCACTAACATTGTCCGAACTATCTTTTTTGCATGCCGTGCCCCACAAAATAAGCATACTGCACAATAACATTAATCTTTTCATGAACTATCTATACGGTTGTTTTAATATTCAGCTCTTTCATCTGCGCATCGGCGATCACCGAAGGCGAATCAATCATCACATCGCGCCCCGAATTATTTTTAGGGAAAGCGATCACATCACGGATCGAATCCAGGCCGGCAAAAATAGAGCAAAGCCTGTCGAAACCTAAGGCAATACCACCATGCGGAGGTGCACCAAACTCAAAGGCATCCATTAAAAAGCCAAATTGCTTTTGTGCTTCCTCAGCGCTGAAGCCTAAATGTTTAAACATTAAAGCTTGCAGGTTACGGTCGTATATACGGATAGAACCACCACCTACTTCGATACCGTTAATTACCATATCATACGCATTAGCGCGTACCGCTCCCGGATCGTTATCTAATTGAGCAATATCCTCAGGTTTAGGCGAGGTGAATGGGTGGTGCATGGCATGCCAGCGGCCCGACTCTTCATCAAACTCCAGCAGCGGAAAATCGAGCACCCATAGCGGTGCAAAAACATCTTTATTACGCAATCCTAAACGGCTGCCCATCTCTAAACGTAACTCATTCAGTTGCTTACGTACCTTATCGGTACTACCAGCCAGGATCAACACTAAATCGCCGGGCTGGGTTTTAAACACAGCCGACCATTTTTGCAGTTCTTCTTCGTTATAAAACTTATCAACCGATGATTTCAGGCTGCCATCATCGTTATGACGCATGTAAATTAAACCAGTAGCACCAATCTGCGGGCGCTTTAACCAATCAGTTAATTCGTCTAATTGCTTACGGGTATAGCTGGCAGCACCTTTGGCATTGATACCAACTACCAGTTCGGCGTTATCAAATACTCCAAAGTTTTTGCCCTTTACAATGTCGTTCAGTTCTACAAACTGCATCCCGAAACGGATATCAGGTTTGTCTGAACCATATAAACGCATAGCATCAGCATATTGCATACGCGGAAAAGCGTCCAACTCAATGTCTTTTATGTTTTTAAACAGATGACGGGCCAGGCCTTCGAAGATATTCAGGATATCTTCCTGCTCGATAAACGACATTTCACAGTCGATCTGCGTAAACTCCGGCTGGCGGTCGGCACGTAAATCTTCATCCCTGAAACATTTTACAATTTGGAAATAACGGTCGAAACCGCTTACCATCAATAATTGCTTAAAGGTTTGCGGAGATTGTGGGAGGGCATAAAACTCACCCGGATTCATGCGGCTGGGCACCACAAAATCGCGTGCACCTTCAGGTGTAGATTTAATCAGCACCGGTGTTTCTACCTCCATAAAATCCAACCCATCTAAGTAACGGCGGATTTCCTGAGCCATTTTATGCCGCAGCATCAGGTTTTTGCGTATCGGATTACGGCGTAAATCCAGGTAACGGTATTTAGCGCGAAGCTCCTCGCCGCCGTCGGTAACGTCCTCAATAATAAATGGTGGTATTTTAGCTTCGTTCAGCACTTCCAATCCTTCCACAGCAATTTCGATTTCGCCGGTCGGGATCTTAAGGTTTTTGCTGGTACGCTCCAGTACTTTACCGCTTACTTTAATTACAAATTCGCGACCAAGGTTACGCCCGGCTTCGCGCAAAGTTGCATCGGTATCAGTGTTTAGTACCAACTGGGTAATTCCGTAGCGGTCGCGTACATCAATAAATGTAGTACCACCCAAATCACGCGATTTTTGTACCCATCCGCAAAGGGTTACTGTTTTACCTAAATCATTGAGATTTAACTCGCCACAAGTATGAGTTCTAAGCATATCACCAAATATATAAAGTTTGCAAAAGTACTTTTTACATTTTGATTTTTTCTTGTTTTTTCCCATTTCCGCAATAGCAGAAAACTATGTGTTAAATTATAACATTGGCAAAAAACTATTATTATTACCGCTTACACCCTTGCATGAACAAGCTTAGGCTCAAACATTTACTCTGCGTTGTCGCCGTGATTGCCGCGGGTCTAGTATCTCGTAAAATGGCTTTTATCCCCTTATGGCTTGGCGATGCATTATGGGCAGTAATGATTTACTTGCTGATGAGAATGATCTTCATTCATACTTGTATTATTAAAATTGCTGCATGGAGCCTGACTTTTTGCTTTGCCATTGAAATCAGCCAGGTTTACCAGGCACCCTGGATCAACCATATTCGGTCGACTTTGATAGGCCACTTGATTTTAGGACAAGGCTTTTTGTGGAGCGATTTGATAGCCTATACCGTAGGAATCCTAACTATTGCGATTGTGGAAAACTTACTTCATACCCAACCTAATCGTCACTAAACAGCAATTACACCCTCTGCAGAACTATGCACTTATGCACGCGCTTAAAAAATAACACAATCGCTAACGCCTACTATTATACCTACCTTTGAGTGCATTACAGCACCCAATAAATGATTGCACAAACTCTTAGTAATTTAAAAATTACTGCCCTTAATCCTATGCAGGAAGCCGCGATGAGCGCTATTAAAAAAAGCGATGTCATACTGCTTTCGCCAACAGGATCTGGCAAAACGCTTGGCTTTTTGTTGCCCCTGCTGGGCTTGCTTAATAAGAGTATTCCTACAGTGCAGACGCTTATCCTGGTACCATCGCGTGAGCTGGCTTTGCAGATTGAGCAGGTTTTTCGTGCTATGGGAAGCGGGTTTAAAGTAAACTGTTGCTACGGTGGTCATCCGGTAAAAGTTGAGCGTAATAATTTATCGGAACCACCGGCTGTATTAATTGGCACTCCGGGCCGCATCAGCCATCATTTACGTCGGGAGAGTTTTAGTACCAAAACTATACATACTTTGATTCTTGATGAGTTTGATAAATCTTTAGAGTTTGGCTTTCAGGATGACATGGAATATATTATTAAGCAATTGCCTGCTTTAAAAAAGCGTATGCTTATTTCGGCTACCCAAATGGAAGAAATCCCCTCGTTTACAGGTCTGGTTAAGCCTGTACAGGTCGACTTTCTGTCAAATGCGGCGATAGCACCCGATTTGAAATACAAAGTGGTCATTAGCGAAGCTGCAGACAAACTGAATGCGCTGTTTGCTTTGGTTTGTAAGATTGGCTCAAACGCGACACTCATTTTTTGCAACCACCGCGATGCGGTTGAACGCATCAGCGAACTACTTTGGATCAAAGGCCTGCCGAATGACATTTTTCATGGCGGCATGGAACAGGAGGACCGCGAACGGGCGTTGTTAAAATTTCGTAATGGCAGTCATCGAATACTCATTACTACCGACATGGCATCGCGCGGGTTAGACATTCCAGAGATTGAACACGTGGTGCATTACCAAATGCCGCATAACGAAGAGGCCTTTCTGCACCGCAACGGACGCACGGCCAGGATGCATGCTAAAGGTACGGCTTACCTGATGTTAGCGCCGGACGAAAAACCGGTTTACCTAACCGAAATGCCGGAACAAGAAACACTGCCCGAAAACCCCAAACCACCAAAACCGTCACCTTGGAGTACGCTATATATTGCTGCCGGTAAAAAAGACAAGGTAAATAAAGTTGATATTGTTGGTCTGCTGCTTAAAAAAGGCGGCCTCGATAAAGACGAACTTGGGTTGATTGAAGTGCTGGATTACTCATCGTACGCCGCCGTAAAACGCAATAAGATGAACAGTTGGTGGACTCCCTTAAAGGCGAGAAAGTAAAAAACAAAAAAGTTAAGTTTGAAATTTCAATATAAAGGCAAAACAGTGTTATGAGCAATAATGATATTATGAAAAAACTTCGGGTAGCCATGAAGTTTACCGACGACGATATTGTAGCCGTTTTAAAACTGGCCGACTTCAATGTTAGTAAAACCGAACTAAGCGCTATTTTCCGTGCCGAAGATCATCCAAATTTTAAACCTTGCGGCGATCAGATATTACGTAATTTTTTAAACGGGCTGATTATTTATAAACGTGGCCCCAGAGAAAAGAAATCAACAAAGGACACTAAATAAGTGTCCTTTGTTTTTAGTATTCAAATTTAAAGGCTATTTCTCAGCTAACAGATTATCTGTTAATCTTTCAAAGCCGTTTACAAACTCTGTGTAGTGGTCACCCGTTCCCGGTCCGCTAAAGCCGGTATAAATTTTACGCACATCGCCTTTTTTGTCGATGATGATGGTGGTCGGGAATGCCAGAAAATTGCTCAGCATGGGCAGACTTTTAGCTGTTTCCTTTTTGTTGTTAGTATATCCGGTGAGCAATAGCGGATAAAGTACGTTGAAATGCTCTTTCTCCTGTAATACAGCTTTGCGGGCCTGCTCAAACTCGGCGCTGCGTTCGTAAGCCAAGCCTAATACTTCAACCCCTTTTTTATGATACTTTTTGTAGTAGTTCACCAAGTAGCCTGTTTCGTCCATACAATTAGGGCACCACGAACCCATAATTTGTATTATCACTACCTTATTTTTGAAACGCGCATCATTAAGGCTGACCTTTTGCCCGTTTAAGTCCGGGAATGAAAATTCGATTTTTTTATAGCCCGGTTTTAAAACGGTTAACGAATAAGCATCGGGCAATTTAGCATTAGGGTTTTTAATTGCTGTCCATGATGTGGTACCGAACAAACCGTTGGTTATAGTTTTCGGGTTTTGAATGTTCGCGGTAAACAAAAATGCATGGCCGCCGTCAAAACAAGATAAATAAAGTTTTTTACCGCTTACGGTGCCTTCCAGGTAACGGTAATCGCCAGTGGTGGTTAAAAAGGTCCCGGTTACACGGCTGCCTTTTTGCACAAATTCGCCTACGGTTGTATCGCGATCAGCACCCTCGCCAAAAATGGCAGACCATCTGCCGGTAATTTGATAAGCAGGAGCCTCAGGCTTTTCAAAAAATCGCCACTTAACGTTGTATTGTGCTGTGAAAGGAGTTACAGCATCGCGACTGCCTGAGTGCTTGATCCAGTTGCCGGTTAAAATATTACCTTTTTGCTGTAGCTTAAACTCCGAATCGAACAAAGGCATACGGATAAAAACCGAATCATCTTTTACTCTGATATCTTTTACTTTAAAACGCTCACCCGCGTTAAATATAGTCAGTTGTTGCCTGCCAGTAGTATCTTTTACTTCAAAATTAAAGGGCAATTCGCCTGCAGCAGGTCTTAGTACCCCCCTCCAAACGCCGGCTTTAAGCTTGCCTTGCGCAAATGCACCAACACTATATATACTGATTAATAGAAAGACGAAGTATTTTTTCATGAACGACATTATGTTTACAATGCCGGCAAAATAAAGTAAAAGGAATTAAAAAGTCTACAATTTCTATAGATTTTGACGTTAAAGAGAGATTGCAAAAATTAAGGCACAAAAAAAGAGAGCTACTTGCGAAGCTCCCTTTCCCCTCATTAATTTAAACTATTGATTAAACCCAAAACAAAGAACAAAATCATCTCAACTTGGGTGCCTGAGAATTCTCTTTTTAACTAATGTTGTAACATAGGTAGATGTTACTTTTATTTTCGTTTTTCAGT